>LR743504.1:3350449-4790674 GCA_902712845.1 Methylobacterium bullatum
TCCTCGCCAGCAGGGCGGCCTTGCCGCGAAAATCCGGCTTGTCGAGGTCGACGGTCCAGGCCAGGCCCATTTCCCACGGCGTGGTGTCGGGCTTCGGCATGTCGAAGGGGAAGAACAGCAGGCCGCCCTCCACGCGCACGATGTCGAGGCAGTCCCAGGAGGCCGCCACGATGCCGAAGGGTTCGCCCGCCTGCATGATCGCGTCCCAGATGGCGACGGCGTCCTTGGCGGCGCAGAACACCTCGTAGCCGCGCTCGGCCGAGTAGCCGCCCCGCGCCAGGGACACGTCGCGACCGAACAGCGTCGTGCGGACATGCTCGAAATACTTGAGCGTCGGCAGGTCGAAGGGCGTGTGCGGCGCGAGGATGGCGAGGGCCAGCGGTCCCTGCAGCGACAGGATGTGGACGTCGTCGTCGCGGGCCGCCTCCACGGCGCGGCCTTCGGTGAATTCGGGAAGGACGTCTTCGAGGCTGCCGCCGCCATGCGAGACGCGGAAGGCCTGCGGCCCGTCGCGGTAGACCAGCACGTCGTCGATCAGGGAGCCGTTCTCGTCGACGATGTTGCTGATGGCGGACTTGCCCTGCGCGATCTTGCCGACGTCGCTGGTGAGCATCGCGTTTAGCATCGCTTCCGCGTCCGGACCGGAGACGTTGACGATGCGAAGGCCGGAGACGTCGAACAGGCCCGCCCGCGAGCGGACGATGGTGGTCTCCTCGTAGCGGTCGGTGCTGTAGGATTGGGGGATGGGCATCCCGTTCCACTCGGCGTCGAGTGTCGAGCCCAAGGCCAGATGGCGTTCGTTGAGGGCCGACTGGCGGGGAAGGTCTTTGTAGCTCATGGCGGCTGTCCCTTAGAGCGCTCTCCGCCGAAGTGGATGCCGGTTCGGCGAAAAAGAGCGCGGCAAAACAAAGGCCTAGAGATGTGCCCCGACCCAACGTGGTCGGGCGCAGCTCTAGCGTTCCGTTTTTTGATTGGACGGACTCTGTCTCGTCCCGTGCGCGGGCTGCCGGAGCTCACGGCCCCGGCAGCCCGGTTCGATCACAGCTGGAAGAACCAGTTCGAGAGGAGGAGCACCACGACGCCGGCGGCCAGCGTCAGGTAGGGCAGGATTCCCGCCCGGCGGCGGCTCACCGCACCGTCGGGGCCAACATGCAGGTCCTCGTACATCTCGGCCGGGAACTTGCCGCCGTCCTGGACATAGTGGCGGTAGCAGAAGACCGGGATGATCAGGGCGGCGGTGATCAGGCCGGCCCAGAGGGCGATCGGGTTCCAGACCTTCGCGCCCGCGCCCATGAAGATCACGTTCACGAAGGCGAAGACGCCGCCGAGCACCAGGACGAAGGTCGGTGCGCGGTAGGGGCGCGGGATATGCGCCGAGTCGATGCGGTGGATCCAGGCCGAGTTGAGGTTGAGGAAGTTGAAGATGATGTAGCCGCAATTCGACACGGCCAGGATGAAGAAGAAGCTCGTCGCATCGGCACAGGCGATCGCCAGGATCGCGAGGTTGAAGACGAGATCGGTCCACATCGCCCGCGTCGGGGCGCCATGCTCGTTCACGTGGCTGAGGTAGCGCGGCAGCCAGCCGTCGGCCGAGCCCTGGTAGAGGGTGCGCGAGGACCCCGCCATCGCCGTCATGATGCAGAGCACGAGGGCCAGGATCATCAGCATGACGAGGAAGTTCTCGACGATGGGACCGCCGCCGACCATGTGCGCCAGTGCTGCCGCCACGCCCGACCCGTCGACGATGGACGCTTCCAGCATCCCCTCGACGCCGAGCATGCTCTGGAAGGTGAAGGGCACGAGGGTGAACAGCAGGAGGCAGAGCAGGCCCGAATAGAAGATCGCCTTGAACGTGTCCTTGGCGGGATCACGGAACTCGCTGGTGTAGCAGATCGCCGTCTCGAACCCGTAGGTCGACCAGGCCGCGATGAACATGCTGCCGAGGACCAGCGTCCAGCCCGTGATGTTCCAGGCACCCGGCGCGGGAGCGGCCGGCGCCGCGAGGGGGACGAGCGGAGAGAAGTTCTCCCAATTCACGCCGTGGATGAGCAGCGGAACCACGCCGACGATGAACATCGGGATGATGACGAGGAGACCGATATACTTCTGGACGTTCGCCGTTCCGAGGATACCGCGGTGCTGCACGGCGAAGACCGCGAGCATCAGGGCGGCGCCGATGAAGAAGGCCAGGTTGAGGGAGAGCGAGACCGGGCCGAGGGTGGTGGTGAACAGGGTCCAGCTGCGGATGCCGGGCGCCACGGCGGCGATGGCCGCCGTCACCTTGTCGGCATCGGCCATCTGCAGGGCGGCTCCGTTGGTGGCGAGCCATTGCACCACGGCCGGCGACGTGGCCGCGGGCTGCGGCGCCACCGCGTTGATGATGTAGGAGGCCGCGATGGAACAGCCGAGGGACAGGACCGGCGACCAGGCGAACCAGTTGCACCAGACCGAGAGGGGCGCCACCAGCTTGGTGTAGCGGACCCAGGCCGCGGCCCCGTAGACCGACGCGCCCCCCGACTTGTTCGGGAACAGGCCGGCGATCTCCGCATAGGTGAAGGACTGGATGAAGCCCATGATCATGGAGAGCGTCCAGATCAGGAAGGCGAGCTTGCCCGTATTGCCGGCAATGCCGCCCACCGAGAACAGGACGAGGGCGGGAACGCCGCTCGCGACCCAGAACGCGCCCGTCCAGTTGATGCTGCGATGCAGCTTGCCGTCTTCGACCGCCCCGGTGGCGGGGGACGTGAAGCCCGCCACGGGCTTTGCCGAGGATGCCAGTCCGGTACTCATGATTCAGATCTCCATTGGTCGTATCGAGGGTTCGGCCCGGATCGACCCGTGCCCTCGTCGAGGGTGTGGTCCCGGGGCGATGCGGTCCCGCGCGGTCCCGGCGGGGTCGAGGAGCACCCGGAGCATCGTCTGTGTCGGGGTGCCGCTCTCCCAGATGGACCGGCGCCGCAGAAGGTTTTCCGAAGGATGTTTCGAGTGTCCCTCACGAAACTCCCGCCGCACCGGCGTGCCCGGAGCGAGGAACGGTGCCGACCGGATGTTTCGTGAGGAACTCTAATCTAGGGATGTGCTTGTCGAGGTATCGTCAACGACATGGATATCTCCCGTCCTTGCGGAGACGGTCACACGAAGTCTTTCCGGATAGCCGGGGCGCCGCGACCGCCGGCACGCACCTGTCACGGGAGTCCGACACATCACGTCAGTGGAAGACTGCCGGTCGAACTCCTGAAATTCTCTACAGGAATAATCATTTCTCTTCGGTTGAGCCGCTGTCAAGCGCTATTGCGGCTCCCCCCTCGGCGAACAGTGGAATTGCATCGAAATTTTCCATGAGATTTGATTTTCGGGCAGATGTGACCAGCAAATAGGCATGGATGCTTGCCGATTGCGGGCATCACGAGAGATCGGGCCGCGACGAGCCTTCTCGATTCGAGCGGATCATCGACATGGCCTCTCGCTTTCGTGCGCGCGCCCTGCGACCCTGCGCATCTCGCACGGGATGTGCGGACCATGACGGCAGTGGGTGCCGAAACGATCGTCCGCCGCTCATCGAACCGGCATCCGCTCGATTGGCCGGGGCTCCTGTCGAAAACGGCGATTGACATTGTTGTTCTCTTGGAGAAAATGAAATTCTCTTAAAGAACCAGATTGCCGTGCAAGCAGGACGGGGCCGGCTTTGTCGAGGGGACCGAATTCGTCCCCTGGTTCGGCGCATTCCCCTCCGGCCGCCGCCCCGCCCATTGTCGAGTCGAGGTCGATGTCAGATCAGTCCATCAAGAGCCGACCGGTCTATCAATCGCTGGCGATGGATCTGTCCGGGTTGCGCCACTTATTGGTGTCGGATTCGCCCACCTATCGTTTCGATGCCCCGCCCGACAGGGAGGTGGAGGTCTGGTTCGTCGCGCCCCCCGACCAGGAGGGCCGGATCCTACCCGTCGGGACCGTTCACGAACGAGGGTTCCGTTCGCCGAAACATCTCATCGATCGCCTCGACCATCGCCTCGCGCGGGAGCATATGGGTCTGCGGCTCTACGTGAGCGGGACCGAGGACTTCCTATGGGATGTCTTCAACACGGCGCAGCGCGCGGGGATGACCAAGCAGGAGATCTTCCAGTGCCATTCCGGCACGCGGGCGCGGCGCGTGGCCTGCGTCCATTGCCGGACGTTCAATCACGGCGTGACGACCACCATCGTCCGATGCGAAGGCTGCGGCGCCAACCTGTTCGTGCGGGATCATTTCTCGCGGCGCCTGTCGGCCTTCATGGGCGTCAAGGTCGATGCCGAAGTCGCCGGCGAAGTCCCTCCGGCAGAGCAGGCCTATTCATGATCCTCGACGGCAAGCTGTCGGCGCGCGTCGCCGAGATCGAACTCCTGAACCCGACGCTGAAGCGGTTCCGCTTCGTTCCCGAGACTGGCGGGGTGTTTCCCACATCGCCGCCGGGGGCGCATGTCCTCGTCACCCTGCGGGGGCCGGACCGGGTCTGGCAGAACGCCTATTCGCTGGTGACGCCGCCCGATCAGCGCGATCACTACGCGATCGTCGTCCGCCGGGTTCCGGACTCGCGCGGCGGCTCCCACTTCCTGCACGACAGGCTCAAGATCGGTGACGCCGTCGAGCTGAGCGCGCCGGCCAGCCTGTTCCCGATCGCGTCGCTCGCCCGCAAGCACATACTGATCGCCGGCGGCATCGGCCTGACGCCGTTCCTGTCCTACCGGCCGGTCCTGGCGTCGCGCGGCGCCGCCTACGAACTGCATCAGTTCTGCGCCCCCGACGAGGTCGAGACCTTCCGGGCCCTGCTCGGTGACGATGCGGCGGGCGTCGACGTCCATGGCGTCGGACGGGGGGAGCGGCCGGATCTCGCCGCCATCCTCGCCGATCAGCCTCTCGGAACCCACGTCTATACCTGCGGGCCGCAAGGCCTGATGGATGCGGTCGAGGAAACGGCGCGCGGCCGCGGCTGGACGCCGCATGCGATCCACCGCGAGAGTTTCGGCGGGGCCAAGGGCGGCGAGCCGTTCACCGTCACCCTGGCCCGGTCCGGCCGGTCGATCGCGGTCGGGGCGTCGCAGACCCTGCTCGAAGCGCTGGAGGGCGAAGGCATCGAGGCTCCGTGCCTCTGCCGGGGGGGCGCCTGCGGCGTCTGCCTCCTGCCCCTCGTGGACGGCATCCCCGATCACCGGGATCACGTCCTGTCCGATGCGGAGAAGGCGGAGGGGCGCCTCATCGCGACCTGCGTCTCCCGGGCCAGATCCGAGACCCTCGTGCTCGATTTTTAAAGACCGGACGACCGCGCGGCGGCGGGCATCCGCCGAACGCGCCGATGCCGGCCATCGGCCGGGATCGGTGCCGCTTGGTAAAGGGAAGCTGAGATGGGTATTCAGTTCAAGACCGACGAAACCTTCCGGGGAGACTTCTCCTACCGGAACAGCGACGCGGCGGTGCTCCGCTTCCCGTTTCCGTTCGGCGAAGACCGGTACATGTACTCGGTCAACATCGAGCCGCATGTGAAAGCGGGCACGTCGCCGGCCTTCGAACACGCGTTCGACGTGGACGAACATTACGTCGCCGAATGCCGGGAGCGCGCGATCGTCCTCGATCACGACCCGAAGCGATGCCAGGTGCTGCCGCACATGATGCCGGCGCAATGGGACACGCTCGAACTCCTGATGGAGAGCCTGTCGGCGGATTACCCCGAGCATTTCAGCCTGACGCGGGACGGCACCGCCTGGCACTGGATCAACCGCCCCCTGGGCCTCGACCAGCGCTTCGTCTTCGGCGACGCGTCCACTCTGCCCTGCGAGCCGTTCGAGTACATCACCCGGCAGGCTCAGGGGGACTTCACCCTGCAGGATCAGCGGGACGACAACCTCTACGTCGATGGCGGCATGGTCACCACGCAGGCGGATTGGTCGCTGGAATTCGATATCGGGATGAGCTTCCACGAGTGGCACGGGCCGGTGCCGCTGGCGCACGAGATCGGGGTGTTCGACCGGGCGCTGCAATATCTCCTGCGCCTGCAATACGGGCATCCCGTCCGCCGGCTGAACTGGACGATGACGATCAACCCGCGCCTCGACACGTCGCCCGAGAACTATCCCGATTGGGGACCGGACCGCACCACCGTGACCCCGGAGAACATCGCGGGCAAGCTCCACCTGCGCGTGGAGTTGCAGACCCTGTTCCGCCTGCCGCGCTCCAACGCGATCCTGTTCGGGATCCGCTGCTACCTGATCAGCCTGCAGGACATCGAGCGGGTGGAGAAGTGGCGCAAGCGCCTTCACCGCGTCCTGGCGAGCCTCCCGCCCGAACTCGTCGAGTACAAGGGCCTGACCCGTTTCCACGGCATGGCGGTGGCGCGCCTCGCCGCCATGGACGACGGGGCGCCCCTGTCCCTCGGGATCCAGCCGGACCAGGCCCGCCTCGAATAACCCCCCTCATCCTGAGGTAAATCCTTGGAAAGAAGACTTAAACAGGCTTTTAGATCATGTGCGCCATGCCCATGGCCCTGAGCACGTCGTTCTGAATGGGAGCGACCGCCTCGTTGATGCGCGCGACGCCGAAATCCACGCCCTCCGGCATCACGACCGTGCGCAGGGGACGCCGCTCCGTCGCCTCGACCAGCCCTGCGATCGCATCGGCGACCCGTTGCGGGCGCGGCGGATGGGCGGGATCGTACGACTGGTCGGCATGGGCCTTGATCTGGCCCGGGATCGCCGCGACCTCGCCATACGAGGTCAGGACCCCCGCATCGGACGGTTCGGGGCTGGACGAGATGAGGTTGCTCGGGAACTGGCCCGGCTCGACGATGACCGAATCGACCCCGAAGCCGGTGAGCTCGTAGCGGTAGGTCTCCGCCAGTGCCTCGAGCGCGAACTTGCTCGCGGCATAGACTCCGAAGAAGGGAATGACGAACCGCCCCATCAACGACGTGACCTGCACGAGAAGTCCGCTGCCGGCGGCGCGCATGTGCGGCAGGACGGCCCGATTGGCGCGAACGGCCCCGAAGACATTGACCGCGAACAGCCGTTCGACATCGGCGGTCGTATAGGCTTCCGTCACGCCGATGGGCATCAGGCCGGCGTTGTTCACCAGAACGTCGATCTTGCCGTGCCGGGCGATGACCGTGTCGATGGCGGCCTGGACCGATGCGTCGCCGGCCACGTCCATTTCGAGAACCTGAAGCGGAGTCCCGTCCGCCTTCGCGGCGTCGATCAATTCGCTCCGGACCGCGCTGTTCCGGCCCTCGACGTCCCGCATGGTCGCGATGACGGTATGACCCCGCCTCGCGAGTTCTAGGACCGTGAGCTTTCCGAAACCACTGCTCGCGCCGGTCACGACAACGACTTTACCGCTCATCACTCAACCCTTCCGATTGTCGTCCCAGCCGTGCCTTCGGTCAGGAACCGCGTCGGCTGCCCATGGGGCGGAGCCGTTCCTGTCCGGGCCGCGCTGTACGCCCGCCACTCCTCTAGCGTAGATTGCCATTCGGCTTTAGACCCAGTTATTCGCTTCTTTGTTGCCTGTAGCGCTACAATCCACGTGGCAGGCCGTGCGGGACCGGGCGACCGATGCGAGACAAGTTCGATGGCGTGCAGATCTTCGTGGAGGCGGTGGAGGCCGGAGGGTTCGCGCGGGCGGCCGACCGGCTGGCCCTGTCACGCTCCGCCGTCGGCAAGGCCGTGGCGCGCCTCGAAGAGCGGCTCGGCGTGCGGCTGTTCCAACGGACCACGCGAACGCAGAGCCTGACGGAAGCCGGGCAGCAATTCTACGAACATTGCCTGCGGGCCGTCGAAGAAATGCGCACCGGCGAGGCGCTCCTCGAATCGGGCCGCCGGGAAGTCGCGGGGTGCTTGAGGATTTCGATGCCCGTTCTCCTCGGTCGGCGCTGCGCGGCGCCGATCCTGCTCGACTACGCCAAGGCGCATCCGAAGCTGGAACTCGAGCTGAACTTCAGCGACCGGGTCGTCGACCTGATCGCCGGCGGCTTCGATCTCGGATTGCGCTTCGGCGCGCTCGGCAACAACAGCTCCCTGCGTGCCCGGCGGCTGGTGACGGAACGCATGGTGCTGTGCGCTGCCCCGTCCTACCTCGCCGCGCGCGGACGGCCGGACGACATTGCCGATCTGGCCGGGCACGACACGCTGGTCTATGCGCGCGGCGACCGCGGCTATGTCTGGCGCCTGCCGGATGCCGGCGGGGTCCTCGTCCCCGTTTCCCCCCATGCCAGGCTTCGGTTCGACGACGTCGAAGTCATCCTGGCCGCCGCCAAGGCCGGGCTCGGCCTCTGCTGGCTCCAGCATTGGCTGATCCGCGACAGCCTGCAGGCGGGCGAACTCGTCCAGCTCTGGGCGAACCGCCCCTACGCGACCATGGATTGCTACGCCGTCTGGCCCGCGGCACGGTATCTGCCGCTGCGGTCGCGCCTCGCCATCGACGCGCTCGCCAGCCGGATGCCGAGGGACGACATCCTCCATCGCGCATCACGCAACGGCGACGAGGAGGACGCCGATGCCGATGGCGGCGACGTCCTCACCGTCGACCCCGCCGCCGGCACACCGCCAAAGGCTGCAAAACTCAAGACACCCGAATCGTTTCCGTGAAGGGCGCAGCCACGAGGGGAAGGAGGGCAGGGCGGCGCAGCCGGCGAACCATGTGAACGTCGTCCTCCCTCAGGCCGAGGGGAAGAACGGGCTGAACTTCTTGATGAGATCGCGCTCGGAGGTGACCTCCGCCTTCCGGTAGATGCGGATCTTGCAGTTCTTGACGGTGCCCTTGCCGATCCCCAGACTCTGCGCGATCTGGCCCGTGGCCTGACCTTTCATCGTGAGGGTCAGGATGTCCCGCTCCCGCGGGGTCAACGCCACCAGCACCTCCGCCGCCGCCCGGTAGCCCACCGATTCGTCCTGCGGCGCGGGCTTCGGCCCGAGCATGAAGATCCGGCCGCCCGGCGCCAGGGCGAAGTCCCGGTCGAAGACCTCCGATGTGATCACGTGATCGCGCGCATGGACCGTGCGGATGGCGTCCGACGGCGCCAGGGTCTCGAGCATCGGCAGGATCGAGGCATCCGACTGGACGGCCCGCTTCCAGGATTCGTTGGCGAACACCTCCACGTCGTGCCGGTCGCGGATCAGGGTCGGCCGGTTGAGGAGCCCCTCCGCCTGCGTCCCGTCGGTGTAGCGCAGGTTGCTGAACAGATGGCCGAGATGGCTCCGGTGGCATCCCTCCAGGGCGGGAAAGACCAGCTTGGCCCGCCGGATGTCCTCCTGCGAGAACACGCCTCGCTCGCGTTCGAGGAACAACCCGAAGCAGCAATGCCCCACCGTCGAGAAGAACATGCCGAGCTCGTCGGAAATGTTCGCGGCCGGCCTGAATATCTTGCCGTAGAGGATCGATTCCGGGCTGCTGTTCCCGATCTCCGACAGGGTCAGGATGCCCGGCTCGCCGCCGTTCTTCCAGTAGAGGGAGAAGGGATCGATGCGAAGGCACTTCTTGTTGTAGAACTCCACGATCTCGCTCGGAACCCCGGTCGTGTAGAGCACGTCGGGCGGGGCCACGCGCGAGTACCGGATGATCCACCCCGAATCGCTTTCCACGCAGAGGGCGAACAGGGACAGCAGATCTCGGTGAAAGCGCTCGGTTCCGATGGATGCGGCGACGTCGCCCAACCGGCTGTACCATTCGGCGGTGGCCAGCGGATCGGGTCCGCTCCGGATCGGTTCGTCCTTCATCCTGAAGCGGTGCCATTCCCCATGAAGCAGGCGCGTCGTCGAGGCGCCCGGTTTCGGGCCCGCGCACGTTAAGTCGACCCGCGCCCCGCCCCAAGCTTCTTTACGCCGGACGAGGAGGATCCGTGCCCCCGAACGACTGGATCCCCCCTCTGCTTAACGGCTGTTCGCTCTATCAAAGCGGGTTCGACATGAGTCGCGACGCGCTCCCTCTCCTGGAAGGAGAGGGGACCCGCGCATCCCGCGAGATGTGTGAACATCGTCGTCCCACCGGGAAAGAGATAGGCCCGCGCCGGACGTCTGGGACGTGCCGCCGGGTTCGACTGGAAGGCTACCTGGCACGGTTCTCGCTTAACAGTAACCCCCTTTTTTTTGCAATGCACAACTGAGCGACGACAGTAGTGCCAACAGTCACTATTGCATGGTCATTTCTCGGAGGCGTATAAATTTTCTCAGCAGGAATGTTCCGCCGAGGTTTCGCCCTCGCCGGATCTATCCTCGGGGGAGAATGGTCTTTGGCGGGCGCCCGGCACCGATCGGGAACCCGCCATCGGGAGACCCGGACCGCCCGGCTCACGAGACATAGAACGGGGATCTGATCATGAAGAAGCGGGTTGCGATCATCGGCGCGGGTCCGAGCGGCCTCGCCCAGTTGCGCGCCTTCGAGGCGGCGCGGCGCGCCGGGGAGGAGATCCCCGAGCTCGTCTGTTTCGAGAAGCAATCCGATTGGGGCGGCCAGTGGAACTACTCGTGGCGGACCGGCCTCGATGAGAACGGCGAGCCGGTCCACAGCAGCATGTATCGCTACCTCTGGTCGAACGGCCCGAAGGAGTGCCTCGAATTCGCGGATTACTCCTTCGAGGAGCATTTCGGCCGGCCGATCCCGTCCTATCCGCCCCGCGCCGTGCTGCATGACTACATCGCCGGGCGGGTCGCGCGCAGCGACGTGCGCAAGTACATCCGTTTCTGCACCCCCGTCCGCTGGGTGAGCTATTCGGAGGAGACCGGCCGGTTCACCGTGACGGCGAAAGACCTGATCACCGACGAGCACCAGGTCGAGGACTTCGACTACGTCGTGGTGGCCAACGGTCACTTCTCGGTGCCCAACGTCCCGAGTTTCGAGGGGCTGGAATTCTTTCCCGGCCGCGTGATGCACGCGCACGATTTCCGCGTCGCCGACGAGTTCGCCGGCAAGCGCCTGCTGATGATCGGCGCGAGCTACTCGGCGGAGGATATCGGCACGCAGTGCATCAAGTACGGCGCCACATCGATCACCTTCAGCTACCGCACCAAGCCCATGGGTTTCGACTGGCCGGCGGGGTTCGAGGAGAGGCCGCTTCTGGAGAAGCTCGTCGGCAACACGGCCTATTTCAAGGACGGCAGCCACACCGAGGTCGACGCGATCATCTTCTGTACGGGCTACAAGCACACCTATCCGTTCCTGCCGGACGACCTGCGGCTGAAATCCCACAACTGCCTCTACCCGGCGGGGATCTACAAGGGCATCTTCTGGCAGTCCAACCCGAACCTGATCTATCTCGGGATGCAGGACCAGTATTATACCTTCAACATGTTCGACGCCCAGGCTTGGTATGCCCGCGACTACATGATGGGCAAGCTCGCGCTGCCGGGTCCGGAGGAGCAGGAAGCCGACATCGCCAAATGGCTGGCCTATCAGGACACGCTCACAAACCCGTTCGAGGCGATCGACTTCCAGACGGAATACGTCCGCGAACTCCTGGCGGCGACCGACTATCCGCATCTCGACGTCGACAAGGTCGCCGAGCTGTTCAAGGAGTGGGAGCACCACAAGATGGAGGGCATCCTCACCTATCGCGACCGGTCCTACCGCTCGACCATCACCGGAACATTGTCGCCGGCCCATCACACCACATGGATGAAGGCGATGGACGATTCGCTCCAGGCCTTCATGGGGCTGCCCCAGGCCGCGGAATGAGCGTGGAGCCGTTTTGGAGCCTATTTGAGTTGTTGTTCCAAAACTTTACCTCATCCTGAGGTGCCGCGGAGCGGCCTCGAAGGAGGCCTCCAGTCGTCGCGCGATCCCTGGAGGGCTCCTTCGAGGCCCGCTGACGCGGGCACCTCAGGATGAGGAGGTCTGATTGGACGATCGACTTTGACAGGAGCATCCGCCGAGAGATCCGATCAAGCAAGCTTTTGGCGCCTACCTTATTGGAATCATGCCGTTTCCCGGACCCACCGGGAAGCGCCCTCCGATGGTGGTGACGGCCCCGTGCGGGGCGCGTCGGCCCGCATCCGTTGCGACCCGTTCACCCTGGATAGACACATGAACCAGATCTGGATGCAGCCCGAGGGCACGTGGGGGGCAACGTCGCCGCGCACGCTCTCGTTCTCCGCGAGGGGAGGCGACTGTGCCTTCTTCGAGGTCGAGGCCGGGGATCGCCTGCGCATCGTCGATCCGGAGGGGTGCCAGCCCGCCCGGCTCTATGCCGGCCCCGGCGCGTTCGGAGAGGCGACACTGGGGGCGCCACCCCTCGGGGATATCCTGCGGAAACGAGGAGAGGAGGCCGTCGGCGGATCCGTGGAGGCCGCCCTCGCGGCGCGCGGCATCGCGCCGTCCGATCTCGAAGCCCATGCGCTGTTCCATGCAAAATCCCCGCCGGGATCGACCTTCCACGCCACGGCGGCGGCGAATTCCGTCTGCGTTCTCGTCATTCCCGGCGGCCCGATGGCGCCGGACGCGCAGGATCCGCCGACCGATCTGCGGGTGGAGATCGAGCCCGCCACATCCCTCGAAGGGAGGGCGCCGCCGCCGCTGGCCCCCCCCCTCCTCGACCTGCGCGTGAAGGCCGCCACCGCCGAGGCTTTCTCCGTCAAGGCCGGTCAGTACATCCAGATCATCGACGTGGACGGGCGCCAATGCGCGGATTTCCTCGCCTTCGATGCCGTCGCCCTCGAAGCGGGTGACGAATACGGCCTCGACGCCACCACCACGCATACCCTGATGGGATCGACGGCGCCGAAGCCCGGCCTGCTGTCGAAGTATTTCGACGCGCGCATGGTCCCCCTGGTGGAGATCGTCCAAGATACGGTCGGGCGCCACGACACGTTCATGCTCGCCTGCTCGGCCAAGTATTACGAGGATATGGGATATCCCGGCCACTCGAACTGCACCGACAACTTCAACGCGGTGCTGCGCCCGCATGGAATCCGGCCCAAGAAAGGCTGGCCGGCGATCAACTTCTTCTACAACACCGTCGCCGGGCCGGACGATACGATCACCATGGACGAGCCCTGGTCACGCCCGGGCGATTACGTCCTCCTGCGGGCGCTGACCGACCTCGTCTGCGCCACCTCGTCCTGCGCCGACGACATCGATCCCGCCAATGGCTGGTGCCCCACCGACATCCACGTCCGGGTCTATGACGCCGACAGCGCCTTCTCCAAGGGTATGAGCCACCGCATGACCCCCGATGCCGAACCGCGCCTCACCCGCGAATCCGGGTTTCACCCGCGCACCGCCGCCCTGACACGCAAGATGGAGGATTATCGCGGGTTCTGGGTGCCGACCTGCTTCAACGCGGCTGGGCCTCTGGAGGAATACTGGGCCTGCCGCGAGCGGGCCACGATCATGGACCTCTCGGTCCTGCGCAAGTTCGAGGTGATCGGGCCCGATGCCGAGGACCTGATGCAGCTGGCGGTGACGCGCAACGTGCGCAAGCTCGCCATCAACCAGATCGTCTATACCGCCATGTGCAACCCGCATGGCGGGATGATCGACGACGGCACGCTGTTCCGCCTCGGCCAGAACAACTTCCGCTGGATCTGCGGAGACGAGTATTCCGGCATCTGGCTGCGCAAGCTCGCCGAGGAACACAAGCTGAAGGTCTGGGTGAAGAGCTCCACCGACCAGCTCCACAACGTCTCCGTCCAGGGGCCGAGATCGCGGGCGATCCTGTCCGGCCTCGTGGTCAGCCCGCCCCAGGAACCCACGATCGACGAGTTGAAATGGTTCCGGTTCACTGTCGGGCGCATCGACGGCGTGCCGGTCTTGGTGTCGCGGACCGGCTATACCGGCGAGCTCGGCTACGAGGTCTGGTGCCACCCGAGTCAGGCGACCGCGCTCTGGGACTCGATCATGACGGCCGGCGAGCCGCAGGGTCTCACGCCGATGGGGCTCGCCGCCCTCGACATGCTGCGGATCGAGGCCGGCCTCGTCTTCGCCGGATACGATTTCTGCGACCAGACCGACCCGTTCGAGGCGGGCATCGGCTTCACGGTGCCGAAGGACAAGCCGGACGCCTATGTCGGATCGGAGGCCGTGGCGCGGCGGCGGGACAACCCGCACAAGCGGATGGTCGGCCTCGACGTCACGGGCAACGAGCCCGTCGGGCACGGAGATCCGGTCTATGACGGCCGGACCCAGGTCGGGATCGTCACCAGCGCCACGAAATCGCCGATCCTCGGCAAGACCATCGCCTTGGCGCGCCTCGACGTCTCGGCGGCGGCCATCGGTCGGTCGGTGGAGATCGGCAAGCTGGACGGCCATCAGAAGCGGCTTCCCGCGACCATCGTGGCGTTTCCCCATTTCGATCCCAAGAAGACCCGCGTCCGGGCGGAATCGCCCGCACGCGGCGATCAGGGACAGGCCAGCCTCGCCGAGCCCTCACCGGAGAGCGTCGCAACGGCCGGAATCCCCGCTTGATACCAGACCTCAATGAGTCTGACTTATCGAGGTCTGCCCGCGCGACGGCGCGGCGGCGGTCGTCCGCCGGACCTCACTGCCCCTGACCTATGGGTCAGAGTCAGTGAGACTTGGTATGACGTGCCTCACGAAACTCCCGATCACGGTCGGTTCTCGCTCCGAGCATGACGGTGCAGCGGGCGTTTTGTGAGAGACATTGATTAAATGCGCCAGAGACTGCGGCGAGGCTTCCGCGCCACCGCCGCTTCAGCAAAAAACGATGAGAGAACCAATCGCAGGACGTCGGATCTTGCCGATACACGAGAGAAGCGCGAGAACTCCGCACTCCGTCTTCGTTAGACCACTCATCAAATTTCGCTCCGTACATTTTAGAGTCCTTTCCGAGGATACGGATATATAAAGCAAGCTATTGCCAGGACTTTTGTTAACCTGTCGATTGGATATTCCCGCCAAGCATATCCTCCAGGCGGAACCGATCCTGCAATGGCCACACTCTCCTTCAAGGCCGCAATGGCCGGCAGCGCGTCGCTGGCGGCGATCTTCGCCGTCGGAACGGTTTTCCTGACCGAGCAGATCGGCGACTCGTTCGCCACCCAGGCCGAGGCGCTGCAGCGGGAGACGCTGTCGAACGAGGCGCGCGCCGTGCGGGGTCGCCTGGACGAGCTCGCCCAGGTCGCCAAGAACATCGCCTTGGTCGCTGGCGCCATGCGGAGCAACGGCGTCAAGGATCGCGCGGCTTACGATGCGGCGCTCAAGCGGCTGCTGGAGGAAAACCCCGCCATCCTCGGCACGTGGACCGGGTGGGAGGCCAACGCCCTCGACGCGCGCGACACCGAGTTCGCCGGTGGTTCCACCTCCGACGCCACCGGGCGCTTCCTGCCGTACTGGAACCGTGGCAGCGGCGCCATCGTGCGGGAAGTGCTCACCGGCTACGAGGACCCCGTGGAGGGCGCCTATTATCAGCAGCCCAAATCGCTGAACCGGCCCGCCGCCATCGAGCCGTACATCTACCCCGTGGCGGGGAAGGACACGATGATCATGTCCTTCGGGGCACCGATCACGGTGGACGGCAAGTTCCTCGGCGTCGGAGGCATCGACATCGATCTGTCCGCCATGAGCCAGGCCGTGGCTTCGGTCCGGCCTTTCGGCACCGGCTACGTCACTCTCGTCTCCGCTCAGGGCGGAGCGGTGGCGTATCCGGATGCGAAGGCCGTCGGCAACCCCCTCGTCAAGCTGGATCCCGCGGCTGCCATGGCGGCGCGACGGGCGGTCGAGACCGGGGAGCGCGTGCAGGAGGTCGTGACCGGGCCCGATTCCCGATCCTGGCGTTACATGGCCGAGCCGATCCAGGCCGGGGCGACGAAGGATCGCTGGGCGATCGTCACCGCCGTTCCCGTCGCGACGCTGACGGCCGCGGCCGACCGGGCGCAATGGTTCCTCATCGGCATCTCGGCCCTGTGCGTCCTGGCGAGCTCCGCCATTCTCTTCGCCCTCATCCGGCGTCTCGTCGGCGTGCCGATCCGGGCGCTCGGCACCACCATCGGCGGCATGGCCGCGGGCGATTACAATGCGCCCGTGCCGCAGGCGGACCGCCGGGACGAAGTGGGGCTCGTGGGCAAGGCCGTCGTCGGGCTGCGCGACTCCCTGCGGCAGAGCGCGGAGGCGGAGGAGCGCCGGAAGGAAGCGGCCCGGGTGATGGCGGACGAGCAGCGTCGGGCCGGCACGCGGGGCCTGGCCGATGGCTTCGAGAACGCCGTGGGCGGCATCGTGGGCCTCGTCGCCTCGGCCGCCACGGAATTGCAGGCCACCGCACGCGAGATGGCCGACACCGCCGCCCGCACGGCCGGCCAATCCGACACGGTCGCCAATGCGGCCCGTGACGCGGCGGCGAACGTGACCGCCGTCGCGACGGCGGTGGAGGAACTGGGAAGCTCCGTTCAGGAGATCGCCCGGCAGGTGAGCGGTTCGAGCCAATTGGCGCAGGAGGCCGTCGACGAAGCCCTGCAGACCTTCGGTTTCGTGGAGGCCCTGAGCGGGGCGGTGGCGAAGATCGGCGACATGGTGACGATGATCAACGCCATCGCCGCGCAAACCAACCTGCTCGCCCTCAACGCGACCATCGAGGCGGCGCGCGCCGGCGAAGCCGGCCGCGGATTCGCCGTGGTCGCCTCGGAGGTCAAGGAACTCGCCAACCAGACCGCGCGCGTCACTCAGGACATCGCGGGCCAGATCGCCGTGATCCAGGGCTCCACCGACCAAGCCGTGACGGCGATCGGCACCATCACCGACCGGATCAAGGAGATCAGTACGGTGGCGACCACGATCGCGGTGGCCGTGGAGCAGCAGGGTGCGGCGACGCAGGAGATCGTCCGCAACGTCTCCCTGGCGGCCGTCGGCACCGGTGAGGTGACCGCGAACGTCACGGGCGTGGCCGATGCCGCCCTGCATACCGGCGCCGCGGCGGATCAGGTGCTGATCTCGGCATCGGAACTGTCGCGCCAATCGGAACATCTCGGCTCCGAAGTGCGGCACTTCCTGGCCAATGTCCGGGCCGCCTGACGGCATGTGAACGCCCGCCGTCTCACACTCGCACGGGGTGGGACGGCGGTCCTTGCGCATTGAGCGACCTTGAACGTCAGGCCGCGAGGGTGCCTGAAACCGCGATGCGGTCGCGCCCATGGGGACGATGCGCAAGATTCCACACCTCGAAATGGCCTGAACCCTGCTTGCGCGAAGGACAACAGGAACACGAAACACGTCAGGGATCGGTTGAAGACATGCTCGATGCTGACGCCTTCCTGCAGAATTTATCGAGCAGAATAGATGGCTTTATGTATAGCGGCCTCAATAATGCCGATTACAATATGACCTATCTATCGGATGGCTTCGAGAGATTGTTGGGGTATGACGTCGCCTCGTTTCTGAGGAACGGGACGAGCTTTTCGAGCCTGATCCATGCGGACGACCTGCCTGCGGTCGATGCAGCCGTTGGGGCCGCCCTTAGCGCGAGCGCGCGCTGGCAGATCAGCTACCGGGTCAAGACGGCCGGCGGCAGGTGGAAACACGTGCTCGAAACCGGCGGCGGCCGCGCCGATGCCGCGGGCGAGATCGCCTATCTCGACGGCATCGTCATTGACTTCGGACGCGCCAACGACTTAGCGGACAGAATCCAGTCCGGCCAGGCTGCGCTGGATGCGATCGACCGGGCCTCGGATCAGATGATCGAGATGCTGCGATCCCTGAAGATGCTCTCCCTGAACGCCCGGATCGAAGCGGCGCGTTCCGGCGAGGCCGGGGCCGGATTCGGCGTCGTCGCCAAGGAGATGGGCCAGCTCGCCGCGCTCGGTGACGATGTGACGAAAGCCGTCGGCACCGAACTCGGTCACTTGAAGAGCGCCCTGCGATTATAGGCGCCCTCCGGCACGCCGATCCCGGACACCGGGGCGCGGCCATCGATTCGACGACCTGCATGGAAAACCGGCCCCGACCCAAGGTACGGCCGGCGAGGAGGGGGTGACGGTCTCGGCATCCCCTCTCCGTCATTCCGGGTCGCCGAAGGCGACCCGGAATGACGGAGGTGTGTCCATGAATGTCATGCCCTATCGTGTTAACCTGAATTCGGAGCCCTTATCGATGAGCGTTGTTTCAGCGTCGCAACGACATTCTCTTCGCGACTGAAAACTCATCGCTCCATCCAGCGTGCCTTCGATATTTTTCAATCCAATTTGCACGACTATTGTCCGTCGCAGTGCCTCCGTCTGGATGACATCACCAAGTCTGCAGACCGGGCAGTTAAAAACCGCACCTATTTACTCGTTGTCCCAGTTTATGGCACAATCGCACGAAACAAACCTGCGCTCATTCAGGCGCCGCCTTCTGCGAACCGCCGCTTAGTCATAGAGCACTCTAATGCCCATTGCGAAATTTTCATCCACTGATTCGTACACCGAGACTGATAGCGTCAGTTTTCCATTGTGGATTTTTGACTATGATGGGGGCGGTTCTTCTTATCAAACAACGTTCGATCAAAATCAAGGATACCTTTTTTGCTATAAGAATAATGCAATGACCAGCTTTCTAAATGGAGGCACGGATGATCTTATGAGTTATTACATCGATTTTTTCGATAATGTCGCTCCAGTGAGCTTCAACGGGGGAATGCGTGGCGACATCCTTCGCGGTGGATCGGGCAATGACATCCTTAATGGCGGCGCCGGCAGGGATGCGCTAGAGGGCGGCGCCGGCAGCGACACCTTCGACGGTGGCGCCGGAATCGACACGGTCAGCTACGAGCACTCGACTGACGGGGTGCAGATCGTGCTTCTCGGTCAGACCGATGGGTACGGCACGGATGGCGATGCGAATGGCGATACTTGGATCGGCATCGAGAACGCCAGGGGCGGCTCCGGGGACGATAGGATTTCCGGAAGTGACGATCCCGGCGTCAACCTGATCGAAGGCGGAGGCGGTGCGGACGATATCAGCGCCGATGACAGCGACGTCGTGAGCTACGAGCACTCGGAAGACGCCGTCTCCATCGATCTTCTGAATGGCATCAATACTGGCGGCGATGCAGCCGACGACACGTTTTCCGGTGTTCAGAACGTTCGGGGCAGTTCCCACGACGATACCCTCATCGGCAACGATGGCGCCAACACCCTGCGCGGCGGAGGCGGAATCGACACCCTCGAGGGTGGCTTCGGCAACGATCGGCTGGTGATCACGGAGACGCCGGCCGATATCGATGGCGGAGCGGACAAGGACTTCCTGTTCGTGGATGGCGGTGGGACCGTCGCGCTGAGCGACGGCGCATTCGCCGCCATCGAAGCCGTCTACGTCCGTAACGACACGCATCTGGACATGTCCGCCGTGAGCACCGGTTCCACGATCGTGTCGCAGTCCACGGTCGGCCACGCCGTCGAGATCATCGGCAGTACGGGATCCGACCGCATCAAGGCCGGCAAGGCCGGGGACGCGATCGAGGGTGGGGCAAGCGGCGACAAGCTGTTCGCCGGCTCGGGCGCCGACACTTTCCAGTTCCAGGCGGGCTTCGGTCGCGACAACGTCTACGGCTTCGACGTCGCGACCGATCACATCCATATCGCCATCGAGGGCATCGACGCCCTCGATATCACGCTCACGCCGTTCCACGACGGCGGCCGGGACACCCTCGTGACCTTCACGGGCATCGAGGGCACCAACAAGCTCATCCTGCACGACGTGACCGTGGCCGAGATTCAGGCGGAGCTTCAGGCCGAGCCGAGCGACCTGTTCACGTTCGGCGCCTGACCGCCGGCTCGCGTCGCGGGAGCGTCGTGTTCGTCGTCGAACGCGCGTCGACAGCGCCTACTGGTACCCCTTGGGGAAGGGGTCCGGCTTGATCAGCTCCGGGCTCGTATAAACGACCTCGAACTGGCCATCGGCCTTGGCCTTGCCGACGCGGGTCTTCGACCAGAGGTGGTGGTTCGGATCGACGCGCACGTAGCCTTCCGGCGCGGCCTTGAATTCCAGGCCCGGCGAGGCCGCGACGACCTTGTCCACATCGAACGAGCCGGCCTTCTCGCAGGCCATCTTCCACAGGAACGGGCCGAGATAGGCGGCCTGGGTTACGTCGCCGATGACGGTCTTCTCGCCCCACATCTTGTGAAAGGCGGTGACGAAGGCCTTGTTGTTCTCGTTCTCGATGGACTGGAAGTACTTCATGCAGGAATAGGCGCCGGCGATGTTGTCGCCGCCGATACCCTCGACCTCATCCTCCGTGACGGACAGGGTGAGCAGGGTCTGTTTCGAGAGATCGATGCCGGAGGCCTTGAGCTGCTTGTAGAACGCCACGTTCGAGCCGCCGACGACGGTGACGAAGATCACCTTCGGCTTGGTGAGCTTGATCTTGTTGATGACCGAGTTGAACTGGGTGTGGCCGAACGGAAAGTACTCCTCGCCGACGACCTTTCCCTTGAGCACGCTCTCGATGTGCTTGCGGGCGATTTTGTTCGAGGTGCGCGGCCAGATGTAATCCGAACCGATGAAGAAGAAGCTGTCGCCGCCCTTCTCCTTGTGGACCCAGTCGAGGCTGGCGAGGATCTGCTGCGTCGCCTCCTGCCCGGTATAGATGACGTTCTTGGACTGCTCCAATCCCTCGTAGAATGTCGGATAGTAGAGCAGGCCGTTATACTGCTCGATCACCGGCAGCGCCGCCTTGCGCGAGGCCGAGGTAAAGCAGCCGAAGATCGCCGCGCAATGGTCGTTGACGAGGAGCTTCTTGGCCTTTTCGGCGAAGGTCGGCCAGTCGGACGCGCCGTCCTCCTGGATCACCTTGATCTTGCGGCCGAGGATGCCGCCGGCGGCGTTGATCTCTTCGAAGGCGAGCTTCTCGGCCTGTGTGGCGCCGGTCTCGGAGATCGCCATGGTGCCGGTGACGGAATGGAGGATGCCGACGGTCACCTCGCTGTCGGTGACGGCGAGGCCCGTCGTGTTCACGGCGGCGGTGGCGGTATCGGCCGCGAGGACGGACGAACTTCTCGTGGCGGCGACGAAGGGTGCGGCTGCCAGACCGAGCAGCAGCCGGCGACGAAGCCGAAGATGAGCGCTGCCTTCGTCTTTTGACGCCATCTTTTCATTCCCTACTCGTCATTGTGGAGGACACGTCTCTGTCCATCCACGGTTGTCCCCCGGAGCTGGATCACTCCAACTCGACCGAGACACAGTTTCGAGAAGAAAAATCGTTTCTTAAAGAGCAAATTGACTGCACGCTGCATCATTGCTGGGCAGGCGCGGATCCGGTCCCGTCCTCACTTGCGACGGCGCGCGGGGGCGACACCGAACAGAGCAGCGAAGGCGAACGCGAAGACCGCATCCATCCCCGTCGACAGGGCGCCCCCGTTGGGCGCGAGGACCCGCACGGCCAGTCCGGCGGCGTTGGGCAACGGGCTCGCCCCGCACAGGCACCCCACCGCATCGGCGGCGCCCTGCAGCGCGGCGATGTCGGGATGGCCCTCGACGCCCCCGAGGATCGCCATCGAGCCATAGGCCGCGTAGGCGCCCATGGGGGAGGCAGGGCCCGCCAGGGTCGCGCCGTCGACCGAGGAGCGCTCGTTGACGAGGATGCGTCCATCCTCGGTCTCGATCCGCAGCAATAGCGTGATCCGGGAGAACGGCCGGCCCATGCCGGTCGGATCGTGGCTGGCGAAGCCTTCGCTGACGATGGCGCGCGCATCACGGCCGAGGACTATGCGGGTGTCGAGATCCAGCGCCGAGCCGGGGAACAGGATCATCGGATCGGGATGCAGCGCCAGGCTCGCGTCGCTGGCGATGGCCAGACGCGTGTCCTGGCGCGCGGCGTAAGCGCCGGTGTCATGGACGACGGTGGCCGATTGCGTGGTGACGTGGGCGCGGCTTCCGGGCTTCGCCGTGATGTCGAGGCCCAGGCGGTCGGCGCGGTAGAGGCCGCCGGAGGCGGATTGGAGATACAGCGTCGCGATGTCGGGATGGTCCGGATACATCCGGAACGGCCGGGTGATGTGAAACGGATAGGGCACCACCTGCCGCGACAGCACCGTGGTGCCACCGCCGCGCACGAAGACCATGTGCGCCTGTGAATGGCGCGAGCGGCCCGCTCCCTCCGGCGAGGCACCCCGGACCTCCTCTCCCACGTCGTTCAAGGCGCGAAGAGCACCGCGCGGCAGATCGCATCCGCCACGGCCTCGATCCCGTCGCCCGAGCGAGCATTGGTGGCGATCATCGCCTTGCCGCCGCGCACGGCGGTGGCCTCGCTGAGCATGGCGGGGAGATCGATCCCCACATGGGGGGCGAGGTCTGTCTTGTTCACCACGAGAAGGTCGCAGCGCAGCACGCCGGGGCCGCGCTTCCTCGGGATGTCGTCGCCCCCTGCCACGTCGATGACGAAGATCCACCAATCCACCAGATCGAGGGAGAAGGTGGAGGCGAGGTTGTCGCCCCCGGATTCGAAGATGAGGAGGTCGAGGCCGGGAAACGCCGCCTCGAGGGCGTCGCCGGCCGCGATGTTGAGGGTCGGGTCCTCGCGGATCACCGTGTGCGGGCAGGCGCCGGCCTCCACCGCCGAGACCCGGGCCGGATCGATCAGCCCGGACCGGCGCAGGCGCTCCGCGTCCTCCTTGGTGACGAGGTCGTTGGTGACGATGGCGAGATCGACGCCGCACCCCGCCAGGACCGGGATCAGACGCTCGATCAGCGCCGTCTTGCCCGACCCAACGGGGCCGCCGATGCCGATCCGCGCGGCGCTGGCGCGGGCCGGGGAGGGGGTGAGGATCATCGCAGTGTCGGGCATTAGCGCAGCATGTAGCGTTGGGCGAGGGGAAGGACCTTGGCCGGTTCGCAGGTCGCGATGGCCCCATCGACGAAGACGTCGAAGGTCTGGGGATCGACGCGGATATCGGGGCAGGCATCGTTCCAGAGCATGTCGGCCTTGTTGAGCGTCCGGGTGCCGTGGGCGGGCAGCAGCGCCTTGCGCAGGCCAAGTTCGTCGCGCAGGCCCCGCTCGATCGCCAGCGGATGGACGAAACAGGCCGAGAGCCCCTGCTTGGCCAAGCCGAACGCGCCCCATTGCGGGCGCAGCAGCATCGGTTCGCAGGTCATCAGCGAGGCGGCGGAATCGCCCATGGCGCCCCAGGCGATGAAGCCGCCCTTGATGACGAGTTCGGGCTTGATGCCGAAGAAGGCGGGGCGCCACAGCACGATATCGGCCATCTTGCCCTCTTCGAGGGAGCCGATGTGCTCGGCGATGCCGAAGGTGCGCGCCGCGTTGATGGTGTATTTGGCGATGTAGCGCTTGATCCGGGCATTGTCGCCGAAGCCGGCCCGGTCCTGGGGCAAGCTGCCGCGCTGGTCCTTCATCTTGGAGGCGAGCTGCCAGGTCCGGCAGATCACCTCGTGGATGCGGCCCATGCCCTGGCTGTCGGAGCCGAGCATCGAGATCGCGCCGATATCGTGCAGCACGTCCTCGGCGGCGATGGTCTGGGCGCGGATGCGGCTCTCGGCGAAGGCCACGTCCTCCGGCAAAGCCGGGTTGAGGTGGTGGCACACCATCGTCATGTCGAGGTGCTCGTCGAACGTGTTCACCGTGTAGGGGTTGGTCGGGTTCGTCGACGAGGGCAGACAATGGGGCAGGCCGGCGACGCGGATGATGTCCGGCGCATGCCCGCCGCCGGCCCCTTCCGTGTGATACATGTGGATCACCCGGCCGCCGATGGCGGCGAGCGTGTCCTCGACGAAGCCGGATTCGTTGAGCGTGTCGGTGTGGAGCTGGACCTGGAAGTCGTGCTCGTCGGCGAATCCCAGGCAGGCATCGATGGCCGAAGGCATCGCCCCCCAATCCTCGTGGATCTTCAGGCCCAGAACACCGGTTTCGAGCTGTTCCTTCAGGGCTGCCGGCTTGTGGGTGTTGCCACGGCCGAGGAACCCGAAATTCACCGGCCAGTGCTCGGCCGCCTGGAGCATCTTGCCCGTGTTGAACGGGCCTCCGGAATCGATGCCCACGGTGATCGGCCCGAGCGACCCGCCGAGCAGCGTGGTGATGCCCGACGCGATGGCGTGATCGGGCAGGGCAGCGGAATCGAAATGCACGTGGACGTCGATGGCGCCAGGGGTCGCGATCAGCCCCTCGCAATCGCGCACCGTGGTGCCGGCGGAGACGATGAGCCGTGGATCGACCCCGTCCATGATCGCCGGGTTGCCGGCCTTGCCGATGCCGACGATCTTGCCGTGGCGGATGCCGAGATCGCCCTTCACGATGCCGAGAACCGGATCGATGACGAGGACGTTGCAGAGCAGGAAATCGAGGGCGCCCTCGGCCGAGGTGACGCCGGGCGCCATGCCGATCCCGTCGCGCAGGGTCTTGCCGCCGCCATGCAGGCATTCGTCGCCGTAGACGGCGTAGTCCTTCTCCACCACGGCGACGAGGGAGGTGTCGGCGAGGCGCACCCCGTCCCCCGTGGTGGGGCCGTAGAGGGCGGCGTAGTCGCGGCGGGGGATCGTCACCATGATGGTCTCCTTGATACCAAGCGGCACTGATTCCGACCGATGGCCGGAATCAGTGCGTTCGGCGGACGCCCGCCGCCGCGCCATCGCGCGGGCAGACGACGATGAGGTCTCCTCATCATCGTCCGGTCTGACGCGCCCGGGCTTCTAGGCACCCTTGAAGCCGCCGGCTTTGGCCCGTGCCAGGGCGGCGGCGCGGTCCGCCAGCGTGTCGATCGTCCCCTGGGTCAGGTCGTTCAGGCCGGTGAGCCGGCGCTCGCCGCCGAACCCGACGAGGGTCACGGTCTTGCGCTGGCCCGGCTCGAACCTCACCGCCGTGCCGGCCGGGATGTCGAGGCGCAGGCCCAAAGCCGCCTCGCGGTTGAAATCGAGGGCGCGGTTGACCTCGAAGAAGTGGTAATGCGACCCGATTTGCACCGGCCGGTCGCCGGTATTGACCACCTCGATCGTGGTGCGCGGACGCCCCGCGGACAGCTCGATCTCCCCCTCGGCGGGCAGGATCGCGCCGGGCTCCAGCGTATCGGCCGGCGCCCCCTCGGCGGGCCGGATCGGCTCGTGCACGGTGACGAGCTTGGTCCCGTCGGGGAACACCCCCTCGACCTGCAGGATCGGCAGCATGGCGGCGATGCCGGGCATGACGTCCCCGGTGGTGAGGATGGTCGAGCCCCACCCGATGAGGTCGGCGACGCTGCGCCCGTCGCGCGCGCCCTCCAGGATCTCGTCGGAGATGATGGCGACGGCCTCCGGGTAATTCAGCTTGAGGCCGCGCGCGCGGCGCTTTCGCGCCAGTTCCGCCGCCGTGAAGATGGTCAGCCGTTCGAGTTCGGTCGGTGTCAGCAGCATTGGCGGTCCCTACGGCCTCGTCCGTTCCCGGAGCCGTGTTTCACCGTCCGGCGACGGTTTCAATTCGCGAACAGGCGCAGATCGGCGCGGGCGTGACGCATGGTGGCGATCTCGATGAGCGGTGTGAAGGCGACGAGCATGATGTCGGCGTTGTCGGTTTCGTCCCCTTCGTCGGCTCCCTCCTCGCCCCCTTGCACAGGCCGGGCCGCGATCTCCGCCAGCACCGGCATCAGGGCGGAGAGGATGCGCTGCGCCTCGATGGCGCCGACCCGCCCGAGCCTGACGGCGGCGGTGACGAGGGCGGCGGCAGCTTGGTAGCCCGCGATCTCGGTGACCGTGGTCTCGTCGAGGCCGAGGGAGCGCCACAGGGCGCCCTGCATCACCGCGAGGTGCCCGAGAAGCCGACCGTCGCGCACCGCCATGCGCAAGCCTTCGGCCCCCGGCGTCCCGATGCGGCTATGGGCGGCCAGCAGCGCCCCGCCGTTGCGTCGGCTGCCCGTGCGCATCGGTTCCGCCAGGCAGGCCGCCTCCACGGCGGCGTCGATGCGGGCGAGGCGGGCGAGATCCCCTCGCGCGCGATGGGCCAGAACCAGGGCGACCCGGTCGCTGCCGGCCCAGCGGTGGCGCAGGATGACCTCGACCGCATGGCCGAGTTCCACCCCGCCGAGACCGTCGGTGAGCGCCGCAAGCCCCTCGATCCCGTTGGAGAAGGCGAAGCTGCCGCTGGGGAAGGCCGAATCCGCCTGCTGGAGGGCGACGAGCCGCTGCAGCATCAGGCGGCTTCCGTCCGCCCGTCGACGCCATGGACCACGCGGCCGGACGCCGTCAGATCTCCGAGTCGCGCCAGGTAATCCTCCGGCGGGCCTTCGAGGGCCACGAGCAGGTCTTCGCCGTCGAAGCGCACGCGCCAATGCAGGTTGCCCGCGTGGTAGCCGAGTTCGAGGGCGGCGGCCTTGTCCCCGGGCGCCAGCCGAAGCCAGCTTTCCGCCCCGACCCGCACCACCACGGCGCGGTCCGTCTCGAGGATCAGGACGGCGCCGTCGAACAGGGTTTCCTCGCGGGGCAGGGCGATGGCGATGTCCTCGCCGCCCTCGGTGGTCGCCCGTAACCGCCGCCGGGCCGTGTCGGCGCTGTCGATGGCCAGGATGTCGACGGCATGGTGGTGATCGAGATGATGCAGGCGGTGAGCGATCTCGGGATCGAGCCTGCTGCCCACGATACGGTCGATGACGCGCATTCGGTCTCCACTCTCCCGGTGGGCTACTCGATTCACACATCTGCTCGTCGGCTGGTCCCTCCATCCAACGAGGGTTCGACGTGTGGCGCGACGGGCTCCCTCTCCTAGAAGGAGAGGGCTGGGGTGAGGTGTGGTCCATCTCCGGACACGTCACTCACCTCACCCTGTCCCTCTACCTTCTAGGAGAGGGGACCCGTGGTGCCCGCGACATGTGTGAAGATCGTAGCAGCGAGGTCCAGGAGAGGAAACTAACCGGGTTCGCATCGGCATGCCAGCGCTTCCCCGCGCTCAGGTTTTCCAGCGCGGACGGAAGTCCGTGGTCGACCGACGCATCGGGTCGGGAAGACGCTCGGGGCGCTATGCCGTCGCCGTCCTGGCGGTCAGCGGAGGGCGATAGAAGGCCCCGATCTCGCGGATCAGGTCGCGCCTCTGCTCCTCGACCAGATCGGAGAGAATGTCATCGCGGTTCTGGTTGATGACCGACAGAAGGCGAATATTGGGATATCGGCCTTCGAAAACCACGAACACCTCCGATTCCCCATGGGGATCCAAAGGATCCAGGCAGTAGTGGTCCGCCATCCCAGTACTCCGAATCATCACGACGGGCGAGAAACACTCATCGGCATCCTTCCGATCCACCGATTTCATGGATAATGCCTTGACGGATCGTGCATCTTCGGCGGCTCGCCAGGCCGACATCAAAGAATGAAATCCGCTGTCTGGAGGGCAAAGGTGCCGCTCAGCAAAATGGCGAAATCGGCCTTCGCATCGCCATTCACATCGCCGCTCACCAGGGTATTGCTTCCTGAGACGATGGAGCGAAGCTCGCCCGCCCTCATCGTGAACGCGTCGTCCTCGATGAAGCGGAAGGCCTGGTTCACCACGCCGCCAGCGACCGCATCGATGAGGTGAAGGTCGATCCGGTCCCCCTGGGACGTGCTGAAATCCTTGAGCGTATCCCGTCCGGCGCCGGCCACGGTGCTGTCGCCGAGCCGGTCGAAGACGAAGGTGTCGGCGCCCCCTCTGCCATAGAGCTGATCGGCCCCATCGCCGCCCGACAGGATGTTGAGGCCGTCGTTTCCGAGGATCTTGTTGGCGACGTCGTTGCCCGTCAGATCGATGGCGGTGGTGCCGGTATCCCGGACCGTCCGCAAGGTCTCGATGGATTGGCCGGCGGCGAGCCCATAATCGACCGCCGCCCTCACCGTGTCGGCGCCATCGCCCACCGCCTCGAACACCCTGTCGGCCGCCTCCGAGACGATGAACGTGTCGTTGCCGTCCCGCCCGTAAAGGCTATCGGCCCCGGCGCCGCCGTCGAGAACGTTGGCCCCGTCATTGCCCACCAGCTTGTTGACGAGTTCGTTGCCGGTGAGGTCGATGGCGGTTTTGGCGGTGTCGAGGCTCGTCCGCAAGGTCTCGATGGACTGGCCGGCGGCGAGAACGTAATCGACCGCGGCCCGCACCGTATCGACGCCGTCGCCGGCGGACTCGAACACCTTGTCGGTCGCCGCAGAGACGATGAACGTGTCGTTGCCGTCCCGCCCGTACAGGCTGTCGGCCCCGGCGCCGCCGTCGAGGACATTGGCCCCGTCATTGCCCACGAGCTTGTTGGCGGTTTCGTTGCCGGTGAGGTCGATGGCGACGGTGCCGGTGTCGAGGATCGTCCGCAGAGTCTCGATGGATTGGCCGGCGGCGAGCCCGTAGCTCACGGCGACCCTCACGGTGTCGGTGCCGTCGCCGGCGGACTCGAACACCTTGTCGGTCGCCGCCGAGACGACGAAGATGTCGTTGCCGGCCCGCCCATAGAGGGTATCGGCGCCCGCCCCGCCATCGAGGAGGTTGGCCCCGTCATTGCCCACGAGCTTGTTGGCGGTTTCGTTGCCGGTGAGGTCGATGGCGATGGTGCCGGTATCGAGGATGGTCCGCAGGGTCTCGATGGATTGGCCGGCGGCGAGCCCATAGCTCACGGCGGCGATCACCGTATCGGCACCGCCCCCCGCGACCTCGAAGACGAGATCGCCGCTGTCGTCGATGACATACACATCGTCGCCGCCGAGCCCCTGCAGGCTGTCGGCCCCGGCCCGCCCATCGAGGAGGTCGCCCCCGAGCGTCCCGACCAGGGTATCGGCGAAGCGCGATCCCGCCACCCGCTCGATCCCGACGAGGACGTCCCCCGCCGCGTCGCCGCCGCTCACGGCCCCGGTGCCGAGGTTGACCGACACGCCGGCGGCGGAGGCGCCGTAATCCAGGATGTCGAAGCCGGCGCCGCCATCGAGCCTGTCCGCGCCCGCGCCGCCCAGCAGGGTATCGGCGCCGTCGTAGCCGTAGAGCGCGTCGTTCCCGGCGCCACCGCTCAGGATGTTGGCGTATCCGTTGCCGTAGAGCGAGTCGTCGAAGGCCGAGCCGAGGATGTTCTCGAAATCCACCAGGGCGTCGCCCTCGGCACTGCCGCCGATGCCGGCGACCTTGCCGGCGCTGATGTCCACGGTCACGCCCGCACTCGAGTCGCTGTAATAGGCCCAGTCGACACCGTCGCCGGCATCCATGTAATCGGCTCCGGCACCGCCCGTCAGGATATCGTTGCCGTCGCCGCCCCCGAGCTGATCGGCCCCGTCGCCACCGGACAGGGTGTCGTCTCCGGCCAGGCCGCTCAGCGTGTTGGCGGCGGCGTCGCCGACGAGATTGTCGTCGTAGCCCGAGCCTTCCAGGTTCTCGATGCTGACGAGGGTGTCGTCGTTGGCATCGCCGTAGAGCACCTTGCCGAGGGACAGGTCTACATAGATTCCGGCGCTCGACCCCGCATAGCTCGCCGTATCGATCCCGTCGCCGCCGTCGATCCTGTCGGCGCCCGCGCCGCCCTCCAGTTTGTCCGCGCCCCCGTTTCCGCTGAGGCTGTCATTGCCGCCGCGGCCCACGAAATCGTCGGCCGAGGCCGCGCCGACGAAGGTGTCGTCGTAATTGCTCCCGGTGTAGCGTTCGATCGAGGAGAACAGGTCCCCGGCGGCGTCGCCGGCATGGATCCCGTTGATCAGGTTCACCGTGACGCCGGCGCTGCCGTCGAACCCCGCAATGTCGAATCCGTCGCCGCCGAACACGATATCCGCGCCGGCGCCCCCCACCAGGGTGTCGTTGCCGGCCTCGCCATAGAGGATGTCGTTCGCCCCCAGGCCCCGGAGCCGGTCGTCGCCGCCGCCGCCATACAGGCTCGACGCCGTGGATGCGCCACTGAGGGTGTCGGCGTAGGCCGATCCGTAGACGCCCTCGATTCCCGTGATCGTATCGCCGTTGGCGTATCCGCCGAGCACCTTGCCGACCGACAGGTCCACCGTGACGGCCGCCGTCGACGTGGCATAGCTGGCATAGGCGAACCCGACCCCACCATCGAGGACATCGTTGCCAGCGCCCCCGGAGAGGGTATCGTTGCCGTCGAAGCCGTAGATCCGGTCGTTTCCGCCATTCCCCGTCAGGGAATTGCCGCTGGCATTGCCGTAGATCGTGTCGTTGCCCGACCCGCCGACCGCCGCCTCGATCACCGTATTGCGGGCGATGGCGACGTTGTCGGTCATGCTGCCGATGTCGGAGAAGGTGCCCGCGCCGAGGTCGATCAACTGGTTCGTCGTGAAGCCCGACACGTCCAGCGTGTCGTATCCCCCGGCATCGTAGATCGCGATGACGGGGTCGGTGTTCTGGGTGAAATCGAAGGCGCCGCGGCCCGCATTGGAGTTGAACCCGTAGGTCGTGTTGCCCACCCGCGTGTTCGGATCGGCCCCGTACTTGGCCTGGATCGCCGAGATGTCGTCGAGGAGCGGCGTCGCGCCGTAGGTTCGGTCCAAAACGCCATTATGATCGTCGTCGCGGCGGCCGACATGATCGACGCCCGACCCGTCTTCATCCGCATCGAAATAGGACATGACGGTGTATTTCCGCGTGTCCTGCGCGTATTCGGCGTTGCCGTCATACGTGATCGCACCTCCGGACCCGGCATTGTACTTACCGGGATGCGAGAGGCCGAGGGTGTGGCCGATCTCGTGGACGTAGGTTTCGACCCCGTAGCCGCCGTAGAACATGTCGGCATCGGCATCGTGGCTCGTCCAGCTCGAATTCATCCAGATCCGCTGCTTGGTGATCGTATCGACACCGTTGTTCCCCTGAGTCACGGTGGGAGCGGCATAGGTGCCGCCTCCCTGGGTGACCGAGGTGTAGGCGAAGCTGATGTCGTTGTTGGTGGCGGACGAGGTCTCGACGAGGTCGATGGCGATCAGGTCGTCCCAGAGTTCGAAGGCTTCGCGGGCCCGGGCGACCATCAGCGCGGTCATCGCCTGGAATCCGGTGGCCTCGCTGGCGATGCTGCTCGGCGGCGAGGTGGAGGGAATCGCGTAGGTCAGCTGCGTCCCCGCCCAGGTCCGGGCGTCGTTCTCGGCCGGCTGGCCGGCTGCGACGGTCCAAGACGTGGTGAGCTGGTCGATGACACGGGCGAGATCGCCGGGGGGAGGGGCAGAGACCGCCACTGCCGCGAGCGAGGCGCTCCCCGCCGACGGTCCGGACATCCAATGCCGGGACACGTAGCCCGGCTCATCGCTGCACAGGATGCACATCGCCCGATTTCTCCCGTGAGTCTCCTGGCTCGCGCGCCGATCCAGCGGCTCGCGGGAGGAAGACCTTTGCGTGGACGCCGTCGAGACATCGGCCTCGAATCGGTTCGTCCGACCGACTCAAGCGCTATCACGCAGAAGTAATGGATGCTACCAAAACAGAACCAAAAGAGTTATCGTGACAGTATTCGATGGCAACAATCATGAATTGGTATCCTTCGATGGTGCCAAAAAGGGGAAATGCCGGCGCGGCTCCCGCAATGGCGGGCCGTCGTCGAAACGCCGCCGCCACGACATCCTCGTGGACGGTGCAGTCGCGGAGACGCGTCGAGATGTCGGCATCGGATCGTCTTCTCCGCGAGCGCGAACCGATCACCCGGGATCGGGCCCTATGCCCGCAGGCGCAGACGGTAGGCGTAGGCGTCACCGCGAAAGAGCCCTTCGACATACTCGATCATGCGGCCATCGGCGCCGTAGGAACGGCGCTTGATCAGCAGGCAGGGAAGCGGCTCGGAAAAGCCGAAGATCGCGCATTCCTGCGGCTCGGGAGAGGCCGCCTCGATGGTCTGCTCGCAATCGACGAGAGGCGCGCCGCATTCCATGAGGCGGGCATAGATGGAGCCCGACAGGTCCGCCTCGGCGAGGCCGGGCGCGATGCCGACATCGTACCAGGCCTTCTCCACCGACAGGGGGATGCCGTCGCCGAGACGGACGCGAACGAGCCGGAGGAACCGGGCCGTGGAGGAGAGGCCGAAGATCGAGGCGATGGAGCGGTCCTCGCCCACCGCCCGTTCGAGGAGGCGGGTGGAGGGGACGCGCCCCAGTTCCCGCATCTCCTCGGTGAAGCCCTTGAGGCGCTCCATGCCGGGCTTGATGCGGCGGAAGCCGTCCTCGACGATGTAGCCGTTGCGGCCATGCGCGGTGACCAGCCGCTGCTGGCGCAGGGCATCGTAGCATTGCTGGACGGTCTTCCTGCTGATGCCGAGGTCGAGGGCCAGCTTTCGCTCGGCGGGCAGGGTGGCTCCGGCGGCAAGAAGACCATCCGTGATCATGGCCCGGAACTGGTGCTCCAGTTGCCGATACATCGGGAGAGCCGTGTCGTTCTGGATGCGGAGGCTTGCGAAAACGCTTGGTGTTCTGGTCAATGCGGCGGCATCGTAGGAAGGGCGGGCAGGGCGCGCGTCACACTCCCTCCCTTATATGACCTTGCGACGGACTAGCCACATGGGAAGCGCCTTCGTGCTCGGCAGTTTCGTCGCGGCGGGCACATTCCGGGTCGACCGGCTTCCCCGTCCCGGCGAATCGCTGCTGGCCTCCGCCGTCGCCTGGGAAGCGGGCGGCAAGGGATTCAACGTCGCCGCCGGCCTCCGCCGCCTCGGCGTCGAGGTGGACGGCCTGATCCCGGTGGGGACGGACCATCTCGCGGCGCTGGCCGAGCCGGCACTTGTGCGGATGGGCCTGGCGGCCTCGATGATACGGGTCCATCCCGGCTCCACCGGCATCGGCGTCGGCTTCGTCGGAGCCGATGGCGAGAACTGCCTCGCGGTCCATCCCGGTGCCAACCTGCTCCTGTCGCGGGAGACCGTGCGTGCGGCGGCGGGGCGCATCGCCTCCGCCGCGATGGTGCTCGCGCAGTTCGAGATAGGCGACGGCCCCATCGCCGAAGCCTTCGCGATCGCCCGCGACGCCGGCGTCCCGACCCTGCTCAACCCATCGCCGTTCCGGATGCCGGCGCGGGACATTCTGGCCTCCACCACGATCCTCGTGGTGAACGAGACCGAGGCGGAGGCCCTTTTCGGATCCCTGTGCCCCGGACAGGCCGGCACCGGTCCTCTGCGCACTGCGGCGGAAGGGCTCGGGCGGGCGCTGCGGGAGCGCGGCGTCGAGGTGCTGGCGATCACCTTCGGCGCGGCCGGGGCGCGGATCGTCCTCGGCGGTTCGACGATCCTCGATCAGCCGGCCTACCCGGTGGTCGCCATCGACACGATGGGGGCCGGCGACGCCTTCACCGCGGGCCTCGCGGCCGGGCTCGCGGCGGGCAGGCCCTGGGATGCGAGCTGCCGGATGGCGGCGGCCTGCGGCGCCCTCATGGTGACCCGCGCCGGAATCCTCGGCGGCTTGCCCGATCCGGGGGAGGTGACGGCCTTCCTCCGCGCCCACGTGCCTGGGGCGACGGCCCCATGACCCGAAGACCATGACCCGCGTCCCGTTCGCGGACGCAAGACGAGGAGCACACCCGTGGCTGTGACGATCCGTGCCCTGGACCCGTCCTATGCGACGCTGGGGATCGCCCTTCACTTCCTCGCCCGCCGCGCGCCCTTCTCCGGTTTCCGTTTCGGCGACCTGACCCAGACCGTGGACGACCAGATCCGTCGCTGCCACGCGCTCTTCGCCTTCGACGACAGGCGGGTCGTCGGCTATCTCGGATGGCATCTCTACAGCCACGCGGAGGCCCGCGACTTCGCCCGGACGGGGAAGCCGCCGCCCCTCGACCGGCCCGACGGCGCGGATGTGGCCTGGGTGATGACGGCGGCCGCTTCCGTGCCCCAGACGCTGATGGCGCTCGTGGAGGCGGGCAAGGCCCTGAACATCGGCCGCCGGGCGATGGGCGTGCGCTACAGGAAGACGGGCAAGCGCGTGATCTTCGATCAGCTGATCGCGCCGCGTCGCGCGACGACGGGCGCCGTCCGGGACGAGGATGCCGGCCCGCCTCAGCGATAGGCGCCCTTCGCCTCGTCGAACGCGAAGGTCCTGGCATCCCGATCCGTCGCCGGGCGGACCTTCCCATCCTCGCCACGGACCGTGCCGGTGAGGGTCACCCTAACGGGAGGCCATGCGAGGGGCTTGAACGAGTCCTCCGGCAGGATCTCGAGCCGGCCCTCGCTCTTGCCCATCCGACAGGGCTCGCCGCCATCGGTGTCGCAGGCGGCGGTCTCGTCGGACCCGGCAGGAACCTCCCCCGCCACGCTCCAGCGCAGCGGCACCTTGCTGAAATGCAGTAGGAGAAACGAGAAGCTTTGCGCGCCCGCCGCCCCATACGAGGTGAGGCGCAAGCCCATCACCAGGCGCACCCGGTTCACGGCCCTGGTCACCGCCCCGAGCCCCTCGTCCACCTGCGGAGCGTCCCCGTTGCGGTTGCCGGTGCCGATGCGCCCGATCTCGGTCTGCACACCCTTGAGGCGCCAGCGCGCATCCTCGAACGCGAAGGTCGCGGCCGCGACGGTCCGCCGGTCGGGCGTGTCCGCGTCCTCCCCCGGCGCCGGCATCGTCGCGAAGCCCGTGAACCAGGTCCCCGTGGCGGCGGGGATCATCGCCCCGTACCAGAACGCCGCCGGGCGGCCGTCCTTCATCCGGCAGGTCCCGGTCTCGGTGCGTGCGGGATTCCCGCAGATCGCCGCCAGCACCGTCTCCTCGGGCGGCCCGACGAGGTCCGGATCGGCCGCGGCGGGGGAGACGCCACCGGTGGCCGAGGCCGCCAGAGCCAGCAGCGCCAGCGCGCTCACGCGGGCCGAACGCCCGCACAGCCCCTTCGATCTCTTCATACCCTTCGATCGCTTCATGGGGCCGAGCCATGCCACGGGCGCCGCCGGTCCGACACCGGGACAGATGTACGATGGCCGGGACCGGGGCCCGGCGGGGCGGGTCACCCGCACACCCCGGCATCGGCCGCCTTCGCCGCAGCCGCGGAACGGGAGGTGACGTCGAGAGCCCGCAGAAGCGCCGAGACATGGACCCGGACCGTGAACGGGGAGATGTCCAGTTCGCGGGCGATCTCCTTGTTGGTGTGCCCCATGGCGACGAGACGCAGGACGTCGCGCTGGCGCTGCGTCAGGGCCGGCAGGGGGGAGCGCGGCGCGGAGAGGCCCGAGGCGAGGTCGCGACGGATCACGAATTCGCCATCGCGGATCGCCGAGATCGCCCGGGCGATCTCCTTCGCGGGCAGGGATTTGCGGATGAATCCGTCGGCGCCCTCGGCCATGACCGCGCGGATCACGGCTTCGTCCTCGATCATCGAGACGACGACGATGGAGGCCCTCGGAACCTCCTCGCGCAGCGCACCGATGGCGCGATGGGGATCGAGGCCGGGAAACACGGGGTCGAGGAAGACGATCTCCGGCGGCGGCCCCGCGCGTGACAGCGCCAGAACCTGTTCCAGCGTGGCGGCCTCCTGCACGAGCGCTTCCGGGTAGAGCCGTTCGGCGATGTGCACCATTCCCGCGCGGAACAGCGGATGGTCATCGGCGACGATGATCGTCTCTTTCACCGTTCCACTCACTCCACTCCCGATCACGACATCGGACTTAAGCCCCCATGCGACCGGACTGGCTGCCTAGTGCCAGGCAAGGGGCAGGAGGGGTCAAGGCCAAGGCCATAGGTCATGTGTACTAGTAGACCGGTTTTTGGCGGGTGCATAGAAGCTCGAACGAATAACGAACGCATCTTAGCCGAAAATTTTTAGAATAATTTTAATTCGTGTGATGAGTCACATTTCTGCGAAAGATAAAATCCAGCAAAAAGCAGCGAATAGGTTGAGTCAGTCAAGATAAAGGGCCGGATCAATGTCGAATACTGAGCACCAGACGCAGGCTCAGGTTAAGGGCGCCGAGAGCAAGGCCGCCCCGTCCGGACCGGGTCCGTCGAAGCCGGCCCTCTCTCCGAGCGTCATCGCCCTCGCGGGCGGCGTCGTGGCGGCGGGTGCCATCGCGGGTTTCCTGCTCCTGAGCGGTGGCGGGGAGACGGCCGGGACCGTGGAGCGGCCGGCCCTGAACCTCGTCAAGACGAGCGAGATCGACAAGGCCGCCGAGACCCTGGTACCGGAGGAGAAGGAGAAGCTCGTCACGCAGGCCAAGGCCTGCACCGCGCCGCTCGGGAACATGCGCCTGTCGAAGATGACGGCGAATGCCGGCGGCGTGGTGCGTATCCGGGCGGGCAACTACCTCTCGCCGGCCTTCAACGTCGCCGAGGGGCCGATCAACATCGCGGTCCCGTTCCCCGCCCCCTACGAGGTCGGCAAGGGAGAGATCGTCGTCGAGGGCGCGGCCAAGGACGTCTTCTTCGAGCTGACGCCGGGCCTGAAGATCGACACGACGGGCGGCGTCCAGCGGATCCCCGTCATCTGGAACACCAGCAAGCCCTGCGGAGGCTGAGCGATGTCGAAATCCGCCATCATCCCGTTCGTCATCTCGGGACTTCTCGTCGCGATCCTGACGCCTTTGCTGATGAGCACGGAGTACGGGCCGGTGGCATGGTGGAACGCCGCCGGAAGCGAGTTGCGCTGGCAGGCCGCCATCGGGTCGGCCGCCGCGCTCTTCGCCGCCCTCGGCCTCGTGGTGACGGCCACGGCCGCGCGGCGGGCCGAGGCGGGCCTGGGGCAGCCGGCCGGGGGCTTGAGCCTGCCGCGCCTGCTCTTCGCCCCGCGCCGCATCGTCGAGGCGCGGTCCCCCGAAGAGGTCATCGCCACGCTCGAGGGCATGGTCGGCCTCGCGCCGGTCAAGCGCGAGGTCAACGCCCTCATCGCCCGGCTCGAACTGGAGCAGCGCCGCCGCGCGGAAGGCCTCCCGGTCTCGGCGATCAGCCAGCACATGATCTTCACCGGCCCTCCCGGCGTCGGCAAGACCGAGGTGGCGCGGGCGATCGGCGAGATCTTCCGCGCCCTGAACGTCCTGCGCCGGGGCCATCTCGTGGAGGTCGACCGCGCCGGGCTGGTGGCGGGCTATGTCGGGCAGACCGCCGCCAAGACCCTGGAGAAGTGCCAGGAGGCCCTCGACGGGGTGCTCTTCATCGACGAGGCCTACACCCTCGCGGGCGGGGCCGGCGGCGATTTCGGCAAGGAGGCGATCGACACCCTGCTGAAGTTCATGGAGGACAACCGCGACCGGATCATCGTCATCGTCGCCGGCTACACCAACGACATGCGCCGGTTCATCGACACCAATCCGGGGCTCGCCGGGCGCTTCACCAAGACCATCGAGTTCCCGCCCTACAAGCCGAAGGAGCTCTGCGAGATCCTCCGGCGCATGGCCGCCCGCCAGCAATTCGCGCTCCCAGAGGGATTCGAGGCGGCGCTGACCCCATGGCTCGCCCAGCGTTCCCGCTCCGACGACTGGTCGAACGCCCGCGAGATGCGCACCCTCCTGGAAAAGGCCCGCGAGGCGCAGGCCGCCCGCGTCGCCCTGGAGGGCGGCGACATGCGCCGCCTGGAGATCGTCGACCTGCTCTTCGCGATCGGCGAGGACGCCTGAGGGCCAGCGCCCATTCCGGACCGCGACACGCACCGCGCCCGACCCGCATCAAGGCACGTCACATCCATGGAACGCCTCGACAAGCATCCCGCCGCCCTCTTCCTGGCCATCGTGCTGGGCGCGACCGCCCTGGTGGTCGCCCTGCGGCCGGACGTACTCGCCCCCCTGGCGGCGACACCCTCGGCCCTGCTGCGCAACGTTCTGATCCTGGGGGGAATCGTCGGCGGCCTGCTCGCCGCCACCTACATTCCGGCGCGGATCGCCGGCATGCGGCGCGCGATGGATCAGGAGAGGGCGAACCGGAAGATCCGTCCGATCCAATTCGAGGATGACGGCGCGGCGGTGGAGAAGAAGGACCTCCTCGCCACGGCGCTCGCGACCCTGGACGGCATGGTCGGCCTCGCGCCGGTGAAGGCGGAGGTGAAGGGCGTCATCGCCCGGATGCAGGTGGAGCAGCAGCGCCGCGCCCAGAACCTGCCCGTGGCGGCCATGAGCCAGCACATGGTCTTCACCGGCCCCCCCGGCGTCGGCAAGACCGAGGTGGCGCGGGTGCTCGGCAGCGTCTTCAAGGCGCTGAAGGTGCTGCGCAAAGGCCACCTCGTCGAGGTCGACCGGGCCGGGCTGGTGGCGGGCTATGCCGGCCAGACCGCGATCAAGACCCTGGAGCGCTGCAAGGAGGCCCTCGACGGCATCCTGTTCATCGACGAGGCCTACGCGCTGGCACCCGGCGGGTCAGGCGGCAGCGATTTCGGCAAGGAGGCGATCGACACCCTGCTGAAGTTCATGGAGGACAACCGCGACCGGATCATCGTCATCGTGGCCGGCTACACCAACGACATGCGCCGGTTCATCGACACCAATCCGGGTCTCGCCAGCCGCTTCACCAAGACCATCGAGTTTCCGCCCTACAGCCCGCCGGAACTCGCCGAGATCCTGCAGCGCATGGCGGCCAACCAGGGCTTCGTCCTGCCGGAGGGCTTCCAGAAGGAGCTGATCCCCTATGTGAGCGCCCGCTCCCGCGCCGAGGATTGGGCCAATGCCCGCGAGATGCGCACGGTGCTGGAGAAGGCCCGCCAGGCCCAGGCGATGCGGCTCTCCGCCCATCCCGGCGGCGACATCAACCGCTTCGAACCCTCGGACATCGCCGCCGCCCTCGGCAGCCAGGGCGCCGGCGCGATCGACATGGAGGAGGCGCGCAGGGTCATCGCCCGCCTCGAGGCGATGATCGGGCTCGCCCCGGTCAAGCAGCAGGTGAAGACCGTGGTGGCGCGGGTCCTGGTGGATGCCAAGCGGCGCGCGGAGGGCATCGAGGTCGGCGCGGTGAGCCAGCACATGGTGTTCACCGGTCCTCCCGGCGTCGGCAAGACCGAGGTGGCGCGCATCATGGGCGACATCTTCAAGGCTTTGGGCGTCCTGCGGAAGGGCCACGTGGTGGAGGTCGACCGCGCCGGGCTGGTGGCGGGCTATGTCGGGCAGACCGCGGCGCGGACCCTGGAGCGCTGCAAGGAGGCCCTCGACGGCATCCTGTTCATCGACGAGGCCTACACGCTGGCCGCAGGCGGCGGCGGTGGCGGCAGCGATTTCGGCAAGGAAGCGATCGACACCCTGCTGAAGTTCATGGAGGACAACCGCGACCGGATCATCGTCATCGTGGCCGGCTACACCGAGGACATGAGCCGGTTCATCGATACCAATCCCGGTCTCGCCGGACGCTTCACCAAGACCATCGAGTTCCCGACCTACGATCCCTACGACCTCCTCGAAATCCTGCGCCTGATGGCGACCCGGCAATCGTTCCGGCTGCCGGCCCGGTTCGAGACGCTGCTGCTCCCGTGGATCGAGCGTCGCGCGCAAGGCCGCGACTGGGCGAACGCCCGCGAGATGCGCACGCTTCTCGAGCGCCTGCGCGAAGCCCAGGCCCTGCGGCTCTCGGCCGATCCCCTGGGCGATCACGGCCAGTTCGAACTCGTCGATGTCGAGCGCGCCATCGGGGGCGCGGCGCCCTCCGCCACGGCGTCGTGACCGCATGAGATCCGGCACGATAACCCCGCGCGGCGCCGTCCATGGCAGCCTGTGGTACGAGGATCCCTGGTACCGGCTGGCCTGGCTCGCCCTGCCGCAGGCCGGCACCGTTCTGCTCGCCAACCTGCTCTTCGCCCTCGTGGCGCAGGGCGAATGGGGTCGGCCCGCCACCGGGTCCCGGCAGCGCGCCGCCGAACTCGAAATCCTGCGCGACCGCGCGGGCGGGGAGGGCGACGCCGCCGCGCTGAACCAGCTCGCGGCCGGAGCCAAGGCGGGGGAGATCGACGCCGCGACCCGGCTGGCGACCCTCTACGATCCCCTCGTCGCCGGGAAATTCCCGCGCAAGACCGTGCCGAACGATCGGGCGCGCGCAACCGAGCTCTACCGCGCCGGCAGCGAGGCCGGAGACCTCGTGGCCATGGCGCGCCTCGCCGACCTGCTGCTCGAGGAATCCGGTTCCGAGGACGACCGGAGACGGGGATGCCGCCTGGCCAAGGCCTGGCTCGACCATCCGGCGACGACGCGGGACATGCTTCGCGGGGAGGAGCGCCTGGCCGAGAAGCTCGCCCGCTGCCTCGTCGATGCCGAGAGCGGCATTGCCCAGGATCCGCGGCGGGCCGGCGACCTCATCGTCGACACCCTCCGGCTGAAATACGAACCGTCGATCCGCACCTATGTGCGCGGCCTCGGCCTGCACAAGCCCGCCCTGATCCGCGCGCTGCAGGAGGCGATGGCGGCGCGGACCGTCGGCCGCTACACCGGTCCGGTGGACGGGCTCGTCCACCCCGAGACGATCGCGGCGCTGGAACGGGAGGCGGGCCTGCGCCCGTTCCTGCCGGAGCCCGCCCCCAAGCGCCGCGCCGAAACCGGCACCGGCCTGACGGCGGAGGAGTTCCGCAGTCTCGCCCAGGCGGCGACCCGGGATCTCGCCGCCCTGGCGCGGGTCCAGGCCATTGCCGACCGGGGGGATGCCACCGCGCTGGCGACCCTCGGCTATCTCTACAGCCCGTTCCTCAACAAGGGCGAGGTCTTCGCGCCGGACGCCCGGCGGTCCGCCGCCAATTTCGAGCGGGCCGCAGCGGCCGGTGCCCGCGACGCCGCCGCCCAGGCGGCGGGCCTCTACGACAAGGGCGCGGGCGCCCTGGAGAAGGACCCGGACCGGGCGGCCTCCCTCATCCTTCGCCAGCTCGATCTCGATCCGGGCTACCAGGTCTTCCTGACGGACCCGGTCTTCGGCGCGACCTGGAGCCCCGCCTTCTGGGGCGCGCTCCAGCGGGCACTGGCGGCGCGAGGCATCTACACCAACCCAGTCGAGAACCGCCGCAACGACGCGGTCATCGCCGCGATCCGACGCTTCGCCCAGGCGAACGGGACGGCCCGGAGCCCATCGAGACCATGAGCAACGCGCGAGACGAGTGGCTGCGCGCGCACGCGGCCCTATGGTACGGCGATGCCCGCTACCGCCTGGCCTGGTTCGGCCTGCCGCAGGTGGTGACGCTGGGGCTGGCGGGGCTGTGCCTGTCCCTGGCCGCGCAGGGGGAATGGGGCCAGCCGGCCACGGTCTCGAAGGCGCGGGTGGCCGAGCTGACGACCTTGCGCGACCGGGCCGGCAAGGAGGGCGACCTCAAGGCGTTCCAGGAACTCACCGCCGCGGCCACGCGCAACCAGATCGACGCCGCGACCAAGCTCGGCACGCTCTACGACCCGCTGACCGCCGCCTATTTCCCCAAGAAGCCGTCGCCCAACGACTTCTCCCGGGCCGCCGCCCTCTATGCTCCCGGCGCCGCGGCGGGCGACCTCCTGGCGATCACGCGCCTGGCCGACGTGCTCCTCGACCCCGCCAACCCCAATGGCGACCTCAAGCGCGGCTGCCGCCTCGCCCAGACCTGGATCGACGACCCGGAGACGCTCAACCGCACGATCTCCGGCGAGGAGCGCGTCACCGTCAAGCTCGCCAAATGCTATGTCGAGCCCGAGAGCGGCCTGCCGCAGGATCCGGTCAGGGCGGGCGAGCTGGTGACCGCCGTGCTGTGGCGCAAGCACCAGCCGACCATCGACGCCTTCGTCAACAATCTCGGCATGCAGAGCCCGGCCCTGGTGGCGGGGATCCAGCGCCATCTCGCCAAGTCCGGGCGCTATATCGGCCTCGTGGACGGGCGCGCCAATCCCGCCATCGTCACCGCCCTCCAGGTTGAGGCCGGGATCCGGAACACCGTCGCGGCCCCGCGGCCCGAGCCGCGCAAGGTGGCGCCGAGCGGGCCGGACCCGGAAGTCACGGCCCTGGCGGGGGCCGCCATGGCGGGAGACCGGGGCAAGATGGCTCAGCTCAAGAGCCGGGCCGATGCCGGGGACGTGGATGCGCTCACCGCCTATGCCCGCCTGTTCAACCCGGTGAGTAACAAGGGACAGGTCTTCGCGCCGGATTCCCAGGTCGCGGTCGCGTATTACGAGCGGGCAGCCGCCGCCGGCAGCGGCGGGGCCGCCGGGGAGGCCGCGGTGCTCTACGATTCCGGCTGGGGCAACCTCGCCAAGGATCCGAAGAAGGCGGCCGGCCTCGCCCTGCGCGGAGTCGACCTCAAGGACGACCAGGTCATCTTCTGGCTGCTGTTCGAGGAGGCGGGCAGCTGGAGCGGCCCGTTCTGGGGCGCCCTCCAGGCCGAGTTGACCACCCGCGGCTTCTACAAGCTCCCCGTCGAGAACAGGCGCAACCCCGCCGTCATCACGGCCCTGCGCGCCTACATGAAGGCGAAGTCGTGAGCGGGACCGACCGGCTCGGCGCACACGCGGCGCTCTGGTACGCGGATGCGCGCTACCGTTCCGCCTGGCTCGTCCTGCCCCAGGCCGCGGTCGCCCTCGCGGCCGGTCTCGCCCTCGCGCTGCTGAAGCCCAGCGCGGAATGGGGCAAGCCCGCCGACAGCAAGGAGAGCGAGAAGATCTATTTCGATCTGCTCGAGAAGGCCGGCAAGGATGGCGACAAGGGCGCCTTCGACAAACTGAAGACCGCGGCGGATGCCGGCGACATCTCCGCCCGCTCCTTCATGGGCGCCCTCTACAATCCCGAATGGGCCGGGATCTACGTCAAGAATCCGGTCAAGGCCGATGCGGCCACCGCCCTGACCTATTATGAGAAGCCCGCCGATCTCGGTTATCCGGGGGCCCAGCGGGGCATGACCGAGCTCCTGCTCAACCGCGGGCGCGGCCAGTACGACCTCAAGCGCGGCTGCCGCTACGGGCTCGCCTTTCACGCGAACCCGATCGCGATCCGGAACAGCTATCTGAATTCCTGGTCGACGCTGTTCTGGATCGCCGGCTGCTACGCCGACGCGGAGAGCGGCGTGCCGAAAGACCCGCAGAAGGCCGCCGACATCTACATGGACACGGTGGCGGCCAGGCTGCCGCTGGCCATCGGCACCTTCACCGACGATCTCGGCCGCCAGCCCCCCGATCTCGTGGCCGCGATCCAGCGCAATCTCACCCGACGCGGCTTTTATTCCGGGCCGGCCGACGGGGCGGCGACGCCCCAGACCCAGGCAGCCGTCCGTGCCCTGTCCGGCACCGCCGCCGCTCCGCAGGCCCGGCCCGCCGATCCGGGCCAGCCGCCGCCCCAGGCGCGCCCCCGGCGCCGGCGCCGAGTACCGACGAGATGATGGCGCTCTTCAAGAGCGCGACCACCGATGCCGCCGCCGAGGGAAGCTTCGCGCCCTGGCGGAGAGCGGCGTATCGGTGGCGCAGTATCTTTATGCACTCCTCCTGTCCCCGGCCAACACCAACAAGCAGCGGATCACCGCACCCGACGCCGCCCTGGCGAGCCGGTATCTCGACCGCCTCGTGGCGGAGCGGTCCTTCGCGCCCGCCGCAGCGGCGGCGGCCTTCCTCTACGATGTCGGCGGCGCCAATTTCCCCCGCGCCCCCGGGAAGGCTGCGGACATGACGATCCGCGCCCTTGAATTGAAGTCCACCGACATCATTCAGAACCTCAGCGAGGACACGTGGGGCGCCGGCTTCTGGGCCGCCCTGCAGCAGCGCCTGGCCGACCGGAATCTCTATCAGGGCCGCATCGTCGACCAGCGCAACGACCGGACCATTCAGGCGGCGCGCCGCCTCCTCGGCAACCCTTAGGAGATGCCCGTGGCGGCGGATCGCGGTTCGAATTCCCTGGCGTACCCGGCGCGGCTGGCCCGGCGCTGCATCGTCCTCCTGGCGGGGATCGTCGCGCTCGGCCTCGTCCTGCCCGGCGCCGCCGAGGCGCAGATCAAGGTCCGCAAGGCCGATTGCTACGTCGAGGCCGATGGCAGGATCGCCATCAACGGCGTCTGCGAGTTCCTGACCGACGCGCGCAGCTACGGGACGGGCGGGTTCCGTCTCGCCACTTACGAGAACGGCTACCTCCGCTACGGGGTGGTGGTGGCGGTGACGAGCCCCGGAAGCGGCACGGCGACATGGAACGAGACGCCCGGCGGCAAGCCCGACGAGGGTCCCTCCGAAGCCGTCACCTCCGGCGGGGCCTGCTGGACGGGACCACGCAGCCGGACCTGCGCCTGGAAGATCGGCGAGGGCCGTCCCAATTTCGCCGGCGGCGGCGTTGCGCCGGCACCCGGGATCGGCGCGCCCCGCACGGCCGATTGTCTCATCGAGGTCGGGGGCGCGGCCCGGATCGACGGCCCCTGCCAGTTCCGGTCGGATGCCGGGGGCGGATTCGAGGTCCGGTCCTACGCCAGGGAGGGCGTGGACTTCATCGCGCGGCTCACCCGCGATCCACGGGACCCACAGAAGGCCACCGCCTTCTGGAACGAGCGCCCCGGCGCACCCCAGGCGACGGCCCCCCTCGGCACTCTGGCGCCCAAGGGGCCGTGCTGGGAAGGTGCGGGCGCGCGTCTGTGTGTCTGGCAGTCCGGACAGTCCCGCGACGCGTCGGACCGGCCCGGTGCCGATCCGGGCCGCGCCCCGCCCGCCGAAACGCCGCCGGCCGGGACCGCGCGCCCGGCCTCGCCGCCCGTGCCCAGGGACAATGCGGGGACGGAGACGGGAGAGACACCGCCGGGGATGGTCCTGAAGCTGACCTTCAAGGGCCGCTGCGAATCCCTGGTGGTCGATGGCGAGGACATCACCGCGTCCTGCGCCCCCACCGCCAGGAATTCCTCCACCACCGGGTCGGCACGGGCCGAGTTCGTGTTCGGAACCACCGACGACCGGGAGGTCAGCTTCCTCGCATCGGCGAAGGGATGGGTCGAGAGCGGCACCCTGCGTCAGCCCATCGACGAAGTCATGTACGAGGAGCGCGGCCAGAGCCTCCTCGTGAAGGCCAAGGGCGTCTGCGAGATGCCCAACCCCATGGGCGGTCCCGTGGTGATCACGTGCAGCGCCCAGACGTCCAACAGCACCTACACCGTCCGCTTCCGCACGGATGGCGGCAAGCCGGTCCTGGAGCGGTCCAGCCCCGGTTGAGCGCCCGCCACGACACGCCCGTCCCAAAGCCGAGGAGAAGCCCCATGAAACACCGTCTCCCGAACTTGGCCCTGCGATCCTTTGCCCTCCGATCCTTGGCGCTCGCCGGCCTCACCGGCCTCCTCGGGCATGGCCTCATGCTGCCGGCGCAGGCGGAGACCGAGAACAAGACCGCCCGCCCGGGCCAGCGGATCTTCCTCCAGGGCTTCACCCATTACTTTCCGACGCAAGGATGCCGCTCCAAGGCGGCCCTGGTCGATATGGTCTCGCCACCGCGCGGCGGACGCGTCGAAATACGCCGCGAGTTCAGGATCCTCAGCAACAAGATCGACGAGCGGGGCGCCACGATCCGGCAGGTGGATGGCTGCGAGGACGTGAAGAAGGATTCGATGTCGATCTTCTATACCGCACGGTCCGATTTCTCCGGTCTCGATACCCTGTCCGTCGCCGTGACCTTCCCCGACGGAACGACGGTGCCCTACACCTTCCGGATCACGGTGCCGGAGGGCGAACGCCGCCAGGCTCCGGCCGTCTCGCAGGCGCCGGCCCCGCGCGGCAACGGCGCGGGCCAGGCCGCCGGAACCACCGCGACGGCTCCGGCGGCGCGGGCCGCCACCACCGGCGACTTCCTGCGCGACACGGTCCGCGAGGCGACGCCCGCGCCCCGACAGGCGCCGGAATCTCCCCTGCGAAGGCGGCGAATGCGCCGGGCGCCACCGCCGCCAGCGGCGAGGCGGCCCTCCCGCCCGCGTCGAAGCCCCGCCGCCCGCCCGGATCGAAGCCCCGACCTCTCCGCCCGCCCCGCGAGAATGGCGCCCGCGCCCCGGCCCCGTCCCGCTCCCATGCCTCAGCTGTGATGTGTCCCGTCTCGGAATCCGGCGGTCCGAGCAAGCGCCGCCGCAGCACCGCCGACGATGACCCGCGGAGCGGTGCGGCGAAGCGATGACGCAGCTTCTCATCGGGGCGATCGTCGCCCTCGGCGCGATCCTCTCTGTCGCACGCGTGCGACAGATGCTGAACGCCGCCGCGCGCGCGCATTTTCCGCGACGGATCCTGCTGGTCTACATCCTCGTCCGGACGCTGATCTTCGGGGCCGTCCTTGCAGGCGGCATCTGGCTGGTGTCGTGGCTGATGCGCTGACGGGGGGACGACCGGCAGCACCTTGCGGAGCGGGACGGGATCATTGCACAGAACCGGGTGTCATGACGTCCGGCTCCCACGGCCCAGGAGAGCCGGCTCGATACCGGTCAGATCATGGCTGTTCTTGTCTGGAGAACCGAAGGTCCTGATGACTCGCACATTCGCCTTTCCCGTCGCCGTGATGGTCAGCCTGCTCGGCAGCATCGTCGTCGAGCCGTCCTACGCCGCCGGCATGAATACGCAGACCTATTCCCCGGACTACGATAAGTGCATGGACAAATCCGGCGGCGTCACAGCCGAGATGCTGGATTGTGCGTCCGCTGAACTGTCGCTGCAGGACAAGAAGCTGAACGCCGCCTATCAGACGCTCATGCGCAAATCGACGGACGAGGAGAAGACCGCGCTCCGCGATTCTCAGCGGGGCTGGCTGGCCTACAGGACCGCCTCCTGCAAGCTGACGATGATCTTCGGAGGAGGCGGAACCATGGACCTGATCGCCGCCTCGAGCTGCAATCTCGATGAGACGGCGCGGCGGGTGGTCTTCCTGGAAAGCCTGCTCGCCGAGTAGGGCCGTCCGACCCAGGGCATCGGCAATGGCGCATTCGTCCAAGCGGTGACGCGAATCGTCAAGCCGACTCGGCGCCTTGCTTCCATAGCTCGGACCATCTCCCTCCCGAACCGGACATCCTCCCATGCCTTTCGTCACCACCAAGGACGGCGTCGAGATCTTCTTCAAGGATTGGGGTCCCAAGAGCGCCCAGCCCATCGTGTTCCACCACGGCTGGCCGCTCTCGTCGGACGACTGGGACGCGCAGATGCTGTTCTTCCTGCATCAAGGCTACCGGGTCGTGGCGCATGACCGGCGCGGCCATGGCCGCTCGGCCCAGGTCGATACCGGCCACGACATGGACCACTACGCCGCCGACGCCTTCGCGGTGAGCGAGGCGCTGGACCTGCGGAACGCCGTGCATATCGGCCATTCCACCGGCGGCGGCGAGGTCGCCCGCTACGTGGCGAAGCACGGAGAGCCGGCCGGCCGCGTGGCCAAGGCCGTGCTGGTCTCGGCGGTGCCGCCGCTGATGGTCAAGACGGAGGCCAATCCCGAGGGTTTGCCGATCGCGGTGTTCGACGGGTTCCGCGCGGCCACCGCCGCGAACCGCGCGCAGTTCTTCCTCGACGTGGCGAGCGGTCCCTTCTACGGCTTCAACCGCGACGGTGCGAACGTGCAACAGGGCGTGATCCGGAATTGGTGGCGCCAGGGCATGATGGGCAGCGCGAAGGCCCATTACGACGGCATCGCGGCGTTCTCCGAGACCGATCAGACCGACGATCTCAAAGCCATCACGGTGCCGACGCTGGTCCTGCATGGCGAGGACGATCAGATCGTCCCGATCGCGGATGCCGCGCTGAAATCGGTCAAGCTTTTGGCCAATGGCACGCTCAAGACCTATCCGGGCTTTCCGCACGGAATGCTCACCACCCACCACGACGTCATCAACCCCGACCTCCTCGCCTTCGTGAAGGGCTGATACCAAGCCTCACTGACCCTGACCCATAGGTCAGGGTCAGTGAGGTCCGGCGGACGACCGCCGCCGCGCCGTCGCGCGGGCAGACCTCGATGAGTCGGACTCATCGAGGTCTGGTATGAGCCGGGTTTTCGCGACGGCCGCCGCCCTCTGACTGCTTGCCGGCGGTCACGCCATCGCGTCCTTCGCCGACCCGCCCGTCAGGGCGTGCTCCAGGGAGCGGATGATCGTCGCGCCGTCGCAGGGCTTGCCCAGGAAGTCGCTGGCGCCCGCTGCCAGGACGGTGTTGCGCAGGGCCTCGGTGGGGAACGCCGTCACGAAGATCACCGGCACCCGCGATCCCAGGGCGAGCAGGCCCCGGTGCATCTCCACGCCGGTCATGCCAGGCATCTGCACGTCGGTGATGACGCAGTCGGGCGCGTCCACCGGACAGCTCTCCAGGAAGTCGCGCGCCGAGGCGTAGATGCGGGCGGTGTAGCCGAGGGAGCGCACGAGGCTTCCGGTCGCCACGCGCACGTCCTCGTCGTCGTCGACGATCGCGATCACAGGCAGAGCTGGCATTCCATTGACCTACGGGGTTCGCCTTGCGGTCCGAGTGACCGAGGAGCGTTGGCCCAAGCCGAGATATGGTCCCTCGCACCGTGGGTTGGAATCATACGGAGGTTTGCCGGCCTCCACCTTTCGCCGAAGGCCGGCGAATCGGTCACCGCGTCGGCGCGCCGCCGGCATGCGAGATGCCGAGGGCCTCGGCGCTGCGAACCAGATCGGCCAGGGATCGCGCCTTCATCTTGCGCATGACGTGGCCCCGGTGGATCTTCACCGTGATCTCGCTGAGGCCGAGATTGCCGGCGACCTGCTTGTTCATCAGGCCGGCGGTGACCTGAGCCATCACCTCGCGCTCCCGCGCGGTGAGGGTCTCGTAATCGGCCCTGAGATCGTCGAGGGCCGCATGCGCGCTGCGCTGGACCGCATCGCGCGCCAGGGCGGTGCCGATGGCGTCGAGGAGGTCCTGTTCGCGGAACGGCTTGGCGAGGAAGTCGACCGCCCCGGCTTTCATCGCCTTCACGGTCATCGGAATATCGCCGTGCCCTGTCATCAGGATCATCGGCAGGTCGATCCCCAGAGCGCTGAGCTGGCCCTGGAACTCGAGGCCGCTCACGCCCGGAAGGCGGACGTCGACTACAAGACAGCCGGCACCCAGGGGGCGCGGCGCGGCCAGGAACTCCGCCACCGACGCGAAGGCGGCGCAGGCGAGATCGATGGATCGGAGCAGGCCGGACAGAGCCTCCCGGATATCGGGGTCGTCATCCACGACGAAGACGGTCTGCCTCGCGGCCGATGCGCGTGCAGGCCCCACCGCGTTGCCTCGGATCATGGTTCCCTCGCGGCCGTGGTCGGTATGGTGAAGTGGAAGGCGGCGCCCGGATCGTCGTGACCGCCGATCCAGAGGCGCCCGCCATGCGCCTCGACGATGGAGCGGCAGATCGCCAGCCCCATGCCCATCCCGTCCGCCTTGGTGGTGAAGAACGGCTGGAAGACCCGCTCGACGGCCTCCGCCGCGATCCCCCCGCCGCTATCGGCGACGGTGACGCGGACATGCTCCGACCCGTCCGGCGCGACGCGGACGGTGAGAAGGCGAGGCCGTTCGGTGACCGTCGCCATGGCCTGGATCGCATTCACCATCAGGTTGATGAGCACCTGCTGCAGCTGCACCCGGTCCCCGTGGACCAGGGCCACGTCGGAGGCGACGTCACGGATCAGGCGCACGCCGCCGCGGGCCATCTCGCGCTCCACGAGAAGCACCGATTCGCCGATCATCTCCCGCAGATCGAGCCAGTCGCGCGGAGGCGGCGTCTTGGCGAGGAAGGTCCGGATCCGGGACACGATCTCGCCGGCCCGGGTGCCGCTCGCCACCACCCGGGTCACCGCGGCCGAGACCTCGTCGAGGTCCGGCGGGGTCCGCCTCAGCCAGCGCAGGGCCGCCTCGCCATTGGTGACGATGGCCGCCAGGGGCTGGTTCACCTCATGGGCGATGGAGGCAGTGAGTTCGCCGAGCGTCGTCACCCGCGCGGTGTGGGCCAGCTCGGCCTGGACCGCCAGCAGCGCCTCCTGCGCCTGCTTGCGCTCGGTGATGTCGACGGCGAAGACCAGCACGCCCTCGAACCCGTCCGCATGGGACGGGAACGTGATGCCGAAGAGGATCGGCACCGCCTCGCCGGACAGCGAGCGGATCGTGGTCTCGCCCTCGAAGAAGGTCTCGCCCCGCGCCAGCGCCAGCAGCGACTCGATGAAGGTCGGCTCGTCCTCGAACAGGAACGCGTCGAGGGATCGCGGCGCCGCAGCGCCCGCATCGGCGCCGATCAACCGCCGCAATTCGGCATTGGCGTCGACGATGGTGACGCTGCGGCGGAGATCGCGGACGACCTCCGGATGGACGTGGAGATGGGCGCGAAGGGTCGTGGCCGCATCGGGCGGGACCGCGTCGAGGACAGCCTTCACCCCGCGCCAATCCTGCTGCAGGATCGCGACGCGGGCCGTGTCGAAGATGGTGCGGTAGCGCCGCTCGCTCTCCGCCAGGGCCGCATGGGCGCGCTTGCGCTCGGTGATGTCGGTGTTCGTCTCGAGGACCGCGAGGGGCTGGCCGCCGGCGTCGCGCTGGAGCGACCAGCGGCTCTCGACGACGACCCTGGCGCCGGACCGCACCGTCTGGACGAGCTCGCCCTCCCACCGCCCGTTCCGCATCAGCGCGGCCCGGATCGCCGCCTCGCCGTCGGGGAAGACCGTGCGCAGGAGGACGTGCACGTTGCGCCCCCGGACCTCGTCCCGGCGCCAGCCGTAGAGATCCTCCGCGGCACGGTTCCAGAACGTCACCGTGTCGGTGGGCGTGCGCACGAAGATCGGATCGTGGGTGAGTTCGAGCAATTCGGCCTGCTCCGCGAGGATGCGGGCCGCCGCTTGGTTGCGGAGCACCAGGAGCGCACTGATCGCGATGGCCGCGAGGCTAACCAGGGCGCGCAGCAGCGCCGAATCGCTGTCGTAGAAGCGATGCGAGAGGACGTAGGCCACGGCGGTCAGGGTCAGGCAGCCGGACGCCGTCAGGATCACCCCGTTCCGCCGGAACGCCCGTGCGGCGACGAGCACGACGACGACGTAGAGCACGGCCACCGCGCCTTCGAGGGGCGTGAACGCATCGACGAGGAAGATCGCCAGGGCGAGGCCGAGGGCGAGGACTCCGAGGAGCCGGCCCGTCCGGCGGGTGTCCGGGACGATCCCGGAACGGGGAGGCGAGGGGGCCGCTACGACAGGCGCGTCCATCGCCCCTCCCTGGCCTCGCCGCGGCACCGAGGCGCCCCGTCGTCCGGCCGGTCGGCACACGGCACCGTGACGGAGAACAGGGAGCCGATGCCGTCCACCGACCGGACCGTGATCCCGTGATCCAGGGCCCGCACGGTCTGGCGCACGATCACCGGACCCTGTGCATGAACGGCCTGACGCATCGCCCTCTCCCCAGTTCCGGCGGCCTGGGCGGCGGATGAATGCCTCGGCCGTTCGCGCGGACCATGAAGCGTGGCCGCATGCCTTGTGAACTATACTGTCGTTTATCGGCGTGGGGGCGCGGCGTTCGCGTGGATGATGACGGGACCGGGCTGCACCGCCGATCCGGCCGTCATCGAGTCATCATGGGCCGGACCGCTCGTCTTGCACGGACGATCCATGATTTGAACGATCCGCGTTAAGCAGAGTGAAGCGTTAGCGAGCCGACGCTTCACTCGGCTTGGCTCTCAGGTATGTCGCGGGTTTTATGGAAGAACCGGGAGCCACTTCTGCGAAACCCGCTTCGCCGGAGGAGCATCGCTCTTCTTGAGCGCGTCACCCCGGTCGATCGAGCGGTAGCCGGGAATTGGCGCCGGACAGTGCAAAACATCGCGTGATCGGACAAGCCAGGGAGCGTGCCGTCCCTGCAGCTACGGTGGTGCCGGCGGGACGGGACGCCATCCAGGGCAGGGGTGGCACCTTCGCATCCGACGACAGGGAGTGATCCGAGATGACCGACACCCTCCTCCCGGCGGACTCCGACGGCGACGACCGGTCGGCGCAGACCTTCCCCCGCCTCGGAGCGGAGATGGAGAGCCGGGTGGCCGGCTACGGCAGGGAGGAGACCCTGCCGGCGGGTACCCTCATCTTGGCCAGGGGCCAGCGGCGGGTGGATTTCTTCCTCGTCCTCGCCGGCCGGATCGAGATGTTCGAGACCGACCACGAGGGGGCCACCCGGGTCATCGTCGTGCACACGGAGGGGCAGTTCACGGGCGAGCTCGACCTGTTCAACGACCGGGAGATCCTGGTCTCCGGCCGCACCGTGGTGGAGACGCGGGTGGTGCGGATCGACCGCGTCGCCTTTCGCCGCCTGGTCACCGCCGAACCGGATATCGGCGAGATCATCATGCGGGCCTTCATCCTGCGCCGGGTCGGCCTGATCCGCCACGGGCGGGGCGGCGTCGTCCTAATCGGCCCCGGTCACCAGCGGGAGACCCTCCGCCTGGAGCGCTTCCTCGTCCGGAACGCCTACCCGCACCGCATCCTCGATACAGCGAGCGACCCCGACGCCCGCAACGCCCTCGACGGGTTCGGCCTGACCGAGGCCGACCTGCCGGTGGTGATCGCGCCGGGCGCGGCGGTGATGCGCAATCCCACCAACGCGGCCCTGGCGGACACTCTCGGGCTGACGGAGGCGATCGATCCCGGCCGCGTTTATGACGTCGCGGTGATCGGCGCCGGACCGGCCGGCCTCGCCGCCGCCGTCTATGCCGCCTCGGAGGGGCTCGACACCATCGTCGTCGAAGGGCTCGCTCCCGGCGGCCAGGCCGGCACCTCCTCGAAGATCGAGAACTATCTCGGCTTTCCGACAGGGATCTCCGGTCAGGCCCTGGCCGGCCGCGCGCAGGTCCAGGCCCAGAAGTTCGGGGCGCGGCTCGCGATCTCCCGCATGGCGACGGGGCTCGATTGCGGCGGGTCGCCCTTCCGCGTGATCCTCGATGACGGCACCGCCGTCCCGGCGCGCGCCGTCATCGCCGCCACCGGCGCTCGCTATCGGCGCCTGGACCTGCCGCGCTACGCGCATTTCGAGGGGCAGGGCATCCATTACGCCGCCACCGCCATGGAAGCGCAGCTCTGCGCCGGCGAGGCGGTGATCGTGGTCGGCGGCGGCAACTCGGCCGGCCAGGCCGCGATGTTCCTGTCGCGCACGGTGGCGCATGTGCACCTCCTCGTGCGGGCCGACGGCCTCGCCGCGACGATGTCCGACTACCTCGTGCAGCGGATCGCGTCGTCGCCGCGCATCACCCTGCATACGCAGACCGAGATCACCGCGCTCGTCGGCGACGACACCCTGACATCGGTGACCTGGACCGACCGGGCGAGCGGAGTCAGCGAGACGACGGTCATCGGCAACGTCTTCGTCATGATCGGCGCCGTGCCGAATACCGGATGGCTCGCCGACTGCCTCGCCCTTGATCCGAAGGGGTTCGTCCCGACCGGCCTGCGGAGAGACGGCACGCCCGCCCTGTCGCCCTACGCCACGGTGGTCCCCGGTCTCTATGCCGTGGGCGACGTGCGCGCGGGCTCGGTGAAGCGGGTCGCCTCCGGGGTGGGGGAGGGGTCGGTGGTGGTGCAGGCCGTCCACGGCTTCCTGCATCCGGAACCGTGAGCCGACCCCGTCGCCGCCGGCCGAAACGCGAGACGCTTACTGGAGACGCCGATCAATGCGTCGATGGGCGTAGCGGCGATCGAGCTTGGCGACGATGGGCGCCGACGCCATCCAGGAGGACACGACCGGCCCCGCCGGAGGCGTGGAGGATCGCGCGAAGGGCATCGTCGACACCAGCGCCAGAATGACCGCGAGAGACGGTCTGATGAGAAGGTTCATGGCCGCTCTCCCGGGTGCGAGGACCGCGTTGGCGCGATGGGTCGGAGGATCAGTCGGCGGGACCGCCCGAGGTGGTGCCGAAGTTCGGAACCGCGTGGTTGGTCTCGTCGGCGTTGCCGCCCTTGGCCGAACTGTCGATGGTCCGGGACGCCTGCGGCTCTCCGAAGGATCGCGGGGCGCTCTCCAGGTCGACCCGCTCGACATTCGCATGCGACGGACGATGCTCCGGCATCGCCAGGGCAGGGGCCATCAGGCCAAGCTGAAGAAGAGCGATGGAAGAGAGATGCTTGATCATGGTGCGTCTCCGGATATCGGACTGGTTTCAAGGACAGAACGGAGCCGCTCGAAATCTCTGCTGCAGCCCTGAGTTCATGTCCGGATCTTAGTCCGTGGGAGGATCCTGAATATTATACGGCGGATCACCGGATCGATGCCTTGGTTATGCCTCCTCATACGAAGGTTTCGGCTGCCCCCTCTCTCAACGCTGGCGGGTCGCGGCGACGCCGAGTTGATCCGCCATGCGGACGAGGTCGGCGAGGGATCGCGCCTGCATCTTCTCCATGACGCGCCGCTTGTGGACCTTGGCGGTGATCTCCGTGATGCCGAGTTCGGCGGCGATCTGCTTGTTCATCAACCCGCCGATGGCGCAGCGCATCACGTCGCGCTCGCGGGGCGTCAGGGTGGCGAGCCTGGCCGAGAGGTCGTCCCGGGCACGACGGTCGGCGAGCGCGACGGCATCGGCGGCCAGGGCCTTGCGGATGGCGGCGAGCAGCACCTCGGCGATGAAGGGCTTGGTGAGGAACTCGACGGCCCCGCCCCGCATGGCGCGGACGGACATGGGAATCGTGCCGTAGCCCGTCAGGAAGATGATCGGGACCGTGTTGCCGTCCGCGCGCAACGATTCCTGGACGGCCAGCCCGCTCTGTTCGGCGAGGCGGACGTCGAGAAGGACGCATTCGGGGGATCGGCGCCGGAGGGACTGCGCCAGCCCTCCGGGATCTCCGTGCCCGATCGCCGCCAATCCATCGGACAGGCAGAGGCTCACCAGCGCGTCGCGCAGCACCGGATCATCGTCGACGATATGAACGGTCGCTTCGGGCATGGTTCTCGATGCGCACCTCGCCGATGCGAATACCTTCACCTGATACACGATTTGGGTCGCATGGCGATTGCAAGCTTGACGATTGCCTCGCCTCGACATGAGCGTCGGCGTCTTCCGGCCGCCCATACCCGACGCTCCGCATCGGGCGGGGACTCGGCCCGGCCGCCGCGAAAAGACCCGCGGCTTCCGCTCGCCCGCCCGGCTCGACCGCGATGGCGGGCAGAGCCCGTCTGGTATCCGATACACCTGTATAATAGCCGCCTTCGCGCATGGCTTGCACGGTGCCGGCATGGATCTTCACCGGCACGGCGCGCACAAGTTCCCGAAAGCCGGTCTCTTCGCCTCGTCGGCGGGGCGGCATTGGAGGGGCGTCGCCGCGGAAGTCCGGTCCCACCCGGCGGGCGACCTGCCCGCCATCGTCCCGGCCCAGATGGAGATCACCCTGGCGATCCGGCGCAGCCCGGATGCGTATGTCAGCCGCAAGGGGGCCGGGATCCGGCAGCGGACGCCGGTGGAGGCGGGGACGATCTGGCTCTGTCCCGTCGGGGTCGGCGAGGACGACATTCACATCTCCGCGCCGCTCGACGAGATCCTCCACATCTATCTGCCGGCGGAGCGCTTCGAGACTCTCGCGGAGTTGTACGGCGATGCGCGCATCCGTGCCGATACGGTGCGCTATCTCGCCGGCGTCGAGGATCCGTTGCTCGCCCAGATCGGGCTCTCGATCCACCAGGAGCTGGTTCGGGAAAGCTCGGCGGGCCGCATGATGGTCGAGGCCGCCGCCCTCGCCCTGACGGCGCGGGTCGCGCAGGCCTACGGTCACGACCGACCGGATACGCGCGAGCGCCCCGCCACGCAGACCGCCGGCCCGGACCGGATCGACCGTGCCGTCGCGTTCATCCGCGACAATCTCGAGCGGGATCTCTCCGTGGCCGAGATCGCCGCCGTGGCGTGCCTCAGCCCCTTCCACTTCAGCCGCATGTTCAAACGCGTCACGGGTAAGACGCCCTATGCTTTCGTCAGCGAGGAAAGACTCGCTCGCGCACGGCGGTTGCTGAACGACAGCAAGATCCCGCTGGTCGACATCGCCTTGTCGTCCGGTTTTTCGAGCCAGGGCGCGTTCAACACGGCCTTCAAGCGCGTCGTCGGCAAGACGCCCGGCGAGTACCGGCAGCATGCCTCATGAATGCCGGTCCCGTGAACAGCACGATCTGGATACGCCACCGCAGCCTCGCGAAAGACGGGCTCTAGCTTGGCCGTTTAGCCTCTCGCCATCGTACAATGGGGAGACAGACATGCTTCGAACGCTTGTCCACGAAGGGGATGCGCCGAGTGCCGTGCCGCCGGCCTCTCTCCGACCCACCCCGACGCGCGACCTCGGGTTCGGCGGCATGTCGCATGACCCCGTCCGCCAGGCGAGAATCCGGCCCGACGATTGGTCGGACGGCGCCATCGTCCTCGGCTGGCGAGACGGCATGGCCGGTAGCCTCCGGGTCGACCGGCACGATGCGCTCATCCTCCAGGTCCGGCTCGGCGAGACGGACGGGCGACCCCCGTACCGGGAGGTTGTCGAGGGGGGTCAGTCCCCGATGCTCCTGCGCGCGAGGGAGGCGATCCTCCATGATCTGCGCCAAACCCGCATCTTGCGAACACCGAAGCAAACTCTCCTGATCGGGCTCGACAGTCGACGTCTGAAGCAGGTGGCCGAGGATCTGGGCATCCTCGACGCCGATCCCCTCGAAGAACTCGTGCCGGCCTATGGCGCGGTCCTGGCGGATTCCGCCCTGCACAACCTCGCCGTCAGTGTCGGGGAAACGCTGGGGCGGCAGGATCGCTGGGCCGACGTCATCCGCCGCCAGTTGACCCGCGCCGTCGCGGCTCATCTGCTCGGCACCTATACGTCGCTCCAGCCGGCGCCCGAGACGGTTCGCGGCGGCCTGGCTCCCTGGCAGCTCCGTCGCGCCCAGGAGCATATCCGCTCCGATCTCGCCCGGCCGATCGACCTCCAGACGGTCTCGGAAGCCTGCGGGCTCTCCATCAGCCATTTCGCGCGCGCCTTTCGCCAATCCACCGGCATCGCCCCCCATTCGTGGCTGACGCGGGAGCGCATCGCCCAGGCCAAGACCATGATGCGGAGGGGAGATCGGACGCTCGCCGACATCGCGCTCGCCTGCGGCTTCGCCGATCAAAGCCACTTCACCCGCGCCTTCGCCAAGGATCAGGGCACCACCCCGGGACGCTGGCGTCGTCTGGTGGAGCCGGACTCGCGACACGCCTAGCGCGCGCTCCGCCGAAGCGGGGGTCGGGCGCAGCTCTAAAGTGATCGTGGAGAGGCGGTGCCCCAGCGGGGAGGGAGGGGGCCGGGCAGGGCCGGATGGCGACAGCCGACCCATCACCCGAGCTCGCGCGGCACCTCGGTCGTACCAACCCGGACATCACGTTCCGCGCTCACGGCCGGTTCTCGCCCACGCACCTTGCGGAGAGCCGCCTAACCGCCGACCTTTTCTCCACCGAAATCCGTGGCCTCATGTACCAAGTCTGACTGGCCCTGCTCCATAGGTTAGGACCAGTAAGGTCCGGCGGACGACGGCCGCCGCGCAGTCGTGCGGCCAGATCTCGATGAGTCAAACTCATCGAGATCTGGTATCAGGTTCAGCGACCCTGAACCCGGACCATTGATTGATGGGGCTTTCGGGGTGTTCAGTAGGAGGAATGATGGTGGAGCACGCATCCTGTCCAAACCGGTCTCTGGCGCCGTTTCCCTGCTAACAGGGAAAACAACAGGGAAAACCGAGGGATGCAGCTGCCGGGGTCGATTGTGACCAGCAATATAGCAGCAGATACAATGATTTAGGGGGAAATTCCCTGTGCGGCGGAACAGGGAATTAGTCTCCGCCGAACAGGGACGCTTCTGGTCGAAACAGGCAAGCCGATTGGTGTGAGCAGGGATCGTCCGAGTTCGAATGCAAAAAAGCCGGAGAGCCGTGAGGCTCTCCGGCTGCCTAAGGTTTGAGGCATCAGGGGAGGGGGCTCAGGTCTCCCCGAGCTTCAAACGCATATCGCCAGCATCGACGAACCGGACTTCAATGCCAGGGTGGAGCTTCGGACGGTCGTCCAGGACCTCCAGCCATTCTTCGTGAGACATGCCGTCGGGCTCCGTCTTCGGCGCCAGGGCCTTGATGGTATCGAAGAGGAGCTTGGCGGCCCTCATATCTCCCTGCAGTGCCTTTCGGGTGAGCTGCTGGGCGAGCGCCTCGATCTGAGTTGTTTGGATTGTGCGGCCATCCTTGGTGATGGCAATCGGCTCACGCCCGGCCTGGGTGAGCGCGTCAAGAAGATCGCGGCGGCCGAGCGGGGCCGAGTAGCCTCGGGGCCGGCCGCGGGGATTGCCGGACTGACCCTTGCGGAAGCGATGGTCGGCCGGCGGCTTGCCATATCCGACCTCGTACCCGGTGGGCCGCTTAGGATTGCTCATCGTGCTGCTCGTGTTCCCAGCCATCACGCGGCCTCCTCGAGCAGGGCAGGGGCCGTACGGGCCGATTGGACCTCGTCCCAGGTCTCGTCCGTACCGTCGAGAATGGCGTCGCGGCCCGTGAAGGACTGCCAGCGCCGGATAGCCACATCGACATAGACCGGGTCGAGTTCCAGCACCCGTGCCTCGCGCCCGGTCTTCTCCGCAGCCAGCAAGGTCGTACCGCTGCCGGAGAACGGATCGAGGACGATCGCACCGCGGCGTGTCACGTCCTTGATCGCATCGACGACCAGGGCCACCGGCTTGACGGTGGGATGCAGCGCCAGATCACCCGCGCCCTTGAAGGTGTTGACCCCGGAATAGGTCCATACGTTCGAACGATTGCGGCCGTGCCGGCCAAGCTCGACATTGTTGGTGTGGCTGGCTGTGCCGACCTTGTAGAGCGCGATCAGCTCGTGCTGCGAGCGGTAGAGCGAGCCCTGCCCCGGATTGGTCTTGCTCCACACGATGAGGTTCTTCTGCTCGCCGTAGAGCGGGCGGGTCGCGGCATGCAACTCCGGCAGATGACGCCAATCCATGCAGACGTAGTGCAGAGCCCCATCACGTGAGACCGAGACGGCATTGCCGAGGCTCTCGCTCAGGAAGGCAGTGAAGGCCTCCTCCGTCATCTCGCCCGAACCCATGACGAACTCGCGGTGCTGGACCCGGCCGCGGCCCATGACGTGGCCGTTGACGGGCACGTTGTAGGGCGGATCGGTGAAGACCATGTCGGCCTCTCGTCCACCCATGAGCCGCTCGACGTCGTCGCGGCTGCAGGCACTGCCGCACAAGATCCGGTGCGGGCCAAGCTGCCAGAGGTCGCCGAGCTGCGAGATCGGTGCTTCGGGCTCATGCTGCTCGTCCTCGCGCGAGGCGAGGCGCTCCTCTTCGAGATCGCCGGTCAACAGGTCGAGCTCGGCGATCTCGAAGCCGGTGATGGAGAGATCCAGGCCGATCTCGGGCAGGTGGATGGCGAGTTCACCGAGCTCGAGGGCGAGCGTGGCTCGATCCCAACCGGCCAGGGTCGCGATCTTGTTGTCGGCGATCGCATAGGCGCGCTTCTGCGTGTCGCTCAGGTGATCGAGCCGGACGGTCGGGACGGTGGGCAGGCCGAGCTGCTTTGCTGCCAACAAGCGTCCGTGTCCGGCGAGCACGAGCCCGGTCTCGTCGACGACGAGCGGGACGGTGAAGCCGAACGCCCTGATGCTGTCGGCGATCTTGGCGATCTGCTTCTTCGAATGGGTACGAGCGTTGCGCGGGTTGGCTCTGAGGGAGGTCGGAGCTTGGTCGAGGATGGTCAACCCGGCCGTGGGAAAGGCCAGTGCGTTCGTCGTCATGATGGGGATGTCCTTGGAAAAGCGCGCACGACGACGAGCCCGCGTGCCGGACGGCAGCAGGGTCAAAGTCGGCGCAGTGCTGTGAGAGAGGGGCCGCTCGGGCCCGTAGCTAGAAACGCCCCGGGGCGGGTGCCGCGGGGCGAGGGGAGATATGCGATCGCGCGGCGGGCCGGTCAGGCACGCCGTCAGAAAAGGATTACGATTGCGGGTGGGTCCAAGCCGGTCCGCTGCGGACACAAAACTTCGACTTAGTGAAAATGCGCCGTTTACCCGTCGGGTGTCAAGCCCAGGCGGAGATGACGGCGTGCAGAACGCGGTCGCTCTATGCCCGAACTGCCATCGGCAGGCGCACTTCGGCTTAATTTCAAACTGAGACACTACCAAGTGCCCGGGTAGTGCTAACGGCGCTTCCATCGACGACATCGTTCTCGGTAGTGCCGTTCAAACCCAGCGAGACCGAGTCATTCCTCGACGAGATACGACTTCGGCAGATTGCCAGGGGCATAGCCGATGCCCGCCGCCATCCGATCGATCACGCTGCTGTGAATGTAGGCCCCCTCACGGATGTAGCGTTTCTCTCCCTTCGGAAGATACCAACCGGTGCGTCCCCCTCCGTCCGGACCGAGCTTGCCGTTCTTGGGTAAATACTCGGCGTAGCGCCAACGTCCGACCAGGGAGTCGTTCATCACGGCGAGATGAGGCGCCGCGGCCGCCGAGCTTGCCACGGACGTGAGGACGCGAGCCATCCGGGTCTCGTCGATCATGAGACCGTGTTTCATCGCCTCCCGCACCATCCATTCCAGCGGCAGGACCGACAGAGCATTATCCTTGATGGGATATCCTCCGCCTATATCGCTGTGGACGCCGGCGAACCAGACCTGCTTCGCATCGGTCCCCGACTCCCCGCTCTGTCCCTCGCTCCAAAGGTTGGGTCGGAAGAAGCGACGACGTTCGTCGATCGCGACCGCATGTCGGACCACCGCTACGGAGTTGTTCAAGAACGTGCGCGGCAACGAAACGCTCGTGAGGCGCTTCGTGGTCAGGTCCACGCTGAAGACCGACTTCACCGTATCCCAGATGCCGAGAAACCGGATTTCGGCAGAGCGGTCGCAGAATGTCTTGGTAAAGGTCTTCGAGATGCCGATGTTGGTCGGCGCCGCGTAGATCTTCACCGCGTACGGTACGAGATTGTCTCGGCCCCGCTCCAGGATGCCAACCTTGCTGATTAGGCCCGCAAGCGCCCTCGCGACATAGGCACCCCGACTGAATCCGAATAGGTAGAGCCGATCACCGGGTTCGTAACGATCGATGATCGCCCGGTAGCCGGCCGCGACGTTGTCGTAGACGCCGCTTCCGAAGCCCAGGTCGATCGTGGTGACGAGAAGCCGGCGGCCGACCAGATCTCGCGTCGGGGCTCCCTCGGTGCCGATCCCGGGATCGTAGACGAACTTCTGGTTTTCGTTCTCCGGCAGCATCTTCGCCAACCGAAGAACATTGGTTGCATCCGAAGCGACGTCGTTCCCGGTCCCGTCCATTAGCACTACGATGTTCTTCGGCATGGCCCTACCGGGTGATTCGACGCTTCAGGTCGGCATGACTTTGCCATGAGACGAGGGCGCAAGCAGTGGATTCGTGATGAGATTAATATATGGCCGACCCGACGCGTAGCGATAGCTTCGAGATGCCGGGAATCGGGATTGGCGCCCGCATTGGGCAGGGAGAACTTCGATGGCTTCACCTTGGGTCACGTCGCAGAAGACGATCGCCAACGTTCCGACGACCAGCGACAGGTCGAGCAGGTTACGGCAGGGGATACCGGGCTACGCGTCTCCCTCCCCCGTCGGGAGTCTGGACTTCCATCCCGCAGCTCTGTTCGCCGGGATAACGCGTTGCGCCGCCCATCCCGGTTGTCGAACTAGCCGTATCGGCCGCTCTCGTAACCGGCTCCCGGGAGTTGGTCGGCGCGTTGGTCGACGACATCGGTAAGTCGTTCGACGTCAGCTCCGATTTCAATGCCACGGCGGATTTCGAGAAGACAGCCAGCTACACAACCCCGAAGGCGGTCCGATCCCGTTAGTCTATCCAAGCCTCGAAAACGCGATCGCGGCGATCGCCACAGCCGGGCTGACCAAGTACGCCCGCGCGCTGCATAGCCGCTACACCGATTAGCACTACCTGAACACTTTGACGTGTCGCGACGCGTTGACTCCTTGATGGTTCGGGAGGCAGCGATGGATCAGGATCGCCAAGAGACAAACGAGCTCGATGCGTGGCTGATGCCGTTCCTCTCGGTGATTGGGCGCAAGACCCGGCGGACCTGGGCGCCGCTCTACCTGCGTGGCCTGCTCGGTCCGGGGGATCGCAAGAGCCTGCAGCCGACGGCGGCGCGCCTCGGGCTGCCGGGTCACGATCAGTTGTAGTTGCAGCACTTCATCGCTAGAGCCGTGCCCCGTCAGGTTGGATCATAAGCATCGTATCCAGCTGCGGTGATAGAGTTGCGGCATTCGTCTGGTCTGAAAGCTGCGAAAGCATCCTTGATGGCGATGGCAAGATCGTCTGCGGTTCGCGCTGCGGCCGTCCGGAGGAGGGCTTTCAACTTGGCGAAGATCTGCTCGATGGGATTGAAATCGGGCGAGTAGGGCGGGAGGTAGAGCACCCGTGCACCGACCGCCTCGATGGCTTCGCGTACCCCGGCGACCTTGTGGGCGTTCAGATTGTCGAGGATGACAGTGTCGCCGGGCCTGAGCACCGGAGCCAGGGTGTCGGCGACGTAGGTTCGGAAGCTCATGCCATTGGTGGCTCCATCGAAGACGGTCTTGGCGATCAGGCCCGTGGCCCGCAGGGCGGCGGTGATGGTGGTGGTCTTGTAATGCCCATGCGGCACGGCGATCCGGCAGCGTTCGCCGCGTGGCGCGCGACCGTACCGGCGGGCCAACTTGGTCGTGGCGGCCGTCTCGTCGAGGAAGACTAGGCGATCCGGATCGAGGTCGGGTTGGCGCTCGAACCAGTCCTCGCGTGCCGCCTTCACATCCGGCTGCTCCTGCTCGGCCGCGTGGACAGCCCCTTTGTACGGGTGATGCGGCGCCGGGCGAAGAAGCGTGACAGGCTGCTCGTGCTCGCTTGGACACCGCGTTCCGAGAGGACGTCGCGGAGTTCGCGCAGGAAGGATTGCGGGTGTTCTTCGTTGGCCCGAAGGATCAGGGCGGCCTGCGCTTCCAGGCGCTGCGCGTTGCGGTCGCCGCCCATGGGCTTGGGCGCGATCCGCCCTTCTTGCCGAAAGCAGTCGCGCCAGCGGATCGCGCTGGCCGCTCCGACACCGAAGCGTTTGGCTGCCTGACGCCGCGATGCGCCCGCTTCAATCGCGGCAACCACACGTTCGCGCAGATCGACCGACAGGGCTGAAGGCATGGCAATCCTCCCTCATAAGCCCATCCAGTGAATCACAACCGATCCAAACCGCCTACCCCAAACGATTCAACTCACCAGGGCACGGCTCTAGCCCGGCCTGGGATGATGCGCCGCTCTGGAGGGAACTGGGCCGCCAGGCGGATCGCCTGGTGGGCGCCCCCGATGCCTGCCTGGTGATCGACGACACCGCCCTGCCGAAGAAGGGCACGCTCTCTGTGGGCATGGCGCGACAATATTGCGGTGCGCTGGGCAAGCAGGCCAACTGCCAGTCTCTGGTCTCGCTTACCCTGGCGCAGGGCGAGGTCCCCGTACCGGTGGGCTTGCGCCTGTTCCTTCCGCAAGCATCGACGAGCGATCCACAGCGGTGCGTGCAAGCAGGCGTGCCCGAGCCCGCGACCGTACCACGGAGCAAGGGCAAGATCGCTCTGTCGGAACTCGATCGCTTGAGGGCGGAGGGGCTGCGCTTCTTCACGGTGCTGGCCAATGCGGGCTACGGCATCAGCGCCGCCTTTAGTCACGGCCTGGATGCGCGGGGCCTGCGCTGGGCGGTGGGCATCGTCTGGAGCCAGAAGGTCTACGCGCCCGACGTGCGGCTCGTGCCGCCGACGGGGCGCGCACGTAAGCCCGTGCCGGACCAGGTGCAGCGGGACGCCGAGGCCATGCTGGCCGATCGGCCCTGGCGGCACCTGTCGTGGTGCCAGGGCACCAAGGGAAAGCTCTCGGCCCGGTTCGCCGCCCTCCGGGTGCGGGTCGGCGACGGTCCGGTCTGGGGCAACAACCGGCATCTGCCGGGCGCGGAGATCTGGCTCGTGGGCGAGTGGCGCTCCTCGGGCGAGCGCAAGTACTACCTGTCCAATCTGCCGCCGGACACGTCACGACGTGCGCTGGCCGGCACGATCAAAGCGCGTTGGGTCTGCGAGCATGCCCACCAGCAACTGAAGGAAGAATTCGGCCTCGTTCGCTTCGAGGGACGCTCCCAGACGGGGCTGCATCGACACGCGCTGATGACATGCATCGCCTGCGCCTACCTGCAGCATCTGCGCCTCGCCGAGCATCGTCGGACGGGGGGGGGGGGGAAATGACGTCCCGCCTGCCGGGTCCGCCGCCGTCACCCAGCCTGCCCGCCGTGCGGCGAGCCATCATCCAACGGCTGTTCGTCAGCCTCGTCCCACCCGTCCGATGTCCCGACGGTCGAAGGCGCTTCAAGCTGCCTTCTGACATCTAAGTGCCCAGGTAGTATTAGTGGCTCGTCGACGGCGAACTCGAACTCGACATCACACCGTGCTCGCCCAAGACGTTCGTCGCTCCCATGCACACTGCCGCGCCGACGACGCCGGGCAAGCGGCAGCAATGACGCAGCCGAATGCCAGCGCGAAAATCTGCTTCACTTTCCGCGTTTTATCGAGCTTTTTGAGACGATTGGAGCCGCGCACGTTGGCGCGCAACTCTCTCGGATCACCACGGTGGAGCCACGCTCTTAACGTTGCGAGAAGGTTTCGAACAGCAACTCGGTGCCCGTCGGCGACAGCGGCACGTAGTCGAGTTCGTCGACAATCAGGAGCTTAACCGCGGCAAGTTCGCGCTGCATGCAGGCCGAAAAGGCTGATCCGAAGGCGTGACGCGTGCCGGCGGATCTGACCGTCCGGACGGCCGAGGGCGGCTCGAAGTGTGGCCGATTAGTACTGCCTAAGCACGTCTGGCTCAAAATCACGCGGAATAAACTCTCTACGCTGCTCGACGCTCCGACACTTTATGCGCCTCAAAAACAATGCTATAGCTCCTTGGGCGACCAAGCCAGATAATTGGGTAAATTTTCAATGGCCTGCTACCCAGGCCTTATCAAAAATTTTCTCGCGAGAAAATAGTAAGCTTGGAAACACGAATGCCGTTGGGGACGTCGGTAACGTGGAAACATCACAGCGTGTTCGTCAGAGTAGTCTGCGTATATTTTTCGAGCGTCTATTGCCGTCATCGGGTGTATTTTTTTGCGGCGCCGCGGTCGACCTGGCGCCTCTGCAATGCGAGATGCCGAATCGTTCATTGGCCGCACGCCGGCGAGAGCTTACGCAGTTACCGTGTAATCCCGCGCGACCGTCGCCACTCCCAATCCCTGGATCATGGCAGGACCTGCACAGCGCATCGGATGCTAACGTCTCGCAGCCGTTCAGGACCGGAGCAGCTCGGGCCTACCTTAGGGGGGGCCTTCATGGGGGAGGTCCGCGAGTATGCCATTCAGCGGGTGTCGGACAACGGCCGAAACGCATGCGAGGCGATCGCCTCGATGCCGCGCGGCACGTGCGCCGCGAGCGCGCGGGGCGACGATGCCCATGATCGGCGAACCGACCGGATTGGCCAGCATGGAAACGACCATCAATCGAGGGATCCATGCGGATGAGATTGACCGGGCCTGAGCTCGGAAAGATTCGTAGAGCGGTCGTGCTGACCTATGGAGGCTCGGGTCATTCGCTCGAAGAGCTTAATCTCGCCCTGACGGACTATATCGACTGCAAGAACGTTTTTGACTACGTCACTGTCAACCAACCCTTCGATCTGCAGGTTGCCAGCTTACTGAAGAGGGCGAACGGAGAAGGCTGGCTTCCCGGACTGATCGGAGCCTTGCAGCAGCACCAGTCCGAGTCTGCCGACCTGCAAGAGGTGCTTCACACGATCCTGACGACCGCGTCGGCACGGCAAGTCGTTGGCTTGGCTTCCGGAAGCCCCGAACTTCCTGCCGAGACCCGCGCTCAGCTCCAGGCGATTTTGCCCGGAGGAGGGACGATACTAGACCTGACCACGCTACAGCGGCGGATTCGGTGTGTCTGCCGCATCGACTACGCCGACCTCAATCCGCCGGGTTTCGGCAGCGGCTTCCTCGTCGGACCGGATCTCGTGCTCACCAATTGGCACGTGATGTCGCGATTTCTCGAAGCGCCTCCTCACGCTCAGATCGCCAAGCAGTTGCGCTTCCGTTTTGACCTGCTCAAGCGGACCGACGCCGTAGATGGTAAGGGCCGCGTCGCGGAAGCTAAGATCAACGGGGGCTCACCCATCCTGCGTTTCAGTCCTGCCGCGGGCATGGAACTCAGGGGTGGGACAGGAGAGCCCGGCCGTGACGCGCTCGACTATGCACTCGTCAGGTTGGCGGAGCGGGTCGGCGATGACCCTTTGCCGGGTGGCAGATCAGGCGAGATCCGTGGCCATGTAAAGCTTCGCGCGTCGATGCCGCTGCCGGCGCAGGCCACGGCGCTCATGGTCTTGCAGCACCCAATGAGAGGGGAACTGCAGTTTGCCATCGGCACCGTGCTCGGGCCGAACATGACGGGCAGCCGAATAAAGCATACCGCCGCGACCCAGAGCGGCTCGTCCGGATCTCTGGTGTTGGACGCGTCCCTAGGTCCCATCGCCCTGCACAACGCGACGCGACGCGGCGGCGATCGGGAAAACCAGCTGTTCAACACTGCGGTGCCACTGACTCGCATCGTCGAAGACCTCAAATCCCTTGGCGCAATTGGGTTGTTGCAGGAATAGTCCGATGAACCCAGTACGAATGAGTGCCGACCAACGTGAGGCGATAAAGCGGATAGTTATGCTCAATTTCGGGAGCGATAGCAATAGTACGTCGCGCTTCGATCTTTTCATTTCAGAAAGTATCGAAATTGACATATTCAACTGCTGGATTGTGGATTCGGATACTTTTGATATGGTCGTATCCAAAGTACTAAGAAAGCTAACTAGCAAGAAATTGCTAGGTTTTCTCGACGCACTCAGCGAACGGGTTTCTGAAAATGATCAGGAGAGTGCTGCAGATATTCAAAAAGTGCGAGCCGCCCTTGATGAAATGCGGGATTTTGAGCAATTATTGACTTCAAGAAAAATTCTCATTGCAGCGAACCGCAATACGGCAAAATTTAACGATGAGATTAAGTCAGAACTTCAAAATCTGATGCCTGGCTTCGACATTGTCGGAAGCTGGGATGAAGATGGGCCTGAAGCCGATGAGATCGATGAAATTTGGGCAGTTATTGCGTTCGTGATAGTGTTGACAAAGAATGGGCGTGTCCTGGATCCACCGCTCAAGACCCTCGAAATGGCTTTGCAACGTCTCACACCAGAACGACGGGTCATCGTCATTGCGATGACGAACTTCGCTCTGAGTTGGGCAAGGGATTTTATCAAAACACACACGTTAAACAATTGCGTAGAGACAAAAATATTCTTCGACGATAATAGTGGAAGGCCAATTCAGTATAGCAGTCGGGAGTACCGAGCCGACGAGACAAGGCTGCTGGTCCAGGAAGTCGGAGAGACTCTGCTCGCCGCATTCGAGGCGCTTCCGGCGCAACGACCCGAAGTCGTCGCCCGACCGCTCGCAGCTGTTCCATCCCGTCCGGGCTTTGCCCCGATCATCCTGCTCGGCGAGCCGCGGGGGCAGACGGCGGCAGAGAGCATTCAGCCTCTCGACGCGTTGAAGGCGGCGCTCGGAGAACGCGGATTGCCCTTCGAGCATTGGCAGGACGGCTGGGGGGACAGGGAGGTCAGAGCGATCCCGATCCTCGCGCGGGACCCGATCTTCGTTAGGATAGCTCGTGAAGAGGAAATTGATACGAAACGGATCGCGGACGGTCTGGAGCGGCATCTGCGGGCGCTCCTCGACAAAGGGGGGACGACGACGAGCCTTCTCTCAGGAAGCCGGCGCGTACTTTGGCGGCCCAATAGTGATTTTCCCTGGGACCGCTTGGTTGCAGGCGGCGCCCAATCGACGGAAGACCTCGACAATCTGGAGCCGCGCATCGACGATCCGGCCTCGCTTGCCGAATGGCTGGAGCGTTTCGCGATGCCGGATGCGATCATACTGCACGAGGAGTTGGTCAACGGACGCAGTCCCGAGTTCCTTCGGATGTTACGCAAGCTGATGAGAGACTGTCTCTATCCGGTGATCGGTCGGGATCCGATGATCCGACTACGAACCTTCAGCGAGTCGTGGAACTTCGCCGACGACAAGCTGACGGTCGTCGCCATGGACGACCTACCGCTCCCGGCCGGACCGGACTTCAGGACCAAGGCGATCACGCGCTTCCAGCAGTTCCGTGACACCATCGACTACGTCCTCAGTCAGCGACGCATGAGCACCGGCACCCCCTCGATCCTCCAGGTCGCGATGCTAGTCCAGGAAGCGGGTCTGACGGACGCCGATTTCGGTCGGGGTGCTGGCCTGGAGGGCTGGAAACCGTTCAGGATTAAGCGGAACGACGGTGTCGGCTTCCACCCCGAGTCCGGTGACGCCGACGCTTTGCGGCAGGCCACGATAGAGCTTCACAGCGCGCGCCATAGAGGGAAGGCCGAGCCCCGGACATCGCCATGAGCGCGGAATCGCAGGAGGACGGAGTGGGAGCAAAGACCCTGAACGAGCCCGACGGCACGTCCGAGACGGCGCAGGGATCCGCGGGAGTGGCAAGCGACGTCCACCACATTTGTGGATTGCGGCCTTATCCCGGCCTGCGCAGTTTCAGGCAGGACGAGGCGACCCTCTTCTTCGGCCGGGACAAGCAGGTTCGGCAGCTCCGCGAAATTCTAGCCGAGCGCAACCTTCTCGCCGTCCTTGGCGGCTCAGGCTCGGGAAAGTCGTCCCTGGTGCGGGCCGGCCTGCTGCCCAAGCTCAACAGCACCAACCCAATCCCGGGCCGATCGGGCGCGTGGTACGTCGTCGAGTGCCGCCCGCGCACCGATCCCTCGAAAGAACTCTTTGATGCGATCTTTCAACAGATCTTCCTACCGGTGCTCGATCTGTGCCGACAGGATGTCAACGCCGCCGATGCGGCACCGGACCGGCGACTCCGTGCAGTTAGCGCGGCTCTGGCAATTGAGCCGCCGCTGAAACCAGGCGACGATGTCGAGCGGCTCTGCAGGGAGCGGCTGAGAGAGGCCCTGTTCAGCGGCGACGCGATAGATGTCGGCGGGATCTTCGACTTTGCCGACAGCACGCTCGTGAGGCTCGACGAGAGACTCGCGGGAGGACCGCGATCAGGGCGCGCCAACCTGCTCATCCTGATCGATCAGTTCGAGGAGGTGTTCTCGTTGCCGGACGGCTCGAGAGAGTCCGGCCTGCAGCTGGTCATGTCGCTCCTGACCAACATCCAGACCTTTAAGCCGTTCAACCTCTTCCTGATCCTGACCATGCGGAACGAGTGGCTGCACCGCTGCAGCGAGTTCCCCGGCGTGCCCGAGGCGTTGAACGGCTCGACCTATCTCGTCGACCTCCTCGCCGGCCCCGACATTACGCGGGCGATTGTCGCGCCGGCGCGTTCCGCCCTGCGTTCGGCGGGGTTCAAACCCGGTTCCGATGAATTTGCGCCCTACACGCCCAAGGCGATCGCGCAACTCCGCAACGCCTTCGAGGCAACCGACGTCCCGCACGCCGCCGATCAGCTCCCGCTACTGCAACACGTGTTGCCGATTGTTTGGGACAACGCGGCCAAAGATTGGTCCACGTCTTCCAAGACGAAGCAGCTCACGATCGGGAGCAAGCACCTCAAGAAGGTGCCGGGCTGGGAGAGTCCAACCCCCCTTTCGGCCTGCCTCAACGCGCACGCGGACACGGTCCTGGCGGAGGCGATCCGAGCCGCGGTTGCGGCCACGGGGGACATGGTACTGAGCGAGAGCGACGCCGGTCACCTGATCCAGGCCGCCCTCTGTCGCTTGGCCATCCGGGACGAGAAGGGCGTGATACGGCGTAAGTTCGCCACGCTCGACCAGATGCTCGCCGATTCCGGGATCCTCGAGCGACAACCCGCGCAACGGGAGCAGCTGCGCGCAGCGCTCGCTGCAGCGCTTGCCACTTTCAGGTCGGCGACATTGCTGAATTCCGCCTCGACGAGCGACGGCGAGCAGTTCGACGTCAACCATGAAGCCTTGGTGCGCAACTGGGCAACATACTCCTCATGGGTCGATGACGTCAACAGGACAAAGATCTGGCTCACGGAGATCAACGCGAAGATCGAGGAATCGGCGAAACTGAGTTCGGATGCGAACGTGTGGAGGCGCGCGCTCGCCCTGCTTCAAGATGTGATCGCCGCCGAGAGCTTGAAAGCGGCCGCAGACGAGGTTGGGACCGAAGCAGCCGACATGTTGACGAGGGATGTGTTCGGGAGCAACGCGCCCTTCAGCAAACGTTGGACGCAATCCGTCTTGAACGATGAGAGATCGCACGAGGCTATCCAGAGTCAGATCCGCAAAGCGCGTCAATATAGAGGAAATTTCTGGAACCGATGGCGAATCCTCACCATAGTAGCTGGTTTGACAATTGCAGTGCTGTTTCTGGGTATTTTAGTTCAGTTAAGCCTTGAGCGTAGCAAGCAGGAAATTGTCAGAACTGAAGAGAATTATATTAAGCAAGCAACGTTTATGTTGGAAGCTCAGAAAACAGCCCTTGAGAAGCATGAAGACGATAGTGACGACATTAACAGTCATGTCGAAGCTTTACGAGATCTGACAATACAAATGAAAAAAAGACCCTTGGATTCGCGCCTAAGTAAATACGCTGAAGATTCTCTATCCCAACTCAATCAGAACCTTCGACTCTCGCTATCTAGAGGCCTGTGGCTGAAGATCAATCAGGAGCCTTCGTCGAAACGCGGTCGAAAGGCTGTCTGCGGCGTGACAAGTTCTGGGAACGATTGGATATTGCCGATCGATGGCGTGGTATGGGCGCGTGACCCCAACTCCCCTGACCGCTGGAGCCCGAAATTTGAGAATTATACGAAAGCTTCTGGAACTGTGAACATCCGCTTTGCTGACCATTGGCCGTCCGGCTCCATCATCTGCTCCTCACCGGAAGGTGACTGGCAGTTCATGTGGATAACGGGGGCTATTGATTTCACCACACAACGTCTTTCGCGGTTCTCTCCGGTGATCCGCAGGGTCGAGCGGACGCTGCGACAGAGAGACTCGGAAAATAAAATTGATATGCTTGTGGAACTGGCGGAACAACGAGAGATTAGAGACGAGTTGAGCCGAAATTACAGGCCAGAATTGTACGCAGATGTTGGTCATATCCATGAAAAGATTTTCAATGGGATCTTGTTGGACGATGACGTCACTTTTCATAGAGGAGAGCATACCACCAGCTTTTCATTTCGCCTGACAAACGGCAAGATCGCGACGTTTTGGACGGTCTCGGGTGTGATCGATGCCGAAGAACAGGGGAGCGAAGGAGTATCGCACTCCATCCAGTGGCAGCCTTGCAACAAGCGCCCATCGGATCGCAACGAGGAATTTGCTTGTGATCTAAGTGGAAATCTTGGGAAAAATTACCGATACAAAGCAAGTATTGAATTGGTTAAGCCTTCAATCGAAAGTTTTGTGGAATGTGATAGGCCGGGCGCCGCTTGCCCTATGACGCTGAAGATAGAATTGATGGATAGGAAGAGCGAACAGGTTCAGAAAATCGTCATCAGCAGAAGCTGGTCGAGACAGATCGTGATGGGCGCAGGTACGGACGATGGACATATCCTTCTAAAGGATGCTGATGACAAGATTTGGAGTTATCTCATCGACCCGACACGCGTCGCAGATCTCTCCGGTCAATTGTTGCAAGCACCGAAAAAATAGGGTTGAAGTTGACTGTTTTGCAATCGCTGAGACTATGCTAAGTTTGCTCGTCGGCGAGGACATGTCCTTGGTTGGAGCGTGATGGTGAAAGAAAAAGCCCGAGTTCTGATCGCGGCGGTAGCGACGCTCTCACCCGTGTTGCAGGCATCGGCGGAAGCGGCGCACAGCGATGATGTCCGCCCTATCGCACGGCTCTCCGCGATTAGGACGGCCTACCTCTCCGCACTTCAGGCCGCTCCGCCATCATTCAACGAAGAAAAGGAGCTAGAGGTCAGGCTTACGCAGTTTCCCAATTTTCCGAACTTTAACAACTTTCCGAATTTCCCCAACTTCCCCAACTTCCCCAACTTCCGCAACTTCTGAGGCCGAATGCCGATGGACGTCGCTCGGCGGACGCGTCTCCTGATCCTGCAGCCGACGCCGTTCTGCAACATCGATTGCGGCTACTGCTATCTTCCCGCGCGCAACGACCGGCGCCGCATGGCCTTCGAGACGGTCGAGGCGGCGGTCCGCTTTGTGTTCGAGGCGGAGCTCGCCGCGCCGGACTTCACCGTGGTCTGGCACGGCGGCGAGCCGATGGTGCTGCCGATCGACTGGTTCCGCAAGGCGTTCCGCGCCGCCTCGCGTGGGGCGCCGGGTGGCGTCGTGCTCACGCACGCGATCCAGACCAACGGGACGCTGATCGACGATGACTGGTGCAGCTTCTTCCGCGACGCGCCGGTCCGCGTGGGCGTCAGCCTCGATGGACCGGCGTGGCTGCACGACGCCCGCCGCCGCACACGCGCCGGCGGCGGTACGCACGCGCGCGTTATGCGTGGGATCGAGCGGCTGCGCCGGCACGGGGTGTCGTTCCACATCATCTGCGTGGTCGGCGAGCCCGCGCTCGATGCGGCCGACGTGTTGATGGATTTCTTTGAAGCAGAGGATATCCGCAGCCTCGCCTTCAACATTGAGGAGATCGAGGGCGTGAACCGCGCCTCGACGCTCGCGCGCGCAGGGGTGGAGGAACGGTTTCGCCGCTTCTTCGTGCGCGTGCTGGAGCGCGCGGCCGGCGCACCAGCGCCCCTGATCGTCCGCGAGCAGCAGGATCTGCTGGCAAGCCTCGCCCATCCCGCGTTCGGGCAGCTCTCATACAACACGACCACCGAACCGTTCGGGTTTCTCACCGTCTCTGCGGAAGGCGATCTCTACACCTTTTCGCCGGAACTCGCGGGGCTGCGGGACCCCCATTACGGCGACTTCGCGCTCGGACGGGTGGGCGAGGCCGGCGCGGCCGAGATCCTGCGCGGCGAGCGCTTCCGGCGCCTGTGGGCCGACATCACCGAGGGCGTCGCGATCTGCCGCCGCTCCTGCGCGTATTTCGACCTCTGTCTCGGCGGATCGCCGGCCAACAAGCTCGCCGAGCACGGGCATCTCGCGCGCGGCGAGACGCTGTTCTGCCGGCTGGCGCATCAGGGCGTAGCCGACGCTGTGCTCGGCGACCTGGAGCGGCGGCTCCAACAAAACTCGGATCCGGCCGCTCTGTCCGCCCTGGTTCGGGACGTGAAGGCCTCTGCATCGCACGGCTGACCCGATCGAATCCGTTCGGCCGCTCACCTCACCCTTATACCAACGGCGGCTGGGTTTGACTCGTTTTTGGATGACGGGTTGGGGGGTTTGGGGTGATTCAGTGTTTTCCGCTGACTGGCGGGAACGACTCGATGACCCTTGCGGTCACGCGACTGGATCTGAGCGCCGATGATCTGCGGCGCGCGGCTCGGTCGAGCCGAGATGTGGCTCAAGCCCGCCGCTGTCTGGCACTCGCGTCCGTCCTCGATGGCCAGTCGCGCACGGCGGCGGCGGCGAGCGCTGGGATGCAGCGGCAGACGTTGCGGGACTGGGCCCACCGGTACAATGCCGATGGGATCGCGGGGCTCCTGGATCGGCCCCGCCCTGTACGCCCCGGCCTGCTGAACGCCGAGCAGCGCGCGGCCTTCGACGCGATCGTGGAGGCGGGGCCGGACGTGGCGGTGGACGGGGTGGTGCGCTGGCGCCGCGTCGATCTCAAGCGGGTGGTGGAGGCTCGCTTCGGCGTGGTCATGGCCGAGCGGACGATCGGGGATCTGTTGCGGGCCCGTGGCTTCCGCCACCTCTCGGTGCGGCCGCGTCACCCGAACTGCGACGAGGCGGCCCAGGAGGATTTTAAAAAACCTTCGCCGAGCAGGTCGCACAGGTAGTACCCAAGGCGGAAAGGGCCAAGCCGATCGAGATCTGGTTCCAAGACGAGGCCCGGATCGGCCAGAAAGGCACGTTGGCCTACGTCTGGGCGCGCTGGGGAACACGCCCGCGCGCCGTACAGGACACGCGCTACGCCTCGGCCTACTTGTTCGGCGCCGTCTGCCCGCAGCGCGGCGTCGGCGCAGGCCTGGTGATGCCGCGCGCCGACGGCGAAGGCTTGAACGCGCATCTGGCCGAGATCGCCCGCACCGTGGCGCCTGGGGCGCATGCCATTCTCGTCCTCGACGGCGCTGGCTGGCACAAGAGCAACGCTCTCGTCATTCCAGACACCATCTCGCTCCTGATTCTGCTGCCTTACGCCCCTGAGCTCAATCCCGTTGAAAACCTCTGGCAATACTTGCGCGGCAACAAACTCGCCCATCGGCTCTACGAGAGCTAAGAAGCCATTGTAGACGCGGGCTGCGAGGCGTGGAACTTCCTGATCGCCGCCCCCCGCACCATCACATCTATCGCCGAACGCGAGTGGGCAAACGTGTCAGTGTAGCCCACGGTTGGTATAAGTTATCATTAATGAGAATTGGTATCAGCAATCGGGTTGTTATTTCGGGGCCGCGCTGCGGCACTCACGATTACGCGCTGCGGCCAGTCGCGGGTTCCGCGTTCTCGCCTTCGGCGAGCCCCGGAATGACGGTGGTGGGATTACGATCCGTCATGTGAAGCCTGACAGAGCACTACCCGTCCTCGACCGCCTCGCCGACCTGCCCGTGCGCGTCGCCTGGCTTGATCAGTCCGCTCACGAGCGAGACGGCGCCCAGCACGATGCTGGCGAGATGGCCGTCGTACGGGAGGAAATACGTCGGTCCGACCCCGTCAACCACGTAGGCCCAGAACGGGAAAAGTGCGGTGGCCATGCAAGCATTCAGGATCCAGGCGTCGCCCGGGCTTCCGATCCGCCAGATATAGATGGGCGTGATCAGCCACGCTCCGAACAGCACAACCAAGGCGATCGACATGACGGGATAACCCGCCATCGTGCCCGGATCCGTCAAGGACTGCTTCAGGATCGAGTTCGCGAAGATGAAGAAGGCGATGACCTCGGCCGGGACGTATTTCGCTACGCGCTCCAGATAGGTGTCGCCGAGCTCTTTTGTGGGCGATGCATTCTGCGGGGCGCTCCCGTCAACGGATTCGGTGCCGTCGTCGGTTCTGAAGGCCGGAACGATTCGTGTCGGTGTGACCAGGCGACCCATGCGACCATCCTCATGCTGGGCCTCGCCCTGGAACGGTATCCCGAACGAGGCCCAATAACTTTGTTCTGCCGCGCGCTCTCGCGCCGAACCGGTATCCACTTCAACGCAGCGCGCTCTATTGCCGGCTTGCTGAAGGTGACATTCTGAGACTCATGGGTGGGCGCCCGGCAGGTCGGCGACGTCACGGCGGACCTGTGGGCAGACGCCAGCGTGTCCACGGACCGAAGGGCTCGAGGAGCGCCAGAGGCAGTGGCAACTGGGGGGCAGCCAGCGTCGTTGAGCACGCCTTCGAGGAACAGCGGAACGCCAGCCGGCCCCGATGACGCGCCATGCGTCGGGGAAAGTGTGGCGATGTCCCGTAGATCCGGAAAGCTCTGTTTGAGGATGGCAACGGCTTCGCTCTGCACGGCATTGCGCTTGCGGCGAAGCCTCTCGTAGCCGGCGAGGTAGGCCAGGATGGGCTCGAGCGACCCGCCGTCGGGCATTGCGATCATCGTCTCAGCCGAGACGACGCCATTCACGCTCACGCTCCTGCGCAGCGCTTCGATGGCCCGGGCCTGCATCGCCATATGAGCGAGTTCCGTCGCCGGGTCGCCCACTGCCGACGTCACGGCCGAGCGAAGGTGGCCCATCTGCAGGTGGAACTGGCCGATCCGTGGCCCGTGGTCGTCGCTACTCAGCGTGATGAGCGTCGCTCGGCAGGGCGAGGCGTAGGTGGCGAGCATGATCGGAGGGTCTTCCCCGATCCGGATCGCGAAGAGCTGTCCGCCGGGCTCGGCCGGGAGCAGCAGGTCGCGCCGGCCCGGAAATGCGCCGACCGCCATCATGCTCCGCCACGCGACCGTCCCGCCCGATGTGAGCCCGCCCTGGACGTCGCGATCCTGCTCCAGGCTTGCAAGCAGGTAGATCGGCGAAGCGCCAGGCGGCTGCGCCCCGATCGGTTTTAGCAGCAGGGCAACCCCGTGATAGGCCTCGGGCGCGCCTGCGGTACTGAGGATGCAGCCTGCGCCGGTCACCCCGAGGCAGACGTCGATGTCGGGATCGAGGAGCGGAGAACCGGCCGGAAGGGTGATCCCGATGTCAGCCGATCGAAGACGTGCGGTGATCGCGTGCTGGAGAATGCCCTCGCGCCAAGTCGGCCCCTGGTCCGCGCTGGCGGGCGGCAGCTCGAAATTGGACGGCTCCGGCGCGTATTGGGGCAATGACTCCTCCCACGCCTGCATCCACGCGTCATGCCATGTCCTCAAATTCGGGAATGCCCCCCCGATTCCCACGAATGGTTCCACTCGCGGGAATCGGGGTAAATTTACAGCATTGATTCGAGGCAACAGGATGCTCCATCGTAGCACGGCGCGGGCGGTGCCGGAATCGGCTTAACTGTGAAGACGAGCTTCTTGTCGTCGTAGAACACGACCGGAACCGGCATCGCGGGATCGACCCGGCCCCCCTCGATGCTCAGGGCCAGCGCGTAGCGGTCGGATTCGAAATCCAGGATCGCGGGCGCGGAGGTGATCGTGCGCGTCTCAAAGGTCTCCCAGCGCGGTCTCTTTAAGGTGACGGCGTCGTTCAGCAGGGTCGGCGTCGCCCCTTGGATCTCCACCGTGATCGCGGTCGGCGGAATGTGTCTGAGTGCCGACAGGACGCAGGCGGTCGAGCCGATGTCGCCACAATTGTACTACGTCAGCTTCTGCCCCTACATCTGGGAGCCGATCTGCCGGCTCAGCGAGGCGAAGTGACCCATCACGGAGCGTCGTAGCGGTCGTCCCACACTTTCGCGGTATTAGGTAGCAAGCTCACCCAGACGGTCCTACATCGTCGCTCGCGGGGCATTGCCTCGCCGAATGAGTGAGGTCCGATGTCCATCTCAAGCGCCAGCATCTCGGTTGGAACATGCTATTTTTTCTCCGAGCAAGAGACCCGTAAGGTTCTAGAGATCGACGGACTCAGGGTTCGGAGTCAGCCTCATAACGCCGGCGGTTGGGGTGATGCCGTTTGGGCACCGTTGGACGAGTTCGCGTCCAAGGCACAGCACATCATCGCGTGCCCGGTTTAGCTCAGGCACTTCTTTAGGGCAGACATGCCAGGGCGCCCTTGCGCACGTTAATTTTCTCTGCCACGATCGTGGTCGAAGAAATTAACGTGGGACTCACCGATGCGCCCGACACGTATCATTCGAGACGAATGGGAGGTCGAGCAACGCTTGGCCGAACTCGGCACCAACAAGGCCGAGATGATTGAGATCGCGAGGAAAGCATCGGCGGCACGCGCTGATTCCACCGAGGACGACCCTCGGTCGGGCGGAGGGTTGCTCTCCTGGATTTATGGCACGCGCGCGCTTCGGAAAACATTCCGCCCAAAGGGTTGGAAGCGTAACAGTGCCGACAATATCCCCTCCGTCGTAAATAGGGAAACGGGGATCAAATTCATTTTCCAGAACGCGGATAGCGCTGCGGATGCTTTGCGCGATCCAAAAGCTATCTCCGACAAGAAAAAGGCTTCCGAGCGTCTAGTTGCCGCTGCGCAAATGTCGTTTGATTTTCCGGAAGCTGAGCGTGAAGACGAAGAGTTTATTGATATCCCATCAACAGCGTTCTATTATTTTGTAGCTATGACCGATAACGGAGATCTAATTTCAGAGCTGTCATCTCCCCGTGCGATTGAAGGAGGGCAATTCAACGGATTTCATGAGCGTATCTTCATTATCAATCCCGGCGATGTGGAGCGTATTGATGTTATGGACGACGCCGACGACGATCAGCTTCCAGATTTCGATGTGATAGTTACAAGCAAATAAAATGTTCAACCCATCGAGAATGATTATCGCTAGACATCGCCGTGGCATGCCTAGCAAAAAGCTAGCGGAGATGGTCGGCCTGACAGCCGTCCATGTTTCTCGGCTAGAGAATGGCTATCATGATCCCGAGGACCAAACGGTAGCTGCTATCGCTAAGGCGCTGGGCTTCCCGGTGGAGTTTTTCCATGGCGACGACATCGACCCCGTTACCAAGGAAGGCGTGAGCTTCCGCAGCTTGACCGCGATGAAGGCGGGCGAGCGGGATGCGGCGATTGCCGCCGGTCACATCGCATACCTTTTGGCCGACTGGACCGCCGCACGTTACAATCTGCCTACTCCCGATCTGATTGAGGCCTCGCAAGAGCGCGATCCTGCACGATCCGCAAGGTGGCTCCGACAGCATTGGGGGCTCGGTGAGCAGCCAATCAAGCACATGATTAAGCTGCTGGAAGCCAAGGGAATCCGCGTGTTTTCGCTTGCCGAGAATACGGCGACGCTGGACGCCTTTTCCTGCTGGCGAGGCGATACGCCGTATATCTTCCTGAACACAGCTAAGTCGGCAGAGCGTAGCCGTTTCGACGCCGCCCATGAGCTAGGCCATCTCGTCATGCACAAGCATGGCGGTCCACAGCAGGGGAAGTCGGCAGAGCACGAAGCCCAATTATTCGCGGCATCATTTCTGATGCCGCAATCGGACATTGAGGCGAAGATTCCGCGCGCGCTTACGCTTGACCAAATCGTCATAGCAAAGCGTCGATGGGGCGTATCTGCAGCCGCATTGGCTTACCGCCTCAACAAGCTCGGCATCCTATCGGACTGGCTCTATCGCGGCATGGTCATTGAGATGGGCCGCCGGGAGTACCGAACGAACGAGCCGAACGAGATGGAGCGCGAGGAATCTGTCGTTTGGCAAAAGGTGTTCAGCGATCTTTGGTCGAAAAAAATCACCAAGGATACGATTGCCGGCGAGCTTCACGTTCCAATCGCCGAGATCGAAAACCTCATCTTCGGGTTGGTCATCAGGAAAGGCGTCAATCCTGAGCAGCGGAAGGAAGGTGGCCCGCCCCCCGGTCTAAAGCTGGTTGGCTAGGCGGAAAAAGATTTGGGCCTAGCGCGGGATAACCTGCGCTAGTGCACTGACGCGGTCAGAGGATTCATGAGGTGGGTGATGCATGCGAGTCTGGGCAATGGCTCAGACCGTCTGCATGCTCCTCGACGCCGCCACCAAGTCAGCGCTTGCCGCGATCGCCGGCGATCGATCCCGCCCCCTCAAGCACATCCTGCGGGCGCGTATCATCCTGCTCTCAGCCGAGCGCTTGAACGTGCAGGAGGTGGCTCGGCAGGCCGGCGTCAGTCGGCCCGCTGTCTGGCGCTGGCAGCAACGCTTTACCGAGGAGGATGTCGAGGGCCTGCTGCACGACAAGACCCGCCCGCCCGGCACCCCACCGCATTCCACGCGAACGGTGGCGCAGGTGCTGGCGCTGACCTGTTCGGAGCCGCCCGACACGGTCACCCACTGGACCGGGCGCGCCGTCGCCGCGCGGATTGGGATCTCACTGCGCTCCGTGCAACGGATCTGGCAGGAGCATCGCTTGCAACCGCATCGGATCCGCACGTTCAAGCGCTCGCATGATCCGGCTTTTGCCGAGAAGGTCGAGGATGTCGTGGGCCTCTATATGGACCCGCCCGCCCACGCCGTGGTGCTGTCCATCGACGAGAAGAGCCAGATCCAGGCGTTGGAGCGCACCCGCCCCGACCAGCCCCTCGGTCCAGGCCACCCAGCCGCTCAGACCCACGACTATACTCGGCACGGCACCACGACCCTGTTCGCGGCCCTCAACGTCCTGGACGGCACCGTGCTCGGCCGCTGCATGCAGCGTCATCGCCACGGCGAGTTCATCCGCTTCCTCAACGCCGTCGAGACCGCCGTGCCGGCCGGTAAGCTCGTCCACGTCATCCTGGACAACTATGGCAGCCACAAACACCCGCGAGTCCGCGCCTGGCTTGCCCGCCATCCGCGCTGGAGCTTCCACTTCACGCCGACCTCGGCCTCATGGCTCAACGCCGTCGAGGGCTTCTTCTCTGCCCTGACCCGTCGTCGTCTACAGCGGGGCACCTTCACCGGCGTCGTCGACCTGCAGGTCGCCATCAATCGCTACATCGCCGAGCACAACCGTAGCCCAAGGCCCTTCATCTGGACCAAACCCGCCTCTGCAATCTTCGACGCCCTCAGCCGAGCCCCTGAACCATCCGTCTGAGTCAGTGCACTAGGCCCATCAGAGACAAGAGTTTGGGCCGGGTCTGGCGACGGGTGCACCCCTATCCACGGAAGCTCCCGAGGGTCCAATCCCCTCCCGGTCCACCATTATTATTTGAGTTCAAGCCTTAGAGTAACCGCAGAAGGGGCGGTTGAAGGTTTCGCTAAGCACGATGATGCACCCGCTTTATGATGCGGTCAAATTCTCTCTTTGATCCTGATGGGTCCAGCACTTCCTGAACATTGCCGGCAAAGGCCCTTTTTGCGGTAACAAGATCTACCCTCAACCCGACATTATTTGCTTTCGATGCATAATCCATTTTGTTCAATAAACGATAGGCCTCTACAAGCGCATCAAGAATTTCATGCCTGTAACCCTTAAAGCCAATATCTTTATCCCTGCCGTAATCTTCGACCCCATTGTTAGGAAGAAAAAATCTTCCTTTATCAATCAAGCTCGATATAGAAATTCGCAGTCTATGCAGACGATCAAAAAATGGCTCCCCAATTACTTTATTGGGGTCTAAATCACACAAATGTACGGCCTCGCTTAGATCATCAATGGCCTTGTCTGCCCATTTCCTAAAACTGTCAAAATACTTTATCTGTAGATCGATCCGCTCTCGCCGGTCTTTGTACCGGGTATACAAATATGCAGCCAGGGCTGCACTCAATGCAATCACAGCCGATGCCAGCGATAGCAAGACTTTATTAGTTTCTATATTGTATATATCAATATTCATAAATCTCTCCATGGAGAATAAATAAGGGATATAATATAGATATAGTTATAATTAATCTTTGTCCGTTCTTGGCGTAAAGGAAATGCCTGATGTCTCGTCGTCGTTCACAAACGCGATCCCTTGAGCTTCAAGAGCAGCTTTCATGGCTGCAAGAGTGGTCGGAATCGGTGTCCGCCGCCCCTTCTCATAGTCGCGCACGGTGGACAGGGAAACGGAAGCGGCCGAAGCCAACTCCTGCTGCCCCCAATCCAGCCATCCTCGGGCGGCTCTGCTCTGCTCTGGCGTCATCCTCGCAAAATACGGATGAACGTGTAATAGGTCAACGCCAACGAATTTCGTTGACGCCAATCATGTCAGTGGTTATCACTAGGGCCAACGTAAAACGTTGGTCTCATGTCGCAGCATTTCCTCCTCTCCCGCGCCGCCCGCACGCTCTCCCTGAGCAAGGTCGCGCGCATGAGCGACCAAGAGGCTTTCGAGACCTTCCGTATGGTCCGTTGGGCCAATACGGGCGGCGATCCGGTTTGCCCGCGTTGCGGCTGCCTCACGCATAGCTTCCTGACAACCCGCAGGCTCTGGAAGTGCCAAGCCTGCAAGCATCAGTTCAGCGTCACCAGCGGCAGCATCTTCGCCTCGCGCAAGATGGCCCTCCGCGACATTCTGATGGCCGTGGCGATCTTCGTGAACGGCGCCAAGGGCCATAGCGCCTTGCAGCTCTCCCGCGATCTTGATTGCCAGTACAAGACGGCCTTCGTTCTCACGCACAAGCTGCGCGAGGCGATCTCAGCCGAGGTTGCCACCCATACCGCTTCGGGCGTGGTCGAAGTCGATGGTGCCTATTTCGGCGGTCACATTCGCCCTGAGAACCGTAAAGAAGACCGGATCGATCGTCGTAAGGCCGAGCATCAGACCGGCAAGCGCAGCGTCGTCGTGGTGGCCCGCGAGCGCGGCGGTCGCACCCTCTCGTTCGTGTCCAAGACCGAAGAGGCGTCCGTCTCCGTGATCGCTAGCCGCATCGCGCTCGGCTCCACCGTTCATGCCGACGAAGCGGCTGGTTGGGATAAGCTTCACGCCCGCTTCCTGACTAAGCGCATTAATCACAGCGAGAGCTACAGCGACGGCGAAGCTTGCACCAATCAGGCTGAGTCGTTCTTCTCACGCCTTCGCCGTGCTGAGATGGGCGTTCATCACCGCATCAGCGGCACTTACCTCGGTGCCTATGCTGGCGAGATGGCTTGGCGCGAGGACCACCGGCGCATCAGCAACGGTGCGCAGTACCTCATGGCGACGAACGCCGCGCTCACGCACCCGGTGTCGCGTCAATGGATAGGATACTGGCAGCGGTCGGCAAACGGTTGAAAATGCATTTTCATGCTAGCTGAGCGGGAGATCCTCGGCTAGCAATCGCTACCTCTATAGCGATCCGGCGAGCAAATGATCACCGTAGACTTAAATACCAAAATCGTTTTGCCGCACAATCGCGTTTGGCGAATGTTTCCAGGTTATGGATATAAATTTCTTAGTTCTTACTTCAGTCAAAACTCTGCCTTTCTAGACATACCTGGCTTCGATATGCCGGAAGGGTCGCTGGAAGAGGACGATGAGTTTCTAAAGAGGATAGCAGCTTCTGAAAATATCATTCATCAAAAGAGATCTTTAGGAGCCGATGTCGATGTTGATATGGATTGGACGCAATTAAAGCCCGCGTATAACACACAGGGGCGCGGAATTCTTAAAAGGTCTATGATAAATTTCTATGAAGAAGCTAGGCTGGGCGATATAATCGTCGTTCCCAGCCCGGTTGATCTTGGGGAAATCTATGTTGGCACCCTCACCGACAGAAGGTATTCAGGCAGAATTTCCAACTTCCCGAGGGAGTATGGCGAAGTACCGATGCCGGCTCGGCGCGTCAGTTGGCTACAAACTATAAAAGAGAATAAAGTTTCGCCAGCCCTGTCATCATCACTGAGGCACCAAAATCCATTCAATTTGCTTGAGAAAAGCTTATACAACGAAGTTTTTGCGATAGCATATTCGAGCTATGTTTATGGGGAAGAGAGAGGCTCTATAATATACAACACTTTGAGTGATTATATCGATAAAGATGCAGCTTTTCTGGGTCTCATTTCTCAAGTTTCGGCGGCCATTTGTCATATGGTTGACGAGGGCTCCAATGAGCGAAAATTAAGTCTTATCAATACAATTCTTGACCAGCAGCCGATGGAATATTATTGCTCGCAGTCGGTTGACATCCATTCTCCTGGGCTAAACAGATTTCTTAGTTCTAAAAACACGCCAATAATGATTATTTCTCTCATCGGTCTTTTGGCGTTCCTGGGCAACAATAGCAGTGAAAAAAACCTCAAGCGCGACATTCAAAATGTCACCGTCACAAACACGATCTCAGGCCCCGAAGACGGATGCTCAGTTCCCGTTGATAAGGGGACAAAAATGTTTCTTGATACCACCCCTATAGACGAAATTTGGAGATTGTGTAAACTCGCGCGCGAAGCGCGTGAGCGGGCTGGTGTGCAGTCGGGGGTTACCGTGACTGCGCCGAATAAACCATCGCTTGAGCCGCCGAAAAAAGTTAGGCCACGATGAATAAGTGGATTGAAATTCTAGGAGTGCCATCACTCATAAGCGCCCTGGTCGGCGGCTTGATGGGATACGTTTCCGCGAACCAAGTGGATCAGGCATCGAAGCTTCGTTCTGCCAAGCTCGACCAAATTGTGAGATTTACAGCGAGCAACGACAGCCTGACTTCTGGGGTTTCTGGCTACATCACTGCTATGGCGCAGGGAAAGGATTTGTTGCCGGCACAGTCTCAGCTCAAAACTGAGCTAAGCAAGCAGATAAATGAGAGTGAAAACCTAAAAATCTATTTTGGAAATCGAGGCACAGAAGACGATATTGAACTTTATCAACAAAACTTATCCAATTTTATATTAGAAACCAAGGAAGCTGTCGATCCAACAAAAATGGTAAAATGGGTTGGTAGCTTTGATAAAGTTTTGGTTTCAAGGAAAGTCCTAACCTCAAGCCTAGCTAAATCGGTGGGCATTGGCCTTTGACCTTTGCTGGCTCAATTCATAGTTATAATAATCTCCAAACTTGACCTGCGCCCGCCCGTTCAGCTTCTACAATTTTTCCAGATCGCATTTTCCTAAGCGCACAGCCCACTCGGCGCGTTACATCAGTCAGTAAACGCCGGTCGCGATGGTCCTTTCCTTCGCACTGGCAGACGAGACAAGCCAGTTGCCGTGACGTGAGAGGGCCATCAGCCTTGCGCAACTCCGCGATCAGATACTCACGCAGTTCGTTCCGATAGAAAAGGACAATTCGCGCCTGTCGCGGGGTGTTGCCCACAAGCTCCCCACGATACCCGCAAGAGTCCAGAACCCTAACCAGAGCCTCTATATCATTGGAGACAATCGCCATGCGCTCGCGCAGTTCGGCGTTCTCTCGGCTCAGTTCCTCGCGCTTGGCGAGCAATCCGTTGATAAGGGTCTGATCGTTCATCCCCTCATTCTATCCCGAACCATCACCAACGATAAGCGTTGGCCTAGGTGAGCTTGCTACCTAATACCGCACTTTCGCGCTGCCGGCGCCCTGCAAGCCGGCCAGCAGAGTCGTCTGGAACGTGGCCGCCACTGCCGCGGTCGCACTGGGTATCGATCCAGACGCTCGCAACTTCTTAACCTTCGCCACCGGCATCTCGTCCTCTCAGGAAGGGATTCGAAGCAACGTTCCGCCTGCTGACATGACGATCGAGCGTGAACTGAAAAAGATGGCATTGAATGTCGCGATGGGTCGGTCAATCGGCAGCGTACATCGGCGGACTGACAACACGCGCAGCTTGATTTGGGCGAAGCCATGGCGGCGCATGTGTTGGTCAAAATCTCGACAGCTTTGATCGAGGTACCTGTGTTTAAGTTCCACACTTTTGCTAGAAAAGAGAATCGTCAGCCGCGCATCATCGAGATCGCTGGAGGCAAGGTGAAGGTCGATGGTATGGGATATGTTCTGACCGTCAAAAACGGAGAAAAAACGGTATCAAGTCTCAGCAATCTTCTCGATCCCCCACGCAATTCCTTGCACATTGAGTCGATTCGTAAAATCAGCGTGCAGACGTGTGACGTGCGACCCAAGTCCTGGTTCGCTCACTGTGCCTAAAAATCGTTGAAACCGAAAATGAATCGCCTGACGCGATTTGGGAGCCCTTTGTGCCATGTTCTGAACTGCGCGAATCGTCGAGCCCGCTCCATTCGGTTCCCCACCTCTAAACACAAGGTTCCCGAAAGCGGCCGCTTCAACCTCTGCCAACTTTCGAGACACTACCTCATGCTGCACGCCCCTGCGCTGAACCGGCGTGGCCCGCTTCGGCGCCCTCGTCCCCGGAATGTGGCGTCCCCACGCCACATCGCGATCAATGGCGCATCGCCTCACGCCGACCCACCGGCCGGGTCGAGCACGTAGACACGGGCCTTAGCCTGCCAGCCCTTTCCGTTCCACAGCCGTTCGTTCGGTCCCGACCCGCCATGCGACTCGAGGGTCATGCTTTGGTAAATGAGCACGACGTGCCCAATTTTGCTTGGGGAGTCGCTCGGCGAGAGGAAGGCGATCCGGACCGCGCCGTCCTGATTGCTGCCGGCCGAGATGCCAACGTTCTTGAAGCCGCGCTTCTTCACCCAGTCGTGCTGCACGACTGAGCCGTCCGGGAACTTGTTGCCGAGGTCGGTGGAGCGACGGATCGCCTCGCGGACGAAGCCGCTGCAATCGATAGCCTGAAAATCCTTGCCCGGAACCGCGCCGGCCTTGGCTTTAGCGCCGAGACCGTAATGCACGCGCGGTTGCGAGGTCATGCAGGCCTTCAGGAAGCCGTGGGCCTTGGCGATGTCGATCACCAGCTCAGCACCCCCGGGATTCTCGGTGTCCTCTTCCTCGGCCTCGCCCTCGGGGAGTTCGCCGCGTCCGTTTGAGCCATAATTGGTCCGCTCGGCGTCCTCGCCCCTGGGCGCCTCGGTCATGTCGAGCGGCGCAGCCGGATCCAGATCGTCCGCCGCGCTCTCGTGTGCAAGCCCGTCATCCTCCGCCATGGTCCTCTCCTCCTATTGCCGGGCGTCCCGCCCTCGGGGTGAGCCTTGGTGTGTTCGCCGGTCACACGTCACGTCGCTGCAACCGTATCGGGTCAAAGCGGGTCAAAGGCGGCGCATTCGCGCAACCCTCTCGCGCACGTCGTGCCAACGGAACGGCGCTTAATTTGCCGGGAAGGGTTTCGAATCGACCCGTACACGCGAATGTAGTCTTGACCGTCCGGGCATTGCAAGCGTACCTTGCCGACCGCGCATCGAATGCCGCGCTCGCCTGCAGTTAATCAATTTTAAGTATTTAAAATACTGCTTAAACTGTATTGAGACGACCAATATCTGATCGTATATAATTTTCATGGATTCGAATCAATGCTTATATTTTGATTATATTACAAGCACTTCTCTGAATAAAGCAATAGTCTACCGGGCGGTTCCTTGGGGGCATGCGATGACAAAGAGAGATCCGGGCCGTCTCGCAGAATATCTAAAACTGATCACGCGTAAGCGGGGCGGGGTGGATGGCGCGCTGGCCGAGCTCGAGAGCGCCCGCTCGACCGAGGGGCCGTTGGCGACCACCGAAAGCATGGGTGGCGAGGTGTCCCGCGAGGTACCTGTTGATCTCGTGCGCGAGGGCGTGCATGCGGTCGAGCGAGGGCATGAGCCGACCGAGGACGAGGTCGGAAGCATGGAGGCGATCATCTACGCCGACCTGCGACCGGCCGCGGACGTGATCGACGGGCGTTTCACCTTCACCCATCCGCTCTGGGTCCATCTGACGAACGACGACGCGACGCGCCAGCGGATTGAAAAGGCGATGCCGAGCATCGGCCGGATCGAGCTGCCGGGCCAGACGCGATTGCCCTATGGCGGGACCGGCTTCGTCGTCGGTCCGAACCTCCTGATGACGAACCGTCACGTCGCCGCACTATTCGCTGATGGCCTGGGAGACCGCCAGATCGCGTTCAAATCCGGAGCCCAGGCCGGGATCGACTTCCTGCGCGAGCGCGACCGGCCGACCGGCCCGACGCTCGTCGTCCGCAAGGTCGTCATGATCCATCCTTTCTGGGACATGGCGATTCTGCGCGTAGAGGGCCTGCCGGCCGCGCATGAGCCGCTGAAGCTTTCCCTTCAGGACGCCCGCGACCTGACCGGCCGCGAGATCTTCGTCGTCGGCTATCCGGCCTTCGACCCGCGCAACCCCGCCGACGTCCAGAATGACCTGTTCAACCGGCAATACGGCGTGAAGCGGCTCCAGCCGGGCGAGTTGCAGGGCGGCTTCGACACGGGCAGCTTCGGCAAGACCGTCCGGGCCGCGACGCACGACTGCTCGACGCTCGGCGGCAACTCGGGGTCGGCCGTCATCGACGTGAAGAGCGGGGAGGTGCTCGCTCTGCATTTCGGCGGCCGCTACCAGGAACGGAACTACTGCGTGCCGAGCTTCGCGATGTCGATTGATCGCAGAATCGTAGATGTCGGCGTCGATTTCGCCGCGTCCCCCACCGGGGGGCCGAACAACTGGGGCGACTGGTGGAAGCGGGCCGATGCCGACACCATCAAGGCCGCCCCACCGGACCGCCCCGCGACGTCGCAGCCGACAGACGTGGCCAGCGACGGCGACCGAGGGAGCCGTATCGACCAGAGCGTGGCGCTTCCGGGCGGCGGCGCGGTGCAGATTGAGATCCCGTTGCGCATCAGCATCTCGCTCGGCTCGGCAAGCTTCGCTGCGTCAACGCTCAAGCCAAGCGAGGAGACGTCGGTCTCGACTGAGACCGAAGCGATGGTCGCACCCGAGCACGACACCGACTACGCGTCGCGACATGGCTACGATCCCGCCTTCCTCGATCCGACCGCCGCGTCCGTCTTGGTGCCGATGCCGAAAGCGGCCGATCCCTCGGTTCTCGCCGCCGTGCGGGGGGGCGGCTCAGTCCTGCACTATCAGAACTTCTCGATCGCCATGCATGGCGCGCGTCGCCTTGCCCTGATCTGTGCTTCGAACGTCACGAAGGAACCGGGGCTTCGCCGGCCGGAAGAGGGTCGCGACTACACGCGAAGGGGACTGAGCGGCCTCGGCCCGAATGATCAGGAACGCTGGTTCATTGACCCCCGCATCGACGAGCGTTTCCAGCTTCCGGACGCGTTCTTCACCAAGGATCGAGGCGCCTTCGACAAGGGACACCTTGTGCGCCGCGACGACGTCGCTTGGGGCGAGACCTACGACGACCTGCGCCGGGCCAACGGCGACACCTACCACGTAACGAACTGCTCCCCTCAGATCGCCAACTTCAATAGGTCCGCGAGCGGAGAGGCCAACTGGGGCGATCTCGAGAACATCATCCTGTCGGATGCGGCCAACGAGCGCCTCTGCGTTCTCGCCGGACCGGTGCTGGACCCGGCCGACCTGACCTTCGTCGGCGTCGGCGACGACCGAACGGTGCTTCGCGCCCGCATCCCGTCGCGGTTCTGGAAAGTCGTGATCGCCCGCGTCGAAGAGGGCTTAGCGGCCTTTGGATTCGTGCTTGAACAAGATCTGGTGGACACGGACGTCGAGTTCGCGGTGCCGTCGGAGTTCCGTCCTGCGCTCACCTCGCTCGATGACATTGCGACGATGGCCGGAATCGTCTTCGCGCCTGCCCTCTTGATGGCCGATCAGGTCTTCACCTCGCGCGCCGACGAAATCATCGCCAGGAGCGATGTCCGACGCCGTCAGCGCAACACCGCGAGACCCGCCGCCTGACCCGGAGCGATGACGGCCTTCTCATAACGGGGATCGAGATGATGACCGACGAAACGCAGCTCACAATCACGGAAGAAGAGTTGGAGCAGGCGCGCAGCGAGCGCGAGGGCATGGAGACCCTGGAACCCTATTTGGAAGGGCCTGCCGACGACGGGACGGAGACCGCACAGCCGACGGGTCCGGCCTCGGGACGGATGATCTCCGCCGCGGCGTTCGACCTCATCGTCGAGTTCGAGGTCAGCAACAAGGCGCTCTACTCGAAGAAATATCGAGCGCCGATCTGGCCAGAGGGCGCCTCGGGGGTGACCATCGGGATCGGCTACGATGTTGGCTACACCACGGAGCAGCTGCTCAAGGCCGATTTCGGCGGCGTGATCCCCGGCAGCATGATCGCGGCGCTAAAGCCGGCGATCGGCGTCAAAGGCGCGGCGGCGAGGCAGGTCGCCGCGAACCTCGCCGGATCAATCGACGTACCTTGGGAGGCCGCGATCGAGGTTCATCGTGACAAAGTAATCCCCCGCTGGACCGGGCTCGTGGAACGCTCGCTTCCCAACACGGACGCGCTAAGTGCCGACGGCCTCGGCGCCCTCGTCTCGCTCACCTACAATCGTGGCGCATCCTTTAACAGCCAGGGCGACCGCTACACCGAGATGCGCGCCATCAAGGAGCACATGAAGAAAAAATTCTTGTCAAAGATCTCTGCGGAGTTCCGCTCGATGAAGCGGATCTGGCCTAACGTAGTCGGATTGCAGAAGAGGCGTGAGCGGGAGGCGCGCCTTTTCGAGCAGGGACTTCGTACATCCTGACGGCAATCGGTCGAGATCGCGGACGTGACAGATCACAAGTGCGGTCCCACGCTGTATTAAAGGCGGCCTAATGGCGTAGGCCCAAGGGTGTCTGGCGACGGCCTTGGTCCCAGAGCGCGAGAAGCTGTTCTTGCTGGAACAGGAAATTAGGGTGCATCGCAGGGTTAGACGTCGCCACCAGCTACAGGGATAGGGTGCCGCTTGAGAGACTATCGCACTTCCCGCGCGGAAGCCTGGCGTCGGCGGCTCGGTATGGACCGCGCCACGGGCGGAGGCGGACTGGAGAGCGCTGAACAAGTCTCGACTGTTGGGATGCAGCCCGTGGATCGAATCCGCTCTGCGCGGGAGGAGATGCGCCGCCTAGTCATGGAGCAGTTCGGCGGTGACGTGGCGCTTTTGCGGACAGTGGATGCGATCGAATTCTCCAGTCAAGAGGCCGTAATGGTCCTCGGCCAGCGCGAGCGGGAGCCCGATGCGGATGAGCTCTCCTCGCTGGAAGCGATCGTCGCGTTCGACGGGACTCGTCCCTCGTTCCTAGTGCGGGATGGCGAGGTCGACCTGGCGAGCTCGTTTAGCACCAGCCAGTGGAAGACCACGCTGGCCCCCCGCCTGCGAGAGCTCGCCGCGTTCGCGTCCTGCGTGGGTCGGGTCGAGATCGGCGGAAGCGGGATCGGAACCGCCTTTCTGATCGCGCCGACGCTTGCACTAACCAACCGCCACGTCGCCCAAGGTGTCGCTGACTTCGGGACGCAAGGCATTGCGTTGCATCCTAACATCTTCCTGGATTTCGGAAGAGAGCACCAGGGTCGCGCAAACTACGACCGCCGGCAGGTGCTGCAGATCCTCTTCGCCGGCGTCGACGCCGTGGTGCCGCCGATCGATCATGGGAGGCTCGACCTCGCCGTGCTCGAAATAGCCCCGTCGAGCCTGACTGGTGAAGCAGCCGACCGGGTCCTGGCGCTCCGGACCGACCTCGCCGAAGTTCCCGCGGACACCATTATCGTCGGTGTGGGATATCCCGGCGACTGGCGCCGCTGGACCCCGCCAGCCCTGCGGACGGAGTACGAAGCGATGATCGCGAAGCTGCTCGCCGGCGACATCGGCTGCAAGCGGCTTGCGCCGGGGGCCTGCTCGGGGATGTTGGAGCCCTCACCGGGCAATGTGCTTTGGACCGTCACCCACGACGCCACAACCATCAATGGTAACAGCGGTTCCCCGCTCGGTCTTCTACGTGGGGCAGGCAGGCTCAAGGCAGTTGGATTGCACTACGGTGGGCAATGGGGCGGCGAACGGACCAACTGGGCGCATGTCCTCGCCGCCTGCGCCGATGCGCCCGTCACCCCCGACGGCCCAACTCTGCGATCGGCGCTTGCCGCGCATGGGGTGGCGCTGTGATGCGGCGTCCGAGTGCATCCCAAGCCGGCGTGGATGTGTGCCATGCCTGACGGCGGAGCCCTGCTGACACACGACGATCCCCGAATCGCTGCGCTCGTCGCCGAGATCACCGGTGACTGGCCGCATGTGATTGCGGTCTGGGACGCGTTTCGGGCCAAGCACGAGATTCTCCTGCGGGGGGACCTGCAGGTCGACCGGCTTAGTTTTCTCAAGCAGGCTGTCTGGGCGGCGATCGGCGGCGGCGTCCTTCGGGCGCTGCTGAGTCGTTTGACGGAAGAGAACCTAACGGCGGCTGGCCTCAATGCGGCATCGACGCCGTTTCTGGGCGCCAGCTTTGCGCTGCAATCCTATGTCAACGGCGCCTGGAAGCCGCAGAATGCGCTGATCGGCGGCAGGCGACTGATGGAGGCGTGCGACCATACCTGCCGCATCACCATCGACGGTCAGCATCGCGGCACGGGCGTGCTGATCCGTCCGACCGTGGTGGCCACGGCCGCGCATGTCGTGTCCACCCTGGTCGGTCAAAGCGGGCAAAGGCTCCCCGGCAGCCTCGCACGCATTGGGATCACCTTCTTCGATGCCGACGATTTGCTGCCCGATGGCGAGACCCAGGAGGCCAGACCGATCGCCGCGCGGTTGCATGAGGAGTGGCTGGCTCACTACAGCCCTCGCGCTCACGGCGAGGGCGAGGCGCTCTATGCGATCGACAGCGTCGCGGGGATCGCGGCGCCAACCGGGCCGTGGGATCTGGCCCTGATCCGCTTGACGACGCCGCCACGCGCTGGTCTGCGGGGTCATCGTGTTTGCTCGGGCTCTCCCCCGAAGGCGACTTTCGGCGTCCACATTCTGCACCACCCCGGCGACGCCCTGGGTGCGCCAATGGGGCTGGTCTGGTCGATCGGCGACATAAACCGAGATCTTGGTGCGCCGCTGCCGCTGCGGTGGCTGCACGACGCCAACACCGACGGCGGATCCTCCGGCGCGCCCTGCTTCGACGACAACTGGCGGGTCGTGGCGCTGCACCAGGCCGGTCCGAACCTCATCGCCGCCGCCAACCAGAACAATCGCGCGGTCCCTATCTATTCCTGGGCCGAGCAGGTCGAGACGCTCGCGCGCCTGGCCGACCAGACGCCATACCTGGTCCATGCCCCGGACGAGCGACGTGATCCGACTCCCGTCTTCGGTCGGCGCGATTTACAGTTCCGTTGCTGGCGGGCCATGTCGCCTGGCCTTCCGCCGCGCCAGCGGCTGTTCGTCGTCCTGGGCGATGTCCCGACCGACAGGACCTTCACGGTCGCGATCGTGGAAGAACTCGCGCGGCTGGCCGGATGCCGTTTGATGGGTCTCGACGTGCGAAACCTGAAGCTACGATCGCCGCTCGAATTCGTCCAGGCGATCTTCGGAGGGCTGGGAGCGACGCTGCCGGAAACGCTGAATGCCCCTTCGCGGCTGACGACCGAATTGCGCGACCTTCGCAACGACATCCTGCCCTGGCTGATCCGGGAGGTGGAGGCGATCGCCGACAAGCGGCCTCTCTGGCTGGCTCTCGATGGCCTGGAGGTCTGCGACACGGCAGCGAACGGCGCTGCCCAGGTCGTAGAGGCGTTGATTGGGGCGCTGAATGACGCACCCCACTTAAATCTTTTGCTCATCGGCTGGACGGGCCCAGCCCAGGCCGAGCACGTCGAAATTCTGCCGAACGTGCCGGACATTGATGACGTCGTCGATCACCTGCTCCTTGCCCTGGCTCCGCCAGGGTTCCGGCCGCCACACGAAGTCCGCGCCACCTTCCATGTCCTCGTGGCGTCGAACCTCGCAGCGCAACCGCCGGGTCCGGCGTACTTGCGCGCGGCTGCGGCGGCGAACGGGGCGACCGAGACGCTCCGTGCGGTGATCAACGCCTTCACGCCAAAGCTGGCGCCTGTTGCCGGAGGCGCGGGCGAATGAGCGAAGATACCCGGTCGCCCGAATTGCAGGTCTTAGCCGAGACATTGATCCGGGCTTGGCAGCAGCGATCGGCTCCCGAGCGGGACGGGTTCGCCCGCACGCTCGGCGTGCCGTCTGAGGCGCTTGCCGCGCCGCAGAGCGCCGAGCCCACGGCCCCGACGGCCGATCCTGAGCCGGCAGAGGCATGGCTCCACACGGATGACGAGGGGCCGCGCGCCCTACCGTCTTCGTCAGAGCCTTATCCGTCATCCGTACGAGATGCGGTCTGGGAGGCTGTAGCGCCAGCCTCGGCCGAGCCTATGGACTGGACGGAGGAGCAAGTTCGTGAGGCGAGCGAGGCGCTAGAGCGGCGCGCTACCGTCTCGGGTGCCGTTCGCCCCGCCGACCTGGCGGCCGGTTATTCGGCAGCCCTAGCGAACCTGCTGTTGGACCGCCTCGCGCCCGGCTTCGACCGGACGCGCGTGGCAGGCTCCTGGTCTTGGACGCTGAAGAGCGAGCGCCGCGCAGCGGTGCTTCGCGCGTTGGGTCGAGACGGAATCGCCGAAGCGGTCGCCGAGGCCGATTCTCTGCCTACCGACGCTCCCGGAAGGCTCCTACGTCTGCTCCTAACAGACCAGGAGCTGCCGTTGGGGAGCCCCCGCGCCGTGCGCGCGCTCGCCTGTAGCTGGGCGGTCGCGGTTCAGCCGGAGCGCGTTGAACAAGTCGCCGAATTGCGGCGAGACGCGGCAAGGCACAGCGCCCTGAGCGCGTTCGACCATCTCCTGAAGGACGGGTTCGTCGGCCGTGCGGCCGAGATCGCACGCCTTCGCGGGTTTGTTAGCGAGGAGGATGCCGGCTCTCAGATCCCGATCCTCACCGTCAGCGGCATAGGCGGTTTGGGCAAGTCGACCTTGCTGGCACAAGCGCTGCGCCCCCTGCTTGCCGAGGCTTTCGAGTCACCGACAGCGCCGCTCCTAATCAGCATCGATTTCGACCGTCGCTCCTTCCTAACTGGCGGCGAGCTGGAGCTGTCCTTCGAACTGTCCCGGCAGCTGGAGCTATTCTTCCCCGAGACCTCCGCTGCGCTGGGCGCGTTGCGGGGATCGATCGGCAGGGCGAGAGCCGCGCGGGGCGAGACGCTCAAGGACGAATCATCGGAGGGACTGGAGTCGGTTTCACGCCACGGTGACGAGTTCGCGTACGAAGCCCGGTCCATCATCCGGAACAATGGCGTCAACCGCCGTCGGATGATCGTCGTATTGGACACCTTCGAAGAGTGGCAGCGCGGCACTTATCGGGACTGGGACCCGCAGGCCCCGGCTGGCCGGGTCCTGAGCTGGCTGTCGGGAGTGCGCGAGGCCTGGGACTTCAGGTTCGGGGTGATAGTGAGCGGGCGCACGCCTATCCCCCCGGAGAGCTATCTGACAGCCCCCGGTGCGATCCATCTGAAGGAACTCGGGCGACGGGATTCCGTGGAACTGCTGCTCCGACTGGGTCTGCGCCCCGAGGCGGCGCGGCAGCTGGCACGGCTCGTCGGAGGCAGCCCGCTCTCACTCAAGCTAGCCGCGCGTTACGTCCTGCAGCTTCCGGCGGGCACACAAGCGACATTCATGTCGGACTTCGATGGCGGATTGCAGGGTGTCAATGCCGCCCTCCGCCAGGGCCTACTTTACAAGCGATTCCTCGACCACATTGCCGATCCCCTTGCGCGCAAGCTAGCGCATCCGGGACTGGCGCTTCGGCGCGTAACGCCAGAGCTGATCCGCAAGGTCCTCGCGGAACCCTGCGGCCTGGGACCGCTCGAGGCTTGGGAGGCGCAAGACCTGTTCACGTTGCTCGCGCAGGAAGTCTGGCTGGTAGAACGGCGCGGCGAGGAGCTGCTGCACTATCCAGAGGTCCGGAGCGCGATGCTCCGAGCGATGCGGGAGGATCCTCAACAGGCCGACCGTGTTCGCGCCGTCCACGCAGCGGCAGCGCGTTGGTACAAAGAGCGGCCGGAACCAGACGATGAGGATCGGGGCGAGGCTGTCTACCACTGTCTCTCACTGATCGACCCCAGAGAATTCGAAGCTGCGACGGCGAATGTGCCTCCCGAGATCCTGCGAAAGGTGGCTCAATCCGCCGAGGATTTGCCCGATGAGATCCGGGTGCGGCTGCTTCATCGGGTGGGGCGGCGCCTGAGCGTCGCTGAAGCGAAGCTGCTTCCCGAGGGGGAGCGCCAAGACTGGGCTGCGGTGCGTTGCGACGGCCTCGTCCGCTCCGGTCAGCCGGAACGAGCGATCAAGCTCTGGATGGATCTGGGCGGAGGCAGCAGACCCGGGCCCTGGTACGCGATCGCGATCTTCCAGGCTGAGCTATGGGATGAGCCGGCGCTAGTCCGCGAAATCATAACCGACAGCCCCAATTTATCGCTACGCTATAACTACCTGCTCAGTCTCGTGCTGGATGAGCATGCGCCGGATGAGGCGCACCGGCTACGCGGCGGTCTCGACATATTGATGCGCGACCAGCTGATCGCGCGCAAATTTGGTGTTGAGCAGACTATCGAATGCATTTATTTTTATGTCATAATTGAACGCGACTACAGACACCCTCGCAATATTATTGATAAAATACTGGATTCATTTGATCGTTACTCATTTGACGCAACTCGGTATCTGCGCGCGAGCGCAGTACTGGATCGCGACGTGATGGCGAGGGTTCAGGTCACCGCGCGCAAAGTGCTCGCCGGCAGCTTTCGCCCGACGAGCGATTTTCTCGAATTCGTTGAGCGGCGCTTGGCGGAAGCGGGTGTTGATGGCCGTGCCACGCGCCAGTTCCGTGACGATTTCGCCCAAGAGATCGAAAAGCGCATGCGAAGCGCCGAGGTCCTCGGGGGATGGTCAGATCGTTTCGCGCAGGCCGTCGAGACGGATATGGGAAAGCTGTTGCGCGAACCTCATGCGATAGCTTCCTTGTTGCAGGGGCTTGCAAGCGACGACCCAGAATGGCGCGTACCACTCCGAAACGCCCTCGAGGTTGCCGCACGCACGCCTGTTTTCGAAGACTGGGCCGCGGAACAGATAGCGAAGGTGCTCGGAGCGTGGCTTCCGATTGATCTCCGACCCGACGAATTCCTCAAGGAGTGCCGCCGGTCGCGGCGCAAGGCTTGGATGAGCGCGGTAGAATATATCGACCGCTGCGGCGAGTTACCACGATTTATGTCGATGTGTATGAATAGCAATCATCCCCGCATCAACCGATCAGGGCATGCTTATCTCAAGTGGATCCGTCTAAGAGATGATTATTATAGATCTGTTCGCAGTAAATAGCCCTCGCGATCCCATCTCAAATGCTTGTAAGTTCTGATTAATGCGATGCGCATGACACCCGCGATAAGCTCGTCGCTCTTGAGCTCTAGGTCCATGAGAGCCAATGGGCCGTTCAATGCCGGCTTCCGACCGCCGTTGCCACTCGCGCTTAATCTAATCATTCACGTGGACAAACACAGTTTATGAAGGCGTTGACACTGCGCGACGTCAGCTAGAGGTTGGCCAGACCGCCCTGCCACTAGGATACCCTCGCTATGACCGATCCACTCAAAAGAGGTTTCGTCGCCGCTCAGGTCGGCGAGGCACTCGTCAATTATGCGCTAGTCGATCAACCATTGCACGAGCCACAGTCACACCTACCTAATCAAGGATTGACCAATGCCTATTCTCGACAGATGAAGAACTATGGCAATACGTGTTCCAACATTATGCCAAAGAGCATACGGAGCGGCGAAGTTGTCTTAAATTCCATATGTACAAGGTGGTGATCTCGGAATGGATCGCCCGCATCCCGGGCCTGTTCTGGCTGCAGGGGGCGGATAAACTGCGAAGGATCAATCCCGCGCTGATCGAGCGCAAATCCCGAGGCTGGCGGACCTACAAGCCCCGAGGCAAGTCCGGAAAGGTCCTGGGCGGCATCGGCACGGTGCGGCTGCCTCAAGCCGAGGACGGCTATCGTCTCGTCACGATGTCTGCGGGTCACAACGCGTCCTCCGGTGCTCCAGTCCTGGTCGCGCCCGAGGTGTGGGAACATCATCGTCTTCGCGAGGGCAGCGTGATCGTCAACGGCAGCGCGCGCTGGCGCGACATGCCGCAGAAATGGGCCGCGCTGTTTCCCGTCGTCAGTGACATACCCCGGGGCTGTCTCGTTCTCGACAAGGTGGACGACGTCGATGGCGTCGAGCAAGGTGCGCCCGTCCAGATCCATCCGTTTTCGATCATGGAATACTGGCAGGATAACGTGCAGCTCCACGACTTCGTCTATGCGACCGCCGACAGTGCCGATAGCGATTTTAGGTGCGGGATCTCGCGCTTTTTCGAGGACTACAGACATGACAGGGGCCGAGAGGGCAGCTATCTGACGTCGGCCGACATCGCTAATCCGATGTGGGACGCGCTGTTCGCCAACCCCGAGGACATGCGGTTCCGCAAGGCCGCCCAATTACGGCTCATCGAACGACGCGTGGCAGAGGCCGCAAGAGGCGAAGACGTCGTCGACGCGCTGCTACGCATGCTGTCCAATGTTCAGGAAGCAACCGTCCTCAAGCGTCTCTCGGAGAAATCGGGGATTCCATGGCGACGATGGTCACAAGGCGGCAGCATTGCCGAAGAAGCCGGACGACTTGTCGACCGGGCGATCGAAACCGAGCGGCAGCAGGCGCTCCTCTATGCCGCGCAATTCGAGTTCGCCTAATGAGCAAGTGGAACCACGTGGCGTTAGCCGGTCTCAACGAGATCTTGGCCAATCTTTATCCGACCGACAAGGAGGTGCGCAGGCTCGCCGCTAGTGCCGGCCTCCGGACAGTGCATATTGACTTCGACGGCAGTTCGCTCACGCGGTGGTTCAGCGTGCTCGATTACGCCAATGTGCACGACAAGGTCGATGACGTCGTCGCACGCTCGCTCGAAGAGAACCCGGACGATGAAGCCCTGAAGCGCGCTAAGGACCGCGCCCCACCGCCTGTCATGAAAGGTCCCGAGCCGGTACGATGGGAGGGACCAGCCGGCACAGGGCAACTCGAGAAGCTCATTGGCACCCAAAGCACACTCGTCCCAATAGCCTATCTGGAGGTCGGTCTGCTCCGCTCGAAGGCTGTGGTGCGCGTAAAGCGCCGGGACGGTGCTTCTGGCACAGGTTTCGTTACCGAGGACAGCATCCTGATCACCAACAATCACGTGCTGCCGAGCGCCGCAATCGCGGCATCGTCGATTGCACAGTTCAACTACCAGCAGACCGCGGACGGGCTTGATGCCACAATGGAGGAAGCGGCTCTGCTGCCGGACGCGTTCTTTCATACGTCGGTCGCTGACGACTGGTCGGCCGTGAAGGTCGCGGGTGAGGTGGCGAAAAAATGGGGCGCATTGCCGCTGACCCGCACTCCGGTCGCGGTCGGCGATCCTGTCAACATCATCCAGCATCCCGGCGGTGGACCGAAGCAGATCTCGCTCTCCGCGAATATCGTGGCGTTCGTCGGCGGCGGCCGCATCCAGTATCTGACGGACACACTTCCTGGGTCGTCGGGCTCTCCGGTCTTCGACGCCAATTGGAACGTGGTGGCGCTGCACCACAGCGGCGGCTGGCTGACCGAACCGGACGCACCTTCGAAAGCCACCTATTATCGCAATGAAGGCATCGCGATCGACCGGGTCCTCGACGGGCTGGCCAGATTGAAATGAACAGCGCGACCACGCCGGATCCGGGATCGCAGCCTCATGAGCACCGCGTGACGGCCTATTTCGACCTGCGGGAAGGCTTGGCGGACACCTACCGACCTACCACCGAACGAGTGCGGGTCGCGAAAGACGCCGGCGCCAAGATCGGCGACATCGCGTTCGAAGGCGCCGCGATCGGGGCGTGGTCCAACTGTCCGACGTCAGCACCTGTGGGACAGATTGAGGGTCTTCACGAACGGAGGATGGCTGGTTCATCGTAGCCCCTAAGGAGCGAAGATGAAGCAGACATCCGGACCGGCCAAGAAGCCGGCAGAAGCGGTGATCAAGGACATCCGTCGGGCCACACGTCGGCAGTTCTCGTCCGAGGAGAAGATCCGCGTGGTTCTGGAAGGCTTGCGTGGCGAGGACAGCATCGCCGAGTTATGCCGACGTGAGGGGATCGCCGCCTCGATGTACTACGGCTGGTCCAAGGAGTTCCTGGAGGCTGGCAAGAAGCGCCTGTCGGGCGATACGGCTCGTGCGGCCACCACGGATGAGGTGCGGGATCTACGTCGCGAAACGGGGGCGCTGAAGGAGGTCGTAGCTGATCTCGTCCTGGAGAACCGTCTGCTTAAAAAAAGCATGAGCGGGGCTGGGGGCGACGAGGCATGAGGTACCCGGCCCCCGAGAAGCTGGAGATCATCCGACTCGTCGAGCAATCCCACCTGCCGGTGCGTGCCACCCTGGACAAGCTCGGCATCACGCGCTCGACGTTTTACCGCTGGTACGACGCTTACCAGCGCGGCGGCCCCGAGGCGTTGAGCGACCATCCTTCGCAGCCGAGCCGGGTCTGGAACCGCCTACCTGCGGAGATCCGCGAGCAGATCGTTGCCCTGGCCTTGGAGCAGCCTGAACTCAGCCCGCGTGAACTGGCGGTACGCTTCACCGACGAGCGGGGCTACTTCGTCTCGGAAGCGACCGTCTACCGGCTGCTCAAGGCTCAGGACCTGATCACCAGCCCGGCCTATATCGTCATCAAGGCCGCCGACGAGTTCCACGATAAGACCACCGCTCCCAACCAGCTTTGGCAGACGGACTTCACCTATCTGAAGGTCGTTGGCTGGGGCTGGTACTACTTGTCGACCGTATTAGACGAACCGAAGGACGGCGTAGCGACTTCTCGCGCTACATCGTCGCCTGGAAGCTGTGCACGACGATGCAGGCCAGCGACGTCACCGCCACGCTCGACCTGGCGCTGGGTGCGGCTGGACTCGATCAGGCGCGGGTGATGCAGCGGCCACGCCTGCTCTCCGACAACGGGCCGAGTTACGTCGCCAGCGACCTGGCTGACTGGCTCGGCATTCGGGGCATGACCCACATCCGCGGTGCGCCATGCCATCCTCAAACGCAGGGCAAGATCGAGCGTTGGCATCAGACGCTCAAGAACCGCATCCTGCTCGAACACGCCTACTTGCCCGGCGAGCTGGAGACGCAGGTTGCCGACTTCGTCGAACACTACAACCATGCCCGAGCCCATGAGAGCCTGAGCAACCTCACGCCCGCTGACGTCTACTTTGGACGCGGCGAAGGGATCCTGGCCGAGCGCGAACGCATCAAGCGCCAGACCCTGATGGATCGCCGCTTGCGCCACCACGCGCAGGCCGCCTAACCTCTCACCCCAGATGGACCAGAACCTCCGCTCCTGAACACCGCAGACTGTCCCAAATCATCTGACGACGGACACTTCAGCGCCCCCGTTTCGCGACGTAGATCCCGCACCTCATCCGTGGTGGCCGCACGAGCCGTATCGCCCGACAGGCGCTTCTTGCCAGCCTCCAGGAACTCCTTGGACCAGCCGTAGTACATCGAGGCGGCGATCCCCTCACGTCGGCATAACTCGGCGATGCTGTCCTCGCCACGCAAGCCTTCCAGAACCACGCGGATCTTCTCCTCGGACGAGAACTGCCGACGTGTGGCCCGACGGATGTCCTTGATCACCGCTTCTGCCGGCTTCTTGGCCGGTCCGGATGTCTGCTTCATCTTCGCTCCTTAGGGGCTACGATGAACCAGCCATCCTCCGTTCGTGAAGACCCTCAATCTGTCCCACAGGTGCTGACGTCGGACAGTCAGGATATTCGCTCCATACCATTGGTGCGTTCACGAGCGCGGAGATGCCGGACCCCTCCGGCAAGGTGCCAGCGATCGCCGCCTGGATGACGGATGGAGCCAGGAAGGCGAGGTTGAGGGTCATGCGCACCGAGCGCTCGCTGCAGCCTTCCGCTGTGGCGATGGCATGGGTGTCCGCCACGCGGCCGCTGGCAAGATCGTCGAGCCAAAAGCGCGCCTTGGCGATCCCGTCGACGAGGCGGGCTCGGGTCTCGACCCGCATCGGCCGCAGCGATGCTGTCCCTTCATCACTTCCAGCGTGGATGATCTGGCGCCGACGACGGCTCGGTCGGGCCGACCAGGGCACACGAAGGGGGGTCGGCTCGATGGCTCCTGCTCCGCTTGTGCTGTCGTCTTGCCCTGCCCCGTCCGGCTCAACGAAACTGATGGCAAGATGGCTTGGGTGAACGACGATCCGGCTGACGTAAGCGAGCAGGGGCATCTCTTCGGATGGGGAAGGTTGATCAGGGGAGGGGGGTGTAAGCGCCTCCCGCACCGCCAGCTCGATCTCGGGTGCCGACACGCGGGCGACCGAGCCGGCCTCGCTGCGCTGCCCCGTCTCGAGCGCACGTGAGACGTAGTAGCGGTAGCGGAGCGCCCCCTTCCTGGCCGAGCTCGGCGTCATCCGGTTGCCGCGATCATCGTAGAGCAGCCCCGTCAGCCACGAGCCGGTGTTGCCCCTGACGGAACCTTGCGCCTGCGCCTTCTCGCCCAGCGCCGCCTGGACCGCATCGAACAGCTCGCGCGGGACGATGCCCTCGTGCTCTCCGGGATAGTGCCGGTCCTTGTGAATCACCTCACCGACATAGACCCGGTTGCGCAGGAGATAGGCCAGCGGACCTTTGGTGAAGGCGATGCCGCCCCGGATCGTGCCATCCCGGCGCGGGGATCGCTTGGTCAGGATGTCCTGAGCCTGCAGATCGACCGCCAGCCCGTTCAGGCAGCCGAGCGCGAGATAGCGCTCGAAGATCGTTCGTACCTGGGCCGCCTCATCGGGGCAGGGGACCAGCTTCTTGTCGTGGACGCGGTAGCCCAGTGGCACAGGTCCACCCATGCGCATGCCCTTGCGCTTCGAGGCTGCTATCTTGTCGCGGATGCGCTCGGCCGTGACCTCGCGCTCGAACTGGGCGAACGACAGCAGGACGTTGAGCGTCAGCCGTCCCATGCTGTTGGTGGTGTTGAAGGCCTGCGTCACCGAGACGAAGGAGACGCCGTGCGCGTCGAACAGCTCGACGAGCTTGGCAAAGTCCGAGAGCGCACGGGTGAGCCGGTCGACCTTGTAGACCACCACCACATCGACGCGCCCCGCCTCGACCTCGGCAAGCAGCCGCTGCAGCGCCGGACGCTCGAGGCTGCCGCCTGAGACACCGCCATCGTCGTAGGCCTCGGGCAGCAGGCGCCAGCCCTCATGCGCCTGGCTCTTGATGTAGGCTTCGGCCGCCTCGCGCTGGTTGTCGAGGGAGGTGAAGGCCTGATCGAGGCCGTGCTCGGTAGATTTGCGGGTGTAGATCGCACAGCGCAGGGCCTTGGGGGCTTGGGTCTTCGAAAGCGGGGTTGTCAGAGAGTGGATCTTCGGATGTAGGGCCTTGGGATGCGGCGGCTTGGAGGGGGATGCCATCACGCGATCCCTCCCAACGTGATAGCTATCGATGCCTCGCCACCGCCGCTTGGCACTCTGGTAGGCACCTTGTCCCGCAGCCCGAAGAAGCGGGGTCCGTTCCAGCGGGTGCCGGTGATGGCGCGAGCAACTTCCGACAGGCTGGCATAGGTCGTCTCCCTCCAGGCAAACCCACCCGTCATCACGGTGACGGTGTGAACCTCGCCCCCGAACTCCCGCACCAGCAGCGTGCCGGGCCGAAGCCCGGGCGTCGGGATCGGCGGGACGATGGGCGGTGCCTTCGGCTTAGCCGCGCGTTCGGCGGCGGCGCGCCGGCGCAGCCTCTCCTTCGCAATCCGATCGAGCAGCCGGGCACTGTCGCGATCGAGGTCGCCTAGCATTTTGGCCTGGATGCGGTAGGCCAGGAGCCGCATCATCAGGGTCCGAGACAGATTCGGGGGAGGGGCCGTTCGCAGATGTTGGCGCCAGCGGATGCGAAGATCACCCACATCGAGGGAGGCAAGCCCCTCGATCTCGGCCTTAAGCTCGGGGCTGATCACGCCGGCCATCACCGGGCCTCCGTCGTGGCATCGTCGGTCAGGCGATAGACGGTCCGACCCTCCGCATCGTGTCCCTTCGTGAGGATCATCCCTCGCTTGCGCAGGCCGGTCATGGCGGCGCGCGTCGAATGGGCGAGCCAGCCGGTGGCGGCCATCAGGTCGGCGAGCGTGGCGCCCTCGTCACGCCGCAGCATCGCGATGATCAACGCCTGCTTCGTGCCAGATCTCGGCTTTGTCTCAGCCCTGTCCGGTCCGGCATCGAGGCCGAGGGTTTTCCGACCGGCTGGCGTGAGGCGTAATCCGATCGGACCGCGCTCGTCGCTGTGCCAGTGCGGCTCATCCGCGGTGACAACGACTTCTACCGCCAACTCGGTTTTGTGGAGCTTGGCGAACAGCGCCTTGGCCGCTCGAGCGTTCAGCCCGGTGGGACGGGCGATCAACTGGTCGTGGGATTCGGCGGCAGCTTTCAGCAGCGCGTGGTGGATCTCGTCGATCATGAAGGTGGGCCTTGCGATGGTGAGGCAGCGGGTCTGCTGCCACCAGCGCAACCCCGCGGATCGCGAGGGATCGGCAGGGGGTCGAGGGCGCACCGCGTCGGCGGCCTCAAGGACGCTGACAGTTCCGCTCCATTCGCAGCGCAAGTCCAGTCCGAAGTAGCGGTAATCGCTCACACGCCAGTGCACAGCCACTACCGAACCACGGCTCTGCTAGCCTGCGAACCGGTCTCCGGCACGGCGAGCAGAAATGTTGCGGATGCTGCACCGGCGGCAGGCGAGAAACCGGCCGAAATCGCCGAGAATCATGCCCGCAGGACCGGCCCGGAGAAGAGGCCTTAAAGCGGCAGCTTTTCGCTATACCCTTGAGACGCCGCACGTCTCCCGCCAAACCCGAACGTCCGTCGTTTGCGGAGAGTGAGTGGTGGGCCCGGCAGGACAGTGACCCAGCAGATTATAATGATGGAAATACAGTGACTTAGGCCGACAGCGCCACGTCAATGTGTAACACTCGCGTGTCATACTTACCAGCCCTTAAGAGGCCCGACGCGAGGCCAGGGATTAGATTGGGGTGAAATCCCACTACAGCCTCTCTTGGTAGAAACACAATGAACGACTGCCAAGTATTACTCCAATAGCGCACCTAACTTATATAGGCCGATGAAGAAGATTTCCTGTTCTTACAAAAGGAGCTGGATATTTAGAGCCGATATGAGCATTCACTTCGGATATTAAATACTTACTCGGATACACTGAAGAGTAGACATACTTCTGCGTCCTCGAAATAATAGCTCTGTTGATTTCATCTCTAAAATCATCGCCAGCAATCGCGCCGGTCATGAAATGATTTGATTTTCTATAATGTGACTCCCGATAAACTGCGCAAACGTTTGGAAGAAGGGGATAATACGCCAGTCCCTCGCGGCCGCTCTTATGAGCAAAATACCCAGCATCCGAAAAAACATATCCGGCCTTAGATCTGTTAAAAACCAAAACAACTTCACGCTCGTACTGATCAACTATAAGTGCCGGCAATAGCGAGATGGCGAAGTCTAATACTATATCCATAGTTGATCCGACCTCTTCTCGGCTCAACGGCTCGCTTTCTGCAACTCCATTTATTCTACGACCAGACTGCAATCCAGCAAAAGCACCCATTCCTATAGTGCCCATGAACTCCCCAGATATTGTACGTTCCCCCCGATGCCCGACGGTATATGGTGTTCTCACCAGCATGGCCCCAGTGTATCGAGCAATGTTTTGTCTGTCTAATTCGCTCAAATCCTCTAAAATCCATTGCCCATCATGACTACTATCAATGACATTATTTGATAAAATATTAAGTTTTCTGAATGTATCTCCTATTTTTCGCTCAACTAAATCTGAATAAAGCGCTTCAAGACTTTGATCGCCAGAACTTTTGGTATTATGGTCGGGTATGCTTCCAACCTGTTTTGGATAATAACGGCGAATATATTCTTTTCCCATTTGCGTGAGCTTCTTATCTTTATCACGTCCCCAAAATTTAGATATACTAGTGGGCCACCAATGGTGCTTTTCATTCTTGCGCATTGTATCACGCGCCGATGCAAGAACTTCTTTTTCCAAGTAACTCGAAAATATTTTTGCGCGCAATTTCGCTTCTACAACAAGTTGATTGCCAGAGACGATCTCTCCGAATGGGTCAACAGGCAACTTGCATCCCCCAAGATCAAATTCATTCGTGAGCGCGGAATATAAGATACACGCCTTACAAGTTTTAAATTAATCCAAATTAAGAACTTTGTAAGATACGACAAGCAATGAATACAATTAGCCAAATAGGCCATACTACCATGAACGTCCCCTTGGCTAAGAGAAATGCAATGTCTTCTCCGAGATTGATTCCGCCATTGTTCTCACACCACGCGAACTGACTACCGTGATGCGGCTGTATGACGAGTTTCCGCCATACGATGGAGCCGGCGGCGAGATAGGCAGCGCAAATCCCTAACGTCGTGATCATCTTGTTCCTTACATGCCCTTTTGCAGGGCTCCGGCTATTATGGTCAGTGCAACAAGTTGCACCATCAAACTCTTGATTAGTGGATCGAGACCCTTGGCTGGACCGAACCAAGTTCGTTGGTGATCATTCGCGAGTACGCGGGTGCAAGGGCGAACTGAGGTGCGCGTGCCCTTTTCCGAAGCCGGGGGCGCGTGAGAATTCCGTCGCGTGCCAGAGCTTCACAGACGGCCTGCGGAGCGCAGCCATCGAATTCGGTTTGCTCTAAACGATGATGAGCAAAGAGCAATTCGAGCACGCGTTCTGCATTTTGTCCTTTTGCTGCCCGGATCACAGCGAAAACTAGTCGCTGCATGCTCGCGGCTTCTTCGGCAACATTCCCCAATCTCATTGCACTGTTCCAGAATGCATGAAGGCGCGCCTCCGCATCGCTGCGAAGCGAACAAACAGTATCAATCACGCTGCCACGTGTAAATCTCCCACGACCTGTAGCAATGTCATTTATTTTTGGTCCATCGAGATACTCTACTTCAATGCGAACGCGCCCAAACATCTTCGCGTAAATCTTGATGAAGATATCTTGGCGCAACGCTAGCCGGAGGACTTTAGCATTCCCGGAGCCAGACACCGTCAGATACCGTCCGATACTTGCGGCGGCATCTGCATGCAGCACCCTATTTGAAAGTGCGTTTACCCATGACACGGCAGCAGCATGATCCAGTTCCCATTGAACCTCTGCTGACCGCACGTGCGTGAACTCAAGATGATCGAAACGACCATCCACGCCGACCGGAGTAAGAACGTTCGTGAGCGCGGCTTTTACGTGATTGAAATACGCTTCGAGGACTTCGCGCCACCACGGTTCCCGGCCTGCGAAGCTGGGAAAGTAAGACCTGCCGATGATAGCGTTGTCGCGTCCATCGAGCGTCTGCCCCTCTATCTCCGCACGCCGCATAGGATCACGCCATAACGCGTCCAGCGGATCGCGAGACCTTACGGCCGCAAGCGACGGGTCCGGCTGGTGAGCGAGGAAGCGGCTCGGATTGAGTAGCAACTCCATCTCGATTTCGAGCCGACCAGCCTGCGAAACGTAGCGGGCCTTTCCCTGCATTCCAAAGAGCCAGCGCGCGGAGGGCGTTTTTAGTTTCCACTGCCAAGCACCGACACCTCCGTCGCACAGTACAATGCCACTACCTCCTGCTCCGCCCCGATCATCAGCACTTCCAAGCACCGCCTCGACGTCCTCAAGCGCAAGGTAGACCCTCCCCTTGGCCATGACAGTCAGCTTGTCATGCCGGGCCTCGGATGATGGCAGAAGGGCCATGGCCGGGATGGCGGGGTCTAGGGGGCGGTTGCCTGTCCTCGACCGTAGTCGGGCATATGGAATGTTGGGGGCTATCATCAGGGTCATTATGTGTGTCTCTATAGATGCACGGAGCCCGCTCTGGCCGTGCAACAAGTTTCACGGGTTGGAAGGCATCAGGCGGCCCACCGGGCGAGCGCAGCTTCGGCTTCCGCTCGGCCGTCGCGAATCCGGTAGACAGTGCCCCGCGACAGGCCGGTGGCCTTGGCAACGGCGGCGACGGCTTCGCCCCGGTTGAGCGCGTCCACCGCGTCGTCAAACTGCTTCCGGGTGTAGGATGGCTTCCTGCCGAGGTACTTCTCGTCGAAGCTCTTCGCATGCTCGATGCCGGCCTTCTGAGCTTCCTTCGTCGCCTCGGCCTGCGCCTGGGCGGTGGCGGCCATGAACGAAATCAGCGCATCGCGCACGGCCATCAGCATCGGGTCCGTGGTTGCGCCATCGAAGACCATGCCGTTAATGACCGTCTTGACGATCACGCCCCGGCGCATGAATTCACGGATCGTCTCAGTCACGTCGGCATAGTTGCGGCCAAGCCGGTCTACCCAACGGACCACTAGGACGTCGCCCCGGCGCAGCATGTCGAACAACCTACGGCCTTCCGGGCGATCCTTCAAAGCTGTCGACACGCCGGACACGCCCGCGTCTGCCACAACTTCGTCGATCTCGAACCCGGCGCCCCTGGCCTGCTTCGCCTGATGGGCAACCGTCTGGTCGTTCGTGGAGACGCGGGCATAAAAAACGGTGCGCAAGGGGTGGCTCCATGTCCACAAAGGATGTGTTCACATAAAGTCATGCCCATAAGGCGAAATCAACCCTAGTGGACAGGTTTTTAGAGGCTTTTTGGAAGTTCACTGTCCCATGCCCTAGTGGACACGACGTGGTCCGCGTCTGATGCATACCGGGCTCAATGGGTGGTGACCGCTTCCGACGCCGCCGCCTCTCGTAACCCTTGAAGTTCTGCCAGCGCGGCGGCCTCCTCATCCTCACATCCCGCGAGCTGAGCGACCAGAAGTCGCTCAAGCGCGAAGATCGGATCGCGTGGCGTGACGGGCTCCGCCCACCCTGGCATCTGCCGAAGCCGGTCGGGTGGCACAACGGCATGAAACTGGAGGAGCGCACGGAGTTCGCGCAAGGCCCGAACTGCAATGCCTTGATCCTGAGCGGCGACAGCCGCCGCGTAGGTATGCGCGAGCCCGTCCATCAGAAGACGCGCGTAATCCTGGAGCGTCCGGCCGGTCTCCACGTTCGCGCGAGCGAATAGGCTTTCCAGGACGTGCTCCGGAGATGTCACCGCCTCGGCGGCGGATGTGCCCGGCCCTTGAGTAGCGGGGGCAATCGTTGGCGGGATATGGAACGTCACTTCTCGGCCGAGGTGCCCGGCCCGGTGCCGCTGGAGTGAACTGCGGGACGGAAGGTGGAAGGTCGCGAGCACTTCGTCGAGCGAGGACCCCGCCGTCAGCGCCGCGTCGATAGCGGCCCGGTCGGGATGGGCGCAGATCAGGCAGGGGCGCGGCATTGGCAGGGTCCTCCGTATCGAAACTTCTCGTTTCGTTTCGGTCGTTTCGATTGGCCGTGAGCCGGGTCAGACGAGCGTGCCCGGCACGTGAGCGGTGGCAGCGGCCCGGCTCGCGACGATGGCACCAACAGCGTCGGCCGCTTTCTCGTCTGAAGGGGATGCGGGCTGTGTGGCGCGCACAAGGCTTTCGCCGAGACGTGCGAGGGCTGCGCGATTGGCCGGAGACCGTGCGGCGACGGCCGCCGCGAAAGCCTCCGGGTGCGTGAACTCGTCCACGGCGCGGGCTTGTCGGACAAGGATGTCAACGAGAGTTCGGTGCACGAAGGCCTCGGCCGTGCGGCGGGTGTCGATGGAGGATTTGGCCATGGTCGTTCTCCTTAAGCGGGGCGCCGACGCGGTGGCGGTGCGGGTTCGGGGGGAGGATTGGCGTCGAGGGCGTCGTCCAGCTCCTCCAGTATCGCGGAGGTGAGGTTCGTCGCGTGGACCAAAGCCTCGTGCGCCGGAAGGCCGGACGCGGTGACGGCTTCGGCGATGGTCCGGCCGCCGATGATTTCGGTGAGGATCGCGCGGCCATAGTGGTCGCTGACTGGATCGACGCCCTCGAATTGCGGGGGAGGCGGGGGCCGGGCCAGTGGGCCGGGCGCGGCGGCTTCTTCTCGTTCATGGTTTGTGCTCCAATCAGGCCGCGTGAAGGCGGGGGGTGTAATCGAGGTCTGCGCCAAAGACGGCGAGGAGAGCCGGAGGCAGCGTGGCGGGGAGGTGCTGCCGAGGCGGGAGGAGGAGGCGGAGGGCTACTGTGCGCCCGTCGGCACCCTCCGGGTCGGCGAGGTCGCGCATGTGCCGCTCAGCGGCTCGAAGGACGTCCGAAATCAGCGGCCGCCCGAGGGTGCCTGGATGCTCCTCGACGATGTCGCGGATTGCTGTCTGAAGGGCGATGCCGGACCAAAGCCGGTCAAGGTCGCGAGCGCGGGCAACCTTCCGGGCCGTTGGGGTGCCCGGAGTCGGCGGCCCATGCCGGGCGACTAAGCCGGCGGCGTGGGCGGCGTGTCCCCTCGACAGGACTCGCGCGGCCTCCACAAGCGCCAGTGCGGGGAGATGGGCGAAGCGCGCCTCCACGCGTTCGGCGGCAGCGCAGTTTGCGGGACCACTCATCGGAAGTTGTCGCCCGGCACGAGGCCGTCGCGTCCCCACGCATTCCCAGAGCGCACCCGAAGAACCTGAGAACCAAGCAGCTCGCTCCGGATTGCGTGGACGCGCTCGAAGTCGATGCCCGTCTTGCTGGCGATCTCGAACCCATCGAGTTCGAGAGGTTCGCCGGTACGGGTGTGGTGCTCCACAACGAGGCCGAGAACGTTCGCGGCATCGGCCTTGAGCCGGCGCGTCTCCGCGAACTTAGCGACGCGCTCCGCCGTGGTGACAACGACAGGCGCGGCCTTCTGAGTGGTGAGGCCTCCGGAGAAGAGATTGAGGTGCGGCCCGCGCGTACCGGGTCGGGCGCCTGCACTTCTCGCGGCAAGGGCGATGTCGGCCTTCTGGGACAGGGCCGCCGTAGCGGGAGTGGCGGAGGCCTTGCGCGTTGCGCGGGTGATCTGAGCATGGAACATGATGACACCTATGTGTGTGCCGTCGTGCAACTTGTTGCACGGCTCCGGCGGTGATTGCGGATGTAATCCGTGCACGCTGCACGGACGATTGAAGCTCTTGTTACGCGGCCCGGCGTCTTGCCTGCCTCAACCCGAACGATAGCATCGAGCTGATCTAGCAAGTCCGTCGGAGCGCGAACCTTGATGATTTGCGCCGACAAATTTTCTCTCCCATCATGGGGGAATGGCAGGACCATTCCTCGCAGCCAATACGTTCGTGGACCGCGTTATTCACGCTAGGCTCCGCTTACATCGCGGGCCCCAAGGTGGTCAATAGGGGTATGCATGTATTTTTAAGACATACCCTGTGCACGATCCTACGGATACTTGGAACGATCCTACGTCAGCAATTTACCTTTACCTCCTGCGGGTCGAATTGCTCCTGGAAGGTGACGGTGTAACTGAGGTGGATGTTGCCCGTGTAGCGGCGGCCCCACTCCTCGCAGGTCCAGAGACGGGAGCCCGTCTCGTCCGGGGGCGCGTAGCAGAACGGGAGGTCGCCACCCCGCTCTCGGAAGAATGCGCGTAGGGTCGCCGCCTCGGCGCGCGTCAGGTTCTCGAACGTCACCGGCATGGTGCCGACGATGTGGTTGATCCCGTCGCGCGTGCGTTGCGGGTACCCGTCGCCGGAGGGCGCCTTTCGCAGGCGCGCCTTCTCCGCGATGCCCGAGCCAAGGGCGATGTTGACGCCCGCCGGCAGGGGGAGGGTGGGCACTAAAGCGGCCGTGGCCTGCTACCTCCGTGCCATGGCGGTTCCGCTACCACCTCCGGCCGGGCGCGGGGCAGGTGCGTGAGCCGGCGCGAGCGCAGGAACGGGGATCGGAGCTGGCGAGAGCGGCCCGCCGCCGCCCACGCCGGCCAAACGCTGTGCTGAGACTGGCAAGCTGCACCCGACAAGTTCCAAGACCGGCGTGGAGGCCAGGGCCGCGTCCAGCCGGGCTACCCCTTTTCGCAGGGAGGCGAATACAGAGGCGTTGACGGTTAGGGCGGCGAGGGTAGCCGCCAGATTTTTGATGCCGCTGACGGTGCCTCCAAGGCCATTTGCGGCCCTACTTGTCTCGCGGAGCTGTGTCTAACGAGAATGCATTGCCAAGCTTGCGGCGCGCGGCCATCTCTACGGTATGCGCGCCGCTCTCCTCGCCCTCCTCCTCATGACGACGTCGGCCCTGGCCCTCCAGGACGTGGACGGGACGCTGATCGAGCTTCCGACGGCACAGCGCGGCATCGTCAAGGTCTACATGGGGCGCGGCCTCAAGGACCCCGAGAGCCTTCAGGTCCGCCGGGTGCGCAGCTCCTACACCGGGACGACGCTCACGGTCTGCGGCGAGGCGAACGCCCGGAACGGCTTCGGCGGGTACGTCGGCTTCGAGCCCTTCGCCATCGTGGTCAAGGAGGACAATTCCGCCTCCACCTACGCGCCGTTGAAGCTGGCCCCCCAGTTTCGCCCCATCATGCGCCGGGCTGTCGCCGAGATGGGGTGCTGACCCCAAAAAGCGTGCAACAAGTCGCCGTTTTATTGAAGCTCATGAAAATATCGCAACTACATCGTCTAATCTATAAACGGATATAGATGGATTTTATTTCAAGTTACTTAAATCTAAATCTAGATATACTACTTTAGCGATGTCTTCGGCAAGCATTTTCGTCGGGAAGCCTCGTCCGTAGCCCGCATCCACTCCGGTATCAGCCCATCCGCCGAGAGCCCGTCGCCGGTCTTCCGGAACGCCAGCCTCGCGGAGCCGGTCGGCCCAGCCGTGTCGGAAGGAGTGGAAAGTGGTCGAGGCCTTCGCTGCGCCGCAGCTCTTCAAAAAGCGAGCGAACCATTTCTGAAACGCGTCGGAGTAGTATCCACGGCTATCCGCGCTCAACTCTGGGAACAGCCTACCTTGGGACGCCTTTCGAGCGTCCACTACGAAGTCGAGAAACCCCATGGCGAGGATTTCCGGGTGTAGCGGGACGATGCGGGTTCCCGCCTTGCTCTTAACCCGCTGTGAGGCTTCGGCGGCCCGAACTAGGATCACCGCTACGCCGTCGCGCTCCGCAATGTCATCCGGTGCGAGCTGGCAGCACTCATTCAGCCGAAGCCCATGGAAAAGGCTCAGGATTGGCACCCAAAATCGCGCACGGCGTGGGCGGAGAGGACCAACCTTGGCGTAGCCTATCTCGTCGTCAGCGCATCCGGTGTAGAGCGGTGCGTTGAAAATGGCCCGCATTTGTTGAAGCGAGAACGGCTCCCGCTTCGCTTGGGGGGCTTCCTCAATCGTTAGCCCAGCGGCGGGGTTCTTGCTCAACCACTCCTCCCGGACGGCCCAATTGAAGAGCGTTGCCATCTTCGTGATGTGGGAGTTCACGGTCTGGGTGTTGAGCGGAGCCAGCCCTTCACGCTTTGCAGTCTCGGCAGCCTGTGCCAGCGAAAAGGTGGGGAACCGCTTCGTCGCATTCGGTGGTAGCGCCCGGAACAGGTCACGAACCTGCTTAGCGTGGTCGCGCGAGAGTCCGGTGACGTCCATGTCCGTACCAACCAACTCTCGGAGGGCGCGGAAGACCATTCCATAGTCCGCATTTGTCTTCCCGGTACGCGCGCCCCGACCGGGGTCGCTTTCGAAGGCGCGGATGAGATCGTCCAGCGTCCGTTTTGGCTGCGCATCAGGTCGCGGCGTACCGTCGAAGAGTGGATCGCCTTTGCTACCGGTGCTGCCCGCGAGGGCGGCCACTTGTCGGGCGTTGAGCGCGAGCATGGCGCGCCGCACCACGCTTGCCAGTCGGCGGTAGGGATCGCCGTTCCAGTCAATGTTCGGCCGGCGCACCGAACGGCGCAGCTTTCCAGGACCGTGCGGCTCCGGAGGCATGCCAGCGCGCAGTAGAATTTGATCTGTCGTCGCCCGCACCGCTTCGAGGTAATCGTCCGGCCGAGGGCTTTCGAGAATTTGGCCCTCTACCCGCGCATCGGCCAGGACCGTCTCCCAATCCACAAAACGCAGCTCGTCCCTCTCTTCGGGCGAGCGTGCAACCTGTTGCACGGCTTCTTCGAACCAACGGATGGCAAGGTCTTCGATTTCGCGCGGTGCCAGCTTCTCTAGGCGGCCGGATGCGAGAAGCTGCCGCGTATGAGCGATTTCTGAGCGCTGCCGCCTCACGGCCTCCCACTCTCGCTCCAGCCGCGCTTGCTCGATGCGAAACCGGGTAAGCGCGACGCGCCGATCCTTCGTCCGAAGGCTGCGAACGAGATGTGACCGCCCGACGTCACGGGCGATATCTACCGGCACCCGCATGCGCAGATAGAACGTGCCTTCGCGGGTCGTGAGATTGGGGTGGTGGGCCACAGGTTCACCGCTCAATGTGTCACAGTCGTGTGTCACAGTCGCGTCTGAGAAGCTGTTTTCCATCAGTATCTTGTGCCACCACAGGCACTTAGAACGCAAGTGGTGGGCCCGGCAGGACTCGAACCTGCAACCAGACCGTTATGAGCGGTCGGCTCTAACCATTGAGCTACAGGCCCTGCGCCTATTCCCGTAGAAGGAAAGGGGGGCCTTCGTCCAGCGGTTGCGCGTTCGAACCTTGCGGATTGTCGCCGATTTCCCCGCTCCGGCCCCGCGGAGGCGAAGTGGCACGGAACCCGTTCCGGGCCACCCGGCGTAGGACGGGCAAGCCGCGCCCTCGTCGATGACGAGGCACAACGGCGCCGGTCAGACCGGGGGAGCCCAAAGGGCGAGGTCGTTTTCACGTTAAGCTCATGTTAACCCTGCGCCGACGATCGTTCCAGTGTTGGACCAGGGGTCTGTCGACCCGATTGAGGAGCCGATGGGCCGCACGATCCTCGCTTGCCGGCTCGCCGCATCCTCTTTCGCCTGGGCTCTTGCGGGATCGCCGGTTCTGGCCCAGGAACCGCTCCTCCTGAGAATCAGGCCTCCGGACGCCGCTCCCGCCGAGATCGGCGCGGGCGGCGGAATGCCGTCGGCGGAGGAGGTGGCACGGGCCCGGGCCGCGCGCGAAGCGGTTTGGGAACGGGCGGATCGCCGCGCCCGCATCGCGATCGCCTCCGTCTGCAGCGGCTGTCTGCAGCCGGAGCGTCCGGCGGCGCGGTTCACTTCTCAACCGCGCCCGGAGGATGCCATCGTCCGGGCGCAGACAACACCGCCCGCCGGCGACACGGCCCCGGCCGATATCCTCGCCCAGAGCTCAACCAGCCAGACAGGTACTCCATGACCCAGTCGCACCCCACCAGCGGCGCCGAGCCGGACCCGGCCTGCCCTGTCTCCCTCGATCTCCTCGGGGCGGTCTATCGCGCCGAGCCCGAGGACCTGCCCGAGATCCTCGCCGAGATCCCTCCCATCACCCGCGCCAAGCTCGCCGTCTATCTCTACGGCAAGAGCCACATGCATCAGCTCGGCCTCTCGGTGGCCCGTGCCTGCGAGCGGGACGATCTCGTCCGGGTGGCCGGTGAGATCGGCTCGGTGGTCCACGGCCAGGCGCAGATGAAATCCGCGCGGCCCGCCGCCCCGATCCGCCGCCGCCCCGCCGCCCCGCAAGATCAGCCTCGGCGGCGGTTCGGCCCCGAAGAAGATCAGCCTCGGCGGATCGTCGGCGAAGGCGCGCTCCTTCGATTGATCTTCGCGATCGATCGCCCGCGACCGAGCACCCGTTCGCGAGATCGTGAGGCGGCAGCGGCCTTTCGGCCGAGGTCGCCCTTACCGTGAGGACGGGCCGCGTGGCATAAGCGCGGCCGGTGCGCCCGGCGGCGCAGAGAGGACCGACATGTTCGCTGCGTGGTGGAAGCTCGGCATGGATGCGACCCTGCTCGCGATGGAATCGCAGCAGGTGATCGGCCTTCGCCTCGCCAAGCTGTCCCTCGGCGGACCGGCCGCGCAGATCGAGGCGCAACGCATGGTGAGCGAGAAGATCATGGCGGCCGGCGAAGCGGCCTTGCTCATGGCGACCGGAGGCTCGACCCAGAGCATGGTCACCGGATACCGCCGGAAGGTCCGCGCCAATGCGAGGCGGCTCTCGCAGGGCTGACACGACCTCGCTGCAGCGCAGCATTAACCGGAGATTAACCAACCTCCGCTTCCATCGGGGCGACCACCCACGAGGAGAGCGCGGATGATCCCTTTCGAACAGCAGGTGCGCGAGCGCGCCTATTACATCTGGGAAGGCGAGGGCCGGGTGTTCGGCCGCGCCGATGAGCATTGGCTGATGGCCGAGGCCGAGCTACGTGCGGTGAGCCTCGCCGCACCGGTCTACGTTCAGCCCGTGACAGCCGATCTCAGCCTGGCACCGAGCCCGGCCAAGACCCTGAAGCCCCGCGCCTCGCGCAGTGCCGGCACCGCCGCCAAGGCCGTTGCCGAGAAGGCCGCCGCCCAGCCGTCCGAGACTGCGCCGCGCCGGACCAGGACGGCCAGCGCCAAATCCGCATCGGCCGAGCCTGCTTCCGCAAAGCCTGCGTCCACCAAGGCGCCCGCCGCGTCCAAGGCGACCAAGACAGCGTCGAGCACCACCACGGCCGCCAAGCCGCTCAGGGTCGCCAAGCCGCGCGCTGCCGCCCCGATGGAATCCGCCGCGACCGTCCACTGACACCGAGCGGCACCGTTCAAGCCCGTCGCCCCTCGCAGGGCGTCGGGCTTCTTTTTGCGCAATGACGTTTCGGCGCCGCGCCCTCTCCCGCGTCACTTCCAGGCCTGATCGAGCCGAAGCACCGGCTGGCCAACGCGACCCCGCTCAGGGAGAGGCAGCCCGCGGGGAACGGCGCGACAACCTTTGCCGTTATAGGGTGGTCACATCGACGCGAGCCGATTCCCGGCCCACCCTTCCGAGGCCCGCCATGAAGACCGCCCTCTCAGCCCTGTTCGCCGTGTCGATGATGGCCGCGCCCCTGGTCGCCGCCCCCTCGGCCGCCGAGGCCGGGGCAGGCCCCTATCGGGAGCGGCCGGTGGTGCGGGAGGTCGATTCCACCGGCGGCATCGGCGTGGGCGGTCGCGCGCCCTGGAACCAGGCCTGGGAATACGATTCGGGCAGCGACAACGACCGCCGGCCGGAACTGCCCTATTACCAGCAGGGGCGCGGACAGCAGACAGGGGGGCCGGCGCGCAACCTGCTCCTCGATGACGGTCTCCATATCGTCCCTCGCTGAGGGCACTGTCTGGAACTGCTCTGCAAGCCACACATGACACAAATGCGTCAGAACCGGTCGTCGGCTATGAATAGTCGACGAAAGGGACTGGCGGAGGCGAACGTCTTCGCGTAGCCAACCGCCCGGGGAAAATGATCCCGAGCGACGGAACGCAGACCATGGCGCAGCAGGCCCAGTCGAGCTTCGATTCTCAGCGTCCTTACGAGCGGATGGCGCTCCAGGACCAGGTCGAGGCCGCCGTCCAGGACGGCACGACCCCGATCAGCCGGCTGCTCCGGCTGATGTTCGCGGTGGATGCGGACGCCACGGCCAACGAAAACCTGCGCCTGCGTCTGCGGGCGCGCATCGGCGCTCCGCGCAGCGTCTGATCCCTAAGCTTAGCGTCTGTCACACATCGCCCGCTCCGCCGTCATGCTCGGAGCGAGAACCGACAGTGATCGGAAGTGTCGTGAGGCACGTTCAGCGCCGCCGGCGAGCGGTGCGGGGCTGCGAGCGCGCCATGCAGGCCGAGTAGATCTGGCGGCCGATGGCGTAAAGCCCGACCCCACCCGGGTCGGGCGTGACGAACACCTTCGCGCGCGCCTCGTTGCGACAGGCCGCATCCTGAGGGCTCTTGATCGGGGCCTCGGCATGGGCCGGCATCGCGATTCCCAAGAATCCCACAGTGACCATCCCGGCGATCCAGCCCCGTCGGCGCGCCGCCGCATTCCTACCGCACGATCCCGCCGTTCCGCCCATGATTTCCGCCCCCAGTCGTTACGGCTCAGGTAGGGCGGATCAGCGCAAAAGCGTATCGGTATTATCCACCGAATCGCCGTTCCGGCCAGAATCCCGGCTCATACCAAGTCTCACTGACCCTGCGCCATGGGTCAGGGTCGTGAGGTCCGGCGGACGACCGCCGCCGCGCCGTCGCGCGGGCAGACCTCGATGAGTCAGACTCAATCGAGGTCTGGTATTATGGCATGATCCAAAGGCAGGAAGCCTCCTCCGTCACCGCAAGGCATTCGAACGGGGCTCCGCCGATCATGGCGCGGTGCTCGGGAGCGCCGACGCGATCACGGGCGATTCGGCGGCATCCCGAATGACCGGAGAGATCGGCCGTCGCCGCGGCAGAATCGGATGGCGTCCGTCCCATCAGAACGCGCAGATGAACCAACGTATCGCAGGCGACGACGTCGCGCGGCGGGGCATCGCCGGCTGAGGCCGCCTTTATCGACGCCATGACGAGCAGGATGACGAGTCCCCAGCGCTTCTGCGGCATCGTGGCGTAACCTCTTCCGGCGTTGCTTTACCGGCGGGATATAGGGCGCCTGGGGCATCGGCGGCCGCGACCGATCAGCCGTCCGCCGCCCGTGGCGGCTCAGGATCGGCCGTCAGCGCTTGGCTTTGGCGGGAGGAACCTTCTTGGCCGCGCGCGCGGGATCGACCGGGACGACCGTTCCCGCGATGGTCCAGGAACAGATGCTGGTCCCGGTGACGCCGACGCAATCGTACTCGTTGCCGTTGAGCGCCGCGTGGTCGGTGATGGCATTCACCGTATCGCGGCCGAGGAGGTTGCAGCTCAGGTGATCGGCCTTGGGATCGGCCAGGGTCGCCGCCGCGATCTTCGCGTCGCCGCCCGATTGCCGCAGGAGAAGACGCAGATTGGCGAGCGACGGACAGCCGATCGCGGGCGCCGAGGCCGATGCGGAAGCCGGCGGGGCGGGGAGCTTGGCCGGCTGCGCTTCGGCGCGCGGACATCCTGCCGCGGCGGCGAGGATCACGGCTGCCGGGAAGTAGCGACGATACCGGTTTCTCATGCCGCCCGCTTCGCTTTGGCATAGCGCTTCACGGCCCGCTCCCGCCGAAGCCGCGACAGGCGCTCGATCCAGAAGATGCCGTCGAGCTGGTCGATCTCGTGCTGGAGGCAGGCCGCCTCGAACCCCTCGGCCTCGATCTCGTGCCCGGTCCCGTCGAGGTCGTCGTAGCGCAGCCGCACCCTCACCGCCCGCTCCACGACGTCCGTGACGCCGGGCATGGAGACGCTGCCCTCGGTCTGGGGAGCGGTCTCGTCCGACGCGAAGGTGATCTGCGGATTGACGTAGATCGAAGCCGGCGTGCCGGGCTCCAGGCGCAGGGCCACCACCCGGGCGAGCCAGCCAACATGCGGCCCGGCGAGACCGATGGCGGAGACGCGGGAGAGGGCCTCCACCAGCTCCGCAGCATCCCGCCGCAGGGCGTCGTCGAACACGGTGACCGGCTCGGCGGCCAAGCGCAGCCTTGGATCGGGATAGAGGATCAGCGACTGGACCGGCACGGGGCAGGGCACCTCAGAAAATTGGCAGGGGCGTGGATACGCGATCGACCAGGCGGTGTCCAAGGCAGGGACGGGGGAGGCCGGCCTGCGGATCGGTCACGACCGAGGTGCGCCCCGATCGTCAGGGTTCGGCGAAGACCTCGCGCGCCACGGCGACGGCATTGAGGGCGGAGGGAAATCCGGCATAGGGAATCATCTGCAGGATCGTCTCGATCAGTTCCGTCGGGCTCACCCCGACACGCATGGCGGCCTTCATGTGGACTTTCAGCTGGGGGCGGGCATTGCCCATCGCGGTCAGCGCCGCCACGGTCGCGATCTCACGGGTCTTCAGGTCGAGACCCGGCCGCGCAAAGACGTCGCCATAGGCGAACTCGACGATGTATCGCCCGAGATCGGGGGCAATGTCGTTCAGGCTTTGGATGACGGCCTCGCCATGCGGGCCGCTGACCTTTTCGAGCTGGGCCAGACCGCGGGCATAGCGATCCTCAGGCGCCCGTGCCTGTCCCTCGGTCGCGAGCGGCAGCGTTGCCGCACCCGCTATGATCGTGCGTCGATCCAGTGTCATCGGCCATTCCTTCCATGTCGCGATAGTGGGTGATCTTGGCATCGAGTGTGGTGATCAGACCGGCGATGTCCGTCTGCTTCTTGAGAAGGGCGGCCCGATGCTCTTCCAGCATCTGTCTGCGAACGCTCAATGTCTCAGCCCCCATGGATCTCAGGCGGCCATATTCGAGCCTCTTGCGCATCGGCATGTCCATGGCCTGAAGCTTCTGGAGAAACGAGGCCCAAACGAGGTCTTCTGAACCGTAGCTTCTTCTGCCGCCTCGATCCCGCAATACTTTCGGCATGAGGCCGATACGCTCATAATAGCGAATCGTATCGATGCTTAATCCGCTCTCTCTGGCAAAATCGCTGATCCGCACGGCGCACCCCCCTCGGCAAACGGTTGTAGGTGTTGGAGCGCGCTCCAGGTCAACAGGCAATCGTCGGCCGCCGTCGAGGGGCTTTCTGGCGCGGCGGATGCCACCGCGCGATCGAGAACGGCAGGCAGGGCCACCGCCACGCCCGTGCCCGCCTCGCCTTCCGCTTCCGCGCTCCATGCCGTAAGGCCGCGGGACACATCTCAGGACACCGATGCGCGCATGATCCGTCTCGAGAAAATCGGCAAGCAGAACGGACGGCAGATCGTCTTCATCGAGGCGTCGGCCGCGCTCCAGAAGGGCGAGAAGGTCGGCCTCGTGGGGCCGAACGGCGCCGGCAAGACCACCCTGTTCCGGATGATCACCGGCGAGGAGGAGCCCGACGAGGGCCAGGTCGCCACCGACCGGGGCATCACCATCGGCTATTTCAGCCAGGATGTCGGCGAGATGGCCGGCTGCTCCGTCGTCTCCGCCGTGATGGACGGGGCCGGCCCGGTGAGCGTGGTCGCCACAGAACTGAAGCAGATCGAGGCCGGCCTCGCCGATCCCGACCGGATGGACGAGATGGATGCGCTCGTGGAGCGCTACGGCGAGGTCCAGGCCCGGTTCGAGGAGCTCGACGGCTACGCCCTCGAAGGCCGGGCCTACGAGGTGCTGGCGGGCCTGAGCTTTTCCCAGGAGATGATGGACGGCGACGTCGGCAAGCTCTCGGGCGGCTGGAAGATGCGCGTGGCGCTGGCCCGCATCCTCCTGATGAACCCGGACGTGATGCTCCTTGACGAGCCCTCGAACCATCTCGACATTGAGAGCCTCATCTGGCTCGAGGCGTTCCTCAAGAACTACGAGGGCGCCCTGCTGATGACCTCGCACGACCGCGAGTTCATGAACCGCATCGTCGGTAAGGTCATCGAGATCGACGGCGGCACCCTCACCACCTATTCGGGCGACTACGTCTTCTACGAGCAGCAGCGGGCGCTCAACGAGACGCACCAGCAGGCGCAGTTCGAGCGCCAGCAGGCGATGCTTGCCAAGGAGATCAAGTTCATCGAGCGGTTCAAGGCCCGCGCCAGCCACGCCGCCCAGGTGCAGAGCCGGGTGAAGAAGCTCGACAAGATCGAGCGGGTGGAGCCTCCCAAGCGCCGTCAATCGGTGGCGTTCGAGTTCCAGCCGGCGCCGCGCTCCGGCGACGACGTCGTCATCATCAAGAACGTGCACAAACGCTACGGCAGCCGCACCATCTACGAGGGGCTCGACTTCTCCATCCGTCGCCGGGAGCGCTGGTGCGTGATGGGCATCAACGGCGCCGGCAAGTCGACCCTGCTCAAGCTCGTGACCGGCTCGACCCCGCCCGACGACGGCAGCATCGCCGTGGGGGGAAGCGTCAAGCTCGGCTACTTCGCCCAGCACGCCATGGACCTCCTCGACGGCGACCTGACGGTGTTCCAGGATCTGGAGCGCTCGTTCCCGCAGGCGGGGCAGGGCAGCTTGCGGGCGCTGGCCGGCTGTTTCGGCTTCTCGGGCGACGACGTGGAGAAGCGCTGCCGCGTGCTCTCGGGCGGCGAGAAGGCTCGCCTCGTCATGGCCAAGATGCTGTTCGACCCGCCGAACTTCCTCGTCCTCGACGAGCCGACCAACCACCTCGACATGGGCACCAAGGAGATGCTCATCACCGCGCTTGCGAACTACGAGGGCACGATGCTGTTCGTGAGCCACGACCGGCACTTCCTCGCCGCCCTGTCGAACCGCGTCCTCGAACTCACCGCCGACGGCATCCATCAATATGGCGGCGGTTACACCGAATACGTCGCCCGAACCGGCCAGGAGGCACCGGGCTTGCGGAGCTGAGCGGCTGGTTTCCCCCCTCTCACCGTGGGCGGGGTGAAGGATGCACGGCAACGAAAGCGCCTCGAACCCGATCACCCCAGGAGACCGACCATGGATGCCAAACTCGCTGACATCGTCAGGGCGGCGGCGGCACAGGCCCGGCGCAAGGCCCGCGCCTTCGACGCATCGTCGTCGAAGGACGCACTGCCTTGGGCGGTGATCGAGGCCTTCGATGCGGACGTGCGCGGACATGTGGAGCGCGACCGCCGCATCGAGGAGGAGCGTGACCGGGTCCTCATCGCCGCGGTCAATCTCGCCGAGACGCTGCCCGAGGACGGCGAGGAGACGGTCGGGGCCGCGCGGGATGCCCTGATCGATGCGATCGACTACCTCGAACAGGCCGTCCTGCGCTTCGGAAGCGTCAACCGCCAGGGAGCCCGGCTCGGCTACGGCGAGGCGGGACAGAGGGTGACCGACGGACGGTGAGGGTTTCGCCCTCCGGGGGTGAACCCGGACGGTCGACATGAGGGCGGGCCAGGCTCCCGCGAGCCCGACCCGTTCGTAGGTCCGCGCAGTGGAGTCGGGTCAGGCGGCCCGCACCGTAGCGAGGAAGCGGTGCACTTCTCCGGTGAGATGTTCGGATTGCTGGGACAGTTCGCCAGCGGCGCCGAGCACCTGGCTCGCGGCGGCTCCGGTCTCTTCGGCGGCGCTGGCCACGCCGGCGATGTTGCTCGTCACCTCGTTGGTGCCGGCCGAGGCCTGCGAGACGTTGCGCACGATCTCCTGCGTCGCCGCGCTCTGCTGCTCGACCGCCGCCGCGATGGCGGTCGCCACCGCATTGATGTCCCGGATTCGCATCGTGATCGAACCGATGGCGGAGACCGCCTGGCCGGTTGCGCCCTGAATGTGGCCGATCTGCTGAGAGATCTCCTCCGTGGCACGGGCCGTCTGGTTGGCCAGTTCCTTCACCTCGGCGGCGACCACCGCGAAGCCCCGGCCCGCTTCACCGGCGCGGGCGGCCTCGATGGTGGCGTTGAGGGCGAGCAGGTTGGTCTGGCTGGCGATGGTCGAGATCAGGCTCACCACATCCCCGATCCGGCTCACGGCGCCGCTCAACTCCTGCACCAGGCCGGCCGTGGTATCGGCCTCCGTGACGGCGGATTGTGCGAGCGTGGCGGAGCTGGAAACCTGTCGGCCGATCTCCTGCACGGACGTGCCGAGTTCCTCGGCGGCGGCAGCGACCGTGTTCACGTTGACGGCAGCCTCCTCGGCGGCGGCGGCCACGGTGGTGGATTGCGAAGCGGTCTGCGTCGCCGTCACCGTCATGGCCTGCGCCGTGGCCTGAAGCTCGGTGGCAGAGGAGGAGACCATGCCGATGATGTCGCCGACCGCCGTCTCGAAATCCTCGGCCATCTTGCGCATGCCGAGCTTGCGCTGCTCTTCCGCGCTCGCTCGGGCCACCACCGTCTCCTCTTCGAGTGCGCGCGTGCGGATCAGGTTGGTCCGGAACACTTCCACCGCCTGGGCCATCTCACCGATCTCGTCGTGGCGGCCCATGGACGGCACGGCGGTCGTCTCGTCACCGCCGGCGATGTGACGCATGGCCTGGGTCATGCGCTCGATCGGGCGGGCCACGCCGAGGAACGAGAAGATCATGGCCGAGACGGCCATGACGATGCAGACGGTGAGCATGATGATCGAGATCCGGATCGCTTCGGCCTGCTGGCTGCGCGCCGCCTCACCGGCGGCGTTGGCGGCCGCCACATTGATCTCTACCAGACGGGTGGCCGCCTCGGCGACCGCCCGATAATTCGCGTGGTTGCCTTCGCGGAAGAAGGTCAGCGCCTGCTCCCTATCGGTCTCGCGCAGGGAGCGGAGCTTTCCCCAATCGGCCTTCAGTATCTCCATCCTGGCGGTAAGATCGTCATAGGCGGCCCTCTCATCCGCTCCGGTGATCAGGGATTTATAGTCTTCGACAGACTTGTTGCGCTCCAGCATCATTTCGTTCGCGAGCTTGAGATCGGCCTGCTCGATGGTGCTGTTGGGAGCGGTCAGGTAGCGCAGCTGGGACGTGCGGACCCGGAGCACCAGACGATTGATCTTGTCGGCCTGGGTCACCGACGGCACGGCATTGTCGACCAGCACGGCGATCTTCGTGCCGATGTCCTGAAGCTTGTATAAAGCCACCAAGCCCTGCGCGGCCGAAATCGAAACGACGATGCTGAACAGACCGATCAGTACGGCCTTGACCGACAAACGCATGACCTACACCCCCATCGATACAATGATAATAAACGGATAGAGAGTCTTATTTAATATTCCATAACTACTTGCATGAAATATATTTCATCTGTACTCGATTTATATTTTATCTCCCTGGGCGGTCACGTATTCAAATTTTCCCATGTTAAAACTCTGGTTACCCCATGCAAACCTCAAGAACGACGAAGCATGTGTTGTCACGCCCAACTCACGAAACGTTGCCGCGAAACTTTTTTCAGTCTTCATGAGCATCGCAACTTGCCGCCAGTAACGGCGTAGCGACGGTCGTGTGAGGCGTGCGCGATCTCCCTCGACCACGAGCAGAGAGGTCTCGTGCGGGGCGCGCTGCGTCATGGCTCCCGGCGAGCCGGGCAAGATCGCTCAGTCGAGCCAGCCCGTCAGAACGTAGCAGCATGCGGCGATGAGGGCCGCGGCGGGCAGGGTCAGCACCCAGGCGACGACGATGTTGCCGGCGATGCCCCAGCGCACGGCCGATGTCCGGCGAGCAGCACCGACGCCGACGATGGCGCCGGTGATGGTGTGCGTGGTCGAGACCGGCACCCCGAGCCAGGTCGCCAGGAACAGGGTGATGGCCCCCCCGGTCTCGGCGCAGAAGCCCTGCATCGGGTTGAGGCGGGTGATCTTCGAACCCATCGTATGGACGATGCGCCAGCCGCCGAAGAGGGTCCCGAGCGCCATCGCCGATTGGCAGGCCAGGACCACCCAGAGCGGAACGTGGAAGCTGCTTCCCAGATGCCCCTGCGAGTAGAGCAGCACCGCGATGATCCCCATGGTCTTCTGGGCGTCATTGCCGCCATGACCGAGGGAATAGAGCGAGGCCGAGACGAATTGCAGGTGGCGGAAGCTCCGGTCGACCCCGAACGGCGTGGCGCGCCGGCAGGTCCAGGACACGATCAGCACGAGGAGGAGAGCGAGCAGGAATCCGATGAGCGGCGAGAGCACGATGGCCGCGATCGTCTTCGACAGGCCGGACCAGACCACGACGTCGAGCCCCGCCTTGGTGATGCCCGCCCCGACGAGGCCACCGACCAGGGCGTGCGAAGAACTCGACGGAATTCCGAGCACCCAGGTGGCGATGTTCCAGGCGATGGCGCCGACCAGCGCGCTCAGGATCACGCGCGGATCGACGATCCCGGCATCGACGATCCCGGTCCCCAGGGTCTGTGCCACGTGAAGGCCGAAGAACAGGAACGCGATGAAGTTGAAGAACGCCGCCCACAGTACCGCGTATTGCGGACGCAGTACCCGGGTCGAGACGATGGTGGCGATGGAATTGGCCGCGTCGTGCAGGCCGTTGAGGAAGTCGAAGAACAGGGCGACGGCGATGAGGCCGGCCAGCGCCGGCAGCGCGAGGGAGGCGGCGTCCATGCCCGTCACACGTTCTCGATCACGATGCCGCTGATCTCGTTGGCGACGTCCTCGAATCGGTCGACCACATCCTCCAGGTGCCCGTAGATCTCGGCGCCGATGATGTAGGCCATGGTGTCGCCGTCGCCGCCATCCTTGCGATGGGCCCGGTAGAGGGCCTTGAGGCCACGCTCCTGCAACTCGTCCGAGCGGCCCTCGACGCGGGTGATGCGCTCCGTGAGGGAGTTGATCCGTCCCGCATGGGTGCCGACGGCATTGAGCAGGGGGATCGTCTCGGCCGTGAGACGCGCCGCCTCGAACACGGTGTCGCCCATCTCGCGCATGAGCGGCTCGAAGGAGCGGATCTCGTAGAGGGCGATGGTCTTCACGGTCTTGTTCATCTGGTCGATGGCGTCGTCCATCGACTGGATCAGGTCCTTGATGTCGCCGCGGTCGAACGGGGTGATGAAGCTGCGCCGGACCGCGAGCAGGACCTCTGCGGTGATCGCGTCCGCCTCGTGCTCACGGTCGACGATCACCTGGCAGTAGCCCGGCACGCCGTCGCCTCCCTTCAGGACACCCTGGAGCGCCTCCGCTCCCGCGACGAGGGTCTGGGAATGGCGCTCGAACAGGTCGAAGAAGCGATCCTCCCGCGGCATCAAGGCCCGAAACCAGCCCATCATTCGGCGTGCCCCTTCCCGATGTGGCGGGCACTCTCCGTTCGGCGCCGCAGGCTATGTCAGCCGTCAGGTGACCGTGGCCGTGAGAGTCCCGCCGGCCGATAACGTCTTCGAGGCCGCTCCGGTGCCGGTCATTCGCTCCGATCCCGTCAATATTCCCATTCGGCTCCCACCCCCACGGCGGTGCGGCCGTCGCTGCCGGCCTCTCCCTGGATCTTGATGCGGCGGGTCACGTCATAGTCCACGGTGGCGGCGGTATCCTGGGGCTTGGCGCCCGCCTTGACGCCGACACTGAGACGGTCGCTGAGGTAGCGCGAGGCCCCCAGCGCCGGGCCGCCGCTGGCGCCGGTGGAGACGTCGAGGCTGTCGAGTCCGAGCCCCTTGCGGGCCTGTTCGAACACGTCCGGCCCGCCGGCCCCGCCGGAGAGCTGCGACACCGCCTGGGCGAGCTGGAGCGCCTGGAACGGCGAGAGGCCGCCGGCCGCCTTCTTGAACAGCAGCCGCGACAGGACCTCGTCCTGCGGCAGGGACGGATCGGAGGTCAGGACGAAGTCGGGCTGATTGGCCGGGCCGGTCACAGCGACGCGGGCGGTGACCTCGGCGGCCTTGGTCTCGGCCTGAAAGTCGAGATCGGGGACCGCGAGTTCACCGTTGAAGGCGAGGCGACCACGGGTGAAGTCGAGTCGCTGGCCGATGATGCTGAGACGGCCGCGGCGCATGGCGAAGTCACCCACCGCCACCGGGTCGCGGGAGGTGCCGGTGAGGCGCAGGTCGCCGCCGAGTTCCGCGTCGATGCCGCGCCCGCGTACAAAGATGCGGTTCGGCGCATGGACGGCCACGTCCAGCGTCGCGTCGAAGGGCGGGGGCGCCTTCCTGCGCTTGCCCAGAGCCGCGACCTTCGCCGTGCGGTCGGCCTTCGCATCGACGCGCGCCCGCACGTCCGCAGGCGTATTGACTCGGCGCACGCCGGGCAGGGGCTGCACCGTGGCGGGCAGGCGATCGGGGACGGTCACGTCGACGGAGACGAGGTCGACCCGCCCCGACACTTTCGGCGTCCGCGCCAAAGGACCGCTCAAGGCGAGGTTGAGGCTCGCGGTGGCGGTGACGATGGGGCTGGAGACGAGCTCGGCACGCTCGGCGGTGATCTTGAACGCGCCGGGGAACCCGCCATTCGGGTCCAGGGCCACGCGGCCGCTGGCCTGCAGGCCGCCGCCGTTCCGGGTCTGCGCGGTGAGGCGCTCCACCACGAGGGTATCGCCCCGCCCGGTGACGCGGCCCTCGATCTGCTTGAGAGCGATGCCCTGGAGCGGATCGGTGAAGCTGCCGCCGGAGAGGGTGGCGGCACCCTCGGCACGGGGCGCGTCGAGGGTGCCCGACACGCCCCCGTCGAGGGCGATCCGGCCGGTGACCCGCTGGCCGCCGACGCTGAGCAGGCTGTTGGCCATGGCCGCGTCGAAGGTGCCGCGCAGTTTCAGGGCGATGGGTCCGCCCGCCGAGACGGGCAGGAAGCCGGCGAGGGTCAGCTCCGCCCCGCGACCGGCCGAGACCCGGCCCTCGATCCCGGCGCGGCCGTCGCTCAGGGTGCCGCTCGCCTTGGCGTCGATGGGCGGCAGGCCGGCCTTGCGCGTCTCCGGTGTCACGACCTTCGCCACCGACAGGGCATAGCGCCCTTCCGGCCGCGCGGCCGTGCCGTGGATATCGGCGTCCCCGTCGAGGGTGCCGGTGAGGGCAAGGCTCGGCGAGGCGATGCGGGCGAGCGCCAGGGGCAGCGCCCGGATGCCGAGCTTCAGGTCGAGATTCGATCCGGCCCGTCCGGCGAGGCTGACCCGCCCGGTACCCGCGGCGATGACGAGACCGTCGATGAGGGCCGAGCCCCGGTCGAGGGTGATCGTGGCGGGACCAGCCAGGGCCAGGCGATCCTTGCCGCGTGACGCGGAGAAGCGCGACAGCTCGATCCGCGTGGCCTTGGCCGGAACGAGCCGGGCGGCACCGTCGAGATCGAAGCCGCGCGCCTTGGCGGTGAGGGTGATGTCGCTGGCATTGGGCGACCCCACGGCCAGGAGGCGCACGGTGTCGATGGACTCGCCGGCGGCGATGACCCGGTCGGCATTGACCCGCCCGTCCACGACGGGATGGGCGAGGAGATCGCGGCCGGTGAGGTCGGCGTCGAGTTGCGCGAGGCCGATCTCGCCTGAGCGCAGGGAGGCGCCCTTGGCCTTCACCGACGCGTCCTGGCGTCCCCCCTCGCGCGAGAGGGCGACGGTCGCGTCGAGGCTTCCGGCCAGGGGCGTGAGGGCGAGCGGCGACAGGTCGTCGAGATTGGCGGCCGAGAGCGTGACGCTCCCCTGCGTCAGGAGGGTCGCCGCATCGACGGCGGCCCTGCCGGCGAGGGTGGCCGAGCCGAGATTCACCGCGAGCCGGTCGAGGGACCAATCCGCGCCCGTGCGGGCGAGATGCACGTCCCCGCGCAGGGTCTTGCCGCCGATCTCGCCGCCCAGCGCCAGAGTCCCGTCGAGCGCCCCGGTGAGGTCCTTCAGCGCCGTGGCCACGCGCACGTCCCGGATCGGGCGGCCGAGCGCCCGTCCGTCCGCGGCGGTGAGGGTGGCGGTGAGGTCCGGCTTCTCCAGGGTTCCGGAGAGCCGCCCGTCGAGGAGGGCGCGGCCCGCAAGGCGCGGATCGACGGCGGAGAGGGTCTTCACGTCCACCAGGAGCTTGGCGTCGGCGAGGCGTGCCGTGGCCTTGCCCTCCAGCCGGGCCACCACCTCGGCACCGTCGAGCTTCACGCCGTCGAAACTGTAGCCGTCGAAGACCTGCGAGAGCCTGCCCGAGAAATGCGGCTCGCGGCCGAGGAGCCGGTCGAGGGCCGGCAGGCCGAGGACGAGTCCCTTTGTCGTCGCATCCACATCGGCGGTCACCGCCTTGCGGGCGGGGTCGCCGCTCAAGTTCGCCTTTACGGCGACGCTGCCGGCAAGGGTCCGGTCGGCCACATCGGAGAAGGCCGAGAGGTCGGCGAGACCCGCCTTCAGCGTGCCGGTGAGCGTGTTCTGGCCGACGCGGCCGGCATAGGAGAGCGTGGCGGTGGGCGCGTCGAGATCGAACGCCGTCACATCGACCACGCCGTCGGGCTGGAGCGTGCCTCGGAAGGTGAAGGCACCGCGCGATCCCACCGCCCGGCGCAGGGCAGGGTCGGCGAGCTTCAACCCCTCCACATTGGCATCCGCACGGAGCGCGAAGCGGGTGGCGTTGGGATCGCCGCCCGTGGGTTCCATGGCGAGGCTGGCGGCGATCCGCTCGAGGACGTTGCCGTCCGCGCGCAGGCCCGCTGCCTTGAGGTCGCCGTTCACCCGTAGCCGTGCGATCGGCCCCTTCACGGTCCCGTCGAAGACGAGGGTGTCGAGCTCGGCATTGGCCGCCTTGGTGACGCTGCCCTCGGTGGGGACGGCGCGGGCCGAGATCGTGAAGGCGGCGACCCGCTCCGGTGTGAGGCTACCCGACGCGTCGAGGCGGGCGGTGCGGGAGGCGAGCGCGAGACGGTCGATGCCGAAGGCGCCGCTATCGGCGAAACGCAGGGCGCCGTCGAGCTTGGTGGTGCCGGAGAAGATCGCCGCCGCCGGGCCGGGCAGGAGACCCTCGATCCGCGAGGAGAGGTCGAGGGTGAGGGAGCGGTCGGCGCCGGCGCGGGCGATGCGGGCCATGCCCTTGGCGCCGAGATCGGGGCCGGCATCGAAATCGAGCCGGGCGTTCCAGGCATCGAGGGTGCCGCGTCCGTCGAGGTCGAGGTTGATCGGCGGCTCGCCGGGGAGGTTGGCGAATTTGGAGAGGAGGCCGCCAGCAGCCTCCACTAGGGTGGTCTTCACCTCGAGCTTCTCGCCCTTGGGCACGAAGAGCAGGCGGGCGACGAATTGCCCGGTGGCGTCGAGGCGGCGCACGGACAGGTCGAGGTCGAGTCCTTCGGACGGGGCGCCGAGCTTGGCCTTGCCCTCGGCGGACAGGCGCGCCGGCTGACCCGCAACGGTCTCGCCAAGCACGAGTTCGGCGAGCTTGAAGGCGGTGATCTCCACCTTCACCGGAAGTTCGGGAAGCAGCGAGCCGTCGGGCTCCGGCGTCGCCGAGACCGGGGCGGGGAGGGGACGGCGCAGCACTTCGAGGCGGCCGATCTCCAGGCTGTCCACCTGCAGGCGTCCCGAGAGGAGGGCGAGGCGGCTCCAGACCAGGCGCGCCTTGTCGAGCTTCAGCCAGGCGCCGTTGCGATCGCTGATCACCACGTCGCGGATCGTGGCGTTGGAGGACAGCGCCCCGTCCACGGCGCCGATGGACACCTGGGAGCCCGGCGTGGACAACGCCTTCGACAGGAGGCCGCCGAGGACGGTCTTCTCGCCCTCGTCGGCGCGGGTGTGGGTGGCCGGGACGGCGATGCAGATGGTCAGGCCGATGACGGCCACGGTGCCGCGCATCACCCTCCCCCCTCCGCGGGGGAGGGAAGGACGGCTCGCACGGACGCCTCGGAAAAATTCCATCAGAACGACTGCCCCAGGCTGATGTACAGGGCCACGGGACGCTCGCGGTTCCCCTTGATGCGGTCGAGGGGGAACGCCACGTCGACGCGGATCGGGCCGATGCCGGTATAGTAGCGGAGGCCGAGGCCCGCCGCGTAGCGGATGCGCTCCTCGAAATCGGGCAGGCTGCCCTCGAAGGCGGTGCCGGCGTCGAAGAACGGCACGATCCCGATCGTGTCGGTGATCTTGACCCGCGCCTCCACCGAGGCTTCGAGCAGGCTGCGCCCGCCCACCGGCAGGTTGAACGGCCCGCGCGGGCCCAGTGTCCGGTAGGGGAAGCCGCGCACCGAGCCGCCGCCGCCGGCGAAGAAGCGGATATTGGCCGGGATGTCCTCGAGGCTCGCGCCGGAGATCGAACCGAAGCCGATGCGGCCGGCGAGGATATAGCGGGCCTCGTCGTCGATGGCGTAGTAGGTCGAGCCCTGCGCCTTGGCGACGAAGATCGACGGATCCGAGCCGAGGAACCCGGCATAGGGCGTCACCGATGCGGTGGCCCGGAACCCCTGCGTCGGATCGAGCAGGTTGTCGGTGGAATCGTAGGCCACGGACAGCGGCACGCCGATCAGGCGGTAATCGACCTTGCCGAGCGCGTCCTGCGAGCGGCCGGCCTGACCGTCGATGCCGATCTGCGCGTAGAACGTGTCGGAGAACCGGTGCCGGATGCCGATCGTGCCGCCGGCCGCGTCCGAGACGTAGGATTGCTGGGCCTCGCGGCCCGCGAAGACATTGGCCACGAGATCGTTGCGCGTGCCCCACAGAGCCGGCTTGACGAAGGTCGCGGAGACCCTGCCGCCCAGCCCGTTCGAATCGATCCCGGCGGCCTTGCGTTGCGCAGCGTAGAGGTCGTTGCCGAGATAGTAGATGTCGGCGTCGAGCCGCAGGGTCTCGCCGCCGCCGAACAGGTTGCGGTTGGCATAATAGGCACGGATGCCCGGGCCATCGACCGTGGAGAAGCGGGCCGCGACCCCGATCAGGTTGCGGTCGCGCTCGGTCACGTCGACGAAGATCGGCAGGTTGCCCTGCGCGTCGAGCGCCTCGCCCTCGCGGACCCGGACGGAGCCCAGGGCCTCCACCTTGGCGACGGACCGGCGGATGTCGGCCACGGCCTTGGGTGAATAGGGATCGCCCGGCTCGCTGTAGATGAAGGAGCGCACCACCGCCGGGTCGATGCCGGTGGTGCCGCGCACGGCGACCTCACCCAGCCCCGCGATGGGGCCGGGATCGATTGTGAAGCGCACGTCCATGACATGGGCGGCGTCATCCACCACGGGATCGCGCGAGACCGCCTTGGCGAATGGATGGCCCAGCGCGCGGAAGCGATCGACGATCTTCGCCTCGCGGGCGAGCACGGTGGCCGAGCGGGCGGGGACGTCGTCGTCCACCCGGGTGAAACGCTCGGGCAGCACCTCGGACGGGAAATCGTTGCCACGGGGATCGGAGGCCGCCACCGTGCGGAGCTTGTAGAGCGGACCGGCATCGACGACGATCTTCACGGGCACCAAGGCCCGGTTCCGGCCGTTCTCGGCGGCTCGCGCCGCAGCCGCCACCGAGGCCTCCCCCGTCAGTTCGACCCCGTCGATTCGGATGGCGACCTTGCCCTGGTAATAGCCGTATCCGGAAAGCACGTCGGACAGGCGGCGAAGGTCCGCCTCCGCCCGCCGCACGATGCCCTCGCCATCGGGCGGAGCGTCCTGGCGCAGGCGATAGAGCGTGGAGGTGTCCTGCAGAGCCTTCAGAACGTCGTCATCCTCGAGTCCCTGGAACTTGACCGAATAGGGCAGCGTCTCGCCGCTCGGTGCCGGAGGCTCCTCCTCGGAGCCGAACAGGCCGAACAGGTCGAAGGCGACGGCCGGGGAGGAGGCGAGGGCGGCCATCGACACGCCGCCGAGGACGGCCAAAGCCACGCCCGCGCAGCCGTGTCTCAAACCCCTGCCTTTGGAATTCTGCATGCCCGACATCACGAAGCGCGACCCGCCCTCGTGATCTGCCACGGCGCGATCCCGACGGGTCGTCCGCCCACCTTCGATTCCGTCATCCCGCCCCCGCTTCGATGCCGGTCAACCTTCCGTGACGACCCCTCACCGGGTCGTTAAGGTCGTTCCTCGCCCCATGTCGCAGAGTGGCAAGCCTAGCCGTCGCCCCCGGCGAGGGCAACCACAGGCAGTGCCGCAGTCCAGACCGGACGGCTCCTCCACGGGAACCGCCTGTCATTCAGTCGGCTCGCTTTACCGATGGAAATCGCAGGCCATGTCGGGAACCCGGAACGGTCGGGAGCCTTGTCTGAGCATCGCAGGCACCCTAACTTTCACCTATCGGACCTTGTCTTCAACGATCCCCCGCCGGTTCATTCCGGGTCGCACGCCCAGCAGTCGCTGCAGAACTGCCGCGGGCCGTCGCTTCGATCCCATCGCATCTCCGAGACCCTGCGCCCTGTCGGCCGCGCGTTGCTTTACCGCTGCCCGAGAGGCCCCTCCCCACACGATTCGAGACGAGGGCGCGACCCCTGCAATCGCGTTTCTCCCGACGGCGAGAAGGACATATCCATGAGCACGGGCACCGTGAAATGGTTCAACGAGACCAAGGGCTACGGCTTCATTCAACCGGATGACGGCGGCAAGGACGTGTTCGTCCATATCTCGGCCGTGGAACGCGCCGGCATGCGCAACCTCATTGAGGGGCAGAAGCTGTCCTACGAGATCGAGAACGACCGCCGCACCGGCAAGCAATCCGCCGGCAACCTCCAGGCCGCCTGAGGCCTGGACGAACGAGGGCCATCCTTTGTGAGGCCTTTGTTCAACACATGCATAAGAAGCCGCCCTGCCATGGGCGGCTTCGGTTGATTCCCGCCGCATCGTGAGGCATTTGGCTTTCCGATTCGATCCCGTCTCTCGATGATTCACAGCAAGGCTCAGCGCCGCGCGCTTCCGCTCGCGGAACGGGCCGAGACGCACCACCCGAGAAAGGTCAGATGAGCGCCTTCGACTACAGGAATTTCGACGACCGCCGTAAGAACTCCGCCAGCGCCAAGCAGATGCTGCTGGAAAAATTCAAGGCCCGTCCCCCGGCGGATGACCCGGAAATGATTGCCAAGGCCCAGGCCCGCGCCGCGATCGCCCGTGCCCGGGACGAAAGGGCTCGCGAACGCGAAGCCGCCCGCATCGCCGCCGAAAAGCAGGCTGCCGAGGAGAAGCGCGCTCGCGAAGAGGCGGAGCTCGCCGCCCAGATCGCCCGCGAAGAGGAAGAGACGCGTCTCGCCGCCGAACGCAAGGCGATCGAACTCGCCGAGAAGAAGGCCCAGCGCGATGCGCGCTATGCCGCTCGCAAAGCCAAGGCCCGTCGCTGAAGGCCTGGATGGGCCATCCCTCGTAAGGGAGGCCTCGTCGTCTCAATGACCGCCAAGGGCTCGGAGGGTGGTACCGGATCTCGTATCCGGTGCTTCTATCCGGGCCCTTTCGCGTGGTCGCCCAGGCTCACGCCGAAGTCGAACGAGAGCGCCGACGTCAGGCCTCGTTCTCGGCCTCGCCCTCGTCCTCGTCCTTCTCGGACGTCGTCTCGACTTCGCCCTTCGGCTCCGTATCCGCCTCGGGGCGGGGGCCGGCCTTGAACGAACGACGCGGAGCGTTGCCGCGCTTCATCTGCGCCGGCTTCTCGATGGCACCGAGGCGCTCGGAGAGCTGCTTGGCCCGCTCGTTGAAATCGTTGGTGGTGCGCGACTGGGACGCACCACTCTTGAACGCATTCGCCACTTGGGCCTCATGGAGTTGCCCAGGGCACGGGTTCGTGCGGGGTTGGCCATGTTCTAGCACGGTTTGCCGCCGAGCGGGCAGTTAACTGTTCGACGCGGCGAGCGACGGTCAGGTGCCGGACCGTTCCGGTCTCCTGAGGGGACCGGAACCGGCTTCAGAACCGGGCCGTCAGGAACAGCCGGACGTTGCGGCCGGGCAGCAGGATTTCGTCCTTCTTGAACGAGGCCGAGTTGCGGATGTCGTCGTCCAGGAGGTTGCGCCCCTGGAGCCCCACCGTCACCTCGCTGGCACCGTAGATCACCGGATCGAGGGACTGCGTATACGCCAGCTCGGCGCGCAGATCGTTCCAACCCCGAGTCAGTGTCTCGAACGGCGCGATCTCGGTATGGTCGAAGGCGTGGAGCAGGTTCACGCGGCCGAACCAGCCATTCGCCCGCAGGAAGGCACCGCCGCCAAGGCGATGGGGGGGAATGCGCGGAACGTAGGAACCGTCGTCGAACTGCGCCCGCACGAAATCGTACTGCGCCTCGATCCCGGCCCAGCCGTCGCCGACGGGAAGGATGTCGAGCTGCGCGCCGATCTCGGCGCCGTAGAAGGTGGTGTTGGCCTGGGAGTAGACGATCTGGCGCAACTCGTCGCCGCTGCCGCAGGACGCGAAATCGTCGTCGCAGCGGTTGCCGGTATCCCGGCGGTAGATGAAGCCGGTATAGCGCGTCACGTATCCGGTGGCGTCGAGGCGCAGGGGACCTTCGGCCCGGCGCAGGCTGAGTTCCACCGTGCGGGCACGTTCCAGCTTCAGGGTCGGATCGCCGATCTCGAAAGTCGAGGAGGCGTGGTGCGGCCCCTGCGAGAACAGCTCGTAGCTGGTGGGCGCGCGCTCGACATAGGAACCGTTGACGCTCGCCACGAACCCGTAGGGCAGGTCCTGCAGCGCGCCGAAGCTCAGGCTCTTGGGGGCGAAGCGGCGGGTCAGCGCGTAGCTCGACGGATCGAGTCCGTTGGGCAGGTAGTCGGCGGGAAACAGCGTGGCGGTGCTGTTGAGCCGGTCGTTTCCGATCCGGCCCGCCGCCTGGAAGCGCAGGCCGCCTCCCACCGCCAGTTCCTCGAAGAGATAGCCGGCTAGGGAGCGCGATTCCGTGGGCGGCAGGAAGCTCTCCAGCTGCGAATTGAGGACGCGCCGGCTGGTCTGCACGCCGACCGCACCGGTCAGAGTCCCCAGCGCGATGACGACCGGCACGTGCTGCGCCTCGAACCGGGCCTCGACCTCCCGGTTCTTGAAGATGGCCTGCACGCCCTCGGGGCCGGCCACCTCCGCATGGTCGTGGTCATGCTCATGGTCGTGGTCGGCATGCGCCAGACCGATCTCCTCGTGGCGGTAGACCGAGCCGCCGGCCCAGAACCGCAGCACCTCGAACGGCCCCTGGAGCGGGCGGTACTCGCCACGGGCGAGCACGCGGTCCTGGTTCGGGCTGAGCCGCGAGCGGGTCTCCTCCGATTCACCACCGGGGATCTGGTACATCGCCTCGTAATGGCTGAACGACACGCCGACGAAGCCACGGTCGCCGATGGCCGAGATCCCGATGGAGCCGCCCTGCGTCTCGGTGGCCGAGTTGCGCTGGATGCCGCCGGGAATGGCATAGGAATCGGTGGCCGTCTTGAAGCCGTCGGCATGGACCGCGATGCCGTTGGCCCCGGCATCGACGCTCGCCGCGCCGAGCCTTCCGTTATCGACGCTGGAATAGCCGGTGGTGACCTGGCCGGAGACGCCCCGGGCCGGGATGAAGGTGGGCACCTGGTTGTTCTCGGACGAGACCACGCCGCCGATGGCGCCCGAGCCGTAGCGCAGGGTCGCGGGGCCCCGGATCACCTCGATCCGGTCGGCGGTGAGCGGGTTGACCGGCACCGCATGGTCCTCGCCGAGATCGGACACGCCGCCATTGATGATGCCGTTCTCCTGGATTCGCACCCGCGCGTTGTCGAGGCCGCGAATGATCGGCCGCGAAGCCGCTCCGGGCGCATAGGTCGAGGACGAGATGCCGGGGCGGTCGGAGAGGGCGTCGCCGAGGGTGCGGGGCTGATTGCGCTGAATCTCGGAGCGGGTGACCACCGTGACGGGCGAGAGGCTGTCGCCGACGACCGGCAACACGCCGGTGGGAAAGCCGCCGACGGCGGAAGGGCCGGGGGCGGGGAGGATCGGGCTCGCCGAGGTCACGCTCAGCTCGGAGAGCGTCGCCTCGGCCTGCTGGGCGGCCGCGGGGGCGATCATCGCGCCGGATGTGAGGCCCGCGCCGGACAGCATCGTCCCGGCCAGCCAGATCCTCGATCGTCTCATCCGCGTCACGCCCCGCAATCAATACGTTATAATGTTTCATTACCGAGTGCGTTTGATGCGGCAAGGGGGGGATACGGTGCGCGTCGCCGTTGAGACCCGACTGTGGCCGATGCGCATCATCGCCGAAACGGCCGGCGGCGCGCGATGATCGTGGATGCGACGAAGGCGGCGCTTGCGCCAAGCCTCACGCGGGCAAAGATCCCTGTCGTGATCTCCCTCTCCCTCCTCGGCGCGAGCCTGCGCGTGCTCGGCCTCCTCCTGCTCGGTCTGTTTCTTCTGCCGCTCGGCAGCCATGCCCTGTGGTGGATGGCGCGGGGCGGTGGCGCGGCGGACTGGTCGAGCGCCGGGCTGTTGCGTCCGCCGAAAGCGTCGGACCCGGCCCTTGTCCGGGTCTATGCCGCGCGGGTCGGGCGCTGGCGGGGGATCTTCGCCCATCACAGCTGGATCGTGGTGAAGCCGGAAGGCGCCCCCCGCTACACCCGCTACGACGTGGTCGGCTGGGGGATGCCTGTCCGCACGGACGGCTGGGCCGCGGACGGACGCTGGTTCGGCAACGATCCGCAGACCGTCCTCGCCCTCGACGGGGACGACGCCGCCCGCGCCATCTCGCCGATCCGCGCGGCGGTGGCCGATTATCCCTACCAGGCGCTCGGCACCTATCAGGCCTGGCCCGGACCGAACTCGAACAGCTTCACCGCCCATGTGCTGGCCCGCCTTCCGGAGGCGCAGGCGATCCTGCCGCCGACGGCCCTGGGCAAGGATTGGGCGCCGCCAGGGCGCATCGTCGAGCGGACTCCGAGCGGCACCGGCATCCGGCTGACCCTGGGCGGCTATGCCGGGCTCACCGTCGGCTGGGTCGAGGGGGTCGAGATCAACCTGCTCGGCCTCGTCGCGGGGCTCGACCTGCGCCGCCCCGCGATCAAGCTTCCGGGCTGGGGCAGGATCGGAACGGCATGACGACACCCCTCCTCATCCGCCCGGCGGAACCCGGCGACGCCGATGCGATCTGGTCCATCCTCGAGCCGGTGATCCGGGCGGGTGAGACCTATGCGCTGCCCCGCGACGGCTCGCGCGAGGCCATGCTCGCCTACTGGTTCGCTCCGGCAAACCAGGTCTTCGTCGCTCTGGACGGGGGCAGGGTGCTCGGCACCTACATGTTGAAGGCGAACCAGCAGGGCGGCGGAGCCCATGTGGCCAATGCCGGGTTCATGACCCATCCCGACGCGGTGGGTCGCGGGATCGCCCGCGCCATGGGACAGCACGCCCTCGACGGCGCCACCCGCCAGGGCTTCCTCGCCATGCAGTTCAACTTCGTCGTCGCCAGCAACACCCGCGCGGTAGCCCTGTGGGAGAGCCTCGGCTTCTCGCGGATCGCCCGTCTGCCCGACGCGTTCCGGCATCCGAGCCTTGGGCTGGTCGCCGCCCTGGTGATGCACAGGAAGCTCGGGGCCGACGCCGCATCGTGAAACGTCCGCGCGACCTTTGCGCTCGCGACGGAACCTCGGCTCGCCGGAAACCTTGTCGGGTGAGTCCCTCAGCGAGCCCCATGCCCGATCCCTCCCCGCCGCCGAACCGCTCGCCCCTGCGCGTCACCGTCGATCTCAACCGATGCCAGGCCTACGCCCAGTGCTGCTACGCGGCGCCGGAGCATTTCGTGCTGCATGGGCGCGAGGCGCTGTTCTACGACCCCGCGCCCTCCGCGTCCGACCGTCTCGCCATCGAGCGTGCGCGGGTGTCCTGTCCGGTCCAGGCGATCCGCGTCGAGGACCCGGAGCGGCAAGGCCGATGAAGAGCATGAATGCCGAAAGACATGCGGTGGTGGTCGGCGCCTCCCTCGCGGGCTTACGCGGCGCCGAGGCCCTGCGCCGCGCGGGCTTTGCCGGTCGCCTCACCCTCGTCGGCGACGAGCCGCACCGCCCCTACGACCGGCCGCCGCTCTCGAAGGCCGCCCTCACCGGCGAGATCGCGCCCGAGGCGACCGCGCTGCCGAACCTCCAGGCTCTGAATGCCGAATGGCGGCTCGGTGTCGCCGCCATCGGCCTCGACAGGCAGGCCCGCCAGGTCCGCCTCGCCGATGGCGCGACCCTGTCCTACGACCGACTCCTCATCACCACCGGATCGCGTGCCCGACCCTGGTCGAATCAGGCTGAGACAGGCCTTGCCGGGGTCCATACCCTGCGCGGACGCGACGATGCCGCCGCCCTCCGGCGGGCGCTCGCCGCCGGCCCCAAGCGTGTCCTCATCATCGGCGCGGGTTTCATCGGCTGCGAGGTCGCGGCCTCCTGCCGGGCCCTCGACCGCGCCGTCACCCTGATCGATCCGGGGCCGGCGCCCCTCGCCAGAATCCTGGGGCAGCCGGTGGGCGAGATCGTCGCCGCCCTGCACCGGGCTCTCGGCGTCGACCTGCGCAGCCGAACCAAGGTCGTACGGATCGAAGGCAATGAGGCGGGCCGGGTGGTCCGGGCCATTCTCGATGACGGCGATGTGGTGGAAACCGACCTCGTGGTGGTGGCCCTGGGCGCGGTGCGCAACACCGAATGGCTGAGCGGCTCCGGTCTCGATGCCGGCCCCGGCGGCGTCCTCTGCGACGAGGCCGGCCACGTCCTCGACACGGAGGGACGCCCCGACAGGTCCATCGCCGCGGCCGGCGACGTGGCGCGCTTTCCCCATCCGCTCTTCGACGGACGACACGTCGCCCTCGAACATTGGGGACACGCCGTGGCGCAGGGCGAGCATGCCGGGCGCCTTCTCGCGGGCGAGGCCACTGAGACGGCCTATGCCGAGATACCCGCCTTCTGGTCGTCCCAGGGCGGGATCACGATCAAGTCGGTGGGCCTCACCGAAGGGGCGGATTCCATGGTCTTCGCGCAGGGGAGCCCGAAGGAAGGCCGCTTCGTCGTCGTCTATGGCGCTAAGGGGCGCTGCATCGCAGCCGTGTCGTTCGACTCCGCCCGGTGGCTCCCCGCCTATGCCGAGCAGATCGCCGCCCGCGCGCCTTTCCCGCCCCTCCGCGGCGGGGTCGACGAACACAGCCTCACGGTGCTGCAGCCGTGCTTTCCTGAGGAGCGGACATCGTCATGAAGGCCGGACAGCTGTTCGAGGCGGTCAAGGACGAGGCCAACCGGGCCGATCCCTATCCGCTCTACGCCCGCCTGCGTGAGACTCCCGTCTCGCGCCAGGACGACGGCACCTATGTAGTCTCGACCCATGCGGCGATCACGAGCCTCCTGCACGATCCGCGGATCAGTTCGGAGACCCTGCCGCCGAGCGAGCGCCCGCGGACCGGCAACCCGCTCTCGGACTGGATCGTCAACCCGGTCAAGGACCACCTCACCAACACCCATCGCCCCTTCATCTTCCGCGATCCGCCGGACCATGACCGGCTGCGGATGGCCGTGATGGGGCAGTTCACCCATCTTCGCGTCCATGCCATGCGCGGGCGCTCGCATGACCTCGTGGCCGATCTCCTGGACAAGCAGAGCGATGCGACGAGCTTCGACCTCGTCTGCGACCTCGCCTATCCGCTTCCCGTCACCGTGATCTGCGAGATGCTCGGCGTGCCGCCAGAGGACGAGCCGCAATTCCACGGCTGGGCGACGCAGCTCGCCTCGGCGCTCGAACCGGACAATCTCGGAAACGAGGAGGCTCGCGCCAAGAACATCACCACCTTCGACGAGATCTCCACCTACATGCGTGGCCTCATCAAGGAGAAGCGCCGGCACCCGCAGGACGACATGCTGTCGGGCCTGAGTGCTGGTTCAGGGCCAGGCGGTGAACCGGGGATGGGCGAAGTCGATCTCATCGCCAGCGCCATCCTGCTCCTCGTGGCCGGCCATGAGACCACCGTGAACCTCATCGCCAACAGCACGCTGGCTCTGGTGCGGCACCCCGACATCCTCGCGCGACTCGCCGGCGAGCCGGACCTCGCGCCGCGTCTCATCGAGGAGATGCTGCGCTACGACCCGCCGGTGCATTTCCGGACACGGCGGGCGTTGAGCACCATCGACGTCGCCGGCACCACCATCCCGGAGGGGGCCGACATCGTGCTCCTCCTCGCCTCCGGCAATCGTGACCCGGCGGCGTTCCGCGACCCCGACCGGTTCGATCCGGACCGACCCGACATCCGCCATTTCGGCTTCGGCGGCGGGCTCCATTACTGCGCGGGCGCGCCGCTCGCCCGGTTCGAGGCCGAGGCGGCCCTGGTGGCGCTGGCGCAGCGCCTCGTCCGTCCGCGTCTCATCGACGATCCGCCGCCCTATCGCTCGGGCGCGGCCCTGCGCGGCCCCATGCATCTTCGGCTCGCCATCGACGGAGTGGCACCCCGACGCTGACCTCGCTCGGACAGGATTGCGGCCTTGCCGCCACACCGTGTCCGAAAAGCCGGGGCGACATGCCTTTCCCTTCTCAGGCCCGCGGCATTGCCTTGCCGTCAGCGCAATTGGCGGTGACGCAGCGGTTCATTGCCGAAATCCCCGCCGGGAAGAGAGATCGATGCCGCGCCAGTTCCTGTCGACCGTTGCCCTCGTCGCCCTCGCCGCAGGCCTCGGGGCCTGCAGCTCGTCGCGCCTCGACGGGCCGAGCCGCGGCAGTCGCGCCGGCCTCGGTGCCCAGGCCGCCCTCGAGCCGGCCGCTCCGGCCATGCCCGCCGGTCCGGTGACCTCCGCTCCCTCGCGCCCCCGCCCGGCGCCAGCGCGGCCCCCGTCGATGCCCCGCCTCCGGTGGGCGCGGACGTGGCGATTGCTCCCGCCCCGGTCGTCGCCGAGCCGGTCTACGTGCCGCCACCAGCCCCGCCGGTCGTGTCGAGCGGCCGCTCCTCGGTGGTGGGAAGCTGGAACGCCAGGGACGCCACGGGCGCGACCTGCAAGGTCTCCCTGTCGAGCGCCCCCGCCCTCGACCTCTACAAGGCGAACGCGTCGGGCTGTGCCAACAAGGATCTGGCGAAGGTCACCGCCTGGGATTACCGCGACGGCGAGGTCTATCTCTACCAGCCCGGCGGCACTGTGACGGCCCGCCTGCGCCAGGGTGGCGGTGCGTTGGACGGGGCGCTCTCCAAGTCCGGCGCCTCGCTGGCGCTGGCGCGGTAAGGACTTACGTCATTGCATGAGCAAGCCTGCATAAAGGCTTGCCAGGTCTGAGTTTCAGGAAGATTCCCGAAACTCAGACCTATTCCTTCAGGGTGTGACCCGCAGCCCCAGCAGCCAGGTATTGGCACTGAAGCTAGACCCGGCGGAACTGCTGTCGATCTGCTGGTAGATGTAGCTGCCGCGCATGGAGAGCCAGCGGTTGAAGCGGTAGTCGAGCCGGGCGGTGGCCGAAAAACCGCGCTCGGTGATGTTGACCCGGTCGTAGTCGCTGGCGAGGTAGCCGCCGCCCAGGGTGATCGACAGGTTGCGCAGGAGGTCGTGCTGCACCTCCAGCGTCACCGCCTTGGTCAGCACGCCGCTCGATCCCGGGACGGCGGTTTCGATGATGCCGGTGGCCGCGTTGAGCCGCACGGTGGTGAGCGGGCTCGCCGTCCAGATCAGGGCCGCGTTGACGATCGGGGCGGTGAGGTCCTTCAGGCCCGGATCGACATAGGTCCGATGCTGGAGACCCGCCGAGACCTCGCCGTTGACGAAACGGGTGAGCGCCACGCGGGCGCCGCCCGTCACGGTGATACCGTCTGAATTCCGGCGGATCCCGTTGGAATCGGTGCGCAGGTCGTAGACGCGGGTATCGGCCAGGACATCGACGAAGGGGGAGATGACGGGCGAGATCTCGTAGGAGGCGCGCAGCCTCAACCCGTACTGGTTCAGGTTGCGGTCGCTCTGGTTCAGGATCGCCCCGTTCGACAGCGTCGCGCTCTCGAACTCCGACCGGTCGATGAGGCCGCGCAGAGAGACCTGCAGCCGGTTGAACGTTTCGGTGACGCCGATCGTCGTGCCGTAGCTCGCCACGATCGGGCGGTTCGACAGGGTGGCGTTGATGTCCGGCGAGCCCGGCCGCTGCGTCTCGACGAGGAAGCGGGTCTCCACGTCGACGGTGGTGCTGCGGTTGGCGTCGAGGCGCAGGCGAGCCGTGCCAGCGCCATTGGGCCTGCTGGCGGCCTGGTTGTCGGGAAAATCGAGATAGCCGCCGCGGAGTTCGCCCGCGAGTTCATGCGAGGACCAGTCGCTGCGGAAGGCGAGCTCGCCCTCGGTGCGCAGGGCGAGCGAACCCTTGGCGCGGTCGGCGGTGATCTGGTCCGGATTGGTGTCGTAGCCGATGCTCTGCTGGAACACCGGCAGGAAGGTGAAGGTCCCGAGCTTGATGCCGAGGGGGGCATAGGCCTCGTCCACCACCAGCGGCCTGCGCAGAGCGGCGCCGAGGAATGAGCCCGGCGTGCCGATACCGGCCAATGGCAACAGGGTCAGGGACGGCGCCGGGGGCGGGACGGGCGAGGGGTCGGAAGCGGCGCACCGACGACGGCATTGCGGATCACCGGTGTGAGGCGCAGGTCCGGCGGCGGCGTCCGCACGATGGAGCGGACCGGACGCGTCGTCGCCACGCCGAAGCGGCGTGGCGGGATCGCGCGCAGGCGCAGGAGATCGGTGGGATTGCGGTTGTTGCCGGCGCTCGGAGCCACAGGCGCGACGGGAGCGAGGGAGCGCCGGCGGGCAGGGGTGCCGGCCGAACCGTCGTCGGTCTGCGAGACAACGCCGTCGCTCGGGGAGGCGGCGCCGGTGGATGCGTCGCCGGAGGCACCGCTGCCGCGCAGGGTCGGGCCGCCCGTACTACCCGCACCCGTGGCCGAGGATGGATTCGTGCTGCCGAAGGTCGGTGTGGCGGGCCCCGGCGTCGGGCTCGACTGGGCCTCCGCCTGGCTTCCGGGCAGGGCGACGGCGGCCGTCAGGATCAGGCCGTGAAGCCCCATCCTGCGCCATCCTGCGATCGGCCCTGCACGCATCACGGACGAGTGTCTCTCCGCGGGTCCCCGCCTCGAGCGGTGCGCGCGACAGGACCGCTGCCCGGGATGTTTCACGGACGTCCCCTCGCGCATCCCGGACCGGCGCGACGGACGCGGCGGCCGAAGATCGTCCCGGGGGATCGCGCCCCCTCGGGACGCGACTAGACCAATGCGGGACGGCTCCTTGCCGACCACATCGTGGTAAAAGAATAGGGTTAGCGTTGTCTTAAGACCACATCCTCGAGAGGGTAGATCGAGGCAGGGCCTGACGGGACCGGCACGGTGGGACGGGCGATCACACCTGGGCGAGCAGCGGCCCGCTCAGGCGGTCCGACCAGGTCACCGACGATCCCGGCGCGGCGCGCTCCATTGCGTTCAATGCGTCGACGAGTTGGTCGGCCACGGCGAAGGCGAGCCCGACCTGCCTCAGTCCTTTCACCAATGCCGGCCGACCGGTCTTAGTGTCGAAGACCGTCCACCTGTCGAGGCTCCGGTCATCGGAACGAAGGTCGTAGGTGATGCGGCAATCGATGAACATCGGTGGTCCACATGGTGCTGGGCGAGATCGCGGCCCTGGATCACGGAACCCCTACCATCCCGCGCAATCCTGCCATCCCCCATATGAGGTATGCCGACTGTCCCGCCGGCGGATCGGCGCCTCGGGCAGACACGGGCCGCGTCAGCCGAGGCGGTGATAGGCCTTGAACCAGCGCACGAAGGCCGGGATGCCGACTTCGATCGGCGTCGTCGGGGCATAGCCGAGGTCGCGGGCGATGGCGCCGAGATCGGCGTAGGTCTCCCTCACGTCGCCGGGCTGCATCGGCTCGGACCGGCGGATCGCTGGGCGTCCGCAGGCCTCCTCCAATACGTCGATCATGCGCGGGAGCGGCACGGACGTGTTGTTGCCGATGTTGTAGAGCCGGTGCGGCGCATGGCTGCCGCCGGCCTTCTCCGCGCCGTCGTCGGGGGGCGGATTGTCGAGGCAGGCGAGAATCCCGCTGACGATGTCGTCGATGTAAGTGAAGTCGCGACGCATCGCGCCGTCGTTGAACACGCGAATCGGCTCTCCGGCGAAGATCGCCTTGGCGAACAGCCACAGAGCCATGTCGGGCCGTCCCCACGGCCCGTAGACGGTGAAGAAGCGCAGGCCTGTCTGGGGCAGGCGATAGAGATGGGCGTAGGTCTCGCTCATCAACTCGTCCGCCTTCTTGGTGGCGGCATAGAGCGAGACCGGATGATCGACGCGGTCCTCGACCCGGAAGGGCAGGGAGGTATTGCCGCCGTAGACCGAGGAGGACGAGGCATAGGCGAGGTGCGCCACGTCCCGGTGGCGCGCGAATTCCAGGATGTTGAGATGACCGACCACGTTGGCCTGAACGTAGGCGCGTGGGTTCTCGATGGAGTAGCGCACCCCGGCCTGCGCGCCGAGATGGACGATCCTGTCGATCCCATGCCCGTCCAGGCCCCTGTCCAGGGCCTCGTGGTCGGAGAAGTCGATGGGCAGGAAGCGGAACGCGTCGCCTCGGCGCGTCGCGAGATCCTCGATCCGGTCCCGCTTGAGCGCGACGGAATAGTAATCGTTGAGATTGTCGATGCCGATGACCGTCTCGCCGCGCGCGAGCAGGTGATCGGCCACATGGTAGCCGATGAAGCCCGCGGCTCCGGTCACGAGAATCGCCATCTTCGGGTCGAGGCCTCACCGTCGCCCGGACCGCCTGCCAACGAGGCCGGCGGCGATCCGGGAAGGTCCGTTCAGAGTCGCTCGTAGAGTTCCTTGAGACGCCCGCGATAGATCTCGGGGCTGTATTTCGCCGCCTGGACCTTGCCCATCTCGGAGAGGCGCCCGCGCAGGTCCGCATCCGAATCCACCGCGCGGATCGCGTCGGCGATGTCGCGTGCGTCGTAGGGGTTGATCAGCAGCGCGGCATCGCCGGCGACCTCAGGCGTCGAGCCCTCCTTGGAGGTGATGACCGGGGTGCCGAGCAGCATGGCCTCCAGCACCGGCAGGCCGAAGCCTTCGTAGAGGGAGGGGAACACCACGCCCTTGGCCCCGCGGATGAGGCTGACGAGGAGCGAGAACGGCGCGTAATCGAACCGCCGGATGCGGTCGCGCTGGTAGGTCATGTTGTCGATCTGCTCGAGATACGAGTTCGTCGTCGGATTTATGAACTTGAACTCGATATCCGATTTCCAGGCCGCGCCGCCGACGATGACGAGGGGCGCCGAGACCTGGCTCGCGAGATAGGCCTCGACGAGGCGGCCGACATTCTTCTTGGGCTCGATGGCGCCGAAGAACAGGAAGTAGCCCTTGTAGGGCAGGCCGAACGCACCCTCGATCTCGCGGCGGACCACGTCTTCGGGCTTCTCGGCGAACTTCTTGGGAATTTCCACCGACTGGTAGGTGTTGGTGATCCGGTGCTCGGGGCAGCCGAGCAGGTTGATGATGTCGCGGCGCGAGGTCTCGGACACGGTGACGATGTGATCGGCATCCTTCACGATGCGCCGCATCAGGCGCAGGTAGCGCCGCTTGATGTCGCCGGTGGTGAAGGGCAGGCGCAGGGGCACCAGATCGTGCAGGGTGTAGATGTTCTTGGCGCCCGGAATCCGGATCGGCAGAGGGTAGGTCCAGTGCATGATGTCGGGCGTGCGCAGGCCGCTGACGCGCAGGGTGCGGTTGTAGGTCTTGAAATAGGCGAGCGCGACGTCGAACAGGTTCACGCTGTTCCAGATCTGGTCGAAATACGGCATCCGCGCTTCGAACGTCTTGCTGATGACGGTGCCGGTGATCGGCACCTTCACCGCACGCCGCCCGAGGGGCGAGGTGAGCTGGTCGCGGATATAGCGCAGGATCACCAGCCATTGCGGCGGGGTACCCACTGCCGGATCGAAGAACGAGATCTCGCGCAGGAGCGGATCGATGCCCGGCGAAGCACGGGTTCCGTAGAGGACGTCGGTCCGGTAGCCGAGCTCGTGCAGCTCGTAGCTCAGGTTGCGGGCGTAGGTGGCGACGCCGGTCCCCTTCTCCAGGCCGAGATTGTACCCATCCAACATCACACTTTTAGGCATTCCGGACTTCCTCGGATGGTTCTGCGATGGGTCGTTGGCGAAAGGGATGAAAAACTCGGACCACATGCCGTGTTCGCATCGATGGTCCGGTCCCGTGCCGTGCGAACTCCGTTCCTCCTCTTCCGGCGGTGACGCCTCTGGGAGGACGGAGTCCGGCTCTCTTCTATCGCCGCGTGGCCTCGACGATACGATGCGTCCCGTTGGGCCGGACGCCTAGAACTTCAGCGCTTTGAGCACCTTAGGCTCCACCGGCCAGGGGGTCGCCTCGAACTCGACCGCCTTCGGCAGCGGGAAGGCCTCGAACAACGCCTGGGGCGAGTAGGTCAGGGGCCGCCATGTGGCCTTGATCCAGTCGAGAGCCTTGTCCCATTCGGGCTTGGCGCGCCGCTCCAGGCAGAAGGCGTTGAGGCGGGTCACACCGGCGCCGAGATAGAAATCCCGCACCCGGTGATCGACCTTTTCCTCATCGTCGTCGAGCTTGAGTTCACGGCCCTCGCCCTGGCCATAGGTCGCGAACCAGGCACTGGGAATACCGTAGCATTCCGCGATCACGAGGCCGTGGAGCGAGGTGGAGAGGATGTGCCGGCAGGACACGATTTCCTCGACCTTGGCGCGCAGGGACGGGGCGTCGCGTTCGGTGATCGTGTTGATGATCCGGATATCGCCCTTGCGCTCGGGGGGGATGCCGTAGCGGGTCATCACGTCGAGGACGGTGGCTGCGGGATCCTGGGAGGCGAGCTCGGTCAGGTGGACGATGACGCCGATCTCATGGGTCTTGGCCACATGGTCCATGGGCCAGAACTTGGGCAGCAGGTAGACCGGATCGCCGTAGATCTCCGGCACCGCGATGCCCTGCGCCCTGAGCACGGCGCCGGTCTTGGGGCCGCGCACGGCGTGGACGTGGAACTCGGTTCCCGCCGGGCGCTGGTAGGGCGCTGGGTTCGGATTGCCCGGGCAGCGCTGGGCATCGAGTCCGGTGCCCCACATATGCACGGTGCCGTTGCTGATGGCGTGGCCGATGGTTCCCACCGCCACAAGGCGCTCGGACTTGCTGTCGAAAGCCGCATGCCGCACGACGCGCCCGGAGATGGCGGCGACCATGACGGCGCTCAGCGCGTCACCGAAATTGGCGTAGGGAAATTTCTGCGAACTGGCCGCCCAGGCCAGGGGCACCGAACCGGGCGGCAGGGTCGATTTAATGCGCTTCAGGAGAGCGACGGAGCTCTTTTTTTTTTCTAGCTTCGCCGCAGCATCGTCGCCAGCCGGCTCGGAGACAGTCTTTTCGGCCACAGCTCTCGCAGCGGCTTTGGGAGCGCTTTTGGGAGATTCGTCAGGAAATCGGGCGGCGGCCACTTTGGCACCTCCCGGAAATTCCTTGCGGTCCAGCCGGTTCAACTCGCCAACATCGTGGCGGAGCTTCAGGTCGGTGAGCGCCTTGTGCTCCCAGATCGTCTCGCCGGGCGCGGCGGAGATCGGGCTCAGATCGACCGGGAAGGCGTTGATCAGGGCATCGCCATCGAAGGTCTTGGGCGACCAGCTCTCGTCGATGGCCTTCATGATCGCGGGCCAGTCGCTCGGCTTGGGCCGGGGCTGGTTGTAGACGTCGATCTTCGGCAGTCCGAGGCCGGTATAGAGATCGACGATGCGCAGGTCGACGTCGCCATCGGGGGTGAGTTCCACCGATTGCAGCCCGTCCTTGCTCAGGCTCGGCGCGAAATACAGGCACGGAATGCCGTAGGATTCGGCGATCACCATGCCGTGCAGGCTGGTGGAGACGATGCGCTCGCAGGACAGGATCTCGTCGATCTTCGACTGAAGCGCTCCGACATGCAGTTCGGTGACGGTCGTGATGAGATGGATGTCGTCGGCGAGTTCCGCCGGGATCCGGAACCGCGCGATCTCCTTGCGCGGCACCGCCTCCATTTCGCGGTTGGCGAGTTCCGACAGGTGAAGGATGACGCCGAGCTTGTAGCGCTTCTTGACCGTCGGCTTGTAGAATCGGGGCAGCAGCCAGACCGGGTCGCCGTAGGGAACGGCATGCGAGAGGGTCTTGGCCGAGAGGAGTGATTCCGAGACCGGACCGCGCGTGGCGGTCACGGTGAAATGCGATTCCGCGGACGGGACGAAGGGCTTCTTCTCGGCAGCCGGAGCGGAAGGATTGGCCCAGTTGGAGCAGCCCGTGCCCCAGAACCAGACTTCGCCGTTGGCGAAGCCGTGGCCGATCGTACCGACGCAGGACAGGCGAGGCGCGAACGACTTCATCGGCGCCCTGCGGATCGGCTTGCCCGAGAGCAGCGCGATCATCACCGGGCTCAGAGCGTCGCCGAAGTTGAGATAGTTCATGTCCAGGGTCGAACCGGCCCAGGCCAGCGGAATCTCGCCTTTCTCACGCACGTACCGGGTGATGGATGTCGCCATAGATCACGTCCTTGGTTCTTGGATTCTCTAAAACGAAAACAATGATCGTATCGTGATGGTGTGATTCAAATCCGCCAGCATCGTCAGGACGCTCTCGTGTTCGTCCCACCGCAACCAGGAATACGGGCTGCGCAAAAAAATGCCATCGCCGCTCGAGTGACTATGTTTCCGGCAGTTCAGCGCATTCGCCGACCCTGTCCTGCCGGCGGACGCCGAGGTCATCCTGCATTTGAGTGCCTGAATGCCAAGTCCGCCAATCCTCCCAAGTCATTGGTGCGCCTCATTAAGGCTGATTCCGCGGGGTGTCCAGGCCGAGATGTCGCGGCATCGGCAAAACCGTAGGATGTCAGCGGTCTCGCTCCAGCCAGCGAAAGGCGGGGAGGGGACGAGTGCCATCACGGCGTGGTCTGTGGGACGCGCTGCCGCGCCGCGTCCGACTGCGGGACGACGCGGCGGGGCAGGGCGGGGCGCTTGGCGGCACGGGCCGCCTTGGTCTCCTCGTCCACGCGCTGCAGCGCCGCCAAGATCTGCCGGCCGGTATCCGTCCAGGTGGCGGGCCTATAGTTCCTGTCGATCTCGCGCTCCTTCTCCCGGAGCAACTCGGGGTCGGTGGCGTAGGCCTTGATCTTGGCGACCCATTCGCTCGTCATATGGGGGGGGGCATAATCGACGAAATGCTGACCGACCTCGGGCAGGGAGGTGGTCTTCGAGACGATGCCGAACTTGCCGAAGCTCAGGGCCTCGGCCACCGGCAGTCCCCACCCCTCGTAGCGGGAGGGAAACACGAACATCTGACAGTTCTTGTAGAGCGTCCGCAGGGCCAGGTCGTCGACCTTGGCGAGAAAGTGGAGCTTCCGCGCCAGCGGAGTCCGCCTGACGATGGCGCGCAGCATCATGCGCTTCTTGCGCTTGCTGTGCCCGACGCAGACGAAGCTCGGTGCCGCCTCCTCGTTGCCCTTGAACGCCAGCGACCAGGCCTTGATGGCCACGCGGTGGTTCTTCCGCGGGTGCACCGACGAGACGTAGAGGATGTAGGGCTCCTTGACCTTCAGCGGCTTCGGCGGGGTGTTGTCGCCGATCTGGGACACACCGAAATTGAGCGTCACGATCCGCCCGCAATCGAACCCCTGATAGCTGATGAGCGCGTCCGCGGTGGCGCGGGACGGCGTGAAGATCACATCCGCCGTCTCGAGCACGAGGTCGATCCAGCGCTTGAACGTGGCATGGGCCGACCGGAACGTGAGCTTGGGCCGCTCGATCGGCAGCATGTCGTGGACAAGGACCGCCTTGCGACAGGAGATGTCGGCGGATTTCAGCGCGCTGACGATGCCCGCATAGTTCGAGCGCGACCAGCTCGCCCCGAGCATCACCAGCCATGGAGCCGACCGGGGCATGGAACTGTCGGCGGCCGCCGCCGGCTGGTTCTTGAAGATGCGGACATAGCTCAGTTCCTCCACCGCCTTGGCGACGAGGGAGCGGCCCTGGACGGTGTTGGTTCGGCCATACGCTTCGATCAGATCCAGCATCGGAGCACTGATGGGAGCGAGCCGCCGCTTGAACGGCGTGATGCCGATGGGAGTGATGACGCAGTCGAGATCGTCCGCCTGGATCGCGCTGGTGATTTCGTAGACGACCCGTTGGATCCCCGTGATCGGAAGCCCTCTTTTGAAGAAGGACACAAGATCCGTGTAGTCCATCAAGATGTGCGAAGCCGTCATGGAACCTGCATTTTGGTTCCGACGATGGACAGGCATCGCCCCATGACATGCATCCTTCTCTGACCGCCCCCGGAGTCAGCGAGTCTCGCCATCGTTCGGAACGCCTCGCCTCTTCAAAAACGCAGAGGACAAGTGCGTGCACGACGCGTCGAAAATGTGACCTCTTCCTCCTGCCGGACGAGGCTACTTCATCGCACCAACCGCGCATAGCCGGTCAGGCAAAAGGCGGCTCCCCATCGATCTCGATGGCAGGCATCACGGCGGCAAGGGAACTTCTCGGGACAAAGCGGTCCACCACCCTCATCCGAGGTCTCGCCCGGCACAGCCGGGGAACGGAGAAGGTATTTGGCTCCCCGAGTAGGACTCGAACCTACGACAAAGCGATTAACAGTCGCTTGCTCTACCAACTGAGCTATCGGGGACCACGGCGGGGTCTCTACACACCGCTTTGGCGGGACGCAAGGCCCCTTCGCAGATTTGTCGGCTTTGTTTACGGCCTCGCCCCGCTTTGGTCCTCCGTGGTGGAATCCCCGTTGCAGACCGGGCCCGGGCTCTGTAAGAGACCCGTCACCCCGGATCGCCCGCCCGATCCGGAGGCGCCATTCCTTCCTCGATGGGATGTGGCCGAGGCCTCGTGGCGGAGTGGTTACGCAGAGGACTGCAAATCCTTGCACCCCGGTTCGATTCCGGGCGAGGCCTCCAAATCTTTCTCGATCCCCTATTTTTCCAAGAGAGAGCTCCCGGTCATGGCCGGGGCGCCTCATTCCGCCGGCTCGGTCCACCCGAATGAGCGCGTCACCGCCTTGCCCCAGGCGGCGTAGAGCCGGTTGCGCCGGTCCTCGTCCATACGCGGGTGCCAGCGATGGTCGACGCCCCAATTGGCCACGAGATCGCCTGTGCCGGCCCAGTATCCCGTGGCGAGCCCCGCCGCGTAGGCGGCGCCCAGCGCCGTGGTCTCCGTCACCTTCGGTCGCAGCACCGGCACGGCGAGGAGGTCCGCCTGGAACTGCATCAGGAGGTCGTTGCGGACCATGCCGCCATCGGCCCGCAATTCCTTGATGACGATCCCGGAATCCGTCTCCATCGCCTCGATGACCTCGCGGGTCTGGTAGGCGGTGGCCTCCAGGGCGGCGCGGGCGATGTGGCCCTTGTTGGCGTAGCGGGTGAGGCCGGCGATGATGCCGCGCGCGCTTTCCCGCCAATGCGGCGCGTAGAGCCCCGAGAAGGCCGGCACAAAATAGACGTCGCCATTGTCCTCCACGGTTCGGGCGAGGGGCTCGATCTCGGCGCTGTCCCGGATGAGGCCGAGATTGTCGCGCAGCCACTGAACCAGGGCGCCGGTGATGGCGATGGAGCCTTCCAGAGCATAGACCGGCGCCTCGTCGCCGAGCCGGTAGGCGAGGGTGGTGACGAGGCCGCAGGTGGAGGGCACCGGGGCTGCCCCGGTGTTCATCAGCACGAAACAGCCGGTGCCGTAGGTGTTCTTGGCCTCGCCGGGCGAGAAACAGGCCTGGCCGAACAGGGCCGCCTGCTGGTCCCCGAGGATGCCGGCAATGGGCACCCCGGGGAGGGCGCCGCGCGTCTCGCCATAGACCATGCTCGAGGAGACGATCCTCGGCAGCATCGCCCGTGGGATGCCGAAGGCCGAGATCATGCCGGCATCCCAGTCGAGAGTGTCGAGGGCCATCAACTGGGTGCGGCTGGCATTGGTCGCGTCGGTGACGTGCAGGCCCCCCAGCGGGCCGCCGGTGAGGTTCCAGACGAGCCAGCTATCGATGGTGCCGAACAGGACATCCCCGGCCTCCGCCGCCGCGCGGGCACCGGGCACCCGGTCGAGGAGCCAGGCGAGCTTGAGGCCGGAGAAATAGCTCGCCAAGGGTAGGCCGGTGAGCGCACGGAAACGGTCCTTGCCGCCGTCGCGGGCGAACTGGGCCACGAGCCCGTCCACCCGCGTGTCCTGCCAGACCAGGGCGTTGTGAAGCGGGCGCCCGCTGGCGCGGTCCCAGATCAGGGTGGTCTCGCGCTGGTTGGTGATGCCGATGGAAACGAGGTCCGAAGGCTGCAGCCCCGCCGCCTCCAGGGCCTCGCGCATCACGATCCGGGTGTTGCGCCAGATCTCGTTGGCGTCGTGCTCCACATGGCCGGGTCGGGGGTAGATCTGCTCGTGCTCGCGCTGGGCCACCGTGATGATTGCGCCGCCGCGATCGAAGACGATGAAGCGCGTGCTAGTCGTGCCCTGATCGATCGCCCCGACAAAGCGCGACATGGCCGTCTCCCCCTAAGCAGGTTTCGCAGAAGTGGCCCCCGGTTCTGCGATAAAAACCTGCGACACAGCAAAGAGCGAAGCAGGGTGAAGCGTCGGCTCGCCGACGCGAACCCGCTTCGATGGTGCGCGTCCCCGGTCAGGCCGCTTCGGCTTTGGCCTTGGCCTCCATATAGGCTTCGAGCCGCCTCCGTCCCTCGGGCGGCAGGTGTAGCCCGAGCTTCGTGCGGCGCCAGAGGATGTCCTGCGCGCTGCGTGCCCATTCCCGGTCGATCAGATACGCCACCTCGGCCTCGGTGAGCCCTTCCCCAAAATCCGCCCCGAGATCGGCGAGGGTCCGAGCCGTGCCGAGCAGGCCGTCCGTGCGCGTGCCGTAGGCACGGGTGAGGCGCCGCGCCATCGCCGGCGGCAGGAAGGGCCTGCGCGCCATGAGGTCGGCGAGGAACCCCTCGAAATCGGCACCCGGCATGTCGCCGCCCGGCAGAACCGCATCGCCGGTCCAGGCGGGCTTCATCCCGGGGCGATAGGGGGCGAGCTTGCCCAAGGCGTGTTCGGCGAGGCGCCGATAGGTGGTGATCTTGCCGCCAAAGACCGAGAGCACGGGCAGGCGGCCATCCCGGTCGGAGAGGTCGAGGACGTAGTCGCGGGTGACCGCGGAGGCCTTCGCGGCGGCATCGTCGAAGAGCGGGCGCAGGCCCGAGAAGCTCCAGACCACGTCGCCGGGATGGATCCGAGCCCGGAACGACCGGTTGATGCAGTCGCAGAGATAAAGGGTCTCGTCCTCGGAGATTTGGACCCGGCCCGGTTCCCCGGAATGGGGCACGTCGGTGGTGCCGATGAGGGTGAAAGCCCCCTCATAGGGGATCGCGAAGACGATGCGCCCGTCCGGCTGCTGCAGGATGTAGGCGTGATCGCCCTCGTAGAGCTTGCCGACGACGATGTGGCTGCCCTTCACGAGCCTGACCGCCGCCCGGCTGGCAAGGCCGAGCGTGTGCCCGAGGGTCTCGCTCACCCAGGGACCGGCCGCGTTGACGATCATCTCCGCACGCACGGCCTCGCTGCGGCCGGTCCCGACATGGCGGATCGTGGCAACCCAGGATGTCCCGTCGCGACGGGCCGATTCGACGGTGGTGCGCGTCCGGATCTCGGCCCCGCGCTCGCGCGCATCCATGGCGTTGAGCACCACGAGGCGACTGTCCTCGACCCAGCAATCCGAATAGCCGAAGCCCCGCGTCAGACGCGGCTGCAGCGGCAGGCCGAAATCCGAGCCTGGGAGAGTCACCGAGGCGGAGCCGGGAAGGGCGTGAAGGCGGGCGAGATGGTCATAGAGGAACAGCCCGAGCCGCAGCATCCAGGCGGGGCGCAGGCCCTCGTCATGCGGCAGGACGAAGCGCAACGGCCAGATGATGTGAGGCGCCAGCCGCAGCAGGCGTCCGCGCTCGGCCAGAGCCTCCCGAACCAGCCGGAACTCGTACTGTTCGAGGTAGCGCAGGCCGCCATGGATGAGCTTGGTGGAGGCGGACGAAGTGAACTCGGCCAGATCTCCGCGCTCGCAGAGCATGACCCGAAGGCCGCGCCCCGCCGCGTCGCGCGCGATGCCCGCGCCGTTGATTCCGCCGCCGATGACGAGCAGATCGTATTCGCCCGCGCTCAACCCGTGACCTCCCTTGCCCCGTGGCGGGAGCGCTCCCGTCCGGCGGAACTCCTTCCGAGCGGGCCCTGTAACGTTCCTCGAACACTGACGGTCCCTGCCTAAAACGTCGCCGGAATGAATCGGGCCTCACAGGCTCTTCGCCAACCTTGGACGAGTATGGATGTTTCAGTGAGCTGACATTTCGGCAAGACTTTTCCATTGAACGCGTGGCCACACGGCCGCAGCATATCCGACCAATGAGGAGCGGGAGCACACGCGCGTCGCGTCGTGAATTTGTGACGTGCATGGCGGCGGGTTGCATCTCCCTCGGCGAGGCCGGTCTAGGCTGGGCGGGAGAAGTCAACTCCGCCGCCCGCGAGACGCCGACCGTGGAAATCCATCCTCGGTGATTTTGGCGCCATCGGGGTGGTTGACCGGACGGGGGCAGTGGCTTATGCGAACAACCTCGATCGGAGGCGCTCACGAAGCTTCCGGCCGAGATCGAAGAGGGGTGGCAAAAAACGCCTTGTCTTCAAAGGGTTCGTTGGGGGATAGTTTAACGGTAGAACAGTGGACTCTGACTCCTCTAGTCGAGGTTCGAATCCTCGTCCCCCAGCCATTTGTTTTCAATGACTTAGCTCCGATCAGAGCCGAGGAAGTCATCTTCCCAGACACCCTTCCCAGACACTTCTGAGAGAACAGCGGCGGGCTTTCGCGGCCCGTAGAGGTCGTCCATGGACTGGGCGTTTGAGCGTTTCATGTCCGCCGTCCGGCTGTAGGTCGGCACCGCGTAGGTTGTGCGCTGACCCAGGATGTCGGCGATCTCATGTTCCGTCTTCCCAAGCTCCCTGAGATCAGTTGCAACGCTGTGGCGAAGGTCGTGCGGTGTCAGACCGTCCTGAATCTTCCCTTCGACCTTCAGCTTGGTAAGCAGCTTCCTCAGCGATGCGTGGAAGGCTCCCTCTTGGCCTGCTGCCGGTTTTGCGGACACCGGGTTAAGCTAGTTTGGCTCGGTTCTCGAACTCGAACGGGCTGACGTAGCCCAAGGTCGAATGCCGCCGTGCCGTGTTGTAGAAGCGTTCGATGTCGTCGAATACGTCTGCCCGCGCCTCGTCGCGCGCGCGGTAGGTCCGTCGTGCCGTGCGCTCGGTTTTCAGCGACGAGAAGAAGCTCTCCATTGCAGCATTGTCCCAGACGTTGCCCGACCGGCTCAGCGAGCAGGTGATGCCGTGGTCGGCCATCAGGCGCTGGAACTGCTCGCTGGTATATTGGCTGCCCTGGTCCGAATGATGCAGCAGTCTGTCGGGCTTGCCTCTGCGCAAGATCGCCATGATGAGGGCGTCGGTGACGAGCTGCGCCGTCATCTCCGCTCTCATCGCCCAGCCGACGACACGGCGAGAGAACAGGTCGACGATGGCGGCAACGTAGAGCCAACCTTCGACGGTCCAGATGTAGGTGAAGTCGGCGATCCACTTCTAGTTCGGCGCCGATGCCTTAAAGGTGGGGTCAAGCAGGTTGTCCGACACCGCCGGCTCGCTCGCCGGTATCCTTCGGCAGGCCACGGCGGCGCGGCCGGGCACGCAGCCCGCTCTCCCGCATGAGCCTCTCCACACGATGAAGGCCGCAGGAAAGCCCCTCGGCCAGCACGTCGTGCCACAAGCGGCGAGCGCCATAGGTGCGGTCGCTGCTCTTGAAGCTCCGATCGATCTTCGTCACCAGCACCTTGTCCTGCCGAGCACGAGCACTGGGGCTGCGGTTGAGCCAGGCATGGAAGCCCGAGCGGGAGACATCCAGCGCCTCGCACAGCCATGCCACCGGCCAGATGCCCCGGTGCCTCGCGATGAAAGCGAACCTCATGTCACTTCCCTCGCGAAGTAGGCTTTGGCCGTTTTTAGAATATCGCGCTCCGCCTTCAGCTTCGCCACTTCCTTGCGCAGCCGGTCGATCTCATGCTGCTCAGGCTTCATCTGCCTATGGCCTGGAAAGGCGTACTGCCGATCGGCAGCGAATTCCCTGACCCATTTGCGCAGCACGTTCTCATGCAGATCCAGCTCACTGGCGGCCTGGGCAACCGCAACGCCCCGATCCTTCACCAGTCTCACTGCCTCCAGCTTGAACTCGCGGCTGAACCTCCTTCGTCGCATTCCCACTCTCCAGTTCCGTCAAACACCCTATCTCGGTGTCCACGAAACCGGCGGCAGGCCACAACGGCGAGATCAATCGCCGGACCGAGGTCGTCGGCATCTTCCCCAACGAAGCCGCCATCACCCGCCTCGTCGGCGCGATCTTGCTCGAACAGAACGACGAGTGGGCCGCCCAGCGAGCCCGCTACATGACGCGGGAAAGCATAGCCCCAATCGGCGATGATCCCCTCGTCAGCCTGCCCACCCTGGCAGCCTGATCCTCCCGGCTCCGGCCGGTGATCGTGGTGGTCACCTCGAAGCTACACCACGCCAGGGGACACGACCGGTAGCGGTCTGCACGATAGGCTCCTTGGATAGGGATTTAAGGTGCGCGAAGTGTGCTTGATTAGGGCTGTGGCGGGATACGTCGTGATTTCCGGAGCGTGCGGGTTCAGCCCCTTTGAGTCCGTCCGATAAACTGCCAGTGAGGAATCCTCCTCCCACCCCGATCCCGCCACCCTACGCGTGATGCCCGCTTTGCCCGTTTCCGGCGATCTGGCACAGGTCGTGCCTTGTGGTTTTTGACCGCTTTGACGGAAGCGTGGTTTTGGGAGTCTCGGAATGGCCGACGTGATGGATCGCAGGCGGTTTCTGCAAGGCAGTGCGGCACTGGCCGGTGTCAGCCAGATCAATCCGGATTTCCTGATCTCCTCCGCTTTCGCGCAAGGGGGAAAGCCGCTCGTGTTCCTGTCCGCCGAAAACATTACCGGCAACTGGGATCCGACCGCTCACACCACGCTCTCGCAGAAGAACATCGAGGGGTTCGTGATGGGGTTTCTGACCCGCACGCCGATGACCCTCGATGATCCCGGCAAGGTCATCTACGAGCTCGCCACCGACATCCAGCTCCTCGATCCCCACCGCCTGCAGATCAAGCTGCGCAAGGGCATCCAATTCCACGACGGCCAGCCGTTCAAGGCGGAGGACGTCAAGGCAACCTTCGAGTACGGCTCGGGCAAGGATCGGCCGGCGCAATGGTATCCCGGCCCGACCGAGACGCTGACCATCACGACGCCCGACGACGAGACCGTGATCGTCGACACGTCGAAGGGCGGATATCCCGCCCATCTCTTCATCTTCCTCGCCTCGTTCCTGCCGATCATGTCGGCCAAGGACATCGCGGAGGGGCCGGGCGGTGCCTTGACCCGCCGACTCAACGGCACGGGACCGTTCCGCTTCGTCGAGCAGCGCGGCAACAGCACCGTCCTGGCCGCCTTCGACGGCTACTTCAAGGGCAAGCCGGCGATCCCCGGCATCGACTTCACTTTCACCGGCGATTCGACGACCCGGATGCTGTCGCTGATGAACGGGCAGGCCTCGATCGTCGAACGGCTCGAGCCCGAGCAGGTCGAGACCGTGAAGGCCAATCCGAAGATCGCGATCAATCAGGTCGTCTCCGTCGAGAACAAGTATCTCTGGTTTCGCTGCTCCAAACCGCCGTTCAACGACGTGCGCGTCAGGATGGCCGCGTGCCACTCCATCGACCGCGCGATGATCGTCGAGTTGCTGGGTGCGGCCGGCCACGCATCCGCGAACTACGTCTCGCCGGTGAAGTTCGGCTATGTCGATCTCAAGAACTATCCGGCCTACGACCCCGCAAAAGCACAAGCGCTGCTGGCGGAGGCCGGCTTCCCGAAGGGGAAGGGATTACCGCCGCTCGAGTACATCACGTCGGTGGGCTTCTACCCGAAGACCAAGGAATACGGCGAGGTCATCACCGCGATGCTCAACGAGCAGGGGTTCCCGGTGAGCCTCACCGTCCTGGAACCGGCGGCATGGAACGAGCGCCTCTACCATCGCCCCGGCGGCGGCCCCGGCCATATGGTCGATTGCGGCTGGTCCACCGGCTCGCCGGAGCCGGATCTGGTGCTTCGCACCCATTTCCACTCGTCCTCGCACCGCATCACCGGCATCGAGGACGCCGCGATCGACGCGAGTCTCGACAAGGAACGGGCCGCCCCCACTCTCGAGGCGCGCAAGGCGATCCTCCAGGGCGAGACCATGCCCCTCATCGCGACCAAGGTGCCGGCCCTGTCGCTGTTCACTTCGGTGATGATCCACGCGATGCAGAAGGAGCTGCAGGGCCTCTACGTCTATCCCGACGGCTCCATCGACGCTTCCAAGACGGTCTGAGCAACCAGCCCGATCCCATGCGCGTCGGGCGCGCGACACGGTCCGCTCGGGCGGTAGCCGTGTCGCGCCCTACCGAACCCGTCACCGGACCTGCAGCCGATGTTCGTTCTCAGTTTCCTCGCCCGGCGCCTCGCGCAGGGTGCGGTCATCATTTTCCTGGTCTCGCTCCTGATCTTCACGCTGCTGCGGGTCGTGCCAGGCGATCCCGTGCGGCTGATGGCCGGCGGCATGGCACCCGAAGCGCTGATCGAGCAGATCGCCACCCAGATGGGGTTGCGCGATCCGATCCCGGTCCAGTTCGGCCGCTACATGGCGCGCGTCGTCCAGGGCGATCTCGGACAGAGCTTCGTACGGCCGGCCAACGGCGCCGCGACCGGAGGCGCGAATTTCAACGACACCACCCGCGGCGAGCGCGCGAAAGTCATGGACCTCATCCTCGACGCCCTGCCGATGACCCTGCAGCTGGCGGCCCTGGCCCTCGTCTTCGCCCTCGCCTTTTCGAGCCTTCTGGGGATCGCGGCGGGCCTGCGCCCCGGCGGCATCGCCGATAAGCTCGCCTTCGCCGTCTCGTCGGTTTTCGTCTCGCTGCCGAACTTCTGGCTAGGCATCGTCCTGGCTCTGCTCCTGTCGGTGAAGCTCGGCTGGCTCCCGGCGATCGGGTATGGCGGATTCTCCTACACGGTGCTGCCGGCCCTGGTGCTCGCGGTGGAACTGTCGCCGGTGCTGATCCGGACTCTGTCGGGGGCCGTGGCCGCGCAGATGGGCGAATCCTACGTCGCCGTCGGGCAGGTCCGCGGGCTGTCGCCCACCCGGATCGTCGCCGCCCACGCCCTGCGCAACGCGTCCGTCCCCCTGCTCAACCTCCTCGGCGTGCAGTTCTCCGGCCTGCTCGGCGGCGTGATCATCGTCGAATACATCTTCGACTATCCCGGCCTCGGACTGCTCACCATCAACGCGGTGCTGCAGCGCGACTTCCCGCTGATCCAGGGCATCGCGATCGTCACCAGCGCGATCTTCGTCCTCATCAACATCCTCGTCGATCTCGCCGCCACCTCCATCGATCCGAGGCTCGAATATTGATGGGCGCCCTCGACACCACCCTGATCGTCGCGCCGCCGCCACCGGTCGACGTCGCCGCCTCCCGCTCCATCGGCCGGCGCATTCTCTCGCATGCCGCCCGCTCCACCGAATTCCGCATCGGGTTCGCGCTGTTCACGATCCTCGCGCTGGCCGCCGCCTTCTACCCCGAGCTCAGCGGCATCGACCCGCTGAAGATGAACGTGCGTGCCCGCCTGCTGCCGCCGCTGTTCGTGGGTGAGACCTGGAGCTGGGCTCACCCGCTCGGCACCGACCAGATCGGCCGCGACATGCTGGTGCGCAGCCTCGTCGGCCTGCGCTACTCTTTCCTGATCGGCGTCGCCTCGGTCGCCGTCACCCTCTTGATCGGCTGCGCGCTCGGCACGATCTCCGGCTACTTCGGCGGCCGCACCGACACGGTGGTAATGCGCATCACCGACGCGCAGCTCTCGATCCCGATGATCATCCTGGCGATCGCGGTGCTCGGCGTCTCGCGTCCGACGATCCCGGCGATCATTCTCGTGCTCGGCCTGTCGAACTGGCCGGTCTATGCCCGGGTGATGCGCTCGGTGGTCATGGCCGAGCGGGGCCGCGAATACGTACGGGCCGCGCAGGTCTCGGGCGCCACGCACCCGCGCATCATCCTCACCCTGCTGGTGCCGCTGCTGGTGCCGCCGTTGCTGTTCACCTCCGTGCTCGACGTCGCCCGGATGATGATCTTCGAATCGACCCTCGGCTTCCTCGGACTCGGGGTGCAGCCGCCGACTCCGACCTTCGGCAACATCATCGCGGATGGCCGCAAGTACCTCCTCAACGCCTGGTGGATCGCCACCATGCCGGGGGTGTTCCTGTGCCTGACGCTGACCAGCATCAACCTGATCGGCGCCGCCTTCGAACGGGCTCGCAACGCGATCCACGGAGGCGCCTGATGAGCCCGGTTCTCTCCGTTCGCGGCCTGCGCATCGATCTGAGCCTTCCGGGGCGCGAGCGCCGGATCCTCGACGACATCTCGTTCGACGTCGCGCCGCGTGAGATCGTCGGCGTGGTCGGCGCGTCCGGCGCCGGCAAGACGGTGCTGTCCCGGGCGGTGGTCAACTGGATCGCGCCGCCCCTGACCATCCGCTCCGGCGAGGTGCGTTTCCGCGATCGCAACCTGCTGACGCTGCCCCCGCGAGAGATGCGGCGGCTGCGCCGCGACATCGCCTATGTCGGCGCCAATCCCATGGGCGCCCTCGATCCGACCCTCCCCGTGGGACGCCAGATCGTGGAGAAGATCCGGGCCGTGATGCCGGAGGTAACTGCGGCCGAGGCGCAGGACCGCGTCATCGCGCTCCTCGACGCCGTGCGCATCCCCTCGGCGAGGGCGCGCTTCCACGATTACCCCTCGCAGTTCTCAGGCGGGATGATGCAGCGCGCCCTGATCGTCGACGCGATGATCTCGAACCCGGCGCTCCTCGTCGCCGACAACGTGACCCAACCCCTCGACGTCACCGTCGCCGCCCAGGTGATCCGCCTGATGCGCGAACTCACCGAGGGCTTCGACACCGCGATCCTGTTCGTCTCGTCCTCGCTCCCCGTCGCCCGCGAGGCGGCGAGCCGCATCCTGGTCATCGACGAGGGCCGGCTGGTGGAGGAGCAGCCGACCGAAGCGCTGATCTCCGCGCCGCGCCACCCCTATACCCGCGAACTCGTGGCGCAGATCCCCGCGATCTGGAGCGTGCGGCCCACCGTCCCTGCCGTTCCGCGGGAGGCCAGGCCGCCGGATACCGCTATCGTCAGCCTGCGGGACGTGTCGCAGACCTACCGGGTGAAGAAGCGCGGTAGCTTCGCCGGGACGAGCGACTTGCGCGCCGTGCGCCACGTCACCTTCGACATCCACAAGGGCGACAGCTTCGCGGTGGTCGGCGAATCGGGCTGCGGCAAGTCCACCCTGATGCGCCTCCTCAGCCGGCTGGAAAGGCCCACCGGCGGCGCGGTCCTGTGCGAGGGGCGCGACATCGCCCGGCTCTCCGGGGCCGAACTTCTGGCCTTCCGGCGCAAGCTCCAGCTCGTGCTCCAGGATCCCTTCGACTCGCTGCCGCCGCGCACCGGTATCGGCGCGATGCTGGAGGCGCCCCTGCGCACCCATGGCTGGCGCGGTGCCGGGCGCATCCGCGACAAGGTGCGCGACGTCATGAACGACGTGGGGCTGCCCGTCTCGCTCTACGACCAGCTTCCCCTCGGTCTCTCCGCCGGGCAGCGCCAGCGCATCAACGTCGCCCGCGCGATGGTGCTCGACCCTGAGATCCTGCTCATGGACGAGACCCTCTCGGCCCTCGACCAGACCGAGCAGTTCAAGCTGCTGGCGCTGTTCGACAAGCTCCAGCGCGCCCACGGGCTGACCTACATCTACATCAGCCACGACCTCGCCATGGTGCGCAAAGCCTGCAACCGCATCGCCGTGATGTATCTCGGCGAGGTCGTCGAACTCGCCGACAACGAGCGCCTGTTCTTCGATCCCGGGCATCCCTACACGCGGACCCTGCTGTCGGCGATGCCGACCCTGGAGGAGCGGCGCTACCGGCCGGAGGATTGTCTCCTGGAGGGGGAGCCCCCGAGCCCGATCGACCTGCCCACCGGCTGTTCGTTCCGCTCGCGCTGCCCGCAGGCGTTCGAGACGTGCGTCACCCTGAGTCCGCATCTGGCCGTGCGCGGAACCCGCGATCTCGCCGCCTGCCATCTCGTGACGGAGCCGGTCACCGACTCCGTCGCCGGAGCGGCCTGATGCACGGCACGGTTCATCGGCAATCCCGTCTCCCATCCGGCTCCGGAACCGGCGGACACGGGTCGGGATCGGCGGCAAGGGAGGGAGCGCCCACGATGGGGATCACCGAGCGACGCCTCGCCCTCGTCCTCGACGCCCTCGAGCGCGACGGACGGGTCAGCGTGAAGGATCTGGCGATCCGGCTCGCCATCAGCAGCGAGACCGTGCGGCGCGACCTGCGCGACCTCGAACTGCGTGGCCATGCGCGGCGGGTCTATGGCGGGGCCGTCATCGACCGGAGGGAGCGCGACCGGCCCTTCGACGAGCGGGTCCGGGTGGGTGCCCGCGAGAAGGCGCGCATCGCCGAGGCCGCCCTGCCTCTGGTCGAGGAGGGAATGACCGTCTTCCTGGATGCGGGCACCACGACGCTGGCCTTCGCCCGCCAGCTGCTGGGCCGGCGGCTCCGGGTCCACACCAATTCCATCGACATCGCAGCGCTTCTGGCGGGCGATTCCAGCGCGCAGGTCACGGTACTGGGCGGCGACATGAAGCCCGACTACAGGGCGTTGTTCGGCCATCGTACGCTCGCCGCCCTTCGCGAGCACGTCTACGACCTCGCCATCATGGGCATCGTCACCGTGCATCACGAGCACGGGTTCATGGATCTGGGCGAGGACGAGGCGGTCCTGCGCCGTGTCGCCGTCGAGCGGACGCGCCGATCCGTCATCCTGGCCGATTCCTCGAAGTTCGGGCGGCTCGGCACGATCCGCACCTTCGGCCTCGACGCCGTCGATACCCTCGTCACCAACGCGCCCCTCAGCCGCGATGCGGCGCGGGCCTTCCAGCACACACAAGTGGATGTCATCCATGCCTGAGACGACGGCTCCTTCCTCCGTGCGGATCGATCCCGCACGTCTTCAAGCCATGATGGAAGCCGTCTCCGTCTTCGGCGGGGGAGCGGACGGCGCCATGACCCGCCTGACCCTGTCGGCCGAGGACGGGCAGGCCCGCGACTGGCTCGCCGCCTGGTTCCGCGAGCACGGCTTCGCGGGAAGGGTCGATGCCATCGGCAACCAGTTCGGCGGCCTCGATCTCGCCGGCGCCAACGCCCCTGTGGTGATGGTCGGCTCCCATATCGACAGCCAGCCCAATGGCGGCCGCTTCGACGGCGCGCTGGGGGTGATCTCGGCCTGCGAAGCGATCCTCGCCGTCCGCGAAAGCCTGGCGGCAAGCGGTGCGCGGGCGGCCTGCAACTTCGTGGTCGCCAACTGGACCAACGAGGAGGGGGCACGCTTTCAGCCGAGCCTCCTCGGCAGCAGTGTCTTCACGGGGGCGACGGACCTCGCCTGGGCCCTCGACCGGCGGGACGGCGCCGGGATCTCTGTGGGCGAAGCCCTGGAGAGCATCGGCTATGCCGGCACCGACAAGGTGCCGGTTCCCGCCGCCTATCTCGAGCTCCACATTGAAGGCGAGTCGTTCCTCGAGCGCGAGGGTCGGCGGTTCGGTGCCTTCACGCGGTTCTGGGGAGCCGTGAAATACCGCCTCGCTTTCCTCGGGCGGCAGGCCCATACCGGGCCGACCCCGATGGCGGCGCGGCACGACGCCCTCCTGGCCGGGGCCTACATCATCGCCGATCTCAAGGCGCTCGCCGGAGAGTACGGTCTAGACCTGCACACCTCCGTCGGCCGGATGGAGATCTTCCCCAACTCGCCCAACACCGTGCCGAGCGAGGCCGTGCTGTTCATCGAGCTGCGCTCGGGTTCGCAGATTATCCTGGCCGAGGCGGAGGCGCGGCTGCGTGCGAGCATCGAGGCGGCGGCGGCGCGGTCCGAGGTAGGGCACGAGGTCCGTTCCATCGACCGTCGTGCGGCGGGAGAGATGGCGCCCGGTCTCGTCCGCCTCGCCGAGCGCGCGAGCGACGCCAACGGTGCTCCGGCTCGTCACCTGGACACGATCGGCGGCCACGATGCGATCAGCCTCGCGGCGGTGTGCCCGTCCATCGTGATGGCGGTGCCCAGCGTCGGCGGGGTGATTCACCACCCCACGGAATTCACCCGGCCGGAGGACCACGCCTTCGGCACGCAGGTTCTGGCCGATATGCTCCTCATCCTGGCCAACGAGGGCCTGTCGGTCCTTGAGATGGAGAAGGAGCGCCCGTGAAAGCGGTCGGCATGCCGGGGGATTCACAGGAGCGACTCGCCGAGGCGGCCCTCGCCACCGCGCCGATGCTGGCGGGGCGGGCGGTCCACTACCGCCAAGCCGTACCGGGGGTCGCCTCGCCCTCCTATCACGGGGTCGAATCGACCTCCTATCTCGTCGGCGAAGGAGTGGATGCGGAGCCGAGCTACTTCCTGAAGGTGGGCGAGCGCGCGGCCGCCGCCCTGCTCGATCCCGCAGCCGCCTTCCGGGCGGCACAGAGGATCGCTTCCATCGGCCTCGCACCTCAGCCCCTGCATCTGGCCGAAGCGGAGGGCGCGATCCTGTTTGCGTGTCTCGGCCCCGAATGGCGCCCGGCCACTCTCGACACCCTGCGCCGGCCCGAGCGCATGGCCACGGTCATCGAAGTCTTCCGCCGCATCGGCGCGGGCGAACCGCTCGGACGCCGCTGGAGCGTCTTCGAGGCGATCCGCGCCCTTCGCGCCCTCCTCGGCGAGGACGCCGACATCCTGCCGCAGGATTCCTGGTTCCTTTTCGATTGGGTCGACACCATCGAGACGGCGCTGGCAGCCGCCGGGACCGAGAGCCGCCCGGCCCATGCCGACCCCCATGCCTCGAACCTCCTGTTCTCTCCGGACGGCGCGCTGCGGCTCGTGGATTTCGACATGGCCTGCGACACCGACCCCCACTACCAGCTCGGCGCCTTTCTCAACGAGGCCTGTCAGTTCGAAGCCCAGATGAAGCCCGGCATCGAGATGGCGGAGGGACGATTCCGCGAGGACGTCTTCCACCGATGCCTGGCCTATGCCGCCGCGGACGACCTCCACTGGGGCCTCCGGGCCCTGGCGATGGACCGCCTGTCACCCCGCCGCGCCCTGGAGTTCCGCAAATATGCGGGCTGGCGCTTCCTGCGGTGCCGGATGCGGGTCGGCAGGCCGGGCTTCGAGGAAAGCCTGAGATCCCTGTGAGGAGGCGAGCATGATCTCTCTGGGCGACGCCACAACCGAATCCGAGCACGCCTTCGAGGCGATTCTCCGCTCCGTCGCGCCCTGGCAGGGACGCCCGATGCGCTACCGCCCGGTCCTCGGCGGCATCAGCAACATGAATTGGCGCGTCGAGATCGACGGCGAACCCCACGCCTATTTCGTGAAGATGCCCGGTCGCGGAACGGAGATGTTCATCGACCGCGCCGCCGCCCATGCCGCCAGCCGGCAGGCGGAAGCGATCGGCCTCGGGCCTCGCACCTTCGACCATCTCGACGCGCAGGACATCGAGATCGCCGAGTTCGTGGATGGCCGGCGCCCCTCGACCCACCGCGATTTCGCCGACGCCGCCCTGCGGACCGAGGCGATGGACGTCTATCGCCGCTTCCACGCGGCGCCGCTGCTTCCGCTTACCAAGACCGTGTTCGACATGATCGCCGAGCACGACCGGCAGGTGGCCGACCTCCGGGCGCCGGTGCCGCCCGACCACGCGTGGCTGTCCCGCCAGGCCCGCATGGCACAGGCGGCGCTGGAGGCTGCCGGTCTCGATCTCGTGCCCTGCTTTAACGATCCGATGCCGGGCAACTTCCTCGTCGGCGAGGACGGCTCCATCCTGCTCATCGACTTCGAATATGCCTCCAACAACGACCGTCTCTACGACCTCGCGATCTGGAGCGGAGAGATGTTCTTCCCCGAGAGCGTCGACCGCGAGCTGATCGAGGCGTATTTCGGGCGCTACGACGAGGCGCTGTTCGCCCGCCTAATGGTTCACAAGGCGCTGGCCGACATCAAATGGTCGACCTGGGCGATGGTGCAGAACACGATCTCCAGCCTCGACTTCGACTTCTACAAGTACGGCATCTGGAAGCACATGCGTGCCCGTTCGATCATGAACGATCCACGCTGGCCGGTCTTTTTAAAGGCGCTCTGATCGAAAGGCTCCACCTCCGCGCCGGACGAAGCGCCCGTATCGAGCCCTGCTGCCTCGATCCAGGCATCTTCGACGTGGAGATAGAACGGTGCGGTCTCGGTCATCGCCCCCTTTGACGGGACGACGTGTTTCGTCACCGCCCTGCTCCCTTCGGCACCCTCATCCCCGGGCATCGATCAGAACCTGGATATCGCCCCCCTCCCTGCGGGTCGGGTAGGTGCGAAGATCGGGGAAATTCCATCCAGGCGAGACGGCACCGTTCGCGAGCGCGAACCATGCCAGGTGCCGCGGGCAGAACAGGCGCCCTCCGGAGCAATGGCCCAGGGCGAGATCCGCCCCCTCATGCGGGCAGGCCCGTTCCGCGGCGAAGATCCCGTCGCCGTCCTGCACGAGGACGAGATGACGGCCCGCGACGAAGACCGGGATGATCTCACGGCCGGCGAGAGCTTCGATACGGCAGACGTGGACCCAGCGCCCGCTGTCAGCCGCCGAGATAGGCTTGGCGCACATGAGGATCCGCGATCAGCGTCGAGCCTTTTCCCGCCAGCACGATGCGGCCCGTCTCCAGCAGGTAGGCGTAGTCGCAGAGTTCCAGGGCCGCGAAGGCGTTCTGCTCCACCAGGAGGACCGTGGTGCCGGTATCGCAGATCGCCCGGATGACGGCGAACATGCGCTCGACGATGTTGGGGGCGAGGCCCAGCGAGGGTTCGTCGAACAGGACGAGGCGGGGGCGGGACATCAGCGCGCGGCCGATGGCCAGCATCTGCTGCTCGCCCCCCGAGAGGGTGCCGGCAGCCTGATTGCGGCGCTCGGCGAGGCGCGGGAACTCGCCGTAGATGCGCGTGAGATCGGCGGAGATTCCGGCCGGATCGCGCCGCAGATAGGCGCCCATGGCGAGGTTCTCGGCGACGCTCATCTGCGGGAATACCCGCCGCCCCTCCGGGCAATGGGCGATGCCCTGGGCCAGCACCTTGCGCGGGTCGGTGCCGGTGATGTCCCGCCCGTCGAAGTGGATGCTGCCCGAGCGCGCCGGGATCAGGCCGGAGACGGCCCGGAGCGTCGTCGATTTGCCGGCGCCGTTGGCGCCCACCAGGGCCACGAGCTGCCCTTCTTCGACTGTCAGGGAGAGTCCCTTGAGGGCCGTCACCGCGCCGTAGCCGCAGACGAGATCGCGGATCTCAAGCATCGATCGCCTCCCTGGCGGCCTGTGCGGCTTCGCGGGCGGCACTGCCCTGCCCAAGATAGGCTTCGATCACGGCCGGATCGGCACGGATCGCCGCCGGCGGCCCCTCGGCGATGAGGCGGCCATAGTTCAACACCACAATCCGGTCGGAGACCTCCATGACCATCGGCATGTCGTGCTCGACGAGCAGGATGGTGACGCCGCGCTCGCGGATCGAGCGGATCAGGCGCACGAAGACCTGGGTCTCGGAGGCGTTCATACCGGAGACCGGCTCGTCGAGGAGCAGCATCGCCGGCTCGGTGGCGAGCGCCAGCGCGACTCCGACGAGGCGCTGTTCGCCATAGGCCAGGGACCCGGCCTTGTCCTGAGCCCGGCCGGCAAGTCCGACCCAGTCGAGGAGCTCACGGGCCTGGTCCCGGAGAGCGGCCTCGCCGGCGCGGTCCCGCCCGAGCAGGGTGTCGACCAGCCGCGCGCGGCCCCGGCGATGGAGGCCGATCATCACGTTGTCGAACACGGTGTCGTCGGGGAACACGCTCGTGCGCTGGAACGTCCGGCTCAGGCCGAGCCGGACGATCTCGTGCGGCTGCAACCCCTGAAGGCTGGTGCCGCGGAACCGGACCTGACCCTGGCTGGGCTTCAGGAAGCCCGTCATCACGTTGAAGGCCGTCGTCTTGCCGGCCCCGTTCGGGCCGATCAGGCTGACGATCTCGCCGGGATGGACGTCGAAATGCAGGTCGGCGATGGCGACAAGGCCGCCGAAGCGCACGCCGACATGGTCCACCGACAGGATGGGAGCGCGGATCTCGCTCATGGCCTGACCTCCACGGGAACGCGGGCGGGTTCCGAAGCGCGGCGGCGCGTGGCGAGCCGGGCGAGGCCCGGCACGATGCCCCGGGGCATGACGAACTGGATCACGATCAGCACGAGACCGAACACCATCCACTGCGCCTCGGGCACCATGACCGGCCGCAGGGCGACGGGAAGCAGGCCGAAAATCAGGCCGCCGACGACGGGGCCGAGCAGCGTGCCCTTGCCGCCACCCACCACCATGATGACCATGGTCACCGTGGTGGAGAACAGGAACACGTCGGGGTCGATAATGCGGAGATAATGGGCGTAGAGGCTGCCGGCCGCCCCCGCCATTGCCGCCGAGATCACCGCCGCGAGAGTCAGGGTGCGGGTGGCGTTGATGCCGACCGAGAGGGCGAGGGACTCGTTCTCCTTCAGGCCCCGCATGGCCCGGCCGAAGCGCGAACGGACGAGGCGCGCGATGAGCCCGTAGCAGAGCGTGCCGACCACGAGGACGAGGTAGTAGTTCTGCAGCTTCGTCCGCAGGGTGACGGAGCCGAGGCCGGGGAGCCAGAGGGTGAACGGCGGAATACCCGTCAGCGCAAGGGGCCCCTGAGTCAGCTCCACCCAGTTGAGGGCCACGAGCCGCACCACCTCGGCGAAGGAGATCGTCACGATGACGAAATAGGCGCCCCGCACCCGGAAGGAGAGGCGGCCGACGAGGTAGCCGCAGGCGGCCGTCGCCAGCACGGCGAGGCCGAACCCCACCACCGGCGGCCAGGGCTCGTGTACGACGCGAAGGCCCCAGAGCAGCTCCACGTCTAAGCCGAGGCTGGTCAGCGCGCTGACATAGGCGCCGATGCCGAAGAAGGCGATGTGCCCGAGGCTGAGCTGCCCGGTGAAGCCGAGGAGCAGGTTCAGGCTCATGGCGGCGATGGTCACGATGCCCGTCGTGATCAGCGCGTTGAGCAGGTAGGGATTGTGGCCCAGCGCGAAGGGCAGGGCGACGAGAGCCGCCAGCAGGGCGAGAGCGGGAAGGTGCCGGGTCATCCGATGCGCTCCGCCTTGGCGAAGAGGCCCGTCGGCTTGAAGATCAGCACCGCGATGATGATCAGGAAGCCCATGGCGTCCCGGTAGCCCGACGAGATGTAGCCGGCGCCCAGTTCCTCGGCGAGTGCCAGGATGAAGCCACCGATAGCCGCCCCGGTGACGTTGCCGAGCCCGCCGAGAATCACGATGGCGAAAGCCTTCAGCTCCGCCATGCCGCCCATCTGCGGGAACACCACGTAGACCGGCCCGAGGAGTGCGCCCGCCGCCGCCGCGAGGCTGGATCCGATGGCGAAGGTCGCGGTGTAGATGAGCCGTACGTTGACCCCCATCAGCGAGGCGGTGTCGTGGTCCTGGAAGGTGGCCCGCATGGCCAGACCGAGGCGGGTCCGGTTGATGAGCCAGTAGGTCAGCCCGATCAGCGCGAGGGCCGCGCCCAGCACGAACAGCCGCAGCCAGGACACGGAGACGGCCCCCAGCTGGAGCGGCGCGTCCGGGAACGGCGTCGGGATCGATTTGGCGACGCCGCCGAACAGCCAGAGCGTGCCCGATTGCAGGACGATGCCGGCCCCGATCATCACCAGCATGGTCGTATCCATGTCCGCGCCCCGTAAGGGCCGCAGCAGCACGAGGTCGAGGATTGCGCCGAGCAGGAGGCCGCCGAGGATCGCCGTCGGCAGGGCCGCGAAGAAGCCGAGCCCGAGGGCGGTGACGGCGAGGTACATGACGTAGGCTCCCACCGTGTAGAGCGCCCCGTGGGTGAAGTTCACCACATTCATGATGCCGAAGATCAGGGTCAGCCCGATGCCGAGCAGGGCATAGGTGCCCCCCAGGACCAGGGTGTTGAGGAGGTGCTGCAGGAATTCGGTCATCGAGGCCTCGCCTGTAAGCAGGTGATACGGTCGTCGGCTGAGCGTCAGTGCAGAGTCAGCGAGCTTGGCGCGGGTCCCTGTCCGTCGGCGGTCCTCCCCTGTGGGGAGGAGTTGGAGGTGGTGGGGCGACCCTCAGCTTGCGGGGGCTGGCGGAGCCACCCCCACTCCCAACCTCTCCCCACACGGGGGAGAGGGACGCGGTCTGCCGGCAAAAACAGATGGGGGAATCCAGTAGCCCTAAGGAGAAGAGCCTGTTCCGCATGTGAGACCCGAGGCGTGCGAGCCGGGAGGCATGCGCTCGGCTAGAATTCGGGCACGACGACCTTCCCGCCGTCGATCTTGACGAGATAGACATCCGGCTTGCTCTGGCCGCTCTCGGACCCGGCGGGGCCGGCCTTGGCGAAGCGGATCTGTCCGTTGAGGCCGGTGAAATCGACCGACCAGAAGCCCTTCTTGATCGAGGCCGCATCGGCACCGCCACCCTTCTCGATGGCCGCCGCGATGGCGCGGATGCCGTCGTAGCCCCGGAAGCTCTCGGTGACGCCGGCGAACTCGAAGCCGCGCTTCTTCCACTCGCCGATGAAATAGGCGGTGGCCGCCGGGTTCGGGGTCTTCTCCGGGTACCAGGGCAGGAAGGTGGTGAGATGCATCGTCCCCTCGGCGGCAGCACCCGCCTGGGCAATGATCTGGTCAGGGTTCTGGGAGCCGCCGGTGGTGATGATCCGCTTCTTGAGGCCCAGCGCCGCCATCTGCTTGAATAGGAGCGTGAGCTGATCGACGGCGGCCGTGATCAGAAGCGTGTCGGCATCCGAGCCCTTCAGCTTGGACAATTGGGCGGTCATGTCCTGCGCGCCCTGGTCCATGGTCTCCACGAGGCCGACCGTGACGCCCTTGCCCTTGAGCATCTTGCCGAAATCGGCCGCCGCCCCCCGGCCCCAGTCGTTGTTGATGGCGAGGAAATCGACCTTCTTCAGGCCGAGCTTTTCGACCATCGGCGCGAAGGCCTCGGCTTCCAGGGCCGAGGGCGGCGAGATGCGGAAGACGTATGGGTTACCCGAGGTGGTGATCTTGCCCGACGACGAGGTCTCCACCAGCATCGCGGTCTCGTAATCGGCGAGCTTGGGCATCACCGCGAGGGTCAGACTCGAACCCCAGGCGCCCATGAGCACCGGGGTCTTGTCGCTAGTGATGAGTTTTTCGGCCACCGCCGCCGCCTCGGTGGGGTTGCTCTTATTGTCCTCGACGACGAGTTCGAGTTTCTTTCCCAAGACACCGCCCTTGGCGTTGATCTCGTCGGCGGCGATCCGGGCGCCGTTAACCACGTAGGTGCCCGACGCCGCGAAGGGCCCGGTGAGGGGCTCGTTGACGCCGATCCGGATGGCCTGCGCGTGGGCCACCCCCGCCGACAGGACGAAAGCAAGGGTCAAGGCGGGGATCGTGTGGCTGCGCGTCATGATGGTCTCCGGTATTGGGTAGAATCGCGGGGAGGCGGCGACGGTCAGGGACGGCGGCCCCAGGCGGCGAGGCGCCGGCGCAGGGAGGTCGTCAGCATCGTAAAGAGCAGGCGCAGGGGGTTGAGGCCCGTGGCGGTCGGGGCCGGGGCACCCGAGAGCCGGGCTTCGAGGTTCGCGGCAAAGTCGGCCCCGAGGCGCCCGGCGAGGTCGCGCACGAGCCCCGGCCGCCCGAACTGCGCCAACGGTCCCTTGAGGGTGTAGCCGACGGCGAGATCGATCCGGGCCGTACCGGAGGTCTCGCCCGGTCCGACGCGGTAGCGGATCTCCCCTTGGGTGGCGGAGCGTCCGCCCGCGTCGCTGCCGGCGCCGAGGATGCGTCCCGTGCGGGCCGCCTCATCGCGAAAGATCCGGGCGCGACCGCGAAAGCGCGCGGCGATCGGCCCGATCCGCACTTGCAGCGCGCCCTCGACGGCATCCGGGGTCGGATGGCCCGTGAGCACCGCGCCGGGCAGGCAGGCGGCCACGGCCTCCACGTCGCCGAACAGGGCGAAGACGGTGTCGGGCGGGTGCGCCACCGTGAAGGACTGGTCGAACCGGTGGGCGGGCACGAAATCGCCGTCGAGATCGGCGATCGACGGCGCGGCCTCCGTCTGCGCGACGGGCCGCAGGGGCGTGCGGGCCGCCTCCGATGCCGGGCCGGACGGCATGCCGAGGCGCGCGCCGACGGGGCCGAGGCCGCGCTGTCCGCCGGTGGTCGGCGCGATGCCGCGGGCGCGGCGCTCGGCGATGACGCCGCGCACCGCTCGGACGATGCCGACATAGCCGGTGCAGCGGCACAGATTGCCCGAGAGGCCGGCACGGATGCGGCGCTCGTCGGCATCGGGCAGGCGCAGGACGAGGTCGCGGGCGGCGATGAGCATGCCGGGCGTGCAGTAGCCGCACTGAAGGGCGTGCTCGCGGTTGAACGCCGCCCGCAACTCACCGGCGACCGGGTCGTCGTCGAGCCCTTCGATGGTGGTCACCTCGGCGCCCGCGCAGGCGCCTGAGAAGGTCAGGCAGGCCCGCGCCGGCTCGCCGTCGAGGAGCACCGTGCAGGCGCCGCAGATTCCGTGCTCGCAGCCGAGATGGGTCCCCGTGAGGTCGAGGGTGTCGCGCAGGACGTCGGCGAGATGGGTGCGCGGCTCGGCCCGCAGGCTGCGCGCCCGGCCGTTGACGGTGAGGTCGAGGGGCGGGCTCTCGTCGCGGAGGGCGAACGATGCGGTGCTCATGCGGCCTCGCCGACTGTGCGTGTGAGGGAGGGCGGCGCGGCAGCCGCCTGCGCGATGGCGCGCGCCAGAACGGTGACGTGCACGTGGCGGTCGACGGCATCGGACATCCCGGCCTCCCGCAGGAGCGCATCGGCCACCCGAGCGTCGAACCGGTCGGCGAAGTCGGGACCGATCCGTCCGCCGAACAGCTCGCTGGCCTGCCCGATCACGAGGGGCGCGCGCTCGATGGCGCCAATCACTATGCGGCCGCGCCCGGCATGGGGCTCGATCCGCACGGCCCCGATGGCGTGGGCGAACTCGCCGATCTTGGAGCAATGCTTGACGTAGCCCCAGGCAGTGCCGGGGGAGGGCGGGAATCCGCACGGCGACCAGCATCTCGGCGGGCGCCAGGGCGACGTCGAGGGCGCCTGTGACGAAGTCCTCCAAGGCGAGGCGGCGGCGGCCGGATGCAGAGGCCAGTTCGATCTCGGCGCCGAGCGCGATGAGCGACGTGATCCAGTCGGCGGCCGGATCGGCATGGACGAGGGAGCCGCCAATGGTGCCGCGATTGCGCACCGGCCGGTAGGCGATGGCCATCGCCACCCGCGCCATGGCGCCGCCCGTGAGGTCGGGAACGCGCCCGTCCTCGATATCCGCGTGGGTGACGAGAGCGCCGAGCACCAGGGTCTCGCCTTCGACGGACGCCCGGCGCAATTCGGGGATGCCGGTGATGTCGAGGACGAGGTCCGGCTCCACGAGGCGCAGGTTCAGCATCGGTCCGAGGGATTGTCCCCCGGCCATCAGCTTCACGCTGCCCTCGGCGGTGGCGAGCCGGGCGAGCAGGGCGGGCAGATCGCCGGGGCGCTCATAGGCAAAGCGGGCGGGTTTCATGCGGCCTCCCGGTTGCGGGCAGAGGCCAAGTCACGAGCCTCCAGCACGGCCTCGACGATCCGGTGCTGGCTCACCGGCGAGTGCAGCATGGCGACACCCAGCGGGCGCAGGGCGTCGTTGATGGCGTTGGCGAGCGCCGCCGGAGGCGCGATGGCCCCGCCTTCGCCGATCCCCTTCACGCCGAACTGCGTGTAGGGGGAGGGGGTCTCCATGTGGTCGATGCGGGGTTCGGGCACCTCCGCCGGCCCAGGCAGGAGGTAGTCGGCGAAGGTGGAGGCCAGCGGCTGGCCCCGGGAATCGAAGCGCATCTCCTCGTAGAGGGCCGTGCCGATCCCCTGCGCGAGGCCGCCATAGATCTGGCCGTCCACCACCAGCGGATTCACCAGGGTGCCGCCATCCTCGACGATGACGTAGTCGAGGATTTCCACCGCCCCGAGATCGGGGTCCACGGCGACGAGGGCCGCGTGCGCCGCGTACGAGAAGGTGCCGGAATCGCGCTGCGGCTTGTAACCGGCGGTGACTTCGAGGCCGCCCGGATCGACATCGAGGGCGAGATCCTGCGGGCGCCGGTACCAAGTGTGGGCGATCTGGGCGAGGCCGACATCGCCCGAGGGGCCAACGACGCGACCCGCCTCGAAGCGGCAGGCCGCCGGGTCGGCCTGGAGGAGGTGCGCCCCGATGCGGAGCGCCCGCTCTCCGAGTTCGCGGCAGGCCGCCGCCACTGCGCCGCCCGCCATCACCATGACGCGCGAGCCCCAGGAGCCGGTGGAATAGGGCGTCATGGCGGTGTCGCCGTGGACGAGGCGCGTGCGGGCCACCGGCACGCCGAGGATTTCGTGCGCCACCTGCGCCAGGGTCGTCTCCAATCCCTGCCCGTGGGAATGGGCGCCGATCCGGAGTTCGAGGCCGCCATCGGGGGTGAGCCGCGCGCCGGCCTGCTCGTGGCCCGGCACCATGGGGATGCCCCAGCCGGAATAGACCGAGGTGCCGTGCGCCGCCTGCTCGCAATAGATCGAGAGCCCGAGGCCGATGCGGCGCCCGTCGGCCTCGGGAATCCGCTGGCGCGCCCGTACGGCCTCGACGTCGATGGCGGCGAGGGCGCGTCTCAACGCCTGCGGGTAGTCGCCGCTGTCGAAATGCTTGGCGGTGATGTTGTCGAAGGGCATCTGCTCGGCCCGCACGAGGTTCTTCTCGCGCACCGTCCAGGGTTCGATGCCCGCCTCGGCCGCCACCGCGTCGAGGATCAGTTCCATGGCAAAGCACACGCCGGTCCGGGCGACCCCGCGATAGGGCAGGATCGGGCATTTGTTGGTGGCCACCGACCAGGTCCGGCAGCGATAGGCCGGGAAGTCGTAGGGGCCGGGCAGGATGCTGGCCACCTGCGCGGCCTCCAGGCAGGCGGAGAACGGGTAGGCCGAGTAGGCACCGGAATCGACCGTGGCCTCGCAATCGATGCCCCGGAGGGTGCCGTCCCGCTCCGCATAGGCGGTGATGCGGTAATGGTGCTCGCGGCAATTGGCGTTGGCGGTGAGGTGCTCGCGCCGGTCTTCCAGCCAGCGCACGGGGTGGCCGACGCGGAGCGCGAGCCAGGCGAGGCAGACATCCTCGGCGAGCAAGATCGCCTTGTAGCCGAAGCCGCCGCCCACATCGGGAGAGACGATGCGCAGGCGCCCCTGCTCGATGCCGAGACATTCGGAGAGGCCGTTGCGCACGATGTGCGGCATCTGGCTCGCCGTGTGGACCACGAGCTGGTCCATGCGGTGGTCGAGATGCACCACCGTGCCCCGCCCCTCGATGGGCGCCATGCACTGGCGTCCGGTGGAGATGGTGCGCGAGACCTTGATCGGGGCGTCGAGCGCCGAAGTGAAGTTCACGTCGACCAGGGTCTCAAGAAAAACGTTGTCGCCCCAATGCTCATGGACCAGGGCGGAGCCGGGCTCGCGGGCGGCGAGCATGTCGTGCACGGCCGGAAGCTCCTCGAGGTCGAGGACGATGGCGGCGGCGATGTCTTCGGCTTGCGCCCGCGTCGGCGCGAGGCAGATCGCCAGCAATTCCCCGACCTGCCGGACCTTGTCCTTGGCCAGGACCGGCTGCTCGGAGACCTTGAAGCCGGCGAGCCCCGAGACGGCCCGGATCGGCTGCACGTCCGCGAGGTCGGCCGCCGTGAACACCTGCCCGCGAAACGCGTCAGGTACGTGGATCGCCCGGATGCGGGCATGCGCCAGGGGGCTGCGGACGAAGGCGACATCCTGCAGGCCGGGCAGGCGCAGATCGCCGACATAGTGTCCGCGCCCGCGCATCAGGCGGTCGTCTTCCTTGCGGGGCAGGCGGGCGCCGACGCCCTCAGTGAGGCCGTTCGCGTCGCTCATGCTTCTCTCCCGTCGATGAGATCGATCGCGGCGCGCACCAGCACGCCGCCGGGACGACGCAGTTCGTTCAAGATCGAGAAATGTTCGGCTCCCGCCACGGGGACGAGCGGCCCGGGCGCGTGGTGAGCGCTGCGCAGGGCGTGGAAGTCACGGGCGTCGTGGACGAGGGCCGGGCGCTCGGCGCTTCCATAAGCAATGGCCAGGGGTTTCCCCATCACCGGCAGGCGCAGGGGTGACAAGGCCGCGACCTCAGCGTCGGTGAGTGAGAGGGCATCGTTCAGGCCGGTGTCACGGATGGGCCCGAGTTCGTAGACGCCCGAAATCGCGAGCCCCGCCACAACGGCCGGATGATGGAGCTGCATCGCCGCGAGATGCGCCCCCGCCGACCAGCCGGCCAGAACGAGTGGCCCCGCGATGCCGTGCGCCGACCCATGCGCGGTCAGCCAGTCGAGGCACAAGCCGATCTCCTCGACGATCCGGGTCAGGCTCGCCTCGGGGGCGAGGGTGTGGCCGGGCATCGCCACGGACCAGCCGGCGGCGGCGGGGCCTTCGGCGAAGCAGGCGAACAGGTCGCGGGAATTGCGCTGCCAGTAGCCGCCATGGATGAAGACGAGGCAGGGCGCCGCCGGGTTTTCCGCCGGATAGAGGTCGAGCGCGGTCCCCGGCGCGTCGTCATACGGAATGTCGAGGGCCCCCGGATGCGCGGCGCGGTAGGCGGCGGAAGCCGCGTTCCGCGCGGCGGCCTGGGCGGCGGCATCCGGCACCGCCGCGTTGTTGTCGTAGGCGGCATCGCGCGCTGCCCGGTCGAGGCGGGACCAATCGTGCCGGGGGTCGGGCGGCAGCGGGGACGGATCGGCCCTCATGCGGTCGTCTCCTTCGAGTGCCAGGGTCAGGCCGCGATGGCGCTGGGCAGGATCGGCGAGTCGGCGTCGAAGCGCTTGCCAGCGCGCAGGCAGAAGGCCGGCTGCAGCAGGCGCTGGGCGATGACCTGGGTGTCCTCGTTGTCCCGAAGCAGGAAGCGACCGCGATGGTCGTGGAGCACCGAGACGTCGGCGGCGAAACCCGGCGTCAGGGCGCCGATCCGGTCGGAGAGGCCCAGCATCTCGGCCGGATGCTTCGTCACCATGGGGACAACCTGTTCGAGGCTGAGGCCCAGAGCCATCATCGAACTCATCGCCTGGGTCAGGCTGAAGCGGGCCTGGCCCAGGAAGGGGTGGTTCTCGTCGTCATGGTGTTCGTCGGGCGTGCCCGCCGGCCGCGGCACCTCGGTGTTGTAGCCGTGCATGTCGGCGCCCAACGTGTAGGGCACGACGCCCGCCGGCAGGGAGGCGCGGGCGACCCGGTAGGAGAAGTGGCTGCCGTGCCCGACATCCACCCGGAGGCCCGCATCCATCGCCGCCCGGATGATCGGGTGGACCACTCCCTCCTCGTTGATGAAGCCGCCGGGATGGCGGGTGAACGGGTGGGCGAGGAAATCCCCAGGGCGCAGCAGCGGGATCACCCGCTCCATGATGGTGTTGGCATCCTCGCCGTTGGCACCGCTCTCGGGCAGGCCCCAGAGCTGGCCGAAATGCACGTAGAGCGGCAGGTCGGCCCGGCGGCTGATCTCGGCCGCCATCTCCATCACCTTGATGCCCCAGCGGGCAAAGCCCCCGATCTCCGCATGGCCCTTGATGCCGCGCACGAGGTCACGATTCTCCACGGCCGACTTCACCGTGGCGTCAATGTCGACCCCGTCCGGGCTGTAGAGATTCGGGTAGAAATGCCCTTCGAGGCCGCCCACCAGATAGGCGGAAAGGAACGCGTAGATCCGGGTTTCGGCCTTCTCTGCAATGAAGTGGCGGAAGCCCGGCAGGGTCATGCAGGACGCGCCGCCCTGGTCGATCACCGTGGTCACGCCCGAGCGCACGCCGACCATGTCCGGCGGCAGGCCGAACCGGCCGGTGACGTATTGGTAGACGTGCCCGTGTGTGTCGATCATCCCCGGCAGGACGAGCTTGCCCTGGACGTTCACCACCTCGGTCGAGGCGGAGGGGACGATATGGTCCTCGACAGCGGCGATCCGCCCGTCACGGATGGCGACGTCCTTGATGCCGTCGATGCCGGAGACCGGGCAGATGACCCGTCCGCCGCGCAGCAGCGTGTCGTAGCGACCACCGTCCATGTCGTCTCCTCCATCGTCTCGCGTCGGCCTTCGTCTCGCCTCGCATAGACGCGACCAGGAAATGCGAAGTATGCTTCGCATATCTGCTCAGGCATGTTGCGTGCCAGGAACCGTCCGGACTGCGGATGGGGAGCGGGAGGCGGGACGAAGATGGACGAGAGTGGGCTGGCTGAAGCGGATGCGGCGCCCTCACCGGAGGCTCTTCAGCCCCTCGGAACGCCTTGGCTCCTGCCGGAACGGCCGGGTTTTCTGATACGGAGGCTGCATCAGATCCATGTCAGCCTATTTTCAGAGCGTTGTGGTGCTTTTCGCGTCACCCCCCTGCAATACAGCCTGCTCTCTTTGCTGGCAGAACGGAAAGAAGCCGACCAGACAACATTGGCCAATGCGGTCGCCCTCGACAGGACGACGACGACCGGCGCCATCAAACGCCTGGAACTACGCGGATTCGTCGAACGCTCTGCTTCGCCGACCGACCGACGCTCTCAACGTTGCCGCCTGACCCAGGCCGGCCGCGACCTGCTGGGCCAAATGGAGACGGCCGCACGACAAGCCCACGACGCTACGCTCGAAACCCTCTCGGAGACGGAGCAAGCGACCTTGATCCGCCTCATGAAGAAAATCACCGCTGCCCACCAACAGCGGCGGGGCGGGGATGAGTTGCTCGAGTGATGGCCTTGCAAAGGCCACGACTGCATCTGCGCCTCGATGAAGCCCGCGACTGTGACGGCGCAGGCCTTGTCGCCGGGGCGGGCAAGCGCATTGCTTTGCAACCGATTTGCCCTCAAGCGGAACACAGAGCGGCTTGAGCGCGGATCGGAGCGCATCCTGCGATGGAAGACCGTTTTGACATCGCCGTCGTCGGCCTTGGCGCCATGGGAAGCGCGGCCCTCTATCAACTGGGGCTGCGGGGCGCGAAAGCGGTCGGCTTCGATCGCTTCGCCCCGCCCCATGCCCTGGGGTCGAGTCACGGTGAGAGCCGCATCACCCGGCAGGCCGTCGGGGAGGGCCGCGACTACGTCCCTTTCGCCCTGGCGTCGCACCGGATCTGGCGAACCCTGGAGGCGGAGACCGGCGAGACGCTGCTGACGGCATGCGGCGCCTTGGTGATGGGACCGGGCAGCGGTGACACCTCCCATCACGGCAAACCGGATTTCGTCGGGCGTTCGATCGATGCCGCGCGGGCCTTCGCGATCCCGCACGACGTCCTCGACGGAGGCGAGGTCGCGCGCCGCTTCCCGCAATTCCTAAATCTCGGCGGCGACGAGAGGGCCTATTACGAGCCGGGTGGCGGCTATGTGCGCCCCGAGCGCTGCATCGCTGCGCAGCTGCGACGGGCCGGCGAGCTCGGCGCCGACATCCGCACCGGGAGGACGGTGCTGTCGATCCTCCAGGGGCCGGGCGGGGTCCGCATCGAGACCGAAAACGGCGTCGTCCTAGCCGATCAGGTGGTGGTCTTGGCCGGGGCCTGGACCGCGCCTCTTCTCGGCGCGCCGTTCACGGAACTGCTCACGGTCAGCCGCCAACTCCTGCACTGGTACGCCCTCGACGACGCCTCGGCCTACGGCTCCGAGTCGCCGGTCTTCATCTGGATGCACGGTTCCGGCGACTCGGACTACCTCTACGGCTTCCCGCCCCTGCCGGGGGAGATCCAGGTCAAGGTCGCCACCGAACAATACGAGACCGCCACGCGGGCCGAGGCCTTTGACCGCGCCGTGAGCCCCGAGGAATCCGCCGCCATGTACCGGCACCACGTGGCGGGCCGGCTCGCCGGCGCGACGGGGCGAGTGACCAAGGCCGCCGCCTGCCTCTACACCGTGACCCCCGACCGCGGCTTCATCATCGACCGCCATCCGCGGATGGACCGGGTTCTCGTCGTCTCGGCCTGTTCGGGGCACGGCTTCAAGCACTCCGCCGGGATCGGCGAGGCCGTGGCGAACGAGATGGTGCAGGCCAGCGGGCGGATCGATCTTGCCCCGTATTCGCTCGGACGGTTCGGCAGATCCCCCCAGTGATGGCCTGCCGATTGCTTGACCCGGTTGGGCCGGACAAGGCAGTCTCTCTGGAGAGGGAGCGTCGCGCCCGGGTCTCGTATCCGGTCGACCCGGATGTCCCAAGCACAGGTGTCGTTTTCATGCGCAAGCCGACAATGGCGTTCCTCGGCTCCGGTCTGCTTGCAGCGGCAACATTGCTTTCAGCCTCCTTGGCAACGGCTGCGGATGGGATTGAGGCGATCAAGCAGCGCGGGACGCTCATCGTCGGCGTGAAGGCGGATTACCGTCCTTTCGGCTTCCGCGATCCGAGCGGAGCGATCATCGGGCTGGAACCGGATCTCGCCGCCGACGTCGCCAGGCGCCTCGGCGTGAAGCTCGAACTCGTGCCGGTGGTCTCTTCCAACCGGATCGAGTTCCTGCAGCAGGGCAAGGTCGATCTCCTGATCGCCACCCTCTCGGACAAGCCGGAGCGCCGCCGCGTGGTGCAGGCCATCGACCCGCAATACTATTCCGACTTCGTCAACGTGATGCTGCCCAAGAAGGCCGGCATCACCGACTGGGCGCAGCTGAAGGGCAAGCCCCTCTGCGCCACCTCGGGCGCCTGGTACAACAAGGACGTGGCCCGGACCTACGGCGCGGAGATCGTCGCCTTCGACGGCTCCGAGAAGCCGCTCTTCGCGCTCAAGCAGGGCAACTGCCTCGGCTACGTCTACGATCAGAGCATGCTGCAGGGGAAGCTCCTCGACGCCGACTGGAAGGCGGATTACGCCTTGCCGCTGAAGGGTATCCTCGACGCCCCCTGGATGATGGCGGTGGCGCCCGGCAACGGCTCCCTCCAGACCATGATGGAGGCTACGACGAAGGACTGGATGAAGTCCGGCTTCATCGTCGAGGAGGAGAAGAAGTGGGGCATCGAGCCGACTGAATACTCGAAGGCGATGCACGAGAAATACAAGAACGCGACCAACTGAGTGTCTCTCACGAAACTCCCGCCGCGCGGTAGGGTTCAGGGCGAGAACCGGCCGCGGTCGGGAGTTTCGTGAGGCACTCCGAGCCGCGCCGGGCCGAATGACCCGCCGTCTTGAGGAACACGATGGACGCCGTCCCAAACTGGTTCCGGACCCTTTACGACACGACGGGCTTCAACTTCACGGTCTTCTACGACCCCTATGATTGGGACCGCTACGTCAACGGCCTGAAGACGACCCTGCTGCTGGCGGTGACGACGATCCTGGCGAGCCTCGTCATCGGCGCAGTCGGGGCACTCCTCCAGGGCGGCCCGTCGCGGCTCATGCGCGGATTCGTCAACGGCTTCGTTGTGGTGTTCCGCAACACGCCGCCCCTGGTGCAGATCTTCTTCTTCTACTTTGGGCTGGGCACCCTGCTGCCGGCCACCCAGACCGCAGACGGGTTCCGCGTGCCGATCCTCGACAACGTGCAATGGGCCATCGTCTCGCTGGCCCTGTTCGCCGGCGCCTTCAACGTCGAAATCTTCCGCTCGGGAATCGAAGCGGTGCCGCGCACCACCATCGAGGCGGCCGAGGCCCTCGGCTATACCCGCCTGAAGGCTTACCTCTACATCGTGCTGCCGCTCGCGCTCCGCGTCTGCCTGCCGGCCCTCAACAACAACCTCATCAACCTCCTCAAGACCACCACCCTGGCCTACGCCATCGCGGTGCCCGAGACGCTCTATGCGGTGAAGCAGATCTGGTCGGAATCGCAGAACGTGCTCGAGATGATGATCGTGCTGCTCGCCACCTACGCGGTCCTCGTCGGCGTCCTCGTCTGGATCATGCATCGCTGGGAGCGGGCCTTGCGGATCCCGGGCTACAGCCGGTGAGGGCGCCGGAGCCGCCTGCAAGCGACCTGCCGGTCCTGCTGCCGTTCCGGGTTTCGCGCACGCGGACCCGGTTCACCCTTCGCCCGGCTCAAGGGTGGTTTCTCGGGGCGTGGCTCGCCGGCCTCGTCCTCGTGGTGCCGGCCTTCGCGCAAGGGCCGGACGCCGTGCTGTCGCCGCTCCAGGTCGTCCTGCGCTGGGCGCCGCTGCTGCTGACGGGCTTCGCCTTCAACGTCGCGATCTCGCTCGTGGCGATGCTCCTCGGCACGGGGGCGGGTCTCGGGCTGGGGCTCGCCCTGGTGAGCGAGGGGCCGTTCCTGCGTCGCATCGCCTGGGGCGTGACACAGTTCTTCCGCAACGTGCCGTGGCTGGTGCTGCTGTTCTTCGTGATGTTTCTCGTGCCGTTTCAGGTCACAGTGCTGGGCCTGCGCGTGCCGCTGCCCGACTGGGTCAAGGCGACGGTGGGATTCGCGCTGCCGGTGATGGCCAACGTCGCCGAGATCGTGCGCGGCGCCGTGCGCTCAGTGCCGGCTACCCAATGGGAGGCGGCCGAATCCCTGGCCTTCACCCGGCGCCAGACACTGTTCCGCATCATCCTGCCCCAATGCCTCAAGCGGATGCTGCCACCGTGGATGAACGTCTACGCCCTGATCGCCATGGCAACGGTGCAGGCCTCCATCGTCGGTGTCACCGAAATGCTGACATTGACGGCGCAGGTTCACGCCGCCGAAGGCGGGCGGCCCGAGCTGTTCGCCCCCCTCTACGGCTTCGCCCTGCTGTGCTTCTTTCTCTACTGCTACCCGATCGACCGGCTGACCGCGCGCCTGGAGCGGCGCTTCGAGACGGCATGAGGCCAGTGTTTCCTATGGTGCGTCCCCGATGCTGAAGGTCCCGACCGCCGATGCGCCGATCATCCAGCTGCTCGACGTGCACAAGTCCTTCGGCGAGGCCGAGGTTCTCAAGGGCATCAGCTTCGACGTGCGTCGGGGTGAGGTCGTCTGCATCATCGGCCCGTCGGGATCGGGCAAGTCGACGCTGATCCGCTGCATCAACGCCCTCGTTCCGGTCACGTCCGGCACCATCCGGGTCGACGGGATCGAAGTGGTCGACCCGAAGCTCGACAAGCTGGCCTTGCGACGCAAGGTCGGCATGGTGTTCCAGCAGTACAACCTGTTCCCGCACAAGACGGCGTTGGAGAACGTCATGATGGCGCCCATCCACGTGCTCGGCCAGGACAGGCGGGAGGTCGAGGCCCGGGCACGGGCGCTCCTTGCCAAGGTGCGCCTCGCCGGCAAGGAGGCGGCCTATCCCGGCGAGATGTCGGGCGGGCAGCAGCAGCGCGTGGCCATCGCCCGCTCGCTCGCGATGCGGCCGGACGTGATGCTGTTCGACGAGGTCACAGCCGCCCTCGATCCCGAGACGGTCAAGGAGGTGCTGGTCACCATCCGCGAGTTAGCCGAGGAGGGCATGACCTGCCTCCTCGTCACCCACGAGATGAACTTCGCGCGCGAGGTCGCCGACCACGTCTACTTCACCGATCGCGGTGTCATCGTCGAGCACGGGCCGCCCGAGACTCTGTTCTCGTCCGCCGTCGATCCGCGCACGCGACGGTTTCTGTCCCAGGTTCTTTAGAAGCCCTTCCAAGCGCAGCCAAGTATACTGTGTTTATCAAATTATAGACCACTATGCGCAAATCGACATTGTCTTTTCCAATGTCGGCGGTGGCGAGATAGGGTCGTGTCTCAGGCGGTGGTGCAGCTGACGGGTGGTCATCGGCGGTTGCCGGGTAGGGTCGGGTTGCGACGACCAACCCCGAACCCGAGAGTCCCCCGATGACCGACGAGATGATGAGCCTTCGCGGGCTGATGGAGAAGAGCGCCGACGCGGATCTGCTGCGCGAGATGATCGGCTTTGCGGCCGAGCGGCTGATGGAACTGGAGGTGGGCGGCCTGACCGGGGCCGCCCACGGCGAGAAGAGCGCCGAGCGGCTGGTCCAGCGCAAAGGCTATCGCGACCGGGATTGGCAGGCCCGGGCTGGCACGGTGGAGTTGCGCATCCCGAAGTTGCGCAAGGGCTCGTATTTCCCGGGCTTTCTAGAGCCACGCCGGCTGGCCGAGAAGGCGCTGACCGCGGTGATCCAGGAGGCACATCCAAGGCATCTTGACCCGCTCGGTGGACGATCTGGTACAGGCGATGGGTGGCACCGGCGTGTCGAAAAGCCAAGTGTCGCGGCTGTACCAGGAGATCGACGAGCGCGTGGGCGCGTTCCTCGATCGGCCGATCGAGGGCGAGTGGCCCTACCTCTGGATCGACGCGACCTCCGTGAAGGTTCGCCAGGACGGGCGCATCCAGGGTCCCCATCGCACATGTGCGACGGGAGCCCGGTCTCGGTGGCCGTCATCGTGGCAGTCGGCGTCAACGGTGACGGCCGGCGCGAGGTGCTCGGCCTAGATGTCGGCCCGTCGGAAGCCGAGACGTTCTGGACTGCTTTTCTGCGCGAGTTGGCCAGGCGTGGTCTGCGCGGCGTCAAACTGGTGATCTCGGACGCGCACGAGGGCATCAAGGCCTCTGTCGCCAAGGTGATGTCGGCGACCTGGCAGCGATGCCGGGTCCAGTTCGCTTCGCTGCGCTCGCGGCGCCTCCGGCGTCATGCGCAACGTGCTCGCCCATGCCGGCCGCTCGGGCCGCCGTGTCGTCTCAGCCTTCATCGCCACCGCGTTCGCCCAGGTCGATGCCGAGGCCGCCAAGGTGCAGTGGCGCAAGGTCGCCGATCAACTCCGGCCCAAGGTGCCCAAGCTCGCCGCCCTGATGGACACGGCGGAACCCGACGTGCTGGCCTACATGGGCTTCTCGGCCGCCCATCGGGTCAAGCTCCACAGCACGAACCCGCTGGAGCGCCTGAACGGCGAGATCAAGCGCCGGACCGAGGTGGTCGGCATCTTCCCCAACGAAGCCGCCATCACCCGCCTCGTCGGCGCGATCTTGCTCGAACATAACGACGAGTGGGCCGTCCAGCGAGCCCGCTACATGACGCTGGAAAGCATAGCCCCAATCGGCGATGATCCCCTCGTCAGCCTGCCCACCCTGGCAGCCTGAACCTCCCGGCCCCGGCCGGTGATCGTGGTGGTCACCTCGAAGCTACACCACGCCAGGGGACACGACCGGCGAACAGCCCAAGCGCGGCCACGATGGGCTGTCCGGGCGAGATGTAGCCAATCCGCGCCGATGCTCGTCTCAAATGGCCAGCGCAAGCTCGTCATCTCGTCGGTCGTCGGGGACCTCACGGGCTTGGAGTTGGCTGTCGCAACCCGACCCTGCCCGGCAATCGCCGATGACCACCCTTCCGCAACACCGCCGCCTGGGACACGGCCGACTGCAGCGAGGTTTGGCTCTTCCTGAGGGCGGAGCGGAACCGCGTTGTCCGCACGGGACCGGACGGACACCGGACAGATCCGCCTGCGCCGGGCCCGATCGTCCGGGTGCGGCCCGAGACTGGCCGAAGCGTCCCATGGCGAAGCTTCGATGCGCGGGTGAATCTCCGAAACGAGCCGGCCATCGAGCCGGAAGCCCGGAGATCAGACCCATGCTGCCCTCACTCGTCACCACGCGGCTCCGCCTGCCGGAAGGCGCCGGAATGGCCCGGCCCGTCTCGCCGCTCTTTCTGGCGCTTCTCGCGCTGCTCATCTCGATCTGCTCGGCCAGTGCCCTGCCGGCACCGTCGAGCGGCAGCCTGGTTCTGCGTGGGCCGAATGCCGCCTCGCCGGTCGAGGCGCCGCGTCTCAGCACCGATTTCAGCGTCACCGTCAGCGGCCCGACCGCCCGCACCGTGGTGACGCAGGCCTTCCGCAACACCACCGGCTCCTGGGTGGAAGGCACCTACCTCTACCCGCTACCGGACGATTCGGCGGTCGATACGATGAAGCTCGTGATCGGCGACAAGGTGATCGTCGCCGAGATCCGCGAGCGCGCGGCGGCCAAGCGTATCTACGAGGCGGCCAAGGCGGCCGGACAGAGCGCGGCCCTGACCGAGCAGGAGCGACCGAACGTCTTCACCAACACCGTCGCCAATATCGGACCGGGCGAGACCGTTCTGGTGCAGATCGAGTACCAGCAGACGGTGGCCATGTCCGGGGGCCCCCGCTCCCTGAGGCTGCCCCTGGTGGTGGCTCCCCGCTACAGCCCGGCCCCGCCCGCGGTGGATCTCGCCTCGGCGCGTGATGAGACGGCCTCCGACCCGGTGCCCGATCGCGGCCGGATCACCGCGCCCGTCCTCGACCCCTCCCTGGCCGCCCCGGTCAATCCCGTCGGTATCACGGTGCGGCTCCAGGCCGGCTTTCCGCTCGGCACGCTGAGAAGCGCCACCCATCCGCTCCATGTCGACGAGACCGGCCCGGATTCCCGGCGCGTGACCCTGGCCGACGGCGTCGTCCCCGCCGACCGCGACTTCGAACTCACCTGGGAACCCATGCCCAGCATGGAGCCGCGCCTCGGATTGTTCCGCGAGACGGTGGCCGGCCGCACCTATCTCCTCGCCACCGTCACCCCGCCGGACGCGAACGCGGCGCAGCGCCAGCCCCGTGACGTGGTCTTCGTCATCGACAATTCGGGCTCGATGTCCGGCGCATCGATGCGGCAGGCGAAGGCGGGGCTGCTCGCCGGCCTTGCCCGGCTCACACCACGCGACCGGTTCACCGTCATCCGCTTCGACCACACCATGAGCCAGCTCTTCCCGGAGCCGGTCCCGGCGAATCCCGAGAACCTGCGGGCGGCCGAAAGCTTCGTCGCCGGACTGGAAGCAAGCGGAGGCACCGAAATGCTCGCCCCGCTCCGTGCGGCGCTCGCCGATAGCCATCCCGAGGATCGCAGCCGCGTCCGCCAGATCGTCTTTCTCACAGATGGCGCCATCGGCGACGAGAACCGGATCTTCGCCGCGATCCATGACGACCTCGGCCGGAGCCGGCTGTTCATGGTCGGGATCGGCTCGGCCCCGAACGGGCACCTGATGCGCCATGCCGCCGAAATCGGCCGGGGCAGCTACACCGCGATCCACACCGTCGACCAGGTCGCCGAGCGCACCCGCAGCCTCTATGCCAAGCTGGAGAATCCCGCCGTCACCGACCTCGCCGCCACGCTCTCGAACGGCGGTGACATCACCCCGAACCCACTGCCCGACCTCTACCGTGGTGAGCCGGTGGTGCTCGCCGCCGAGATCACCGACCCGACGGGCACGCTGACTCTGACAGGCCGCATCGGCGAAACGCCGTGGCAGACCAGCCTGTCCCTGGCCGACGCGGCCGAGGGGACGGGCATCTCGAAGGTCTGGGCACGCTCCAAGATCGCCGAGACCGAAACCGCCCGTGTCACCGGGCGCGTGATGCCGAACCAGGCCGATGCCACGATCCTGCAGCTCGCCCTGGCGCATAAGCTGATGACCCGGCTGACGAGCCTCGTCGCGGTCGACGCGACCCCGCGCCGGCCGGCCGGTGCTCCCCTCGTGGCGACCGATCTGCCCCTGAATCTGCCGGCGGGCTGGGACTTCGAGAAAGTCTTCGGCGAGCGCGCCGCGCAGCCGCCGCAGGAGCGCCGCGCCGCTCTCATCCCGGCCCAGGCCACGGCTCCGGCCCCGGCCCAGGCGGTCCCGCTGCCCCAGACCGGGGCGGGCACCCGGGCGCAGATCGTCCTGGGTCTCGTCCTGCTGCTCGGCGGATTGCTCACCCTTCGCCGGATGCGGAGCGTGTGATGAGCCGCATGACCGGGGGGAGGGTGCTCGCCACCCTCCTCATCCTCGCGGGCCTCGGCGTCCTGGTCGGAGCCGCCTGGATTCCCGCCAAGGCCGCGCTCGCGCAGGTGCTCCTCGAGCGCGCCTTCGCCCGAAGCCTCGTCGAGGGCCGCCCGGTGAGGCCCTGGCCATCGGCCGATACCGAGCCGGTGGCACGACTCACGGTGGCGGGACAGAGCTTCGTCGCCCTGCGCGGCGGCAGCGGACAGGCCCTGGCCTTCGGCCCCGGCCATCTCGACGGGACGCCGGAGGCGGGCGAGCCGGGCACCGCCATCTTTGCGGCCCATCGCGATACGCAATTCGCGGTGCTCGCAGCGGTCAAGCCGGGCGATGTCGTCTCGGTGACCCGGCGGGACGGACGCACCATCCGTTTCCGGATCAGCGGCAGCCGGGTCGTGCCCTGGGACGCATCGGGGATCGATCCGGCATCTCCGGGACGGACCATCGCCCTCGTGACCTGCTGGCCTCTGGATGGCCTGGTGCAGGGGCCGCTGCGCCTGGTTGTGGAGGCAGAGGCGGTGGATGACGCGGATTGAACCACTCTCTTCCTAGGCTGTGTCTTGCCAGCCTGTGCGGTTTCGTGCGGATCTCGGCGGAGACGAGCGACGAGCCGAGAGACCGTGCAAGAACCCGAGACCGAGCTGCCCGAGGGCCAGAGCCGCGCCATTGCCCAGGCCGTGCGCGAGGCGCTCGCCCGTCGCCGGATGTCTCGTCAAACGCTCGCCGATCTGGCGCGGATCAGCATTTCCACCCTGGAGAAGGCTCTGGCCGGCCGCCGGCCCTTCACGCTCGCCACCACCATCCGCCTGGAGGAAGCGCTCGGCCAACGTCTGCGCAACGGCACCGAGCCCGTCAGCGCAGCACCGGAGACGCGGCATGCTCCCTCCGAACTCGGCTCCTATTCCCGGGAATCCGCCGCCTGGCTCGAAGGGCGCTATCTGACGCTGCGGCCATCCTTCGGCATGGCGGATGCGGTCTTCGCCTATCGCACCGAGATCGCGTGGGACGCGGCGAGCGCACGCCTTGCCTTCCGCGAGGCCGAGCGAAGCGATGCGCCTTTCGCCCAGACCGGCAGCGTCGCGGTGCCGAACCAGTCGGGCATGATCTATCTCGTCACCAATTGGCAGGGGCAGTGTCGCCTTGCCGTGCTCTGCCGGCCAACCATCCATGGCGAGATGTTCGGGCTGCTCACGACGCTGCATGCGGGACGCGGCACTCAACTGACGCCCGCAGCGGCTCCGCTCGCCCTCATCCCCGAAGCTTCGGCCGGCCCGGAACTCAGCTACGGACGCGTGACGTCCGGCATGCCGGCCTATGCCGATTACCGCCGCCAACTCGGACGGGTGTTCGAGGAGGGCTACGGGGTCTTGTTCGGCTGAGCCGACTCATACCAAGTCTCACTGTCCCTGACCCATAGGTCGGGGTCAGTGAGGACCGGCGGACGACCGCCGCCGCGCAGTCGCGCGGGCAGACCTCGATGAGTCAGACTCAATCGAGGTCTGGTATCACATCGAACCGTGTCACATCCGGCTATCCCAGAAGTAAAGGGAAATGGTGCGTCCTGACCGACGCCGTCGCTGCCCCCGTATCCACCTGTCCTCGAAAGCGGACATCATTCCGGCGGCACCTGGCCGATCTTCCACTGGAATGGCGGCTCGGTACCATTGACGGCGTAATTTCCGACGATGCGGTCCTTGAAGAGCCGGGGGTTGTGCGACGAGACCGTGCGGGCATTGCACCGATGCCGGTCTAGGCCGCCGGTCCGGGCTCCGGCCGATCGGACGGGCGACGTCTCTGCCGACCCCGCGCGGCGCTCAGGCGCTCAGGCTTCGCATCCAGCCGAGGAGCACCGGGGCGCTGTCGTGGCCCCCATGCGCGAGCGACCGCTCCGCCACGGCCTCGCTCGGAAGGAATCCGAACCGCCTGCGAAAGGCGCGGCTGAAGGTCTTCTCGTCGGAGAAGCCCGTGGCGTAGGCGACCGACGAAATGCGTGGGCGCCCGCCCGCCGCGCCGAGGAGTTTCATCGCCCGCAGCAGGCGTCGCTCGCGGATGTGGCTGGCGACCCCGCCCTCATGCTCGAAGAGCCGGTAGAGGGTGGCCCGCGAGAGCCCGAACCGAAGGATCAACGCGTCGATCCCGAAGGATTCCGAGGCCAGTTCCTGCTCGATGAACTGGCAGATGGCGACCTTGTTGAGCCGGTCCAGGGCCGGCGCCTGGTTCGCGTCGGGCTGGAAGCAGGCGGCGCAGAGATCGGCCGCGGCACTCGACAGGTAGCGCAGCTGGTGCGCCTCGGTGGAGGCGGCGCTGGCCACGAGGCCGGACAGGTAGGTGTAGGAGAGGTGCCGCACGGGGGCCGAGCAATAATCGAGGGGTTGCCCGTGCAAATTCTCGATGGTGGCGATCTGGTCGCCGAGGAGCTTGCGCGGCAGCATCACGTTGGTGGCCGAGACCGGCCCGGCCTCGCTGACGATCGGCTGGGTGAGGTCGAAGACCACGAGCTGGGAAGCCTTGATCTCCACCGAGCGTCGGGCGGCGCCCATCCGGCTTCTGCCGGCGGTGTAGAACTGGATCAGGATGTGGTCGACGCCCTGCCGGGCGATGGTCCGGGCCGAGCGCTTCAGGCGCTGGGCCGGCGCAGTCACGGAGCCGATCAGGGCTTCCCCGAAATGATACGTGGTCAGGGCGATCGGGGAGGCCAGGTCGGCATCCGACGCGAGCTCGGCCTCGAAGATCGGCGCGAGATGGCTGCACCAGGACTGAGCCAGCAGAGCTGGATCGGTGGGAGCGATGAAACGGTCGCAGAGAATGTCAGACACGGATCAGTGGCCTTCAATGCAACGCAGGCCCATGGACGGCACCGAGAAGTACCGACTCCAAAATCTTCCGGAACGTCTATCCCGACACGAAAAACTTATTGAGATCAGCATCGATCGACACGACACACACAATCGAGCATGACGATTAATTCCTCTAGGAACGCCAAAATACTCAACTACTTAAGCGGTAATGTGCAATTTAATTAGAACACGACAGCCATTTAATAAATCCTTAATCGACGAAAACTTGGATTTCAATGCCGTTTTTCTACGGTGACCAGTCTCTTCGACCGATGAAAATCCAGCCTGCCGCCACGCTCATCTGAAATGGACCGGCGGCCAAGGCAAGCGGCACGCCTTGCCTGCGGGCTCGACTATGAGACGAAAACGACTATGTTTGAGACAACAAGTAACTCAAAATCATTTTGAGACAAAACATCACTTAGTTGAGACAAAACGCTCCTCAACACAAGCACAGTTGCGATGCGCATTAAGGTCTCGATAAGTGGATCGACCCCTGTCTGGGGCGTCGCCAACAGGGCGATGTCTCGATCAACAGGATCCACGCGATGTCCAGCAGCATCACCCTCACAGCCGCAACGCGCCAAAACCTGCTTTCGCTCCAGGATACGGCAAATCTGCTCTCGACCACCCAGAGCCGGCTCTCCACCGGCAAGAAGGTGAACACGGCGCTGGACAACCCCACGAACTTCTTCACGGCGCAGAGCCTGTCAGCACGCTCCAGCGACATCAGCTCGCTGCTCGACGGCATCTCCAACGGCGTCCAGGCGATCCAGGCGGCGAGCCAGGGCATCACCTCGATCACCAAGCTCCTCGAAACCGCCAAGTCCACGGCCAGTCAGGCGCTCGCCGACAAGACCGGCGGCAGCAGCGGCATCAGCGGCGGCGCGACGGAGCAGGCCGCCAAGGTGACGGCCACCTCGACCCTGGCCTCCCTCGGCACCACCGGCGCCACCGGCGAGACCACGTTCGACTTCTCCGGCCCGACCAAGGACGCCTCCCTCGAGATCACCCTGGGCGGCACCAAGTCGACCATCCGCATCGATTCGGCGACCCTGGCCTCGTCCGGCACCGACCTCTCCAAGGTCACGTCGGACCAGCTCCTCACCGCCATCAACGGCCAGATCGCCAACAACAGCGCGCTGGCCGGCAAGGTCTCGGCCGGCACCAGCCCCGACGGCCGCATCACCTTCGCGACCACGACGACGGGCGCGTCGGCCAGCCTGACCGTGGCGGGCTCGGCCAATTCCACCATGGATATCGGCTACGGCAAGTCCACCACCACGCCGACCTCCGCCACCGTCACCGCCAATGCCGCCCTGGCCGTCGCCACGGATTTCTCTACCGGAAGCGCTTCGCTGGTGGTGAGCGACGGCAACACCTCGGTCCAGGTGCAGCTCGACAAGAACTCGGCCACCGACGAGCTCGGCGGCACCCTCGGTGCCTCGGCCTCGCGGGCCGATGTGGCGAAGGCCATCAACAAGCAGCTCAAGGATAGCGGCTCCACCGCCACGGTCGAACTGTCCAGCACCAACAGCCTCGTGTTCAAGTCGGCCGATGTCGGCCCCGACGCGCAGATCTCGGTGATCGGCGGCATCGACACCACGGGCGGCAACGGCGCGGCCGGCATCGGCTTCAGCACCTTCACCGCGAGCACGCCGGCCGCGGGCACAGCGGCGACGAATTCCACGACATCAACCCCCAGTGCTGCCGTAGCCGCTCAGACCCCGACCGTCGGCACGGCCGCTGTCAAGGGTGCCGTGGCTTCCACTGCCACTGTGCCCCCCACATCCACCCTCGGCGCCGGTCAGAGCACGACCTTTTCGGTCACCGACGCAGTCGCCAACAAGACCATCAACATCACGATCAACAAGGACTCGCTCGACGCGAACGGGGCTGCTCTTGGAACGACAGGCATCACCGACGATAAGATCCAAGAAGCTGTTCAGCGGCAACTCACTGCAGCCGGATCGGGAATCGTCGCGACCTTGTCCGGAGGCACAAGCGGTGCGCTGAAGTTCGAGAACGCGGCCGTCGGCGCTGGTAGTGACCCAGTTCTCACGACCCAGGGCAACAACCTCACCGATCAAATTGGCCTGTTCAGCGCGCCCTCGAAGACGGTAGCCGGGACGATCGCGGCCAATACCGACCTGACGGGTGGCAAATCCGCCACGTTCACCGTCACCGACGGCACGACGCCGAAGACCATCACCATCGATGCGGCGAAGCTCGACGCATCCGGTACCGCGATCGGTACCAACCCGAACCAGCAATCGCTGGTCGAGGCCATCAACAACCAGCTCAGCGGCTCGAAATACTCCGCCTTCATCGACAGCTCCAATAAGCTGACCTTCGTCGGGGCGAACGATACGACCGCCGCGCCGCAGATCACCGCCGCCTCCGACACGATCGGCCTCGGCCTCGGCACCGCCAATACGCTGACGGCCACCAACGCGGCGACCACGCCGTCCGCCAGTACCGCAGCGAAGGTCGTTGCCGGTGGCACGGCCGCGGCCGCGTCCCTGACCCTCACCACGACTGCCGATACCTTCACGGTCGGTGACGGAACCACGACCGCTAATATCTCGATCAGCTCGGCGAGCCTCGACAAGAGCGGCACCGTGCTCGGCACTGCCGGCACCACCCAGGCCAAGGTCGTCGAGGCGATCCAGCGTCAGCTCGACTCGGCCGGCGTCAACGTCACTGCCGCCTACAACAACAACAAGCTGGAATTCACCTCGAAGGGCGTCGGCACCAGCGGCACCGTCACCCTGACACCGGGCACGGATGCGGCCGGCCTCAGCATCGGCGCGGCAGGCGTGGCCAACCCGGCGCAGACCGCCACTGGCGTCCCGGCCGGTTCCATCGACCTGTCGGGCGGCAAGTCGAGCGCCTTCGCCATCAGCGACGGCTCCACCAGCAAGAACGTCTCGATCTCGTCCACCAGCCTCGACAAGGCCGGCAACGCCATCGGCAACGCGGCGACGCAGGACAAGGTCGCCGAAGCCATCCAGGTCCAGCTCGACACCGCCGGCGTCAAGGCCACCGTGTCATTCCAGGCCGACAAGCTACAGGTGACGTCGAACGCCGTCGGCACCGGCGCCGCCGCCCCGACCCTGACCGCGACCAGCGACACCGCAGGCCTCGGCCTCGGCACCACCACCACCGCCAGCAGCACCCCCGCCGCGGGCGGAGGCACCGCCGCCACCGGTGTCACCGCCTCCGGCACCGAGGCGACGGACGGCTCGTCCAAGGCCTCCATCGTCGGCACCGAGCAGACCGTGACCAAGGATTTCAGCGGCACGAAGGACGCGTCCTTCACCCTGAAGCTCGGCACCGGCCCGCTCAAGCTGATCACGCTCAACAACACGAACCTCGGCAGTTCGGCCGCCACCAGCCAGACCGCCATCGCCAAGGCCATCAACGACCAGATCAACGCCGATACCGGTCTCGCCGGTAAGGTCGAGGCGAGCTACGTCAACAGCAAGCTCGTCATCTCGACGAAGTCCTCCGGCTCCGACCAGAAGCTGACCATCCAGGCGGCCCAGGTCACGACCGGCGGCACCACGGGTGTCGATATCGGCTTCGGCGTCTCCGGATCGGGGGCCACCTCCCAGACGGCGTCGGGCACGGATGTGGGCGGCAGCAAGGGCACCAGTTCGGTGCGCTCAGCCCTGGCGCAGCAGTTCAACCTGATCCTCGAGAAGATCACCCAGCAGGCCCAGGATTCCGGTTATAACGGCGTCAACCTGCTGTTCCGCAACAGCAACAGCGCCGCCGACAACACCCTGCACATCGCCTTCAACGAGAAGAACACCTCGGCGCTCGACATCAAGGGCGTGAAGTTCGATGCCGCCGGCCTCGGCCTCGACGCCGTTGAGGGCGGGTTCCAGTCGGACACCGACATCAACGCCGCCATCGAGCAGCTGTCCAACGCCACCACCCAGCTGCGGACCCAGTCCTCGACCTTCGGCGCCAACCTGTCGATCGTGCAGAACCGTCAGGACTTCTCGAAGAACCTGATCAACATCCTCGACACCGGCGCCGCCAACCTCGTGAACGCGGACCTCAACGAGGAAGCCGCCAACTCGCAGGCCCTGTCGACCCGCAACTCCATCGCCACCTCGGCGCTCTCGCTGGCCAACCAGGCGCAGCAGGGCATCCTCCAGCTCCTCCGCTAAGGGCGCGCCAACTCGCGGGGACCGGCCGTCAGGGCCGGCCCCCGCCCATCCGACGATCAATTCAGGCCCGTTTCCAGAAGGGATTCACCGCTATGGCCCTGCGCCTCGACCTCAAGCCCTACGAGGGTTTTCTCATCAACGGCGCGCTCATCCGCAACGGATCGCGGCGCTCCGACTTCCTCATCGAGACCCACTGCAAGTTCCTGCGCGAATCCGAGGTCATCAAGGAGAGCGAGGCCGACACGCCCGCGAAGATGCTCTGCGTCACCCTGCAGATGCTCTACCTCGCCGACGACCCGGCCGAGGCCGAGGATCTCTTCGCCCGCCAGGCCACAGAGATCATGCGGGCGAACCCGGCGCTCGCCCCCCACCTTCTCGCGATCCACGATGCGATCGCGGACCGCCGCTACCATGGGGCGATCAAGCTGGGCCGCGCCCTCGTGACCGCCGAGCGAAGCTTCGCCGAGGCCGCGTGATCGACCGGGGCGCTCGTTCTCTCACGAGCGCGGCTTCGGAAGGCGTCGATGGGCCAGGATCGTGGGCTGGCGCCTCGGCTCGATGAGACCGAGGGGCCCCGGCGGCCCCAGAAGCAGTTCGCGCGGCAGCTTTCCTGCCTCGCGGGGCATCGCGACCTTCCACAATGCGGCGTCGCCCCTGTCCGTCGAGGGGCGCCTGTCGATCGTCCTGTGCTCGGGAAGAATCCACAGGATGCCGAAGGCGACGAGGGACGCGATGCCGATCAGGGTCGCATTCCAGTTCGGGGCTTCCTGAATCATCAGCACGACGAGGCCGCCTACGGCAACGGCCGCAGCGTACGCCCTATTCGTGTGCCCGTCCCAGGTCATCCCTGATCTGCTCCGACACAAATCGCCATCGAGTGAAGGCATTCCGTCAAATTTTTGCTACCGCCGATTTGATCGATAACTTAGATATATTTTTCGAATACGTGATCTGGTTTTCCAATAACGATGGGGCGTCCACGCATGACGCCCCGGTTTTTGATCTTCGTCACGGACGTCTCGATCCAAACGAGGAAGCGACCCGGACAGTTCCAGCCGTCATCGCCCTGTCGACGGAGCCGCGCGGCGGGGCGATCCCGCTATGCCATGAGTTCGCCGCTTACCCGCCGGACCGAAGAAAGCGCGTGCGTTCGACGAAGGAAGTTTGCATACGACGCCGATGGGCAGGCTCGAGCATTGCCGCTTCACGGCCCCTCGGCCGGACCGCTCCATGGAGTCCGTAATGGGCATCTTTCAGAACCTTCTCGAACACGTCACCGCCTATGTCGGTGACAAGACGCTCATGCAGGCGGCCGTATCGGCGGCCTCCAACGTGATCGTGGCCGACAGCGAAGTGGACGAAGGGGAGGTCGAGGTCGCCCTCGCGGCCATGCGCGCCAATCCGATCATCGAGAAGGGCTACGATACATTGATGCTGGAGGCGGAGCTGTTCGACGGCATCGCGCGGGCTCGGACCCGCGTCGGACGGGCGGACAATCTGAGCCGCGTGGCCGCCATCGCGGACCGATCCCTCGAACAGCGGAACGGGGTGTTTCTGATCGCCGCCGATGCCGCCGACCATGAGGGGATCAGCGACGTCGAGCATCAAGCCCTCGAGGAGATCGCCGAAGCGCTCTCCGTCGACAAGGAGACACTACTCCGGCTGGCACCCGTGAAGCCGTCCAACCCGTCGTGACCCGGCCCACGCGCCGCGTGCATCGGTTGCTCCGGTTCGACGCGGCGGCTCCCCATCGCTCTCGCGTCGGTCGGGTGTGCTTCCGGGGCGACACCAAATGGTTAAAATCGCATTAACCATTCATGACGACTCCACGTTAGAGATCGTTCGACTATAGAGCCGGCATCCAACCCCTGCCGGTCATCGCCATGATCCTCGCTTCCCGCAACATCGTCAACGAACACCGTGAAATCGCGGCCATCGCGATCACTTATGGAATCTTCCTGAGCGGGATCATGCTCCTCACCTGGACGATGGCCTGACGCAGCCCGCCCAGCAGCCCGAGGCCCGGTCGGCCGCCCGTGTGCCGTTGCCGGACCGCGCCGAAATCCTCTGCGGCTGAGGGCGACAGGCTGAGCATCCCCCCTAGATCGGGGATGGCCGGAAGACGTCGGACGAGACGGCGGGCCGAATGCCTGTCTCCGGCAAGGAACTGATGCGCGTTCAAAGATGTTCGTCCATCCAAATCGGAGGACATGAATGTCTGACAGTGCCTTAGCTTCGGTCGTCGTCCCCTCGCTCCGGGCTGCCCGCTCGGCCAGGGAACGGCTGGCTCGCGCCGGATTCGCCCGCAACAGCATCGATATCGAACGCCACGACGACGCGTTCGAAGTCTCCATCAGCACGAGGAGGGAGAATCTGGATCGCGCCCAGAACATCCTTTTGGGCAATCCCGTTGTCGATGACCTTCGCGATGCCGGCGCACGCGCGCTCGGCACCTTCCACGACAATCGGCCGCTCGCGCTGGGCCTCGCGGCCCTGGCGGGCTTTGCCATCTTCCATTTTTCGAAGAAGCGGTGAAGCTGGCCGGCAAGCCCGGCCGTCACGGAGCGGGACACGCGAACCGCTTTGCACCGGGTCGCGACGGCCCTTAGACTACCGTCCATGAGCCACGAAACGATCCGCCGATTCGTCATCGCGCGCCGCCTCGGCGTTGCGATGCTCGGCGGATTGTCCATGACGATGACGGCTCCAGTTTTCGCTCAATCCCCGTCGCCGCCAGCCGCCGTGAACAACTGGGCGGATCTTCGCGCGACGCTCGCCTCCTGCTGGTCGGTTCCACCGGATACCAGGGGATCGCTGATCGCGTTTCTGTTCGGCATCCGGAAGACCGGTGAGTTGCGCGGTGCGCCCCTCGTCACGGCACGCCGCCTCGAAGGCGACCAGGAAGCCCGGAAACGATATGAGGAGGCCGCGAGGGAGGCCGTGTCCCGGTGCTTTCCCATCACGGTGACCCCGTCCTTCGGCGCCATCCTGGGCGAGAGCCCCATCCGCCTGCGCTTCGTCAATACGCCGCCGACGGCCGCCTACCAGATCAACGGCAACATCACGATCTTCGCGCCGCCCTGATCGGCGGGGATGGGATGGGAGATCCGGGACTTCCGATCTGGCGCTGGCACATCCAGTCTGGATGATTCGGCAGGGGCGTCAGCGACGAGCCGACGCAAAAAAAGGTCGCCTCGCGGCGACCCCTTCCTTGCCAAATCCAGTCTCGGCCAAATCCAGTCTCGGCTCAGTAGCCGTAATAACCACCGTAGCCGTAACCATAGGCCGGCGCGGGGGCGTAACCGCCGTAATAGCCGACGGGGCGGCCATAACCGTAACCGTCATAGCCGCCATTGTAGGCCCCGGCCGCGATGGCTCCGGCGGCCAGACCGGCGACGCCGAGACCGATGACGGCGCCCGGACCGATACCGCGACGGCCATATCCGTAACCACGGCCGTAGCCGCCACCGTAGCGACCATAGCCGCCGCGATGACCGTATCCGCCGTGGCCGCCGAAGCCACCATGACCGTATCCGCCGCCATGGCCCCAACCGCGGGCTTCCGCCGGGGCTGCCGCCAGGAGGGCACCGAGGCTGACCGCCGCGGCCGAGAGGAGTGCGAGCTTGCGCATTCGAAATGTCCTGTTGTGAGGTATGCCCATCAACGGAGCGGACGCCCGGCCGTTCCCGCCGGCCCCTGGGCGCTGGCGACGCAGGCCGTCGAGATGCCTCCGGGACCATGGGGATCGGCCATCCCGTTCGCCCGCATCGCTAAGGAGAACGTCCATGAAAGTCGTCGCGGATCTGTGCATCGTCCCCATGGGGGTCGGACCCTCGGTCTCCTCCTACGTAAAGGAGATCAAGACCATCCTCGAGGCCAGCCACCTCAACGCCGAGATGCATGCCAACGGCACCAACATCGAGGGCGAGCTCGCCGACATCTGCCGGCTCATCGAACTCTGCGAGGAGAAGCTGAGCCAGCTCGGCGTCCAGCGGGTCTTCTTCACCATGGCCTTCTCGTCGCGGCGGGACAAAGAACAGTCCATGGCCGACAAGCTGACGGCCGTTTCCTGATCCGTTGGCACCTTGGCGGCGCAGGGGCGTTGATCCTACCCGATCCCCTATGAGGACCGAGCCCGCATGCATCCGTCCCGACGTGTGTTCCTGGCCGGTGCCGGCCTCGCTCCCCTGATGGTGCCGCTACTGCAGCACGCCGCGTCCCCGGCCCGTGCGGAGGAGGGCGGTCTGATCCGCCGCGCCATCCCTTCTTCCGGCGAGACGCTCCCCGCCATGGGGATCGGCACCTCGCGCCGCTACGAGGTCGAGCCGGTTCCCGAAAAGATCGCGCCCCTGCGCGAGGCGGTGCAGCGGTTCGTGGCGCTCGGCGGGTCGGTCATCGACACGGCGCCGAGCTACGGCACCGCTGAGGATGTCCTCGGCCAGATCCTGTCCCAGGACGGTCTGCGCGAGAAGGTGTTCCTCTGCAGCAAGGTCGGGGCACCCGGTCGCGAGGCCGGCGCGGCCGAGATCGCACGCTCCTTCCGCCGCATGGCCACCGACAGGATCGATCTCGTCGCGGTCCACAACCTCAGTGACACGGCAACGAACCTCGCCACGCTGCGGGATCTGAAGGCCGAAAAGAAAATCCACTACATCGGCGTCACGGTCTGGCGCGATAGCCAGTTCGCGGATCTCGAGGCGGTGATGCGGCGTGAGACGATGGATTTCATCCAGGTCAATTACGCCCTCGACGACCGCCGCGCCGCGGAGCGCATCCTGCCGCTGGCGCAAGAGCGCGGCATGGCGGTGATGGTGAACGTACCCTTCGGACGCGACCGCCTGTTCAAAGCCGTGCAGGGGCGCGACCTGCCGCCCTGGACGGCGGAGTTCGGCTGCGCGAGCTGGCCGCAATTCTTCCTGAAATACGTCCTCGCCCACGAGGCCGTCACCTGCCCGATCCCCGGCATGGCCAAGGCGGCCTATGTCGAGGACAATCTCGGCGCGGCCCGTGGCCGGTTGCCCGATGCCGCCCAGCGAACCCGAATGGAGGCCTATGTCGACGCGCTCTGATGTCCTCAACCGCCGTGCCGTCGTCGCTCTCGCAGGCGGCTTTCTCGCCGCTTCGAGCCTTCTGGCATCACCCTGTCCCGCCTCGGCCCAGGCTAGACCGCAGCCGGTCCGTATCGGCATTATCGGGGCCGGCAATATCGGCGGCACGATCGGTGGCCTCTGGGCGAAGGCCGGCCACGAGGTGATGCTGTCTTCCCGTCACCCGGAGGAGCTGAAGGGCCTCATCGAGACGCTCGGGCCGAAGGCGAAGGCTGGCAGCCCGGCCGAAGCCATCGCGTTCGGCGACGTCATCCTCGTCGCGGTGCCCTACAAGGCCTATCCGCAGCTGGCGCAGGACCATGGAGCCGCGCTCAAGGGCAAGGTGGTGATCGATGCCGGCAACGCGACCCAGGCCCGTGACGGAGAGGTCTACGGCGAGGTCCAGGCCAACGGCATCGCGGCGGTCTCGGCCAAGTACCTGAACGGGGCGAAGATCGTCCGGGCTTTCAACGCGGCTAATTACAAGATCTTTGCCAAGAACGCCCATCGCGAGGGCGGACGCATGGCGATCCCCATCGCCGGGGACGATCCCGGGGCGCTCGCGATTGCCGCCCAACTCGTCAAGGATGCGGGCTTCGACCCGGTGGAGGTCGGGCCGCTGGCCAAGGCGGACACCTTCGCCATGGGCTCCCCCGGCTTCGGCCTCGACCTAACTGCGGAGGAATCGCGGGCGCGCCTCGGGGTCGCCCGTTGAGCCACGAGCCAGGGATGGCGACCCTGCCTCCGGCCGGGAGCGGCTACGTCCCGCCCTGGCTGCGGCGGCTCATCGACGTGCGGGCGGAGGAGGTGCCCGCGCTCGCTTGGTCCTGGGCGTACATCTTCTCGATCCTGGCCGCCTACTACGTCCTCCGGCCGATCCGCGACCAGATGGGTGTCGCCAGCGGGATCGAGAACCTGCCCTGGCTGTTCACCGGCACCCTGGTCGGCATGCTGGCCCTCAACGTCCCCTTCGCCTGGCTGGTGAAGACCTTGCCGCGCGCCCGGTTCGTACCGCTGACCTACCGGTTCTTCGCCGCCAACATCGTGCTGTTCGCCGGAGCGCTCTACCTCGCCGGGCCGGAGGGCGACATCTGGATCGGCCGGGCCTTCTTCATCTGGCTCTCGATCTTCAACCTGTTCGTGGTCTCGGTGTTCTGGGCCACCATCGTCGATGTGTTCTCCACCGAGCAGGGCAAGCGCCTGTTCGGCTTCATCGCCGCCGGCGCGACCCTCGGGGCGATCGCCGGATCGGCGACGACGGCGATCCTCGCCCGAGACGTGCCGACCTGGGCGCTCCTCATCGGCGCGGCCCTGCTCCTCGAGGCGGCGGTGTTCAGCATGCGCGGTCTCGCGCGCCTGTCCGACCGCCTGAACCGGGCTCCCGTCACGGGCGACGCCGCCCCGTCGGAGGCGATCGGCGGCAGCGCCTTCGCGGGCATCACCCGCACGATCCAATCGCCCTACCTGCTCAATATCGGGCTGTTCCTGCTGCTGTTCTCGGTGACCTCGACCTTCCTGTATTTCGAGCAGGCCGGCATCGCCAAGCGCAGCTTCCCCGATCGCGGCTCGCAGACGGCCTTCTTCGCCAGCGTCGACCTGCTGGTGAATCTGCTCACCCTCGGCGTGCAGTTCTTCCTCACCGGCCGGATCGTGCGGCGCATCGGGGTCGGCCCCGCCCTCGCGCTCCTGCCGGCGGCGAGCATCCTCGGATTCGCGGCGCTCGCCCTCTCGCCCACGATCACGGCCATCGTCGCGTTCCAAGTCTTCCGGCGGGCCGGCAACTTCGCCATCGCCCGGCCGATCCGCGAGGTGCTGTTCACGGTCGTCCCGCGTGAGGATCGCTACAAGGCGAAGAACTTCATCGACACTGTGGTCTACCGCACCGGCGACCAGATCGGCGCCTGGTCTTTCCAGGGGATCGCGGCCCTCGGCCTCGGTTCGACGGCCGTGGCGGTCGCGGCGGTGCCGCTCTCGGCGGCCTGGCTCCTGAACAGCCTATGGCTCGGCCGTCGCCAGGAGGCGAGGCGGGTCGCGATGGAGGAGGCAGAAGGCTCCGACAGGAATCGGGCGACCGGGCCGTCGCGCGACCGCTGACTTCGACATTCGAGGAGCCGTTATGTCCGCAGCCAAGCCAGCCATCCTGTTCGTGTGCCTGGGCAACATCTGTCGCTCGCCCCTGGCGGAGGCCGCGTTCCGCCTGGAGGCCGAGCGGGCGGGCCTCGACGCCGAGGTCGATTCGGCCGGCACCGGCGGCTGGCATGCGGGCGAACCGCCCGACCCGCGTGCCCAGACCGTCGCCCGGCGCAACGGCGTCGACATCTCCGGCTACCGTGCGCGTCAGGTCGAGCCGGCGGATTTTGCCCGTTTCAGCCACATCGTCGCCCTCGATGGCGACAATCTCGCCGTGCTGCGCCGGCTTCGTCCGACAGAGGGCGCCGCGTTGTCGCTTCTCCTCGACCATGTGCCCGGGCGCAGGGGCGAGGCGGTCGCCGATCCTTATTACGGCGCCGATGCAGGGTTTGACGCCACCTGGGCCGACGTGACCCTGGGCGCCCGCCACCTCGTGCGCGCGCTCAAGGCATGATGCCACTGGCAGAGCGTGGAGCGGCATTGCTCGGGCGCCGTCTGGTGCGGGCCGAACCCATGAGCGGCGGCGACCTCTCCGGCCTCGTGCGGATCATGCTCGACGACGGCAGCGCGGCGATCGTCAAGGACGGACCCGATCCGCCGACGGAGGCCGGGATGCTCCGCGCGATCCGCGCCGCCGGCATCCCCGCGCCGGAGGTGTTCGCGGCCGACCTGCGCACCCTCGTGATCGAGCCCATACCGGCCGGCGTCGGCAACGCGGATGCGGATCTCGGCCGCGTGATGGCGCGCCTCCATGCCGTGACCGGCGAACGTTACGGCTGGACCCGTGATTACGCCTTCGGGACGGTGCGGATCGACAATCACGGAAGCGAGGATTGGCCCGACTTCTGGGCCGAGCGCCGACTGCTCTGCCACGCTCCTCATCTCGACCCCACGCTCAGGCGAAGGATCGAGGCCCTGGCGAGGGCGCTCCCCGAGCGTCTGCCGGCCCGTCCGCGTCCGTCCCTGCTGCATGGCGACCTGTGGAGCGGCAACATCCTCACCGATGGCGGCCGCGTTTCCGGGCTCATCGACCCCGCCTGCTATCACGGCCATGCCGAGGTGGACCTCGCCATGCTGTCCCTGTTCGGCGCGCCCGGCCCCGCCTTTCGCGAGGCGTATGGCGAGGCCGAACCGGGCATGGTGGAGCGCTGGGCGATCTACCGCTTGTGGCCGGCTCTGGTGCATCTGCGCCTGTTCGGATCGGGCTACCGCTCCATGGTCGAAGCGCTGCTCGACGCCACCGGCTGCTGAAATCTCCGCACGTCCCATCGGACCGGAAGCGCGGCGCTCTTCGCGCGCCTCGAACCGCGCCTCGAACCTTGCGTTTTCAGGGCCGATCCCCGACAACCCGGCAAGCTTCGGCGCTGGCGTCCGGCTCCTTCCGAATGTCCGGATGAGGCGGAGGGGCGCCTACGGTCGATGCGGCGAGGGAAGACGAAACCCATGCTCGATTACGCGCAGGCGCGACGCCTCATGGTGGATTGTCAGTTGCGGACTTTCGACGTCAACGACATCCCGGTCCTCGACGCTTTCGAAGCCGTGCCGCGCGAGCGCTTCGTCCCCCAAGGGCGCGAGGACTTCGCCTATATCGACCAATCCCTGCGCATCACCGGGCAGGATCCGGCGACGGATCGCGTTATCCCGGCGCCGATGCTTCTCGCACGCATGATTCAGGCGCTGCAACTCGCGCCGGGGAAGGTCGCCCTCGACGTCGCCACCGGCTACGGCTACGCCGCCGCCATCATGCGGCAGCTTGGAGCGCGGGTGGTCGCCCTCGAATCCGACGACGCCCTGGCCGCCGAGGCGGAGGGCCGCCTGTCGGCAACGGACGGAATCGAGATCGTTCGCGGCCCCCTGCAGGCGGGCGCGGCGAAGGCGGGACCGTTCGACGCCATCCTCGTCAATGGCCGCGTCGAGACGCGGCCCCAATCCCTCCTCGACCAGCTGAAGGATGGCGGACGCCTCGCCTGCGTGATGGGCCGCGACAAGGCGGCGAAGGCCACCCTGTTCGTCCGGACCGGGGACGCGTTCGGTGCGCGTCCGCTCTTCGATGCGTCGCTGCCCGCCCTGTCGGCCTTCAGTCCGGAATCCAGCTTTTCCTTCTGAGCGGGTCCGGCAAAAGCGGTCGCCGGTTTCGCGTCCCGAAACCCGCGACTCTCCAAAGGCCTGAGCGAGGGGAAGCGTTGGCCTGCCCATGCGAACCAGTTTGGCGGGGAGGGCAGGTGTCGCTTTTATGCGGCACTGCGCCATCAATCTCGTGCCTAATCCCTCTCCGCCGATGCCCTGAAGCACAACCTCCGCTAAGCTGACCTGTGAGGCGGGCAATCCGGATGGCACCCTAGGCGCTATGGCTGTGATGAACAGCCGACCGGTTCATCGAGAAACCGCAAGGGCAGATGGACGTGAGACAACGCAAACTTGCGAAAAGCTTCCGGCTACGGCTGGGTGGCTTCGCCGCGCTGACGCTCGCCGCCGCCTCTCCGGCCGTGGCCGAGACGCTGGATAGCGCGCTGGCCCGTGCCTATGGCGCCAACCCCGCGCTGAACGCGTCGCGGGCGGGACTGCGCGCCACCGACGAGAACGTCGCGCAGGCCAAGTCCGGCTACCGTCCCACCGTGAGCCTCGACGCCGATATCGGCCTCAGCCAGTTTCAGGGCCGCATCGGCGGCGCGTCCCTCAATCAGGCGACCAGGCCCGGCGGCGCCGGGCTGACGATCAACCAGACCCTGTTCAACGGCTTTCAGACCGACAACCAGACCCGCCGCGCCGAATCGGACGTGCTCGGAACGCGCGAATCGCTGCGCTCCACCGAGATGACGACCCTGTTCAACGCCGCCCAGATCTACATGTCGGTCCTGAGCGACACGGCGACCCTGGAGCTTCGCCGCAACAACGTCGAGGTGCTGGAAGAGCAGCTGCGCCAGACCCGCGATCGCTTCAATGTCGGCGAGGTCACCCGGACCGACGTGGCCCAGGCCGAGGCCCGCCTCGCCGGCGCGCGCTCCGACGTCAGCGGCGCGGAGGCCAATCTGCGCGCCAGCATCGGCACCTATCGGCGCATCATCGGCGTCGAGCCGCGCCAGCTCGCGCCGGGACGGCCCCTCGACCGGTTCGTGCCGCCGAACCTCGACAGCGCCATCTCCATCGGCCTGAAGGAACACCCGCAGATCCTGTCCTCGATGCACGCGGTGGACGTGGCCGAGGCGCAGGTGAAGATCTTCGAGGGCCAGCTCGCTCCGAGCGCTGCCCTGCAGGGCAGCGTCCAGCAGCGCTACGACACGCAGTTCCCGGGCGATAACGGCGTGACCGCCTCCATCGTCGGCCGCATCTCTGTTCCGCTGTACGAGGGCGGCCAGACCTATTCGCAGATCCGCCAGGCCAAGGAGCTGGTCGGCCAGGCCCGCATCAACGTCGAGGACATCCGCGACCAGGTCCGTTCGGCCATCGTCACCGCCTGGGGCCGGCTGGAAGCGGCCAAGGCGCAGGTCATCGCATCGCAGGCCCAGGTTCAGGCCAACGAAGTGGCGTTGAACGGCGTGCGCGAGGAAGCCCGCGTCGGCCAGCGCACCACCCTCGACGTCCTGAACGCCCAGCAGGAACTCCTGAACTCGCGCGTGAACCTCATTCTCGCCCAGCGCGACCGGGTGGTGAACTCCTATGGCGTGGTCCAGACCGTGGGCCGCCTGACCGTGCGCTTCACCGCGATTCCGGTCGTGGCCTACAGCCCGAAGGAGCATTTCGACCAGATCAAGGACCTCTGGTACGGCGTGCGCACGCCCGACGGGCGCTAGAGCGCTCGTCGCCGAATTGGATGCCGGTTCGGCGACGAGCGCGGCGAAACGAAGGACCAGAGCCGCGCCCGCCCCACCGTGGTCGAGCGCAGCTCCGGGGAGGCGCAAAGAACCTGCGAGGCGCCGGTGTTATCCTGTGCCTTGCGCCCGGCCGGTGCTTGTTTCCGGCACCCGTGGTGAAATACTCAGAGTGACCGAAATACTTCCTTAACCATGTGACCCGAGCGTCGTCCGGATGAGTGCAGCGAGCCCCAAGGCGCCGGACAAGGCCCCGGAACCCTCCATGGAGGAGATCCTGGCGTCCATTCGCCGGATCATCGCCGACGACCAGAACGCCAAGGCGGAAGTTGTCGCGCCGGTACGCTCCCCTCCGCCGCAGCCGGAGAACGACGACGTCCTCGACCTCGCCGAGGTCGCACAGCCGCGCAAGCCCCAGCCCGCTCCCATCGAGGAACCGGAGATCGACTTCGCCGAGAGCGGCCAGATCGATTTCGACTCGATTTCCTTCGACGACGACGAGCCCGAACCGGAGCCCCTGCCGCCGCCACCGGTGGTGCGTCAGCCCGACCCGCCCCGCGCAGCCCCCGCCCTGAGCCGGTGGAGGCCCCGCGCGAGAGCCTGAAGCAGCGCCTCGTTTCCGACATCACCGATGCCAGCGTCGGCCATGCGTTCCAGCTTCTCGCCGGTACGAGGGTGAGCCAGAATGCCCGGACCATCGAGGACATGGTGCAGGACATGCTCCGGCCGATGCTGCAATCCTGGCTCGACGACAACCTGCCGGGCATGGTCGAACGCCTGGTCCGCGCCGAGATCGAGCGCGTGGCGCGGGGCCGCTGACCGCCCTGCGATGTTGACGCGAGGGGCGTGACGGGGTGAAAGCGGGCCGACGCCCGCCCCGCACGAACTGGCCCGACGCAAGCCCATGATGGACAAGACCTTCGATCCCGCCGCCGTCGAGGCGCGCATCGCGTCCGCCTGGGAGGCGGGTGACGCCTTCAAGGCCGGCCGGCCGGAGCGCGCGGATGCCCGGCCCTTCACCATGGTGATCCCGCCGCCGAACGTCACCGGCAGCCTGCATATGGGCCACGCCCTCAACAACACCCTGCAGGACATCCTCTGCCGGTTCGAGCGCATGCGCGGGCGCGACGTGCTGTGGCAGCCGGGCACGGACCATGCGGGCATCGCCACCCAGATGGTGGTGGAGCGCCGCCTCGCCGAGGCGAAGGAGCCGGGCCGGCGCGAGCTCGGCCGCGAGGCCTTCGTCGAGAAGGTCTGGGCCTGGAAGGCCGAATCCGGCGGGGCCATCGTCAACCAGCTGAAGCGGCTTGGCGCCTCCTGCGACTGGTCGCGCGAGCGCTTCACCATGGGCCTGTCCGGCCAGCCCGACGACCAGATGGTCCGCGCCGTCACCAAGACCTTCGTCGATCTCCACGCGCAGGGGCTGATCTACCGCGACAAGCGCCTCGTGAACTGGGACCCGAAGTTCCAGACCGCGATCTCCGACCTCGAAGTGCTCCAGGTCGAGGTGAAGGGCCATCTCTGGCACTTCGATTATCCCATCGTCGACGAGGCGGGCGCCGAGACCGGCGAGGTCATCACGGTGGCCACCACCCGCCCCGAGACCATGCTCGGCGACACGGCGGTGGCGGTCCATCCGGACGACGAGCGCTACACCCATCTCGTCGGCAAGCATGTGCGCCTGCCGCTGGTCGGCCGCCTCATCCCCATCGTCGCCGACACCTATTCGGACCCGGAGAAGGGCACCGGCGCGGTCAAGATCACGCCCGCGCACGACTTCAACGATTTCGAGGTGGGCAAGCGGGCCGGCTGCACGCCGATTAACATCCTGGATACGGAAGCGCGCATAACCCTCGACGGAAACACGGCTTTTCTGAAGGACTCGAACCCGGAGCCGGAGGCCCTGGCCCTGCACGGCCTCGACCGGTTCGAGGCGAGGAAGCGCGTCGTCGCCCTGATGGAGGCGCGCGAGCGGCTGCGGCTCACCGAGCCCAACACCCATGCGGTGCCCCATGGCGACCGTTCGAACGTGGTCATCGAGCCCTACCTCACGGACCAATGGTACGTGAACGTGAAGCCCCTGGCCGAGCGCGCGCTGCAGGCGGTGCGCGACGGGCAAACCCGTTTCGTTCCGGAGAACTACGAGCGGACCTTCTTCCAGTGGCTGGAGAACATCGAGCCGTGGTGCATCTCGCGCCAGCTCTGGTGGGGCCACCAGATCCCGGTCTGGTATGATGACGAGGGCGGCATCTTCGTGGCATCCAGCGAGGTCGAGGCGCAGGCACAGGCCGATGCGAAGCACGGCCGCACCGTCGCCCTGCGCCGTGACGAGGACGTCCTCGACACGTGGTTCTCCTCCGCCCTGTGGCCGTTCTCGACGCTCGGCTGGCCCGACGCGACGCCCGAACTCGACCGCTACTATCCCACCGACACCCTGGTCACCGGCAAGGACATCATCTTCTTCTGGGTCGCCCGGATGATGATGCTCGGCCTCCACGTCACCGACCGGGTGCCGTTCGCTACGGTCTATCTCCACACCCTGGTGCGCGATGCCTCCGGCGCCAAGATGTCGAAGTCGAAGGGCAACGTCGTCGATCCCCTCGGTTTGATCGATCAGTACGGGGCGGATGCCCTGCGCTTCACCCTTGCCGCCATGGCCGCGCAGGGCAGGGACATCAAGCTCGCGGTGAACCGTGTCGAGGGCTACCGCAACTTCGCGACCAAGCTCTGGAACGCCTCGCGTTTCGCCGAGATGAACGGCTGCGTACTCCGCGCCGATTACCGCCCAGAGGCCGCCACCGAGACCCTCAACCGCTGGGCGCTGGGCGAGGCCGCACGCGCCGTGGCCGAGGTGACGGCGGCGCTCGACGCCTACCGCTTCAACGACGCGGCGGCGGCCGCCTACCGCTTCGTCTGGAATATTTTTTGTGATTGGTATCTCGAACTGGCCAAGCCGGTGCTTCAAGGCGAGAGCGTCGATGCCGGCCTCAAGGCCGAGACGCAGGCCACGGTGGCGTTCCTCATCGACCAGATCGCCAAGCTGCTGCACCCGTTCATGCCGTTCCTCACCGAGGAGCTCTGGGCGATCAAGGGCGAGGGCATCGCCGAGCGCGGGCTCCTGGCGCTGGCGCCCTGGCCCGACCTGTCGGGGCTGGCGGATGCGAGGGCCGAAGCCGAGATCGGCTGGGTGGTGGACCTCGTCTCGGAGATCCGCTCCGCCCGCTCGGAGACCAACGTGCCGGCCGGCGCCCAGATTCCCCTGGTCATCGTCGGCGCCGACGAAGCCCTGCGGGCGCGGGCGGCGCAGTGGCAGGACACGCTCCTGCGCCTCGCCCGCCTGTCGGAGATTTCCTTCGCCGAGACCGCGCCGAAGAACGCGGTCCAGCTGCTGGTGCGCGGCTCGGTGGCGGCGCTGCCCCTGGAGGGCATCGTCGACCTCAAGGCCGAGGTCGCCCGCCTGAACAAGGAAGCGGTGAAGGCGGCCTCCGAGATCGGTAAGATCGAGGCCAAGCTCGGCAATGCCGACTTCCTCGCCCGCGCGCCCGACGAGGTGGTGGACGAGCAGCGCGAGCGCCGCGACGCGGAAGCCGCTCGGCTCGAGAAGATCCGCGAGGCCCTGGCGCGGTTGTCGGACGCGTGATCCTGCGCCGGCTGGGCCAGGGCCTCGCCGGCCTGTTGGCCCTCCTCGTCCTCGTCGCGATCGTCACGGCGAGGCCCGGCGACCCGGCGCTCTATCCCGCTCCCGACGACGACTCAGAAAAAATCGAACTCGTCAGCCACGGCTGGCATTCGGGTCTCGTGATCCCGCGCGAAGCCCTCACCGGGGAGGGCACCGGCACGGCTTTGCGGAGCATCGCCACCCGCTTCCGGGCCTATCCGGGGATCGAGTTCGGCTGGGGCGAGGCCCGCTTCTACCGGGCGACGCCGACCCTGGCGCAGTTCGACCTGCGCCTCGCCCTCGAAGCCCTGTTCACCCCCGGCGGCCGCGACGGCGTCGTCCAGGTGGTGGGCCTCGAAGACGATACCCGCACGAGCTTCCCCCATTCGGATATCGTCCCCATCCGGGTCTCGAAGGCCGGCCTCGCCCGTCTGCTCACCCGCCTCGACGCGAGCTTCCGCCTCGCCGACAACGTCCCCATCGAGGGCGGCCCCGGTCTCTACGGGCCGAGCCTGTTCTACGAAGGGCAGGGCCGCTTCAGCGCCGCCAACGTCTGCAACCACTGGGCCGCCCGCCTCCTCAACGCCGCCGGCCTGCCGATCACGCCGGTCCTCGACACGCACCCGGCGGGGTTGTTGCTGGATCTGAAGTGGCGGGCGGGGGTGAGGGCAACCTCCTTCCATGCGCTGCCGGATCGATGAGACGTTCTCAGGTCGATCTCGTCGGGGACAGGCGCTCGACTGGCCGCCTGTTGCCAGCGTGCAACATCAGATTGCAACCTGGGCATCCAGCCTACGATACTAATTGGCGAATCATGCACACCGTGATCTGTAGAGTCGCCATCTCAAATTTATAAATTTAAATACGGATTTCAATAAATGCCATTAACTTACAAAGATTCAAATAATACGACGTGGAGCCTCCGTGACGATGGAGAGTTCAGAGCAATAAAAAACAACTATAATACCCACGATTTGGGCTCAGAATCGTATTTCTACGATATAGAAAGCGGAAGTAAAGTTTTTACTCAGGCTTATTATTACTCCGATCAAGTCACAACGACACCGTCATCTCTAACAACGCCTCTCACCAGCGACGGCTTCACCATAACACGAACACTCGAAATTTTGTCGGATGGTGCGGGCCGGACCTTCCTGCGGATCGTCGATACGTTCACGAATACAAGCACGATCAACCGCTCCCTCGCCATGGACACGGTCGATGATCTCTATGCGGACAGCAATACGATCCTGTCCGCGACATCGAGCGGTGACACAATCTTCGCCAACGGAGACGATTGGTACGTCACCAGTGCGGCGGGTGCGTCGTATCCGTTCATTGGGCATGTGGTCTCCGGCGGCAGCCCGGATCGGCCAGTGACGGCAGCCCAGTCAGATGCCGATTCGTTCACGAGCGGATACAGCTTCGACCTCGGTGCCGGGCAATCGACGACCCTCGTGCAGTTCTACGTGGTCGCCGACACGCAGGCGGATGCGACCGCCCTGGCGACGGATCTCGCGACCCTGCCCTCCTATGCCCTCACAGGCCTGACGGAGCTCCAGATCGCTGCGATCGCCAACTATGTCACCGACGTCACCAGTGCCGTGGACGAAACCCTGGGTTCAAATCAGCGCAACCTTACCCTCACAGGCACGGACGACATCGACGGCACCGGTAACGCCCGCGACAACATCATCACCGGCAATGCGGGCGCCAACGTCCTCATCGGCCTCAATGGCAACGACACCCTCGATGGTGGCGCGGGCACCGACAGGCTCGTGGGCGGCAGGGGCAACGACCTCTACATCGTCGACCAGGCCGGGGACACGGTCGAGGAAGCCAACAACCAGGGTGTGGACACGATCAGTTCGTCCCGGAGCTTCTCCCTCGACACGAGTAGCCTCGCCTATGTGGAGAACCTGACTCTGCGCGGGGTGGCCACGGCCGCGCGCGGCAACGCCGCCGCCAACGTCCTCACCGGCAACGACCGGAACAATACCTTGTCGGGCTATGCCGGGTCCGACACGCTCGACGGCGGCGTCGGCGCCGACCGGATGAACGGCGGGACCGGCAACGATACCTATGTGGTCGACGACACCGGCGACGTGGTGGTGGAGGCCGCGGGCGAGGGGACCGACACGGTCCGGTCGTCGGTGAGCCGCACCCTCGAGGCGAATGTCGAGAACCTCACTCTCACCGGCACCGCCATCACCGGCACGGGCAACGCCCTCGACAACGTTCTCATCGGCAACGGCGCGACCAACGTGCTGACGGGCCTGGCGGGCAACGATACCTATCACGTCGACCAGAGCGGCGATCGCGTGATCGAGGCGGCCAACGAAGGCACGGATATCGTTCGGTCGAGCGCGGTCACGTATACTCTGTCCGCCAATGTCGAGAACCTGACCCTCACGGAGGGCAGCGCCGCCATTCGCGGCGTCGGGAACAACGGCGCGAACATTCTGGCCGGCAACAGCGGGAACAACACCCTGGACGGTCGCGGCGGCGCGGACGTCATGCGCGGCGGCACCGGCAGCGACACCTACGTGGTCGACAACGTCGCGGATTCCGTGATCGAGAAGGCCAATGCCGGCATCGACACCGTGCAGACCGGCCTTGCAAGCTATACCCTCGGGGTGAATGTCGAGAACGGGACCTTGCTCGGCTCGGCGACGACCCTGATCGGCAACGCTCTCGACAACACCCTCGTCGGCACGGGCGGCGCCAACACCCTCCAGGGCCAGGATGGCGACGACACCCTGCGGGGCGGCGGCGGAAACGATACGCTCGAGGGCGGCAACGGCGACGATTACCTCGTGGGGGATTCCGGCGGCCCGGAGCGCGCCGTAGCCAGCGGCACAGCCACCGTGGGCGGGACGGAGTTGACGCTGAACCTGTCGGCACCGGAGACGGGAACAGGCTCGGTGGTGCTGTCGGGCAGCATCGGGACGATCGACTTCGCCGCCGCCCCCATCAACATCGTCTACGTCCTCGATCAATCGGGCAGCACCGCGGATCCGTTTCTCGGCTCGACCAATGTAGGGGACCGCAACGGCGACGGACTTGCCAACACCATCCTCGACGCGGAGATCGCCTCGTTCGAAAGCCTCAACGCCTCCCTGACGGAAGCGGGCCTCGGCGGTCAGGCGAGGCTGGCCCTCGTCGCCTTCTCCGATTACGCCGATGCGACCTTCACAGGTAATCCGGACACGGATATCGACGGCGACGGCATCGCCGACGTGGTCGAGATCCTGCGCACCGCCGAGCTCGGGGGCGGCACGAACTATACGGCGGCCCTCGAACAGACCCTGGCCTATCTCGAGAATCAGGGGTCGGGTAAGAACCTGGTCTTCTTTCTCTCCGACGGCGAGCCCAACGACCGCGACTACGAGACGACGATCCTGCCGGCCGTGCGCGCCACGGGGGAGGGCGGCACGGTGATCCGTGCCATCGGCGTGGGCGCGGATGCGGGCGAGGAGGTTCTCGATATCCTCGACGACGGAATCCTGAACGGCAGCGCCGAGATTGTGCTGAACCCCGAAGACCTCGATGCGGGCTTGACGGGCGTCCTCGGGGATGTGGCCGACGGCGCTTTCGTGGAGATCTACCGCAACGACGAACTCGTCCAAGTGATCGGGCGTGAGGAGTTCACCGTCTCGCCCCTCGGCATCGGGTTCAAGACAGGGGCGCTGGCGCTCAGCGCCTCCGGCACCGACACTTTCCGCGCGATCCTGGTCACCGCCGACCTCGACGGCACCACCGTGTCCACGACGTTGCCCGTCACCATCGGTGCGTTCGCCTCCAACGACATCCTGAACGGCGGGGCGGGCGACGACATCCTCGATGGCGGCATCGGGGCGGACCGCATGGCGGGCGGAGCGGACGACGACACCTACGTCGTCGACAATGCCGGCGACACGGTGACGGAGATCGCCGGCGAAGGCTTCGATTCCGTCCTCAGCCGGGTCGCGAGTTACACGCTCACCGATCAGGTCGAAAGTCTGTCGCTCGGCGTGGGAGCGCTCAACGGCACGGGCAACGCCCTCGACAACTTCCTGGGGGGCAACGAGGCCAACAACCGACTTGTTGGCGGCGCCGGCAACGACAGCCTCTTTGGTGGCGACGGTAACGACACTTTGGACGGTGGCACGGGCGACGACGACATGGAGGGTGGCGACGGGGACGACCGCTACGTCGTCGACAGCGTCTCCGACACCGTCTTCGAGTACGAGGACAGTGGAATTGACACGCTGACGACGGTGTTCAGCACATCGCTCGGCGGCTTCGTCAGCGGCTACGCCCCGTCATCCTTCGCCTCGGATGTCGAGCGCCTCGTCCTCGGCGGGACAGTGAACCTGTTCGGCATCGGCAGCGCGGCCGACAACGACCTTCTGGGCAATTCAGGCGGCAATGCCCTGTTCGGACTCGAGGGAGACGATCTCCTGGATGGCGGCGCAGGCAACGACACGCTCGATGGAGGGGCCGGCAACGACACCTTCATCGTCACGGAGGCCGGCGACGTGGTGATCGATGCATCGGGCTTCGACACCGTCACCTCTTCGCTCGCGACGTATACCCTGGGCTCCGGAATCGAGCGCCTCGTCCTGGCGGTGGCGGCCAATACGGCGACCGCGATCGGCAATGCCGCCGCCAACACCCTGGAGGGCAACGGCTTCGCCAATGTCCTCGATGGCGGGCTGGGGGCCGATATCATGTCCGGCGGACGCGGCAGCGATCGCTACCTCGTCGATGACGTACGGGACGTGGTGATCGAGGCCGCCGGGAGCGGCGCCGATACGGTGGAGGCGAGTACCAGCTTCAAGATCTCGGCCAATGTCGAGAACCTGACACTGACGGGAACCGGCAACTTCGCCGCCGCTGGCAACGACGGCAGCAATGTCCTCATCGGCAATTCCGGGGCGAACCGGATCCTGGGCCTGGCCGGCAACGATACGCTGGACGGGGGTGCGGGCAAGGATACGCTTATCGGCGGTCTCGACAACGATACCTACCTCGTCGACCATGCCGGGGATCAGGTTCTGGAAACCGTCGACCAGGGCAATGATCGCGTCGTGGCGAGCGTCAGCTTTACGCTCGCCGAGGGAAGCTCCGTGGAGACCCTGACCTTCGCCGCTTCAGTGGCTACGGCCAATCTCAATCTCACCGGAAACGCCTTCGCAAACACGCTCATCGGCAATGCCGGAAACAACACGCTCTCGGGCGGCGCCGGAATCGACATCCTTACCGGCAAATCGGGAAGCGACATCTTCGTGTTCTCGGCGACGCTCGGCAGCACCAATGTCGATCGCATCACCGACTTCTCCGTCGTCGACGACACGATCCGGCTGAGCAAAAGCGTGTTCGGCGATCTCGCCCTGGGGCAACTGGCAGAGACCGCTTTTAAGGCCATCGGTACCAATCCCCTCGATACGGACGACCGCGTGTTGTTCAACAAGGCGACGGGCGAGGTGTCCTACGACGCAGACGGGAGCGGAACCGGCCAGGCGATCCTGTTCGCCACTCTCGACAAGCCGGGGTCCCTCACATTCCAGGATTTCCTGGTGGCGTAGCGTCCCTCTTCCCAACCTGTCCAAACCGTAATCTCGGCGACACGGGCGGGTCAGGCTGAGGTCTCTACATGGAGGGTCATGGCCCCGCTCAGCGGGGACACGACCTTTCCGGAGAGCCCAGTCCATGATCTCGTCCACCTCTCGCCTGCGCCGCAACGCCCTCGCCTCCGTCGCCGCCATCGCCATCGCGGCGACGGGAGCCGCGGGCATCGGCCTGACCCAGCCCTCCACCCCGGCCTATGCCCAGGCCCTGTCCAAGAACCCCATCGACGTGCCGGACCATCCGCCCGGCTCCTTCGCCAGCGTGGTCGACAAGGTGAAGCCCGGCGTGGTCGCCGTGAAGGTGAAGCTCGACGACAGCGCCGGCATGGATGACGATGACGGCCCCGGGCAGGGCCAGGGCCAGCAGGTTCCGCCGCAGCTGCGCGAGTTCTTCAAGCGCTTCGGCCAGGGTGGCCCAGGGCAGGGCGGCCCCGGCCAGGGCCAGGGCTTCGGCGGCCCCTCGCCCAAGCGCCAGGGGCAGCGCGGCGCCATGGGCTCGGGCTTCATCATCTCGGCCGACGGCTACGTCGTCACCAACAACCACGTGGTCGACAAGGCCAAGACCGTGCAGGTGACGCTCGACGACAACCGCACCCTCGACGCCAAGGTCATCGGCAAGGACCCCAAAACCGACCTGGCGCTCCTCAAGATCACCGAAGGTGGCACTTTCCCCTACGTCTCGCTGGGCAAGACCGCGCCCCGTGTCGGCGATTGGGTGGTGGCGATCGGCAACCCGTTCGGCCTCGGCGGCACGGTGACGGCCGGCATCGTCTCGGCCCGTGGCCGCGACATCGGCGCCGGCCCCTATGACGACTTCCTGCAGATCGACGCGCCCATCAACAAGGGCAATTCCGGCGGCCCGACCTTCAATGTCGGCGGCGAGGTGGTGGGCGTGAACACCGCCATCGCCTCCCCCTCCGGCGGCAGCGTGGGTCTCGCCTTCGCCATCCCGGCAGAGACCGTGCAGGCGGTGGTCGACCAGCTCCGGGCCGACGGCAAGGTGGCCCGCGGCTATCTCGGCGTGCAGGTCCAGCCGGTGACGAAGGACATCGCAGACGGCCTCGGCCTCGACAAGGCCAAGGGCGCCCTCGTCGACCACGCCGAACCCGGCACCCCGGCGGCCAAGGCCGGCCTCAAATCCGGTGACGTGATCGAATCGGTCAACGGCGCGCCAGTGAACGATGCCCGCGAATTGTCCCGCCGCATCGCCGGCCTGAAGCCCGGCGCCAAGGTGGAGCTCGCCTATCTGCGCGGTGGCAAGTCCGACACCGCCACGGTGGAGCTCGGCGCCCTGCCGAACGACCCGAAGGCGGGCAACGACAACCGCAGCAGCTCCACGAGCGACGGCCAGCCGCGCCTCGGCCTCAGCCTCGCCCCTGCCTCGCAGGTCGGTGCCGGCGACGAGGGCGTCGCGGTGATGGATGTCGATCCCGACGGTCCGGCCGCGGCCAAGGGCATCGAGCAGGGCGACATCATCCTCGATGTGGCCGGCTCCAGCGTCTCGAAGCCCTCGGAGATCGCCGAGCGCATCAAGGCGGCCGAGGCCAGCGGCCGCAAGGCCGTGCTGATGCGGGTGAAGAGCACCAAGGGCGTGACCCGCTTCGTCGCGGTGGCCCTCAACAAGGCCGGCTGAACGAGAGCGCGAAACCTCGTCCGATACGCGAGCATCGAGGATGAAACCAACGCCGGCCCGTTCATTCGGGCCGGCGTTGCTGCAGGCGAGCCCACTCCTAGGGCATACATTTCTGCAACACCGCATGCCCCACTGAACCGAACTACAACCTTAGGCAGCATCGACAGTTGACCGCACTCATTACCTGAAGTTTACGATCATACTTGAGATTGATTTCAGGGGTCGTAGTCGTGGATCGGGAGTGGAGCGGCGCAGCGATGGAGGCCTTGGCCGCCTCGCTCATCGGCATGACGTTTCTGGCACTGCCCGTGGCACCGGCTAACGCCCGGGACATCATCCTGCCCTGGCAGGACACCGTGCAGCTGGAGCATCAGGATCGCACCGCTCGCCTGAAGCGGCTGGCGGACAAGTCCTTGCGGGCGAGCCCGCGCTTCTATGAGGAGCGCGTTCCGCAATCGGAGCTGCCATCGAGCTTCCGCACCGACATCCCGGTCCTGCGGGTGGTGTTTCCCCAGCGCGTCTTCTTCGACACCGACCAGTCCGATCTGCGGCCCGAGGCCGAGGCGGTGATCGACGTCGTCGCGGAAGCGCTGCGGCGCGAGGCGTCGGACACGGCGGTCTTCATCGCCGGCCATACCGACGACCGGGGCGACGACGCCTACAATTTCGCCCTCTCGGTGCGACGCGCCGAGAGCGTGGCCCGTGCCCTCGACCGGCGTGGCGTGCGCCAGGCCAGTATCTGGCGCGTCGGTTTCGGCGAGGCGATCCCGCTCGTGCCCAACAGCACGGACGATGCGATGGCGCGCAACCGCCGTGTGGAGTTCCTGTTCGGCCGCAAGGCCGAAGCGGTCGGCGTGTGGCTGTCGAAGCAGGAGGCCATCGTCTGCGCCAGCGCCCTGGCGGAGCAGCGCGAGGCGTGCCTCAAGGCCTTCGCCCGGCTGCCGCGGGTGGAGGCGGCGCCCGTGGTGACGGGTTCGATTTCCCGAACTCTCGTCCAGCCACCGCAATCGGGGGCTGCCCTCGCCGTTCCCACCATAGAATCTCCGCGCCTCGTGGTCGTCGGACCTCCGGTGCCGCCCGTCTCCGTCGGGCCGGAACCGCTCGCCAGGACCGCGGTCGTCGTCGTCCCGCAGGAGAGGACCGTGGTGACCATCGCCAAGGACGAGCCCGTGATCATCGATCTGCGCGAGCGGCGCATCCTCGTAGAAAGGCTCGAGCGATGAGCATCGCCGAATATCAGGCCCTGGATCTCCGTCCGGGCAGCCCCATCGCCACCGACCTCTCGGCACGCCTCACCGAGGAAGCCGGACGGCCGACCCTCTCGCTCTCGGCCCCACACGGAGCCAATGCGGAGAGCCCGGCCTTCTTCACCCCCGTCATGCTGGCCTGGTACCAGTCGCACATCGTCTTCGCCCGCCGCTCCGCCCTCGCAGAGGTGAAGCGCGGTTTCGCGCAGGAAAGTCTGGCCTCGGGCAATCCCGGCTTTCTCTTGGAAGCGAAGCGCGACGAGATAGAGCAGACGAAGCAGGAGCATCTGCGCGCCGGACTGCAGAGCTTCTACTCGCGGGTGGATGTCCACGACCGCGAAGAGGAGATCCGGCGCCTGCGCTCGGATTACGACAACAGGCGGGCGGCGCACGGGCGGGATGCCGGCAGTTGGAACCCCTGGCTCAAGCATGGCGGCGTCGCCGCGATCATGCTGCTGGAATTTCCCCTCAATCTGTCCTCCTTCCTGAAGATCGACTTCCTGACGCCAGCGCTCGCCACCGCCTCCGTCACGCTCATCGCGCTCCTGTTCGCATTCTCGAGCCACCTCATCGGCCGGCTCATCCGGCAGTGGGGAGAGCGCTTCGGCGGCAACGTCACCGCACGGATGCGGGCGGACAGCTATCGCCACCTCGCCTTCGGCCTCGTGCTGTTTCTCATCGGTGCTGCCGCCATCGTCTTCAGCCGCTCCTACCTCGTGGCCGAGGCGCTGAGCCGCCAGACCGCCCTGGGGGAAGACGGCGGCAGCACGATCTCGATCTACGGCGTCGCCTTCATCGGCAACCTCGCGGTCTACGCGTCCGCCGTGGCCTGGGTCCTGTTCACCGAGGACCCGGTTCCCGATTTCGCCGAAGAGCGGCGGCGGCTCGATCGCCTCAAGCGCGACTCGCAGAAAGCCTATCGCAAGGGAATCGAGCGCGAGGAGCAGCAACTCATCCTCCAAGCTCAGCGCGAGACCGAGCAATGGGCCCGGCGCGACGCCGAGCAGGCGAGAAGCCTGCGCAATTACGGCACCTGCCGCTCCCGCTTCGATGAAGTCTGCCGCCAGGACGCACGCGTGCTCGGCCTGCTCGACGGCTATCGCAACCAGCTCGCCATCGAGGCGCGCAAGCGCGGCGTGGACACCCGCTTCACCTATGACGGCCTCGCCTCCGGCGAGACCGAGACACGCCGCGACATCGACGGCGATGCCTATCTGAGCCGGCGCCTTGCGCTCGGCTACGCCTGAGCGGGAGCCCGCCATGACCTGCCCGTATGCCGTCGCCGGACGTCTCCTTCTCGCCCTTGCGGCCGGCGCCTCGTCCGCGCCAGCCAGCGCCGCGGGCTACGAGGTGATCCGCCAGGAGCAGACCTGCCCCAAGGATGGCGAGCCGCGCTCGCTGCGCCAGACCGTGATCATCCTCGACGAGGCCATCGTCGCCGCGCAGGCAGAGGCCGACCAGCGCTGGACCCGGATCGTCGTCGAGGCGGCCGAGGCCAGGGAATCGGCGCTCGGTACCCTCGGCACCCGCGAGCGGCTGTCCCTGTTCGTCGCGCGCCGCGACGGCAGCGAACTCGTGCCGCTGTTCTTCGGCTGCTCGCCCAACCTCCCGGCCGCCGAGACCGAGAAGGCCAAAGCCGGCGACAGCATGGTGGACCGCTTCCTCGGCAACGACAGCGGCGCCCGGCGAAAATCCGCTCAGGACGCCTTCGGTGGCGGCATCGCCCGTGCCCTGGCACAGGTGCAGAAGCGAGCGGCCGACATCGCCGCCCAGCCGGCCCCGGCGGGCAGCCTCCTGCGTGCGCTGCAGAATGCCGGGCGGCTCGCCGACCCCAATCTCGGCCTGCCGCGCTTCATCCTGGTGAGCCCGTTCCGGGTCGCCGACAAGGCCAGCCTCCCGGACGTCGCAGCGGCCCGCGAGCGCGGCTTCCAGCTGGCCGAGAAGAGCGCCATCGATTTCGGCAGGGCCGAGATCTACCTCGCCGGCGCGTCCCTCGGCGATACCGCTGCGCTCGAATTCGCGCGGGCCTTCTTCCTTGGTTCGAAGGGCGTGCTCGCGGGGATCCGCTCCGACGGTCTGCCGCGCCTCCTGCCCGAGCCGACGACCCTCCGCGTCCATGCCGGCTTCATCGACTATGTCGGCCAGCGCATTCCCCTGCAGATGCGGCTCGCGGCCGCCGCCAATGGCGACCTCGTCAATGCCTGGGTCGAGACCACCGTCTCGCGCACCACGGCGACGCCGCTCTCCGGCAAGATGTTGTGCCGGGGTGAGGCCTGCGAGGTCCATGGCGACGGACGCTTCGCGCAGGTGTGGTTCCTCGACCCGCAGGCCGAGCCGAAGGAGCGCGGAAAGCTGCCCTTCGGCGGTGCCCGCAACATCGAGCTCACTCTCCAGGGAGCGACCGCCTCCGGCAGGATCTTCGACCCGAAGGTGATCTTCAGCGGCGAGAACGGCCAGCGCCGCGAAGACCTGCGCTTCGATATCCAGAGGGTCGAGGGCACGCCGTTCTGAGCCCGGTCGACCGTCCGACCATCACGCATTTCCAGGGCGCCGCTCCTCAAGGCCGGGGAGGGTGCTGCCGTCCGCACGCTTGCGGCCGGCTCAAGCAGGCCGGGGGCAGGACGACGATGATTTCGACTAGAGTGATGCGGGCGGCGGGGCTGGCTCTGAGCCTGTCGGCGGTGTTGAGCGGGTGCGTCGGCACGCGGGGCGGCTCGTCGGCCGCCTCGGGGGGCGCAGGCTCGGTGGAGGCCGCCATCGGACGTTGCATCGCCTCGACGCTGGTGGGAGCCGGCATCGGCGCCCTCATCGGTGCCGCTGCCGGTGGCGGTCAGAGGACGGGCGTCGGGGCGGCCGTCGGCGCCGGCGTCGGCGGCCTCGCCTGCGCGGTCCTCACCGCACTCGACGCCCAGGACAAGGAGCGGATCCGCAACGCCCAGATCGCGGCAGCGGCGACCAACCGGCCACAATATCTCGCCTACCAGGGCTCCGACGGCCGCCAGCGCGAGATCACGGTGCGGCCGACGGCGCCCGTGACGACACCGGCGCCGGTTGCCAACCGCATCTGCCGCGCCACCGACACCTCGGCCACCATCGCCGGCACCGGCAGCACCGAACTGCCGCAGCAGCTGGTCTGCCGGACCGGCAACGGCGATTGGCTGCCCGCCTGACTGGGGCAGCTGACAGGGGAGAGGACCGAAACTTGCTTCACCGTCGGCGTGCCTTCGCGCACGCCGACGCCGGATCCAGTCGCAATCCAGAGACATGGGAGAGCGAGGCTGAGCGTCATCCGATGCGAAGCGCCGAGAGGTGGAGATGCCGATGCCAGTCCTCAATCCGACGATGATGATCGGCCTGCCGCTGCTCGGCCTCGTCCTTGCGGTTCCCGCTGTCGCCAGGTCGGTTCCTGCAAAGCCGGTCTGGGCCACCGGCACCTTCGTCTATGCCGACCTCTGCACCGATACGGAGAGCGGCGAGCGGGCAGGGCGGCGGATCGTCCTCAAGCGCTCCCCCACCGGCGACGTGCTGTCCTACGAAACCCCGTCGCGGTCGGCGCGGGCCGAGGCCGTGACCCTCCAAGACGCGACCAAGGAGTTGTCGTTCCGGGTCGGCGGCGAGGAGGGAGGCTTCGCCTTCCGCGGCACCCTGGCAACGGACGCCCTGGTCGGCATGGTGGAGGACGAGGCCGGAACCCGACCGCTGCGCCTGAGGAGGGTCCTGCGGTCCCATGCCCACGAGGCCTGCCCCGGCGAGGTCACGGGGTCGATCGGGACGAGGCCCTGATCCGTCTGGGCCGGAACGGCCGCCTTGGTCTAAGGTCGGCTCCATGAAGCCCTTCCCCGTCCTGCTCCTCGCCGCCCTCGTCCTGTCGCCGCCGGCGGAGGCGCGTTCGACGAGGCAGGCCGATTCCTGCGACCGGCTCACCGCGCGGATGATCCGGGCCACCGGCGCGTCGCTGGCCGGGCGCGAGGCGTCTCTCGCCGTGTTCCGCGCCGAGGATGCGAATCGCATGAGCCTCGATTGCCGGGCTCCGGCGCGGATGGCGTTCGGGTCGCGCGACCATGAGCCGGCCGGCGCCTATTTCATCCTGATCGGGCTTGCGGCGGAAGGGCTGACCGGCGCGAAGGCCGGCATGGTCGAGATCCTGGCCCGCGCGCTTCATCGGGATTCCCGCCTCACGGGGATGGCGCAGGCGGGACGGGCAGGCAATGCGGCCCTGCGATGCGAGACGAGCGGGCAGGGGCTCGCCGACGCGCTCGGTCTGGGTGGCGCAGCGCCCGACCTCACCCGCTGCATGCTCACCCGGCATGGTCGGACGATCCTTCGCCGTCGCGCCGGTCTTTTCGACGGGGCTCAGGCGGGCTAGACCGGGCGCCATGTCCGAACCCGCTCGCTCACCCTCCGGTCCCGTCGTGATGGCGGGGTCCACCGCCTTCGCCAACCACCTGCCCTTCGCGCTCATCGCCGGCCCGTGTCAGCTCGAGAGCCGCGACCATGCCATCGAGATCGCCGACGCTCTCAAGGGCATGACCGACCGCCTCGGGATCGGCCTCGTGTTCAAGGGCTCGTTCGACAAGGCCAACCGGACCTCGGGCTCCACCGCGCGCGGTCTCGGCCTCGTCGGGGCGCTGCCGATCTTCGCCGAGATCAAGGAGCGCTTCGGCCTGCCCGTCCTCACCGACGTCCATGAGGCGGCCCAGTGCGCGCCGGCGGCGGAGGTCATCGACGTCCTCCAGATCCCGGCCTTCCTGTGCCGGCAGACCGACCTGCTCCTGGCCGCCGCCGCCACGGGCCGCGTGGTGAACGTGAAGAAGGGCCAGTTCCTCGCCCCCTGGGACATGGCCCACGTGGCCGCCAAGGTGACGAATGCCGGCAATCCCAACGTCCTCGTCACCGAGCGCGGCGCCTCGTTCGGCTACAACACGCTGGTCTCCGACATGCGCAGCCTGCCGATCATGGCGCAGGTCACGCACGGGGCCCCCGTCGTGTTCGACGCGACCCATTCGGTGCAGCAGCCGGGCGGGCAGGGCGCCACCTCCGGCGGGCAGCGCGAGTTCGTGGCGGTGCTGGCCCGCGCCGCCGTGGCGGTGGGGGTCGCCGGCCTGTTCATCGAGACCCATCCCGATCCGGATCATGCCCCGTCGGACGGCCCCAACATGGTTCCTCTCAAAGCCATGCCGGCACTACTGGAAACCCTTCAGGCTTTCGATCGCCTCGCGAAGTCCAGCGGCTGACCGAGACTCGTCACCCGGACTCGTTCGTACGGCCATGACAATGGAACCAACCCGTCTTCATCCCGTTGTCGTCGCTTGAACGTGACAACGATTTGAGGAGCCCCATGCGCAAGTTCGCACTGATCACGGCCGTCACCCTCTCCCTCGGCGCCATGGCTGCCGGAACGGCGGCGGAAGCCCGCCCCGGACACGGTCATGGCTACGGTCGCGGCGGCCATGGTGGTTACGCCCACGGTGGCTACGGCCATCGCGGTTATGGCCATCGGGGTTACGGCCACCGCGGCTACGCCTATGGTGGTGGCCATCGCCGTGGCATCGGAACCGGCGCCGCCGTCGGCCTCGGCATTGCGGGATTGGCGGCAGGCGCCATCGCGGCCGGAGCCGCGCGGGATTCTTATTACAACAACGGTTATGGCCGCCCTGCCTATGGCCGGCCCACCTACGGCTACGGCTACTGAGCCGACACGCCCGAAATCTCGTGCGCGAAAGGCGGCCGGTTTTACCGGCCGCCTTTTTTTGTGTTCCGATGCCGGCCGCATGACTGTGTGGTTGCGGGATGGGCCGCACGGTTGCATGGAGGCCCCGCTTCGAACAGGTGGGGACCCGCGCAATGCCGATCATCGCAGCCGTCTTCGGCGCCCTCGTCGCCGGACTGGTCTACTGGATCGAGTACGGCAACGGGATGCAGCATATCGACAACGCGGTGCGAGATTGGCGCGGCACCCGCCGCCGGATGGCGAGCGAACGGCAGATCCGCTCCGCACCCCTGCGCTCCCTCCGCCATCCCGCCGATGCAGCCGGTGTCCTGATGGAAATGGTCGCCCGTCTGCGCGGCGTACCGACGCCCGAGCAGGAAGCCGTCATCACGGCGCAGATGCGCGGCATCGTGGAGGCCGGGGACGACCTCGATTCACGGATGGTGTTCGTCCGCCACGCCGCCGCGCAGGCTCCCGATACGACGCTGGCCATCAAGGTCCTGGCCCCGGTCCTGCACGATGCCCTGAGTTTCGCGGAGCGAGACCATTTCGCCGACATGCTCAGGACGGTCGCGGAGGTCCATCAAGGTCCCACCGAGTCACAGGAACGCCTGATCGACGAGATCGTCCGCGCCATCGCCGCAGATCGGTGAGGCACGATGCGGCTCGCCGATGCTCAGCCGCGGCCGCGGTAGGGCGCGATCCCCTGGTCCGGAAGCCAGATGGCTTTCGGCGGCTCGCCGGTCTGCCAGAACACGTCGATGGGAATGCCGCCGCGCGCGTTCCAGTAGCCGCCGATGCGGAAGTACCGGGGTTTGAGCAGGTCGACGAGGGTGAGGCCGATGCCCACGGTGCAATCCTCGTGGAAGGCGCCGTGATTGCGGAAGGCGCCGAGATAGAGCTTCAGCGATTTCGATTCCACAAGCCAAAGGTCGGGCACGTAGTCGATCATCAGGATGCCGAAATCGGGCTGGCCGGTGACCGGGCAGATCGAGGTGAATTCCGGCGCGGTGAAACGCGCCAGGTAATCGGTCTCGGGATGCGGATTCGGCACCCGGTCCAGGCGCGCCGCCTCCGGAGAGGCGGGCAGGGGTGTGGCGTGGCCGAGTTGCAGGCCGTCGGAGGAGGGGGGCGGGCTGGTCATGTCCGCCGCTATAGCGCACCAGTCGCGGCAAGGGAACTCGCCGCCTCGAATCCCCGTATGAAATCAAGGGCGTAGGCGCAGCCGGCGAAGTCCGCCCCTTCGCCCGCCGCATGGCCTCGCGGGATGGCTTCGACGGGCCGCTTTGGAAATTCTCGTGCGCTCTGCAAACATTTGTGACCGCCTGAGGCCCTCCGCGCACAGGGGGACGCTTGCCGGAGGCGGCATGTTGACGGATAAGCCTGCCCTGGATCAGACCGGTTCCGCTGGCTCATCCCTCGGTTGAGGGGCTCCCGCGGGATCATGACGGCTCGGGCGAGCGCCCGCCGCACCACATCTTGAGAGCTAGGGGCACGCATGACCGCGATCACCAACATCGCCGCCCGCGAGATCCTCGACAGCCGGGGCAACCCGACCATCGAGGTGGACGTCCTGCTGGAGGACGGCTCCTTCGGCCGCGCCGCCGTGCCGTCCGGCGCCTCCACCGGCGCTCACGAGGCGGTGGAGCTGCGCGACGGTGACAAGGGACGCTACGGCGGCAAGGGCGTGCGCAAGGCGGTGGCCGCGGTACGCGGAGACATCCTTGACGCCATCGGCGGCATGGATGCCGAGGACCAGATCGCCGTCGACGAGGCGATGATCGAACTCGACGGCACCCCCAACAAGGCGCGGCTCGGCGCCAACGCCATCCTCGGCGTTTCCCTCGCCGTGGCGAAGGCCGCCGCCGAGACCGCCGGCCTGCCGCTCTACCGCTACGTCGGCGGAACCCAGGGACGGGTGCTGCCGGTGCCGATGATGAACATCATCAACGGCGGCGCGCATGCGGACAACCCGATCGACTTCCAGGAATTCATGATCATGCCGGTGGGCGCCTCCTCGCTCGCCGAGGCGGTGCGCATGGGCGCCGAGGTGTTCCACACCCTCAAGAGCGCGCTCAAGAAGGCCGGCCACAATACCAATGTCGGCGACGAGGGCGGTTTCGCCCCCAATCTCCCCTCGGCCGAGGCCGGGCTCGACTTCGTGATGGAATCGATCCAGGCGGCCGGCTTCAAGCCCGGCACCGACATCGTGCTGGCGCTGGACTGCGCCGCCACGGAGTTCTTCAAGGACGGCGCCTACCATTACGAGGGCGAGGGCCAGACCCGCTCGATCGAGGCGCAGGTCGATTACCTCGCCAAGCTCGTGGATTCCTACCCGATCCTGTCCATCGAGGATGGCATGTCCGAGGACGACTGGGCCGGCTGGAAGCTCCTCACCGAGAAGGTCGGCAACCGCTGCCAGCTCGTGGGCGACGACCTCTTCGTCACCAACGTCACCCGCCTGTCGCGCGGCATCGCCGAGAACACCGCCAACTCGATCCTGGTGAAGGTCAACCAGATCGGTACGCTCACCGAGACGCTGGCCGCCGTCGATATGGCGCAGCGCGCCGGCTACACCGCCGTGATGTCCCACCGTTCGGGCGAGACCGAGGATTCCACCATCGCGGATCTCGCCGTTGCCACCAATTGCGGGCAGATCAAGACCGGCTCGCTGGCCCGCTCGGACAGATTGGCCAAGTACAACCAGCTCATCCGCATCGAGGAGGGCCTCGGCGCGCAGGGTCGCTACGCCGGCAAGGCCGCGCTCAAGGCCTTCGCCGCCCGCTGACGCGCGGGGGGCGTCCCGAAACACGGGTGCCCCCCGTCACCACAGTGAAAGACGGCCACACCTCCGCTTCCATCGAGGGTGTGGCCGTTTCGCTTGTATCGGCGTTGTCCCCGGACACGGCCTCCCTCTCCGGAGCCGATGAAGAGGGACGGTACCGCCCACCATGACCCCACCCGCCGCACTGACCGTCTATTACGACGGGGCCTGTCCGCTCTGTTCCGCCGAGATCCGGACCTACCGGCGTAGCCGCGGGGCCGAACGCCTCGCCTTCGTCGACGTCAGCGGCGACGACGCCCCCGCCACGCTCGGCCCCGATCTCTGCCGCGATGCCGCGCGGGCGCGTTTCCACGTCCGAGACGATCGGGGCCGCCTCGCCTCCGGGGCGTCGGGCTTCATCCGGCTCTGGCGCGAGTTGCCCGGCTGGGGCTGGCTCGCAACCCTCGCGAGTCTGCCCGGCATGCCGATCCTGGCCGAGGCGGCCTATCGCGGGTTCCTGCCCCTGCGCCCTCATCTCGCCAGGCTGTTCTCCCGGTTCTCGGGGACCTCCTGCGACAAAGCCTGCCGCCCACCCAGAGCGTGATACCGGGCCGTTCGCCGGCCCTCGGTGAGCGCAACTCCCCTCACGGGGATGCGATGACCGCTTCGCGCGATCCGGCGTTATAGCCGGGTGCCGGAGCGCGAGGCCCATCGATGCAGAACCCCTTCCAGGCCTTCCTGCTGCGCCCGCGGCTTCTCGGGGCGATCGTGTGCTCGGTGGTGCTGTCGGTGGCCCTGCCCTTCGCCTCGATCTGGACGCGCCTCCTCGTGGGCTGGTGCGTCGGCGTCGTCGTCTACACCGCCCTGGTGATCTGGCGGACCTCGTCCCTGTCGCGGGACGCCCTGCGCCGGGAGGCCTCGCGGCTCGACGACAGCGCTCCGGTGATCTCGCTCTTCGCCATCCTGGCAGGGCTCGCGAGTTGCGGCGCCGTGGCGATGCTGGTGATCGGAGGGCGCGAGCCGGATGCGCCACGCCTCGCCCATTTCACCCTGGCGGTCATGACGATGCTCTGCGCCTGGGTCTTCGTGCAGGTGATCTTCACAGTGCATTATACCCACCTCTACTATGGCGAGGTCGAGGGGGGCCGGCACCGTGGCGGCTTGGATTTTCCGGGGAACGAGGACCCGGATTTCTGGGACTTCCTCTACTTCTCCGTCACCATCGGGGCGACGTCACAGACCTCGGATACCGACATCACCAGCAAGACCTTCCGCCGGATCGTGACGGCGCAGACCGTCTACGCCTACCTGTTCAACACTAGCGTCCTGGCCCTGGCGGTGAACATGGCCGCAGGCTTCGCGCAGCATTGAGCGCGGAGGAGGGGTCAGGCCCCCTTCGCCCGCCTCCCGACGAGGTCGCTGTCCTCGAGCTCCGTGAGCGCCATCGCCTCGCCGGTCTTGCCCTCGCCGGTCTTGCCCTCGCCGGTCTTGCCCTCGCCTTGCCGCGCGCGCCGACGGTCGCCGCTGCGCGTGAGCATGAGATAGAGGGAGTGGGGATTGGTGAGACAGTATCGCCAGAACAGGCGCCGGGGTTCCTGCACCAGCCGCCAGAGCCATTCGAACCCGACCCGCTGCACCCAGGCCGGTGCCCGGCTTCGGCTTCCGGAGAGGAAGTTGAACAGGCCGCCCGAGGTCTTGATCAGGGCGACGTTGCGCAGGAGCGGACCGTGATCCCGCACGAAGGCCTGCTCGCGCGGCACCCCCAGGGCGATCCAGAGAATGTCCGGCGCCAGGGCGTCGATCTCCGCGATCTTGTCCGTCAGGGCGTCGCCCGCGAGGTAGCCGTGGTGATGACCGACGATGCGCAGCGCCGGATACAGGCGCCGCGTCGTCGCCACCGCCGCGCGGTTCTCGTCCTCTGTGGCGCCGTAGAGATAGAAGGTCAGGCCCTCCGCGGCGGCCTTGCGGGCGACCTCGTGATAGAGGTCGGTGGTGGCGACCCGCACGGGCAGGGCCCGGTCGCCGACGAAGCGTGACACCGTCACCATCGGCTGTCCGTCGGCACTGATGAGATCGGCCATGTCCACCAGCCCGGCGAACTCGGCATCCCGTGCGTGCCGCGACATCACCTCACCGTTGGCCGAGGTGAAATAGAGGGGCGTTCCGGGTCTCGCATGGAGGCGCACGGCCTCGGCCATCCTATCCACGGTCTCCTGCATTCCCAGAGCCGCGATCGACATACCGCCGAGAAAGGCCACGGGAACCTGCCCGAGGACCGCCCGGGACGGCGTCGTCATCGTCCCCCTCCCACCAGGGCAGCGGCACCCGAAACGCTGAACGATGCGGTCGAGGCGCGCTTCCCCGCGGGTCGCTTGGCCGAGGCGGGATGATCGAACGACGGTGTCACGGCCTGTTCCGGTCCGAGGGGCGGCTTGAGTTCGGCGCGGGATTCGGGTTCGGGACGGAAATGGGATCTGACCGGACGCGCCGGCTCCACGGAGCGTGCCGGCTCCGCTCGCGCCACGGGTTCGACGGCCGGCTTGCTATCCGGCTCCTTCGCTCCGCCGCGAAAGAAGGCCATGGCCGATCGCCGGGGTGTGGGGAGATCCGCCGCGCGGAAGGCGCGGGGGGTCGCGGGGATCCGGCTGTCCCTGGGGGCACGCGGCGCGACCGGCGCCTCGACCGAACGGGTCAGCGGGGCCGGCTCGGGCATGCGGGTGGGCTCGGGAGCCTGCTTGGCCAGCGGCACTTCCTTGGCTGGCGGAGCGTCCTTGGCTGAAGGGGCTTGCGTCTGCTCGGGTGCCTGCGCTGACGCGAAGGCCCGGGCCGGCCTCGACACGCGCTCGGGCCGGCCGAAACGCGCCCAGTCCTCGAGCAGGGCGAGGAACACGCCGAGGCCGAGGCCCGCCAGGAGGCCCATCACCATCAGCGTGCGCGCCGGCGGTGGGAAGCTGCGCATGATCGGCTTCGTCGCGGCGGAGACGACACGGGCATTGCCCATGTCGAGATAGGCCTGCTGGCCGGTCTCGCGCGAGCGGGTGAGGAAGGCCTCGTAGACCGAGCGGCTGGCCTCGGCCTCTCGCTCGAGCTCACGCAGGCGGATCGAGGCCTGGGCGAGACCGACCGTGCGGCCCTTGGCCTGGTCGAAGTTCTTCTCCAGGGCCGATGCGGTGGCCCGCGCCTTGGCGAGGTCGGTCTGGGCCGCCTGGGCGAAGCGGGCGACCTCCTGGTCGATGGAGCGCCGCGCCTGGGCGACCTGCTTGGCCATGGAGGTGACGGCGGGATGGCGTGGCCCAAGTTCGTTGGTGAGTTCGGCCTGTCGACGGGTGAGTTCCGCGTATTGGCCGCGCAGGCCGGCCACGGTCTGCGAGGCGAGGACATCGTCCGTCGCCCCGGCATCCAGGCCGGCGCGGGCGATGCGCTGGCTCTGATCGACGCGGGCCTGCGCCTCCACCACACGCGCGAGGGCGGCGGCGAGCTGCGCGTTGATCTGCGTCAGTTGCTGATCGCTGACGAGGGCGTCGCGGGTGCCCACGAGCCCGGTCTCGGCGCGGTAGGCCTGAACCCGGTTCTCGGCGGCGTTGAGGGCGTTGCGCAACTCGCCGAGGCGCGCGGTGAGGCCGGAATTGGCGCGGTTGGCCGCATCCGTCCGGCTGGCGGCATCCTCGGCGAGGTAGGCCGCCACGACGGCATTGGCGAGGCGGGCGGCCTTCGCCGCCTCCCGAGACCAGACCGAGACGTCGATCACGTAGGTCCGGCCCGTCCGTCGCACGGAGAGGCGCTGCTGCAGCAGGGCGATCGCCGCATTCGCGTCGCCCTCGGCATCCGGCGGCGCGTCCGGGCTCCCGAGGCCCAGGGCGGCGGCGATCTTCGAGACCGTCCCGCCGGACGCGCCCGCGAACTCGTCGTCCTTGGTGAGGCCGGTGGCATCGACGGCCCGGCGCAACACGCTGCTGGAGGTGATGAGGCGGGTCTGGCTCTCCACCACGCTCTGATAGGCGTTGGAATCCTGGCCGCCGGTGGTCAATTCGCGGGAGACCAGGTTCAGGTCGCGCGGGTCGATGTAGATCTGCGCCTCGGCGGTGTAGCGCGGGGTCAGCATCTTTCCCGCGGCGAGGCCGATCCCCGCCAGAGCGAGGGCGCAGGCGAGGATCCAGACGATGCGACGGCGCAGGGCCGAGAACACGCCTCCGACGGACAGGCGAAACGCGCTCCGCTCCGGCTCGGCTGCACCGGGCCTGCCGGATGCCGGGGGATCGTCGTAGACCAACATCAATCGCCTCCCAACATCGCGGAATCTCGACGGATAACGGGGCCCGGCGCGCACCGGGATTGCCGACTGGACGATCCCGTTTCCATCCGCCCCTGTCCCAGGCCGGCACACTTCGTGGAGCGCACGGCGGAATGCACGAGGGAATAGCAACTGCGAGTCCAAATTAGATTAAATTCTCAGTCGCCCATCAATGAATGCGTCACGACGCGAAACGATGATGAATCACGTCTTTACGCGGCCCGCCGGAAACGGACGGGACATCTGACGACACGGTGTCGTGACCACGCCGGACCGGACGGAAAGCTACCCGGATGCGGTCGGGATCACGGATCGCGCGGGCCGCCTTCCGCGAGCCGCACCGGGACCTCGCTCGAAGGACGGGATGCCTTCTCCATGGGGCAACGCTCCGCGGCGACACCACGCGCTCGCGCCATCCCTTGCGCGATCGAGACCACCGGAATGCCGCGCCGGCCGGCGGCCGCGAGGGTGGCCTCCAGCAGGCCGGGGGAGCAGCCATAGGGGCTCGCTCCCTCGGCGACGTCGTGACCGAAGAAGATGACCCAGCCGTTGCGGGTCACCGCCTCGTCCATCAGGCGGGCGAGGAGACCCGCGTCGAGGTAGCGGTCGAAGAGCGGGTTCGCGCGCAGGAAGTAACGGTCGATGCGGCCGGCATTCAGGCCCGGCATGATGCTGCGGCCCGACCCGTAGGTCCGGCTCAGCACGCGCTTTGCGGCCAGCGACGCATACCCGTAGGGAAAGGCGAAGTTCTCCAGCGTCAGTCCGGGCAGGAGGGCGGCGAATGCGTCCCGGTTGCGCCCGATATCCGCGGCGAAGTCCCGCGCGTCGAGGGTGGGAACGAGGCTGTGGTCATGGGTATGGCAGCCGATCTCGTGCCCGCGGCGATGGATCTCCGCCAAGGCCTCGGCCCCGGCGACCCGCCAATGCTCGGTGGCGGTGCCGAGGAGGGTGCGAGAGACGTAGAACGTGCCCTTGGCGCCATGGGCATCGAGGAGGGCGGCCCCTGTGCTGCAGGCCGTGTCCGGCACGTCGTCGAAGGTGATGCTCACCATCGGGCCGGAGAGGCGGGGGAGCGCGGGCGCGGTCGGGACATGCCGCGACAGACGATGCGAGAGCCGCGCCCGCAGCGAGAGCCGGGCCTTGAGTTCGGTCGCGTCGCGATCGAGGATGGCGTCGGGGGTCATTGCGGCGTCGGATGCCCGGCCCGCTCGCGCAGCACGAGATGATCGTCTCCGTGCCGCAGGTCGATGCGCCGTCCCGCCGCGAGGTTGGCCGGATCCGTCCCCCCGTCGACGAGGACGGCCAGCCGAGGACGGCGCCCCCGCGTCTCCGCGCCGAACCCGACCTCACCGGCCGGCATCTCCGTGTCGTGGTGGAGATCGTCCAGCTCAGCACGCATCGACACCGCCGAGGTTTCCTTCCCTGCCATGTCCCGCATGCTCCGTCGCTCTTTCGTCGTGACGGGCGGGACGCAGCCGCAGCCATGCGACAGGGGCACCCGTCGTCCCATGGTGATCGCACGACGAACGTTACTTTTCCAAGTATCGAGTCGACGGAGATTCAAGGCGCCAGCACGCGTGTGTCTTCATCCTTAAGCGTCCAGGTTTCGAGAGCGTGAATCCCAGGCTTAGGCCGCGTCCGTCCGGCGTTTTGCTTTCTCCGCCCGGCGCGCGGAATGAAACCACTCCAGGCTCGCGCGGACGGTCGAGAGCGGCGTCGAGCCGAAGGACTGGATGCAGAAGGCCCGCTCCGTCGGCGTCGCGGCGTCCAGCATCGCCAAGATGTCGGGCTCGCTCAGGGCGTCGTCGTCCCAATGGGTCCGGCAGAAGCTCTGCGCCGTCACCGCGTGCCGTGCCATGGCCGAGGGCGTGTTGGCGACGAAGGTGCCGTAGATCATGTATTCGGAGAAATTACGGTCCCGGCACAGGGCGGCGACCCAGCCATGGCCGGTCACCGCCTCGATCCGGTCGGTCATCGCGCGCGCCGTCGCCTGGTCCCAGATGATGATCTGGTCGATGTAATCGTCGGCGGGCACACTCTGGGGCTTGGTGCCGAGGAGACGGCTCGCGGTGCCGATCCACAGGGTGTGGCGCGGCCGGTTGGCCACGACACCGCCGGGATGGACGTGGAACGGCGTCGGATTCGGCTCGGCCAGCGCGGCGAGGTCGAAATCCCGGAAGAAGTAGATGTCGGAATCGATCAGGCAGTAGCGTGCCTCCGGCAGCCGGCGCGTGGCCTCGATCTTCACGATCTGCTGGATGTGCCAGCCGCTGACCGGCTTGCCGAAGGGCGTGAACCAGTAGCGGCGCCCGCGCCAGCGCAGGACGGGAATCGGCCGCATCCACCAGGGCAGGAACTGCGACAGCGGCAGGATGCGGCGATCGGGGCGGGCAAAGCGCGCGAACAGCGCCACGTCCTCGTCGTCGACGATGACGTAATGGCAGCCGCGCGGCGTGGCATGTCGGTCGATGGTCTCGAACAGCAGGGCGCACCGCTCCAGGTCGCCCCGGTGGCTGAGCGTGATCAGGCCCACGGTCTCGGCTCGGTCCCGCTCGGCCCGGTCCTGCCCCGCGGCTGCGGAGGCACGGTCTCCGGTCTCGGCCTTCATGCGCACCTCCTTCGATCCGCCGTCCCTGATCGGGGGGGACCCTGCGCCGGGAAGGGTGAAGGATTCCGTCATCGCACGGTGCCTGTCTCGGGGTGTCGCGATCACGGTGCCGTGTTCCGCCACAAAAGTCCGTAGAGGGTCAAGAAGGAGAACGCGTAGATCGCGACATAGATCGCGTTCAGCCACAGGCTCCACTGCGCCGGATCGGGAAGAGCCGTGAGGAGCAGGATGAAGGCCGCCGCCTTGAAGGCGATGAGCGCGGCGGTGACACCGGCACGCAGCCCCATCCGGCCGAAGGCGAAGAACAATTCGCCCTGGAACTCCAGAAGGTTGCGCACCGCCGGCACGGCGACGATGACGGTGAGCATGCCGTAGGCCGCCGACACGTTCGGGCCGAGAAGATCGGGCCGGATGTGCAGGACGGCGACCATGAAGACGAGGGCGCCCGTCGAGACGGACGCCACCATCGCCTCCACCTTCAGGCATTCGCGCAAGGACGCGCGGGTGGCGCGGCCGGCCTGGATGAGCTTGCGCGAATACATCATGAACATCGGCCGCAGCGGCACCCCGGTGAGATCGATGAGCCGCATCGAGATGGCGTAGATGCCCGCCATGCGCTCGCCGGCGAGCGTTAGGACGATGAGCTTGTCGATCTCGCCCTGGGCCAGGAACATGAAGTAGGAGGCGGCGTAGAGCAGCCCGTCGCGCAGCCGGCCCTTGAGCAGGACCGCTCGGAACCGCATCCGCGTGCGCGGGTGGAAGAGAAAGGCGAGGACGGTCACCGAGACCGCGTTGCCGACGAGATAGTAGAGGGCCCAGGTCTCGGCATCGCCGCCGCCCGCGGCCCAGAACGCCACGGCGGCGGCGGCGCGAAAGCCCACCGGAAGCGACACCACGGTGGCCGCGGCGGCGTAGCGGCCGAGTCCGTTGTTCACCTGGACGAGGAGCTCGATCTGGCGCCAGAGCGCCACCTCGACCACGATGATCGCGAGATAGCCGGGCAGGGCGATCACGTCGCGGAACAGCAGGACGTAGAGGGCCAGCGAGAGGCCGAGCATGATCGGCAAGGCGAGCCCGAAACAGGCATAGTAGACGGCGAGATATCCTCCCATCGACGAGCGCCGGCCGGCGGCGGAGCGCATCACGAAGGATTGGAAGCCGAAGCCCGCCAGACAGCCGATCATCACGCCCGCCGCCGAGACGGAGGCGAAGACGCCCATCTCCGCGAGGCTCAGCGTGTTGGCGAGAACCAGGAAGTAGACCATCTGGAGCACGAGGCGCCCGCCGGCGCCGGCCAGGAGCTGGCCGTAGCCGATCAGCACGGTGCGGTGGGTCGACCATGCGCCGGCGACGAGGCGTAGGGGCGCGAGGCGGCGTCCCGCGCCGGGTGTCGGATTTCGGGACGATTGGGCGGTCATGGCCGATGCATCCGCAGAGCCCGTGCCACGAAACGGGGCAGGAGGAGGGCCGGCCTCGCCCGAGGCGGGCGGGTCGGAACGAGGCGCCGTCGAGGTCTGGTGCCAAGGTGCATGGTTCGATCGCCGGGCGGCGGACGGCATGCCACACCGATCGAACCTATGGGGACGTCTATCATCTCCTGTGCGGACCCGAACTTGCAAAATCGTTCGCCATGCCCCGGTGGAATGTGCCGTTTTGGACGTTTCCCACCCTTCGCGAGGTTTCGGCATGAGACAGGGCTTTCCCCATCGCCGGTCCGTCCTCAAGGGAGCTTTGGGCGGCGTGCTCGGCGCGGGAGGCATCCTGCACGACCGTCCGGTCCTCGCCGCTCCGCGAAAGAAGATCCCGTTCGGCGCCGCCGTCCGGGGGGACGCGCTCATGACGGATGCCGGCTACGGTGCCGCGCTCGCGGAGAGGTGCCGCCTGCTGGTGCCGGAGGGCGGCCTGAAATGGCCAGTCCTGCGGCCGGACCGGGAGACGTTCGATTTCGGCGAAGCCGACCGGATCGCCACTTTCGCCCGCCGCAACGGGCTCGGCCTGCGCGGGCACACCCTGGCCTGGTATGGCGGAATGCCGGCCTGGGCAGAGGCGATCACCAGCCGGGTCGAGGCGGAATGGGTGCTGACCGGTCATATCGAGACGGTGGTGTCCCGCTATCGCGGTTTCATCGGTTCGTGGGACGTGGTGAACGAGCCGATGCCCGACGATCCTGCCTCGCCGCAGGACCTGCGCCCCTTCGTCTGGACGCGGACTCTCGGGGCCGAATACATCCCGATCGCCTTCAAGGCCGCCCACGCGGCCGATCCCGCGGCCCGGCTCGTCCTCAACGAATACGACATCGAGTATGTCGGCCCGCGCTTCGCCATGCGGCGCGCCGGCATCCTCGCCATCGCGCGCTCCCTGCTCGACCGGGGCATCCCGATCCACGCCATCGGCCTGCAGGCTCACCTGTTCGCCGACCGGGAGATCGACCGGGACGGCCTTCAGGGCTTCCTGCGGGAGATCGCGGCGATGAAGCTCGACGTTCTGATCACCGAGCTCGACGTGATCGATCTCGGCCTGCCGGGGGACGTGGCCCTCCGCGACGAGATCATCGCGCGGAAAGCGGCCGACTTCCTCCGGATCGTGGATGAGGTGATACCACCGAGCGAGGTTCTTACCTGGGGCATTACGGATCGTTATACCTGGGTGCCGATATACTTCACCCGTCCCGACGGCACGGCGAACCGGCCGCTTCCCCTGGATTCCGACCTGAGGCCCAAGCCGCTGATGACCGTGATTGAGCGCTTCACCGGAAGCGCGTCGTGAAGGCGCGCGCCAATCCTTTCGACGCGGTGGTCTGCGTCCCGACCTTCAAACGGCCGGAGCACCTCGTCCAGACCCTCGCCTCCCTGGCGCGCCAGCGGACCGGCCTCCGCTTCGCCGTCGTGGTGGTGGACAACGACGGCGCGTCGCAGGCCGGCCTGGCGGCCGCCGAGGCGGTGTTCGCCAAGGGTCCGCTCCAGGGCCAATGCGTGGTCGAGCAGCGCCAGGGCAATTGCTCGGCGATCAACCGCGCCTTCACCACGGCCCTCGCGGCTTATCCCGAGACCCGTTATTTCCTGATGATCGACGACGACGAGCTGGCACAGCCCGACTGGCTGGAGCGCATGGTGGCCACGGCGCAGCGCACGGGGGTCGGCATCGTCGGCGGCCCGGTGATCCCGCGCTTCGAACCGGGAACACGGCCCGGCCTCGACAGCCACCCCGCCTTCGCCCCCGCCTACGACAAGAGCGGGCCGGTTCCGATGATCTACGGCAGCGGCAATTGTCTGATTACGCGGCGCACCTTCGCGCTGATGGGAGCGCCGCCCTTCGACACGAGCTACAATTTCCTCGGCGGCGGCGACACCGACTTCTTCACCCGCGCCCGCCGCTCCGGCGTGACCTTCTACTGGGAGGCGGAGGCGGTCATCACCGAGACGGTCCCCCTCGCCCGCACGCGGACGGGCTGGCTCGCCGCACGCGGCCTGCGGATCGGCGCCATCAATTACCGGATCGAGCGCAAGCATGCGCAGGGCAGTCTCGGCCTCGTGACCCTGGCCGGCAAATCCTTCGCCATCTTCGGGGTCTCGTTCGGACGCGCCATCCTCAATCTGGTGCGGACAAGGGAACCCACCATCGCCCTGCACCCGATCCTCGTGGCCCTCGGGCGCTGCTTCGCGGCCCTGGGCATCGAGCCGCAGCCCTACCGCGCCAGCACCCCGCGCCTGCGGACGCGCGGGAGATGAGGGCGGGAAACCGATGAAGGCGGGTGCGTCCGGATTGCCGGCATCGGGGACCGCCGCCGGGGGATGGCACCGCGTGCGGACGGCGCTCTCCGAGACGCCGGCCGGCCTCGTCGCGCGCAAGGCCGCCTCGCTTGCCTTCCTGCTGCTGACCTGGATCTCCCTCAGACCCTTCCAGGACCTGAGCAATCCGGACGTGTCGGAACTCGCCACGGGGCGCGAGGGCCTGACCTATGCGAGTTTCGGCCTCCTGGCGCTGCTGTGCCTCGCCCTGACGCTCCCGACGCATGGCCGGGCCCTGCGCACGTTCCTCACGCCCTGGTTCCTGGCCCTGGGAGCCTGGCTCGCCTTGAGCGTCGTGCTGTCGCAGGACCCCGCCACCTCGGCCAAGCGCCTGACCCTGGCGGGCTCGGTGATGCTGGCTGCCGCCTGCCTGCCGCTGCTGGCGCGCTCGCGCGACGATTTGCGCAACCTCCTGGCGATCGCGTCCCTGCTGCTGCTCGGCGCCTGCTATCTGGGCATGATGCTCGCGCCGGACCTCGCCATCCATCAGGCGAAGGACGTGGTCGAACCCCTGCTGGCGGGCAATTGGCGCGGCGTGTTCGGCCACAAGAACGGCGCGGCGGCGGTCATGGCCATGCTGGTCTTCGTCGGCATCGCGGTGGCGCGTTCGGGGCTCGTGACGGCGGGCAGCGCCATCGTCATCCTGTCCGGGCTGTTCCTCATCGGCTCCGAGGGCAAGAGCGCCACGGCGCTGCTGGTGGCGGTGCTGGCGATCACGGGGCTGTTCACCGTCATCCGCTCGTTTGCGGGCCGCGTCCTCCTCACCCTGGTTCCGCTCTTGGCGATCAACCTGTTCAGCGTCGGCTCCGTGGTGAGCGAGCCCGTGGCCGCCCTCGTGAGGCTGCTGCCGGTGGATTCCACCTTCACGGGCCGGACCGATGTCTGGCAGTTCGCCATCGAGGCCCTCGGGTCCCGTCCGTTCACCGGCTACGGCTTTTCCGCGTTCTGGAACAACGTCACCGTGCGCACGGCCTCCGACGACGGGTCGAACTGGGCCGGATACGCCTCGCACAGCCACAACAGCTACCTCGACACCGCCGTGACCCTCGGCCTGCCCGGGCTCGTCTTGGTGCTCGCGATCTTCGTCGTGGCTCCCTTGCGCGACGTCATGAAGATCGAGGCACAGGGCCGGGCCGCCCCGCTGGCGACGATGTTCGTGCAGATCTGGCTGTTCGGCCTGCTCCTCTCCTGCATGGAGAGCTTCTTCTTCGATGGCGGAGACCCGATTTGGGTCACCTTCCTCGTCTCCGTCTTCGGCCTGCACTACCTCGCCCGGTTCCGCAGCGCCTGACCCGCCCCGCCTCGCGGGCTGACGCCCTCAGAACTCGATGATTCCGACGGCCCAGCCGCCGAGGGTCATCAGCAGGCCGCACCAGAGCACGGTCGCCACGCAGCCGACGACCAGCCCGCCGACCGCCCAGTGTCCGGACCGGCCGGACCTGCTCGTTTCTGAAACGTCGCTTGGGTCAGATTGGGTCATGACGCGTCTCCCTGCTCTTCGATCGCTGCGAAAGGGCAAGGTTCGCACCCTCGGACCATCAGGCGAGGGCGTCCCTCAGGCTGCCGGCGGCATCGGCGAACCAGACCTGGCGATCGATGGCGGGGGGCAGAGTCGGCCGTGCCGACGCGGCCAGGGCGAGATCGGCATAGGCCTCCGGTCCGGCACCGCCCGGGGCGAGGACGATGGCCCCGCCGGACAGGAGCGCGCGGAAGCGTGGATGGTGATCGAACTCGTCCGCGCGCGCCGGCTCGGTGACGATGACCGGGCGCCCGGCCTGAACGCAGGCCAGGATACTGGCGCGGCGCGCGGTGAGCCCCTCGGGGAGCACGTAGACGAAGGCATCGACCTCGTCGAACAGGCCGAACAGCGCCTCGGGCGAGGCGACGTAGCCGGAGACCACGACGGTCTCGGCGAGGCCGAGCGCCGCGACCTTGTTCCAGAAAATGTCCTCGATCCCGTCCGAGGCGCGGATGAACGAACCGATGAAGACGACGAGCGGATTGGCGCCGCGCGCCTTCAGGCTGGCCGCGATGTCGAGGATCGCCTCCGGTTGCTTGCCCGGATAGATCGAGCCGAAATGACCGACCACGAGCCGGCCCTGCGCGCGGGCGGCGCGCATCCGCTCGGACAGGGCGCTCGGCGCGCTGATTTCGGGCCGCGTGATGTTCGGGGGCAGGGGCATCATCACCGCCCGCCGGGCGAGACGGCCGATCAGGGGATCGGCGGCGAGCTCGTCCCGGACCTGGGGCGACAGGAGGACGATCGTGTCCGTGAGGAGGAGAAGCGGCCGGAGGACGAGCCGGCGCAGGCGGTGCATGCTGCCCCATTCATGCAGGATCGCGACCCGTCGCCGGCCTCGCAGGAGCGCCACGGCAAAGGCGGAAGGTGGCCCGGAAAGCGCCCGCTTCCAGGCCACCACGGGCAGGTTGGCCATGACCGCACGGCTCTTCCCCACGGCGCGCCAGATTTGGCCGAGGGGCACGCGGCCCGGCGCGAGCACGAGAGTCTCCTGAGGCTGTCCCTGAAGCCTGAGCGCCTCCACTAGCTGGCCCGCGAAATCGCCGACGCCGCAGGGCGGATGCCCGGTTCCCATGAGATGAAGCCAGGGGGAGGGCGCCTTCGTGTCTCCCGGTCCAGGGCGTTGCGTCATGCGGCGAGATTCCGGAAGAGGACGTGACCGAGCGGTCCTAGCAGGCCGTCGCTTGCGAAAGGCTTTCGCCCGAACGGTTCAAAGCGCTCGATCCGCCCGCCAACGGCGCTTCTCCGATGAGCACGACACCGTATTCACGCGGCCCGCGCAGAAATCCTTTCCCGGCGGCACCGCGAATGCAAAGATTCCATCTCGGTCGGATATGATGTCCGGAAATGGATCGGCCCTGTCCCGCAGGGGGACCGACCCACCTCGTCTGAAGAGCAGCGGGACACGATACGGATTGACCGTAGCCATGAACGACCCGATCTTCACCTCCTGGGACGAGACTCACAGCGCCCTCTGGGGCCATCAGCCCCTGCGGCTCGAGCATCGGCTGCACCAATCCCCCCTGTTCTCGCGGGAGGCCCTGGCCGACCTGATCGACACCTATCCGCGCGACCAGTACAGCCTCGTCCATATGGGCGCGCCCGGTCAGCGCAAGTTCTGGCGCGAGGGCGAGACCGGGGGACTTCCCGGCGCGCAGGTGATCGAGTCCATCGCCCAGGGGCGGATGTGGCTCAACCTGCGCAATGTCGAGACCGTGGACCGGCGCTACCGCGACACGCTCGACGCCCTATTCGAGGAGCTGGCCCGGCGCGTTCCCGGCTTTTCGCCGGCGAAATCCACCTGCGGCATCCTGATCTCGTCACCCAACGCCCAGGTCTACTACCATGCCGACCTGCCGGGGCAGCACCTGTGGCAGATCATCGGCGCCAAACGGGTCTACGTCTATCCCTCGACCCCGCCCTTCGTGACGCCGCGGCATCTCGAGGACATCGCCCTGTTCGATGTGGAGGTCGATATGCCCTACGCGCCCTGGTACGACGCCCATGCCCAGGTGTTGGAGCTCTCGCCCGGCCAGATGCTCAGCTGGCCCCTCAACGCGCCGCACCGGGTCGAGAACCTCGACTGCCTCAACGTGTCGATGACGGTCTCCTTCGTGGACGAGTCGATCCGCCGCAAGCAGATCGTCAACCTCGCCAACGGCATGCTGCGCCATCGCTTCGGCCGCGAACCCGCGAGCCACGCCATCACCGGGCCGGGCTACTGGTCGAAGGCGGTGATGCAGAAGCTGCTGCGTGACGGCGCCTGGGTGAAGAAGGAGCGCGCGGCCCGCCGCGCCGTCGATTTCCGCCTCGATGCGGCCCGTCCGGGCCAGATCCTCGAACTCTCCGCTCCGGCGTGAGCGGGACGGCGCTCCCGGCCCATCGCCGGGGCATCGCGCCATCGGGAACCGGCGCGTCCGGAGCGCGGAGCTATGATGTGGCGGTCGCGTCCGACTGGACGGAGTGCGTGCCCGGATGGACGGGTGCGCCGACGCCGTTCCAGGATCCGGTCTGGATCGAGACCTGGTATGAATCGCTCCAAGCCCGCGCGGGGCTGACGCCCCTCCTGGTCACGGCGAGGGACAGGGCGACGGGCGCGCTCGCGCTGCATCTTCCCCTCGTGATCGACGAGACGGGGACCCGCCGCATCATCGCCTTCGCCGATCTCGGCCTCACCGATTACAACGCGCCGCTCCTCGGCCCAGCGGCTCCGAGGGACCATGCCGGTGCCCTGGAGCTATGGCAGGCGATCCGCTCCGCGCTGCCCCGCGCCGACCTTCTCTCCCTGCGCAAGATGCCGGCGGCCTTGGCCGACGGGCCCAATCCGCTGTCCCTCCTCAGGGGCGTGTGCCCGTGCCCGCTCAACGGCAACGAGGTCAGGACGGGCGAGGATTGGGAGGCCTATCATCGCAGCCTCGCCAAGACCGTGCGCAAGGAACTCGAGCGAAGCTGGCGGGTGTTCTCCCGCGAGCCCGAGACGGGTTTCCGCATCGTCACCGACCAGGACGAGGCCCAGCGGGTCCTGGAGGTGATGGCGCGCCAGCAGGAGGCGCGCATGCGCAGCCTCGGCGCCGATTACCGCCTCGACGAGGCCGAGTTCGACGCCTTCTACCGCCGTCTGGTGGAACGAGGCCTCGGCCGCGGCTACGCCGTCGTCAGCGCCCTGATGGCGGGAGACGAGGTCGTCGCCGCGCTGCTCGGAATCCGCGATGCCGACACCTACGTCATGATCCGCATCAGTAATGCCGGGGAGGATTGGTCGAACTGCTCGCCGGGCCGCCTCGTGATCGACAAGACCATGGAGGCACTTCACCGAGAGGGCTGCCGCTCGTTCGACTTCAGCATCGGCGACTACGATTACAAACGCCGTTTCAACGTGGAGCCCCTGCCGCTCGTGGATCTCACCGTTCCCCTCGGCTGGCGCGGCTTGAAGGGCGCGGCGCGGGCAAGGCTGGTCGCGACCCTGCGCCGCTATCCCGCCCTCGACCGGCGGGTGCGGGACGTCGCCTGCCGGGGCATGCTGCTCTGGCGGAAGCGCCGTTCGTGAGGGCGGCGGGTTCCCAGCATTGTCGTTGCCTACCCCGGCAAAAACCAGAACCCTTTTCTTCCGCCGCTGCTGTATTCCAACACCGTGCTTTCATCGGCCGCACGGAGACAGCCCCGCATGACCCAGCCTCGTCGCCTGCATCTCGGCGCGTTCATGCGGCCGATCGGCATCCACACCGCCTGGTGGCGCTATCCCGGCGGATATCCGGACGCGAATTTCAGCTTTCCCCACCTCAAGCGCTTCGCCCAGCGCCTGGAGGCGGCCAAGTTCGACGCGTTCTTCATGGCCGACCATCTGGCGGTGATGAACATGCCCATGGCCGCGCTGAAGCGCAGCGCCACCGTGACCTCCTTCGACCCGATGACCCTGCTGCCGGCGCTCGCCGCCGTCACCGAACGGATCGGGCTCATCGCCACGGCCTCCACGACCTATAACGAGCCGTACCATGTGGCCCGAAAATTCGCCTCCCTCGACCACATCTCGAATGGCCGCGCCGGCTGGAACCTCGTCACCTCCGGCAACCCGGACGAGGCCCTGAATTTCGGCCGCGACGCCCATCTCGACCATGCGGTCCGGTATGCCCGCGCGCGGGAATTCTTCGACGTGGTCACCGGCCTGTGGGATTCCTGGGCCGACGACGCCTTCATCCGCGACGTGGAGGAGGGGGTGTATTTCGATCCCGACAAGCTCCACGTCCTCGACCATGCCGGCGAGTTCCTGAAGGTGAAGGGCCCCCTCAACATCGCACGCCCCGTCCAGGGCTGGCCGGTGATCGTGCAGGCCGGCGCGTCGGAAGCGGGACGCCAGATCGCCGCCGCGACCGCCGAAATGGTGTTCGGCTCCGGTTCGAAACTCGCCGCCGCCCAGGACTTCTACGCCGACGTGAAGGGCCGAATGCCGGCCCTCGGCCGCGATCCCGACCATCTCAAGATCCTGCCCGGCGCCTTCATCGTCCTCGGCGCGACGCGGGAGGAGGCCGAGGCAAAGAAGGCCCGGCTCGATGCGCTCGTGCCCACCGATAGCGGCATCGCCAACCTCTCGGTGCGCCTCGGCGTCGATGCTTCGGAGTTCGACCTCGATGCGCCCCTGCCCGATCTCCCGGAGACCAATGCCAGCAAGAGCGCCCAGGCCCAGATCGTCGGCTACGCCCGGAAGACCGGGGCCACGGTGCGCGAACTCGCCCAGAGGGTGGGCGGCTATGGCGGGCTCACCATGGTGGGGACACCGGCCGAGGTGGCCGACCAGATGGAGGAATGGCTCGTGACGCGGGCCTGCGACGGGTTCAACGTCATGTTCCCCTTCGTACCGGAAGGCCTCGACGACGTGGTCGATACCCTGGTGCCGGAACTCCAGCGCCGGGGCCTGTTCCGCACCGAATACGAAGGCACGACCCTGCGCGACCATCTCGGCCTGCCGCGCCCGGCCAACCGGTTCTTTCCGGGCTGAAAGACGGGCCGCCCTCCGGCCGGGGAGGGCGGCATGATCGGGTCAGGCGGCGCGGCGGTTGACCTGGCTCTCGGCGAGACGGGTGAGGCGCTCGTCGGTGGCGCGCTCCTCGTCCAGGGTCTGCTGCAGCACGCTGGCGCAATCGTCCCGGCCGAGCTGCTTGGCCCAGGCCACGAGGGTGCCGTAGCGCGTGATCTCGTAATGCTCCACCGCCTGTGCGGAGGCGATGAGGGCGGCATCGAGAACCTGCTTGTCACCGATCTCTCCGGAAACTTCGTTGGTCTCCTTGATGATGCCGTCGATGGCCGGGCAGGTCACCGCCTTCGGCGTATGGCCATGCATCTGGAACACCTGCTCCAGGCGCTTGATCTGACCCTCGGTCTCAGAGAGGTGCATCTCGAACCCGCTCTTGAGTTCGGGAGCGGTCGCCTTGGCGATCATCTTCGGCAGCGCCTTGGTGATCTGGTTCTCAGCGTAATAGATGTCCTGCAGGGTGTGCACGAACAGGTCGTCGAGGGTCTGGATGTCCTTGGTGAAAATGCCCATGGCTCGTTCCTCCGTAAGTGAATTCGTGACGCATCGGACAAGCGCGACGCGCTTTCATCGACGCTAACCTGAATCATGACCCCGCGAATATTAGCACGCGGCAAAGCTCGATCCTGGTCATCTCATGATGTCGACGCGCACTTGCTAGGCCGGATCAAGAGATTCACGCCGCGATGGTTCCGGACGATAGGAGAGGGCGGGGGATCGCCTGAAGGAGCTTGGCTGCGGCAGCGCACCATCATTCGATGCGTGAAACAAATTCAGGCATGCTCGAATTACCGGCATGTACTGTTTTTCGTACGTTTAGCCGGTGCAAATATCAGACACCGCTCATATCATCACGAGACGTCGGGGGCATGAACGCCCAGCAGCCATCGGAGACGTCGAACCATGACTTTGAGCGCACCTCGGAATTCGGCCGAAATCTTCACTTTCGTGCCCAGAAAGGACGCATCACCCGCACGTGCCTATTCGACGGGCACGCGAAAGGGCATCAATGCCGTGGTGGACCTCGTAGGGCGCCTGTCGCAGCCGACGGTGTTGCCCAGGATGGATTTCGGCGACAGCTGGTACCATGCCGAGGCGATCCTGGAGGATGGTCGCAGCCGGAAGCTCTGACGGGCGCGACGCAGCACGAGACATGGTATCGCTCCGGGACCGGAACGCGGGACGCACCGCGCCTCCGGCCAGCCGGAGACCGCGATGAAGCCACCGATCGGACGCGAGACCACGCTGTGCATGTCCCTGTCGGGACGACCGGGCCATTTCGGGTCGCGCTTCCACAACCGGCTCTACGAGCTCATGGGGCTCGACTATGTCTACAAGGCCTTCACCACCACCGACCTGCCCGCCGCGATCGGCGGCATACGGGCTCTCGGCATTCGCGGCTGCGCCGTCTCGATGCCGTTCAAGGAAGCCGTGATCCCGCTTCTCGATCGCCTCGAAGCCTCGGCGGCGGCCATCGACAGCGTCAACACGGTGGTGAACGAGGCCGGGCGCCTCACCGGCTACAACACCGATTACATCGCCATCCGCCTGCTTCTCGAAAAGCACGAGGTCGATCCCCTCACGCCGTTCCTCCTGCGCGGCTCCGGCGGCATGGCCAAGGCCGTCGTCGCGGCCCTGCGCGATGCGGGCTTCCCGAACGGCACCGTCGTGGCGCGCAATGAATCGGCCGGACGGGCCCTGGCGGACAGCCATGGCTATGCCTGGCGCGCCGAGATCGGCGAGGCGCAGGCCCCGCTCCTCGTCAACGTCACGCCCCTGGGCATGGAAGGACCGGAGGCCGATGCCCTCGCCTTCCCCACCCCTCAGATCGCCGCCAGCACCATCGCCTTCGACGTGGTGGCGCTGCCCTCGACGACGCCCTTCCTGCGCGCCGCCGAAGACTTGGGAAAGCGCCTCATCACCGGCCACGAGGTCGTGGTGCTGCAGGCCCTGGAGCAGTTCGTCCTGTATACGGGCCGGATCCCCGGCGAGGATCAGGTGGCAGAGGCGGCAGCTTTCGCCCGAACCTGACGCGCTCTCCGCTCGAGAGAGCTCATGCTCCGTTCCATGAGAGAAAACTAAGGGAATCCTGCAGGATATTTCCGTCTTTCGGCTTGCTTTGGCGGAGGGCGGGCAATAGGTATCTCTCAAGCGCGGTGAACCCACGCAAACGAGATGTCTTCTAAAGAAGACTTGCAACGCAGGAGAAACATCATGGCTTGGACTGCCCCCGTCGTTCAGGAAGTGTGTGTCGGCATGGAAGTCACCAGCTACGAGTCGGCTGAGATCGACACCTTCAACTGAAGCTGCCGGAAGCTTTCGAGCTTCCAGCGCATGACATGAGACTCACCGTCTCCGCGACGAGCCGCCTCCGGGCGGCTTTTTGCGTTTTCAGGACCCGATAAGGCCCGGGACGCTCAGCGCCCGGTGCCGCCCTCGCGCTCCCGCCGCCGGCTCAGGATGGCATCCAGGCGCGCGACGATGATGGCGAGTTCGCTCTGGCGCCTGAGGCCGAGCCTGCCGAAGATCGCCTTCAGGTGAACCCGCACGGTCCCCTCGCGGATCGCGAGCGAATCCGCCGCCTCCCGGGGCGAGCTTCCCCGGCCGATGGCCATCGCCACCAGGGACTGCATCCGCGTCAGGCCCAATTGCTCGAGCTGCGGAGCGATGGAGACGAGGTCCGGCGGTGTCATGTGATGGAGCAGGAGCAGGGCACCGCCCTTGGCCGAGCCGATCAGTTCGAGGCCGGGCTCGCCGGCCCGCAGGGGCATCGCCTCCGCCAGCAGGCGGGGGGACCCGTCCGATGCACGCAGGATGACGGGTTCGGTCGCGCAGGATCTGTCCTCCGCCAGGGCGGAGGCGACGAGACGGTCGAGTCGCGGGCCATCGGCCGCCACGACGGTCCTCACGGGCTGTCCCGGAGAGATCTTCAGACAGCCGGCGACCATCCTCTCGGAGCCGGGATTGACGAACCGCACGGCGCCGCCCCGATCGAGCAGGACGACGCCGATCTCCGCCCGCGCCAGGGCCGCGCCGAGATCGGCCGCCGCCCGGTGGGCGACGCCCAGCCTCGTCGTGAGGTCGAAGGCCCGGGCGACATGCGGCCCCACCTGAGCGAGGAGGGCGATCTCGCCCGCCTCGAAATACCCCTTGCGGGCCTCGCGCAGGGCGCTGACCGACATCAGCCCGCCGCCCGGATCGGGGGCGCAGAAGGCCATGAGTTCGTCGAGACCGTGCTGGGCGCAGAAATCCTGGAAGAAGGGATCCTTCCGCTTGTCCCCCGGCGAGAACAGCATCGGGTCCGCCACGATGAGGCCGGGCCGCATCCCGAACGAGCGCGCCCGCGCGATGCGGGTGTCATGTTCCCACCACCCGCCGCTATACGCGGCGTGCACCTCCCGCAGGCTGTCCGAATGGAGCGTGTCGGCGGTCCGGCGAGGGTCCTGGGAGACGATCACCGTCCCCCGCGCCCCGAGACAGGCGCTCACTTGATCGAGAACCCGCGGCCAGAGCGAGGCATCGAGGGCGGCCGCGTAGCAGGCATCGACGAGGCGCAGCGGATCAGGAAGGGTCATGGCGATCCGGCGGAGTCGAGCAGGTGTCGCGCTTCATACAGGCATCTCCGCGGATCGAACGGCCGGATCCCTACTGTGCCCGCCAGTCCCCCGGGGTCGTTCCCGCGAGGAGCCCGACGAGTTCGGCCTGGCGGTTGGTTCCGGTCTTGGACAGGACGGACCGCAGCTGCGTCCGGACCGTGCTGGTGGCGACGCCGGTCCGCAGGGCGATGTCCTCCACCGTCCTGCACAGGGCGATCTCCCGCGCCACCCGCGCTTCGGCCACGGTCAGGTCGAACAGGCCCGAGAGGACGGTGAGGTCGGGCGCGGCGCCTTGCGCCACGGGCGTGACGATCGCGATGGCGGAGGCGGCGTTGAACAGGTCCGCCGCCGCCCGCCGGATCGGCAGCAGATGCAGGATCAGCGGGCCGCGCTCGTCGGTGGCCGGGATCGGGATGGACCGGGTCGAGGTCCGCCGCTCCGTCGCCAGCCCTTCGAGGGCCCGCTCCAGCAGGCGGTCCGCCTCCGGGTTGGACAGGGTCAGGCGATGCGCCTCCCGGAGGGTGCCTCCGAGGAACGCCGCGCAGCCGGCATTGACCGCCAGGATCTGGGACCGCTTGCCGAGGATGACGGCGGGAATGTCGACGACGTCGAGCACTTGAGCCGCCACCTGGACGGTCTGCAGCCGCAGCCGCGCCGATAGGGTCGCCGCCCGGGCGAGGTGGGGGCGCAGGGCATCGAGGCGCGCCACGATCTCGCCGGGGACGGGTCCGCGCGCGTATTCCCGCTCCACGTTGAAGACGAGCCGATCCCCGCTCGGCACCGCGATGGCGCTGGCGACGCCCCAGCCCAGCCCCCTCGGCCGCAGGAAGTCGCGGAAGACCGGCTCCACCTCCATCTCCGCTTCGGTGTAGACGTCGAGGTCGGTGAGGAAGCCGGCATGTTCCCTGGCGAACAACCGCGCTGGCCTGTCGGTCCGCGCCGGCCAGCCCCCGGCGACATATTCGGCGATTCCCGCCTCGAAGCCCGGGGACGTGACGTAGCGGAACTCGCTGCCCACCGTCGTGAACAGAAGCGCGCCATTCCCCTCGCCGACCCGCATCAGTTCGGCCAGTACACTGGGCCACATCTCCGGAATGACTGCGGCTTCGTAGATGTGATCGATCAGGGTTTCGGAATTGACTGGCACTTCCATCCCCTTAACCAACATTCACGCGAAAATTGCAAACATCGAGATCGCCATACGGGCCGCGAGGAGGGTTGGATCGCGACAACCCGCACCTCGACGTCGCATAGCGCCATGATGGAGCCCCGACCGTCATGACTCAAGCACACTCGCACCGTCCGCCCGCAAGCCGATGCCTCGTTATACTCCATTTGGGGGATGCGCTGCATTTGACCGGGTGCTCTAACCGCGCCGGATCGCACGAACGACCGCCGTGATTGCCGGGATTCGAGACGGTCACGACGCTTTGTCCCAGGGAAAGACGACCATCATGGCGACGCGCAACGTTCCGGGCACCTACGCAACGATCGCCGATGCCATCGCAGCGGCGAACCCAGGAGATACGATCGCGGTCTCGGCGGCCTATGGCGGGAATGAAACGGCGACGGTGACGGTCGACGACCTTCGTTTCAGCGCCCCTTCCAGCGTCACCGGCATCACGCTGCAGGCAGACGGAGGGATCACGAAGATCACCGCCCTCGGCGCATCGCCGATCTCGATTTCAGGGACTGGGGGTAACGAGACCCTCATCGGCAACACCGGCGCAAACACCCTCACCGGCAGTTCCGGCGACGACACCCTGAGTGGCGGGGCCGGCAACGACATCCTCGACGGCGGCGACGGGAGCGATACCCTCACCGGCGGCGACGGCAACGACATCATTGTCATGAGCGCCTCCAGCGGCGCTGCCGGCACCGCCAATGGCGGAGAGGGCAGCGATACCGTTCAGGTGATCGCTGGCGACCTCGGCTCGGTGGCCTTCAGCAATGTCGAGAGTCTCGATCTGCAGAGCGGCTATACCTACGGAAGCGTCGCGCAGCTGAACGCCTTCGGGTCCATCACCTCGACCACCACCCCCGCCGACGCGCAACTCGTTTTCTATCTCGGCTATTACGGCGAAGCGGGCGGGACGCTCGACTTCTCGAACCGAGGCCTCGGCGCACACGGCGTCAGCGTTCAGAACTCGGGCAGCGGCCTCAGCTCGGCGTTGACGCTCATCGGCACCGCCAATGCCGACACGTTCAACGGCTCGGTCTACGACGACGCTCTCACCGGCGGAGCCGGCAACGATACCCTCTACGCCAGCGCAGGCAACGACACTCTCACCGGTGGAGCTGGCAACGACATCCTCGACGGCGGCGAGGGTAACGATGCTCTGGATGGCGGCGACGGCGACGATACCCTCACCGGGGGTTCGGGCGACGACACCCTCAGCGGCGGAGCCGGCAACGACATCCTCGACGGCGGCGACGGGAGCGACACCCTCACCGGCGGCGACGGCAACGACACCATCGTCATGAGCGCATACAGCGCCGCCGCCGGCACCGCCAATGGCGGAGCGGGCAGCGATACCGTTCAGGTGATCGCTGGCGACCTCGGCTCGGTGGCCTTCAGCAATGTCGAGAGTCTCGATCTGCAGAGCGGCTATACCTACGGAAGCGTCGCGCAGCTGAACGCCTTCGGGTCCATCACCTCGACCACCACCCCCGCCGACGCGCAACTCGTTTTCTATCTCGGCTATTACGGCGAAGCGGGCGGGACGCTCGACTTGTCGAACCGAGGCCTCGGCGCACACGGCGTCAGCGTTCAGAACTCGGGCAGCGGCCTCAGCTCGGCGTTGACGCTCATCGGCACCGCCAATGCCGACACGTTCAACGGCTCGGCCAATGATGACGCTCTCACCGGGGGAGCCGGCAACGATACCCTCTACGCCAACGCAGGCAACGACACCCTCGGCGGTGGAGCCGGCAACGACATTCTCGACGGAGGCCAGGGCAACGATGCCCTCGATGGTGGCGATGGCAACGATACCCTCACCGGCAGTTCCGGCGACGACACCCTTAGCGGCGGAGCCGGCAACGACATCCTCGACGGCGGCGACGGCAGCGACACCGTCACCGGCGGCGACGGCAACGACACTATCCTCATGAGCGCATCCAGCGGAGCCGGCAGCTCCGCCGATGGCGGGACAGGCATCGACACCGTCCAGGTGATCAATGCCGACCTCGGCTTGGTCACCTTCAGCAATGTCGAGAGTCTCGATCTGCAGAACGGCTATACCTACGGAAGCGTCGCGCAGCTGAACGCCTTCGGGTCCATCATCTCGACCACCACCGCCGCAGACGCTCAGCTCGGTTTCTATCTCGGCTATTACGATGAAGCGGGCGGCACGCTCGACTTCTCGAACCGAGGCCTCGGCGCACACGGCGTCAGCGTTCAAGACGTGGGCAATCGACTCAGCTCGGCGTTGACGCTCATCGGCACCGCCAATGCCGACGCGCTCTACGGCTCGACCTACGACGACACCCTCACCGGTGGGGCCGGCAACGATACTCTCACCGGCGGCACGGGCAACGACACTCTCGCTGGTGGAACCGGCAACGACATTCTCGACGCAGACTTCGGAAGCGATATGGTTTCAGGCGGTGACGGCAACGATTCGATCACGGTCTACGATGACGGCGTAGACGGACTCGACGGCGGAGCCGGCAACGACACGTTCCAGATCATGACCGGCTATGGCGGCATCGTGAGCGTCGAGGGCGGGATCGGAACGGACACGCTCATCAATGCCTACGATTTGGGAAACACCAGTTTCACAGGGGTCGAGGTGCTGGACACCAAGTCCGTCGTCGCCACGACAGCCCAGCTCTCATCCTTCACCAACCTCGTCGACAGCACGGCGACCACCACGAAGTTCGAAATCTCCCTGCAAGGGGCAGGCGGCACGGTCGACTTCACCAGCCGCGTCACCGGCACGGATTCGGTGCTGGTGTCCAATGCCGGCCTGACCGCCGGTGTCACGATCATCGGATCGGCCAGGAACGACACCCTGAACGGTTCGGATTTCGACGACACGCTGATCGGTGGCGCCGGCAATGACCGGCTCAATGGCGGCCTCGGCAGCGACACCCTGGAAGGCGGTGCCGGGAACGACGTGATCGTCGGAGACGATGAGGGAGATACCGCCTCCTATGCGGGAGCGACGGCCGCCGTCACGGTGAATCTGGCGACGACATCGGCTCAGAACACCGTGGGTGCCGGGACGGACACGATCAAGGACACCCCCAACCTGATCGGCTCGGCCTTCAACGACACCCTCACGGGTGACGCACTCTCGAATGTCATCGACGGGGGTGCCGGCAACGACGTCATCAACGCCTCTGGCGGAACCGATATCCTGAAGGGGAACGACGGCAACGACACCTTCACGAATTCCAGTTCGCAGAACCGGACCGGGTTGATCGATGGGGGCGCAGGCACAGATACCGTTGTTGTTGGCACATTTGGAGATTTTACATTCACAAACGTAGAGATCCTAGATTATAAGCTCTCCGGCGGTCTACTCGGAACAATTGCGCAATTTTCTGCTTTTTCGACTATCCTCGATAGCGACGTAGACAACATCGAGATCTTGGCGACTCTTAAAGGATCTGGTGGAACGCTCGATTTTTCCAGCACAATCACTGGCGACCATACGCTGAATGTCGATGCATATGGATTGACGTCTCGCGCGATAATCACCGGCTCCAAGAATTCAGACACAATATATGGCACGAATTTTAATGACATCCTGAGCGGAGATGCGGGAATCGATTACCTGGAAGGTTATGACGGCAAGGACACCTTAATTGGCGGAGACGGCAATGATTATCTCTATGGATACGATGGAGAGAAGCTATACGCCGATATTCTGCAAGGCGGAAACGGCAATGATATCTTGACGGGAGACGGATCGAAAGACACGGCCTCCTACTCCGACGCGTCTTCTGCCGTCACCGTAAGCTTGCTGAAGCAGGGCAGCGCGCAGAATACCGGCGGCGGCGGTTCGGATACTCTGCGCAGCATCACCAACCTCATCGGCTCGGCCTTCGCCGATACCCTCACCGGCGACGCCTACGCCAGCCGCCTCGACGGCGGCGCCGGCAACGACGTCCTGGATGGCGATGAGGGGATCGACACCCTCGCCGGAGGCGCGGGCGACGATACGTATCTCGTGAACACCACGACCGACCTCATCGTCGAAGCGACGGGCGAGGGCTTCGACACGATCAAAACGACGCTCACCTACACCCTCGCCGCCGATCAGGAGATCGAGGCGCTCCAGACGACGAGCGATGCCGGAACCAAGGGCATCTCGCTCACCGGCAACGCGCTCGCCAACACCCTGCGTGGCAATGCCGGGGTGAACACCCTGAACGGAGGGGCGGGGGCCGACAGCCTGTCGGGCCTCGGCGGCAATGACACCTACATCGTCGACGACGCCGGAGACCGGGTCTTCGAGACGGCGGGCGCCGGCACCGACGTCGTGCAGGCGAGCGTCAGCTTCACCCTGACGGCGGGCCAGGCGATCGAGACGCTGACCCTGACGGGCACGGCCGCCCTCGACGGCACCGGCAATGCCCTGGCCAACACGATCCAGGGCAACGGTGCCGCCAACCGCCTCGACGGCGGCGGGGGTGCGGACGTCCTCATCGGCGGGCTCGGCGACGACATCTACGTCACCGATGGCGGAGACACGATCACCGAGGCGGCGGATGCCGGCACGGACCTCGTCGAAAGCTCGGTCTCCCTGACCCTCGGCAACAATGTCGAAAACCTCACCCTCACGGGGACGGGGGCCATCGACGGCACCGGCAACGCCCTGGCCAACACGCTCCAGGGCAACGCCGCCGCCAACACCCTCGACGGCGTCAGCGGTGCCGACATCCTCATCGGCGGGCTGGGCGACGACATCTACGTCACCGATGGCGGCGACACGATCACCGAGGCGGCCTCCGCGGGCACCGACCTCGTCCGGAGTTCGGCCACCCTGACCCTCGGCCTCAACCTGGAGAACCTGACCCTCATCGGCTCGGCCGCGATCAACGGCACCGGCAACACCCTCGCCAACACGATCCGGGGCAACGGTGCCGCCAACATCCTCAACGGCGGCAAGGGCAGCGACACCCTCGTCGGCGGTCTCGGCAACGACACCTACGTCACCGATGGCGGAGACACGATCGTCGAGGCCCTCGACGGCGGCACCGACCTCGTCCAGAGCGCGGTCTCCCTGACCCTCGGTGACAACCTCGAAAACCTGACCCTCACGGGGAAGGCCGTCACCAACGGCACCGGCAACGCCCTGGCCAACCGGATCACCGGCAACGCCGCCGCCAACGTCCTCGACGGCGGCACCGGCAGCGACACCCTCATCGGCGGGCTCGGCGACGACACCTACGTCACCGATGGCGGCGATACGATCGCCGAAGCGGCCTCGGCGGGCACCGACACCGTGCGGAGTTCGGCCTCCCACACCCTGAGCAAGAACCTCGAGAACCTGATCCTGACCGGCATCCAGGCCATCGACGGCACGGGCAACGTCTTGGACAACGTGCTGACGGGCAATGGCGCCGCCAACATCCTCAACGGCAACGGGGGCAAGGACACGCTGATCGGCGGCCTCGGCGACGACACCTACGTCACGGATGGCGACGACACCCTCGTCGAGGCGTCCGGCGCCGGCACGGACCTCGTCCAGAGTGCGGCGAGCTTCACCCTGGCCGAGGGCTTCGAGAACCTGGCCCTGACGGGGGCGAGCGCCCTCGCCGGCACCGGCAACAGCGCCGCCAACACCATCACGGGCAACGCCGCGGCCAACCGTCTCGACGGCGCCACCGGCAGCGACACCCTCATCGGTGGGCTGGGCAACGACACCTACGTCACCGATGGTGGCGACACGATCGTCGAAGCCCTTAATGGCGGCACCGACCTCGTCGAGACATCGGTGAGCCTGACCCTCGGCGACAACATCGAGAACCTCACCCTGACGGGGGTGAGCGCCCTCGCCGGCACCGGCAACGCCCTGGCCAACCGCATCACCGGCAATGCCGCCGCCAACCTCCTCGACGGCGGCACCGGCAGCGACACCCTCATCGGCGGTCTCGGCAACGACACCTACGTCACCGATGGCGGCGACACGATCGTCGAGGCCCTCGGCGCCGGAACCGACCTCGTGCGGAGTTCGGCCACCCTGACCCTCGGCGACAATCTGGAGAACCTCACCCTCACGGGAACGGCGGCGATCAAGGCGACGGGCAATGCCCTCGACAACACCCTCCTGGGCAACGACGCCGCCAACGTCCTCAATGGCGCGACGGGCACCGACCGGCTCGTCGGCGGCCTCGGCGACGATACCTACGTCACCGATGGCGGCGACAAGATCGTCGAGGCGTCGGCGGGCGGCATCGATCTCGTGCGGAGTTCGGTGGAGTTTAATCTCGGCAGCGAGATCGAGAACCTGCTTCTCACCGGCAGCGCCGACATCAACGGCAAGGGCAACGCCCTCGCCAACACGCTGACCGGCAACGGCAGCGCCAACATGCTCAATGGCGGTCTGGGCGACGACATCCTGAAGGGCGGGGCCGGTGCCGACATCTTCTTCTTCAACACGGCACTCGGCGCCGGCAACGTCGACCGCATCGTCGACTTCGCCGCCATCGACGACACGCTCCGGCTCGAGAACGGGATCTTCACGGCACTGACCAAGGCCGGAACCCTGGCGGCGGGCGCCTTCAAGGACATCGGAGCGGCCGGTGCCGTCCTGGATGCGGACGACCGGGTCCTCTACGATTCGCGCACGGGCGCCGTCTCCTACGACGCGGACGGCAGCGGATCGGCCGATGCCCTCCAGTTCGCCCTCCTCACCACGCGCCCCGTCATCACCTTCCAGGACATCCTCGTGGTGTAGAGTATCGATATCCCGAGGAACGGGGCGCTCGTCACGGACGGGAGCCCCGTTCCCGCATGCCGCGCGCCGACACCCCGGGGGAGGCGGGGACCGCCGCGCCATGGCACCGGAACGGCTCCTCACGTCCGGCGGCGGTCTATCGCGCTCGGCGTCTGGGCCTTGGCGGAACCGCCGCTGAAGCCGGCGGCGGCACAGGGAGGAAGAGCCGATGTGCGCGCCGGCACAGCGAAACGGATCGCGGCCAGCCATGAACCATTCAGCCGCCATAGGCGCATGATCTCAAGGTGACGATCCGGCCGCGACCCAGCCCAGGAACCCGACATGACCGTTGCACGTCCCTTCCGCTGGCTGCTCGCCCTCGTCACCCTGGTCATGCCGGCATCCCTGATCCAGGGCCGCCCCACGGTCGATGGATCCGAGCGCGGCAAGACGAAGGACCCCCAGAGCCAGGTCGTCTTCCGGCACTACATCTGATCCCGATGTCGGCCCCGGCAACGGGATCGCGGCGCGGGCGACGGTCGCCCTTCAGCTACGGTTCAACCAGTACGGTCTAGCTTGGGCGGCCTTACGAGACGGGCCGCCGCGAATGCCCGGCGGAGGGATCGCGCAAGGCGCGTCGCGCACCCCCGTGGAAGCCATGCTCGCTCTGCCCACAACCACCCTCGGCACGCCCGTCCTGCACATCCCGTCATCGGCGTCGGCGCCGCCGCGTCCCGGCGCGGAGGCGTCCCACGCCTTCCTGCGCAGCACGATGCCAGCCCTAGACCGCGCCTTCGGCCTCGAATGCGCCGCCGACCTGCCAGAGGACATGGCACGGCTGATCGCCCGGCTTCATGCCGGCCCCTTGGGTGCCCCTTCGCAGGACACGGCGTCGGAGAGCACCGGACTGTCGGCGGCCTACGAGCCGGCCTGATCGCGGCGACAGGACGGCAAACCGAGGCGCCGGTCTTGGCCCGATTCTCTCGACGGCGGCACGGATAGGGGCGGATGGATTCCGTTCGATGCGTTCGCACATGCTTTCGCGCGCATCGCTCGTTGATTGCACGATGAGAAACCTCACCGAACGACGATCCGGTAGTCGATCCAGACCTGGTCCCGGCTCAATAATGAATGCCGGACGATCGATATAGCCGATCGGCATATACTGCCTCGACGGATGATGTTGTCGTCTTCACCCGAAAAACACGTTGGTCTTTCAAATCCAATCCCGGCAGGTTAGTCCTGCCTATCGCCGATAATGTGCGGCGTTGCGCGGGAGCGTATCGTGTCGCTGAAGGACTGGAGATGGACCTCGACGACGAGACTTTGCAGGACATCGAAAACTCGCTCGTCACATCCGCCCTACAGTCGCATGACTGGGACAAAGCTGTCGCCAAGATCGCGACTTCGACGGGCGCGAGGGGGGTCGTCGCGATCCCGCTGAAGGGGCGCGTGCCCGGCCTGCCGATGAGCGCCAGTCTCGATGGCCTGGTCGACGGCTATTTTCGCGAGGGCTGGTCGAAGAACGATTACCGCGTGAGGGGCGTCCCAAAGCTTCTGAGGACCGGCCTGTTCGTGGATCAGGACTATGCCACACCGGACGCCATGCGATCCGAACCGTTCTACGCCGATTACTTGCACAGCCACGGCTTTCAATGGTCCGCCGGACTGATGGTCCAGGCGGGCGACGATGCCTGGGTGATGATGATGCAGCGGACCATCCAGCAGGGGGCCTACACGGTGGATGACCAGATCGCCCTGCGGCGCCTCATCGCCCCCCTCAACCGGGCCGCGCAACTGGCCCATAGCCTCGGCGAGGCGCGCCTCACGGGCATCGCCGATGCCCTGGAGACGGTGCGCAGCCCGAGCCTGCTCCTCGACAGGACGGGACGTGTGCTGCGGGCGAGCAGCAGCGCGGAACGTCTGTTCGGACCCGACCTGAACGTGCGGCTGGGGGAACTCGTGGTTCCCTCCGATGCGCAGGCCACCGCGCGGCTTCGTGCGCACATCGCCGCCGCCCTCTGGTCCGATCCGCAGGGTGTTTCCCTGTCCCGGGCGCCGGTCGTCGTCCGCAGGGTGGCCAAGCGACCCCTCACCCTACGGGCGCAGCCCCTGCGCAAGGCCGGGCTCGAATATTTCGACGGCTGCCGGGCCATTCTGACGATCACGGATCTCAATGCCAGCGGCGAACTCGACGGCGACGTCCTCAAGACATCGTACGGGCTCACGCCTCGGGAAGCCGAGTTGTGCCACAGCCTGCTCGCCGGCCACAGCACCAAGGAATGCGCGGACAGGCTCGGCATGTCGATCCATACGACACGGACGCATCTGAAGAAGATTTTCGTCAAGACCGATACGGACAGTCAGACCGAGCTGATGATCGTCCTGAGCCGGCATTTCGGCCTTTAGCCCGAAGACAAACCGCCCCCCTGATCTTGGCGGACGCGAGCCTCTGACCAATGGTGGATCTTGCGAGGCTGCGATGACATCCCGCGACCCGTTCGTCCTGTCGCGCACCCCGTGCGGAAGAGGGCGTATTACCACGCCAATCACGAGGTTCTACAATCCCGCTCGACACACAGGAGCGAGATGTATGACCGATATCGCACGAGCCGGGACCTACGCCCTCGGAGACCGCACGGTGAAGCGCCTGGGCTACGGCGCGATGCAATTGGCGGGTCCCGGTGTCTTCGGGCCGCCGAAGGATCGGGCCGGGGCCATCGCGGTGCTACGCGAAGCGGTCGCGCACGGCGTCGACCATATCGACACCAGCGACTTCTACGGACCGCACGTCACCAACGAGATCATCCGCGAAGCGCTCCACCCCTATCCCGACGACCTCGTGATCGTCACCAAGATCGGAGCCCGGCGCGGTGCCGACGCCTCCTGGAACCCGGCCTTCTCCGCCGAGGACCTCACGGGCGCCGTCCACGACAACCTGCGCAACCTCGGCGTCGAGGCTCTCGACGTGGTCAATCTGCGTATCATGCTCGACGTGCATGGGCCGGCCGAGGGCTCCATCGAAGCGCCGCTCTCCGTCCTCGCCGATCTCCAGCGCCACGGGCTCGTCCGCCGGATCGGGCTGAGCAACGTGACGGCGCGGCAGGTGGCGGAGAGCCGATCCATCGCGACGATCGTCTGTGTCCAGAACCAGTACAACCTGGTGCATCGGGCGGATGACGCACTGATCGACGACCTGGCCGCATCCGGCACCGCCTATGTCCCGTTCTTCCCGCTCGGCGGCTTCAGCCCGATCCAGTCGGCGGCCCTGAACGAGATCGCCGAAGGGCTCGGCGCGACGCCCATGCAGGTGGCGCTGGCCTGGCTCCTGCGGCGTTCTCCCAACATCCTGCTGATCCCCGGCACGTCGTCGGTGGAGCACCTGCGCGAGAACCTGGCTGCGGCAGACCTCGACCTGTCCGACGACACGATGGCGGCCCTCGACCGCATCGCCCCCCGCCCCGAGGAAGGCTGACGCGGCGGGGAAGGGGAGGAGCTTGGGAATTGAGCGTCCCGCATCGACGCGACCGGGGCAGCCTGTCTCGATATCGCGCAGTCGGCACAGGCACTTCCGTCACGAATGGCCCTGCGACACTCATTCCCGAGACAGGCCGGGATTATAAGAACAACACCCCGCCATGTGCGTGTCGATCCAAAGCACATGGCGGTGGTATTTGTTATAACTCACTCATCTGACCTATCGGGCACCTTTAATCCGCGGCGTCGCGTGCGTGTCAGCACGCCGGAGAGGAGATTATTACTTCATATTGGCTTCAAGCAGAAGAAGCAGCCAAGACGCGGCGGCTTCACGAGACAAGAAAGCCGTTGCTCACATGAAGACTTACATTGCCGCTCTCTCGACCGCCCTCGTCATGGGCCTGGCCTCGATCGCGCCCACGACGGCGATGGAGCGCCCGTCGCGTTACACCACGTTCACCCCCTATGACGTCGACACCACCCATTCGATCCAGGCCGATCGTCGGGCCCCCTCGTCGTTCGGTTGTCCGATGAGTTCGGCAGCCGAGGGCAACGCCAACCAGCAGACCCGCGAGGTCATGCAATATGGCCAGACGTCGGGTGGCAGCCGCTGCTGAACCAGTCAGGACAGCGCCTTGGCGTCGATGCTGAAAGTCTTCTCTTACTTCATGGTCGGCGTTGCATCGGTGATGTTCGCAGCGACCATCGTTGGCTCCGCCAACATACTGATGAACTCGTAGCTCATCGTCCCGGATCACGATCCGGGACGATTTCCAGACATCACGGCCCGGATCGGCTCCTTCCCCTGCGGCTGCATCCGCCATGGCAGGGAGCCGATTCCTCGCCTCCGCCCCATGAAACACGCGACAATTCGGATCCGGCAGGCCTTCGCCATCCGGCCTCAGGGCCGGCGCATCTGCTTGCCGGCGTAGGCCACGAGCTGGGAAAAGGCCAGGGCCGCCGCCGAGGCCTGGACCCGGCTCGGATACGGCATCGGAGAATGGGCGACCTCCTGGCCGTAGGCATCGCGCAGGGACCAGCCCCAGCGCCCGACCCGCTCCTCCAGCACGTCGAAATGCATGGTCCGGTCTCCGCTCGTGCGGGGCGACGGCGCGCTGGCCGCCGAACCGGCCCTCGTCCGCCTCGCCATGCCCGAGGGCAGGCCGGCAGGAGCGAGATTCCCTGATATCCACAGGTCGGCCGTCTGCATCTTGACCTCCGCGCTTGAACTCTATGTTCACTATATGTTCTTATTCACGGAGTGTCCACCATGCTGTCGACCCCTATGGCGCGGATCGCCTGCGGCCCTCTCGCCCGTGCCGTCGGGGCCTGCCCGACAGGAGAGGCCACGGGATCCACACATCTGCTCGACGGCTGTTCGCTCTCTCCAAGAAGGTTCGACTCGAGGCGCGCGGGGCGTGTCTCCTGGTTCGGCGACCTGACATGGAGCGCCTCTGCGACGTGAGGGCCTCGCACCTCGTCATCGCCTGCGGTCCCTGCGAGCGCCGGGGCGTCTACCGTGTCGCCCGCCTGCGCGAGCGATTCGGCGATCACGCCTCGATCCTGGACGTCTATCTGAGGCTGACGCAAACCTGCCGCTGGCAGCGCGAGGTCGGCAGCCGGCCGCCCAACGTCTACGCGGTCGGGTGCCGGGCCAAGCTCGACACGTCGGGCGGGGCCGTCGCGAACGGACTTCCCTCGAGGACATAGGCGTAGGACGATCCCCCGACGCCACCGGGTCCGGTGCGAAGAGATTCAGGCATCGTCTTCGCGGCCGAACACCTCGCCCTCTTCGGCGAGCCGGGCATCCGCCTCGTCCGTCCGCAACTCCAGCAGGGCGCGGTATTCCCGCAGCCGCAGCTGGAGCTGCGTGCCCGCGTCCTCGCAATCGGCCGGTTCATCCGTCTCGAGGGCGCAGCCCTCGATCGTTTCCAAGGTCTGTCGATCGACGGCCGCGCGGTCGGCCTCGCTCAGTCCGGTCAGATCGCCGAGACCGAGTTCCGACGCGATCAGAGCCGCGATCTCCTCGCGCTTCTCATCCAGCTTCGACATCGCCACCCCCATTCCCTCGAATCCGGCGCACCGATGATCGGGCACCTCGCCGCCGGGGAGCAAGGGGACCGGCGCCGGAAGGCGCGCGAGGCGCTGGTCAATCCGCCAAGGCCCTGTCATGGCTGGCCGGTGACCGATGATCCGAGCCATTCCCATCCCCTGCGGCCCTCCCGTCTCGGATGGTCCGACTTCTTCGAGGAGCAACGTGAACCGGCCGAGGCCGGTCTCGTGCCGATGCGGATCGCGACGGTCCACCGGTCCCGGCTGACCGCCCTGTCCCTCACGGGGCCGGTGGGGCTCGTGCTCCCCGTCCACACCCAGACCGGCGATTTCGCCGTGGGGGATTGGGTGCTGGTCGAGCCCGAGACCGGGACGATGCGCCGCCGTCTGTCGCGCAGGAGCGTGCTGCAACGGCGCAACGAAGGCGGAGGCCCGCTGCAGCTGGCGGCGGCCAATGTCGATACCCTCTTCGTCGTCACGTCCTGCAACGCCGATTTCAACATCGCCCGGCTGGAGCGCTACCTGGCGCTCGCCAACCAGGGGGGCACGAATCCCGTCATCGTCCTCACCAAGGCGGACATGGCCCCCGATGCCGAGACCTACCGGCGGCAGGCCGCGGGCCTGCAGCGCGACCTCGCCGTCGTCACGGTCAATCCGCGCCTTCCGGACGCCGTGGCGCAGCTTGCCCCCTGGTGCGGCGAGGGTCTGACCGTGGCGGTCGTCGGCTCCTCGGGGGTGGGAAAATCGACCCTGGTCAACACGCTCGCCGGCCCGGACCAGGACCTCCCCCAGGAGACCGGTGGGATCCGCGAACACGACGCCAAGGGGCGCCACACCACCACATCGCGCTCCCTCCATGCCATCGCGGGCGGCGGCTGGGTCATCGATACGCCGGGGATGCGCACGCTGCATGTGAGCGACGCGGCGGAGGGGATCGACACGCTGTTCGCCGAGATCGTCGAGCTGGCGCCCTCCTGCCGGTTCCGCGACTGCACCCATGCCCACGAGCCCGGCTGCGCCGTTCAGGCCGCCGTGGCGGAGGGCGCGCTCGATCCCGAACGCCTGACCCGGTGGCGCAAGCTCCTCGACGAGAACCGGACCAACACCCCGGTGGTCACCGGGCCGCGCGGCAGCCGTCGACGCTGACCCGCACACCGCCTTCACCCAACCTCCTGCGGACACCGCTCCCCGAATGCCCCTTCCCGACCGCACCCTCGTCATCGTCCGCCACGGGCAGAGCCTCGACAACGAGCGCGACCTCTTCTCCGGCATCCGCGATCCCGATCTGACGGAACGAGGCGTCGGCGAGGCGCGGAACTGCGGGCGCCGCATGAAAGAGGTCGGGCTCTCCTTCGACATCGCCTTCACCAGCGAGCTGACGCGGGCCCGGCGCACCCTGAGCCTCATCCTGTCGGAACTCGGGCAGCCCGACCTTGCCGTCCACCGGAGCGCGGCGCTGAATGAGCGCGACTACGGCCAGCTCGCCGGGCTGAACAAGCAGGAATCGCAGGAGCGCTGGGGGGTCGCGCAGGTCCGCGCCTGGCGAAAGTCCTTCGATGCGGTGCCGCCGGGCGGCGAGAGCCTGGCGATGACGGCCGATCGGCTTCTTCCCTACTATCGGGACGAGATCGAATCCCGGGTGCGCACGGGCCAGCAGGTTCTGCTAGTGGCGCACGGCAATTCGTTGCGGGCGCTGATCATGCATCTCGACGGGATCGGTGCCGACGCGGTCGCCGACGTGCATCTCGCGACGGCCCAGACCCTGGCCTATCGCCTCGACGAGCAGGGCAGGGTGGTGGAGAAACGTGCGATCTCCGCCTGAGCCCGGAGGTAGACCGGAAGGCGCGCCTCTGAATCGGCGTCAGCGGGCTCTCAGGGCGTCCCGGTCCCGCGCGAGCTGGCGCCGCGTCCGCATCGGCTCCAGGTTCGAAAGGGACATCAGCCGATACCCGACGGCGAAGAGGGCGAGGGCCACGGCGGCGAAGGCGCCGCCGACGATCAGCGACGCGATCGCCTCCGAACCGATGAGGAGCGCCAGCCCTTGGACGATCGCCACCAGGAGCACGAACAATCCGATCAGGACGAAGAGGGCCGCCATCAGGAACAGGACGAGCGGACGCGCCACCTGCCCGACCGCCGATCCGACCTCGGCCTGAAACAGGGCGAGGTGCTTGGAGAGGAGGATCTGGGTTTGCCCGATCGCATCGCCGACGAGGAGCACGAGGCTCTTGTCATCCCGGCGGCTCATGCATCCCCCCTCATCGACTTGGATCCGATCAGACCCGGCGGGTCCGTGCGCAGACAAGCCAGATAGGGCCGCCGGGGTTGCGCGGCAATCGCCGCACGCTCCTGCCCGGTACCTGCCTCAGATCGCGAGCCCGAGCTGGCGCGGTCCCTCCGTCTCGCCCTGCTGAAGGCCCGACAGGGAGACGCCGAGCAGGCGGACGCTGCGGCGGAGCGGGAACACCGTGCGGAGCAGTCCCAGCACCGACTGCATCATCGCATCGCGGCCGGCGACCGGGGCCTCGAAGGACTGCGCCCGGGTGATCTGGACGAAATCCGAGAACTTCACCTTCAGCGTGACGGTGCGTCCCGAGACGCCCTTGGCGGTGCAGGAGGTCCAGACCTTGTCGATCAGCGGCGCCAATCGCTCCGCCATGGCGTCGAACCCGGTGAGGTCCTCCGAGAAGGTGGTCTCCGCCCCCACCGATTTGCGGATGCGGTGGGCGCGCACCGGCCGCTCATCGATGCCGCGCGCCACCGAATGATAATAGGCCGCCGAACTGCCGAAGGCCGCCTGCAGCTCCTCCAGGGAGCGGGCCTTCAAGTCGCGGCCGGTGAGGATGCCGAGGCGCTTCATCTTCGCCTCCGTGACAGGGCCGACGCCGTGGAACCGGCCGATGGCCAGATCCTCGACGAAGCCCGGCCCCATCGCGGGCGTGATCACGAACAGCGCGTCGGGCTTGCGGAAATCCGAGGCGACCTTGGCGAGGAACTTGTTGTAGGAGACGCCGGCCGAGGCCACGAGGCCGGTCCTCGCGAGGATCTCAGCCCGGATCACCCGCGCCACCTCGGTGGCGGTGGCCAGCCCCTGCAGGTTCTCGGTGACGTCGAGATAGGCCTCGTCGAGGGCCACCGGCTCGATGATCGCGGTATGCTCGGCGAACACTGCGCGGATCTCCTCCGAGATCGCCCGGTAGACCTCGAAGCGCGGCTTGACGAAGAGGAGGTCGGGGCACAGGCGCCGGGCGGTGACCGAGGGCATGGCCGAGCGGACCCCGAAGACCCGCGCCTCGTAGCTGGCGGCGGCCACCACGCCCCGCTCGCGCGACCCGCCGACCGCGAGGGGCCGGCCTCGCAGGGCCGGATCGTCCCGCTGCTCCACGGACGCGTAGAACGCGTCCATGTCGATATGGATGATCTTGCGGACGGGGGTATCGTCGCCGGGGCTCGACATCGGATCGGGCTGTCACATCGGTGCGCGGGCAATGAGCGGGCGTCGTTGGGCAGACATCGGGGGAAGGCGCTGTGTTCGGTTTTTGTTCCTCGCGGTTTCAGGGGGCCGGGTCAACCCGGCCGGGGCTGGCGCCGCATTCTGGACTTTCCCGTGATGGGGCGCATGATCATTCACCTCCGGTTCGCCGGTGATCCCGTATCGTGCGCTGAACGGCCGGAGCCGGACCGTCGTCCCCGACGGGATGTCGAGCGCGCTCGGCCCGATCGGTTCGGCGCCGGAACGACCACCATGATGGGGGAGGGCGGCATTCCCCTGCACCATGGCGCTATCCCTCTCGAACCAGGCACGGGAGAACGACGATGCCAAGCGTCTCACAAAGTGTCTCTGCCAGAACTCCCGCTTCCCCGTCGTGCTCCGCACGAGAACCGACCGTGACCGGGAATCTCGCGAGGCACTCCAGGCGGGCTCTCCGGGGACGGCGCATCCTGGTGGTGGAGGACGAGTACTTCCTGGCCGATGAACTGGCGCGGGGCTTGGCCGAGGCCGAAGCCGAGGTGCTCGGTCCCATCGCCACCGTGGAGGGCGCCCTCGGCCTCCTCAACGGGCCGTCCCCGCCCAACGCGGCCATCCTGGATGTGAACCTCGGAGGCGAGGACGTGTATCCGGTGGCCGATGCGCTCCTCGCCCTCGGCGTCCCGTTCCTGTTCACCACCGGCTACGACCAGGCGACGATCCTCGGCCGCTACGCGTCGGCCCGACTGCTGGAAAAGCCGATGGATATCGCGGCGGTGTTGCGAGAGCTCGACCTCATCCTCGACGGCAGGACCTCACGGACGGGCGCGGCCGGATAGACTTCGCTCGGCTCCGGAAAAGACATCGGCGGTCATCCGCGCGGGAATTTGATCGAATCCTTGCGCGCGAGTAGAACTCAACATGTGTTCGGCACGCTCGACCGGTGCGACGGCGAGAGAACGGCGAGCGTCGAAAGACATGACACCGACGGTTTTGCCGGTTTGGTTCGCGGGCCTGGATGAGGTCCCGATCACCGACGCGTTGGTCACGCGTCCCGTACGCCCTCCCGACTACGGGGCGGAAGCCCATGCGCTGGCCGAACTGGCCCGGGATCTGGCCGTCAGCCCCGACACGGTCCTGCAGCGCATCGCGGACCTCCTCGTCGGGATGGGCATGGCCGGGTCGGCCGGGATCAGCGTCCTCGAACCGGACGAGGACCCGAAACGCTTCCGCCTGGCCGCGATCGCAGGATCATGGGCCGCGCATCGCGGCGGCACGATCCCCTTCGCCGAAAGCCCCTGTGGCATGACGGTGACCCGCAACACCCACCTGCTGTTCTCGCGCCCGCATGCCCGCCTTCCGGCCGCCTGTGTCGAGCCGCCCATCCAGGAACTCCTGCTGGTGCCGTTCCATGCCGGCGACAAGCCGGTCGGTACGCTCTGGGCCGGCACGCATGACCTCGATCGCACCTTCGACGGCGAGGATCTCAGGCTGCTCACGCGGCTGACGCACTTTGCCTCCGCCGCCTGCGTCATGACCCGGGCCCTCGATGAGGCGCGGGCCGCCGGGAGGAATCTGGAGAAGCGGGTCACGGACCGCACCCGCGTTCTGACCGAAGCCCATGAGGGGTTGCGCAGAACGGAAGCGTGGCATCGGGCCGAACTGGAGCGGGAGGTGAGGGAGCGCACGGCCGAGCTGCAACTGAGCCGTGACCTGCTGCAGGCTACGCTGGACAGTTCCATGGACATGATCCAGGTCTTCGAGGCCGTCCGGGGCGCTTCGGGCGAGATCGTCGATTTCCGCTGGCGGCTGAACAACCACACCGCGGAACGGACCCTTGGCGAGGTGAGGGGGCAAAGCCTGGTCGAACGCAGTCCGGACGCGGTCCGGGACGGCATCTTCGACGCCTTCCGGCAGGTCGTGGAGACGGGCCGGCCCTCGGTCGCCGAGCGTCGCCATGCGCACGGGCATCGCGACGGCTGGTTCCATCAATCGGTGGTGAAGCTCGGCGACGGCGTGGCGACCACCACCAGGGAGATGACCGCCTGGAAGGAGGCGCAGGAGGAGATCCTGCGTTTGCGCGACGAAGTCGCTCGAACGCAACTGGAGGAGAGCGAGGCGAAGTACCGCCACCTGTTCAACTCCATCGACGAAGGCTTCTGCATCGTCGAGATGATCTTCGACGACCGGCAGCGACCGGTCGACTACCGGTTCCTTTCCGTCAACCCTGCCTTCGATCAGCAGACCAGGCTCGACGACGTCATCGGCCGGACAATGCGGGACCTGCTCCCCGGGCTCGAGGCGAGCTGGTTCGAGACGTTCGGCCGGATCGCGCTGGACGGCGTGGCGGAACGGTTCGAACGCCAGTCCATCGCCCTCGGGTGCTGGTACGAGGTCTATGCCTTCCGCCTCGGCACCGCCGAGCAGCGGCGGGTCGCCATCCTGTTCAAGGACATCCAGCCTCGCAAGCGCACCGAGGCGGCGCTTCGCGCGAGCGAGGAGCGGTTCCGTGCCTTCGTCACCGCCAGCTCGGACGTGGTCTACCGGATGACCCCGGACTGGTCCGAGTTGCAGCGGCTGGAGGGGCGCGCCTTCCGGAACGTCCCCGACCAGCCGAGCAGGACCTGGCTCGACCGCTACATCCGTCCCGACGATCAGGCGGAGGTCCGTGCGGCCGTCGACCGGGCGATCGCGACGAGATCGATCTTCGAGCTGGAACATGCGGTGATCCGCAGCGACGGTTCGCTGGGCTGGTGCGTGTCACGGGCGGTCCCGACCCTCACCGACACGGGCGAGATCAAGGAATGGCTGGGGGCGGCCAGGGACGTGACGGCGCGCAGGAATGCCGAGACGGCGTTGCGCGAGAGCGAGGAGCGCCTCAGCCAGTTCGGCGAGGCCTCGTCCGACGTCCTCTGGATGCGCGATACCGCGACCTACCAATGGATCTATCTCACCCCGGCCTTCGAGACGATCTACGGCCTCGATCGCGTGACGGCCCTCTCCGGCGACCACCTGGTGAGCTGGGCCGAGCTGATCGTGCCGGACGATCGCGAACGCGCGGTGGGGAGCCTGCATCGCGTCCGGGCGGGCGAGCGTGTCACCTTCGAGTATCGCGTCAGGCGGCCCAGCGACGGCGGCATCCGCTGGATACGGGACACCGGCTTCCCCATGCGCGACGCCGCCGGCGCGGTATGCTGGATCGGCGGCGTCGGCCGGGACATCACCGAGGAAAAGGAGACGGCCGAGCATATGAGCGTGCTCGTGGCGGAGCTGCAGCACCGCACCCGCAACCTCATGGGCGTGGTGCGCGCCACCGCGGACAAGACCTTGCGCAACAGCAGCGGCCTCGACGACTTCCGTGCGCGCTACGGCACGCGTCTGTCGGCCCTCGCCCGCGTGCAGGGATTGCTGTCCCGCCTCGCGGAGGGCGAGCGGGTCAGCTTCGACGAGCTGATCCGAAGCGAAGTGGCGGCCCTCGACGGCGAGGCATCGCGGGTCAGGCTGAGGGGACCGAAGGCGGTGGCGCTGCGCTCGTCGACGGTGCAGATCTTCGCGCTGGCCCTGCACGAACTGGCGACGAACGCCCTGAAATACGGCGCCCTCGCACAACCGCAGGCGCATCTCGAGATCCGCTGGCACGTGGAGAGTGCGGAGCCGGAGCGGGCCCCCTGGCTGCATGTGGATTGGCGTGAGCGCGGCGTGCGGATGCCGGCGCGGGATGGCCTGCCGCAGGGGAGCGGCTCGGGTCGCGAACTGATCGAGCGGGCGCTGCCCTACCAGCTCGGCGCCAGAACGACCTTCGTGATGGAATCGGACGGCGTTCACTGCACCATCGCACTGCCCGTGTCGGGACAGACGATCCGGGCGAGGGCCAAAGCCGCCTCACGGCGGAGTCCGGAGCCGGCCGATCCCGATCGCGGAGGATGAGGAGGCCTGCCCGCTCGCATTGGCCGCCCGGAGACGGTCCGAAAGTGAAGCCCCGGACGGGGTGGCGACGATCGAGACACCACGCAACGGCCGGCACCGCCCTCCGCAAGCTATTACCCTCCCATCCGATGAGGTTAACCGGCGAGGATCGAGCCTTTAATGCAGGTGAATGACCCTGCAATGACAATTCCCTATTCGCGCCCTATGTGCGAAGAAGAAAGAATGCCGCGCTATTTCATCCACAAGCTTGAGCAGTTCACGAAGCTCTCCTGCGACGACCGGCAGGCCTTGGAGAACGCGGCCTGCAAACGGCGGACCATTGCGAAGCACTCCGACATCATCAGCGAGGGTGACGATCCTCATCACGTCGACCTGATCCTCGACGGATGGGCGTGCCGCTCCACGCATCTCGACGATGGCCGGCGCCAGATCATCTCCATCTTCGTACCCGGCGACCTCTGCGACAGCCACGTCTACCTCCTGCGCGAGATGGACCATTCCATCGTGGCCCTCACCCCCGTCAGGCTGGCCGAGATCTCGCGCGCCGCGCTGGAGCGGGTGGCCAACGACACTATGCGGGTGACGAAGGCGTTGTGGTGGGACACCCTGGTGACGGTGGCGGTTCAGCGCGAAGGGACGATCGACCTCGGCCAGCGCACGGCCCCGGAGCGTCTCGGCCACCTGTTCTGCGAACTGTTCCTGCGTCTGCGCGGGGTCGGTCCGACGGGCGGCTCCAGCTGTGAGCTCCCCCTGGCCCAGGTGGAACCGGCGGATGCCCTGGGCCTCTTGAACGTGCATATCGACCGCACGCTCCAGGACTTGCGGCGTGCCGGCCGGATCGTGCTCAAGGGCGGGCGCCTGACCATTCTCGACTTCGATGCCCTGCGGAAGGGCATCGCTGTACAACCCGAACGACCTGCACCTCGACCGCGAAGGTCGTCACTTCGATGCCGACGGATCGGTGTGATGCCGAACCGGTCTCCCCTCAAGCACCCCGTGGAACTGCGATGACGATGGGATCAGACCCGACGGGCGCCGAGGAACGGACGGTGCTGCTGGCCGAGCTGCAGCACCGGGTGCGCAACACGCTGGCGACGATGCGGCTGATCGCCCGGCGCTCGGCGGAGTTCAGCGAGAGCCTGGAAGACTACACCGCGCATCTCGACGGGCGGCTGGCCGCCTTGGCACGGGTGCAGAACGTCATCATCCAGAACCCCACGGCCGGGGTCGATCTCGACCGCCTCGTTACCGACGAGCTCACGAGCGCGCTCGCCTACCAGGATGGGCGCACGCGTGTGGACGGACCGGATCTGAGGCTGCATCTGCGCGCGGCCGAGCCCCTCGCCCTCGCACTGCACGAACTCTCGACGAACGCCCTCAAGTTCGGAGCTCTGGCCACGCCGACGGGCCGCCTCACGGTGATCTGGCGGATCGAGGAAGGGGAGGGCGGCCCCCACCTCGTCTTCGACTGGTTGGAGCGCGGCGTGCCCCTGAACCGGGACGAGCCTCGTCGCAAGGGGTTCGGCACGATCGTGCTGGAAGAGATGCTGGCCTACAACCTGAAGGCCGCGACGAGCCTCACCTTCGCGCCCGACGGCCTGCATGTTCGCCTGACGCTGCCCCTCACCAGTCGGACCTTGCACACCGGGACCGGCCACGCCTCGCCGCTCCTCCACCCGCCGGATGGCCAACTCTGAGAGTGCTGACAAAACTCCCGATCACGGGCAGCGGGAGTTTTGTAAGAGACACCAAACAGGTTTCGCAGACGTGCCCCGGGTTCCGCGAAGCCCGCTGAGCGGGCCATGGAAAGACGCCTCGCGCCGGTCAGGCGCGGCGTTCTTCTCCTCGGCGGCGGGCACCTGCGCCGTCACGACAGGCCCAGAGCCGTCGCGAGGTGCTCGCGCGCCCGGCTCACCCGGCTCTTCACGGTACCGACCGGACAGCCGAGGATGGCGGCCGCTTCCTCGTGCCGGAGCCCGTCCACCGTCACCAGCAGCAAGGTCTCGCGCTGCTCCGCGGGGAGGGCGTCCAAGGCGCCCTGCAACGCGACGAGCGCGACCCGGTGCTCCTGGTCGGGGGGCGAGGACAAGGCCCCCGCGATGGCCCCATCGACGTCCTCGATCTCGCGTCGCAGGCGCTTGCGCTGGTTCAGGTGGGCATTGCGCAGGATCGTGAACAACCATGCGACGAGATTGGTGCCCTCCTTGAAGCGGGACCGGTGTTCCCAGGCCCGCATCAAGGTCGCCTGGACCATGTCGTCGGCTTCCGCGGTGTTGCCGGTACGAAGGAGGGCGAAGCGACGCAGGCGCGGCACGAGAGCGATGAGGTCGTCGCCGAACGCCTTGGTAATCTGACGTTCAGCCTCCGCGTCGAGCAGGGCGGCCCTCAGTCGAAGCAAGACCCGGCCGAGCCGCGTATCGGTGTCGACCGCGCTGGCGCTGGGAATGAGTTCGTCCAGTCGCCGTCCGATCTGGTCCTGGACATGACGGGGCAGTCCCTCGCTCGGCGAAGGTTCGTCGGAGAGTATACTGGCATGCATAGGGAGGATGCGTCCTTTCTCCGGACAACGACCGGGTGTGTCCGCCCCTCTACGATGGAATATGCGTATCTGGTTGTGGCTGATCCCTCGCGTTCACGTCAATGATACAGATATACCAGACAATATCTTGCGCGGTCCGGAACCGTCGCTCGTCGTCCCCTGTTACGGCTCGGTTCCATCCAAGCAGTCAGGAAGGCGGTCGCAGGTGACGATTGGCGTCGACAGGCATGAGCTTCGGCAGATCGTCGCCGGCCTCAGCGAGGGCGTGATCCTGGTAGAGCCCGATCAGACCATCGCCTACGCCAACGAGGCCGCGCTCGCGATGCACGGGGCCGAGACCGTCGGCGAGCTCGGCGAAACCGTGGACGCCTACCGCGAGCGTTTCGCCCTGCGCTACCGCAACAATCACACCCCGAACCAGTCTCCGATGGAACGGGTCGTCTCGGGCGAGCGCTTCCACAACGTCATCGTCGAGGTGACGCGGACCGACCGGCCCGATGTCGACGTCGTGCACTCGCTGCGCAGTCTCGTGGCCACGGACCGCGACGGCAACCTGAGCTGCCTCGCCCTCATCCTGAAGGACGTATCGGGGCAGTTCGAGGCCGAGGAACGGTTCGAGGCCACCTTCAACGCCAACCCCGCGCCGGCAGTGATCTGCCGACTCTCGGACCTGCGCCACGTCAAGGTGAACCACGGCTTTCTGGAGATGACCGGCTACACCCGCGAGGCCGTCATCGGCCGCAGCGTCTACGAGGTCGACGTGCTGGCCGGGGCCCGCAGCCGGGACCTGGCGATCTCGCGCCTGAACAGCGGCGGAACCATCCCGCAGATGGAAGCCTGCCTCGACCTGCCGGATGGCGGATCGCGCTACGTCATCGTCGCCGGCCAGCCCATCGAATGGGGCGACGAGCCCTGCATGCTGTTCACCTTCGCCGACCTGGACCTGCGCAAGAAGGCGGAGACGGCCCTGCGCCAGAGCGAGGAGCGTTTCGCCAAGGCGTTCCACATGGCCCCGGCACCGACCCTTCTGGCGCGCGTCGAAGACTTCTCCATCACCGGTGCGAACGAGGCCTTCACCCGGGTCTTCGGCTATGGCGCCGACACGGTGTCCGGGCGCTCGCCGGCCGATCTCCGGCTCTGGGTCCACGATGCCGCACGGACCAAGTTCGAGACGGCGGTGGCACGCACCGGTCACGTGCTCGGCCTGGAAGCGTGCCTGCGCCACGAGGACGGCGCCGATTTCGACTGCCTGGTATCGGCCGAGCGCGTCGAGATCGGCGACCGGACGTTCGCCCTCATGGTCCTGCAGGACATCACCGAGCGCAAGCGCACGGAGCGCGAACTGTTCGACGCCATCGAGGCGGTGATAGCCGACACCTCCTGGTTCAGCCGCGGGCTGATCGAAAAGCTCGCCAACCTGCGCCGGCCGGGGAGCGAGCACCAGGACGGCATCGTCCCGAACCTCACGGTCCGCGAGCGGCAGATCCTCGACCTCATCTGCCGGGGGCTCGGGGACGACGCCATCGCCAGGCGGCTCAACCTGTCCAGGAACACGGTGCGCAACCACTCGGCGTCGCTCTACCGGAAACTCGACGTGCACAAGCGCTCCGAGGCCATCGTCTGGGGCCGCAGCAATGGGTTCCCGTCCTCCGATACTAGCCAATAAAAACCTCGTAACCGGTATATCTGCATCATTGCTCCCCGGAGCTGGCGTGCCACTTGAGGCTGGGTGTCAATCGCTGAGGCATTGGAGCACCCCGTGAGCGCGCAAAAGACGACCGACACTTCCGACAAGCTCAAGGGCTCGGTGAAGGAGGCCATCGGAAAGTTGGTCGGCGACCCCAAAGTCGAAGCCGAGGGCAAGTCTCAGCAAAAATTACCGACGCCCGACGTGAAACCAAAGACCACCCCCAAGCCGTAACTTGGGCGTCACGTCGCACTTCACAAAAACCGTTCGCGGCAAGAATACCTTCGCGACAAGAACAGGAGAGACATCATGGTCGATGCGGATCGCATCACAGGCGCCGCCAAGGAGCTCGGCGGCAAGGTGCAGGGCACGGTGGGCGACCTCACCGGTTCGAAGCGGGATTCGGTGGAGGGCCGCGCGCGCGAAGCGCAGGGCGCCGCCGAGAACCTCTACGGACAGGCCAAGGACACCGTGCGCGACGCGGCCGAGCACGTCGCCGACACCGCCCGCGACATCGGCAGCAGGGTTCGCGACACGGTCGGCAGCCTGATCGGGTCGGACGACGTCGAAGACCGCGCGCGCCGCGCCCAGGGAGTGGCCCGCGATACCTACGACCGCGCCGAGCGCTCCGTTCGCGGTGCCGGCCGCGAAGCCTACGACCGGGCCGAGGACGCCTCCGAGAACGGTGGCCGGTACCTGCGCCAGGGCGGACGCGAAGCCACCGACCGGATCGCCGAGCATCCGGTGGCCGCCCTGCTCGTGGCCGGCCTCCTCGGCTACGGAATCGGCCTGCTCATTCACCGGCGCGACTGATCCGCAAAGCCGCGATCGACCGCGCCGGAACGGCGCGGTCGGACCCCTGAGTTCCACCAGCCGACGCCCCCTCGAACGACCGACCTTCTCGGACGACCGACGACCCGGAGTATAAGTATCGTGTCCACTTCCCCCCTTCTCGCGACTTCATCCACCACGGCCTCGGCCGATACCCGCACCGTCCTGCTGAACCAGGTTTCGTGGGGCGCCATCTTCGCCGGCGCCGTCACCGCCCTGGTGACCCAGGTCGTCCTCAACATGGTCGGCGTCGGCATCGGCCTGTCCAGCGTCGGAGCGAACGCCGCCGACAACCCGGCCGCCTCGACCCTGTCGCTTAGCGCCGGTGTCTGGTTCATCGTCTCGGGCATCGTCGCCGCTCTCGCGGGCGGCTTCATCGCCGGGCGCCTGTCGGGCAAGCCCGTGGCGGGCGCCGCCGGCCTGCACGGCCTGGTCTCCTGGGCGGTGACCACCCTCGTCGTCCTGTATCTTCTCACCTCCGCGGCCGGCGGCCTCATCGGCGGCGCCTTCTCGGGCGTGACCAGCACGCTGGGCGGCGCCGGCTCCCTCGTCGGCGGCACCGTGCAGACCGCCGCCCAGGCGGCTGCCCCGTCGCTGTCCAAGATCACCAACCCGCTGGACGGCATCGAGCAGAGCGTGCGCCAGCAGGCCGCCGGCCAGGACCCGCAGGCCGCCAAGGATGCCGCCGTGGCGGCCATCCGCGCCCTGTTCACGGGTGATCCCGCCCAGAAGGCCCAGGCCGAGAACCGCGCCGCCGATGCCCTTGCCAAGGCTCAGGGCATCCCGGCCGACCAGGCCAAGGCCCAGATCCAGGACTACAAGAAGCAGTACGAAGAGACCGTCGCCACCGCCAAGCAGAAGGCCGAGGCCGCGGCCGTCGCGGCGAAATCCGCCGCCACCCAGGGCGCCTTCTACGGCGCGCTCGCCCTGATCCTCGGTGCCCTCGCGGGCTTCTTCGGCGGCCGGATCGGCGCTCCGAAGCTTCACACCCTCACCGATCGCTACGACGCCCGCCGCGTCTGAGCCGATCTCCGGCCGGTCACCGCGACCGGCCGGACCGTCCCTTTCGACATCACCCCGAACCCAAGGAGCCATCCCATGAGCAGCACCACGGACAAGCTGAAGGGTCTCGCCAATGAGGCCGTCGGCAACCTCAAGGAAGGTGTCGGCAAGGTCACCGGCAACGACACGCTCGTCGCCGAGGGCAAGGCACAGGAACTCAAGGGCGAGGCCCAGCGCACCGTCGGCGAGGCCAAGGACGGTGTGGCGTCGGTCGTCGACACGGTCACCGGCAAGCGGTGATCTGTCAACGCTGACTGACCCACACCGACCTGCCGTCCAGGACCGCCCTCCGGTCATCGTGACGGTTGTCGCCCTGGCCCGGCTCCCATGCCGGGTCAGACCTCACCGTTGCCCACGCGGCGGCCAACTCCTCCACCTTCCCACCCACAAGGACAACCGATGAGCAAGGGTTACCCCTCGATGACCGCGCTGCTGGGCCTGCTGGCCGTGGCCGGCTACCAGAACCGCGACAAGCTCGCCGAGCTTTTGAAGGGCCACGACGCCCCGTCGACCTCCTCCCTGAGCCCGAACCACGGCACCGTCCCGCCGATCCCGAGCACCGCATCGAACACCGGAGCCACGGGTGGCCTCGGCAACCTCGGCGGCCTTCTCGGCGGCCTCGGCACCGCCGGCGTGGGTGGGCTGATCGCCAGTGGCCTGAGCGAGCTCGTCGACCACTTCACCAAGGGCGGCCATGGCGAGACGGCGAATTCCTGGGTCAACCAGGGCGCCAACCGCGACATCCCCGAGGCGGACCTCGAACGTGCCATCGGCCCGGACACCCTCGACCATCTCACCCAGCAGACCGGCCTGAGCCGCGCCGCACTTCTGTCCCGCCTCTCCCGCGAGCTGCCCTCGGCCATCGACCGCTACGCCGCCGACGGCCGCAGGCCGGCCTGACGCCACGCCACGACACGCGGCCGGTGCCACCGGGCGCCGGCCGCACACGATTCCGGGCGACGCCGCGCCGGGGTTCGACCCACAGCCTTCCCCCCCGACCCTTGCGAGACCTCCATGGCCATCGACTACCGCTCGGAACTCCGCCGACCCTTGCCCTTCAGCCTCGCGGTCGTGGCCGCGATCCTGCTGGTCTGGCTCATCGTCGCCTCCATCGCCGGCGCGCGCCAGCGCAGCGCCCGGGACCACCGCATCGAGGACCTGCAGACCCAGCAGACGGCACTCCGCGCCGACCTCGAGCGGCAGATCTCCACCGCCGGCACCCTGACCGCACTCCAGGCCAGGATCGCCACCGCCCAGCAGCAGGACCGCGAAGCGAGCCAGGCCGCCGAGCAGGCGAAGTCCCGCGCCGCGACCCTGACCCAGGAGCAGCAGGCGGCCGAGGCCAAGGCGTCCGAGGCGAAGAAGACGGCCGAGGCCGAGACCCAGCGGCTCACCGAGTTGCAAAGTCAGGTCGCGCAGGCCGAGGGGAAACTGGCGCCTCTGCGCGAGGCCATCACCGGCGCGGAGAAAGCCGCCGTCGACCGCACCCAGGATCTCTCCGAGGTGGGGCGCCGCCTCGAGGATGCACGGGTGCAGGAGGCCAAGCTCCGCGCCGATCTCGCGACCATGACCCAGGAGGCGACGGCCAAGACCGCCGACCTCGCCAAGGCCGAGGAGCGTCAGCAGAGCGCCCGCGAGGCCGCCGCCGCCGCCCAGAAGGAGTTGGCCGACGCGCGGGCCGCGACCGAGCAGGCCACCCGGCAGCGCACGGACATCGATCAGGCCGTCGCCGCGTTGACCGCCAGCAAGGACAAGCTCACGTCCGAGATCGACCTCGCGAACCGCGACGCGCAGCAGGCCCGCGACGCCCTGGCGAACGTCCGCAAGGAACTCGCCGAGACCCAGGCGCAGCGTGACCGCGTCGTCTCCGAACGTGGTCAGGCAGAGCAGGCCTTGCAGACGCTCTCCGCCGACCGCGATGCCGGCGCCAGCGCCCTCGATGCCCTCCGCAAGCGCCAGACCGACGCGCAGGGAGAGTTGGCCACGCTCACCGAGACCTTGGCCACCCGCAACAAGGAGGCCGCTTCCCTCGACGAGCGTCTGGCTTCCGCCCGGCAGGACTTGAGCACCGCCCAGGCGAAGCTCGCCGAAATCCGCCAGCAACTGGCCGCCCCGCCTGCCCCCGCGCAGAGCCAGCCGGCTCGCTGAGGCGATTCCGACCCACCACACGCAAAGATCTCGCGATGAAGCTCCCTATCCTCACCCTCACGGCACTCGCTCTCGTGGGAGCCCCGCTCGTCTCTCGGCCATCCGTGGCGCAGGAGGGGCCCGAGATGGAGACCCTGCGGGCGAATTGCGGGGGCGATTACCTTCGCCTGTGCGCCGGCATGAAGCCGGGTGGTCCCGAGGTGAAGGCCTGCTTCAAACGCAATCGCGCGAATCTGTCGGAGGGATGTTCGCGGGCCATCGCCGCCTACGAACGCTCCCGCGGCGGATCCTCCGGCGCGGCCGACGACTGACCCACGGGATAGGCAAGGCGGGTAACGCTCGGCCGGCGCCGCGGGCCCGTCATGCCCGGCCATGGCGGCAGAGGATCCGGACAGACGGGTCGCTCGCCCGGTGACCAAGAATCCCGGACGGCAGTCACGACGGCAGAGGGACACGAGACCAACATGTTCAGCCGCCTGAGCCGCACCCTGCTTCGGGTGTTCCCCGCCATCCTTCTCGTCGTCGTCGGTCTGCTCGCCGCGCTCTTCCGTCGCCGTCGCATTCCCCGGACGGGCGCCACGACGCCCGTTCCGGCATCGGCCGACCAGCCCGTTCCTCCGGTGCGACATCGAGGGGCGGCACTCGCGCTCCTTGGCCTCCTCCTCGGGAGCGGGTTGATCCTGGCCGTCCTCTTCGGCGCTGGCGCCCTCAAGCGGCCCGTATCGCCTGTTCCGTCGTCCGGCGGCGAAGGCGGACGGCCGGTGGCGGCCCTCACTCTGGGGGAGGTCGACACCGGTCGCGGAAAGACCTCGGAAACTCTCGTTCCGGGCGGGAAGACCGAACCGGGCGGACGGGGCGCAGCGACGGCGCCCGGCACGCCGGACCCGACTGCGCCGACCTTCGACACCGTGCGCGTCGAGCCGAACGGGGACCTCGTCGTCGCCGGGCGGGCGGCGCCCAACGGCGCCGTGGAACTGCTCGTCGATGGCCGACCGACGGCCAGGGCGGTCGCCGATGCGAACGGGCAGTTCGCCATCGTTCCTCCGGCTCTCCCCGCCGGCAACAGCGAGATCGGACTTCGGGTGACCGATGGAAAGGGCACCGTGCGCCCATCGCGGGACAGCGTCGCGGTCGTGGTGTCCCTGTCGCGCGATGCCAGGCCGTTGGTCGCCCTGACCTCGCCCGACAAGCCCACCGTGGTCCTGTCGCAACCGGGCTCGCCACAGACGGCATCCCCCTCCGTTCCCGATGCCGCGTCTCTTGGACGGACAATTCTTGGACGGACGATTCTTGGACGGACGATGGCGGGCCACGGTTCCCCGACCCGGCATGGTTCCGGAGACGTCACTGCGGACGGCGCCGTCGATGCAGGCGGTTCGGGCGAATCCGGATCGGCAGCCCTGCCTGCCAGGGCAGGGGCCGGCCCTCGGACCGCGCCGGAGGTCGCGCCTTCGCGGGGAACGGGCGTGGACGGCGCGTCCACCAAGATCGTCAGCGTCGAATCGCAGGAAGGCGGACGGCTGTTCGTCACCGGCCTGGCTGCCGCCGGTGCGACCGTGCGGCTCTACCTCAACGACACCCTGATCGCCCCCGCCAGGGTCGGACGCGACGGCGCCTTGAGCTTCACCATCGGCCGTGGCGTCAAGCCGGGGGATTACAAGGTCCGGCTCGATCAGGTCGACACCGCGTCGGGGAAGGTCCGCAGCCGCGTGGAAGTGCCTTTCTCCGTCCCGGATGCCCCTCGGATCACCGGGACGGACAGGCTCGCCGCGGCGCCATCGGACTCAGACCCCAACGACAGCGGCGGGAAGGCGGCGCCGGACGCATCGCCGCCGATGGCCTCCTCACCGGTGGCCGTCCCGCGGCGGGACCGGATGACGGTCGCCCCGGACGAGACGCGGGATTCCGCCTCCGGGACACCGGCGGCGCCGGCATCCTCGGAAGCCTTGCGCGATCCGCCGAGGCACGAGGCGGATCCGGCCGTCGTCTTCGTGCCGGAGGTGAGGACCGCCCGGATCGAGCGCGGCGACAGCCTCTGGGCGATCAGCCGGCGGACCTACGGCGAGGGTGACCGGTACACCGCGATCTACGACGCCAACCAGGACCAGATCCGCGACCCGGACCTGATCTATCCCGGCCAAGTCTTCGTGTTGCCGAGCGAGGACGTCAACGATGCCGTGCGGGACGAAAAGCGCGGCTGAGGAGAAAGCAACCATGACCACGTTCACCAAGACCGTCACCTATGTCCTGGCCGCCGCGGCCGTCGTCACGCTCGTCATCGTCGTTCTTCAATCGACGAGCATGCTGGCGAGCTCATAGCCGCACCGACGGAATGAGAGCGTCGGTGACCTCGGCGTTTGGCCCCTCGTGAAGGTCGGGCCAAGGGGAGGGCATCGGGTGGCACTTGTGTGCCCGGCTTTGCGTGATTCGTCGACGTCTGGCCGCCGCATGCCCATGCGCACGGTGCCGTCCTGTCGGCGCCCTCGATCGTCCGACGGTTCGGGCGATGCGAGCGAGACGCCTTACTCGTCGCCGAGCGCGTCGAAATAATCGAAGAACACCCGATCCGGGTCGTGCTTGCGTCTCAGGGCGCAAAGCTGCTCCCATTTCTCGGGCGTGAAGGCCTGCGGAACGTTCGCGGGCTGCTCGACCGTATTCGTCTCGCCGATATAGTAACCCGTATTGTAGGGGCGCAGCGTCGTCGTGATCCGGCGATGCCACTCGGTGTTGGCGGCGTCGTCCTCGGGCTTCCACCACATGGTCCAGGGGCCGCCATAGACCTTGGCGGAGACGGAATAGGCCATGTCCTTCTGCGCGGCCGGCACATCCGGGCCGCAGAAGATGGTCAGCAGGAAGACGGAGGTGGCGGACGGCGCGTCGGGCAGCAAGGGCAGGACGGCCTGGATCAACTCGCCCGGACTGTGATCGGAATAGGTCGCCTCCACGCGCGAGCGGGCGCCTTCCGGCCAGAAGGATCCCGACGCATCGAAGAGCTGCTCGAAGGTGAGCGGCATCGCGAAGGAGGACGACATCGGCGGGATCGGAGACGATTCCAGCACCTGCAAGGCGGTCTTCGCGGCGTCCGGCGTGTCCTCGAACGCCGTTGCGGTCACCATGCAGAGCCAGCCGCTCTCGGAGGCGACCTGTCCTCTCAACTCCGGCGGAGCCTGCACGATGAACAGGCTCAATTCGACCGAGGGGGAGATACCGGGAGCCAGCGTGCCGAGCCAGGTCCCGATCGCCGGAGCGTCCGCGAGGCGATAGTAAGAGGTGCTGCCATGCATGGCTTTCGGCAGCGGATGAAGCTTGAGATGGTACTTCGTCACGACACCGAAGAAGCCGGACCCCGCCCCTCGGGCGGCCCAAAAGAAGTCCGCGTTCTCCGTAGCACTCGCCGTGATCAGTTCGCCCTGGGCGGTGACGAGTTCGATGGCCTCGACGCTCTCCGCCCCGGAGCCCCAGACGGTGGGATTCCAGGCCATGCCGCCGCCGAGCAGATAGCCGCTGGCTTTCACCTGAGGGCAATGGCCGGTCGGGAAGGCCAGCCCGAGGGGATTGAGAGCCTTCTGGATGTCACGGTTGCTGACGATCGGCTGGATGACCGCCCTGCGGTTGCCGGTATCGATGGAGACGATCTCGGTGAAATTCGCGAGATCGATCAGAATACCGCCGTGACGCAAGCTCGGCTGGCACCAATTATGGCCGCCTCCGCGCACGACGACCTTCAGCCCGCTCGCGCGGGCGAACCGCACGGCCGCGATGACGTCGTCCTCGTCCGCGGCCCTCACGATGGCCTCGGGAGCGCGATCCGGAATCAGCCTGTTCCAGAGATTTCCGTGGATCGCCTCAAGGAATTGCGGATCACCCGCAGTGAAGACCTCGCCTTTGCAGGCATCCCTCAGACCGTCGATGTTCATGGCGTCACGCAGTAGGACGGAGGGACCGCCCGGACGACAACGATCCGGGCGGGGGATCTTGCTTCAGGTGGAATCCGAGCCGTCGGTTCAGTAAGGGACCCGGTCCGCTTTCTGGGCGTATTTCTTCCAGACCTCGACGGCTTCCGCACGCATGATCTGCGTGGTCGGGATGGACCGCTCGGTGACGTCCTTCTTGAGCTCGGCGTAGATCATGCTGTCGTCGAAGCCGCCGTATTCCAGCGCGTCTTCGACCTGGGCAGCGTAGTAGACCCGCTTGATGCCGGCCCAGTAGGCTGCCGCCATACACATCGGGCAGGGCTCGGCGCTGGTGTAGAGCGTCGCATCGCGAAGCTTGAATGTCCCTTGCGACTTGCAGGCCTTGCGAATGGCCTCGATCTCGCCGTGCCAGGTCGGATCGTTTTCCGCGACGACGCGATTGGCGCCCTCGGCGATGATCTCGCCATCCTGGACGATCACGCATCCGAAGACGCCGCCGGCACTCTCGACCAGTGAGGTCTTCTCGGACAGGGCGATCGCCCGAGCCATGAAATCAGTGTGGTCGTGAGCCATTTCCAGTCTTCCTCGGTGATGATGATGATCGGCTTTCGCCGTCATGGTTGGTTAATCTGAGATCACATGAAGCGGGAGAACACGAACAGTTCGACCGCGTACAAGGCGGCCAGAACCGTCCCCCCCAGCAACTCCGTACGCCAGCGCGTCCGCGGATCCGGTCGCAGCCACCAGCCCAGGCCGAAGATCGCGACCGCCATCAAGGGCCACGACACCAGCGAGACGCTGATGGCATTGCCGATGAAGGTGGACACGGCCAGCGGCACCCCGTTCAGCAGAGGGCTGAGGAAGCGGATTTCCAGCATGACGACGGGAAACAGGACGAGCAGGACGAGGCAGGTCTGCTTCCAGGCCGGAGGCGGAGCGAGACGCTGCTCATTGGCGAACCACCCGGCGAATGGGTTGCTCATCCGGTGGCTCTGCCAGGTCGAGACCTGAGGCGTCGCCTCGGCCAGGATGGCCTTCCTCTCCGCCGATTGTAGCCAGGAATCGAGGAAGGCCGGGCCTTCGAAGCGCACCAGCGTGGTCCAGTAGGGGACGTCCGACGACAGGGGCGCCTGGACGAGGGTGCCCATGTATCCGGGAAACCGGGCCTGGACCTGCTGGATGCGCTCGGCCCACCGCCGGAAAGCCTCCTCCTGTCCCGCCTTCACGATCGTCGTGATGACCTCCGTGACGGTGGTCGTGGAATGGTAATCCGGGGCCGCCTCGTCGACGCGGGACGTCTTGCCGTCGCCCTCCAGGGCCGAGAGGTCGGCGAGGAGCGCGGTGCGCGTCTCGTCCTCGATCCATCGGGTCAACGCTTCGGGCGAGCGGAACCGTTGGATGATCTGCCATTCGGACGAGCCGGAGAAGGCGGGAATGATCTCCAGGCTGACGAAGTCCTGAGAGGCCGAGACGACCCGGGTGAACTCGGCCTGCCACGCAGCGAAGCACGCCTCCATGCCGGGCGGCACGGTGAGCTTCGTCGCGACGGCTTTCGTCGCCCCGACCTGCATCGCCCCGACGTGCATCGAGCGTGACGAATCCCGGCGAGAGCCCGGAGCTTCGCCCGCATTCGGGATCTCGATGGCACCCGGTTCGTACATCGCCGATGAAGCCCTTCCGTTGGCAGCTTACAGACTACGTGATCGGTGATGCCGGCCTGTAGGTCGATGACCTACAAGAATTCGATCCTCGCGCCTCTTTAGAAGGCACATCGTCAGTTACGCCGACAGCCGTAAACAGAATGCACCGCGCCGGTTCTGATGTAATGTCGAGACGGGCCCGATCGCCGTGATGGTAAACGGCCTGCCAGCAATCGATGCCGCCTTGTGATGGGTCATGACCGCATGCCGTTGATCCCCTGTAGGTCGATGACCTACAGGGGCGGCAGGGATTTTGGGGGACACTGCCCTGGTTGGCCGGCTCGCTCGGGGTAGACATGTCCTTCTTTCGGCTGCTGATCGTCGACGACCACCCGATCGTGCTGGCGGGCCTGAAGCTGCTGCTGCGTGGCGATGGTCGTTTCGACGTGTGTGGAGAAGCCAGATCGGCGCAGGCGGCCTGCATTGAGGCCGAGCGGCTGCAGCCCGACGTCATCATCACCGATCTGATCATGGGAGACGGCGACGGCCTCGCGCTGATCGAGGATCTGCGTGCCATGCTGCCGGCGGCCAGGATCGTCGTCTATTCCAGCCGCGACGAGACGGTCTGGGGGCCGCATGTGATCTATGCCGGCGCGCATGGCTATGTCGCCAAATCCGAGCCGCTCGAAACCGTCGCCGTGGCCCTCGACCGGGTGATGGCGGGCGCCATCCATGTCAGCGAGCCGGTGCAGCAGCTGTTGATGGGCGATCTCGCGCGGCGACGCGACCGTCGGACGGGGATCGGCGACCTGTCCGGCCGCGAACTGCAGGTTCTACGGCTGATCGGCAGCGGTGCGACGCTGCAATCCCTGGCCAAGGAATTGGGATTGAGCGTGAAGACGGTCGGCACCTATAGGGAGCGCCTGAAGATCAAGCTCGGGCTGGACAGCGTCAGGATGCTCGAACGCCATGCGGCGGATCACGTCGCGGGGCGTATCGACCCGTCATGAAGGACAGTCCGTCATGAAGAGCTGGCTGGCCCGCTGGGATGTGACCCCTGCCGAACAGGCCGGCATGACGTTCGGAGAGGTGCTGACCCTCGTCAATATCCGACGGGTCGAGATCGCCTGCATGCTGGGGCTGTTCACCAAGGCGATCGAGTTCGCCACCGGACTCAGGACCGTTCAGATCGTCGTGGAAATCGTGCTGGCGGTCGCCTTCCTCCTCGCCTCGTTGGCGTTGCGGCGCGGCGGCGGCGGCGGCCCGTGGCTGCGGCGCGGCTTCGTCGCGGTCTTTCTGGTCCTGACCCTGCTCGACACCCAAGGGGCGATCGCCGCGATGGGCGCCAAGGGACGGCTGACCAGCGGATATCCGATGATGCTCCTGTCCCTGACCCTGCTGTTCGTGCTGCCGCCCCTCGCCTTCGCGCTGGCCCTGGTCCCGCTGCTGGTGAGCTATTGCTGGATCGTGCTCGCCACGGCGACCTTTCCCGCCGAGCAGGTCGTCGCCATCGTCAATGCCGCCATCGTCTCGGTGATCGCCGTCGTGGCCGCGGCGCTGATCCATTCCGGACGGCGCAGCGATTACGAGCAGAAGCGGACGATCCGTCTCCAGAACGATCGGCTGATGGAAAGGAACAGCGAACTCGACACCCTGATGGCGATCACCGCGCATGACCTGCGCAGTCCCCTCTACGGCCTGCGCAACCTGTTCGACCTCGCCGTCCGGCGCGCGCCGCGGGAGCCGGAACTACCGCTCGTGGTACTGCGGGAGGCGAAGGCGAGCATCGACGCGATGCTCGGTCTCGCCACGCGCCTGCTCGACGCGCACGCCGCCGAGCACCGGCCGCTCGCGCGCCTCGCCTACGAGGATGTGCGCCGGCATGTGCTGGCCGCAATCGACCGGATCCAGCCGCTCGCCCAATCCGCCGACGTCCGGATCGAGGTGGCTCTGCCGGACCGGCCGTTGATCGCCACCCTCGACGCGGGCGCCCTCTCGCAGATCCTCGACAATCTCCTCAGCAACGGCGTCCGGTTCAGCCCGGCGGGCGGCATCCTGACGATCGGCGCCGCCCGGGATGGCGGGTCCGTGGCGATCGAGGTCCGGGATCGCGGGCCGGGCATCGATCCGGCCGGGTACGATCTCCTGTTCAAGAAATTCCATCAGGCCGCCGGGGCACGCTCCGAAGGGGCGCCGAGCACGGGCATGGGCCTGTTCATCGTCGCGACCCTCGCCGACCGCATGGGCGCGACGGTGCGATGCGAACCCGCGACGCATGGGGGCGCGGTCTTCGTGGTGACGCTGTCTGCCGGCGGAGAATGAGGATTGGAACGCCCGATGCGCGGTTCCAGCGTAGGGTGAAACGGGTCCGACGCGGCCACGGGGGAAGACGGGAAATCCGGACCGGGATCGCAGCACGACGGGGGCCGAAGACCGGGGAGGGGGCATCTCCGTGACGAGATGACCGGCATCGCACTGTTCAAGCTGACATCTAAAGGCTGCCAACCGGCAAACAGGACGCAGAAATAATCACCGATTCAATCAAACGTTCCATCGAAAATATTTGTTTTGTTATATCCAGATGTCAAAGCTGCTTCCGTTTCCTACGACATACCTTATGTGAAGAGAGTCAATTCCAGCGCGTAAATTTTACCTCGTTTCGAGCCATGTTGTGACGGGGTGTCGGCGGGATGCGTTACACCCGTTCCGGCACGGCACGTTCCTCATCGCGGGAAGACCCCAGGAACCACATCGCCAATGAGAGCCGATCCCCCAACGTCTGCGGAATGGACCGCGCGGCATCTTCGTCTGGCTATCGATGCCGCCGGGGTCGCCCTGTGGTCGTGGAACGTCGACAACGATACGTTCACCATGGACAGGCGCGGGCACGAACTTTGGGATCTGCCTATGGCAGGAACCGTCACGTTCGAGGACCTTTCCTCGCGCATTCATCCCGCCGACAAGGACCGGGTGAGGGCGGCCTTCTCGGCCACACGCGCCATTCTGGGGCCCTACGAGACCGACTTCCGCATCACGCACGGGACGGATATCCGCTGGGTCTCGGCACGGGGCCAGGGCGACGACGAGGGTATCGATGGGGCGGTGATGTACGGCATCTTCCTCGATGCCACCGGCCGCAAGCAGGCAGAGGAAGGCCAGGAACTGCTCGCGGGCGAGATGAGCCATCGCGTCAAGAACCTGCTGACGATCGCCACCTCCCTGACGGCCATCACCTCGCGCTCGACGACCACGACGGCCGACATGGCGCGCGAACTGACCCAGCGTTTGACGGCGCTCGGGCGGGCTCACGACCTCGTCCGGCCCCTGCCGGGGATGCAGGGAAAGGCCGCGCTCCTCGGAGACCTGCTCTCGATCCTTCTGGCACCCTACGACGACATGGGCGCCTTCAGCGGTCGCATCCGGGTCTCGGTGCCGAGGATGGGCGTGGGCGAGGCCGCGGCAACGACGCTGGCGCTCGTGGTCCATGAGTTGGCGACCAACTCGTTGAAGCACGGTGCGCTCTCCGTCCCGACCGGAACCCTGGACGTGTCATGCCCCGTCCAGGACGACCCCGTCGTGATTGCGTGGACGGAGAGAGGCGGTCCGCCGGTCACCGCCCCGACCGGTCCGGGCGGCTATGGCAGCAAGCTTCTCGATCGCGCGATGACCCAGCAGCTCGACGGTCGGATGGAGCGTATCTGGGACGAGGCCGGGATCATCGTGAACCTGACCATCAACAAGTCCCATCTTGTCCTCTAGAGCGCTCTCCGCCGAAGTGGATGCCGGTTCGGCGAAAAAGAGCGCGGCAAAACAAAGGCCTAGAGATGTGTCCCGACCCAACGTGGTCGGGCGCAGATCTAGCAGGCTGCCGAAGGAGTCCGGCGCGCGGTTCGGTTTGGAGGAGTGTCGCCGTTCTGTCGGAGATCGCCTCTTCGGAAGAGGCTCGATCCGGCAGCTTTGGCGGCGCCGCGACGCGCGGGACGCGCCTCGGCCCGGTCCGGGCCGTCCCATCGGCTGGATGCACGGCGACCGGCGCTACCCCGGCGAACCCCGCTTTCCCACCCTGGTCATGACGACGACCACGGTCGAGAGGCACGGAACGATGGGCGCGCAGACTCGCGACTTCATATCCTCGGCCGACCTCACCCCCGAACGCACCGCCCACGCCATCCGCAGCCATCGGGGCATCGGGGCATCGAGAGCCTGCACCGGGCCCTCGACGTCGTCTTCAAGGAAGACCCCTCCCGGTTGCGGCGCGGACACGGTGCTCACAACATGGCCCTCGTCCGACGCTTCGCCTTCGACATCGTCCGCGCGGGGCGCGGGAAACACTCCATCAAGACGACCCGCAAAGCTGCAGGATGGCAAACTTCCGCCCTCAACGACCTCGTCGGACCCAATCGTTGACCCGGACTCGCTGCCCTGTATGTGGGGCCGCGAAGGTTGACGCTGCCCTGCGTGCCGCCATAGACAAGGCGGCCGGATGGTCGGGTAGCGGTCCGGTAGCAACGGACGGGAAGCCCAAGCATCGGCAAAGGCAAATTATTTAGCTTTTGCAACGTCTTGGAAGGGTGGCCGAGTGGTTTAAGGCAGCGGTCTTGAAAACCGCCGTGGGGGCAACTCCACCGTGGGTTCGAATCCCACCCCTTCCGCCAGATGTCAGATCTGCAAGGTCGCCCGTGGCTTTCTGGGTTGTCGAACCTGTTGATCTGACACCATATTCCGCACTGACGTGGTCGCACGGGGGTACGCCAGGACCTCCAAGGACACATGTCGTGCTTGGGCAATCGCTTGGGCACTCTCGTGCCGGGGCCGGACCATGCCCACCATCAACAAGTTGACTGCCAAGCAGATCGCGACGCTACCCCACGGCTTGCACAGCGACGGTGGCAATCTCTACCTTTCGGTGCGTCCAGGCGGATCGCGCCAGTGGGTCATGCGCTATCGCTTCGGAGGACGTCAGCGTGAACTCGGTCTGGGAGGAGCAGGTCCTCACGCGCTTACGCTTGCTGCCGCACGGACGGCAGCGGAGAAGGTCCGCATGCAACTCCGCCGGGGCCTCGATCCCCTGGTACAGCGCGAAGCGGAAGCCAAGATCGTACGCATTCCTACTTTCCGCGAGGCCATGGATGATTTTATCACGCGCACCGAGGGGACTTGGAAGAACCAGAAAAGCGCTGCTCAGTGGCGGGCCAGCTTGAACTCCCATGCCGCTACTCTCATGAGTCGGCCCGTCGATCGGATCGACACAAACGACGTCATTGCCGTTCTCGATCCGATTTGGAGCCGCCTGCCCGAGACCGCGAAGCGGGTCCGTGGACGGATCGAGGTGATTCTGTCGATGGCCAAGACCCGCGGCTTCCGTTCCGGAGAGAATCCGGCGGCGTGGCGTGACAACCTCAAGAACGTGTTTCAGGCTAAACCGAAGCTGGTGCGTGGCCACTTCAAAGCGATGGACCAAGACGAAATTCCGGCTTTCATGACACGACTACGGGCCATCGATGCGATGAGTGCCCTGGCTTTGGAGTGGATTATCCTGACCGCTCAACGCCCGAGCGTCGGCGTTAGCGCATACTGGTCAGAGATTGATAGGAACAGCCGTACCTGGACGATCACGGCGGAACTGATGAAGGGCAGTAAGGAAGCAGCACTCATCAACGAAGATCACATTGTGCCGCTCTGTGACCGCGCCCTCCACATTCTTGATAGGGTCGAGGCGCTCCGGATTACGAATGAGGGTGACGAGCTTCTCTTCCCGAGCCAAAAGCTCAAGCCATTGTCTCTGACTGCGCTCGAACATTGTCGCGAGCGCATGGGCGTTCATGTGACTACCCATGGCTTCCGCGCGACCTTCCGGACTTGGGCCGGCTCTGCCACCTTTCATGAAGTGGAACTAGCAGAGAAGGCATTAGGCCATTTGGTGGGCGATGAGACCGAGCGTGCCTATAACCGTGGCCACTTGCTGGAGAAGCGGCGACGGCTGATGGCTGACTGGGCGGAACATCTAAACGGTACTCCGACCCCGAAGAAGAACCCTTTCGTCATCCAGGGTAGCGCGGTTCCGCGACAGGTGGTTGATGAGATGCGTAAGCGTTCGGCCCGATGAGGCGGGCAAAAGCTATCTGATCAGAGGGGTTCGACGGGGTCTCACCCACCTGCGAATCGCTACCCTAAACCAATTTATATTGATCATATCTTGACAGTTACCCGAAAAAGCCTACCTTTATCAACATGGAAGTGCATACGGTGTTGTGTCTGCTGCAGGGCAAAGCGGCTGCATAACTGGGCGTCTGAGCCGAACGGTAGGCATGGCGGCCCCTCTGAGCGACTGTTCCGGACACGATTGCGACTACAGAATAACCCGCCTGGCAAGCAAAGAGAGAAGCGGACTGGACCCGCAATCAGGTGTGACCGGATCAATGGGTGCCCTCGCCAGGGGCATCTGGTGGCAGGTGAGGATGAAATCGGCGGCGTGACCAAATGCCTATGTCGCGGAGCTGAGGCAATTCTACGGTGCGGTCAGGCAGGCCGCGTAATCCACCGTAGTCTGATGGCATTCACGCGACCGAAGCTCGTTCACGGGCAGCGGCAGCTCGCTATCGGACCAACAGCATGTCTAAGAATAGTTCCGCCGACAATTCCACAAGGACGCTCGTGACGATCAACGAGCTTGCTATGATTTTTAGTGTGTCACGATCGACTGTAAAGAAGTGGCGGGGGCGCCGAATTATCAAACCGTGCGTAGAAATCGGAGGTGTCGTTCGCTTCGATCCGGTTGATTGTAAGCGGGAGATTGCAGCCTTCAGACGTGGGAAACCTGCTGGGAGTGAAGGTTAATTTTGTGAATATAAGGATTTATATATCACTCCGTGAGTAGCGCTCTACCCAGTTCGCCGAAAGGCGGACTGGGTACATATCTGATTAAGGAATGAATTAGAAGGATTTATATCGCCTGAATTGTTCTTTCTTTTGGGTATGCTTTCAATTGCGATAGCAGTCTTCCATTTCCCACGCCTTCTCAGCTATTTGGGGGCTAATTGCGCCATAAGCAGAAGTTGGCCGCCAGTCTGGAGGCGGACGTTACGCCTTCGACCTATTCTTGCCGCGGCCGCCCATTTACTCGATACCGCGAAGGCCGTCCTTCTCCGTGCCGTTTTCCTGGCTTACCGGGATAGCTCGCATCAGCGTTTCTGCTCACGCATCAGTGTCTCAATGAAGTGTGCGGCCTTGAGGGCTCGGGCATCGTCGCCATGGCGTGCAATCACCTGCACACCGAGCGGCAACCCAGTTGGGGTGCTTCCCACCGGCACGGTTACGCAAGGAACACCCATCAGCGTCCAGAGCCGGTTGAAGCGGGAATCGCCCGTGCTGGCATATCCTTCCGGCGCCGGGCCGGGCGCTGAGAGCGTCAGGATCACGTCCAGGTCATGCTCGGCGAACTGATCGGGCAATTGCCGCCGGGCGCGATCCGCCACCTTCAAGGACGCATCGTATGCCTTCGGCGACACGCCCTGCGCCTCATCGAGATGGGCTCTTAGAAGGGGGCCGAGGTTCGCGCGATGCGTGGCGTATTCCCAATTGAGCGCTTGGGCCGCTTCGAAATCCTGGATCGTACCATGAAACCCGAAGGCTTCGGCGAACACCGCCGGCAGGACCACGTCACACACGCGGGATCCTATGGCCTCGGCGGCGGCACGCACGCGTTCGAGGGCATCCAGCGCTTCGGGCTCCGCATCAGCACAGAAATCTTGCAGGACGACACCAATCCGCGGTGTACCCGGATTGGTTGTGGGAAGGTCGATGCCGGGACGCCCTGTCATCTGCGCGAGGGCGAGGGCGGCATCCGCGACGCCCGCCGTGAACAGGCCCAGCGTGTCGAGCGTCCAGGAAAAGCACTTCATGCCCACCGTGGGTAGGAGCCCGAAGGACGGTTTCATCCCCACCACGCCGCAATAGGCAGCCGGCCTGATGACGGAGCCTCCGGTCTGCGTACCGAGGGCCAGCGGCAGCATCCCCGCCGACACGGCGGCGGCCGAACCCGCCGATGAACCGCCCGGCGTATGGCCGGGATGGCGCGGATTGCGGGTTTGGGTCGGGTCAAGGAAGGCGAAGGCCGTCGTGGTGGTCTTGGCCAAAGGCACAGCGCCGAGCCGCCTCAGGCGCGCCACCGCGGCTGCATCGGCGCGCGGGCGCCAGCCTTCATAGATCGGCGATCCCATCTGCGTCGGCAGGTCGGCCGTGTCGAGGATGTCCTTCACTCCCACCGCAATGCCCGCGAGGGGCCCCTGCTCCGCCACGAACGGAACGGGATTACGGCTCACCAGCGCCTGGATCTCAGGCTCGTGCTCGGCGATCGCAGCTGTGGAGAGGGTGATGGCCTCACGTGGGGTGAGCGAGCCGGCATCGATCTGCTTGCGCAGCGACAGTAGGGAAAGCATGGGGCAGCGTCCCGATGATGGCGGCGTGCGGCTTCAGGAGGCAGGAAAGGTGATCGGACGTGCGAGAACTGTCTCGCACCAGCGCGCCGTGCGGAGCAACGCCAGATCGTTGCGGTATGTGCCGACGAGCTGGATCCCGAGCGGAAGCCCTCGGCTCTCCCCAGCCGGAAGAGCGACCGCCGGCACGCCGAGGCAGGTCCAGGGGACGCAGAAGGCGGGGTCACCGGTCGAGGCCAGCCCTTCCGGGGCGGGACCGGCGGCGGGCAGGGTCAGGACTGCATCATAGCCTGCCAGCACCCTATCGAGGTCCGCCCGCAGATCGGCCTGCCGCCGACGCGCTTCCACGTAGGCCACGGCCGGGATCCGCGCCCCCTCCGCCACGAGATCCTTGAGCGGCTGGCTCGTCCGGTCTGGAAAGCGCTCCACCAGCGATCCGAAGCAGACGCTCGCCTCGACGGCGAGGAGAGTGCGCGCGCATTCCCACAGGACTTCGAACGCGGCGGGGAGCACGAGGTTGGACACATGGGCTCCGGCCGTTCGGAAAGCTGTCGTCGCGGAGTCGAGCAGCGCGCGCTGCTCCGGTTCGGCCCTGTCCCAGATCGTGGTCTGAACCAGCGCCAGGCGCGGCGCCTCGCGGGGGGACAATCCCGTGTCGAGGTCGATGGAAAAGCCCGGCAATGGGCGGCCGTACAGGTCCGCCTCGTCTCGGCCGATCAGACACGCCAGGGTAAAGGCGGCATCCGTCACCGAGCGGGTGAACAGGCCGACATGGTCGAGGGAGAAGGCCAGCGGGTGAACGCCGACCCTCGGAATTGCGCCGTAGCTCGGCTTGAGGCCGACGACCCCGCAATAGGCGGCCGGCCGGATCACCGATCCGAAGGTCTGGGTACCGAGCGCCAGGGGAACGATCCCGGCCGCTACGGCAGCGGCCGAGCCGCTCGACGAGCCGCCCGGCGTGTGCCCGCGCCTCCATGGATTGTGCGTCGGCCCCGGGTGACGCCAAGCGAATTCTGTCGAGACCGTCTTGCCCAACACGGAGGCCCCGAGGGACTTCAGGCGAGCGACGATCCAGGCATCCGCGGCGGGCACGTGGTCGGCATAGACGGGCGAGCCGTTCGTGGTTGGCATGTCGGCGGTGGCGATGATGTCCTTCACCCCGACGGGGATGCCCTCCCAGGCACCGTCTCCCGGCGCGGGATCCGCCGCGAGGACGGTGAAGGCGGAAAGATCCGAGCGCGCCTGGGCTGCATCATGGCAGGCCGCGAGGTAATCGCCGGGGGACACGTGTCCATCGCGAAACGCCCGCAGGGCGTTGACGAGACCGAGGTGGTTGAGCATCAACGGGTCCGTTGTCTTGCGGAACCGAACGCCGCGCCGATGCGGCGTAGCGTTCGGACGTTTCCGGCCTCAGTTCGCCGCGAGGCTCTTCTCGATGAAGTCGCGGCGCACGAAGGTGGCGTAGTCGGGCAGGGCCGAGAGGTTGCCCAGTGCCACCTGGGTCTCCATGCCGGTTTTCAGGGCCTCGGCGGAGATGTCGACGCTGTCGGGATAGACCTTCTCCCGCATCATGCGTTTGACCGCGGCTTCGACGACGGCGGGGTCGAGGTTGGGGAACTGCTTCTTGGCGATGGCGATGGTCTTCTCGGGCTCGGCATGCATGAAGCGGATCGCCTTCTGCATCCCGGTGACGACTTTCTGGGTGATGGCCGGATCGACGTCCTTGCGGGCGCTCACGGAGGAGAAGGCGTAGGGGCCGTAGCGCTCTGGAAAGCCCAGCACGACCTTCATGCCCTTGGCCACCACCTGGTCGAGGCCGGGCTCGTACATGACCGCGATCTTGGCTTGGCCGGCGAGGAGCGGCCCCGGCTCGGAGCCGAGTTGGACCTGGGTCATCTCGACGTCCTCGGGTTTCAGTCCGTACTCCTTCAGGAGCTTCAGGAACAGCGATGTGCTGGTGGTCGGCATCAGCCCGGTGACGATCTTCTGACCCTTCAGGTCCTTCACATCGTTGAAGGTCACGTCGGGAGCGGTCGCGATCCAGACTGCGGCTCCGTTGACCACGTTCGCCACCACGTTGACCGGCGCGCCCTTCGAGGCGGCGATGGCGGTCCATTCGGGGCCGTGGATCGAGTACTGCGCGCTCTTTGAGATCACGGCCGAGAGCGCCACGGCAGGCGCGCCCGCCGTCTCCTTCGTTACTTCGACGCCTTCGCCCGCGAAGAAGCCGCCATCCATGGCGACGTAGAAGGGCAGGTAGAGCATCGACTGGAAGGCTTGCGAGATCGTGACCTTGTCCGCCGCACGGGCAGGCAATGACACGAGACTGGCAAACCCCAGGGTCGCTGCCAGGGAGGCCGAGAAACGCAGATGCTTGGAACGGATCATCCGTGGGAGCCCTCTTCGGGAATGTCTAGGTATGGGTGAGTTTGGAGATCCTTAGCCCCAGGGTGCGCCGACAGTTGCACCTGATGCCGGCGCCCCCATCGACGGGGGGAAAATCAAACCTGAACCTGGCCGGCGGTGTTGATCTGCCGCCAAGGCAGGATGCGACGCTCGGCGAAATCGATGACGTGGTAGAGGAGGAAGCCCACGAACATCAGCACGAACAATCCGACCCAGACAGTATTGAGGTCGTAGAGGCTCGATGCCGAATAGATCAGGTGCCCGAGGCCACGCTGTGACGAGATGAACTCGCCGACCACCGCCCCTACGAGAGCAAAGCCGATGTTGATGCGGAACATCCCGATGATGGCCGGCAGGGTCGAGGGCACGATCACGCTCTTGAAGATGCGGTTCTTCGAGGCGCCCATCGAGGCGAGCAGGGCCTGCAGGTCGGGGTCGGCGTCCCGCGCGGCCTGATAGGCGGCGATGAGGGCGACGAGAGCGGTCAGAGAAACCGCGAGCGCCACCTTCGAAACGAAGCCGGTGCCGAACCACAGGATGACGATCGGGGCCAACGCGATCTTCGGCACCGAGTTGATCGCCACGATAAAGGGCTCGACGAGCCGCGCCACGAAGGCCGAGTACCACAGGCCGAGGCCAGCCAGCGACCCCAGAAGCGTTCCGATGAGGAACCCGATGATCGCTTCGATCACGGTGTACCAGGTGTCGACCGGCAGAGATCCGTCCAGCATGGAGGCGAGAAAGACCCGCCAGATGCCTGATGGCGCGCCCACCAGGAATTCCGTGAGCCAGCCGGCTCGGACCGCGATCTCCCACGCAAGAAAGAACACGGCGACCGCCAGCAGTTGGATGACGCCTCGGCCGAGTGTCGTATCGGCTGCCCGGGCAAAGGCGCCCGGCTTGGCGCGGAGCCGGGCAACAGGTTTCTTGGCGAGTCGGACTGAGGCTGCGGAGGAAGACTTCGGGTTTTGGGAGGTCTGCAAGACTTCCGACGTTTTTAATGTCTGCGTCGCCATCAGGCTGCCCTTTGTCGGGTCTGGATCTCGAGTTCGCCACACAGGGTTTGGAAATAGTCGGAGAAGCGCGGATCGCTGCGCGCGCCGATCGGCGAACGGGCATCGAGCCCGATCTCGTGAACGGACTTCACCTTGGTAGGGCGATTGCCCAGGACGACGACGCGCTTCGACAGAGCGACGGCCTCATCGATGTCATGCGTCACCAGGACGACGGTCTTGTGGAAGGTTTCCACGGCGTCGAGGAGAACGCCTTCGAGGTAGAGCCGCGTCTGGTAGTCGAGAGCCGAGAAGGGTTCATCCAAGAGCAGGATGTCGGGATCCATGATCAGGGTCCGGATCAGGGCGGTCCGCTGCCGCATGCCTCCGGACAACATCTTGGGGTAGGCATTCTCGAACCCCGACAGGCCGAAGGTCGAGAGGTACTCGCGGGCCGTATCGAGGGCCTGGGCGCGGTCGACGCCCTTCATCTCCAGGCCGAGCATCACGTTCTGCAAGACCGTCCGCCAGGGAAACAGGAGGTCTTTCTGCATCATGTAGCCGACCCGGCCCTGCAGCCCCGGCACCACCTCGCCGCGAAACGTCATCGTGCCGCTATCGGGTTCGAGAAGTCCGGCGATGACGTTGAAGACCGTCGTCTTGCCGCAGCCGCTCGGGCCGATGATGCTGACGAAGTCGCGCTCGTAGATGTCGAAGCTGAGACCGTCCAAGACCGGCACCGGCCCGCCTTTGCCGGGAAAGGACTTGCGGATACCGTCCAGGCTGAGCTGGACCGAGGAAGCCGTCATGAACCCTCCGTGTGTGCAGGGCGACCCCAGCAAACTTCAGGCCAGCATAATTATGGATACGGAAGGCTGACTGGGCTACCGCCTATGGTGAGATCAGCAAGGCGCCGCCAAATCGACGCTCCTCCGCCGCGACGTGGGCCTCCAGGACGTTGTCGAGCTTGAAGCGGCCTCCGATGTCGACGCTGACATGCCCCTTGGCGATGGCCTCGAACAAGTCGGCTGCATTGGCACGGAAGGTTGCCGGGTCGGCATTGTGGGGAAAGACGGAGGGGCGCGTCAGGAAGAGGCATCCCTTCTTGTTGAGTAGCTCCGGGTCGACCGCCGGGGCCTTCCCAGACGAGGCACCGTAACAAACGACGAGACCAAACGGTGCCGCACAATCGAGCGACTTGATCAGGGTGTCCTTGCCAATCGCGTCGTATACGACACGAGCTTTTCGACCGCCGCTCGCAGCTAGGAAGGCATCTGGCCATTCCGGATCGTTGAGGTCGATGACATCCACGCACCCTGCAGCAAGCGCGGCATCGCGCTTGCGGGGAGAGCCCGTGGTGCCGATGACCGTCGCCCCTATTGCCGTCGCCCAACGCGTCAGGATCTGCCCGACGCCGCCTGCGGCGGAATGCACGAGCAGGAGGTCGCCAGCCTGTACGGCGTGCGTCTTGCGCAGAAGATATTGTGCCGTCATCCCTTTGAACAACAGGGTCGCCGCAGCTTCGTCGCTGACCATGCCCGGCAACCGGACGAGCTTATCGGCAGGGACGTTTCGAAAATCCGCATAGGCGCCGACGCCAGCGTTCATATAGGCGACCCTTTCGCCGATCTGGATGTTCATGACACCCGAACCGATAGAGGTGGCTCGGCAAATCTGCACAGCGGGCTGAGTGGATTGTCTGCCTGAAGGCGGCCAGGATGGCTGCGATCAGGAGAGACGATGACGAAGAGACCCAGGCGGAACCACAGCCCTGCCTTCAAGGCGAAGGTGGCGTTGGCAGCAGTGCGCGGCGAGAAGACGCTGGCCGAGTTGGCGCAGCAGTTTGATGTGCATCCCAATCAGATCACGCAGTGGCGTTCCCAACTTCTGGAAGGGGCCGCCGGCGTCTTCGGATCTGAGGCCACCGTGATTGCCGCCACGCCAGTGATCGACGTGAAGACGCTGCATGCCAAGATCGGAGAGCTCACGCTGGCCAACGATTTTTTGGAAGGCGCGCTCGACAAGGCCGGACTGTTGCCGAGCGCAAGACGATGATCGACCGCTCCCATGCTCTGCCGGTTGCCGGGCAGGCACGCGAACTCGGGATCAGCCGGGGAAGCGTCTACTACCTGCCGCGCCCTGTCTCGGCCGCCGATCTCGCACTCATGCGACGGATCGACGAACTGCATCTGGAATATCCCTTCGCCGGCAGCCGTATGCTGCGCGACCTACTGGCCGGGGAAGGCATCAGCGTTGGCCGCCTGCACGTCGCGACGCTGATGAAGCGCATGGCGATCGAGGCACTCTACCGCAGGCCGAACACGTCGAAGCCGGCGCCGGGCCACAAGATCTACCCCTACCTGCTCCGCAAGCTGCCGGTGACGCACCCCAATCAGGTCTGGGCCATGGACATTACCTACATTCCCATGGCCCGGGGCTTCGTCTATCTCGCTGCCGTCGTCGACTGGTTCAGCCGGCGGGTGCTGAGCTGGCGGCTGTCCATCACGATGCAGGCGGACTTCTGCATCGAGGCCGTCGAAGAGGCCTTGGCTCGCTTCGGGCAACCCGAAATCTTCAATACCGATCAGGGTTCGCAGTTCACCAGCAACGACTTCACGAAGGTCATGCTGGCCAAGGAGATCAAGATCAGCATGGACGGCAAGGGCGCGTGGCGTGACAACGTCTTCGTCGAACGGCTCTGGAAATCGTTGAAATACGAGGAGGTCTATCTCCGGGCTTATGAGACCGTCAGCCATGCCCGGGCATCAATCGGCCGATACCTCGACTTCTACAACGGACGACGCCTGCATTCGAGCCTGGGGCGCAAAACCCCAGACCACGCCTACTTCAACAAGCCGCTTCTCGAAGCGGCATAAACCCGGCAGGCAATCCACTTAGCAGGTCGCCGAGCCTGTTCAGACAAACCGAGCCACCTCTAGGTGCTGCCGCACTTTTTGGCCGCACGAGCAGAGGCAATCCAAGTTGTCGCGCGGCGGGTAGAGGCCGGGGGGATGACGCTTAAGGCGGCGAGAAAAATTTTACTCGAGCATGACGAAAGCCGAGAGGCATTGTTGAAAGAAGCGTTCGCCGATAACGATGAATGGATCAGTGACTGGATCGTCGACTTCAGTCGGCACGTGATTGATTTGTATGGTTGGCCGACCGGGTTCTTCGCACAAGACCTTGCTGGAATTGCTTGGACGAATGGGGAGTTGTGATTGTGGCTGCCCCATTCGTGCGTGATTTGTATCTCCCCAGGATAGATCTAATCTGCTGTTGCGAAGTGGCCCTGTTTGCCAGGGCAGGGTCATACGGCTTGATCGACTAGGCGCAAAACAGCACAGCGAGGTCAATTACGTCATATCATGATGAGATCGTAGGGATGAATATTTATATAATACAACTTTGTATACGTTGACGGGGCGCAATTCGCAGTTACTGATTTGTCATTAACTTATATGCTTGAGCAACGGCATCGTCCTTTGACTCGGCGAAATACATGGGGATTGGGAACGCTTTCGAGAGTTTGTCTGCCTGCTGACGAAGCACGGCGCGCCGTGAAACATCGGGTTCAACGACGAAGTACGCGCGGCAGACTTGGGCAAATTCATTCAAATGCACCTTGAGCCATGCGGCCTGGGCCGCGCGTTCCTCCGCAGTCTCGTCTCCGCCTGAGGCGGTCGTGACGATCGCGAACGCCCTCTTGTTTTGGATGAGACGGTCGAGCGCATCATGCTGCGAGCGCAGCCGGTCGGGGGTGCCCGGTGGCGGCAGGTCGAGCACGACGACGGGCGGCGCATCAAAGCTTTGACCCAGATGGTCTTCGGTCGGCACGGAGGATCGTCTTCCTTCGGTCATTCCGTTTTTCCCGCCAGAATACGATTTCTCGACGTCGCGTCGCGGTGGCCGCCTGGGCCTATCCTTGTGTCAGAATTTGAGCCGAACCGAACCCCCAACCATGAGAGGGGGAGCGATGGCGACCAAAGGACCGAAGCCGACGTCGAGAGCAATGCTACGATAGCGCGTATCGGTGAGATTCGTGCCGAACAGGCTCAGCGCATAACGCTCATTCTCGAACGAGATGCGCGCATTGAGCAAGCCGTATCCCGGTTGCCGCAACGTATTTTCTGCATCGAAGTAGAAACCGGATCTTGCATTGTACCATACATCGATGGTCCCGGTCAGATTGTCGTAACCTGTCTTCCATGCATAGCTTCCGCCGATGGAGCCATTATATTTCGAAACGTATTGCTGCTGGTTTCCGCTGGCGTCGATCGCGACCGAGCGTCCGGTGGCGATGGCATTCTTGAAATCTTCGTAGGTCGCATCGACATAGCCGATGCCGGCGCGGACCGACCAATGCTCGTCGATACGGAACCGGCCTTCGGCCTCGGCACCATAGGATTGGCTGCTGAGGGCATTCTGGATCGGGGTCGATTGGGTCGCGATGTTGTTGACCTGGACCTGCTGGTCGCTCCAATCGTTAAAGAAGACGGCGCCGTCGATGGAAAGCCGGTTGTCGAGAAGCTGCGCCTTCCATCCGGCCTCGTACGTCATCAAAGACTCGGACTTGTATGGTCGGTCGTCACCCACACTGACGAATGCCGAATTGAATCCGCCAGATTTGTAGCCCCGGCTGACGCTCGCATAGATGTTCACCTCCGGATTCAGCGCGAATTGGAGTCCCGCCCGTGGGGTCACGTAGGCCTCCGACAGGGTATTGCGGAACGAGGATGCGAAGGCGGCGGTGAATCCGAGGGCCGCGAAGGACGGGTTGTCGACGCTGAAGCGATAATCGATGTCCTTCCAGTCATGTCCGACCCGGGCGCCGGCGAAGAGCTTGAGACGTTCGGTCAGGGCATAGGATCCATCGACGAAGCCCGCGACGGCGGTCGTCGCGATGTCGGCTTTCGACGCCAGGCTCACGCTGTCGCCCGTGAGGAAGCCACCGGGTGAGAACGTGCTCTTGAGGCCGTAGGTGCTCGAGCTCTTGCTGTGCTCCACATAGGCGCCGGCCAGCCATTTGAACCGGTCGTCGGAATCGGAGATGTAGCGGTATTCCTGCGAGAACTGCTGGTAGCTGCCGCGGAACGGGTTGTCGGTGCGGTAGCGAAACCCGGCGATCCCGAAGGCTTGATACTGCGCCTCCAGCGGCGCGAAGTAGCCGCGGGGAAAGGTGTTACCGCGATACTCGTTGTTTCTGTCCTGGAAGCCTGTGATCGAGACGATCCGGTCGCCGTTCTCGCGCTTGAGGGTGAATTGGGTGCGGGCCGTCGTCGTGTTGAGTGTGCCGTTGAAGGGGTCGAGGATATCGACACGAGCGCGGCCGGCGCGGAAATCCTGATCCCGCTGGAAAGCCGCGTCGTAGCTGCGCTGACTCTGGCTCTCGACGCTGCCGATGAATTCGAGCGTGTCGTTGATGTCCCCCTTCACGCTGAAGCGCCCGTGCAGGTCTTCGAGCGAATTCAGATCGCGGTGCGTGGCGAGATTGGGCGTGTATCCGTCGTTCCGGCTGCCTGATAGCGCGCCGCGGACAGCCCAGCCCGAGTTGGCGATCGGCATGTTGATGATGCCGAAGCCGCGCAGCTGGTTGAAGCGGCCGTACTCGATCCCGACATCGCCGAACACCCGGGCGGGATCGGGCAAGCTCGATATGACGTTGATCGCTCCCGCGAGGTTGTTGCGGCCGTAGAGAGTTCCCTGCGGGCCCCGCAGGACCTCGACGCGGTCGACGTCGAGCAGCCCGCCCGAATAGCCCTGAGAATTTCCGACGGACACGCCGTCCTTGTAAAAGCCGACTGCCGGGTCGGTGTCGATGAGGCCGGAGCCGATGCCGCGAATGGCGGTGAAGTTGGTGTAGAGGCTGCCGCTCAGCGTCCCCATTTGGGCGTTCGGGATTTCGTTGATCGCCTGATCGGCGCGGCGGATCTCATGACGTTCGAGATCGGCTGCGGTTCGCAGACCGAGGCTGATTGGCACGTCACCGGCCCGCTCCGGCCGGTGTTGCGCCGTCACGCTGAGTTCATCGAGGGTCACGGCGCCCGCCGGTGCAGCGACCTGTTGAGCGAGAGTCGGGGATGCGGCGGACGCAAGAATGAGGGCAAGGCTGCCGCGGATGATCATGATGACACTCGGAGGGAAGAACCGGGTGCCAGTCTCTCAAACGATAACGGTCAAGGTTACCGGTATCCCGTTTGCCGTCTGACAAAAGGCCTATGCGAAGGCATGACGCCCCCCGCTCAGGGCCGCCACGAAGGGTGGTCGGGCGACGGATTCGGGATACGGTCTCAGCTGCGCGCCGCGCTCGGGGGATGGCCGAAACGTCGCTTGAACGCTGTCGCGAAGTTCGCCGGATGCGCATAGCCGGCGCGATAGGCTGCCTCCGACACGGTGAGGCCCATGGTCTGGATGAGCTCCCGCCCGTAGTTGAGCCGGCGGTCGGAGATGTAGCTGCCGATGCAGATCCCGAAAGCGACGCAGAAATCCTGCCGGAGCTTGCTCGGGCTCATGCCGAACTCACTCGCCAGGGACACGATCGAGGTCGTGCCGCTCGGGTTGCCGTCGATCCACTGGCGCACCGCCATGATGCGTTCGATCGACTGGGCGCTGAGGGAAGGCGCCTTCGGTTTGGGATCGACGTGGTCGAACTCTTCCGCCAGGGCGCTCAGGAGATCGAGAGCCCGGCTCTGGTAGTGCAACGCGATGAGGCCGTCGGTACGCGGCGGATGGTGGACCGCCCAGGCAATGCGTTTCAGGCGCGCGTCGAGGGGGCGGCGCCGGACCGATGTTGGGCCGTTCAAGGCCGCCCACATCCGCATGAAGGGCCGGTCCTTCAGGAAGCGCTGCTCGTTCCGCTCGAACCATTCCGGCAAGACGATGAGTTCGACGGTCCGGACCGGGAGGTCCGGCATGATCACCTTCTGGATGTGCATGCGCGCGTTCGAGGTCGCGACCCATACCTCGTTCGGTGAAAAGCTGGCATCGAACCCAGCCGTCTGCCCCTCGGCGCGCCCATCGAGGACGATGCTCATGCAGACGCAAGGAAAGGTCTGCGCCTCGACGAAAATCGGCTCAACCGATTGGAAGTTCGTGGAGAGCAGGGTGACGCCATCCTCCTTGAAGACGACATCGTACTTCGCCGATTTTCCGCTGAGCGTCTCCGGTGGGTGGACCGCCGTGCCCGGATTCTCCCAATCGCAGATGGCGTCGCAGCGACACTCCATGCCCTTCCGCCTTCCATGCCGACCGCGCTCCAAGATACGCAACAACTCCCGTGCATTTGAAAGTGTGAACAGTCTTTATGGTGTAGAACTATTACAAAGAGAATGTTCTACCGTACCTAAACTCAGTCGAGCGCCGTGCTAGCAGCACGCCTTGCCGAAAACAAGAATTTTTAACTCCACGCTGTGTTGTGGCAGCTCCTCATCCCACCGCTTATGGAGGCGGCCAGAGACTGGGGGCGAGATCAAAATTCCTCCAGTTTGGAAGATCGCAGCAAAGATCTTTTGACGAATCGCAAATGCGATCCTTCGCGCAACGGCAGTCGCAATGATGCATAGGATTTGCCATCCAGGCTTCAGAAGCGCGAGGCAGCCATGTGTATTACTGGAAAAATTCCAGTCCATGCTTTTATCTGCCGGATGAAATCGCATTTTCTGAATAAGAAGTCGTGCAAGCTCTCTCCTTATTTCACGATCGAATGCGCTGTTTCCTGCGAGGCGGCCGGGCGATGACGGTGTTGGACAGCGCGACGGACCTATCCCAGATCTGGCGGGAGGTCCTACGGCTTCCAAACGCGCCCGAGGCGACCGATGGGTTCTTTGCGCTCGGCGGATGCTCCTTCGATGCCCTTCTCATCATTGACCGGGTGCGGATTGCGCTTGGTGTGGAGATCGATTTTGGGACGTTCCTGAATACCCCTGATTTCGGGGCCTTCGTGAAAGCAGTGGCGGCGGCGCCGCGCGCGGTGGTTGGTACAGTATCCCTGCCGTCAGTCGCCATCGATGCGCCTTTTCCGATGACCGAGGTGCAGCGGGCCTACTGGCTCGGCCGAACCCGTCTGTTCGAACTCGGCGGCGTAGCAGCGCATGGCTATGTCGAGATCGATGCACGGCATCTCGATCCGGACCGGCTCGAAACGGCGCTGAATCGGACAATCGAGCGTCATCCGATGCTGCGGGCGACGGTCGGCGACGATGGGCTTCAGCAAATCCACGCGTGTGTTCCCGCATACCGCATCGCTCGCGCTGATCTGAAGGAGCTTTCCGAGGCAGACCGCATTCTTGCCCTCGACGCAACGCGAAGCGACATGGCCTGCCAAGTCCTACCGGCGGACAGGTGGCCTCTCTTCGATATCCGATACTCCACGATGTCCGAGGATTCTGGGCGGCTGCATGTCTCTTTCGACGTGCTGTTTCTCGATTTGGCCTCGCTCGAACGCTGGATGCAGGAATGGGCCGCCTTTTATGAAAGGCCCGAGAGCCATCGAACCGCGCCGGCCTTGACATTCGTCGATTGCATCGCGGCCCTCGACCACCTGAAGGCAGGAACTGTCGGGGATGTTGCTCGCGCCTACTGGATGGCGCGGCTCGATACCCTTCCCCCCTGTCCAGAACTTCCACTCATTCTCGAGCCGGCACGTATCGACGTGCCGCGTTTCTCGAGGCGCCATCGCGAATTACCTCCCGACGCTTGGACTGACCTCCAGAAGCATGCTGCCGCTGCCGGAATTACGCCGACGTCCCTCCTCCTGACGGCGTATGCGGAAGTCCTAGCCCAGTGGAGCCGAAGCCCGCACTTCACGATCAACGTGACGTTGTTCAACCGACCTTCGATCGTAGGAGTCGACGAAGTCCTCGGCGATTTCACCTCCCTCAACCTGCTTGAGGCGGACCTGCGCCCTGCGGCGACCCTGACGGAGCGTGCGCGGGGGATTCAAGCCCAACTCTGGCAGGATCTCGAACACAGGATGGTCAGCGGCGTCGAGGTGATGGGACGCCTGGCCGAGCGCCAGCGCGCCTCGCGCAAGGCGCTGATGCCGGTCGTGTTCACCAGCGGACTGGGCGTCGGAAGTCTCTACGATGCCTTCGGTCGCTTCGGCGACGTCACCCACTCCGTCACCCAGACCCCGCAGACGTGGCTCGATCATCAAGTCATGGAGCGCGATGGCGGTCTGATGCTGATCTGGGACGCCGTCGAAGACCTGTTCCCGGCTGGGCTTCTCGACGCCATGTTCGATGCCTACGCCGATTTCGTCTGCCGGCTCGCTCAGGATCGGGCCGCCTGGGACGTACCGGTCCCCGCCCTGATCCCAGCCGCCCAGGCGGCCACTCGCTTGACGGCCAATGCCACCGACGCGGAGATTCCGTCGGGTCTGTTGCATGGACCATTCCTCGAACGAGCGAGGCAGGAGCCGGGTCGATTGGCGGTGATCGCGACCGACCGGTCCCTCACTTATGGCGAACTCGATCGCGCGAGTGACGGCCTCGCAGAACGCCTGATCCGGGCGGGTGGCCGGCGCGGTGAACTCGCAGCCGTCTGCCTGCCGCGAGGTTGGCGTCAGGTCGTCGCGGTTCTCGGCATCCTGAAGGCCGGCATGGCCTATCTTCCCCTCGACCAAGCCTGGCCCAATGCTCGTATCGCCGCCTTGCTGGCTCGGGGCGAAGCCAAATTCTGCGTCGGGAGCCCGGACCTGGGTGGGACCGAAGACGTTCGATGTTTCGACATAGATACGGCTTGGCTCGAGGCGACGACGATCGAGGATGGCTTTCACCTCGTCTGCCCAGCGACGCCGGACGATCTCGCCTACGTCATTTTCACCTCGGGATCGACCGGGACGCCCAAGGGCGTGATGATCGAGCACCGGGCTGCGCTCAACACAATCCTCGACATCAATGCCCGCTACGAGGTCCGTCAATCGGACCGGGCTATCGCACTCTCTGCGCTGTCTTTCGACCTCTCCGTATACGACATCTTCGGAATCCTCGCCGCCGGCGGCGCCATCGTGATGCCGCCCCCGGCTGCCGCCCCGGACCCGGGTGCTTGGCATCGTCACATGCTCGATCACGGCGTCACCGTCTGGAACACGGTGCCCGCCCTGCTTCGCCTGCTCGTGGATCACCTGAAGGACAGGGATGCCCTTCATTCCCTGGCGGACCTGCGGGTGGTGATGACCAGCGGCGACTGGCTCCCGCTACCCCTGGCAGAGACAGTTTCCCGCCTGCCGGGGGAACGCGTCTTCGTCAGCCTCGGTGGGGCGACCGAGGCCGCGATCTGGTCGATCGCACAACGGCTTCGGTCCGTGGAGCCAGATTGGATCAGCGTGCCCTACGGGCTTCCCCTCGCCAACCAGCGGTGGCACGTCCTCGACACCCGACTTGCACCCCGGCCGGACTGGGTGCCGGGCGAGTTGTTCATCGCGGGCGCAGGTCTCGCGCGGGGCTATTGGCGCGACCCATCACGCACGCAAGCGCACTTTCTCACTCATCCGGTCACGGGCGAACGCCTTTACCGGACGGGCGATACGGGCCGCGTCCTGCCCGATGGGACCATCGAGTTTCTCGGGCGCGACGATGGGCAGGTGAAGATCAATGGCCTCAGGGTTGAACTCGGAGAAATCGAGGCGGCGCTCGGGCGGGATGATGCAATCCGTGAAGCCGCGGCGACCGTCGTGCGATCTGCAGACCGCGGTGACCGCCTCGTGGCGTTCGTCGTCCCCGCGAGCGTTCCGCTCGAAACCGCAGCCTTGCGGACACGCTTGCTCGATCAACTTCCAGCTGCGTTGGTTCCCGTTTCGATCTTTCCGGTCCCGGCACTCCCCCTCGGCAGCAACGCCAAGGTCGACCGGACCGCTCTCGTCCACGAGGCCGAGCGGCGGGAGGATCCCCAGCCGGCTCCGACGCGTACGCCAGCCGGCGAGACGGAGCGGCGGATTTCGCAGCTGTGGAGCGAGCTTCTCGGCTCGGGTGCGGTCAGCGTCGAGCGCAACTTCTTCGAGGCTGGTGGCACCTCTCTGGTCGCAACTCGGCTCGCGCAACGCTTGAGTTCGGTTTTCGACGGACCTTTTCCGGTTGTGTCCATCTTCGAGCACCCGACCATCGCTGAACAAGCCGCCCTTCTCGAACGGCGCCGCCAATCGGACGAAACTCCGCCGGTCGTGAACGCCGCCGCCGCAACCCGCGGCGACGAACGCCGCAGAATCCTGGTCCAGGCATCAAGGGGGCACCTGCGCTCATGACCGCTCTTCCCGACCTCGGCGTCGCCATCATCGGTTTCTCCGGTCGTCTGCCTGGTGCCTCCGACATCGATGCCTACTGGCAGTTGCTGTGTGCCGGCCGCAACGGTGGCCGCGCCTTCAGCGATCCCGAACTCGAGACGGCGCCGGAAACGGCCGGCGACCCGCGTTTCGTCCGCTTCGGCTATGCACTCGAGAACATCGATCGGTTCGATGCGGCGTTCTTCGACATGTCGCCGCGCGAGGCCAGTCTCACCGATCCGCAACATCGGCTGTTTCTGGAATGCGCCTGGTCGGCCATGGAGCATGCAGGCTATGCGCCGGGCGGAGACACCGTCACTGGCGTCTTCGCGGGCTGCAATTTCAACACCTACCAGTTCAATGTCGCCGACGGCGTCACGATGGCCCGGCCCGCCGAGTTCGTCGACGTCATTCTAGGGAACGACAAGGACTATCTGGCAACCCGCGTCTCCTACAAGCTCGACCTTCGCGGTCCGAGCCTGCTGGTCCAGAGCGCCTGCTCGACTTCACTTTCCGCCGTCGCCACCGCCGCGCAGGCGTTGCTCGTCGGACAGTGCGACCTTGCCGTGGCCGGGGCTTCTGCTGTCCGAGCCCAGCAAAAGACCGGCTATCTCGCCGAGAGCGACAGCGGGCTCTCCCCCGACGGGATCATCCGCAGCTTCAGCGACGATGCCCGCGGAATGGCCGAAGGCAATGGGGTGGCAGCGGTCATCCTGAAGCGCGTCGCCAATGCCATCGCGGATGGCGACACGATCTACGCCGTCATCCGCGGTTTCGCGGTCAACAACGATGGTGCCCGAAAGGCTGGATTCACAGCCCCGTCCGTCTCCGGGCAGGCGGCCGCCATCGAGGAGGCTCTGGCGATGGCCGACGTGGCACCTGACACGGTCGGCTATATCGAAGCCCACGGGACCGGTACCCCCATCGGCGATCCCATCGAGATCACCGCTTTGACACAAGTGTATGGCGGGCATCGCACAGGCTTGCCCCGCATAGGAATCGGGTCCGCCAAGACGAATATTGGCCATCTCAACACGGCAGCCGGGATCGCGGGACTGTTGAAGGCGACGCTGGCCCTCCACCATGCGGCGATCCCGCCATCGTTGAACTACCGGGCCCCGAACCCGCAGATCGATTTCGACCATTCTCCCTTCACCGTCATAGACCGTCTGACCCCCTGGCCGCGCGGATCCGTTCCGCGGCGGGCAGCCGTCAGTTCCTTCGGTCTGGGCGGCACCAACGTGCACCTCGTTCTCGAGGAAGCGCCTCTCCTCGTCGACCGGCCCGTCGCGGGCGCCGCGCCCCATCTCTTGACGCTCTCGGCTCGTACGGATTCCGCGCTACACGCCGCCGCGACCCGTCTCGCCGACGCCCTCGAAGCCGACCCAGGCATTGATCTCAGGGATGTCGCTCACACCCTGAACGTCGGCCGCAAGGTCTTCGAACACCGTGCCAGCATCGTGGCGAGGAATGTGGGAGAGGCCGTCGAAGCCTTGCGCACGCCTGCCTTGCGACGGTCACGTACCCCTTGGGTATCGCGGGCGCGCGCTATCACGTTCGTGTTCCCAGGCGCTGGACCACAGCACCCCGGCATGGGCGCCTCACTCTACCGCGAAATACCATCGTATCGTGATGCGTTCGACCGTTGCGCCGACCATTTCGACGGGCTCCTCGGCATTCGTCTGCGCGACCTGTTCGCGGCCGAGGGCAACTCGGGTTTGCGCGGAAACCTCTCGCGACCGCGCGAGGGATTGCCCGCCTTGTTTGCCACGGAATATGCCCTCGCCGAGACGCTGAAGCACTGGAGGATCGCACCTCAGGCTTTATTCGGCCATTCGATCGGCGAGTATGTCGCGGCGACAATATCCGGGGTGTTCTCCTTGGAGACCGCGGCGACCATCGTCGCTGCGCGAGCCGTTCTCATCGAACGGTGCCCGCAAGGCGGCATGGCGGCGGTCGCCCTCGATGAGGCGGCCCTTGCTGCCATGCTGGGACCGGAGCTCGCCATAGCCACGGTCAACGGACCTGGCTCTTGCGTCGTCTCCGGAGCGAACACCGCCCTGGAGGTCTTCGTCGAGAGACTCGATGAACTCGGCATCGCCTGGACCCGGCTTGCCGCCGAACGCGCTGGGCACTCTCCTCTGCTCGATGGCATTCTCGCCGAGTTCCGCAGAGTGGTGTCGAGGCTGACCCTATCGAAGCCGTGCATACCGCTGATCTCGAACCTGTCGGGGACTTGGCTCACGGCAGCGCAGGCTGTCGATCCAGAGTATTGGGTCGCGCAGTTGCGGCACACCGTGCGCCTCTCCGACGGGATCGAAACCCTCGCCGCCGATCCCGATCGTCTGTTCCTCGAGGTCGGGCCGGGCCGCGGCCTCAGCGCCCTCTTGAGGCGGCACCCCAGCGTTGGTCGCCGCCGTGCCGTGGTCGCGACAATGCGGGCGGGCGATCATGATGGCGACGACCAGAAGACGCTTCTCGACGCCGTTGGCCAGCTCTGGCGGACAGGCATGCCCCTCGATCTCGCCGGCGGGTACTATCGCGATACGCCATGCCGGCGGGTGCCGCTCCCGACCTATCCCTTCGCCGGTGAGCGGCATTGGATCGAGCGTCCCGTTCAGAAGACGAGCGACGCGAAGAGGTCCGCCGATAGTGCCGACTGGATGTTCACTCCGACTTGGACTCGGATGGCGGAGGGTGCCGCAGAGACCGGCGATCCGGGGAGGGTCGTCCTGGTCGGAGACGGCGACGGCGCGTCCCGCCCCCTCGCAGCTCACCTGCGGACCGAAGGGTGGACGGTTGAGAACGCCCCGACCGCGACCGATCTTACGCCACTCCTCGAACGCCTCCGCCTGTCGGGCGAAGTGCCGGATTGTGTGATCCATCTCGACGTCGCCGGAAGAGGACAGGGCGGCCGCACTCCCGAGGAGAGCCTTCAGGCGGCCACTACACAGGCCTACCTCCCGCTCGTCGAGATCTGCCGCGCTCTTGCCACCTGCGATCCTGCGCATCCCATTCGTTTGATCGTGGCCACCAGAGGTCTCTGCCGCGCAATGGGCAACGAGGCGATCGATCCGTGGCGGGCCATGGTGTTCGGCCCCGTTCGCGTCGCCGCAAGCGAGCTGCCGCAGGTTGGCTGCACGATCGTGGATGTCACCCACGACGAGCCTGAGGCCGAGCTCGTCATCGGGCTGGCACGGGAGACGAGGCGCCGGGCTGGCGCGTCCGTGCCGGATCTCATCGCTCTGCGGGGGGGGCGATGCTGGCGCCAGGATTTCGTCCCCCTGACCACCGTCGCCTCGAGGCTTCCGCTCGTCCGCGAAGGTGGCTCCTATCTCGTGATCGGAGGTCTCGGTGGCATCGGTCTCGCGCTTGCCAGGCATCTGGCAACGCAGGCGCGCATCCGACTGACTCTCGTCGGCCGCACTGTCGCCGAGGCGGGGAGCATTCCCACGGCAGCGCAGCAGTCGGTCTGCGACGACTTCGCCGCTCTCGGCGCGGAGGTGCTGCTGCTCAGGGCCGATGCCGGCGATCTCGCCCAGATGCGGCGGGTGATCGACAAGATCGAAACGCATTTCGGGAGGCTCGACGGAGTGATTCACGCGGCGGGCGTCCCCGGTGGCGGCCTCATGCAGGTCGGCGTGCCACGCGGTGCCGCGAGCAACCTGCCGGTCAAGGTCGGGGGGCTCATGATCATCGATACCCTGCTGGCTGGCCGAGGGCTCGACTTCCTCATCTTGACCTCTTCCCTCGGTACCTTCACCGGCGCTGTGGGACAGGCGGACAACGTTGCCGGCAATGCCGTGCTCGATGCCTATGCTCAGAGCGGCGGTCCGGATGGCTGCAGGCGCTGCCTTTCGATCAATTGGGACATCTGGCTCGGCGTCGGCATGATCGTCGAGCTTGGCGCGCGCCATGAGCGGATCGCAGGCCATTCTCTGGAAGGGCTGACGTCCGAGCAGGCGTGTGCCGCCTTTGACCGTGCCGTCGGCACAGGCGAACCCCAGGTCGCGGTTTCGCTGAAGGTCTTGCCGGCCATGCTCGCGGAAATGCGAACACGCCGCGGCCAAGCACTTCAGCGCTTCGAGCAAGCCGAACTGTCCGCAACCGCTGGCTCGCGACCGGATCTTCCGAACTCTTTCGCGCCTCCGCGCGACGACCTCGATTGGTGCCTCGTCGCGATCTTTGCGGAGCGCCTTAGCATTGATGGCATTGGCATCGACGACGATTTCGTCGAACTCGGCGGCGATTCCCTGCTGGCTATGCCGGTGGCCGCGCAGATCCGCGATGCGCTCGCCGTTGCCTTCCCGGTCGCGGCACTGTTCCGGACGAGGAGCGTCCGGCTGATCGCCGACGCGCTCATGGCGACGGGGAATGCTGCCTCCCTGAGGGCAAGGGCCAGCGCGCTGCGTCAGGTGAAAAGCATGACGGCCGACGAGGTGCACGCCGCCTTGAACGGGTCCCGCGGCAAGCTGAATTCCGGGATAGGGGCATGACCGTGATCGGTGGGCTGACACCCGACCAGCAGGCACTCTTGTCCCAGCTTCTAGCCAAGGCCGATGCGGGCGGTGGCGATTTGAAGGAATCGCTGCAGGGAGTGGAGGAGCCGTCCCGGCAGATCTCGGATGCTCTCGTGCAACCCGATGTCGAGAACCGGCACGCCCCGTTTCCGCTCACCGATATCCAAATGGCTTACTGGCTCGGACGGTCACGCACCTTCGACCTCGGCAGCGTGGCGAGCCATGGCTACCAGGAATACGAGTGTCCGCGGCTGGATCTGCCACGGTTCGAGGCGGCTTGGCAGGCTGTGATCGCCCGACACGACATGCTGCGCGCCGTGGTCGATTCGAACGGGCAGATGCGCATCCTGCCCGAGACGCCCCTCTTCCGAATTCCTGCCGAAGACATGTCGGACAGCCCTCCGGCGCTCCGAGAGGCACGGCTCGATGCCATACGGGAGACCATGGCTCACAGGGTGCCGAGCCCCGGACATTGGCCCCTGCTCGAACTCAGGGTCAGTCGGCTTTCCGCCGAACGCGACCGCATTCATCTCAGCTGCGACGCCATCGTCGCCGACGTCTACAGCATGTTTCTCGCCTTCGACGAAGTCGGACGGCTCTACGACGACCCGACCCTCTCCCTCGATGGTCTTGCCTTCTCTTTCCGCGACTACGTACTCGCGATCAAGGCGCAGGAGAGCTTACCGGCTTTCGTCGCAGCCGAGCGCTACTGGCTCGCCCGGATCGATGGGCTCTCGCCACCACCGGATCTGCCGCTCGCCCTTACTGCGCCGAGCGGACCCTCCCGGTTCGTACGCCGGACGCTACACCTTCCTGCACCACGTTGGCTGGCCCTGAAGCGGCGCGCCAACGCACTCGGACTGACACCCTCCTTGGTTCTGCTCTGCGCCTATGCGGAGACACTGAGGATGTGGTCTCGCAATCCGGCATTCACCATCAACCTGACCCTGTTCAATCGCCTTCCCCTGCATCCCGACATCGAGCGGATCATGGGCGACTTCACCTCGACCCTTCTTCTCGATCTCGGCGCAGACGACGCGCCGGCGGAAAGCTTCGAGCGGCGTGTACGACGCACGCAAGACAGATTCTGGGCTGACTATGAACACGCCAGCTTTACCGGCGTGCGAGTGCTCCAGCATCTCTCTCAGAAGCGCCGGGCAGCCGTGTCGATGCCCATCGTTTTCACCAGCGCCCTCGGTGTCGGAGATGTGGGACGCAAGCTGGACCAAGCCGGTCGGCTCCTCGGGCGTCCGACTTACGGAATTACTCAGACCCCTCAAGTACAAATCGACCATCAAGTGTTCGAGCTCGACGGCGGTCTTGGAGTGAATTGGGACGTTGTCGAGGGTCTGTTTGCGCCCGGTGTGATCGAGGCGATGTTTGCGGCCTATCGTGGCCTGCTCGAAGGGCTGGCGTCGGGTGAGGGCGAAGGGGGCCGCGATCCCTGGTCCGATCCCCGGCCCGTGCAGCTTCCCATGGCCCAGCGCGCGGTGCGGGACACGCTCAACGCCACCGCCGCCGATCTCGGACCCGAAGGCCTGCTGCACGCCGCCGTCCTGGCGCAGGCCCGGACCACGCCCGATCGCATCGCCCTGATCGACCCGGAACGCAGCCTCAGCTACCGCACCCTGGCCGCCGAGGCGGAGGCCCTGGCCGGGGAACTCGACGCCCGGCTCGGGCCGCCGGCCGGCTCCGACGAACTCGTGGCGGTGGCCCTGTCCAAGGGCTGGCGCCAGGTCGTGGCCGTGCTGGCCGTGCTGATCTCCGGCCGGGCCTACATGCCCCTCGACCCGGATCTCCCTGACGCCCGGCAACGGACGATCCTCGCCGAGGGACAGCCCGTGGCCGTCCTCGCCCGCGGGACCCTGGCCGCCCATGCCTCGACCGAGACGGCCTGTCCGGTGCTCGTGGTGGAGCCCCGGCCGGGCGCGGCGCTGGCGGCGCATCCCCCCGCGCCGCGCTCGCGGCCACGGGATCTGGCCTACGTGATCTTCACCTCGGGCTCCACCGGCGTCCCGAAGGGCGTGATGATCGAGCATCGGGCGGCGCTGAACACCGTGCGCGACGTCAATGCCCGCTTCGGGATCGGCGCGGAGGACGGGGTGTTCGGCCTCTCCTCCCTGTCCTTCGACCTGTCGGTCTACGACCTGTTCGGCCCGCTCTCCTGCGGCGGGCGCCTGGTGCTTCCGGCCCCGGGGGAGGCCCGGGATCCGGAAGCCTGGGCTGCACGGCTGACACGGGAGGCCGTGACGGTGTGGAACACGGTGCCGGCGCTCTGGCAGATGCTGGTGGAGCACGCGCCGCGCCTGCCATCGCCGCCGCGTCTGGTGCTTTTGAGCGGAGACTGGATCCCGCTGGATCTGATCCCGCGCAGCCGGACGCTGTTCCCGTCGAGCCGTCTGGTGTCCCTGGGGGGCGCCACCGAGGCGGCGATCTGGTCGGTGGCGCATCCCGTGGAGGAGGAGCCGGGTCCCGATTGGCGCTCGGTTCCGTATGGCCGTCCCCTGGCCAACCAGCGGCTCCACGTGCTCGGACCCGACCTGTCGCCTCGGCCGGATTGGGTGGTGGGGGACCTCTTCATCGCCGGGGACGGTCTGGCGCGGGGCTACTGGCGCGATCCGGTGCGCACGCAGGCGAGCTTCCCGGTTCATCCCAGAAGCGGCGAGCGGCTCTACCGGACGGGAGATCTGGCCCGGGTGAGGCCGGACGGGACGCTGGAGTTCCTGGGCCGCGAGGACCAGCAGGTGAAAGTGGCGGGGCACCGCATCGAACTGGGCGAGATCGAGGCGGCGCTGAACCGCTGTGACGGGGTCGCGGGATCGGTGGCGGCGGCCCTGGGCCATCCGCCCGGACCACGCCGGCTGGCGGCCTGGATCGTCGCGGCGGATGCCTCGGCTCCCCCCGCGGTCGAAACTCTGCGGCGAAGCCTCGCCGACACCCTGCCCGCCTACATGCTCCCCCGCACCATCGCCCTCATCGACGCCATACCCCTCTCCCAAAACGGAAAAATCGACAGGGCCAAACTCCCGGACATCCGAGACACAGACACGGAAACGGTCAGGGAAGTGCCCGAAGGAGAAGTCGAAACGGTGGTCGCGGCGGCCGTCGCCGACGAGCTCGGGCTTACGGCGGTCGGGGCTACCGATGCCTTCTTCGAGATCGGCGCGACCTCCTTGTCCATCGTGGCGATCCATCGCGTCATCGAGACCAAGCTCGGCCGGAAGATCCCCCTGCTCGCCCTATTCGAGCATCCCAGCGCCCGCGCCCTCGCCCAACATGTCGAAGGTGCCCGCGGCGAGAGCAGGCTCGGCCTCGCCGATGACCGGGCCGCGCGGCGCAAGGCGCGGCTCGGCGACCGTCGCCCATCTCGCCGACCTACACAGGAGACTGCGTCTTGACCGGCACCCCTCTCGCCGACCTGCCCCATGCTATCGCCGTGATTGGCCTCTCTGGCCGCTTTTCCGGTGCGCCGGATGCGGACGGCTTGTGGCGCCTCCTGCGTCAGGGGCGCAGCGGCATTTCACGGTTTACTCCGGCCGAACTCGAGGCTGCCGGCGTTGCCAAAGCGACCTTCGAGCATCCGGACTACGTGCCCGCAGCCGGAACGATCGATGACGTCGATCTCTTCGATGCGACATTATTCGGCTTCTCCGCCCATGAAGCCGCATTGATCGATCCGCAGCATCGGCTTTTTCTCGAATGCGCTTGGACTGCTCTCGAGAGCGCCGGCTACCCGCCGGGCGTCCAACCGCTTGCCGTCGGCGTCTTCGCCGGCTCAAGCCTTGGCAGTTACCTGTCCGCCTCACCCGGCGATCTCGGATCCGGTCAAGGCGCAGCACAGCTTCACGGACTGATCGGTAACGACAAGGACTACCTCACCACCCGTATCTCCCATCGGCTCAATCTGACGGGTCCGTCGATCGGCATCCAGACTGCTTGCTCCACCTCCCTGGTCGCCGTTCATCTCGCTGCTCAGAGCCTGCTCTCCGGCGAGTGCGACATGGCTCTCGCCGGCGGTGTCTCGATCACGATCCCTCAAACGGCCGGCTATCGCTATCAGGACGGTCTCATCCTTTCACCGGACGGGCGCTGCCGCCCGTTCGATGCGGCAGCCGGAGGAACGCTCGGAGGAAACGGCGTCGGCGTCGTTCTTCTCAAGCCTCTCGCGCAGGCCTTGAGCGATGGCGACCCGATTCGCGCCGTGATCCGCGGTTCGGCCGTGAACAACGATGGTTCCGACAAGGTGGGATACACCGCCCCAAGCATAGGCGGTCAAATGAGGGTGGTCCGCGAGGCACTCGCCATTGCCGAAGCTCCGGCGACCTCCATCGGCTACGTGGAGGCGCACGGCACCGGCACGGCACTCGGCGATCCGATCGAGGTTGAGGCCCTTACCCGTGCGTTCGCCGTCGATGAGCGGGGTTACTGCGCTCTCGGATCGGTGAAGAGCAACCTCGGTCATCTCGACGCCGCAGCCGGTATCGCAAGCCTGATCAAGACGGTACTGGCCTTGGAGGCCGGCGAAGTACCTCCAACCCTGCACTACAGCCGTCCCAATCCTCGCATCGACTTTTCCGCGTCGCCGTTCTTCGTGGCGGACCGTCTCATGCCGTGGCCGGAGCGCGGCGGCCCCCGCAGGGCCGGCGTCAGCTCGTTCGGTTTTGGTGGCACCAACGCGCACCTCATTCTCGAACAGGCCCCTGGAGGGCTCGATACAGGGGCGCCGGACGTGACGGAGCCCACGCTTCTCATCCTGTCTTCCGGAAGCGTGGAGCAGGTCGGTCGCCTTGCCGGGCGCCATCGGGACGCCCTTTTGGCAGGGGCATCCCCGGCCAACATCGCCATGACCGCAGCGCTTCACAGACGGACCTTCCCTGTACGGGCCGCAATTCTTGCCGATGACGCACTCGCGCTCAGCAGCGCACTGGCAGAACTCTCCGAAGGACGCATTCCCAAGGAGGGTTTCACCGGGACCATTGCGGGCGACCGTCCGATCCGCGTGGCGTTTCAGTTTTCCGGGCAAGGCGGCCTCTCTGCCGGGGCTGCGGCACGCCTTCATGCGCGTTTCCCGGCGTTCCGCGACGAGATCGAACGCTGCACCGCCCAGCGTCCGGAGGTGCGCAGGTTTCTCCTCGACCGAGAGGATGCTCCTGGGTCAACCGCCGAGATCGTTCAACCGGCCTTGTTCGCCTATCAGCTCGCCCTCGTTGCCCTGTGGCGTTCGTTCGGCGTGATTCCCGCCACGGTGCTTGGGCACAGCGTCGGTGAACTAGCCGCCGCCGTCACCTCCGGCGCACTCAACGCTGAAGAAGCCTGGCACTTCATCGAGGAAAGAGGCCGATTGACCGCTGAGGCGGTCCTCCCCGGCTCCATGCATGCCGTTATGGCCTCCGAGGACCGTGTGCGTGCCGCACTCGCCCCGTTCACGGCGGACGTCGTCATCGCAGCGGTCAACGGGCCGAACGAATGCGTGCTCGCAGGCGCTTCCGCGTTGCTTGACCGCATCAGCGCCGCCTTTGAGGCCGAGGGCGTGACCACTCGGCAACTGGCGATCACCCACCCTTTCCATTGCCCGAACGTCGATCCGATGCTGCCAGCACTCCATCTGGCCGCGCGGCGTCTCGTGCCGCGAGTCCCGCACACCGCCTTCGTATCCAGTCGCTACGGGCGAGCGTTGTCGGACGGCGAAAAACTCGATGCGTCGTATTGGACGACCCAGTTGCGCGAGCCCGTCCGCTATGCGGATGCCCTGAAGGCCCTTGAACCAACCACCTTCGACGCAGTCCTTGAGATCGGTCCACGCTCGACCCTGACGAAGCTCGGTCGTCGCAACGCCCCGGACGGGGTCTTTACCGAGTCCGCGGATAGGGGCACCGACCCAGTCTGCGCCGTTCTCCGAACGCTCGGCCTCCTCTTCTGTTCGGGTGCGACACTCGACTGGACGGTTCTCTACAGGGGGCATCCGGCTAGCCCGCGCCGCATCACCGCGCCGACCTATCCGTTCGCCCGCGAGCGCCATTGGCATCCCGATGCAGGGCGCCTCGATGGCGCTTCCGACAGGAAGACCGCGCAGCTCTGGGACGACGTTGCCAGATCCGCCGAGATTCATGCCGAAGCCGGAAGTCCCCTCGTCGAACCCGAATTGCATGTCAGCCGCGAGGCCGCCGTCGAAGACTTGGCTGCAGCCGGCGCGGCGCGGGCGCTGGCGCGGCTTGGTTTCGGCGAGAGTACAGAGGGGGCCGTCTCGGCGACCGAAGCTTCGGACAGTCTCCGGATTGCTCCGGTTCACCGGCAACTCGTTCAAAGGCTGCTTGATGGACTTGTCCAGGCCGGGCGGCTGACGCGGACCGGCGACCGTTTCGAGGCCCTCCTAGCGCCGGACGAGGCGGAAGTCGAACGACTGAAGCATGCCGCGGAAGCCTCCTGGCAGGTCTGGCCAGCGATGCGCGGGATCACTCTCGAAGCCGTCGATCGCTTTGCCGACGCGCTGGCAGGGCGGGTCGATCCGCGAGAGATCCTGTTCGGGGACTCATCCGCTGCAACGGCGCGGGCGGTCTATGCCGAAATGCCCAATGCTCGCTATTTCAACGGTATCCTTCGTGATGCCCTGCGGGCCTTCGTCGAAACCTGGCCGCGCAACCGGCCGCTTCGTGTGCTGGAAATCGGAGGCGGCACCGCAGCGACGACGGAGCGGCTCTTGCCCCTGTTACCGCCGGCCCGCACGCGCTACGTCTTCACCGACATCTCACCCCTGTTCCTCCGCTTGGCGCAAGCCCGCTTCATCGAGTATCCCTTTCTCGAGACGGCCCTGTTCGATGTCGGGAAACCACCCGCCGGGCAGGGATTCGAAGGCGGCTCCTTCGATCTCGTCGTTGCGGCTAACGTGCTGCACGTAGCACCAGACCTCGGTGAAGCAGTGCGGCATGTGCGCAGTCTTCTCGCCGAGGGCGGGCTGGTGCTCGCCTACGAGATCATTCGTCCGACGATGATCGGCGAGATCACAACCGGCCTGCTTCTACCCGAGATCGTCGACGCGGAACGACGCGGCGTCCAACCCATGGCGAGCGCGACGGTGTGGCAGCGGACCCTTGGGGAAGCTGGGTTTGATGCGGTGGCGATTCTACCCCTGGACGATCGTCCCGCCGCTTGCCTGCCTGAACGCGTACTGCTCGCCCGAGCTGGCCGCGAGGGAGATCGGCGAGACCTCGACCAGACGCTGCCGCGAGACGTCGCCTACCGCATCGAATGGAGCTGCGTCTCCAGTCTCCGTGAAAGCGCTTCGCTCATCGGGGAGGAGTGGATCCTCGCTGGTGACCAGATCGCCGAGGCACAACGGATCGCTCTCGAGATCACACGACTGGGGGGCCGTGTCATCACCGTCTCCGCCCTGGCCGATGTCGAGACCGTCGCGGCTTTCGCCCGGACTTTGCATCCGGATGGCGGTCGCCGCCGCTTCGTCGACCTCAGAGCGCTCGACCCTTCGGGAGCATCACGCCCGCCCGGACGGGAACAACGCCGCCTCTGCGGTGGCTTGCTGGACATCCTCGCCGGCTTTGAGCAGGCGGGGGTAGCCCTTGGCCGGCTCTGTGTCGTCACGGAGGGCAGCCAAGCCGTTCTGCACGACGAGACCGTCACCGTTGAAGCGGCGCCGCTCTGGGGAATGGCCCGCGTCGTCGCCCTGGGCCATCCGGAATTAGCGTGCCGGCAGATCGATCTCGATCCTGCCGGACCTAGGGATGCTGGCGCTCTCATCTGCGCGATCACGGCCGATGTCCCGGAACCGCTCCTGGCCCTGCGCGGCGGGACATCCTACGTGCCGCGACTACGTCGGGTGCGCCTGGATTCCCTCCCTGAGCGTCCCTTCGCGGTGGCCGTGGACGGGTGGCACGTGATCGCAGGCGGTCTTGGAGGCCTCGGTCTCACCGTTGCACGGTGGCTTGCCGATCAGGGCGCCCGGCGGATAGCGCTTCTCGTCCGCTCGGAGCCGAACGACCGCCAACGGTCTTCCATTGAGGAGATCGCCCTCGCCGGTGTCGATATCCGTGCGCTTCGTGCTGACATCACAAACCGGGACGCCCTCGGCGCCGCCTTCGATCTGCTTGCCAAGTCCGGTGCACCTGTCCGGACCATCATCCACTGTGCTGTTGCGCGAAATGTCGAGACAGGAAAAGAGGGGTGGCAATCCTTCGCGGACATTCTCGCGCCAAAGGTCGATGGTGCCTGGGCACTTCATGAGATCTCGGTTGCGCGGAGCTTCAGTCTAGACGCGTTCGTCCTGTTCTCGTCCTCCGTCAGCGTGGCACCGGCCTTCGGCATGCCCCATTACGTTGCCGCGAACACCTTCCTTGATGCCTTGGCCCATCATCGCCGTTCTGCGGGGCTCCCAGCCTTGAGCCTGAGTTGGGGAGCATGGCTCGATGTCGGTGCCGTCGCCGATCCAGACCATGCCGAGCACCTCAGGCGTGGCGGTCTGCGCGGCTTCTCACCCGCCACGGGACTTGCCCTGCTTGACGCCGCGCTAAAGCGGGATGTTGCCCACCTTGCCCTGATCGATGCGGAATGGCCGCGGATGCTGCGCCAGTATGGCGAAGAGCAAACTCCGCCGATCTTCTCGGAACTCATTGTTCGCCAGAGGGAATCTTCCGTCTCGCGCCGCGGTACGCATGAGCGCGACGTCACCTTCCTGGAACGCCTACGGGCGGCATTTCCTACGGAACGATCCGAGATGTTGCAGGCCTGGCTAGCCGCGGCCTTCGGCGTTCTGCTGAACCGCCCGGCCGAGACCGTCGCGCGGGACGTAAACCTGATCGAACTCGGCCTCGACTCGCTTATGTTCATCGACATGGCGAGTGGGCTCGGCACGGCCCTCGGCGTCAAGGTCTCGCCTAGCGATCTCCTGCGGCACTTCAGCGTCCGAGCCATGGCCGAACGGCTTCTCCCAGGGCTGATCGAGATCACGTCTTGTCCCGGGAGCCCGGCGCTATGCGAGCCTGCCCTCGCCGATCTCTTCGTTCCCAGGCCGGACGAGCGATATGCTCCCTTCCCCCTGACGGACGTACAACAGGCCTATTGGATCGGAAGACGCCGGGAGCTGGAACTCGGCAACACGGCCTGCCAGGGCTATACCGAATTCGATTGTCTCGATCTTGATGTCCCTCGACTGGAGGCTGCTTGGCGACGTCTCATCGGCCGGCATGAGATGTTGCGCATGGTCATCTTACCGGATGGCCAGCAGCGGATCATCGAAGCACCTCCTCCCTACCGGATCGCCATCACCGATCTTGCCGGATTGTCGGAGAAGGAACGCGAGGCGCAGCTCGAAGCCATTCGCTATGCCCTGTCGCACAAGGTGCGGCCGACGGATCTGTGGCCCCTCAGCGACGTCCAGGTTACGCGGGTCGACGCCCGTCGAAGCCGACTCCATGTCGGAATCGACAACGTCGCCATCGACGGACGCAGCATCGGCATTGTCCTATCCGAATGGATCGCTCTTTACAGCAACATTGAGGCAGAACTGCCAGCGCCGGCACTGTCGTTCCGCGACTATGTGCTTGCTTTCCATGCTTACAGGAAGACTCCGGGCTATGCCCGCGCACAGGCCTATTGGCATAGCCAGCTCAGTCACCTTCCCGCTGCTCCGGATTTGCCGCTGGCATGCAATCCATCTTCGATTACTGAGCCAAGGTTCGTCCGCCATACCTTCCAGCTTAAGCGCGAATGTTGGGACCCCCTCAAGATGGCAGCCTCGCGGCGCGGTCTGACTGCCGCCGCTCTGCTGCTGGCTGCCTATGCCGAGACCTTGGCTTGCTGGAGCAAATCGCCGCGATTGACGATCAATGCTCCGGTTTTCACACGACTGCCGGTGCATCCTGGCGTCAATGACGTCGTCGGAGAGTTCACCTCCAATACGCTGGTCGGCCTTGATCTCTCCGGCGAAGACTCTTTTCTTGATCGTGCGCGAAACGTACAGGCGCAGCTTTTTCACGATCTCGAACATAGCGTCGTAAGTGGTATCGAGGTCGTGCGCAGTATGATGCGCAGTGGCGGCGATGCGAAGACGAGTGCCATGCCGGTGGTGTTTACCAGCACCTTTGGCCTCTCACGAGACAACGATACCAGCTACGCAAACAACGTTGCAGCCTTCTCTGCCTTCGGGAGAGAGGTTTTCAGTATCAGCCAGACGCCGCAGGTCTGGCTCGATAACCACGTCCATGACATTGACGGCGGTCTTGGGGTGAATTGGGACGTTGTCGAGGGTCTGTTTGCGCCCGGTGTGATCGAGGCGATGTTTGCGGCCTATCGTGGCCTGCTCGAAGGGCTGGCGTCGGGTGAGGGCGAAGGGGGCCGCGATCCCTGGTCCGATCCCCGGCCCGTGCAGCTTCCCATGGCCCAGCGCGCGGTGCGGGACATGCTCAACGCCACCGCCGCCGATCTCGGACCCGAAGGCCTGCTGCACGCCGCCGTCCTGGCGCAGGCCCGGACCACGCCCAATCGCATCGCCGTGATCGACCCGGAACGCAGCCTCAGCTACCGCACCCTGGCCGCCGAGGCGGAGGCCCTGGCCGGGGAACTCGACGTCCGGCTCGGGCCGCCGGCCGGCTCCGACGAACTCGTGGCGGTGGCCCTGTCCAAGGGCTGGCGCCAGGTCGTGGCCGTGTTGGCCGTGCTGATCTCTGGCCGGGCCTACATGCCCCTCGACCCGGATCTCCCTGACGCCCGGCAACGGGCGATCCTCGCCGAGGGACAGCCCGTGGCCGTCCTCGCCCGCGGGACCCTGGCCGCCCATGCCTCGACCGAGACGGCCTGTCCGGTGCTCGTGGTGGAGCCCCGGCCGGGCGCGGCGCTGGCGGCGCATCCCCCCGCGCCGCGCTCGCGGCCACGGGATCTGGCCTACGTGATCTTCACCTCGGGCTCCACCGGCGTCCCCAAGGGCGTGATGATCGAGCATCGGGCGGCGCTGAACACCGTGCGCGACGTCAATGCCCGCTTCGGGATCGGCGCGGAGGACGGGGTGTTCGGCCTCTCCTCCCTGTCCTTCGACCTGTCGGTCTACGACCTGTTCGGCCCGCTCTCCTGCGGCGGGCGCCTGGTGCTTCCGGCCCCGGGGGAGGCCCGGGATCCGGAAGCCTGGGCCGCACGGCTGACACGGGAGGCCGTGACGGTGTGGAACACGGTGCCGGCCCTCTGGCAGATGCTGGTGGAGCACGCGCCGCGCCTGCCATCGCCGCCGCGTCTGGTGCTTTTGAGCGGAGACTGGATCCCGCTGGATCTGATCCCGCGCAGCCGGGCGCTGTTCCCGTCGAGCCGTCTGGTGTCCCTGGGGGGCGCCACCGAGGCGGCGATCTGGTCGGTGGCGCATCCCGTGGAGGAGGAGGCGGGTTCCGATTGGCGCTCGGTTCCGTATGGCCGTCCCCTGGCCAACCAGCGGCTCCACGTGCTCGGACCCGACCTGTCGCCTCGGCCGGATTGGGTGGTGGGAGACCTGTTCATCGCCGGGGACGGTCTGGCGCGGGGCTACTGGCGCGATCCGGTGCGCACGCAGACGAGCTTCCCGGTTCATCCCAGAAGCGGCGAGCGGCTCTACCGGACGGGGGATCTGGCCCGGGTGAGGCCGGACGGGACGCTGGAGTTCCTGGGCCGCGAGGACCAGCAGGTGAAAGTGGCGGGGCACCGCATCGAACTGGGCGAGATCGAGGCGGCGCTGAACCGCTGTGACGGGGTCGCGGGATCGGTGGCGGCGGCCCTGGGCCATCCGCCCGGACCACGCCGGCTGGCGGCCTGGATCGTCGCGACGGACGCCTCGGCTCCCCCCGCGGTCGAAACTCTGCGGCGAAGCCTCGCCGACACCCTGCCCGCCTACATGCTCCCCCGCACCATCGCCCTCATCGACGCCATACCCCTCTCCCAAAACGGAAAAATCGACAGGGCCAAACTCCCGGACATCCGAGACACAGACACGGAGACCGGGGGGGAAACGCTCCAGACGGCGAACGAAGTCGCTTTGGCGGCGGCATGGCGCGCCGTTCTCCAATCCAATGCGCCGGGTCGCGCCGATCACTTCTTCGAATTTGGCGGTAATTCGCTGCTCGCAGTGCGACTGGTCAACACCTTGCGTGATGATCACCAGCTGTCCCTGCCGCTGTCATCTGTCTTCGCTGAGCCGACCCTGGGTCGCCTCGCACGTAACCTGCGTCCCATCCGCAATGGAGACGGACTCGTGCTCAGCCCGCTCCGTGACGGCGACGGCGAGGGACCAGTGCTGTTCTGCGTCTCCGACGCCCTCAGTGAGGGAGGCGTTTTCCGGGCCCTTGCCGGGGCCTGGAGGGACGCTCGGCCTCTCGTCTCAGTCCCTGGTCGGATTGAGGGAGAGGGCGACGACGCCCTGTCACGCCACGTGGCCGCCGTCATTGCCGCGATCCGACTCCGCCAGCCACGTGGTCCCTATACGTTCATCGGCTACAGCACCGGCGGACTGATCGCTTGGGAGATCGCCGCAGCCCTCGAACGCGCAGGCGAGATCGTTCATGGGGTCGCGCTCGTCGATAGTCGGCCTTTACCGTCCTCACTTGCGCAGGATGAAGCGGCGCTGCGGCGCATCCTCGACCATGGTGGATCGAGCGGGGCCAGCATCCATGTCCTGAGACGGACCGTCGCTGCTGTGGCTCGGGCACGTCTCGCGCCCCTCCAAGGGCCGACACTCCTGCTCGAGGCAGCTTCCCGACCACCGCATCTCAACGCACCTCACGACGCTTGGCGTGACGCCTGGAGACAAGGGGGCACTGTCCATTCCGGTCATCTGCGACGCGCGACGATCGGAGGCGATCACTTCACGTGTCTTCAACCACCCCACGTCGCAGCATTGGCGGACAGGCTCGCCCAAATGTTCGCTGCTTCCATTGAGGAACCCGTCTAATGGCCGCCTCACCCTGGATCCTCGACGATGGGCCCGCTTCGATCCGCGTATTCTGTTTTCCCTACGCTGGCGGTGGCGCATCCATCTACAAGGGATGGCAGGCAGGCCTGCCTGCGGGCATGCGGCTGTGCCGTGTCCAGCTGCCCGGCCGGGAGACCCGGTTCTCCGAGCCGGCTTTCCACCATATGGATCCGCTGGCCGAGGCGTTACTCGACGGGCTACGGCCCCACTTCGCAAGCGGGCCCTACATCCTGTTCGGGCACAGCATGGGTGGGTCAATCGCTGCCGAGATCACCCGGCGCCTCGTCGGCGGCAATGGACGCCCCCCGCTTCACCTGATCGTCTCGGCATCGCGGCCTTCGCATATCCCGGCCCCGCACCCGATCCATGCCCTGCCCGATGCAGAGTTCCGAGCAGCGCTCGCCCGCGACGGCGGTACGCCGAGCGCGGTGATCGAGAGCGACGAGTTGATGGGAATCTTCTCACCGACCCTTCGGGCGGACCACGCCGTCGTCGAGACCTGGATCCGTCCACGGCCGGAGCGGATACCAGTTCCCATCACCTGCATCGCTGGACGTCGCGACAGCATTGTGCCGCACGCGATCGCATCAACGTGGCAACTGCATGCCGGGGGCGGATATCGGCAGATCGACATCGATGACGGCCACTTCTTCCTTCGAAACCATGCCACCGCCTTGCAGAACGCCATCGCTCTGGCGGCTGCGCCGATGATGGAGACGACGGTATGACGATGCTCATCCTGGATGCTCCTACCATCCACACGCGACCACCGGCCCGCGAAGTCGGCCCCCTCCTCGACCTCATACTTTCCGGAGAGACGAAGAGCGATCACTACGCCTCCCTTCCGGTGCCGCGACGTATGAGAGCCCTCATATTGCGCCGGGAGGACGAAGAGGCCCTTCGTCGGATCCCCGTCGAGGCGCGCGCGCTGAGCCGGAGCCTGCACCATGCCGAGGTCGCCACACCGGAACCCGACGCCGGCGAAGTCCTCGTGGCCGTCATGGCCGCGGGACTGAACTTCAATACGATCTGGTCGGCGCTGCACGAGCCGATGTCACCTTTCCGATATCTCAGCCAATTCGCACAGATCGAACCCGGCAACGCCAAGCATAACCTCGATTACCAAATCATTGGTTCTGATGCCGCCGGTGTCGTGGTTCGGGTAGGCCCCGGGGTATACAACTGCCGCCCGGGGGATCGGGTCGTCATCCATCCCGGTGTGATCAGCGGGACGTCGGTTGCCGCCTATCGTGACGCGCTGCACGATCCCGACATCAAAGCCTGGGGATTCGAGACGAATTTCGGGGGGTTGGCCGAGTTCTGCCTCGTCCGTGCCAACCAGATCCTGCCCAAGCCCGCACATCTGAGCTGGGAGGAGGCCGCATCCCTGCCGCTGGTGAACGAGACCGTTTACCGGATGCTGATTTCCGAGAACGGGGCCAGGATAAGGCTCGGCGAAAGCGTACTGATCTGGGGTGCGACAGGCGGCCTCGGCAGCCTCGCGATTCAGTACGTCCTGCGCGCCGGCGGCCACCCCATCGGCGTCGTGTCGAGCCGCGAGAAGGCCCGCCTTGCCCGCGCCCTGGGATGCGAGGCGGTGATCGACCGCTCGGCGGAGGGCTACGTCTTCACGGGGCCGGATGGTCGTCCGAACATGCGCGACATGCTGCGCTTCCGAAAGAAGGTGAAGGCTCTCAATCACGGCCGCGAACCGGAGATCGTGTTTGAGCATACCGGGCGCGAGACGTTCGCGGCCAGTGTGTTCGTCGCCGCCCACGGCGGTCGAGTCGTCACTTGCGGATCAACCAGCGGCTACGAGCACTCCTACGACAATCGCTATCTTTGGATGCACGTCAAATCGATCATCGGTTCCCATGGTGCCACCTACCATGAGGCTTGGAAGGCGAATGATCTCGTCTGCCAGGGCGTGATCACCCCGGTCCTGTCACGGACTTATCCCCTCTCGGATGCCATCGCCGGCGTCGAGTGCATGCGGGGCAACCGCCATGTCGGGAAGATCAGCGTGCTGTGCCTCGCTCCGCGCGAAGGACTCGGCATCGAGCGTCCGGAGATGCGTGTCCGCATCGGCGAGGACCGCCTCTCCCTCTTCTCCGCATAAGCCTGCGGATCGAGCGCCGCGCCCTGCCACGGCCGGGACGCGCGCACGAATGGCCCGACGAAGGTCTGCTCCGCGTCAAATCCTCATTCGTCTTCGCGCCATCGCGACCCAGGAGATCGCTGCATGAATTCGTTGTCCCGTAAGACGTTGGCCACCATCCTGTTCGGATTGATCGTGTTCGGGATCGGCCAGACCGTGCTGTTCGCGATGCTCGGCCCTGTCGCCCGCGATATCGGCCTCGACGTCGTCGATGTCGGTCTCGTCGTCACGGTCTCGGCGCTTGTCGTCGTGGTCGTCTCACCGTTCTGGGGGCGTGCCGCCGACCGCTGGGGACGAACGCGCACGCTAGCACTGGGCTTAGCGGGCTACGCCGTCACGACCGCGCTCTTCGCCTATGTGCTGCATCTCGGCCTCATCGGCGACATCTCGGTCTACGTGGTCTTCGGACTGATGCTGGCGTGTCGGGTTCTCTACGCGCTGGTCGCTGCAGCCATCCAACCCTCCGCGTCGGCGATCGTTGCGGCCGCAACCGATGAGGCGGGGCGTGCCTCCGGCATGGCACTGGTCGGCGCAGGCTTTGTCTTCGGAACCATCCTCGGCCCGGTGATCGGAGCCGGTCTCGTCGGCTGGGGATTGCTGACACCGCTCTTTGCCACCGCCGGTCTGGCAGGTCTCGCGGCGATCGCGACCCTGGTGTGGGTCGAATCACCGATGGGACCTGAGACGAAGGCAGCCAAGGCCGCGGTGAAACCCAGCGATCCGCGGCTATGGCCGACCCTGCTCCTTGCCGCGCTCGCCTTCGTCACGATCGCCATAACCCAGCAGACCCTGTCCTTCTACGTCCAGGATCTGCTCGGCCTCGATTCCGCGGCTGCGACGCGACAGGTCGGCTTCGCCCTGGCCGGTTTCGCGTTGGCCGCCCTGGTGAGCCAGATCCTCATCGTCAGGCAGCTCTCGCCGACGCCGCGTACGATGCTGAGACTTGGGGCGGCGGGACTACTGACAGGTTTCGTCGCCCTCGTCTTGGCACAGAACCTTGCCCTCATCGTCGCTGGCTGCATCGCCTTGGGCGTCGGCTACGGCGTCATCATGCCGGGTCTGCAGACCACGGCCTCCCTGGCGGTCGGGCAGGCTGAGCAAGGCGCCGCCGCAGGACTGGTCTCCGCCGCCATGGCTCTCGGATTCGTGGTGGGGCCGATCCTCGGCACCTCCCTCTATTACGTCGAGCCGCGTCTCCCCTTCCTCATGGCCGTCGGCTTCAGCATCGGCCTCCTGGCCGCAGTCGCATCGGATCGCCTCGCTCCCGTCGCCCGGAGGATCGGATGATGACGCATCCGATCACCCTCGCGATCTCCCTCGGCAGAGCGACGTTTGCGGTGCTACCGCTCTACGTGGCCTTCGGCGCGGTTCTGGGCTTCATCCAGACCGCGCTGCCCGCGATCCTGCAACGCGAAGGTGTCCCGCTCACCCTCGTCGGCTTCGCCACGCTGCTGTTCCTGCCTTTCGGCCTGTCCGCGTTATGGGCCCCCCTCGTGGATCGCTACGGTTCGGAGAGGTTCGGCCGCCGGCGAGGCTGGATCCTCGTCTGCCAAGGGATCGTCGTCGCGGCGCTGCTGATCTGCGCCGCTCTGGAACCCCATACGGCGCTGCTGCTCCTGCTGCCCATGGGTGTGGCGGCAGCGACCATGGATGTCGCCCTGGACGGCTTCCTCGTCGAGACGGCCCGCGACGATGCCGAACGCGCCTTGCGTGGACCGCTCAAGGTCGGCGGAGTGTATGGCGGCATGCTGATCGGTTCGACCGCCATCCTGGCGATCTACGAACGGCTGGGATGGACGAATGCCATACTGGTTCTGGCAGCGCTTGCGCTGCTTGCACCCCTCGGCTTCGCTCGAGACTGTGAGCCGAGTGGCGACGATCATCTCCACCGGCCCTGGCCGAAGCTCTCCGCACTGACGCGACGTCCCAATGGACTGCGTCTCGTCGTGTCGAGCGTCGCTCTGGGAATTGCGCTCGGTCTCGGCATCAGTGGATTTCGCCTGCTCCTCGTGGCCATCGGCCTTCCCCTCGCCAGCATCGGCGTCGCTTTCGGAGTGGCAGGGGGATTGGCGGGAATCGTTGGGGCGGCATTCGCCGGGTTCCTGGGCCGGACGCTCGGTTCGAGTGCGACGCTCGCCGCAAGCGGTACCGGCCTGGCCTTGCTGCTTTCCTTGGCTGCGGCAGCGGGCACGGCCTTCCCGGCTACGGGGCTGATAGCCTCCGCCTTCGTCGCGGCGTGCTACGCAGCCTATGCGATCCTCTATTCCGCCCTATGCGCCCTCGCGATGCGGACATGCGCATCCGATCAGGCGGCGACGGACTACGCCATTTTCCAGTCGGGCTGGACCTTGGCCGGAATCGCCGGCGGCGTCCTGAGCGGCCTGGCCGTCGCCGCTCTCGGCTGGCCCGTCGTCTTCCTGGTGGCGGCTTTGGGCGTCGCGACTTCGGCTCTGGTCGCGTCTACCACCAGATCCGCCCCCCCTGCCGTGGAAGGGGTCCAACCATGATCGAAGCTGGCATCGACCGGTATGCGACCGAGACCGTCCTCCGCGAGATCATCGAGAGGTTCGGCCTCTACGATGCCTGCGTGTTCGAGACCTCGGAAGGCGAAATCTGCGCCGTCGCGGGTGAACATGCCGAAGCCGTGCCGACGGACCGGATCGAAAAGGTCTTCTTCACCGCCGGCAGAACGGTTGCCGTGCTGCCACTCCGTCGTGTGCCGCGCGGGGACGACGGCATGCCGGACCTCGGCCGTCTTCGTGCCGCCTGGGCCGAGCGGTCAGCCATCTCCGACGCTCAGCCGGCCGAACTCGTCCATCTCTGGCATCTCGGTCTTGCCCCCGGCAAACCGAGCGTCGCGCCTTCGGTTCAAACGTCATCGACACATCGGAGCGACGGTCCGCCTTCTATCCTGCGTGGTCCGCCGCTCGTCATTCCGGCGGGCACCCCGACCACCCTTCCCGAACTTCTGTCGGTCTGTTCCAACGGGGAGAAGAGCTTCACTTGGATCGACAGGCGGGGAAGCGCTCGTGACGTGTCCTACGCCGATCTCCTTGCGCGTGCGCAGGCGGTTGCGGCCTCTCTCCGGCGAAGGGGCGCCCGGCGGGGTGAGCGGATCATGATCGTTGGTCCGGATGGGATCGATGTCTTCACCGCATTGTGGGGCTGCTTGTGGGCGGGCCTCGTGGCTTGCCCAGTGGCCACCCCGAAGCGGATCGCCGCCGATGACGGCGATGTCACCCGTCTCGCCATGCTCGCGCGCCGTCTCGACATCCGCTGGGTGCTGACATCCGCCGGAACGGACTCGACTGCGTTCGAAGAGGCGTTGCTCGGTACTGCCTGCTGCCTGGACGCCGGTACTCTGGCGAAGACCGGAAGACGTGCATTCGAGCCAATGGAGCCGGTATGCTCCGACGAGGTGGCGTTGCTGTTTCTCACCTCGGGTTCCACTGGATTGCCCAAGGCGACTATGCTGACGCATGCCAACCTGTTGTCGATGGCGGAGGGGATTCGCCAGCGGCACCGCTTCAGTGCAGGCGATACCGTGCTCAACTGGATGCCGCTGGAGCATATCGGCGTCCAAGGCATGCTTGCGACGGTCGCGCTGGTCACCGGGGCATCGCAGATCCACGTGGAGACGTCCTACGTGCTGGCCGACCCGCTGCGCTGGCTCGACCTCATCGACCGTTATCGCATCGCCTACGGTTGGGCACCTCACTTCGCCTTCGCTCTGATCGGAGATGCGGCCGAGTCCGCTCGAATGCGGGACTGGGATCTCAGCTGTGTCAAACGCCTGCTCAATGCGGGCGAAGTGGTGTTCGCTGGCGGCGTGCGACGCTTCCTCCAAGTCGCGGAACCGTACGGGCTGCGGGCGGAGGCGGTAGGGCCATCCTGGGGCATGTCGGAAACCTCCTCGAGCTTCCTCCTCGCAGAGGGGGTCGATCCGGATCTGCTGCAACGGGATCCGCATGCGCCACTCGATGTCGGCACACCGCATCCGGGCGGAGAAGCCAGGCTCGTCGATCCGGATGGCGGAGTGGTGCCCGAGGGCGAAGAGGGCCGCTTGGAGGTTCGGGGGCCACAGGTCAATGTCGGTTACGACGGCGATCCGGATGCCACTGCCGCGAGCCGTGATACCGAGGGTTGGTTCCGCACCGGTGATCGCGGCCGCATCGTGGGGGGGCGCATGGTCATTACCGGCCGTGACAAGGATGTCGTGATCCTGCGCGGCCAGAACTTCTCCCAGCAGGCCCTCGAAAGCGTGGCCGAGGCGGTCGACGCCGTCAGCACCAGTTTCGTTGCGGCCGTCGGCGTGCCGGACAACGCCGACGGTACGGAAGCCTTGGCCATTCTCTACCACGCCGAGCCGGACACTGCCGAGACAAGGGCGGCGATCCGAGAGGGACTGAGGCAGGCATTCGGGGTCACGCCGAACTACCTCGTTCCCTTGGCACAGGACGAGTTTCCAAAAACCGCGATCGGCAAGATCCAGCGGAGTGCTCTGCGCGCCCGGTTCGTCGCCGGGGACTTTCGCCAGCGGATCGTCGCCCGCGACCTGTGCGAGGCCGGAAGCCGGACGTTGCCCGCCTGGTTCTTCATACCCCGCTGGTATCCTCTCGATCGGTATTCGGCACAGGTCGGGACGAAGAAGACCATCATCTTTGATGACGATCCAGCTCCTGCCGAAATCGCTCGCCTTTGCGCCGAACTGGCGAGACAGGGTGGTGACGCCACGATCGTCGTTCCCGGCCGGGATGGAACGGCACGTCCGGACGATGTGCCCAGACCCGGAGGCCGTGGTCTCGCGGCGGCTCTCCGGTGCCTTCTCGCGGAGACCGAAGGAGTGCGGATCCGGTTGTTGCACGTGCCGGCGTTGCAGGCAGCGGAACAAGCAAAGGCTGAGAGGCTCGCGGCGTGCGTACCCTTCGCGGACAGCCGAACCTCCATGCGGATGGAGGCCATCGCCCATGGCGACCGCCTGTGGGGCTACGGGATCAGCCCAATGCCCAAGGTCGATGCGTCTACCATGCCGATCTTTCCCACGGATGCCGGCTTCGTCCTGCTCGTTGGCGGCGGCGGTCGAATCGGTCCGCATGTGGCACATCGACTGCGCGCAGGTTTCGGTCTCCCGGTCCTGATCACGAGCCGCGGCCGTTCATCCGGGGGGGCGCATGAGGTGGTGATGGACCCGACCGACCGAGCGAGCGTCCGGGCGGCACTGGCCGAGGGAACGCGACGCTTCGGAGGTCGTGCCGGTGCCATCGTTCATCTTGGTGGCTCGACGCGCATCAACGTCCCGCTCGCGACGGAGAGCGAGGCATCGTTCAAGGATCATTTCCGAGGAAAGCCCGAATCCGCTCTCGTCCTACGCGACGCGCTGGAGGAAACGGGAGGTGGCCTCCTGGTGTTGTTCTCCTCGGTCAATGCGGACTTCGGTGGCTTCGGAGCCGGCGCCTATGCCGCCGCAAATGCAGCCCTACGCCCAGCCATGCTTGAGCGATCCGTTCCAGGCGTTCGGGTGCTGTTACTCGCTTGGAGTCTGTGGGCGACGGAAGATGTCGCCTTCACGGAAGGGACCCGCCCACGTGGCTTTCGATCGCTTCCGCCGGACCAAGCTGCACTTTCGATGGAAGTAGCGATCCGGGTGGCTCTTCACCACGATCTCGACGCCATCGTGGTTGGGCTAGACGGAGCGCATCCCGGTATTGCCCAACTCCTCGACTGCGGCGCTCTGCTTCCGACTTGGACAGCGACGCGCAATGAGACGGTTCTTTCACAAGCATTCGACGAAGTAGAGATCGAGGTTGCGATCGCCTGGAGAACCATTCTCGGCCGGGAAAATGTGCGGCCCACTGATAGCTTCTTCGATCTTGGCGGCAATTCTCTCTTGCTCGCTCGTCTCCATGAACGATTGACCCACGCGTTCGACGCCGAATTTTCCTTGGGCGAGCTCTTCCGCCGCACGACCATTCGGGATCAAGCTGGTCTTTTTCGTTCTTCTTACAAGGTGACGCATTGATGAATACGGCTTCCTCTTGGCTTCCGATCAAGATGCCGGACCCGGCGTGCCTGACGTTGTTTTGTCTACCTTTTGCGGGCGCGGGCGCGAACATCTTTCTACCTTGGCTCGATGTGTTCGGACCAAAAATCTGTGTCTGTCCTGTCGAGTATCCTGGTCGCGCCCGGCGATATACCGAACCCATGCCGGTCGACCTTGGCGATCTGGTGGATGCCATACTCGATGGCATAGGATCGCTTATGCCGGAAAAATACGCCTATTTCGGCCATTCGATGGGTGGCTTGCTGGCCTATGAACTAGCACGGAGATCGCGGGCACGCAGCCTTCCCTTGCCCCAGGCAATCGTCGTGTCCTCTTGGGCCGCGCCCAGCTCTCTCCAAGCCCTCCGTAAGAGGCATCTCCTCAATGACGAAGCATTCGCCCATGAGTTGAGAGCGATGGGTGGCACTCCCGACGAGATCCTTTCAAATCAGAAGCTGCTGCCTTTCATCCTCCCGATTGCCCGGGCGGACTTTGCCCTCATCGAAAATTGGCGCTCGCCCTCGGCGGCACCGCTTCCGCTACCGATCCACGTGCTTGGAGGAGATGACGACCCCGAAGTCTCGGTTCATGCACTCCAACGATGGCAGAACCATACCACCGCTGGCATGTCACTCGACCTACTATCGGGAGGCCATTTCTGTGTTTATGAGCAAAAAACGAGAACAAGTGCAATAGTGCAAAAATACATCGACCAATATATTGAACAATAAATACTGCGAATATCTGCCCTTGGATTTGGACGTTTAGTTGTTCAAACCTGAAGCTACGTTCCGTCTAAATTCGACATCTCATCATAGGGGTGGGTCGGAAAATCTTGCCTGTCGTGCCCGTTGCATCTTCAGAGCCGTGAACAGATCCTTCGCCCGGCCCGATTGCGCATTGGCTCGCGCCGGACATGCCCACTTGGCGCAGGACCAGATCGTTCCTCAGCAGGAGTGCAAACGTGAAGAAATCCGCTTGGGGAAATGCATGGGCACAGTCTGGATAAATCCAAAAAGCTATTTATTATCAGGCCACTTAGGCGGACACCCCTCCCGCCAAGAACATCATCTAATGCTTTGTTATCATTGTGTTTTTTAATTTTTTGATATGAGCCGCCATCAATTTAGCCCACATTTTCAACTGGCTTGTAGGGCACCTTGTTGAGCCTTATTGGACGATTGCCACAGCTGGCGGGGACGGCTGCGCCACGTCAGCATGGCCTCGAACTCTGAAGGCGCGGACGCGCTATCGAACAGGGAGGCTTGCTGGTGACAGGGACTGACGAGTACCTCAGAGCGTTTCTTCAACAAGCTACCGAGGAGGAAGCATTCCTCAGCCTTCTGCACCCAACTAATGACGTCCGGCCAAGTGGTACGGACATTCATCCTGCCGCAGCGTCAGCCGTGTCCTTGATGATCACGAATCAGCAACGTGCGGAGATGCGCGAGCGCGGCTTCTCGGATGAATCCATCCGATTGATGACACCCGCTGACGCACACGCGCAGCTTGGGCTGAGTAAGCCGAACGCCTGAGTCGGATATTTTCGGATATTTGCAGCCCAGATTTTTGTGGCAGAGGTCGGTTTCCCGACCGACCACTCGACGTCGTGCAAACTTACCCCGTGCGGTCCATTCAATCTGCTGAAGCCGCAACCGTGTTTTTCGCGATCCAGACAGCGAGCGGGATGTCCGCCAGAGGTCGATCACCGAGGAGCTCACGGGCCACCAGTGCGAAGTCGATATGCTCTTCGCCCTCGACCTCATCAGCGGCCGCTTTAGCCGTCCAGGCCAACAGATCAGCCCAGCGCCCCCGCTGAGGGGAGATGAGAGTTCGCAAGGCGGTCTCCTCCCGTTGCTTCTTAGTTCCCGCCTTCGCGGCGGTCGCAGACGTGGTATCACTCTGCTCGAACCACGATTGCAGGAAGGCATACTCTCTCGGCCAAAGTTTCGAGTCGGCGAGCGCGACCGCGATGGCCTTTGCCGATTGCCGCTCGGGCGGGACCCCGTCGAGAAGCTGCTCGATCAGCGCTTCAGTTCGCATTTGCTTGGGTCGGACCTGACCGGGACTCACGGACTCGAGAAACTGGACCAAGCCAAACGGTGGTGGCTCCCGTCGGTCGATGTTGGTGGCGAGGTGGTGCGCGATGACCGACTGCGCGATTTCGGGTGAGGCATCGAATGTATCGAGTTGTTGACCAACCTTGGCAAGGAACTGATCGCTCTCCCGCCGAGTGAGATCCTCCCGGACCCAGGCATCTCGTACCCCGAAGCCCTGCTTCACCAGGAGGGAGGCCAGCGCGAGCTTTCGACCTCGTTTGAGGACCACGAAGACACTCTGTGCACCAGCTCCGTCGCACCCCGAGGCGACGACTGCGTTGATTTGGACCGCTGGCTTAATAGCTGGTTGCAGGCCGCGGTGCCGGCAGGTGCGAACGGCCGAATCAAGGATCGCTTGCACATCCTCCACGAACCACGGGCGCATCAATACGATCCGCTCCACGCTTTCAGAAGACAGGCTCCCGTTTTGGGCCGCTATGAGAAGGCTTTGCGCCACCTGCTTGACCACGATGGGACTTGAATCGAGCAGCCACCCGAGGGCCGCATCACGTATTGACGGCACCTCCGAGGCGACGAACGAGCTGACGATGACGACCCGCTGGTCGTCCGGGAATGCAGCCAGCTGCTCGGAGAGCTGCCCATGGATGAGGAAGGGGTCGTGATCGAGAGCCTCGGCCATGGCGGCATAATGCGAGGTGATTTCGTCGGGGCTGAGGGTCGGGCCTTGCGCTACCGTTTGCTCAGAAAGCGCAAGGGTCAGCGCACGCAATTCATCGCCGAGATCGAGCTTGGCAGCAGCAAATTGCTGGCCGAGCGCCATCATCACTTCGGGTGGCAAGTTGCCACTTTCGGCCGCCGTGACGAGCTTCTGCCGGATTTCGGCTACGAGCTTCGTCGCCGGTTCGCTGCCGCCTTCGACCGCCATGCGTGTCTCGTCGAGCGCTTGCCCCACCATAAATAGAAGGGCCTCGTACAACGCGCCGTTGGGACGCTTCTTGCCCACCTCTTTGATAAGCAGATCAATCACGTCGATCAGAGCGTTCGGATGTTCGGATAGCGCAAGGCCGACGGTCTGCAATCCCGTCGTCATTTGCCCTCGCCGAAGATCAGCGGCGACGAGCTTCGCGAGCTGATGGATTCTGGCACGCGGGGCGTTCGCTGTAGCGGGCATCGCGGGGGGGGCCTCGTAGAAGGAGTTCTGGCGATTGATCCAGCGACACAGATAGCAGATCAATCAGCTTGGCTCTCGTGACGACAGCCAGAGACAATTATGTTCCTGTGAACGCCCGGTAGCCGACTCCCCCCCTCCGCCGAAGGAAACGCTCGCCGGCACGGTTGCCTGGGTCGACCGGCAGCCCTCGGCGCGACGGTTGGCAGACACAGCTCTGCTGAAGCGGATTCGCACCGTCCATCTCGGCTCGCACGAGACCTATGGTGCACCGCGCGTCCACGCCGATCTACGCGACCAGGGTGAACGGCATTCCCGCAAACACGGCACCCATCGCACATGTGCGATGGGTGCCCGGCATCGCCCGACTGATGCGCGAGGCCGGTCTCGTCGGAACCAGCCATCGGCGCAGCGGGCCTGTCACGACGCGGCGAGATCGAGAGGCACGACCGGCCCCAGACCTCGTCGACCGCAACTTTGCGGCCACCGCTCCGAACCGGCTCTGGGTGGCCGAACCGAAGGACCGCGTAGCGACATCACCTACGTGCCCACGGCGGCCGGCTTCCTCTATCTCGCGGTAGTGCTCGACGCCTTCAGCCGCCGGATCGTCGGTTGGGCGATGACCAATCACTTGCGCTCGGAATTGGTCCTGAACGCTCTGGAGATGGCTGTCACCCAGCGCAGGCCCTGCGACGTGATTCACCACTCCGATCAGGGCTCGCAAGATACGTCGCTGGCCTTCGGCAATCGCTGCCGGGAGGCTGGTGTGCGACCCTCGATGGGCTCGGTCGGCGATGCCTACGACAACGCCATGGCCGAAAGCTTCTTCCCGACCCTTGAATGCGAACTGCTCGTCCGCCGCCGCTTCCGCTCGCAGGCCGAGGCCCGGATGGCTTGCTTCAGCTATATCGAGGGCTTCTACAATCCGCTGCGTCGGCACTCGGCGCTCGGCTACCGCTCGCCTGTCGTCTACGAGAATGAAACCCGCTCGGACCCGTTGCCCGAGACCCTGCTCAGCCAAGCCCCCTGAACCGTCCACAGAAACGGGGCAATCCCAATCCCAGAGATAGGCTTCGTTGGTCTTCGAGCGGTAGGCGGTGTCGGCCCAGAGGTCGCTCGCCGTGTTGGTCGGGTCGAGGACGTTGGCCAGTCGAGCCCCGTCGTGGGCGGCCGCGCTGGTGACGGCGAAGCGCCGGACGAACCCGTGCTTGCGGTCGATCGAGACGTGCGTCTTGTACCCGAACATCGGAACGGCGATCTCGACCTCGGCCTTGGCGCCGTCCGCTTTCGCCGGCCGCGCCTTGGCCAGCTTCAACGTCCAGCGGGCGTCGCGGTCTCATCTCGCGCGAGCTTTTTCGGCTTGGCTGCCCAGGCCTCCGGGATCCGGCCCTCCTTCAGATCCGCCTTCTCCGCGTCGGTGTTGCGTTGACGCGGAGCCGCGATGATCGAGGCATCGATGATCTGGCCCGACATCGCGAGGTAACCCTTGCCCTTCAGCCAGGCATCGAAGGCGGCAAAGAGCTCGTCGATCGCGCCGGCCCTGGTCAGGTACTCGCGGAACAGCCACACCGTCTTGGCATCGGGCACCGCATCCTCGAAGCCGAGGCCGAGGAAGCGCATGAACGACAGCCTGTCCCGGATTTGGAACTCCGTGGCGTCGTCCGACAACGTGTAGAGCGTCTGAAGGACCAGGATCTCGAACATCAGGACCGGGTCGTAGGGCGGGCGGCCCCCCTTCGATCCATCGGACCGCTTCAACGCGGTGGCCAACTTCGACCGGAACGCCTCGAAGTCGATCAGGGCCGCGAGCTTCACCAGCGGGTCGCCGCTCTCCGACAGACGCTGATAGCGCTCGTCCAGATCGAAGAACCCAGGCTGACCCATCCGAGCCTCCCCAACGCCGGCAGCATCAGGGAATCACGGCATCACTCCGCATGGAAGGGGGTCTTTCGAGGTGTCCGAGCGTCTAGACGCGAGCCTGAAGGCCTTTGCCGAGCGCCCGCTCGCCGAGCCCTTCCCCTACCTGATCGTGGACGCGCGCTACGAGACGGTACGCGAATCCGGCGCGGCTCGTCCCGGATCGACGCCTCCGGGCCGCGATCAGTGCGTCAGCGCCAGAGGGCCGCGAACTCCCCGAGTTCCCTGGCGTTCAGGTCGGAGACCGCCCAGAACGCCATGCCGCCGGCTTGCCAGCGCACGTAGTTGTAGCCCTCGCGCACGCCCGTGCCGCTGCCGTGATCGCCGCCGCCGGCTGGCCAGATGAACAGGTCGATCACGTGCTGGCGGCGCTTGTAGACGAGGGTCGCCGCCGTATTGCCGGGCAGGTAGTCGAGCCGTCCGCCGGCGAGCGGAAAACCCTCCGCGGCAAGGTTCTTGACGGGCGGTGCGAAGGGAAGTCGCCCGGCGAACCACGGCTTGACCGTGTGCTGCTCGCTCGACACCACGTCGGTGAGATGGTCGGGCTGCAGGGCACGGATGTGCGCGGCCACGATCCAGTCCGGCATCGCGTCCGCGCGCGGCAGGACCGCGAACAAAGCGAGGCAGGCTGCGAGCACCATGCCGGCCGCGCCGATGGCCGAGCGCCAGCGCCCCACGGGGAAGCCGCCCCAGGCGGACCGGCTCGCCACCCGGTCCCGGACCGCCTTGCGAAGCAGTGCCGGCGCGCGGTGGCGCGGCGTCTCCCGTACCCGAGCCGACAGGTCGAGGAGGCGCGCCTGCATCCGAGCGCAGGCCGGGCAGGTTTCGAGATGCGCGGCGACCCGCGCCGCCTCGGCCGGGTCCAGTTCGCCGTCCACGTCGGCCTGGATCAGGAGGTGCACGTCCGCGCAGGGATCCAAGTCCGCGCAGGGATCATCGCTCATCGCCGCCTCCTCCGACCGCCGAGCCGAGCAGCATCTGCCGGGCCCGCCACAGGCGGGACATGACAGTGCCGATCGGCACTCCCGTGACCAGGGCGATCTCCTTGTAGGACAGCTCCTCCAATTCCTTCAGCACCAGGCACTCGCGCAATTCCGCAGGAAGCGCGGCGAGCGCCTGCGACAGGAGCGCGGCATCCTGACTGTCCGAGAGAACGACCTCCGGGCTCTCGCCGGGATCGGGCACGTTCAGGGCGGACTCGTCCTGCATCCCCTCGCGCGCGTCCAGGTGCCGGAGCGACTGCTGGCGGGCGGCCAGCGCGGAATAGGCGGTGTTGCGCACGATACGCAGGAGCCACGCGCGCGGATCCCCTCCGCGGAACGTGGCGAAGTAGGTCAGGCCCCGCACCACCGCGTCCTGCACGACGTCCTCCGCCAGATGCGCGTCGCGCACGAGCCAGCGCGCGAGGCTGTAGGCCGCGTCGAGGTTGGGCAGCACGACCTGCTCGAAGCTCGGTCGGCCGTCGTGCGGGGAGGCCGCACCTCGTCCTCGCAAGGGCCATGTCACGGGCCGACCTCACCATGGGCCGGTCGGTCGCGATGAAAGGATGACACGCGGGACGATGCCTCCGCAGAATCGATCACGACAGATCATCGGGTGCGTGGAGCATACCGCGCCCCGGTGGCGAGCCAAGTGCGCGGGGGAACCGCGCCCGGGTCCACGCCGCCCGTGGCCTCGGGCCGCGTCGCGTTCCGGCCCATCGCCCAGTGATACTCCAGCCGATCCGTCATCGACGTTCTCTCTCCTCGCCGAAGGACAGGACCAGGAAGGCGTCCGATTTATTCGCGGGGCCTTTGCTGCATGCCAGGACTTCGGATCCAGGACTTCGGACAGGGCCGGTCGAGCGAAGAAAATCGAAGTTCTTCCGAATAAGTGCCGCCCCCGGATGGTCTCGCATCTGTGCGGGGGTGGAAGCGACATGAGTGACGGGACGATCTCGGGCCGGATGCTGGCCACGGACCGAGCGCGAGGCCGCCATCCGGTGACATGTTCAGGTCGGGATCGCCGATGAGCACGATCGCCGCGTCCATGCTGGCGGGGGCCGGGATTGGCCTGTCCATCGCCGCACCGATCGGCCCCACGAGCATGCTGTGCATCCAGCGCACGCTCGCCGCGGGATTGCTGGCGGGGCTTTCAACCGGTTTAGGCGTGGCGACCGTCCACCTGTCCTATGGGATCCTGGCCGCCGGCTGGGGAACGGCGTTCGTCGCCGCCGCATGGTCGGACGCAGCCTTGCTATCGCTGGCCTCGGGGCTCGTGCTCCTGGCGTTCTCCGTCCGGGTGCTGCGGCACGTCCCGGTGCCGGGCACAGGAGGCGAGGCGAAGCGCACGTTCGCCTCGGCCTATTGCGAGGCCGTCGGATTCGGTTTCCTCAACCCCCTCACGCCGATCCTGTTCGCGGCCACGACGCCCTCCGTCCTCGGGCACGTCTCCGCCCCGGTCCCGGCGCTGGTGGCCGGCATCTTCCTGGGCTCGCTCGGGTGGTGGATCGCGTTGAGCACGACCGTATCCCTCCTGCGCAGGCGGGTGACCTTCCGCTCGCTGAATCTGGCGAACAAGGTGGCCGGCCTCCTGATCGCGGTTCTAGCGGTCGGCATGCTCGGCAAGGGGGCGGCGACCCTGCGACCCTCGTCACCCGATCGCGGGGCCGAGCCGATCGAGGTCCGACACGAGGACCCAGGATAATGCCAGGATCGCATGATGCGGGTCTCCGCGCACGCGGAGCGACGGACGCAGCCGTGACCTCGAGCCCGGCGAGGGCATCCGAAGAAGGGGCCGGGATGGCAATTTTCCCGGCCGCATCGACCGAACGGGCGATGCGCGGCCGCCGCCGGTCGATTCAATGAAAGCGCTCCCGGGGTCGGGAAGCCGGTCCGAAGATATCCCCGTTTCGCGACATGGCTCCGCTCCGCGGAGTCCCGATTCGAGGATCTCCCGAGGTTCGGATCAACGCAGGCATCGACGAAGGCTTTCGAGAAGGAACGATTATGTCACGTGTCTCACATTCAGCGATGCCGTCCGACGGTTCGGGCTCCAGCGAGAGCGTTCCGTCTTCGGGAAACGCCGGCATCGACCAGCTCCTCGCCGGAACCCGCTGGACAGGCACCAACCTGACCTACTCTTTCCCGACCTCCGGCTCGTTCTATTCCTACTATCCGGACGGCCCGTTCGATCACGGCGGCTTCGAATATGACCCGATCGGGGGACGGCCGTGGTGGGCGGAGCATGCCACCTTCACCACCGCGCAGCGGCAGGCCGCGATCTCCACCCTCGACCTGATCTCGTCCTATACCGGACTGACCTTCACGCGGATCACCGAGACGGCGACGAACCACGCCACGCTCCGGTACAGCCAGCTGCAGACCGTCTACGACAGCGACGCGCCGCCGATCTCCGGCTTCAACTCGACCCTGTCCCATGCGCCCGGCGACACGCCGGAGGCGGGCGATGCCTGGTTCGACACGGACAACTTCACCTACGGGCCCCCGGCCGAGGGCAATTTCGGCCATCTGAACATCATGAGGGGGATCGCCGAGACGCTCGGCCTTCGCGACAACGGGCGCAGTTCCGACCTCACGATCTTCTTCGGATCGTCGACGTGGTACGACTACAATCCGTCCCATCAGATGCCGCAGAGCCTGATGCAGAACGACATCGCGGCGCTGCAATACCTGTACGGCGCCGATTTCACCGCGAGAAGCGGGGCCACGACCTATTCCTGGAACCCGACGACGGGCGAACACACCATCGACGGCGTACGCCAGGGGGCGCCGGCCACCAACACGATCTACGCCACGATCTGGGATGGCGGCGGGGTCGATACCTACGACCTGTCGAACTATTCCACGAATCTGAGGATCGACCTCGCCCCAGGCGCCTTCTCGACCTTCTCCCAGGCCCAGATCGCTACCCGGAGCGCGGTGGTGCAGGGAAGCCCGGCCTTCACAGCCGCGGGCAACATCGCCAACGCGCTGCTCTATAATGGCGATTCGCGCTCGCTGATCGAGAGAGCAATCGGCGGCTCGGGCGACGATTCGATCCTCGGCAACATCGCCGCCAACCTGCTTATCGGCGGGGCCGGCAACGATTCCCTGTCGGGCAAGGAGGGCAACGACACGCTGAAGGGCGGCAGCGGCAACGATGCGCTCGACGGCGGGGCCGGCAACGACACGCTCGACGGCGGCAAGGATGCGGATGCGCTGGCGGGCGGGCTCGGCAACGACACCTACATCGTCCGGACCGGCGATGCCGGCGGCGCGTCGCCCTACGACCGGATCATCGAGAGGGCCGGCGAGGGCACCGATACCCTGCGGCTCGTCGGGGTGAAGCCGGCGGACGTCTCCGTCGTCTCCGACCAGACCTATGGCGGGGTGCAGTTCGGCCTGAAGGCCACCGACGGCACCTATTCCTTCGTCAACGTCTCGGCCGGAACGACGGCGAGCGGCGCCTCGGCACTCGGATCGGTCATCGAGAAGGTCGTGTTCGACGACGGCACGATCTGGTCCCTGGGCACGGGGTTCGTCTTCACGGGAACCACGGGCGCCGACAGGATGGAGGGCTCCGACGGAGCCGACCACTTATCGGGCGGCGCCGGAGACGACACGATCAAGGGCTACGGCGGCAACGACACCCTCGACGGCGGCCCTGGCGCAGACAGCCTCACGGGCGGAACCGGCGACGACACCTACATCGTGCGTCCGGGCGAAACCGGCGGCGCCTCGTCCTACGACCGGATCGTCGAACGGGTCGGCGAGGGCACCGACACGCTGCGGCTGGTCGGCGTGAATCCGGCCGACGTCGCCGTCGTCACCGATCCGGTCTATGGCGGGGTGCGGTTCGTCCTGAAGGCCGGCGGCACCACGTCCTTCGTCAACGTTCCCGCCCCGACGACGGCGAGCGGTGCCTCGGCGCTCGGCTCCGTCCTGGAGAAGGTGGCCTTCGACGACGGCACGGTCTGGGACCTGACCAGGGGCTTCGCTTTCACCGGAACCACGGGCGCCGACCGCATGGACGGCTCGGATTTCGGCGACACCCTGTCGGCTCTGGCCGGCAACGACATCCTCTACGGCTACAACGGCAACGACACCCTCGTCGGCGGCGCCGGCAAGGACGGAATCGTGGGCGGAGCCGGCAACGACACGCTGATCGGCGGCAGCGGCGCGGATCTGTTCTACGGCGACGCGCAGCCGGCGGGCGTCGGCCTCGGCAGCGGCCGGATCACGCTGCCGGCCGGGTGGGACAGCTACGGGAACAGAATCACCAACGCCGTGGACATCACCGACGATTTCTACGTCTACGACGATCCGGACGTCTTCAACTCGGACACGGCGGCGCATCTGACGATCAAATTTACGGGCACCGCACGGTACAACACGGACTTCTACAAGGTCCATCTCACCGCCGGAACGACACTGAAGCTCGACTACGACGGCGCGCCGGGGACGAAGGAAGGGCCTTACACGTCCAGCGACGGCAGCACCGCCGCCATCTACGATGCGTCGCAGATCCAGGTGGCGTTCTTCCGGGGCATCGGTGGGACCTATCCCGACCGTGGCTCGGCGAGCTACAACGACGGATACGGCGTCTACACCGTCGCGACGACCGGCGATTACTACATTCAGAATTCGTACAGCAAATCGAACGAGTTCCATATCTCGGTGGAAGGCCCGGCCCCGCAGATCGGCCTGGGCAGCGGGACGCTCTCGAAGCCGGATACGCTGACCTTCGATCCTTTCGATACGTTCGACAACAACGTCAGGAAGGCGCCGGACCTCACGAACAGCTTCAACCTGGCACGGGACTCGGACATCACCGATTCGACGACCATACCGCACGTCACCGTGAGCGCGTCGACCGTCGGCAACGGCCTGGATTACTATCACGTCCGGTTTCTCGCCGGCACCGTCGTGACGCTCGACATCGACCATACGATTCCGGCCGCGACCACGGATATCAGGCTGACCCTGCTCGATGCCCGGAACAACGGCCTCGTTTATGGCTCGGACATGAGCGGGCCGCTCGATCCCGGCTCGACGAACGCGAAGGATCCCTTCGTGACGTTCACGATCCCGCATACGGGCGACTACTACATATACGTCGGCAATTATTACAATACGCCCTACCAATACGAGCTTCACGTCTCGGCGAAGGAGCCGGTCTATCCTGGCCTCGCGTCAGGCACGGACACGGTCTCCTATGCCGATGCGGCGCGGGGCGTGACGGCCAGTCTGGCCGATGCCTCCGGCAACACGGGAGATGCCGCGGGCGACACGTATTTCTCGATCGAGAACCTGACCGGTTCGGCCTTTGCCGACAGGCTGACCGGGGACTGGCGGGCCAACACGCTCGATGGAGGCGCCGGCGCGGATATCCTTGCCGGCGGCTACGGCAACGATGTCTATGTCATCGACAATGCGGGCGACAAGGCGATCGAAGCCAAGGGTGGCGGCTCGGATCTGGTGCGGGCTTCGGTCAGCTTCTCGCTGGCCGGCCAGGTGATCGAGGCTCTGACCTTGACCGGCACTGCCGCGATCGACGGCACGGGCAACGCAAGCGCCAACACCCTCGTCGGCAATTCGGCGGCCAACAGGCTCTCCGGTGGAGCGGGGGCCGATACGGTCTCCGGCGGCCTCGGCGCGGATTCGCTCTTGGGCGGCAGCGGCAACGACACCTTCGTGTTCGACACCAAGCTGGGCACGGCGAATGTCGATACGATCCAGGATTTTTCGGGCCTGACGGGCAACGACGACGTCATTCATCTCGACAACGCGATCTTCAAGGCGCTGACGAAGACCGGCGCCCTGTCGGCGGACCTCTTCGCCGCCAATGCGTCGGGCACGGCGACGCAAGCCGACGACCGAATTGTCTACGAGACCGATACGGGTCGCCTCTTCTACGATCGAGACGGTGACGGCGCGGCCGCGTCGGTCCTGTTCGCTGTTGTTAAGGATCATCCGGCCCTGACCGCCCAGGATTTTCTTGTGGTGTGATGGTCCCGGTCATCCTGCCTCGACCGAGCGGACGGTTGCGATACGCTCCCCACCGCCGCGGAGCGCCAGGAGGACAGGGGCCGCCTCCGTGGGCCGTTCAAGCGTCGAGGCCGCCGATCATCCTGATGAGTCCGGCCTGCGTGCGGGCACCGGATTTCGGGTAGATGAACCGCCCCGGGTTTTCCGGAGGCTCCAACTCTTGAGAGGATGGAGCCATGACGAAGCGCAGCACACCCTCTTCGCCTGAAGTCCGCGAACGCGCCGTGCGGATGGTGTTCGACCACCAGGGCGAGCACGGCTCGCAATATGGGGCGATCCGCTCGATCGCAGCCAAGATCGGCTGTTCGGGCGAGACGCTGCGGAACTGGGTACGCCAGGCCGAGCGCGACCAGGGCCAGAGGGCCGGCCCGACCACGGACGAGCGCGAGCGGATCAAGGCGCTGGAGCGCGAGAACCGCGAACTCCGGAAGGCCAACGAACCGAAGGACCGCGCAGCGAGATCCTCAGGAAAGCGTCGGCCTATTTCGCGATGGCGGAGCTCGACCGCCCGTTCAAGCGATGATCGCCTTCATCGACGATCACCGGGAGGCCTACGGGGTCGAGCCGATCTGCCCCGCGTGCTGCCGATCGCTCCGTCGACCTATCACGCCCATGCTGCGCGGCGGGCCGATCCCGGTAAGCTGCCGGCTCGGGCTCGCTCGGACGCGGCGCTCATGGTCGAGATCCGGCGCGTGTTCGAGGCGAACTTCCACGTCTACGGGGGGCGGAAGGTCTGGCGACAACTCGGCCGGGAAGGGATTGTGGTGGCCCGGTGCACCGTCGCCCGGCTGATGCGGGTCATGGGGCTGCAGCGACAGGGGCTCCCAATACCTCGCCCCGCGGTACACGGAACGACTGGCGGAGGCGGGCATCGAGCCCTTAGTCGGAAGCGTCGGCGACAGCTACGACAATGCCCTGGCCGAGACGATCAACGGCCTGTTCAAGGCCGAAGTCATCCATCGCCGTGGGCCAAGGCGATCCTTCGAGGCCGTCGAGTTCGCTACCCTCGAATGGGTCCATTGGTACAAAACACGCCGCCTGCTCGAACCGATCGGCAACCTGCCTGCCGCTGAGGCCGAGGCGTGCTACTTTGCTCACGCCGAGGTGCAAGCCTGGGCCGCCTGAACCCAAACCAACCGGCCTCCGGACAACCCGGGGCGGTTCACAGCGCTGACCCAGCAGCGCCGACAAGCAGGGCGATACCAGCCCACGACAATCCGCCTGCTCCCGCGATTTCGAGAATGACACCACCCATGACGGCTCCGCCGAAAATGGCGATGTTCCATGCCGTGACGATCATTGCCTGGGCCACGTCGGCCGCAGGGCCGGCAGCACGCGCCGATGCGGTCTGAAAGAGCGTCGCCGACCCGCCAAAAGCCAGTCCCCAGATAAGTGCGGCCCCGTAGATCGCCAACGGTGCTTCGGTCGTCACCGCGAGGATCAAGACGGCCACAAGAAACAGGCCTATGCCGGTGAAGGTCAATGGTCGCAGCCACTTGTCGATCAACACGCCCGTCAGACCGATACTGACAAGTGCGCCCCCCCCGAAAACCAGAAGGACACTGTCGATCTGGCCCGCCATGCGATGGCCGGCCAGAAGGGGCGCGATGTAGGTGTAGAGGAGGTTATGGGCCAGGACGAAGCAGAGCGTCACCGCCAGCACCGGTCGCACCCCCGGAACCGCAAAGACTTGGGCCAGGGAAGGCCGCTCTGTTTCGGGCTCGCCGGCGAAATCCGGCACCTTCGTGATGATCCAGCCGACCAGCAGCAACGCGATCCCGCTGAGCAATCCGAAGGTCAGTCGCCAACCGGCGAGGTTGCCGATCAATGTGCCGGCCGGGATGCCGATGGAGAGCGCCAACGGCGTCCCCGCCATCGCAACGGCCATGGCACGCCCTGCAAGATGAGCAGGCGCCATGCGAACCGCATAACCGGCCAGCAATGCCCAGAGCAGGCCGGCCGATACACCGCCGACGAAACGCGCCGCCATCGCGACGATGAAGCTCGTCGTCAGGGCTGTAATCAGATTGGCGATCGCGAAACCGATGATGGCGCCGAGCAGGAGCGGTCGCCTGCGCCAGCTTCGCGTTGCTGCCGTCAGCGGGATCGCTGCGAGCAGCGATCCCAGCGCATAGATACTGATCCATTGTCCCGCCATGGCCTCGCTCACCCCTAGCGAACCCCCAATCTGCGGAAGCAGACCGGCCGGGAGGGCCTCCGTCAGGATGGTGACGAAACCGGCGACCGCCAGTGCGCATAGCCCGGCTACCGGCAGCCGTTCGACCTGCGTCGTCATGCTGCGGCCTTCGACAGCACCAAGTCGCCGACAGTATAGGTGTGAAATTCGCTCGAGGAGACGGTGTCGAGCTTGCGGAACTTGTCGAGGAAGACCGGATCGGAAAAGAAGGTCTCGACGTCGCCGGGGTCGGAGATCGCCTCGATATTCACGACCGTCAGCCCATCGGTGCTCTTTGCGAGGTTGCTCCACAGAAAGCCCGGCTTCCGCTCGGCGACATAGTGGACGACATCCTGGATCAACCGGAACGCTTCCTCCTGCTTGCCCAGATGAACGTGAATCACGTTGACGGTGAAGGTCGTCGGAGTGGGCTGGGTCGCGAAGGCGGGGATCATGTTCGTTTCCTTGGTTTCACAAGGCCAAGGGATAGCGGTCGACTTGTCCCGGAAAAATGGGCCATTGTTCCGATGACTGCGGATTAATATTCCCGTAATTGTCGGTGCATGGACAAACTCACGGCGTTCGACGCCTTCGTGCAATCGGCTGAAACCGGCAGCTTCGTGGCGGCTGGCCGCAAGCTCGGCCTTTCCGCCTCCGCGGTCGGCAAGGCGGTCGTCCGACTGGAACAGCGGCTGGACGTACGCCTGTTCCATCGCAATACGCGCAACATGACGCTCACCGAAGAAGGGCGGCTGTTCCTCGAACGCTGCCGCCGCATCTTCGAGGAGATCGAGGCGGCGGAAGCCGAGCTTGCCCGATCCAATCGGACGCCGAGAGGGCGGCTGCGGGTCAGCCTGCCGCTGGTCGGCATGCTGCTGACGCCGGTGATGGCCAAGTTCATGCGGGCCTGGCCGGAGGTGCAGCTCGACCTGGATTTCAGCGATCGGCTGGTGGACGTCGTAGAGGACGGGTTCGATGCCGTCATTCGCACCGGGCAACCCTCGGACAGCCGGTTGATGAGCCGCAATGTCGGCCGGTTCAAACTCAAGATCGTCGCCTCACCCGACTATCTGGCGCGATACGGAGCGCCGGAAGCCCCTCACGATCTGGTGCAGCATCACTGTCTTCACCAACGGTCGCCCAGCACCGGCAAGATCCGACCCTGGCCGTTTGCCCGCGGGGAACGGCAGGCGAAGATCGTCCTGCCCAAACGGATCAGCGCGACGGCGGTCGACCCTCTGATCGCGTTGGCGATCGAGGGGCTGGGCATTGCCTGTCTGCCGCCCTTTGCGATCCGTGGCGAGATCGCTGACGGCCGTCTCGTGTCGATCTTGGACGAGTGGGTGGAAGAGACCGATCAGTTCAACGTGCTCTGGCCGGCCAGCCGCCAGATCACACCCAAACTGAGGGCGTTCGTCGACTTCATGGCCGAGCATCTGCAGCCGCAATAGGTGTCGCTTGTCGCGCCGGTTCGGATATTGCCGTTGTGGGGGGCAATCCGGTAGTGCCTTACTTCGATCTCCGAATTGCCAGTAGAGGAAACCAGACAGCGCCGTAGAAACCAGACGGCGCCGTTCTCGTCTCGACGAACGCCCCTCCGCTTCGAAAGAGGCGGGTCAGAGCTCCCCACCCGCTACCGTGACGACCTGACCGGTCATGGCACCCGCGGCGGCTCCGCAGAGCCAGGCAACGGCGTCGGCGATCTCGTCGGGGTGGATGAGGCGACCCTGTGGGTTGTGGCGCACGAGGGAGGCGAGCGCCGCGTCCCGGTCCCGGCCGGTCACAGCCATGATCCGCTCCAGGCTGTCGCCGACGAGGTCGGTATCGGTGAAGCCGGGGCAGACCGCGTTGACGGTGACACCACTGCGGGCAGTCTCCTGGGCGAGCGCCCGGACGAGGCCGACGACCGCGTGCTTGGCCGCGCAATAGGCGGAGACGTAGGGGTAGCCCTTCTGTCCGGCGGTGGACGCGATGGCGACGATCCGGCCGAACCCCCTGCGCGTCATGCCCGGCAGCACCGCCTGCGCGGCATGGACTACGCCAAAGAGATTCACATCCAGCATTCGTTGGAAGAGCGCGGCGTCGCTGCGTTCGAAGGGGCTGGATTCGGCCGCCCCCGCATTGGCCACCAGGAGGTCCACGGGGGCGCGCGCCGCGATGTCCGCGAAGATGCGGACGACCGCCGGCCCGTCCGTCACGTCGACGGGGACGGCGTGATGCGCGACGCCCTCTCTAATAGCCTGCTCCAGCGCTGCGGCATTGCGGCCGAGGATCGTCACCGTGGCGCCATCCCGGACCAGCCGCGCCGCGATCGCGCGGCCGATACCGCGTGCGCCGCCGGTGACGACGGCGTGGCGGAGAGGACCGGATCCGCTCACGGTCAGGCTCCGGGCCGGACGTAGCCGGGCAGGCTCGCATCCGGCACGTCGTCGAGATTGACCACGATGTTCTCTGGTGTGCGGGCAGTGAGCCAGACGAGATCGTCGGTGGGGCTCATGTTCGCCTCGACATGGGGCATGAACGGCGGCACGAACACGAAATCGCCCTCGCGCATGTCGATGGACTCGGCATAATCCGGGCCGAAGTAAATCCGCGCCGTGCCGCACAGCACGTAGCCGCCGGTCTCGGCCTCGCCGTGGTGATGCGGCAGGGATCTGTAGCCCGGCGCGTTGCTGACCTTGCCGTACCAGATCCGCGTTGCGGGTGTGAGCTGCGGGCTGACGCCCGAGATGCGCACCGCGCCGCCGGACTGGCTGGTGCGGGTATCCTCCTCGCCGGCACGGGTGACGACGGGCTTCAGGGGCTCGGACATGGGTGTTTCCCTCGCAATGCTCACAGAAGACCGGTCTCCACGGCGACACGCCGATAGGCGGCTCCGGCGGTGAAGCCGCCGTCGATCACGAAATCCTCGCCGGTGATGAAGCTCGCCTCGTCGCTGGCGAGGAACCGGACGAGACGGGCGACCTCGTCGGGCTCGCCCGGACGACCCATGGGCGTCAGGCCGATCATCGGGGCGAGATGCGGGGAGCCGGCGTTCAGTCCCGTCACCACAAGGCCCGGGCAGACCGCATTGACACGGATCCGGTCGCCGACGAGTTCCATCGCCGCAGTCTTGGTCAGCCCGCGCAGGCCCCATTTGCTGGCGGTATAGGCAGGGTCGGCATGACCCGAGAAGGCCGAGTTCGAGGCGATGTTGACGATGCTGCCGCCCTTGAACGCCCGCATGGCGGGCGCGACCGCGCGGATGCCCAGGAAGGCGCCGGTGAGATTGACCGCGAGCACCCGATTCCAGGCGTCGAAGTCGGTCGCCGACACGCCGGTGCGGTTGATGATGCCGGCATTGTTGACGAGGATGTCGAGGCGACCCCGCCAGGCCAGGGCCTGCACGACGAGGCGTTCCCAATCCTCCGGCCGGGTGATGTCTGCGGCCTGGAAGCGCGCCTCGAGACCCTCGGCCCGCAACTCCGCGGCATAGGCCTCGCCCACATCGGCCAGCACATCGCAGATCGTGACGGCGACACCGGATTGTGCCAGGAGGCGTGCCTGCGCCGCGCCCTGGCCGCGGCTGCCGCCGGTGACGAGGGCGGCCTTGCCCATCAGATCCGAGAAGGCGTCCATCTCAGGCTCCCTGGACCACGGCTTGGCGCTGCTCGCCGAGCCCGTCTATGCCCAGATGCATGGTTTGCCCGGCGCGCAGGAACACCGGCGGCTTCTGGCCGAGGCCGACTCCGGGCGGGGTTCCCGTGGCGATGACGTCGCCCGGATGGAGCGTCATGAACCCGCTGATGTAGCTGACGAGGTCGGCGACGCCGAAGATCATCCGCGCGGTGCTGCCGGTCTGTCGGCGAACCCCGTCGACATCGAGCCAGAGGCCGAGCGCCTGAGGGTCCGGCACCTCGTCCCGTGTCACCAGCCAGGGGCCGAGCGGACCGAACGTGTCGGCGCTCTTGCCCTTGGTCCACTGGCCGCCGCGCTCGGACTGGAAGGCGCGCTCGGAAACGTCGTTGACGACGCAGTAGCCGGCGACGAAATCGAGGGCCTCGGCGCGGGTGACGTGCTTCGCGCGTGCCCCGATCACCACGCCGAGTTCCACCTCCCAATCGGTCTTCTCGGAGCCGCGCGGGATCTCGACGGCATCGTTGGGGCCGCAGACGGCGCTCGTCGCCTTCATGAACAGCACAGGCTCAGTGGGTGGTGCCTTGCCGGTCTCGGCAGCATGGTCGGCGTAGTTCAGGCCGACGCAGACGAACTTGCCGATGGCGCCGACGCAGGCGCCGATGCGGGGTGTCCCGCCCGCGAGGGGCAGGTTCTCGACATCGAGGGCGCGCAGTCGGTTCAGGCTCTCATCCGACAGGAACGATCCGGCGATATCGGACAGGTGATCTCCGAGGTCGCGGATGCGGCCTCGATCATCGAGGAGGCCGGGACGCTCGACGCCGGGCTCCCCGTATCGCAGCAGTTTCATGCCGTATCTCCGGAAGGTGGTTCAGTAGAAGACCGGGAACTGGGCCAGCGTCGGCCACAGGACGAGGTCGTGCCCCGGCACCACGCGGGCCTGCGCTCGCTCGGCGACGGCGCGCAGCTTGGCGACGGAACGCACCGCGTCCGTGACCGAGGTGACTGCGCCCGGAAGCGCTCGGTTCTCCCAATGGTCCATGGTGTCGGCGGCATCGATGGCGAGCAGGGTGGCGCCGCGCGGCGTCCGCACCAGGAAGGATTGGTGCCCCACCGTGTGGCCGGGCGAGCGGATGCAGGTGATCGCCCCGTCGCCGTAAAGGTCGTGGAAATCGCCCCAGGAATCCTCCAGCAGGCGCCAGTCGAGGTTCGGGCGGTCGAAATCGGCCCGCACGAAGGCGCCGGCGCAGAACCAGTCCGGGTCGAGGGCGTATTCGAGGGCCGCGCGCTGGACGACGTGCCGGGCGTTCGGGAAGGCGCCGATGGCGCCGGTATGGTCGAGATGGAGGTGGGACAGGAGCACGGTGCGCACGTCCGCCGGGTCGAAGCCCGCCGCCCGCATCTGCGCGGCGCAGTCCTGCCCCGGCGCGACGCCCGGCACGAACACCTCGGCGACGGCGCCCCAATGCCCGCGCGGGTCGGTGGCGCACACGGCCGGAAGGCCACCGTCGATGACGACGTGTCCCCGGGGATGCGTGACGAGATACCAGGGCACCGGGATCTCGAACGGCTCGTCGAGGCCGTGGTTCAGGTAGACGTCCTGGTAGCGGCAGCCGAGGGTGCCGGTCTGGAAGAAATGGAGGCGGATCTCGGACATCGTTCCCCCCTCAATGCATGGCCGAGGCCATTTGCTTTAATCTTGAAATTTCTACCATATGGGCGGTACGAAGCCTTCCTGTCAAGATTAATTTTAAGCTTGAAGCTTGTCTGTCATTCTGCCTGCGCGTACGCTGTTGGGCAGTTGGGGGTGAACCCGCGGCTGAGGAAGCGATCCATGGACGAAACATCCGAACAGGCGGCACCGAACCCGCGAGACCCGGAAACGGCCTTGCCGCTCCTGCGCACCCTGACCCTCCCGTCGGACGCCAATCTCAACGGCGGCGTGTTCGGCGGCTGGATCATGGCCGAGCTCGACAAGGCGGCGGGGCTCCTGGGGATGCGGCGCGCGCAGGGCCCCTGCACGACGGTCGCCGTGGAGAACCTGCGCTTCGTCGCGGCTCTTCGGGTCGGGGAAGAGTTTTCGGTCTACGGCGAGGTCGAATCCGTCGGCCGCAGTTCGATGCGGCTCAGACTCGAGGGCTTCGCGGCCGCGCCCACGGGGGGAGGCCGGCGAAGCGTCGTGGAAGCGCTGTTCGTTTCGGTCGCCCTCGATCTCGCGGGCCGGCCGAAGACGCTCCCGTAATATCAGTCTCACTGACTCTGCCCCATAGGTCAGGGTCAGTGAGGTCCGGCAGACGACCGCCGCCGCGCAGTCGCGCGGGCAGGCCTCGATGAGTCAGACTCATCGAGGCCTAGTATAACCACGCGTCTGAGCGATCGGTAAACCATCGTCGGGGATCAAAATAAGCCGAGACCCGGCGCGACCTTCAACTGCGCGCGGCGTTCAACGGCTTGCGCTGCATCGTGAAGACCAGTGCGCCGTGGCGATTCTGCTGCGCGATCTGCCGCCTCGGGCGGCTGTGTACCAACAGGCGCAGCGCAGGCTGGTCGGCAACAGCTTCGCAGAGATCGCTGGTGATCGCTGGTGATCGACGTGCAGTGCTGCGGATGGCGGCCGAGCGCGAGCCATAGCCCTCGACGGTGATCCTCGACAACGGGACGCTCCGCTCCTCACTTGAGCGCGCCGAGTGGGCGGGCTGCGACGGAGCCAAGCGCAAGCACGGGGCGAAGTCGCATCTGGCTTGTCTCGCCAGCTTCATAGCCGCCAACGCGCTCAACAATTCAGTATGAAGCAAATTTTTAGACAGTCTCTCAGAGGGCGAGAATCTCTGGACGACCGGTGGGGATAGATCGACCAGACGGTCAGATACTCCTAGTCTCCTTCAAGGATTCAGATGGAAGCTTGCCATATCGATCCCTGTACAGCTTACTAAATCGACCGACATGGTAGAATCTGTATCGCATCGCGACGTCGGTGATACTCGAGAATTTGCCAGACAAGATCTCCTCCCGGGCGAGCGATAATCTTACTTCCGTCAAGAATGTTTTCGGCGTCGTGCCCAAATGATAACGGAATGCAATCTGCAGCGCACGATAGCTGCATCCTGCTGCGGCGGCTATGCTTTCGGACGAGATCGGATCCAAAGCATGATGGACGATGAACTCTTTCGCGCGGCGCAGCTGGGCGGGCTTCGCTGCACGTGCCCCCTCGGATACTTCGGAGAATCGGGCATGCATCGCTTCGAGAAGCAGATCCATTGCAGCATCCGTCGCGCTTCTCGCGGCGTGGGTGCGAAGCGATTCGCACCCGAGCAACGAATCGACAAAGCCCATGAACATGTCCCACAAGCCGGAGAACTTTGCCGGCAAGACATGCGGGGCGAGATTCCAGTCCGACGAAATCGGTCGGCCGGAGAATCTGATCCAAGCCTGTTCGAAGACATCCCGATGAAGATAGAGGGTTTTCTGTTTAAAATTTGGACCGAAACAGAAGCTTATCGGTGTATCGGGCGAAAACACGACCGTTTCCCTCATGCGCAGGGACTGCTCATGGGCGCCTGAGAACGCAGTTCCACCCCCGAGGACAGTCGACGTGATAAGGAAAAAATCTCCGAAATTTTCCGGCTCGACACGAACCGAACTGCTGTATGACAGATCAACGATCTTCAGACGGTCGATATTCCTGACCGTCAGGTCACATCTGAAGCGCATGTCGGATCGATTGATCGTCAACCGATGCGGGCAGAAGACGCCGGAGACGCGCGACACGGCTTCATCCGGATCGTAGGTCGCGGACGTCACGAGTGTGCGAGGATTCGATGGGTCAAGCCTGTTTCGCATATGCCGATGGCCATCGCTGCCGCGCACCGCAGCCAGCCGCGCGGTACCTCATGACTGCCTCCGACACGATCAATGTCGAAGGACCGGACACCGCTCGTGCGGATGTACGGCCGGACTCCGATCTTCTCCCTTCCGGCTTGCTTTGGGAAGAGGATCTCCGAAGGAAACCACGCCGTTTCTGCCACCTGCATTCCGGCAGTCCCCGCTTCGAAAGAAAAGACTGCGCATTCACGTTCTCAGGGGGGACGCGCAACTGCGTGGAATCGGACTCGTTGTCGATGGCGGGTACTCTAATTGAAGTGTCCGACATAGCGCATGACGTAACGGTGACCTTCCGATCTGTTCTGTGCGCCAAACTCGTAATACGTGTTGAAAAAGAGAAAATTGTCTTTGTCGATCGACCAAAGTGCGCCCGGCCCTAGGCCGAATACGCGTTCGCGGCGTCCGGGAACGGAGACGCCGTTAGCCAAAGTATCAGTGATTTGCTGCAGCCAGTAGCCGTTCAATCCGACGAAAAAGTCTTTCGTCAACTTGTATTCGGTTGCGAAGTTCGCATGGAGTGCCTGGCCCGCCTGCGTCGTCAGAACGCCAGGGCCGAACGTTACGCTCGGCCGGTCGTTCCTGGCGTTCCAGAGGTAATGGAACCGGCCCGATACGCTCCAGTTCGGCGTCAGGAACAGCGTGCCGGCGACATAGGGATCAAAGGACAGGTAGTTCGATCCCGCGTTCACGGCGGCGGCAGGATCGTATTGGCCGGTCGGGATGATCACCGAGGCCTCGATGCGGCCCATGAAAATCGGGCCGTTCGCCCCCATCACGGGATCGCCTTGATAAAATGGGCCGATCAGAAGATCGCCAATACCTTCCCGCGCCTTGAGCACCGCACCGTTCAAGCCGTCATTCACGCTGGCATGCGGGACACCGGGCAGGATAAGGTCGAGGCCGAAGGCGCCGGGTCCCACCTTGATAGGGGAGACGTAGATGAGCTGAGTGAGTTCCGCGATGACCGTCACATCCTCGCGGGGAAGCCCGAGACTGCGCCCACGGTTGTCCGTGAGACGCCCGGCCGAGTAGACCTGAAGGTATTGCGATGGATACCAGCCCGGCCCGGATGGCGGCGCGCCGTCGAAAAAGCTCGAGAAACCCAGATTGAGGGCCGGCAGGTCGTAGGCACGCGCGAAATCAGTGAAGCCGGCCAGCGCAGCAAAGGTGGCGCCAACGAGCATCTTTCGACGGACACGCCTGGACCTATGCACGGCCAGCGCCGGTGGCTTATCGGAGTGGAAACGTGGCATCTCTATCTTCCCTCTCCATATCGATCCAGCCCGCTCGGGCGAGTGCCATCGACTGTCGAATTGTGTGAATGATCTTATCGTCCGCAGGACATCATCGAGCGGGTGCTGGAGATCAGTCTCGTCCGGCCCGGATAATGGCGTCGGCGAGCGCACCGGGCGCAGTAAACAGTATCTCGTGGCTGCCGCTGACCTGAATGAGCCGAAACAACCCCAGCCGACTCGACATACGCGGGTGCCATCCGAATTCCGGACCTTGCGGCAGTGCGGTGTCTTCCGTGGCGTTGATGTACGAGCAGGGCACTCGGCCGCTGTGGACGATCTCGTAGAAGCGCTTCAGGTCGAGCTTGTCGGCGAAGGGCTGGAACGGCTCGGAGGAGAGCAGGTCGTAGGTTGCCCGGGCGGTCTCAAGATCCGCGTCGTTGACAAATGCCTCGCGCCAGACTGGGAACGGCATCGACACGGTGTTGTCCGGCGACGCGTTGGCGAGGTCGGTGAACATCTCGCGGTAATGCGGCGGAACCGCATCCAGCAAGCTCTCGCCGTCGTTGAGCACGAACGCGTTCCAGAATACGAGCCGCCTGACACGTTCGGCAACTTGTTCCACGACTTTGGAGATAATGGTTCCGCCGTAGGAGTGCCCGAGCAGAACGAAGTCGTTGAGATCGTTGTCTTGAATGTATCGAACGATCGAGGCGGTACAGTCGGCGTGATTGACTGCTTTGCCTACGTCCTTGCCATGACCGGCAATGGTCGGGGTATGCACGTCATGGCCATGGGCGCGCAGTTTGTCGGCGACCGCAGTAAAAGTCTCGCCATCGTGCCAGGAACCGTGAACAAGTACGAATTTCATGACTTTCGCCCGAAAAAACTGAATTACCCCTTCAAAATACCGGGATTGCTGGTCGCTTAAAGTCAGAAAGCGCATCTATATCCAAAAAGCGAAAAAATCTGAAAGTTCTTCTGCCTATTGTATTGTCGCGATGACTGGTTATTGTGCTGCCTGCACATGGAGCGACCGGTCGCGAACAGCCGTTGCGCGGCTCGGGCAGCGCGCGCCGACTGAGAATCTTTGGTGGGGCGGTCAGGTCTTGGTGATGTGAGCGCTTTCCGTCGAGCTGGACCCCACCGCGGCGTCATGGACCGCGACCTGAAGGAAGGCTGATCGGCGCGCCTGCTCGCGATCGGGAGAGCGCCCGCCCGGGAGGGCATTCCGTGAGGTCGGCTCCGGGGCCGTCAGCCTCTCCCCTTGCGACGGGAGGGCTCGCGGGGCGCGATCCCGTCATGCGCGGAGCGTTTGAGGCGGGCCAGGCTGTCCGTCAGCGTCGTGAGTTCGGCCTCCGAGAGGCCGGCGAACAGCTCGTCGACCCAGCCGCTATGGGCCTCCGCCATGGTGCGGAAGGCGGCACGGCCCGCATGGGTCAGGCGGATGATCTGGACACGACGGTCGGTCGGCGAGGATTGGCGGGTGATGTAGCCGTTGGCCAGCAACTTCTCGACCACGGCCGTGACGTTACCGGCCGAGACCATCAGGAGCTTCGAGGCTTCGCCGAGCACCAGCCCGTCCTCGGCCTTGTCGAGCTGGGCCAGAAGATCGAAGCGCGGCAGCGTGAAGTCGAACTGCTCGCGCAGGCGCGAGCGGATCTCGTTCTCGATCAGCGTGGTGCAGGTGAGAAGGCGCAGCCACGCGCGCACGGTCGTACGCGCGTCCCGCCCCTCCGCCCCCGCCGAAACGCCGCCGTCTGCTGTCTCACCCAAAACCAGAACCCCGGCGCGATCACCGCCCCCGAGGGCATCAGCCCGATTTCGTCGCGCAACGCAAATACGAGCGGACGCACCCCCGCTCACGGTGTGTCGGCCGAGGGCCGTACCCGCAATTCGGCTCGGGTCCTGGGACGCCCGCGCAGCTTGAGATCCTCCAGCTCCGCGCGGTCGCGCCCTGAATTGCGAAAGACCTGATCCTTGCCGGGGGCATACTGGGGTGGGCAGTGAATCTCCTCCGCGCCGTACCAGGCCGCCGCCCGTAGGGTGAAGCCCGGATCAGCGAGATGCGGACGCCCGAGGGCGACGATGTCCGCCCGGCCCGCCGCCAGGATGGTGTTGATCTGGTCCGGCGTCGTGATGTTGCCCACGCACATGGTCGCCGTGCCGGCTTCGTTGCGGATCCGCTCCGCGAAGGGTGTCTGGAACATCCGCCCGTAGAGGGGGCGCGAGGCGGCGACGGTCTGGCCGGTGGAGACGTCGACGAGGTCGACGCCGGCCTCGCGGAAGGCGTTCGCGATCGCCACCGAGTCCTCCGCTGTCAGGCCGCCCTCGGCCCAGTCGGTGGCCGAGAGGCGCACCGACATGGGCTTGTGGAAGGGCCACGCCGCCCGCATCGCCGCGAACACCGCAAGGGGAAAGCGCAGCCGGTTCTCGAGGCTGCCGCCATAGGCGTCCGTACGGTGGTTCGTGAGCGGCGAGAGGAAGCTCGCCAGCAGGTAGCCGTGGGCGCAGTGCAGTTCCAGCATATCGAAGCCGGCCCGCTCGGCGCGGTGCGTGGCGGAGACGAAATCGGCGGTCACCGCCTCCATGTCGGCGCGGTCCATCTCCCGCGGCACGGTGCTGTCCGGGAAATAGGGAAGGCTCGAGGCCGACATCACCTCCCAGCCGCCCGTGTCGAGGGGGCGGTCGATGCCCTCCCACATGAGCCTGGTCGCACCTTTTCGCCCGGCATGGCCGAGCTGGAGACAGAATTTCGTCGCCGCGTTCGCGTGGACGAATCCGACGATGCGGCTCCAGGCCGCTTCCTGTTCGTCCGTGTAGAGCCCGGCGCAGCCCGGCGTGATGCGAGCCTCGCGCGAGACGCAGGTCATCTCGGTGAACATCAGGCCCGGGCCACCCATGGCCCGCGCGCCGTAATGGACGAGGTGGAAGTCGTTCGGAACGCCGTCCTTCGCCGAGTACAGGCACATGGGCGACATCGCGACCCGGTTGGGGATCACCATCTCGCGCAGGCGGAGGGGCTGGAACATCGGCGCGGCGGGCCTGTCGAGGGAGACGTCGAAGCCCGCCCGCCGCACGCCTTCGGCGAAGGTGCGATCCATCGTGGCGACGAAGTCGGGCGCGCGCAGGCGCAGGTTGTCGTAGGTGATCGCCTTCGCGCGCGTCATCGCCCCGAAGGCGAACTGCACCGGCTCGAAATTCAGGTAGCGCGCCACGTGCTCGAACCAGACGAGAGAGACGTCGGCCGCGTGCTGAATCTTCTCGACCGCCTCGCGCCGCCCGCTCTCGAAGCGGCCGAGGGCCGCGGAAACCTCCGGCTCGGCCACCAGGGCCTCGTAAAGCGCGATGGCGTCCTCCATGGCGAGCTTGGTGCCGGAGCCGATGGAGAAATGCGCCGTGGCCTTGGCGTCGCCGAGCAGGACCCGGTTGCCGCGCACCCAGCGTGCGTTGCGGATCATCGGGAATTGCCGCCAGATCGAGCGGTTGGTGAGCAGCGGATGCTCACCCAGGAAATCGGCGAAGACGCGTTTCATGAAGGCGGCCGAGCCGGCCTCGTCGAGTCCGCCGAGCCCGGCGCGCGCGAACGTATCGGGGTCGGTCTCGAACACCCAGGTCGAGCGTCCGCGCTCATACTGATAGGCATGGGCGATGAACGGTCCCCACTCCGTCTCACGGAACAGGAACGTGAAGGCGTCCAGCGGCTTGGTCGACCCCATCCAGACAAAGCGGTTCGGCCGCAGGTCCACCGTGGTGCCGAAATGCTCGGCGTGGCGCTGCCGGTAGACGCTGTTGATGCCGTCGGCCACGACGACGAGGTCATGATCGTCGAACGCCTCCGCGTCGGCCTCCGCCTGGAAGACCATCTCGACGCCGAGGGCGAGGGCGCGCTCCTGCAGGATGCTCAGCAGGGTCGATCGCGCGCAGCCGCAGAAGCCGTTGCCGCCAATCCGGTGGACCTCGTCCTTCACGTGGATGGCGATGTCGTCCCAGTAGGCGAATTCCCGGGTAATCCGGGTGTAGCTTTCGGGATCGTAGCGCTCGAAAATGTCGAGGGTGGCGTCCGAGAACACCACTCCGAATCCGAAGGTGTCGTCGGGCCGATTGCGCTCGTAGACGGTGATCCGCGCGGCCGGGAACCGCTTCCGGACCAGGATGGACAAGTAGAGGCCTGCCGGACCCGCGCCCACGACGGCGATGCGCAGGGCCGCGGCCCTGCTCCGGCTCCCGCCCGCGGGCGCTTCGCCCGGCCGAGCTTCCGGACCGACGGCATTGACCTTGGTGACCGCACCCATCGCATCCTCCCGGATCGTCCGGCCGACTCGCCGTTGGCCCGCAACATGCTTGAGGCTTAAAGCACCTTGCGCGATCCGGCAAGGTGCTTTAAGCCTGAAGCATTCCGGCGGACAACGTGGTCCGTCCGGTCCGATCCCGAACGCGAGGGCCTCACCGTGGATGCGCCGTCCGAACTCGCCAGGGGTATTGCTCCCCCCGTCCTCGATACCTTTCCCCGCGACCATCTTCCGCCGCGCGACACCTGGCCCGACCTGCTCGTCGCGCTGCCGGACCTGCGCTACCCCCGCCGCCTGAACTGCGTGACGCAGTTCCTGGACCGTTGGATCGCCGAGGGGCGTGGCCATGCCCTCTGCCTGATCGGCGAGCATGAATCGCTCACCTATCGCCAGCTCTTCGAGCGTGTGAACCGCATCGCAAACGTGCTGGTGAACCGGCTCGGCCTCCGGCCCGGTAACCGCGTGCTCCTGCGCTCGGGCAACACGCCGATGATGGTGGCGACCTACCTCGCCGTGCTGAAAGCAGGGGGCATCGTCGTCGCCACCATGCCGCTGCTGCGGGCACGGGAGATCGCCTATCCGCTGAACAAGGCGCAGATCGCCATTGCCCTGTGCGATCGTCGCCTCGCGGATGACATGGAGGGTGCGCGCGCCCACGCGCCGGGCCTGGAACGGGTGGTCTACTGGGGCGGCGGGCCCAACTCCCTCGAGGCATTGATGAGCGCCGAGAGTCCGTCCTTCACCGCCGTCGACACCGGGGCAGACGAGGTCTGCCTCATCGCCTTCACATCCGGGACCACGGGGGAACCGAAGGGAGCGATGCACTTTCACCGCGACATGCTCGCGATCTGTGACACCTACGCCCGGCACGTGGTCCGGGCCGGGCCGGACGATCGCTTCATCGGTTCAGCGCCCTTCGCCTTCACCTTCGGCCTCGCCATCATCCTGTTCCCGATGCGGGTCGGCGCTTCCGCCGTCGTTCTGGAGAAGGCCGGTCCCGAGGATCTGGCCCTGGCGATCGGACGTGAACGGGCCACGATCTGCTTCACCGCGCCGACCGCTTATCGGGCCATGCTGGCCAAGCGCACGGCCTACGATCTCTCGTCCCTGCGCCGCTGCATTTCGGCGGGTGAATCCCTCAACCGGGCGACCTTCGACGCCTGGAAGACCGCGACCGGCCTGACGCTCCTCGACGGCATCGGCGGCACCGAAATGCTGCACATCTATCTCGCTTCTCCGGAGGAAGAGGTACGCCCCGGCGCCACCGGCCGGCCGGTGCCAGGCTATGAGGCCCGCGTGGTCGACGACCAGGGTCACGAGGTGGCACCGGGGACGATCGGGCGCCTCGCCGTGCGCGGTCCGACCGGCTGCCGCTACCTCGCCGATCCGCGCCAGACCACCTACGTCGTCGACGGCTGGAACTATCCGGGCGACAGCTACCTCATGGATGAGGACGGCTACTTCTGGTATCAGGCCCGCTGCGACGACATGATCGTCGCCTCCGGCTACAACATCTCCGGGCCGGAAGTGGAGGCTGCCCTCCTGCGCCATCCAGACGTGCTCGAATGCGGCGTCGTCGGCGCCCCCGATCCCGAGCGCGGGACCATTGTCAAGGCTTACGTGGTCCTCGCCCCCGGCGCGACGGTCCACGCAAAGACGCTTCAAGATTTCGTCAAGGCCGAGATCGCGCCCTATAAGTATCCGCGCGCCATCGAGTACGTTGCCTGCCTGCCCAAGACGGCCTCCGGCAAGATCCAACGTTTCGAGCTGCGCCGGCTCGCCGCCGAGCAGGCCGCCGCCGGGGCGTCGGTCTCGGTGCCGGCATGAATGCGGCGGGCCGCGCGCCGGCGCCGGTGCTGGCGCATCAGGACGGTCTCTTCAGCGTGCCCCTGCGCGTGCGCTTCTCCCACTGCGACCCGGCCGGCATCGTGTACTTCCCGCGCTGGTTCGACCTGCTGAACGGCGTCGTGGAAGACTGGTTCACGGACGGGCTCGGTCTCGATTACCGGGGCTTCCACGAGGAGCGGGGCATCGGCCTCGGCTACGGACACGCCGCGGCGGATTTCCTTAGGCCTGGCTTCTGGAACGACCGCCTCGATGTTTATCTCCGCGTCGCACGGATCGGCAGCGCCTCGCTGGAGCTCGCCCTGACGGCGTTTCGCGACGCGGAGCCCGTGCTCGCCGCCCGCCTCGTCATCGTCACCACCGCTCTCGCGGAGCGCCACGCGATCCCCCTTCCCACCGATCTGCGCGTGGCGGCCGAGCGCTACCGCGATGCCCAGCCACAGAACCACGCATCCGGAGACAGCCCGTGAGCACCATGATCGAGACCCCGCGCCGGAGCGCCGCCTTCCTGCAGCCCACCGGCTGGCCTGTGCCGCGTGGATACGCCAACGGCATGGCCGCCTCCGGCCGGCTCGTCGTCACCGGCGGCGTCGTGGGCTGGGACGAGACCGAGCGCTTCCCCGATGGGCTCGTCGCCCAGGTCGATCAGGCCCTCCGAAACATCCGGGCGATCCTGGCGGAGGCCGGCGCCGAGCCGCACCACCTCGTGCGGCTGACGTGGTACGTCACTGATATGGACGCCTATCTCGAAGCCCGGCGCGACCTTGGCGGGATCTACCGTGACGTGTTCGGCCAGCATTTCCCCGCCATGGCCCTGGTACAGGTGGTACGCCTCGTCGAGCCGCCGGCCCTGGTCGAGATCGAGGCCACCGCCGTGATTCCGGAGTAAGCCGATGACGCCGGCCGAACGCGACAGGCTGGATCGCGAATACAACGCACGACTGAGCGTTCCGAGCTTCGAGGTAGAGTACGCGCGCTACGTTGCGGCGAGCGCCGAGGCCGTCGGTCGCTTGGAGCGGGTGGCGGGCCTCGTCTACGATCCGGCCTCGGGCGAGACCCTCGATCTCTACCCGGCGGGTCCGGGAAGCCCGCTCTTCCTATGGATTCACGGCGGGTATTGGCGCGCTTTGTCGAAGGACGACAACGCTTTTCCGGCCCTTGGCCTCGTGCCGAACGGTGTCTCGGTGGCGGTGATGAATTATTCGCTCGCCCCCGCCGTCGACCTCGACGAGATCGTGCGCCAGACCCGCGCGGCGCTGGCCTGGCTCCACGCCAACGCCGCCACCTACGACATCTCGGGCCGCCGCATCCATGTCGGCGGCTCCTCGGCCGGCGGCCATCTCGGCGGCATGCTGCTGGCGGGTGGCTGGCACCACGCCTTCGGCGTTCCGGAGGATACGATCGCGTCCGCGCTGCTTCTCTCGGGCCTGATGGACCTCGAGCCCCTCATCGACACCCACATCAACGCGTGGATGAAGCTCGACACGGTGTCCGCCCGCCGCAATAGCCCCCTGCATCGGATCCCCCAGCGGTCGCAGGCGCATCTGCTGGCCTCGGTCGGCGGATTGGAAAGCGACGCCTTCAAGGCACAGACCGGGGATTTCGCCCAGGCCTGGACCGAGGCCGGCCATGCCGGACACCAGATCGGGATGCCCGGCTACCATCACTTCGACATCGCCTTGAGCCTGCGCGAGCCGGCCGGTCCGCTCGCCCGGGCCGTGGCGGCACAGTGCTGACACGACCGCCGGCCGATCGCCGCGGCGGCGGCGCGTTCGAATGGTCTTTCCGGCGCAGCGAACCCACCGTCGTTCGTAACCCATGAAACCAGAAACCCAGCCCGACGAAGGCCGGGTTTCCCGTGTCCGGCCAGGATGGTGGAGAAGTCGAGTCTGGAAATGGGCAATGCTCAGGGCGTCAGCAAACCGCCCGTTCATTGTGCAGGCTCACAATTTTCTTCTCGGGAACTCCCCCGTCTCGACGGGATTGCTTCGTCGAACGGACAAATATTGATGCTTGCAAACTATTGCCGCGCGATCTGGATAGGTTGGGCGTGTTCAGGATAGCTCGGCGCACCGTCTGACGTGAGATTTTCTCCTTGAAAGCACGCCCCGTCAGGGACGTCCGTGGAGGAAGGTTCAAACCATGGTCACGCAACGCACCGTCTGCGTCATCGGCTCGGGCATTAGCGGGCTCGCCGCCGCCAAGGCGTTCCAAGAGCGCGGCCACCGCGTGACGGTGCTGGAGCGCGGCCCCGAACTGGGGGGCGTGTGGGAGCCGTCACGCTCCTATCCGGACGTGAAGACCCAGACCCCCAAGGGGATCTACGCCTTCAGCCAGATGTCGATGCCGGCCGATTATCCCGAATGGCCGTCCGGCGGCCAGGTCTTCGCCTACCTGCGGGCCTATGCCGAACGCTTCGGCCTGCTCTCCCTGATCCGCTTCGGCCAATCGGTGACCGCCCTGACGAAGCGGACGGATCGCGGCTGGGACGTGGCGACGACGGGCGCCGACGGCGTGGTGCGGACGGAGCGTTACGACTTCGTCGCCCTCTGTACCGGGCAGTTCAGCCAGAAGAACGCGCCGGTCCATCCCGGCGCCGACGCGTTCCGGGCGGCGGGAGGGACGATCCTGCATTCGAGCGAGCACACGGACGCCGAATCGGTGCGAGGCAAGCGGGTCATCGTACTCGGGTTCTCGAAATCGGCGACCGACGTGGCCGTGAGCGCGGTCAAGCACGGTGCCGAGGCGGTGACGCTCGTCTTCTTGGAGCCGGCCTGGAAGATCCCGTACTTCTTCGGCGGCCTCGTGAATTTCAAGAACATCCTCTATTGCCGCGCGGCAGAATCGATGTTCCTGCCCTTCAATGCCGGCCCCGTACGGCGCTTCGTTCAGAAGCTCGCCACCCCGCTGATCTGGGCGAACTGGCGCGCCCTGGAGGCGCTCCTGAAGGTTCAGTTCAAGCTCGGCAAGAACGGCCTCCTGCCCAGGACGCGGATCGAGGACGACATCCATTGCAACCTCGCGGTCGAGACGCCGGGCTTCTACAAGCTCGTCACGGACGGCAAGATCACGGCGATCCGGGGCACCATCACCGCCTATGACGGGGCGAACGCCGTGCTCACCGGGGGGCAGCGCGTTCCGGCCGACCTCGTGGTCATGGCCACCGGCTGGCGCCAGGAGATTCCGATCCTGAATGACTCCGACCGTGCCAAGCTCGTGGCCGAGGACGGACAGTACAAGCTCTACCGGATGATCGTGAACCCGGATCTGGCGGATCTCGGTTTCGTCGGCTTCAACTCCAGCTTCGCGACGAACCTCTCGGCCGAACTCGGGGCCAACTGGCTCGTGCGGTTCATGGACGGACAGCTCGCGCGGCAGCCGAGTCGAGCGCAGATGGAGACGGGGATCGCGCGGTCGCTGGCGTGGCGGCGCACCGAACGTCTTTCCGCCAGGACCTATGGTGGCCTCTGCATCGCCCCTTACCACAATCACCACTTCTCCGGGCTGCTCGGCGACATCGGCGTCCGAACTCGCGAGGCGAACCCGATCACCGCCGCGTTCGCGCCCTTGCGGCCTCCCGTCTACGCGAAGCTGCTCGCGCGGGCTCCGGCCTATCGGGCGACTCCCGCCGCCAAGCCGGTCGACCTCACGGTCGTCGAGGCGTCGCACGCCGCCTGAACCGGGCTCGCAAGGGGGCGCAGTCCAGCGCTCCCCGCCGACCGCTCTCCGCGTCGGCGGGGAGCGGTCGGCGTGGAAGAACGCCCGCCGGTTCGTGTTGCGACACAAGCCCCAGGGGGACTCCGACCGCGGGTCGGCCGGGATCAGCGATGCCGTTTGCCCAGGGTCCGGGACGGGACTTCGCCGAAGCGGGCCCGGTAGGCGGCGGCGGCGCGTCCGAGATGATTGAGGCCGACGGAGAGGGCAAGATCACCGACCTTGACCTCCGGGCCGGAGGTGAGGATCAGGGTCCGCCAGCGGTCCAGGCGCTGCGCCATGATGTAATCCGAGATCGTGCTGTCCCGAAATTGCCGGAACCCCTCCTGCAGTGAACGAATACTGCTCCCGGCCTTATCGGAGAGCTGTGGCAGAGTCAGGGGGGCGTCGAGATGGGCGCGAATATAGTCTTCGGCCCTGCGCACATGGACGGGCGCCACGGATACGCGCTGCGGTCGCAGGAGGATGCCCCCCTGCTCGGCGTGCTCCAGCATGTGCCCGACGAGCAGCGTAACGAAGCCTGAGGCCAGTTCACGCTCGAACACGTCGATGCCGGCGGCGGCGCCCTGCACGCGGCTCTCGGCGAGGTGCAGCAGCAGCTTGGCCTGAGACAGGATCGCCGAACCGCGAGGGAGCCCCAGATCGATGCCCGGATCGAAGCCGAAGAGCTTCGGAATCCGGTCGAGAACCCGGACCACGTGCTCGTCCAGGAGCTCGCGCGGGACGAGGATGATCAGTTTCTCGCACCCCGCCTCCCATACCATCTGGGTCGGCATCACCGGCGAGAGCAGGGTCGCCCGCTCGGTGTTGGCGATGGTGGTGTAGCGTCCGTTCCGGACCAGCGCCGATCCGGCGAGGGGGATCTGCACCAGGAAGAACCGGTCCAGACAACCGGGATCGATCTCCACCGCGGCGCCGTAGGCGACGTAATTGATGGTCAGCCCCCCGAACGCCACGGTGTGGTGCCGCGCGTCGAACAGAGCTGCGGCGCCCAGTGGCACCAGACTATGCGGACAGAAGAGACGCCCGATCCGCTCGCGCGCTTCGTCGGCATCACGGGTTTCGACGCGGGCGTATTGCGCCAGGGGACGGATGTCGTCCGGCCGCTTCGGCGGCGCGTGTGGTCGGTCTTCGTCCATGGCCCCATCGATTTGCTCAGGCCTGTCTACGGACGGTGCCTGTTGCAGCAAAACTTGCACAAGGGGCGCCAAACCGAAATTCACGCTTTCCTGCGCGATCTGGATAAGGTGGACGTCAATCGGATAGATCGATCGGGGTCGGGATCTCAGTATTCATTGAGAGCCACGGTCAATTTTCGCAATAACTCTGCCGAATTAATCATCACAGTGAGTAGATCATGAGCGATATCGGACCACTTCCGGCGGGCATCACGAGATCCGGCGAGGGCGTCGATGGAACCGTGTGGAATATCCTGGGGCACACCTACTGGTTCAAGGCCAATTGCGACAGTGCGTTCTCATTCGAGACTTACGATCCTCCGGGAACGTTCGTTCCGCCGCACATCCACCCGACCCAGGACGAGTTCATCTACGTCCTGGAGGGAACCTTCGATCTCTACTTGGATGGACAATGGCTGCAAGCCAAGCCTGGCGACCTCGTCTGCATGCCGAAGGGTAAGCCGCACGCGTATTACAACCGCACCGACACGCCCAACCGGGCGATCTTCTGGGTGAGCCCGGGCCGGAAGTTGAAAGAGTTGTTCGGCCTCCTGCACGACCTCACCGATCCGGAAGAGGTCGTGCGCCGCTCCGCCACCTGCGAGGTGGACTTCTTGCCGCCGGGATCCGTTCCGGGCGCCTGAGCCCGAGTCGGTACAGCAGGGCTAAGGCAATCGAAGTCCACACATCGACGACATCGCGTTCGGGCGCCGAGCCCGTCCGCCGAATGACTTGCGACGAATCCGGAACTGACGGGGGCAATCATGACGAAGCAAATGATAGAGTTGCCGAAACGGATTCGGGCCCGCACGAAGAATCGTGCCGCCGGCCGGGCACGCTTCGTGCGGCACGCGGCACTCTCCCTGGCGACGCTCGCCGGCCTGTCGGGACCGGCGACGGCCTACGACCTGCCGAACCTGAATCTCGGCTCCACGAGCTTCCTCGACGGCGCGCCGCCAGCGGGGCCCGGCTGGTACCCGACCCAGTACCTGCAAGTCTATTCGGCCGGGCGCCTGACCGACAATCGCGGCCGCAGCCTTGGCCTTCCGCGGCAGGACATCAGCGTGTTCGCGAGCCTGACGCAGCTCCTCTACATCTCGCCCGTCAAGATCGGCTCCGGCGCCCTCGGCCTCGACATCATCGTCCCGGCGATCATCTCCTCGAGTGCGGATGACGGCCTGGGCGGCGCGGCCCTGAAGGCTCAGCAGGGGATCGGCGACCTTCTGATCGGACCGTTCATCCAGTTCGATCCGATCATGGGGGAAAAAGGGCCGTTGTTCTTCGGTCGCATCGAGGCGCAGATGATCCTGCCCACCGGCCGTTACGACGTGACCGCGGCGGTCAATCCCGGATCGAACTTCTTCTCGTTCAATCCCTACGTCGCCGGCACCCTGTTCCTGACGCCGGACTGGACCGTCTCGGCTCGTTTCCACTACCTTTGGAACGCCAGCAACGACCGCCCGAATGTCGGGTTCGGTCCGGCCGTCCTCTCGACCCAGGCCGGACAGGCACTGCATGCGAACTTCGCCAGCGAAGTCAGCGTGACGAAGGAGTTGAAAATCGGCGTCAACGGTTATTGGCTGCAGCAGATAAGCGACACGCTCGCGAACGGCGTCGCCGTTCCCGGCCGGCGCGAGCGCGTCTTCGCCCTCGGTCCGGGAGCATTGTGGGCGCTGAACAAGGATAACTTCCTGTTTTTCAATGCTTATCAAGAGTTCGGCGCGCAGAACCGCCCGGAAGGCCAGCGCTATACCATGCGCTGGGTCGGACACTTCAATTAGCCGAGTCGCGTCCTGTCATGAGATCGGCGCTCTCAGCGACCGTGGGGCCGTCGCCGAGGTCAAGGCGCTGGCGGACGAGACGGCCGCGACTACAACTCGGATCGAGCGTCTCGACCGTGACATTGATGGGGCGGCGCGAGCCACCAGCGGAGGCCTCGATGCCATTCGTGTCACCCTGGGCCTCCTGCATGAAACGTCGCGCTGCCTGTCTGAAGCCGTGCGGCAACAGACCTGCGACGCCCATAGGATCACGGAATCGGTCGCGACCCGCCGCGCTTACGACGAAGCTGGCGGCCTCGCGCGGGGTCGGCATGGCCCACGACCTCGCTGCCTGGACGACGAAGCGCAATGCTACGGCGGGGGATCTTCGTGGGAACGTCAACGCCTTTGCCGAACGTCTCAGACGCGCTTGAACATCTGACGCAAGACTGCCCATTCTGCTCCGCTTAGGCCAGCGCAGAGGAGCTTTCGCCAGAGAGGCTTGAGTCGCTCGCCTGCAACCGATTCGATCGAGGGACACATGAAAACTTTTTTCGTTCAAATAAAATGCGAGATCGGAAAGACATACGAAGTTTCTGAAAAGCTTTTGTCTCTCAACATAGCATCAGAAATTTATTCGACAGCCGGAAGATTCGATATCATGGCAAAATTTCACGTCGACAACGAAGTCGACATTGGTTCGTTCGTCAACAACTTCCTCGGCAGCCTGCCGGGCGTGAGAGATTCCGAGACAATCATTGGATTCAAGGCTTTTATCTAAGGCCTTTCCTTGCTTGGGTTCGCAAGGCAAACATCTCCCTGGGGCAGCTCTGCATCTGTCTCATGTCCGTGCCCTATTGAGAGTTGCGGGAGAGCCCGCATGTCTAGAGCTGTGTGCCCGACCACGTCGGGTCGGGACACATCTCTAGGTCTTTGATTTGCCGCGCTCTTCTTCGCCGAACCGGCATCCACTTCGGCGGAGAGCGCTCTAGTGAATTAGGGCCTGTTGTCACTTGAGCCAGTCGAGCGTTGCAGCGAGGCAGAGGACGCCGGTGAAGCTGACAGCGGTCTTCTCGTCGCGTGTGGCGAGGGCGCGCCACTCTTTGAGGCGCACCCATCGTCGCTCGACGATGTTGCGGTTGTTGTCGACCCAATCTGGGCAGGCGAGCTGCTCTTCGTTGCGTTTGGTCGGGAGCGCGGGGCGTACGCCGGTGGTCGAGATGTGCTCGCGGAAGCCGTGGCTGGAACAGCCGCGGTCGCCCACGGCCCACTCGGGCACGGCCCTGCAACGGGGCGAGGAGCGGAATGGCGTGAGGCCGTTCGTGGGCCTGCCCCGGGGCGATGCGGACGGCGACAGCACGGCCTTTCCCGTCGGCGATCACGCAGGCCTTGGTGCCATAGCTGCCACGAGAGCGACCAAGTGCTTCACGAGCATCTCGCTCTGCCGCAGATCCCCCCTTTTTGCCGCGCCCGCCGCCTTCTGGTGAGCCCACACGTCGCTGCCGTCGAGGAAGACCATGCCCAGCGCGATGCCGCGCTCCCACACCCCGGCCCGTGCCCAGCGAATGACCCGAAGGACCGCGTCAGCGAACATCTGTGCCGCCCGCCACCAGGAGCCTGACTCATCAGGGATGGCGCGCCATTTCGCACCGTTCTGATGTCGCCAGAGGATCGCCGGGATTGTGCGCCGAATCTCCTTGGGCGGTGTCTTCGCCTTCGGGCGACAGGCCTCAATCAACGATTCCAACTCACCCCACTGTGCGTCCGACAGCATCGCGTCTCTCACTCGAAACCGAGAAAACGCCAAATATCGCAATCCGTTCAGACGACGACAGGCCCCAGTGGATAGTGCTATGCTCTGCAGGGAGCGCACTCACCTCTTTCGGATTTTTTCCGCCAAGGCAACGCTGCCTGCCAGTACATGCGGTTGACGGATTTGCGAAAACCCAACGCCAAGGAACACAATATCGGCGACGTAGCCGATATTGTGTCGGTCTTGCCGTCGATTAATACTACGGCACGTGCAATCTTTTTCGCCGAAGTGGCGATTCATTCATAGCTAAGTTAGATGTCCGTTGTCTTGTTATAGCTGATTTTCTACGGAAAAATCTTTGCAATCCGCAACTGCAAAAATGTCGACTGCTTCGTTCCATTTTCGACAATGAAGTCTTGACCAATCATCGCTTGGATTTGAAGGGTCGGTTCGGGAAAGTAGGCGACTGTGAGACGGCCATATTGGGTCGCTTGTGAATTTCGCAGCGACGTCTGCTCGAAGGATTGGTTGCCACCGATCTTACCGCCGAGGCCACCGCCTACTTCCAAGGCAGGATTGATCTTGTATCGCAGATAGGCCTGCAACTCGAATTGAGGGTCCTGTGAGAGCCGACCGATACCGCCGAGGTTGTAGCGTGTGTTGTCCGAGTAAAAGGCGACATCACCGATCAGGTCGAGTGACCAAACCGGATTGAAGTGCTTAATGTAAGCGGCTTGAATGACACCCTGCCAGCGATTGGTTCCAAAATTCAGCGCCTTGTTCTCGTCATACGTCCCCGTTGGGGCGATGAGATAAGGTGTGATGGCGAAGACATCGTTGAACTCGGTATTGAGTTTGAACTTGAAGGCGGTGGCCATGATGATATCGCCCACGCCGCCCGGCGATCCAAGGGGCGACAGCACGCCGCCGGTCGAGATCGCCCCAACCGGGAGGAGGAATTGCGGGTCGACGGTCACGCCCGGGGCGATCTCATAAACATGCAGCAGGCGGATGATACCAACATTCGTCTCGAGCTTCGCATCTGATGTCGTTTTGGCACCCCGTGCGTAGGCTTCGTCTCCACGGCCATGCTGATAATACAGCAATCCGATTGTCGCCCCGGAGGGGAATTGTTCGTAATCTCCGGGATTCACTTCAAGCGCTTCGGCACTAAAGCTCATGCATGTGGATATAGCAGCCGAAATCAGGCTCAGGCCAAATCTTGATTTCATGAGAGTCCCCTCGACCCCAGATCAAATGTCGGGGTTTTGCTTCAGGGTCAGCATCCGGATTTTCCGCCTGCGGTCTTTATCCGCAACCATCTTTCGTTGTTCGATTCCTGCTGAAGCCGGCCACGCGAGGGGGAACAGGCGTTCGCAACGATTTGATCGTCTCGCCCCCTCCGAAAATATGGCCAGCCGACGGGAACTCGCCGGGGTTCCGTGTCATGGCCATGGACGCAATTGGGCCCGGCTCTGCACGCCGCTGGGTTCCGCCTGCGGAACAGCAGGCATCAAGCGCCGAATGAGACCGATACCGCTCCCGAACCAGTGCTCTCGGCCGTTGCATCGGGTCTTGGAGAAGAGCGCGCTCAATCCATTCTCTGATCTGCAGTCTTCTTTCGGACCACACCCATTCATCGAGCCTGGAGATGTGTCTTCGATCCAAACCGCAGCGTCTACTTCTGAGCAGAGGACCGCATCTGGGCAGGGGTCACGCCCATCGCTTTACGGAAAGCGCGCGTGAAATTCGCCTGTGACGAGAAGCCGATAGCCGCGGCGATCTCGGAGATCGGTGTATCCTCGGTCATGAGCCGGTGCTTGGCGCGTTCGAGCCTGCGGCCACTCACATACTCGTATGGGGTCCGGCCCGTCGCCGCGCGGAAACTGCGGGTAAAATGCGCCACGCTCATGCAGGCGGCCGAGGCCAGATCGGCGACCGCGAAATCCTCAAACAGGTGCGCCGTGATGTAATTCTCGACCCGTTCCAGGCGTCGTCGATCGAGGGGCTTGTCGCCGCTCTCCGGGATGCGGATGGTCGCGGCCGAATAGCGATGGACGAGATGGGCCGCCAGCGCGACTCCCAGTGTTTCGATGAGAAGACGCCCGGCTGTGGTCTCGTGCTCCATTTCATCTATGACGCGACAGGTAACGTACTCGATGAAGGGATCCTGCGCGATCACGTCGTAGCGCAATTCACACCGGGCGGGGTCTAGGTCGAGATCCCGCAGCATCGTCTGCTCGAAGGGGTGAGCCGGCATGAACATATGCAGACAGTCGACCATCGGATCGGCGATATTGATATAGTTTTCCTCGATCCCGGCCGGGCAGAGCCAAATCGTGCCGCGATGGCCGTGCGTTTTTTGACGCCGTCCGTCCCCGACGCGTTCAACGAAGGTGCGACCGCCCAACTGGACGGCAATTTCGGTATCGCGTGGAGTCAGGGACGGGAGTTCGCCAGGCATGTGGCTCCAGCGCTCGGCGTGCAGGTTCGACCAGCGCAAATCGTTCGACGTGTCGAGCAGCCGGCCTGTCACGTACTTGTCGACAGAATGGCCCAGCATGGCCCCCTCTTTCGCGTCAGCACTTGGAATGACTCCAACCGATGCACATCCTGCGCCATGGGGGCTGAGATCTGGAAAGGCCGCCCGTTCCGGCGGGCCGAGGACCGCAGTCGGGGAATACGAAGGCGCAGGTCACGATAAAGCCCGCTGCCTCGTTTGTTGGCAGGTTCTCCTCCTGTTGAAGAATTACGCAACCGGAGAGTGGATATGGCTCGCGAAGTCGTCATCGGCGCATGCCCGCACGATTGCCCCGATACCTGCTCGATCCTCACGACGGTGGAGGATGGCAAGGCGATCGCGGTGCGGGGTAACCCGGATCACCCCTTCACGAAGGGGCGCCTGTGCGTAAAGGTCAACGATTACCAGAACCGGGTCTACAGCGACCAGCGCGTGCTCTACCCGATGAAGCGCGTCGGCCCGAAGGGAAGCGGCCAGTTCGCGCGGATCGGCTGGGACGAGGCGCTGGACGAGATCGCCGGCCGCTGGAAGGCCATCATCGCCGAGAGTGGCGCCAAGGCGATCCTGCCCTACAGCTATCTGGGCACCCAGGGCATCATCAACGGACTCAACGTCGGCGATCCCCTCTTCAACAAGCTCGGCGCCAGCGTCTGCGAGCGCACCTTCTGCGATTCGGGTGCCTGTACCGCCTACATGATGACGATCGGCCATACGCCGGGCGTCGATCCGGAGAGCTTCGTCCATTCGAAGTACATCATCCTGTGGGCCTGCAACACGCTCAGCACCAACTCGCACCACTGGCCGTTCATCGAGCAGGCCAAGCGGAACGGTGCCAAGCTCGTGGTGATCGATCCCGTCCGCACCCGCACGGCGCGGCTGGCCGACTGGCACATCCCGATTCAGCCCGGCACCGATGGCGCCCTGGCGATGGCGATGATGCACATCATCATCAAGGAAGGACTGACGGACCGCGATTACATCGACAAGCACACTCTGGGTTTCGACGAGCTCGCCGTGCGGTGCGAGGCTTACACGCCGGAATTCGCCTCTGCCGAGACAGGTATCCCGGTCGAGGACATCCTGAAGCTCACCCGTGAATACGCCACGACACCGGCAGCGGTGGTGCGGATCGGCGTGGCGGTGGAGCGCCATGCGGGTGGCGGCCAGACCGTCCGTGCGATCGCTTGTCTTCCGGCGCTGATCGGCGCCTGGAAACATGTCGGCGGCGGCCTGCTCCAATTGCCGATCTGGGCCTTCCCGGTGAATTGGGCCGGTCTGATGCGGCCGGATCTCCAGCCGGAATCGATGCGGGTCATCAATTCCTGGCGCCTCGGCCCGGCTCTCACCGGGGAGATGCCCCTCGACCCGCCGATCCGCGCGCTGTTCGTCTACAACGCAAACCCGATGGCGATGGTCTCGCAGCAGCAGACGATCGAACGCGGTCTCGCACGCGAAGACCTGTTCACGGTGGTGAGCGAGCATTTCCTCACCGACACCGCGCGTTACGCCGACATCGTGCTGCCGGCCACGACCCAGCTCGAACAGGCGGACATCATGTTCTCCTGGGGGCATCTCTACCTGTCCTACAACAACCCGGCCATCGCCCCCCTCGGCGAGGCGGTGCCGAACACCGAGTTGTTCCGCCGGCTGGCCAAGGCCATGGACATCGACGATCCGTTCTTCTTCCGCTCGGACGACGCGATGATCGCGGATTCGATGGACTGGTCGAGCCCGGTGCTGGCCGGCATCACCCTCGATGAGTTGAAACAGAAGGGCTACATGCGCCTGACCATGGACGCGGCCGATTCCTGGGCGCCCCATCGCGACGGCAACTTCCCGACGGCCTCCGGCAAGTGCGAGTTCAAGTCGAGCCTGGCCGAAGGCGGCAACTTCGTGGTGCCGTTGTTCCGCCAGGGCTACGGCGGCGATCAGGCGGGTGAGCCGGTCGATTCGCTGCCGCACTATCTGCCACCGAACGAGAGCCGCCGCACCGCACCGGCGCTGGCCGAGCGCTTCCCCCTCAGCCTGATCTCGCCGAAGAGCCACGCGTTCATGAACTCGAACTACGGCAACCTTCCGGCCCAGGTGGCGCAGGCGGGCGAGCAGCAGGCGGTGCTGCTGCACCCGGAGGATGCCGGGCCGCGCGGCATCGTGGCCGGAACGCCGATCCGCGTGTTCAACGAAAGGGGCGCCTTCGAGGCCTTCGCCACCCTCTCGGCCGACGTGATGCGCGGAGTCGTCGTCGCCCCGGCGGGCTTCTGGCAGCGCTCCAACCAGCGCGGCCCCACCGTCCACGCCCTGACACCCCCGGCCTTCGCCGATCTCGGCCGCGCCCCGACCTTCTCGGACATGCTCGTGGACGTGGCCGCCGCCTGACGGCCCTCCATACCATACGCGGTCGATCGGTCCGGTCCGGCGCGAGCACGGGTCCCCCTCCTCGAAGGAGAGGGACAGGGTGAGGTGAGTGACCTTTTCGGATGGTCCACGCCCTTCACTCCAACCCTCTCCCAAACGGGAGGGGGTGCCTGTTGCGACCGTGCCGGCCGAGCCGGGAACGTATCACCCTTCCGTTTGCACCAGACTTGTCGAGGCCTGCATGGCTTATGTCGTCACCGATGCGTGTCGCGGGTGTCGCTACACCGAATGCGTCACCGTCTGTCCCGTCGAATGCTTCCATCTCGACGAGCAGATGACCTACATCGACCCCGAGAACTGCATCGATTGCGGCGGCTGCGCGCCGATCTGCCCGGTCGGCGCGATCCACCCGTCCTGGCAGATGCCGGCGGGCAAGGCCGAATGGGTCGAGATCAATCGCCTGCGGGCGGCCGAGACCCCGGTGATCGCCGCCAGGATCCCGCCGCTGCCCGGCGCCGACGAGCAGGCGAGGCGGCTGGCCTCATGAGCGCGCTTCCTCGCATCGCGGTCGTCGGGAGCGGTCCGGCCGGGTTCTACGCGACCGAGGCGCTCCTGCGCTCCGGCGTGCCGGTCGCGGTGGACCTGTTCGAGCGCCTGCCCGCACCGTTCGGCCTCGTCCGGTTCGGCGTCGCGCCGGACCACCCGAAGTTGAAGCAGGTGACCACGGTGTTCGACCGGATCGCCGGCTTGCCCGGCTTCCGCTTCGTCGGCGGGGTCGAAGTCGGGACCGAGGTGAGCGTCGCCGAAATGAGCGCCTGCTATCATGCCGTGATCCTCGCCAACGGCGCCTCCCTCGACCGGCGGATGGGCATTCCGGGCGAGGATCTGGCTGGCAGCCATCAGGCGGGGGCGTTCATCGGCTGGTACAACGGCCATCCCGACGCGGCCGGCCTGTCCTTCGACCTGTCGATGGAGCGGGCGGTGGTGATCGGGCACGGCAACGTCGCCCTCGATGTCGCCCGCATCCTCCTCAAGACCCCGGACGAGCTGCGCCATACCGACATCGCCGCCCACGCGCTGGAGGCCCTGGCCGAGAGCCGGATCCGGGAGGTTCAGATCGTCGGGCGCGGCGGGGTGGAGCGCGCGCGCTTCTCCCCGAAGGAACTCGGCGAGTTCGGCGCGCTCGCCGATTGCGTCACCGGGCTTGATCCGGACGACCTGCCGGAGGGCGTTCCGGAACCGCCGATGGACGCCGGCGCGGAGGCACGCGCCAACGCCGCCGTCCTGCGCGGCTTCGCCGAGGCCGAAGGCGCGACCGCCAAGCGGCGGCGCTGCCTGATCCGCTTCGGCTTGGAGCCCGTCCGCCTGGCGGGGGAGGTCCGGGTGGACGGCCTGCATCTGCGCCGGACCGGCTCGGACCGGACCATCGCCATCGCTTGCGGGCTCGTTATCTCCAGCATCGGGCGCCGGACCGCGCCGATGGCGGGAATCCCCTACGACGCTCGGGCAGGGGTGCACGCCAATCTCGGCGGCCGGATCGTCACGGACGGCGTGCCGGTGCCCGGCCTCTACACCTGTGGCTGGAGTAAGCGCGGCCCCCACGGCACGATCGGGACGAACCGTGCCTGCGGCGTGGAGACGGCGGCGGCCGTCCTCGCCGACCTCGCGACCCTCCCGGTTCCTATCGGGAACGCCGACGCCCTGGTGGCCGGCCTCGCGGAGCGGGCTGGGCACAGCATCGACTACGCCGCCTGGCGCCGGATCGAAGCCGCCGAAACCGCCCGCGGGCAAGCGGCCGGAAAACCCCGCGAAAAGTTCGTGACGCGCGCCGAGATGCTCGCGGTCGCCAGCGAGGCCGCCTGAGATGATGGCACAGAATGCGGCCTCGACCTGCGGGCTCATCGACGGCTTCGGACGGCGCGTGACCTACCTGCGCCTCTCGGTCACCGACCGGTGCGACCTGCGCTGTGTTTACTGCATGTCGGAAGACATGACCTTTCGCTCTCGACGGGACATCCTCAGCCTGGACGAATTGGCTCGGCTGGCGCGTCTGTTCATTGCCCGTGGCATCGACAAGCTGCGCATTACCGGGGGGGAGCCGCTGGTGCGGCCCGGCATCCTCGGCCTGTTCGAGGAACTCTCCCAGCTGCTCCGGGACGGCTCGCTGCGCGAACTGACCCTTACGACGAACGGAACGCAGCTCGCCCGCTTCGCCGAGGATCTGGCCCGGACGGGGGTGCGCCGGATCAACGTCTCGCTCGACACCCTCGACCCGGAGCGCTTCCGGATGCTGACCCGTGGCGGTTCCCTCGCCAAGGTGCTGGACGGGATCGCCGCGGCCCGCGCGGCGGGTCTCGCGGTCAAGCTCAACGCGGTCGCATTGCGGGACGGGACGGAGAGCGAGATCCACGATCTCATCGCCTTCGCCCACGACCGGAGCATGACGCTGAGCCTCATCGAGACCATGCCGCTCGGCGATGTCGGCGTCGACCGCCTCGATCAGTACCTGCCCCTGGACGCCTTGCGCCGGCGGATCGAGGAGCGCTGGACGCTCATCGACGTCCCCATGCGAAGCGGCGGCCCGGCCCGCTACGCGCGTGTCGCCGAGACGGGCGGCCTGATCGGCTTCATCACCCCGCACACCCACAATTTCTGCGCGGATTGCAACCGGGTGCGGATCACGGCCTCGGGGACGCTGCACACCTGCCTGGGCCAGGACGACGCGACGGACCTGCGGACCCTCCTGCGAGCCGGCGGCACGGACGACGATCTCGTGAGAATCATCGACGTGGCCCTCGGCCGGAAGCCCAAAGGCCACGATTTCGTTCTGAGCCGTGGCGCAGCCACCCAACTCGCGAGAAGGATGTCCGAAACCGGGGGGTGAAGCCAGTAGTAGAAATATCGTCGCGGAGTGAGCCGTAGAGATATGGATTTTGGAATTTTTCTAGCCAATTCATCGTCTACGAAGCTTATGATTGCTTACTATTCCGAAACTTCGAAGCACGTCGGTAGCACATCACCCTTCAAGAGATCTGATGGGAACCTCGGTGATGCAGCCAGGCCCCGTTTGCGGAGGCCGGTGGGACATAAGGGGCGCCAGCCCTCCCAAACGTCGTAATGCGCGCCGGGATAGGTCAGGCTCGCCGAGCACATCACCACAATGTCCTGTTTGATCGCCGTCGTGCCCGCCCGCACGGGATTCGGCTTGACCATGAAACACAGCCCGGTCGCGGGCCAATGCTTCTGTGTGTCCGGTGCGCCGACCGGCATCAGGGTCAGTGAGTTCACGCGTAGGGCGTAGCCGTAGGCGTTCTCCATGTCGGGCGTCTGCGCCGTCGTGAAGGCGACGACCATCGTCGCGCCGGTCTTGCCGTCACCGTAACCGGTTACGAACGTGACCTCGCCCTTGCCGTCATCGACGAGCCCGAGTGAGGGTCCCCCGGATTTTGGTCCGGCCGGAAGGTGAGCTTCCGGGTCTCATTCGGCGGCCTGCATGGCTGCCGCCAAGGCAAATTCCTGGGGCGGTCGCCACCCCAGGGCTGTGTGAGGACGGCTCTCGTTGTCCTGCCGCCGCCACGTCTCGATCTTGCTCCTCGCGTCGGCCAACGACAAGAACCGGTTCGCGTTTAGGCACTCGTCGCGCAGGGGGTCGTTGAACGACTCGACCAGCGCATTGTCGGTCGGCTTGCCAGGGCGCGAGAAGTCCAACGTGACCCCGTTCTCGTAGGCCCAGCGGTCGAGCGCTTTCGAGACGAACTCGCTACGCGGTCCTTCGGTTCAGACCCGTTATCGACCTGAATCGCGCTCGGTACTCCGCGCAGCAGTGCCAAGCGTCCGACGACAGCCACGACCTGCTCGCCTTTGATGCCCTGGTCGACCTCGATCGCCAGAGCCTCGCGCGTGAACGCATCGACGACCGTCAGGGCCCGCAGCCGGCGGCCATCGAACAGCGCGTCGGAGACGAAGTCCATCGACCACCGCTCGTTCGGCCGGAGCGCGGCAGGCTGACGCTCCCGGTGTGCCCCGCTGACGTGCCGGCGCGCCCGCTTGAGCCGCAGGCTCAGCCCCTCGTCCCGGTAGAGACGGTGAACCCTCTTATGGTTCACTCGCCAACCTTCCCGGCGCAGCAGGCCACCTCTTCGGTCGTGAGCACGGTCGAGCGCGGCGTCTTCGGTCCCACCGCCGCGTTGTGCACGAAGGCACGCTTGCGCCACTTCGCGACCGTCTTGGGGTTCAGTCCATGCTGTGCGGCAAGATCTTCGAGCGAAGCTTTCGATCGCTGTAGCGCTGCTCCGACCGCGTGCCTGGTCGTGGCGCAGCCGTGAAGAACCTGTCCCATAACGCCCCCGGTATGCAGCGACCTCAGCTAAACTGATGTCACCACACTGCGAGACTGCGCACCTAGCGGATCACCGCTCGTACCCGCGCCTGACCGCCTTGAGTCAGCGATGCCTGAGCGACATCGAAATTTTGTATTCATTTCTGAAACCAGAGTAACGCTTCATCCGTTTCGGCGCGCATGACGAAAGCGAAAACCCGCCCGAGGCCCGTTCCCTTCTTGTCGGTTACAGCCAGCCGTCTCCACGCCGCTGACGCGGCTTGGGCTGCAGAGCTTGCGGCATGGTTTGGCGACGAGATGGTCAATGCCGTCTCGAACCAACCAGCGGGCCGTGGGGAAGAGGGAACCAAACTTCGGGCTCTCTACGATGCCCGAAGCCGTGAGCTGACCGATTGGCAGCGCATCCGTGGCTTGAGCTAGCTCCACGAACCCTCTCCTCCGAGATATCTCCCAAGCCGAAAGCCCGGGCGCCGTGATGGCGCGCCGGACTTTCCTGCGTTCACAGGAACGTTCGAGCAGCCCGCGTCTCGAATGTCATCCCACGTCCCGGTCCCTGGCCGGAAAGTGGTCGAGTCCGAGGGAGGCTCAGCGGCGGCTCTTGCCGGATGGCATATCGGGCCCTTCCTCACGCGGCGTGCCGTCGTAGCCCTCCATCCAGGAGGTCCGATCTTCGCTGTCGCGGGGATAGGGGCAGGCATCCTTGGGGTGACCGTGGATCCGCGCCTGGGCGCCCTGTTCGATCGGATCGGAATACGCGTGACGGATGTCGGCCATGGGACTGGCTCCGAGATGTGGCTGTCATCGATCAACCCGCCCCCTTGCCCGATGATCCCGCGGCCAAAAGGTTCAGGCAGATTCCAGGAAGGTTTCGCAGACGTGCCCCCCGGTTCTGCGATAAAAACCTCCGACACATCGAAGAGCGAATACCAGACCTCGATGAGCCTGACTCATCGAGGTCTGCCCGCGCGACGGCGCGGCGGCGGTCGCCCGCCGGACCTCACTGACCCTGACCTACGGGTCAGGGTCAGTGAGACTTGGGATAAGGAGCGTGAAGCGTCGGCGTGCCAACGCGAACCTGCTTGGCGCTCGCTCACTTCGACCGCTTGGTCGGGGGCTTCTCTGCAGCGGCATCCGCGGCATCGCGCTCGAGGCGCTGAGCCTTCAGGCGAACGATCTGATCGTCACGCGCCGTCTCCCGGACTCTGACCTCTTCCCAGACCTGACCCGCGACGTCGGCGCGCTCTGCGGCCTTGGCCGCCTTGGTGTCCTTGCGATCCTGATGGCCGGCCTTGTCGTCCGTCATTTGGATTCCTCCGATTGGTACGGCGCCGCACCGCGCTGCTAGCCTCTACACCACGGCCCCCGATGGGCGGCCGTGAAAGACATTTTCTCCGTATGGGTGGCTCAAGCCCGCGTCGGGAGAAGCATCAGGTCGTCCGACTCCCTATCGAGGGACACCCCGGACATGAGGGCACGCCGTTGGTGCGCCCTCTCGCCCGCCTCCGTGCTGCATTTCTCCACGTGAACAACGCGGTTGACGACCTGAAGGTTCGGCGCTCCCCAGTAGGCCAGGAGGGTGGGCCAAGGGGCATCGCGGTGCTCGCGCCAGACGCGATAGAGCGGCGTGCGATGGTCGACCTCGGCGGTTTTCAGCAGGCGCTTCCCGGACGCGGCACAGCGATGGCGCTGATGCGCCTTCAGGACCGTCACTTGGTCGCTGGGCGCGGCCCAGAACTTCCAGGCCGTGACGCAGGCCGAATGCCAGCGGGCGTTCTTGTTCGGCGTGCCGGTGCCCCACAGATCCCTGTGCCAGCCGAAGCGGAAGACCGGCTGTCCGCAGATGCAGCAATGGCCGGGGCCGCGGGCATGCGCAGGCTCGCGATAGGGAGAGGGCGGCATCCGGAAGGTGGCGGCGAGGCCCGACCCCTTCTCTGTTCCTAAGCGCCAGGTCCATCCCTCCGGCTGGCCCGAGCGCGTGGCCAGCGCCCGCGCCAGGCGGTCCGCGCGTAGGACGTGGTTGCGCCAGTAGCTCTCGACGGCGAGGCGCGGCGTCGGTGGCATCAGCGGGCGGGATAGCGCGTGCCGAAGGACGGGCGCGGGGAAGACGGCCGGGAGCGCCCGTTCGAGCCGGGCGCGGGAGCGTTCATTCCGCTCCGCACGCCACTCCGATGCAGCGGTCACGCCGGGTCGAGGACGCGAGCGCGGGAGACCGCAGGCGCGGGTGCCGGTACGCCCGCAATGGCATCGGCGAGTTGGTTCAAGCGTAGCGCGAGGTCGCTCACCTCGTTCAAGGCGATGGCCTTGTCGCCGCTCTTCACGGCCCGGGTGATATCGCTGATCTGCATCTTCGCCATGCGCGACAGTTCGGCGGAAAGCTGGTCCCTGGTCATCGGTATCCGTCTCGGTTCGGCGGTTTCGTGCCTAACGAGGCCTAAAGCCTGAGGGTTACTGGGCGGTTTCAGCCGGCGGAAAGCGGGCGTGCCGCCGGCGCCCGATCCGCGACTGTCACGGCCGAGGTGCGGGAGCAGGGTTCTGCTGCGTCGGCGCTTGCTGAGTGGGGCTCTGCGGCGCCGGCGACGGCTGTTGAGGAGCCGGGCCGGGGGCGGTCTGGCCGTCCGACAGCGTCTGGTTCGCCTTGGTCTGCAGCTGATCCGCCGTCTGCTGGTTGATGAGCCCATAGGACACGGCAGCGGCGAGGGCGACGGCGATGACGGCGCCGATGATCGTCTTCGTGAGCTTGCTCTGCATGGACATGCCTCCTGCGGTCGCCTCACGCGAGGCGTCCTCCACAAGAGCAAAGGTGGTGGCTCTCGGGCTGGTTCCGCTCGGGTCCTTCGTCCCCTCGAACGAACGGAGCAGCCACGTCGGGCGCCTGGCGCCCGCTTCCTCGGCCTCACGGCCGGCCCTTCGCGTTCTGCGCGGGATGACCGGGCCTCGCTGGGGTTGGGACGTCACACCTGCGCCGTCGCCGGATGGCTGGTCAGCCATCCGGCGGCCTCACGCGGGTTCGAGGCGGGTGAGGCGGTCGAGGAGAGCGCGGTCGTGGAGGAGGGCCATGCGCTCCTTGGGGCTGAGCCACTCGGCGGCCTCGGCGACGGTCTCGGCCTCCACCACCTTGGCCTGGGCGAGGGCGCGGTCGGTGTCGATCACGCCGCGGGGGCGCGATGGCATCTCGGGCAGCATCAGCGCATGGGCCTCGGCGAAGGCCGCATCGGCGTGGAGGGCACGGATCGCGTCCGAATCGTCGAGGCCGGCCTCGGCGTTGCGGGCGGCGAGGGCCCCGGCGGTGACGGCGATGGCGGGCGGGTCGCGCTCCTCCGGCGTCATCAGCAGCCCGAGGCGCTTGAGGGCGAGGCCCCAGGAGAGCTGGCCGCTCGCCCAGGAGATCGGGATCGCCAGGACGAGGCCGAGGATGGTGGGCGACATCCAGAGGAACAGCGAGGTGGCGATGGCGAAGGCGGCGATGCCGGTCACCAGCCCCAGCACCATGTGCCAGCGGTGGCGGCGGACGATGTCGCGCAAGGGTATCGAGCCGTCGTCGCGCCGCTGCGGGTTCCAGCCGGTATCGCGCCCGACCAGGATCTCGAACACCGAGCCGGACTGGATCAGCATGGCGATGGGGGCGATGAGCGCCGAGAGGATCGTCTCGATCAGGCTCGACAGGACGAGGCGGATGGCCCCGCCCGAGGCCCGGCGCACCGGCCCGTCGATGAGGGCGAGGATCAGCCCCAGCAGCTTCGGGGCCAGCAGGATGCCCATGGTGAGCCCGAACAGCTGGAGCGCGCGCACGGGGTCGAAGCGCGGCCAGACCGGGTAGAGCCCGAACTCCGAGGTGAAATATTCCGGCCGCACATAGGCGGTCTGCAGCACCAGGGCGATACCGACCACGAGCTGGCCGAGCCAGAGCGGGGAGGCGACGTAGCCGGCGATGCCGGTGGCGAAATGCTGGCGCGAGGCCAGGGTCAGGCCCGCCGCCCCGATGACGCGGCTGTGCTGGAGGTTCCCCTGCGCCCAGCGCCGGTCGCGCACCGCGACGTCGATGAGGGAGGGCGGGCTCTCCTCGTAGGAGCCGGGGAGGGCGGGCAGCATGGTCACGCTCCAGCCGGCCCGCCGGATCAGCGCCGCCTCGACGAAATCGTGGCTGAGGATGTGGCCGCCGAAGGGCGGTTTGCCCTTGAGGTCGGGCAGGCCGCAGGCTTGCGCGAAGGCGCGGGTGCGGATGATGGCGTTGTGGCCCCAGTAATTGCCGTCGCGGCCCGACCAGACCGAGAGGCCGGTGGCGATGACCGGGCCGTAGATGCGGGCGGCGAATTGCTGGACGCGGGCGAACAGGGTGTTGCGGTTGATGATGAGCGGCAGCGACTGGATGATGCCGGAATCCGGGTCCGCCTCCATGGCGGCGGCCAGATGCACCACGCAAGGACCGGTCATCAGGCTGTCGGCATCGAGCACCAGCATGTGGTCGTAGGCCCCGCCCCAGCGCGAGACGAAGTCGCCGATATTGCCGGCCTTGCGGTGATGGTTCTTCGCCCGGTGCCGGTAATAGAGCCGCGCATCCTCGCCCCAGCGCGCGCGGAGCGCCAGGAAGGCGCGCTCCTCGGCGATCCAGGCATCGCCCTGCGTCGAGTCCGACAGGACGAAATAGTCGAACGCCTCGCCGAGGCCCGTGGCGTCGATCTCGGCCCGCATGGCTTCCACGGCCGCGAAGGTGCGGGCGGTGGCCTCGTTATAGACCGGCATCACGATGGCGGTCTTCGTGGCGAGCCGGGTCGGCGCAAGCGGGGCCTTCGGGCGGCGCAGGAGCGTGGCGAAGCCCAGGATCGCGCTCATGAAGGAGAGGGCGATCCAGGAAAAGTTCAGGGTGAAGAGCACGAGCAGCACATATTGCAGCGCCGTCGTCCCGCCCGAGACGGCCACGACCTCGTACATCTCGAACGCCCCGTAGGCGGTGAGCAGCGCCGCCCCGCCGAAGACGAAGGCGCGGGCGGCCCAGGGCCGCCGCACGGGCTTGGCCGGCCGGTGGCCCGAAGCGGGGTCCCAGCGGTCGAGCGCCTGCACCGGCATGGGCAGCGGGGCTTCGGGCGGCATCGCGGGCCGAAAGGAAGCCGGGGCGGCGGGGGGAAACGCGTGCGTGTTCAGGGTGTCCACCGGTAGAGCCAGGTTTCGGTGACGGGGGCCTCCCCGCGCTTGAGCACGAGGCGCAGTTCGCAGGTCTTCTCGCCGCCCGTGTCGAGCTCGAAGGAGACCCGCACCGTCTTGCGGTCGGGATAGCGATAGAGGGTCGGGGCCGCCACCGTTCCGGGGGAGGTCAGCAGCGTCGGCTGCAGGTCGGGATCGGCGAACAGGATGTCGCCGGTGAAATCGACCAGGAAGAGGCGGCGGTTGCTACCCGTCGCCTTGCCGCTGCGGGTGCCGGAGACGATCGCCACCGGCGGCGCCTCGGGCGGCTGCCAGCACCAATGCTGCCGATAGCCGAACGCGTGCTCGGTTCCCGCCGCCAGGGACGCCTTCGGCCGCCAATAGGCCAGGATGTTCTCGTTGAACTCGGAATCGCTCGGGATTTCCAGGAGCGTCACGGCCCCCGGCCCCCAGGCGCCGAAGGGTTCGAGCCAGAGCGAGGGACGCCATTCCCAATGCTGCACGTCGTCCTCGAAATCCGCGTAGCTGCGCGCCCGCTGCATCAGGCCGAACCCTTTCGGGTTGTCATCGACGAAGGACGAGACCTGCAGCGTCTCCGGGTTGCGCGCCGGGCGCCAGATCGCCTCGTTGGCGCCGGTGCGGATCTGCAGGCCGGTGGAGGCATAGGCGCCCGCGCGGGCATCGTCGGCGCCGCGCCGGTCGTAGGGGCCGAAGAAGTAGCTCGTGGTCATGCCGCCGAGACCGAGATGGTCGATGGCCGCGCGGGCGAACACCGTGCCCTCGACATCGCAGAGCGAGGCGCCGCCCGGCCGCAGGCTCATCCTGAGCGCAGCGGTGGCCGAGGGGGAATCGACGAGGCAGTGCAGCACCAGCGGTCCGCCGGGACCGGGACGCTCGACCCAGATGGCGCGGAGTTCCGGAAACTCCTCGCCGCGCGAATCGGCCGGGCGCAGGGTGAGGGCGCGCGCAGTGACGCCGAAGCCCTGGCCGGTGGCGACGAGGCGGAAGAACGACGCCCCCTGGAAGGTGGCGAAATCGGTGAGTTCGCCGCCATCGAACCGGGCGCGGATGCGCAGGCCCGAATAGCCGGGATCGTCCTTGAACTCGGGCAGGGCGATGCCCTCCGCCTCGAAGCGGGAGCGATCGTAGGCCAGCGGCCGCACGGTGCCGTCCTCCACCAGGGCCAGGGCCACGCGGCCGGTGAAGACCGAGCCGCGATGCAGGGGCTCGATCGTGAATCCGAGGGTCTCGTTCGACCAGACCGCGCTGCCCGGCACGGTCCGGATGGCGTTGTACTGCTCGCGGTTGAGTCCGGTGAGGGCACCGGGCAGATCGTCGGTGCGCGGGGCGACGAAGGGCCGTTTGGCCAGCGCACGGGCGAGATCGGGCACCGTCTGGCCGAGGAACGGCGCGCCCTCGGCGGGAAGGGCAGGGGCATCGTCCGCCCGGGCGGTGTCGGCGGCGCCGGGGAGGGAGACGGCCAGCGCGGCGACGCTCGCCTGCCACAGAAGCTCACGGCGGCTCCGGTCCCGCGGTCCCGTCGCAACGGGATCGTCGGAGGAGGGCTCTGTCACGGCGCGGCGAAGTCCCGGAATCGTCGGCGTCATTGGACCTGGAATGTCGGCGCGGAAAAGCGCGGAGTGCGATGCGGTATGTCCCGGCTTTACCACGGCACGGCCTGAACCCAACCTTAAGCCGGAAAGGACCGAAACCGTTCACGGGAACGCGGATTTTCCGACAGTCGCGCGGTCCGGCCGGGAACGGACGCGGGAGGCGAGAGGGCCCCGGACTGGCCGAATGGCCGCGCTTGTGACAGATTTTGTGGGTCGTTCACCTCACACGAGGCACCTCATTGGCCCTGATCCCATGCCCTGCCTGCTCGCGACAGGTCTCCGCGCAAGCCTTGGCTTGCCCGGGCTGCGGCCATCCCGGTGACGCCGCTTCCCCAGGGGGAGGGGGTGTCACGCGCATGCTCGGAACCGTCGCCGGCACCTACATCTCGGCCACCACGCTGGCGAGCCTGGTCCTCGGGGTCGTCATGTTCGTGTGCGTGGCCGCCGTGCTGATCACCCTCATCCTCAAGAGCCAGTGACCGGGACGGAGCGGACCGGATCTCCGTCCGCGCCGCCAGCTTGCCGGCCAGGCAGACTTGCTACCCGACAAACCACACAGTAGCGCAGCCGGACAGGACGCGAGCCGGCCCCCGGCCCGACAGCGGCGGAGCGACGATGACGGCGCAGACCACCCATTCGACCGAGCCCGCCAGGACGGGCGGACGCAGCCTCACGGCCATCGTTCTCGCCGCCGGCAAGGGCACGCGGATGCGCTCCGACCTGCCCAAGGTGCTGCATGCGGTGGCCGGACGGACCATGCTCGGCCACGTGCTCGCCGCCGCGAGCGAGGCGGGGGCGACCCGCATCGCCGTGGTGGTGGAGCCGGGCCAGGAGGCGGTCGCCGCCGAGATCGCCCGCGCGGCGCCCGGCGCCTCGGTCCATCCGCAGGTGGAGCGCCTCGGCACCGCCCATGCGGTTCTGGCCGCCCGCGAGGCCCTGGAGGCGGGTTCCGACGACGTGGTGATCGCGTTCGGCGACACCCCCCTCGTCACGGGTGCCACCCTCACCCGCCTGCGCGCGCCCCTGGCCGATGGGGCTGCGGTGGCGGTGCTGGCCTTCACGGCAGAGAATCCCACCGGCTACGGTCGGGTGCTGACGGAGGGCGGGCGCGTGCTCGCCATCCGCGAGGAGAAGGATGCGAGCGCGGAGGAGCGCGCCGTCACCCTGTGCAATGCCGGCCTCATGGCGCTCTCCGGCCCCCATGCCCTCGCCCTGCTGACGCGGATCGGCAATGCCAACGCGGCGGGCGAGTACTACCTGCCCGACGCGGTCGCCCTCGCCGTGGACGACGGGCTCGACGTGGCGGTGGTGCCCGTGGACGAGGCCGAGGCGCAGGGCGTCAACGACCGGGTCCAGTTGAGCGTCGCCGAGGCGACGATCCAGGCCCGCCTGCGCCGCGCAGCCCAGATCGGGGGAGCCACGCTGGTAGCGCCGGAAACAATTTTTCTGAGCGTGGACACGGTGTTGGGCCGGGACGTTCTCGTGGAACCTCATGTGGTTTTCGGCCCCAAAGTGACGGTCGGCGACCAATGCGTGATCCATGCCTTCTCGCATCTCGAAGGCGCGACCCTGGCGCAAGGCGTCCATATCGGCCCCTATGCGCGGCTCAGGCCGGGGGCGGTGCTGGAGACGGGCTCCCGCATCGGCAATTTCGTCGAGATGAAGAACGCGCGCCTCGGCGAGGGCGCCAAGGCCAACCACCTGACCTATCTCGGCGATGCCGAGATCGGGCCGGGGGCCAATGTCGGGGCCGGCACCATCACGTGCAATTACGACGGGGTGAACAAGCACCGCACCGAGATCGGGGCCGGGGCCTTCATCGGCTCAAACACCGCCCTGGTGGCGCCGGTGAGCGTGGGCGCAGGGGCCATCGTCGGCGCGGGCTCGGTCATCACCGCCTCGGTGCCGGCCGATGCCCTCGCCATCGCTCGCAGCCGCCAGCGGATCATCGAGGGCATGGCCAGCGGGATGCGGGCGGCACTGCAGGCGATGAAAGCCGCCCGTTCCAAGAAAGACTAGTTCCGTCAGTATCGTATCGTCGGGTATGAACGTATCCGTTGAGCCGAATTCAGCCTCGGAGACCGTGCAAGAGCAGGAACCCTGGCCGGATCGTGTTCCGATCCGGTACAAGACCCTCCCAGAAGGCTTGGGCCGCTCCTTGCGTTGGCCACCGCCAAGATCCCGGTCGGAGACGTCGGAGGCCCGTCCTGCTTCCGCCATTCCAGCTCGGCCCCTCGTGTGAGAGAAGCGTCCATGTGTGGAATCGTTGGCATCGTCGGGCATGAGGCGGTGGCGGGACAGGTGGTCGAAGCCCTGCGCCGCCTCGAGTATCGCGGCTACGATTCGGCTGGGGTCGCCACCCTGGCCAATGGCCGGTTGGATCGCCGCCGCGCCGAGGGCAAGCTCTCCAACCTCGAACTCAGGCTGCGCGATGAGCCGCTGCCCGGCGCCATCGGCATCGGCCATACCCGCTGGGCCACCCATGGCCGGCCGAACGAGACCAATGCCCACCCGCATGCCACGGCGCGGCTGGCTGTGGTCCATAACGGCATCATCGAGAACTTTCGCGAGCTGAAGGCCGAGTTGCAGGCCAGCGGCGTGCGCTTCGAGAGCGAGACCGACACGGAGGTCGTGGCCCAGCTCGTCAGCGCCGAGATGGACAAGGGACTGGGCCCGGTGGAGGCCGTGGCCGCCGCTCTGCCGCGCCTGCGCGGTGCCTTCGCGCTGGGCTTCATCTTCACCGGCTACGACGATCTCCTCATCGGCGCCCGCCACGGTGCGCCCCTGGCGATCGGCTTCGGCGAGGGCGAGACCTATCTCGGCTCGGACGCCCTGGCGCTGGCGCCCTTCACCGAGGAGATCACCTATCTGGAGGAGGGCGACTGGGCGGTGCTGACCCGCGAGGGCGCCGCGATCCGCGACATCGACGGCAACCCGGTCTCGCGCCAGCGCCAGCGCATCGTTGCCCAGGCCTACCGGGTGGAGAAGGGTAACCACCGCCACTTCATGGCCAAGGAAATCCACGAGCAGCCCGAGGTGGTCGGCCGCACGCTGGCCCATTACGTCGATCTCGCCAATGGCCGGGTCGCCCTGCCCGAGGCCCTGCCGTTCGATTTCAAGGACCTCTCGCGGCTCTCGATCACCGCCTGCGGCACCGCCTATTATGCCGGGCTGGTGGCGAAATACTGGTTCGAATCCCTGGCGCGGCTGCCGGTGGAGATCGACGTCGCCTCCGAGGCGCGCTACCGCGAGCCGCCCCTCGACACGGCCGGCCTGACCCTCGTCATCTCGCAATCGGGCGAGACCGCCGACACCCTGGCCTCCCTGCGCTACGCCAAGGACCAGGGCCAGCACACCCTGGCGGTGGTCAACGTGCCGACCTCCACCATCGCCCGCGAGGCCTCGGCCGTGGTGCCGACGCTCGCCGGCCCCGAGATCGGCGTGGCCTCCACCAAGGCCTTCTCCTGCCAGCTCACGGTGCTCCTGTGCCTCGCCATCGCGGCGGGCCGGGCGCGGGGCACCCTGAGCGCCGAGCGCGAGCGCGAACTCGTCGACGCGCTCATCACCGTGCCCGGCCTGATGGCGGACGCGACCAAGCTGGAGGGTGAGATCGAACTCCTCGCCCGCGAGGTCTCGAAGGCGCGCGACGTGCTCTATCTCGGCCGCGGCACGAGCTACCCGATGGCGCTGGAAGGCGCGCTGAAGCTCAAGGAAATCAGCTACATCCACGCCGAGGGCTACGCCGCCGGCGAGCTCAAGCACGGCCCCATCGCCCTCATCGACGAGAGCGTGCCCGTCATCGTCATCGCGCCGCACGACGCGATCTTCGAGAAGACGGTGTCGAACATGCAGGAGGTCGCGGCGCGCGGCGGCCGCATCATCCTCATAGGCGACGCCAAGGGCGCGGCGGCGGCCGGCCTCGACACCATGGCGACGGTGACTATGCCCGACCTCGACCCGGTCGTATCTCCCATCGTCTACGCCGTGCCGATCCAGCTCATCGCCTACCACACGGCCGTGTTCATGGGGAAAGACGTCGACCAGCCGCGCAACCTCGCCAAATCGGTCACGGTGGAATAGGCCGGAACCGCCACCGGAATCCGTCGATTGTCAGGCGCCCCTCGAAACGGGGTCGCGTGGCGGTCGAAACGGGGGTCGCATGGCGGTCGATCGAGACGACGCGGCATGGCCCATTGAATGGCCCGGTTGGGCGGCTCCCTGACGGGCGCACGGCGGCGGAGACCAGGTTTGACGTATCTCACGCTCGCCCTGCAGGGCATCGCCGGTCTGCTCGTGGCAGCGACGGCGCTGCCCCTGATCGAGACCAACCTCGGCCTCATCCGGAGCCTGGACTTCCCCCGGCTCCAGATCGCGGTGGCGCTGATGGCCTGCCTCACCGGCCTCCTTCTGGTCTCCAGGGACACGACGTCCCTCATCCTCGCCATCGCCATGGCGGCGGCACTTGTCACGCAGGTCCGCTACATCCTGCCCTTTACGCCGCTCGCCGCCACCCAGGCGAAGGCGGCCAAAGCCTGCGATCCAGGAGCCCGGCTCAGCCTCGTGGTGCTCAACGTCTTGCAGACGAACAGGAATTACGGCGCGGCCCTCGATCTCGTCACGCGTCGCTCGCCCGATCTCGTCCTCCTGCTGGAGACCGATTCTGGCTGGCAGGAGGCCATGTCACCATTGCGCGCGCTCTACCCGAACCGGGTCGAGCAGCCGCAGGACAACACCTACGGCCTGCTGTTCTATTCCCGCCTTCCCCTGCGCGGCCCCGAAATCCGCTTCCTGCTCCAGGACGACGTGCCGTCGCTGCGCACGCAGGTGGTGCTGCCGGACGGCGAGACGGTGAGGCTCCATGGCCTGCATCCGCGCCCCCCGCATCCCGGCCATAGCAGCGCGCCGCGCGACGCCGAACTTGTGATCGTCGCCCGCGAAGTCGCGGAGGCGCCGGGTCCGACCATCGTCGCCGGCGATCTGAACGACGTGGCCTGGTCCCGCACGACCCAATTGTTCCAGAGTATCAGCGGCTTGCTCGATCCGCGCCGGGGCCGCGGCCTGTTCGCGACCTTCCACGCGCAATGGCCTGTGATGCGCTGGCCCCTCGACCATGTCTTCTTCAGCGAGCACTTCCTGCTCGGCCACATGGAACGGCTGCCCGGCGTCGGCTCGGACCATTTCCCGATCACGGTCAGCCTCTGCGCCGCGCCGCAGGCCCCCGCCCGGCAGGAGAAGCCCGAGGCCACCGCGGAGGATCACCGCGATGCCCAGGAGGCCATCGAGGCCGTGCGCTGAGGCGCTGCGAAGTGGTGTCGACACGGTGCCTCTCCGGTATCAAACTGGCCCTTGCACACTGCCCGGCGCGCCCCGTGCTTGCCTGTCTGCGGACCGGACAACCGACGCGAAGACCGCTCCGGGCACAGGACGAGACGCCATGGCGCACGATCACCATCATCACCACGACCATCCGGATCACGCGCATGGCAGCAGTCTCACCCCCATCGAGGCGCGGGTGAGGGCGCTGGAATCGCTGCTTCTCGAGAAAGGCTATGTTGAGGCGGACGCCCTCGATGCGCTCGTCGAGATGTACGAGACCCGCATCGGTCCCCATAACGGCGCCCGTGTCGTCGCCCGCGCCTGGACCGATCCGGCCTATCGCGAGCGGCTCCTCGCCGACGGAACGCCGGCCATCGCGGAACTCGGCATCGGGGGGCGCGGCGGAGAGCACATGGTGGTGGTCGAGAACACACCCGACAGCCACAACCTCGTCGTCTGCACCCTGTGCTCCTGCTATCCCTGGCCCGTGCTGGGCCTGCCGCCGGTCTGGTACAAGGCGCCGCCCTACCGCGCCCGCGCCGTCATCGCCCCCCGCGGGGTCCTGGCCGAGTTCGGCCTCACCCTTCCCGAGACGACCCGCATCACCGTGTGGGATTCCACCGCCGAGACCCGCTTCATGGTCCTGCCCCTGCGGCCCGCCGGCACCGAGTCCCTGAGCGAGGCCGAGCTCGCCGCCCTGGTCACGCGCGATTCCATGATCGGCACCGGGCTGCCGCTCAGCCCGGAAGCCGGCCGATGAACGGAGCGCAGGATCTCGGCGGCGCCCATGGATTCGGCACCGTCATGCCGGAGGCGAACGAGCCGGTTTTTCATTCGGAATGGGAACGGCGTGTCTTCGCCCTGGCTCTGGCGGTGGGCTATACCGGTACTTGGACCCTGGACGGCAGCCGCGCCGCGCGGGAATCGCTGCCCCCGGCGGAGTACCTGTCGTCGAGCTATTACGAGATCTGGCTCGCTGCCCTCGAAGCGCAGGTCGTCGCCCATGGCCTTGCCACGCAAGAAGAAATCGCCGCGGGCGCCAGCGCTGGGCCGCCGAGCCCGGTGAAACGGGTGCTGCGTGCCGAAGAGATCCCGCCTCGCTTCTCCGTGGGATTTCCCAGCGACCGGCCACCGGATGCACCGGCTCTATATGCGGTACGCGACCCCGTCTTGACCCGCAACGACCACCCCATTGGCCATACCCGCCTACCGCGTTACGTCCGGGGTCGGCGTGGCGTCATCGAGCGGGTCCACGGCGCCTTCGTCCTGCCCGATGCCAGCGCGGAGGGCCGGGATGCCCCGCCGCAATGGCTCTACACCGTGGGGTTCGAGGCGGCCGAACTGTGGGGGGCGAGCGCCGACCCGGGCGGGCGCGTCACCGTGGCCGCCTTCGAGGGGTACCTCATGCCGGGGACGCCGCGATGAGCGCTGCAATGACCGCCACGTGCCGGCCCAACGATCCGGGGCCGTTCGCGGAACCGTGGGAAGCGCAGGTCTTCGCCCTGGTGGTCTCCCTGCAGGAGCGGGGCCTGTTCACGCAGGAGGAGTGGGCGAGCGCCCTCGGACGCACCATCCGGCCGAAGGGGAAGCCGGAAGCGGCGGCCGATTACGGACGCTGGCTCGCAACTCTGGAAGCCCTGCTCGCCGAACGCGGTGTCACCGATTCCGCGAGCGTCCAGGCTCGCAGCGACGCCTTCCTGCGTGCCGCCGCCGCGACCCCGCATGGCGCACCGATCGTCCTGGCGAACGACCCGCTTTCACCGCCATAAGGAAACCCCGACCCGCAAACGGTGCCTCGGCTCTGGCGAACCGGGCGCGAGCGGGGCATCCTGCGAGACGCCCTCCCACCGAGAACGGACACGACCATGGCAACGCCGCGCGACCTCAAGGTCCAGATGGCCGGCGAGACCCGCGCCCGCGAACGGGCGCAGGCCCTGGCTTCGGCCAGCGCCGTGCGGGCCCAGCGCGCCGAACTCGCCCTCAAGGAGGCCATCGCGGAGCGGGATGCGTGGAAGGAGAGGGCGCTCGCGGCGGAGGCGGCGCTCGGCGAGACCAGGCCGTGATCCTCGGCCTCGGATCATCCGGGGCAGGGGGCGCTTCCTCGCGCTTGAGGTGACACGCCCGACCCGCTAACCCTTGTCATGCAGGCTGACGATCGGCCTCCCACGAGACAGGCCGCCCGTGCGCGAAACGCTCACCCCGTTGCCGGAACCAGACCCCGCCGTCACACGGCCGCCGCCTCGGGTGAGCAAGAAGAGCCGCCTGCGGACCTACTTCCTCACCGGCGTCATCGTCGCCGGGCCGTTGGCGATCACCATCTACATCACGTGGTGGTTCATCAGCCTCATCGACGGCTGGGTGAAGCCCCTGGTGCCGGCGAGCTACCTGCCGGACCATTACCTGCCCTTCTCGCTTCCGGGCATCGGCCTCGTCATCGCCTTCGTCGCGGTGACGCTGCTCGGCTTCCTCACCGCCAACCTCGTCGGCCGCAGCGTGGTCGAGTTCGGGGAGGTGCTGCTCGCACGCACCCCGGTGATCTCGGGCCTCTACAAGGGCCTGCGGCAGATCTTCGAGACGCTGTTCTCGGCCAACGGCACGTCGTTCCGCACCGTCGGCCTGGTCGAATTCCCGGTGAAGGGAACGTGGTCGGTGGTGTTCGTCTCGGCGCCGGCCGGACCGGACGTCCAAACCGCTTTGGGCGAGGAGAACGACCATGTGGGCGTGTTCCTGCCCTGCGCGCCCAACCCCACGACGGGGTTCTTCTTCTACCTGCCGCGTGCGGACATCATCGAAGTGCCCATGAGCATCGACGACGCGGCCAAGCTGGTGATGTCGGCGGGAGTGATCCAGCCGGAGGATCCGCAGGTCAGGCTGCAGGCCATGGCGGCGTCGATCCGCTCGGCTCAGAATGGGCAGACCGTCGGACCGGAGGGGGGACTCGAAGCCTCGTCCCGTCGCCAGGAGAAGCTCGTCAGCTCGGAGTGAAAAGCTCGCCCATGTAGGGCTGGCGGGCCACGTCTCTGGGCCGGGACGTCGACCCGACGCACATCTCCCGAAAAACGAACCCGCCTTTCGGGAGCCTTGCTCGAACGCGTCTAGTTATGAACCGTCATCGAGGCCTTCTCGATGGGCAGCGTCGGCGGCGAGGCATCGGCGACATGGCTGTTGGCGCGCGGGGCGACGGTGGAACCACCCCAGCCCATGGCGATCTGGGCGGTGACGGCCACGAGGAGCAGGACCATCAGGGCATTCGCCGCGATCTGGAAGGGGCGGGCGGATTGACGAACCGCGAGGAGGACATCGTCCGTCGTCTTCAGCGCGGGCTCCTTGCCATCCGAGATCGGAAGCAGCCACGGCTCGCTCGGAAGGGCGTGGACGCTTCCCATTTCGTGGGCACCCGGTAGGTTTTGGAACAGTCCGGCAGACATATCCATCCTCCTGAATTCTGTGTGGCAGCCCAGTCTGGCGGGCCGTTCGTTCATGTTCAGTTAAGGGGAGAATACGTTCATTTCAAGTTCAGGAAGTCCGTGCGGCACCGCACAACGGCTCGTGAAACGAGAACCGGATACCTGACTACCCTTTGGAAAATAAAGGATTTCCGGTGTCCCGTGGCTGCAGTGCCACGGTTCGTGAAGCTGAACTGCGCAGACGTCATCGGTGGTCGATTCGTCGCTTTTGTGGCGATGCGTTCAGGTCTGATGCGGGTTTCGTTCAGCCGGCGAATCGGTTCACCCGGCCCCGAGCAACCGAATCGCCGCGTCCCGTTCGAACAGGTAGAGCAGCACCCGGAGTGCCCTGCCACGCTCGGATCTGAGGCCGGGATCGCGCTCGACGATGAGCCTGGCATCGTCACGGGCGACCTCCAGCAGGCTGGCATCGCTCTCGAGGCTCGCGAGGCGAAAGGCGGCCGCGCCCGATTGGCGGGTGCCCAGCACCTCGCCCTCGCCGCGCAGGCGCAGATCCTCCTCGGCGATGCGGAAGCCGTCCTCGGTCTCGCGCATCATTTCGAGGCGGGCGCGGGAGACCTGTCCCAGCGGCCCCCGATAGAGCAGCAGGCAGGTGGAGGCCTTGGCCCCGCGCCCGACCCGCCCGCGCAGCTGGTGCAATTGCGCGAGACCGAAGCGCTCGGCATGCTCGATCACCATGATGGTCGCCTCGGGCACGTCGACGCCCACCTCCACCACGGTGGTGGAGACTAGGATCCTGGTTTCGCCGGCGGCGAAACGCTCCATGGCGGCATCCTTGTCCGGCCCCGGCATCTTGCCGTGGATCAGCCCCACGGCGTCGCCAAATTCCTGCCGCAGGTCAGCGAAGCGGTCCTCGGCGGCGGCGAGATCGACATATTCAGATTCCGCCACCAGCGGGCAGATCCAGTAGACCCTGTCCCCGGAGGCAAGCGCCCGGCCGAGCCCCATCACCACCTCGTCGAGCCGGTCGATGGAGACGAGGCGGGTGGCGATGGCCTGGCGGCCGGCCGGCTTCTCGTCGAGGACCGAGACGTCCATGTCTCCGAAGCAGGTCAGCGCCAGGGTGCGGGGGATCGGCGTCGCGGTCATCACCAGGATGTCCACCGCCGCCCCCTTGGCGCCGAGCGCGAGTCGCTGATGGACGCCGAACCGGTGCTGCTCGTCCACCACGGCGACGCCGAGATCCTTGAAGATCACGCTGTCCTGGAACAGGGCATGGGTGCCGACCACGATGTCGATATGGCCGTCGGCGAGGTCGGCGAGCGTCGCTCGGCGCTCCGAAACCTTGTCGCGCCCGGTGAGGAGGCGCAGGCGCAAGGGTCCGACGAGCCCCGTCAGACGCTCGAAATGCTGGCGCGCCAGGATCTCGGTGGGCGCCATCAAAGCCGCTTGCCGGCCGACCTCCACCGCCGAGGCCATGGCCAGCAGCGCCACCGCCGTCTTGCCCGAGCCGACATCGCCCTGGAGCAGGCGCAGCATGCGCCGGTCGGAGGCGAGATCGGCGCGGATCTCCTCGACGGCCCGGGCCTGGGCGCCGGTGAGCGCGAAGGGCAGGGCGGCCTCGATCCGGTCCTTGAGATGACCGTCGCCGGCATTGGCCCGGCCGGGCGCCCTGCGGTTGCGGGCCCGCATCAGGGCCAGCGCCAGCTGCGAGGCGAGGAGTTCGTCATAGGCGAGGCGGCGGCGCGCCGGGGTGCGGGGCGTGACGCCGTCGCTCGCGGCCGTGGGCGGCGCCGTCTCGGGCCGGTGCTCGGCCCTGAGCGCATCGGCGAAACACGGCAGCCCCTCCCGCGCGAGCCAGGCTGGATCCTGCCATTCGGGCAGGGTCGGCAGCCGGTCGAGGGCGGAATGCGCCAGTTTCGAGATCGCCCGCGAGGTCAGCCCCTCGGTGGCGCCGTAGACGAGTTCGACGGCGGGCAGGGCAGCGAGCCCCGCCTCGTCCACGATCCGCGACGGATGCACCATCTGCCGGTGCCCGTCCCACAGGTCGATCCGGCCGGAAATGTAGCGATGCGCGCCGAGCGGCAGCATCTTCTCCACGCGGGCCTGCGGCATGCCGAAGAAGACGAGAGTGATGTCGCCGGTGCCGTCCTCCACCAGCACCCGGAAGGGACGCCGCCCCGCCCCGGGCTGCGGCGGGCGATAGCCGGTCACCGTGACGCCCAGCGTGACGGGCTCGCCCGGCGGTGCCTCGGCGATGGAGCCCATCATCGTGCGCGCCACCCCGCCCTGGGGCAGGTGGAACAGGAGGTCGACGATCCGCGCAGGCTGTTCGGGCGTGCCGAGGAGCCGCTCGATCAGCGGTGCCATCTTCGGCCCGACGCCGGGGAGGGTCCGGGCCTGGGCGAAGAGCGGATCGAGGATGCTGGGGCGCAGGTTCGTCGGGCGGGGTTCGTCTGTCATGGGCGAAGCGACCATCCCTCGTCTGGATGCGGGACGGAAGACACCCGAAGGCAGGATGACAGTGCCGGACCTCGCGTATCCGTCATGCCGGGAGGAGAGAGCATGAGATCGGCATAGAATGCGGGGACCGAGCCGGGCAACGATCTCTTTGCCGCTGCCGCCGCGCGTGACGATATGGTCCGGCGGCGTTGCAACTCTGTCGGGATCGGCCATATTCGGGAAGCCGGTCCCGTTGCGGACATTGCGGCATGGAATTCCAGCGCACGCACCATGGCCACGATCGCCCTCGATACTCTCGCCATCGCCCGGAAGCTGAAAGCCGCCGGGTTCTCGGACGACCAGGCGGAGGCCGTGACCGGCGTCCTTCGTGAGACGCGAGAAACCGATCTGTCGACGCTGGTGACGAAATCCGACCTCAAGACCGAGATCGCGGAATCGAAATACGACATTCTCAAATGGGTCCTGTCGGCTATCGGCTTCCAGACCATCGTCATCGTGGGCGCAATCGTCACGCTTGCGCGAGGGCTGCGCTGAAAAGATCTGTGCTGACCCTCGCGCGATCCGACACTCCACCGATCCGGGGATCCCAGGATCGCAGCATCACAGGCTGACCCCATGTCCGGAACCACACGTACCAGCGCCGACCTCGATCCACGCCGCCGCCGCACCCTCTTCCGCGCCTGGCATCGCGGCATGCGCGAGATGGACCTGATTATGGGCCGCTTCGCCGATGCGGAGATCGGCACGCTGACGGAGGAGGAGCTGACCATCTTCGAGGCCCTGATCGAGGTGCCCGACCGCGACCTGTTCCGCTGGCTCACCGGCGAGGACGAGACGCCGCAGAATTACGACACGCCGGTATACCGCCGCCTCCAAGCGTTCCATAAGCACGACGCGCCGATCCATTAGATCCTGGCGATGCGGGGCTCTCCTCCCCCTTGTGGGGAGGAGTTGGAGGTGGGGGTAGCGCCGCTCGCCTCCGCAGTTGGAGGGTCACCCAACCACCCCCACCCTCGGTCCCTCCCCACAGGAGGGAGGCGCGTCGCGTCACACTTTCCCATGAGTTCGAAACCCCGACCCGATGGCCAAACCCCAGCCCAAAGCGCCCGCTCCCGCCCCGAAGCCCCAGACGGCGCGGTTCGCCCTGCCGAAATCCGGTGCGCTCGCCCGTGCGCTGGAGGCGCTCAAGCGCGGCGACAGCCCGACGCTTGCCAACGTGCCCGAAGGGTTCGACGCGGTGGTGGTGGCCGATCTCGCCCGCGCCCTGTCGCGGAGTTTCGAGGGGCCGGCGGTTCTGGTGCATGTGGCCCGCGATTCCGGGCGCTCGAACGCCTTTCAGACCGGGCTGAAATTCGTCGCCCCCGAGATCGAGGTGATGAGCATCCCGGCCTGGGATTGCCAGCCCTACGACCGGGTCTCTCCAAACGCCGCCATCGCCGCCCAGCGGATGACCGCGCTGTCGCGGCTCTCGCGCTCGCGCTCCTCGGAGGAACAGCCGCGCATCCTCTGCACCACCGTCAACGCTTTGATCCAGAGGGTGCCTCCCAGAGAGAAGATCGCGGTGGAGACCTTCTCGGCGGCGATCGGCAACGTGGTGCCGATGGACACCGTCACCGCCTGGGTCGAGGCCAACGGCTTCCTTCGCACGGGGACGGTGCGCGAGACCGGTGAATACGCCGTGCGCGGCGGCATCCTCGACCTGTCGCCGCCGGGCCTGCCGAACCCGATCCGCCTCGACTTCTTCGGCGATACCCTGGAATCCATCCGCGCCTTCGACCCGGAGACCCAGCGCACGGTGGGCTCGCTCCGTTCCCTCGACCTCGTTCCGATGAGCGAGGTGCAACTGACCACGGAAACGATCCGGCGCTTCCGCCAGGGCTACATCTCCACCTTCGGCGCGGCGACCCGCGACGACCGGCTCTACGAAACCATCAGCGAGGGGCGGCGCTATGCCGGCCTCGAGCACTGGATGCCGCTGTTCTACGACCGTCTCGACACCTTGTTCGACTACGTGCCGGGCGTGCCACTGGTCTTCGACGCGCAGGCGGAAGAGGCCGTCGCCGAGCGCCTCACCCTGATCCGCGATTATTACGACGCCCGCGCCGAGGCGATGAAGACGCCCTCCACCGGCGTCGCGCCCTATAAGCCGCTCAGGCCCTCGGCGCTCTACCTGACGCAGAACGACTGGAAAGAGCGAGTCTCCGCCGCCTCCGTCGCCCGGCTCTCGCCCTTCGCGGTGCCCGAAAGCCCGGACCGCCTCACCATTGATTGCGAGGGCAAGGCAGGCCGCAGCTTCGCCGCCGAGCGGGCGGACGAGACCGCCAGCGTCTTCGACGCCGCCGTCGCCCATGTGAAGGAACTCCAGGGATCCGGTCATCACGTGATCCTCGCATCCTGGTCCGACGGCTCGCGCGACCGACTGTGCGGGGTGCTCACCGATCATGGCCTGAAGAAGCCGGTCTCCATCAACACGCTCACGGCGGTGAACGCCCTGAAGCGCGGCACCGACATGGCGGTGGCGGTATGGGGGCTCGATTCCGGGTTCATCGTCGACAAGCTCGCGGTCATCTCGGAAGGCGACATCCTCGGCGACCGGCTGGTGCGCCAGAAGCGCAAGTCGAAACGGCCACAGGACATCATCCTGGAGGTGCAGGCGCTCCAGGCGGGCGATCTCGTGGTCCATGCCGATCACGGCATCGGCCGGTTCGTCGGCCTCAAGACGGTGACGGCGGCGGGCGCGCCGCACGATTGCCTGGAGATCCAGTATGCCGGCGGATTGCTGCTGCTACCGGTGGAGAATATCGAGCTTCTGACCCGCTACGGCTCGGAAGATGCCGAGGTTGCCCTCGATCGTCTCGGCGGCGGTGCCTGGCAGGCCCGCAAGGCCAAGATGAAGAAGCGCATCCTGGAGATGGCCGGCCAGCTCATCAAGATCGCGGCCGAGCGCTTCGTGCGCCAGGCCCCTCGCCTCCAGGCTCCGGACGGGCTCTACGGCGAGTTCGCCGCCCGCTTCGCCTTCGAGGAGACCGAGGACCAGGCCACCGCCATCGACGCCGTCCTCTCCGATCTCAATGCCGGCCGTCCCATGGACCGCCTCGTCTGCGGCGATGTCGGCTTCGGCAAGACCGAGGTGGCGTTGCGCGCCGCCTTCGCGGGGGCCATGGGCGGCAAGCAGGTGGCGGTGGTGGTGCCCACCACCCTGCTGGCGCGCCAGCATTACCGGACCTTCGCCGAGCGCTTCAAAGGGCTGCCGGTGCAGGTGGCGCAGCTCTCGCGTTTCGTCTCCGCCGCCGAGATGAAGCAGAACCGTGCGGGCCTCGCCGCCGGGACCGTCGACATCGTGGTCGGCACCCATGCGCTGCTCGCCAAGAACGTGGCCTTCAAGGATCTCGGCCTCATCATAGTCGACGAGGAGCAGCATTTCGGCGTGGCCCACAAAGAGCGCCTCAAGGCGCTCCAGGCCGATGTGCACGTGCTGACCCTGTCGGCGACCCCGATTCCGCGCACGCTCCAGCTCGCCATGACCGGGGTGCGCGAGCTCTCGATCATCGCGACGCCACCGGTGGACCGCCTCGCGGTGCGCACCTTCGTGATCCCGTTCGATGCGCTGATGATCCGCGAGGCTCTGCTGCGCGAGCGCTATCGCGGCGGCCAGTCCTTCTACGTGGTGCCGCGCATCGAGGATCTGGCGGAGGTGAAGCGCTTCCTCGACACCGAGATGCCCGAGACCAAGGTGGCGGTGGCCCATGGCCAGATGGCGGCGGGCCAGCTCGAGGACGTGATGACCGCGTTCTACGAGGGCAAGTTCGACGTGCTGCTCTCCACAACCATCGTCGAATCCGGCCTCGACATCCCCACCGCCAACACCCTCATCGTGCACCGGGCCGACATGTTCGGCCTCGCCCAGCTCTACCAGTTGCGCGGCCGCGTCGGGCGCGCCAAGGCCCGCGCCTACGCCCTGTTCACGACCCCGGCCAACAAGCAGCTCACCGTACAGGCGGAGAAGCGCCTCCAGGTGCTCCAGACCCTCGACACGCTGGGGGCGGGCTTCCAGCTCGCCTCCCACGATCTCGACATCCGCGGCGCCGGCAACCTCCTCGGCGACGCCCAGTCCGGCCATATCAAGGAGGTCGGCTACGAACTCTACCAGCAGATGCTGGAGGATGCCGTCACCGCCCTCAAGGCCGGCATCGAGGAGCCGGTGGAGGAGGCGTGGTCGCCCACCATCGCGCTGGGAGCCCCGGTCACGATCCCGGAGGATTACGTGGAGGACCTCACGGTCCGCCTCGGCCTCTATCGCCGGCTCTCGACCCTGGAGAACGATGCCGAGATGGAGAGCTTCGGCGCCGAGCTCATCGACCGGTTCGGGCCGCTGCCGCCGGAAGTGGAACAGCTCCTCAAGATCGTCACGATCAAGATCCTGTGCCGCGACACCAACGTGGAGAAGGTCGAGGCCGGGCCGAAGGGCGTCGTCGTTCATTTCCGCGACAAGTCCTTCGCTAATCCGCAGGGACTGGTCGCCTTCGTCGGCGGTCAGGCCTCCTTCGCCAAGGTCCGCCCGGACATGAGCATCGTGTTCATCCGTGAACTGGATTCCATCCCTGAGCGCCTCAAGATCACGACCTCGATCCTTCGCGAATTGTCCAAGATCGCCCGCGCCACGAAGAAGAAGGCGGCCTGAACGGCAGCATCGCACCGGACCACGAAAAAAGGCGGGCCCAACGGCCCGCCTCGCGTATAAATTCTCGATCTCGATCAGTCGCCTACGACAATCTGCTTATCGTCGGTGTCAGAGATCCGGCTGGTTCAGGACGTAAGGCCCGATGCGGCTCTGCAGGTCGATCGCGGAACCGCCGCCACGCCCCGTCACACCGTCGACGACGATCACGGGGATGCCCGCCTGCTGCATCTGGTCGCGCAGGCGCTCCGAGAGCATGGCATAGGCCGGGTCGAGGCGGGACGAGGTCTGAAGGAGGATGGCCGCGGGGCGGGCGATGACGGCGAGAACGTCGTCGGCGGCCTCGAGGGATGCGGTAACGCTCGCATAACCCAGCTCGGCAAGCTCGGCGGCGAGGGAGTGATCGATGGCGCGGTGACCATCATCGACGACCAACACTTGTTGCAGCGCACTCATGACTGTCAGGGTTAGCCCATCAATCGCCCCTTGGGAAGGGACCTGTGCGATAACACACGTCAACCCGGATGGTTCGCCGGCTGTGGGGCGAAAATACTGCCGCCACCCGGCCGATGGCCCGGGGTTGGACGGCCACGTCGCGCGCTTGCGAACCTTCGCATCTGACATCAGACGATCACTACAAGACACTGATCTGACGAGTGTATTTTGTTTTCCTAACACCATGAATCTTGGCCGTTCGCGGTGGCCGCCCACCATTCCTCGAAAGCGGTGGATTTCGGGCAAAACCCGATGCCGAGACGGTCAGCAGCGCACGATCTCGGTTGCTCGGCCGGCAAATATTTTTGCTGCGAAGGGCACGGCATTCCAGAGATCGGCGGTTTTTTCCCGCGGAATTCCGCGCTGCAATGGGCTGGCCCTGGATGCGCGACCCCGGAAAGCGAATCGCCCGTCCTCGTCCCGAGCGATATCGAGCAGGGCTGGAAACGGCGCCAGCGGGTGAGCGTCCGCAAGGAAATGAGCGAGATCCCCGTCGGCCCGCGAGGCGGTGAGGAGAGCCGTCTCGTCGAAGGCGAGGACATCGACGACCCGTCGCCGGGCATGGCCGGAGGCCGGCGCCAGCAGCCGGGCGTGAAGGCGGGTCGGCAACCGGTGGGCCAGGACGATGGATTCGAGTCCGTCCGGGCTGCGGCTCGCGGCCAGATTGCGTTCGAGGGCGGCCGGCGCGACGAGATGGGTCGGGCCTGGCCGGCCCAGCGCTTCGGCGAAGCGGCCGGCATCGAACGGCCCGACCATTTCCAGGCCGGCCCCCGCCACGAGGGCGGCACCGAGACCGGTGACGAGCCCCCTCAGGTCGACGGGGGCGAGGAGGGTCAGGATGCGCTCGCGCGGGGCGACCCGGGCCGTGGCGAGATGGACGGCGATGGTGGCGATCAGCGCGTCGGCGGGACGATAGACCGGCTGCGCGGGATCGGCGGCGGCGAAGGTGACGAGCCCGGCGCTCTCCGGTGCGAAGGGGCCGCCGCGTCCGTCGAGGACCATGCCGTCGAGGCTGATGACGCCGTCGGGCACGTCCGGCCCGAAGGCCCCGAGGTAGCGCAGACCGAAATAGCGCACCGCCACCTGGCGCAGGCATTCGGCCGGAAGCTTTCCCGCGACCCGGGACTGGGTGAGCACGGCCTGGATGCCGGCGGCCTGGATGCCGGAGACCAAGGCATCCTCGTCCCAGGCCAGGGGCAGGAGGCAGGGAATGTGGCCCGCGGCCTCGATGGCGAGGTAGGACAGCAGGGTCTCGGACCCGGCGGCGGCGATGAGGCCGACCCGGCTCGCCGGAGCCAGGCGCCATTGTCGCATTCCGTTGGCGAGGCGCGCGACGATCTCGGCGGCGGCCCCATAGGTCCAGGTGATGGGGCCGCGCCCGGACCAGCCCGCCTTGTCCTTCGGATCCACGAAGGCGACCCGGCCGGGATCGGCATGGGCGGTCGCCGCCAGCAAGGTGCTCAGGCCGGGCTTGGCCGTTTCCGCGCGCTGGCTGGGCGCCGCGGGGCTGTCCGCCAGTATGGGGACGGGGAGGGCGTCACGAAAGGACATGATCGCTGGCTGCGCCGACACCTCCGCTCAACTCCCCGCGCGCATCGACTCCTCGTGCCCTCCGGTCATGAACGATTAGGGTTAAACCTTGTTTAAGGCGATCCGTATCGAGGAGGCCGAACGGGGACGATCGCGCCCCTCCGGACGAGACAGGTGTCATGTCTTCGCCGCATTCCGCAGGGAAGCAGGCCGCCCGGTCGTTCGAGCGGGTTCGAGGCGTTGAGCGCCCCGTCCGGCGCCTTGGCGGGCCAGGTTGGCCATCCAAGCTCCGGGAACGGGCAATTTGCGCGCGCCGAGGGCTTGACCGCGCGGACCAGGGCGGCGAGGGCTCGACCGAACACCGTCCGCGGGTTTCGATCCGCACCATCGAGTTCAGGAAACGCCTTGCTGGGCTCCATAGCCGCAGCATTCCTTCGTCATTCGCGATATCCAAGGGGTCAGAGCTGATGTTCTTTGCCAACCGTCCCGCGCGCCCGATGCGCGCCGCCGCGATTCTCGCCCTGGCCGGCATGATGGGCAATGCGGGCTTGGCGGCACCGGCCTTTGCCCAGGCTCCGAAGGGCAAAGCCCCCGCTCCGGCCGCCCCGGCCCCGGCGGCTCCGGCCACCCAGACCCCGGCCGCCCAGCAGCCGGCCGGCCCGCAGATCGTCAACGTGAAGTCCGAGCCGTCCCAGGCCGACTGGACCAAGGTCTGCGGCAAGGACCAGAACACGAGCACCGACGTCTGCTACACCACCCGCGACTTCGTCTCCGACCAGGGCCAGCCCGTCCTCGCCGTGGCGGTCTACGACATGAAGAACGCCCAGCAGAGCGTGCGCGTGGTGCGCTACCTGCTGCCGCTCGGCCTGCTCCTCGGCCCCGGCATCCGCTTCACCGTCGATGGCCAGCAGGCGACCCCGGGTAAGTTCGCCGTGTGCTTCCCCAACGGCTGCTTCGCCGAGGCCGGCAATGTCGGCAACGACCTCGTGAACGCGCTCAAGAAGGGCACCACCCTCAACATCAGCGTCCAGAACCAGGCCCAGCGCGAAGTGACCTTCGCCGTGCCGCTGGCCGGCTTCGGCAAGGCCTTCGACGGCCCGGCCGTGGACCCGAAGGTGCTGGAAGAGCAGCAGAAGAAGCTCCAGGCCGAGCTCGAGAAGCGCAGCGAAGACATGCGCAAGAACCTCGAGAAGCAGAACGCTGCCGGTGCCGCTGCCGGAAGTGCCGCTCCGAAGCCCTGAGACCGGGCCCCGGCCTCAGTCCAAACATGAAAAAGGCCGGGCTCGTCGCCCGGCCTTTTTCATGTGCACCTTCGACGACGGCGCCCCACGCCGTGGGGGGCCGTTCGGCACTCAGTTCGCGTGCGCGCTCCGGAGGCGGTAGGCGCCGTCCGAATCCCGCTCGAACACCTCTGGAATCCCGGCATGGCGCAGGGCCTCGCCGGATGTATCGGGAACGAGGTTCTGTTCGGAGACGTAGGCCACGTACTCACTCTCCGCGTTCTCGGCGAGGAGGTGGTAGAATGGCTGGTCCTTGCGCGGCCGGACCTCCTCGGGGATCGCCAGCCACCATTCCTCGGTGTTGTCGAAGATCGGGTCCACGTCGAAGACGACGCCGCGAAACGGGTAGATCCGGTGGCGCACCACGGCGCCGAGGCCGAATTTGGCGGTGCGCGTCCGGGTTCCGGTGGGAGAGAGATCGGTCATGACGCCAAAATAGGATGCGTCGGACAGGTTGTCATCGGCGGCGTTGCCACGTCGCATCGCAAGGAGCCGTCTGGGTCTGCGGATCTCGGACTGCATCCGGCCGATCGCTTTGGGAGCGCTGGCTCCCCTCTCTCCCGCGTGCGGGGAGAGGGGAGCCAGCGGAAACCGTCTCAGGTCAGGCCGCAGATCACTTCAGGCCGTAGGTCTTGGCGAGCTCCGGGTCTTTCTCGGCCACCAGCCGGGCGAGGTCGACGATCACCTTGGCCTGCTTCCAGGTGGCATCATCCTGCATTTTGCCGTCGAGCATCACCGCGCCGGTGCCGTCCGGCATCGCCTCGACGATCCGCACCGCGAAGGCGACCTCCGCCGGATCGGGGGCGAAGACGCGCTTGGCGATGGCGACCTGGTTCGGGTGCAGGGTCCAGGCGCCGGCGCAGCCCATGAGGAAGGCGTTGCGGAACTGGGCCTCGCAGGCATCCCCGTCCGAGAAGTCGCCGAACGGGCCGTAGAAGGCCTTGAGGCCGTTGGCCATGCAGGCATCGACCATCTTGGCGATGGTGTAGTGCCAGAGGTCCTGCTGGGCGCTAGCCCGGGCGGCGCCATCGCTCGTCGGGTCGGCGATGACGCGGTAATCCGGGTGGCCGCCGCCGACGCGGGTGGTCTTCATGCCGCGCGAGGCGGCGAGATCGGCGGGGCCGAGGCTCATGCCGTGCATGCGCGGGGAAGCGGAGGCGATGGCGTCCACGTTGGCGACGCCCTCGGCCGTCTCCAGGATGGCGTGGACGAGGATCGGCTTGCCGACGCCGTGTTTCGCTTCGAGCTGGGCCAGCAGCTGGTCGATGTAGTGGATGTCCCACGGACCCTCGACCTTGGGCACCATCACCACGTCGAGCTTGTCCCCGACCTGGGACACGATCTCGAACAGATCGTCGAGAATCCAGGGGCTGTTGAGGGCGTTGATGCGGGTCCACAGGCCGGTGCCGGACGCGGCGAAATCGGTCGCCTGCGCCATGGCGACGAAGCCCTTGCGGGCCGCCTCCTTCTGGTCGACCGGCACGGCGTCCTCGAGGTTGCCGAGCACCACGTCCACGGTGGCGGCGAGGTCCGGCACACGGGCGCGGACCTTGTCGTTGTGGGGCGGCACGAAGTGGATCATCCGCTCGAGCTTCACCGGCAGGTCACGGAACGGGGCCGGGGCGCCAGTGGCGAGGGGCTGGAAGAAGCGGCGCGGCAATTTCATGGGATCTCGGGCTCCGTGTGTCGATCGATCGTCGGACTGGGTCATCGCTCTGGATATCGTATTCAGGACGATGCCGTAGGGTGTTGAAGGCGCATCATCTTTGCCGAAAACTCGGGTCGGACTTCTCGGGGTGAGGCTCTAGCCTCGAAGCGGTTAGTCAAGGTTACCCCCCACGTAAAGGCGGGTTTGAGGAGAAGACCACTTTCCCAACGACGTGCGCTGGCGCATGTTCGACGCAAGGGCTCGTGCAGCGGGTAGGAACCGGCAGGTACAGACCGGGTTCTCGCAACAGAGGCGGGCGTTTCGAGACTCATCAAGGACACTCTCTCATGTCCGGATCATCGACCCGACACGGTCTCCTCTACGCTGCCGGCCTCGTCGCGATGCTGAGCGTCGCCGCGCCGGGCGAAGCCGCTCCGGCCCATGCGGGCGCCCCGGCGAGAACCGCTTCCCCCAAGGATTCCTTCAAAGCATCGCCCGCCAGAGCATCCGAGCGCGTGCCGTTCACGGCCGGTGACGCCGCCGAGGCCCGGCCCGACGGCCTGAAGGGCCAGATCCGGATCGCGGCCGACGACACCAAGGCGTTCCAGGGCCTCGTCGACGGGGCGAGCGCGGCGGCCGATCCGTGGCTTGTCCTGTCGGGCGGCGGCGAGAACGGGGCTTTTGCCGCCGGCCTCCTCAACGGCTGGTCGAAGGCCGGCGACCGGCCCGTTTTCGGCATCATCACCGGGGTGAGCACGGGGGCGATGATCGCGCCCTTCGCTTTCCTCGGCTCCAGCGCCGATGCGACGCTGGCGCGGGCCTATACCGAGATCTCCGCCGCCGACGTGTTCGAGTTCGGCGGCACCAATGAGGCCCTCACCGATACCTGGCCGCTCAAGCGCCGGATCGACCGGATGGTGACGGGCAAGCTTCTGGCCGACATCGCCGCCGAGCACGCCAAGGGACGGCGCCTGCTGGTGGCAACCACGGCCGTGGACAGCGAGCGCCCCGTCCTGTGGGACATGGGCGCCATCGCCTCCGAGGGCAGCCCGAAGGCGCTCGACCTGTTTCGCGCGATCATCCTCGCCTCCTCGGCGGTGCCGGGCGTGTTCCCGCCGGTGATGATCGACGTGGTCGGTACGGACGGGAAGCGCTTCCAGGAAATGCATGCGGATGGCGGCACCACCGCGCCGTTCTACCTGGCGCCGGAAGCCGCGATCCTCGGCAAGGCCAAGGTGAGGCTTCCCACGAGCACGATCTGTCTCGTCGTCAATAACACGGTGACGCCGGATTTCCAGATGGCCACACGCACGACCCTGAGCGTGCTCGGCCGCGCGATGTCCGCCGCGATCAAGGCGCAGACCCGCGCGGCGCTCGCCCTCACGGAGCGTTTCGCGGAGCGCAACGGCCTCGATCTCGAGGTGGCCGAGATCGACAACCGGTTCACGCGCACCACCTCGGCGCCGTTCGACCAGGATTACATGAAGGCCCTCTTCGCCCATGGCGAACGCCTCGGTCACGAGGGCACCGCCTTCAGCCGCGGAACCCCCGCCGCCTCGATCCCCACCGGATCGACCGGTGAGCAGACCGGAGGGACGGAGATGGCGACGAGCCTCGCCCGGCGCTGACCGTCACCGCATCAGCGACGGTGCGCCGAGGCGCGGCAGCACACCCTCGCGCATGACGACGCGGCGCAGCGGCCCGATCGTGGTCATCGCCAGCAGGCCGAACCCGCGTAGGGCGTCGACGGGGATCAGGGAGCTGAGCAGGCTGCGGTTGAGGGTGTCCACCGCCGCCGTGCGCAGGCGGGCATCCAGCGACCGGGACCGGGCGAAGCCGGACAGGGCCTGGCGCGAGCCGGGATCGCGCCCGTCCGAGATCGCGGCCAGGACGCTGTCGCGCAACGCCGCCGCATCGCGCAGGCCGAGATTGAGCCCCTGCGCTCCGATGGGCGGGAAAGCGTGCGCCGCCTCGCCGACGAGGGCGATGCGCGGCCCGACGGGGGAGGCGACAGAGAGGCCGCGCATGGGCACGAGCCCGCGCGGCCCATCGATGCGCATGGCCCCGAGCATGGCCTGGGCCTGGTTCTCGATGGACCGCGCGAGATTGGCATCTTCCAGTTCGGAGAGGCGCCGCGCCGACCCAGCGCCGGTGACCCAGACGAGGCTGGAACGATGCCCGCCGGGGAGGGGGACCAGGGTGAACGGCCCCTGCCGGGTATGGAACTCGGTGGAGACGTCCCGGTGCGAGCGCTCGTGGGCGAGCAAGGTGGTGATGGCGGCCTGCGGGTAGGACCAGTCCCTGGTGGCGATGCCGGCCTGCTCCCGCATGCGCGAGCGGGCTCCGTCGGCACCGACGACGAGGCGCGCCGCGACGGGCCCGCCCTCTTCCAGACCGATCCGGGCCTCGTCGGCATCCCGTTCCAGCCCCACCGCGTCGCTCTCGAACAGGGTAAGGCCGGGAGCCGACCGGGCCTGCGCCCGCAGGGTCTCCACGAGGCGGGCGCTCTCCACGTTCCAGCCGAAGGCGGGAAGGCCGATCTCGGTGGACACGAACCGGGCCGGCGGCGGGCGGAACAGGCTGCCCGTGTCATCGACGATGTGGAGCTCGGCCAAGGGTGCGGCATGCGGCGCCACCTCCGCCCAGGCCCCCAGCGCGTCGAGGAAACGCACCGACCCGTCGAGGAGGGCGACCGTGCGTCCATCGGCGACGGGGGCGTGGCGGCCGACGAGGGCCGTGGCGATGCCCTCTCGGGCCAGGGCCAGGGCGAGACCGAGACCGGCCGCACCTGCGCCGACGACGGCGACGTCGAAACGGGGAGGGGACGAATCCATGCATCGCTCCTCGGCGAGGGGTGCCCTCACCAGTCCAGTCGAAGCGGCACCGAACGGACCGCTGCCGTTTCAAATAGGTGCCGTCCGTCTCGGGTCACCTCGCTGTGGCATTGCCACGCTGCGGCTTCTAGCATCAGCTGCGCGTCCCGACAGGGGCAGAGTGCCCGGAGGTTGCCCCATCATGAGAGCGTCGTCATGAGCCTCGCCATCGCGCTGCTGGCGCTCGGATTCCTGATGCTCGTCGCCTATCGCGGCTTCAGCGTCATCCTGTTCGCCCCGGTGGCGGCGCTCCTCGCCGTGCTCCTCACCGATCCCTCCGCCGTGCTGCCGGTCTTCTCCGGCCTGTTCATGGAGAAGATGGTCGGCTTCGTGAAGCTGTACCTGCCGGTCTTCCTCCTCGGCGCGGTGTTCGGCAAGGTCATCGAGCTCTCGGGTTTCTCGCGCTCCATCGTCACCGCCGTCATCGATCTCGTGGGCGCGCGCCGAGCCGTGCTTTCCATCGTGCTGGTGTGCAACCTACTCACCTATGGCGGCGTCTCGCTCTTCGTCGTGGTGTTCGCGGTCTATCCCTTCGCGGCGGAAGCCTTCCGGCTGAGCGAGATCCCCAAGCGCCTCATCCCCGGCACCATCGCGCTCGGCGCCTTCTCCTACACGATGGACGCGCTGCCCGGCACGCCGCAGATCCAGAACATCATTCCCACCACCTTCTTCGGCACCAACACCTGGGCGGCCCCCTGGCTCGGGCTGATCGGCGCCGCCTTCATCCTCGTGGCCGGCGTCGCCTATCTCGACCGGCGCATCGCCTCGGCCAAGGCCAGGGGAGAGGGCTACGGCAGCGGCCACACCAATGAGCCGACTCCCGTCTCCGACGAAGCCCTGGCGCATCCTCTGGTGGCGCTGCTGCCGCTCGTCGTGGTCGGCCTCTCGAACCTCGCCTTCACCGCGCTCATCCCGCGCCTCTACGGGGCGAAGACCGAGACCATGCTGGCGGGGCTCGACAAGCCCATCGTCACCACGGTCTCGTCGGTCACCGCGATCTGGGCGGTGGAACTGGCGCTGCTGGCCGGCATCCTCACGGTCTTCGTCTTCGCCTGGAAGCCGGTCTCGAAGAGCTTCGCCGAGGGTAGCCGCGCGGCGGTGGCGGGCTCGCTGCTGGCGGCCATGAACACGGCCTCCGAATACGGGTTCGGCGCCGTCATCGCGGCCCTGCCGGGATTCATCGTCATCCGCGAGGCCCTGTCGGCCATCCCCGACCCGCTGGTGAACGAGGCGGTGACGGTGACGGCGCTGGCCGGCATCACCGGCTCGGCCTCCGGCGGGCTGAGCATCGCCCTCGCCGCCATGTCCTCCACCTTCATCGCGGCGGCGCAGGCGGCCCATATCCCCATGGAGGTGCTGCACCGGGTGGCCGCCATGGCGAGCGGCGGCATGGACACCCTGCCCCATAACGGCGCGGTCATCACCCTGCTCTCGGTGACGGGGCTGACCCACCGGCAGGCCTATGCCGACATCTTCGCGATCACCGTGCTCAAGACGAGCGCGGTCTTCCTGGTCATCGGGATCTACTACCTGACCGGGCTGGTCTGAGGCTCGGGCATCGGCACCGCGGTTCCCGATAGGCTGGACTTTCCCAGAGTGCGGGCGGCCAATGCCGCGACATCCGATGCGACGGGAGCCTTCCGATGGATCGTCGAACCTTCCTGACACTCGCGGCCGCCGGTGCCGCATTCCCGCTTGGCACGGACCCGGCCAAGGCGGAATCAGCCAAGGCGGCCCCGCCGGCGGCGCGGAACGTCGTCCTCGTCCACGGCCTCTTCGCCGACGGGTCATGCTGGTCGGAGGTCATCGCACGACTGCAGCGAGCGGGCCTCACGGTCACCTCCGTGCAGAACCCGCTGACCACCCTCGACGAGGCGGTGGCTTCGGTGCGGCGGGTGCTGGCGCGGCAGGATGGTCCCACCGTGCTCGTCGGCCATTCCTTCGCCGGCATGATCGTCTCCGAGGCCGGCACCGATCCGAACGTATCCGCCCTCGTCTACGTGGCGGCCCGGGCGCCGGATGCCGGCGAGGATTACGCGGCCCTGGCACGCACCTTTCCGACGCCCCCCGCCAGCGCCGGCATCGTCTTCGACGGAGAATACGGGCGCCTCGGCGAGGCGGCCTTCCTGCGTGATTTCGCCGGCGACCTTCCCGAGGCGAAGGCGAAGGTGCTCTACGCGGTGCAGCAGCCCTTCGCGAAGGTGCTGCTGGCGGGCAGGACCACCCAGGCGGCCTGGCGATCGAAGCCGAGCTTCTACGCGGTCTCGACGGAGGATCGGACGATCGACCCCGATCTCGAACGCTTCATGGCGAAGAGGATGGGCGCCACGACGATCGAGGTGACGGCGAGCCACCTGTCCCTGATCTCCCAGCCCGACACGATCGCGACGCTGATCCTGAACGCCGCCGGAAGGCCCTGAGGCATCTCGCGGGGTCAGGGCGATGCCACAGCCCGAACTCCCGTTTGCCGACTGCCGGGACCTGTCCTATCGTCCGATGCGGCGGTGCCGGATCATCGCCGGGAGAGGAGAGCTCACCATGGCATTCTTCATCGGGATCGCAGGTCCCTGGCTGGTTATCGCCGTCCTCGACCTCCTGGCGATCCGCCGCGATCGGGAACTGTCGCGGATCCCGTGAAAAGCTTCAGCCTTCCGGCTCCTCGACGATCTTCAAGGTGAGTTGCGTGAACGGCCTAATTTCCCAGGCGATCCCGGCCTTGAACATCATCACCACCCGGCAGCGGTCCATGACCTCGAAGGCGGGAAGGCCTGGCTCGGGCTGGAACACGAGCCCCGCGACGACGGCGGGATCGTAATCGGCGGGCCTGATCCAGACGATCTCTTCCATGGGACGCGGCCCCCTCCTGCGCAGCTGCCGGGGAACGATACCGACCGGCCTGTCTCACGCGAAAGCCGGGCGATGGTCTGCAACGGCCATGCCGCCCGCACTCGCCTCGGGCAAGGCGCCTCGATCGCCGACGTCAGGGCTCGGCTCGGCAGCACTGGGCTTGCCCCTCACAGCGGGCAGCTTATGTCGCGTCCATCGAACAGACGAGGAGAGACGACGATGCCCAAGGCGATCCGGGTCCACGAGTATGGCGAGCCCGAGGTGATGCGCTACGAGGAGGTGGCGGTCGGCGAGCCCGGCCCCGGCCAGATCCGCGTCCGCCAGACGGCCATCGGCGTCAACTTCATCGACATCTACTTCCGCTCGGGTGCCTACAAGGCGGCGCAGCTCCCCTTCACGCCCGGCAAGGAGGGTGCGGGCGTGGTCGCCGCCATCGGCGAGGGCGTCACCGGGTTCCGGGTGGGTGAGCGCGTGGCCTACGGTTCGGCCGAGGGCACCTATGCGGAGGAGGTGGTGATCAATGCCGGCGCCGCCGTGCATCTCGCCGACGGGGTCGACGACGCCACCGCCGCGGCCATGATGCTGAAGGGCCTCACCGCCGAGTATCTCCTGCACCGGACATGCCCGGTGAAGCCGGGCGACACGATCCTGTTCCACGCCGCCGCCGGCGGCGTCGGCCTCATCGCCTGCCAATGGGCCAAGCATATCGGTGCCACCGTCATCGGCACGGTGGGCTCGGCAGAGAAAGCGGAGCTGGCGCGGGCCAATGGTTGCGACCACGTCATCCTCTACCGCGACGAGGATTTCGCCGCGCGGGTGAAGGAGATCACCGGCGGCAAAGGCGTGCGCGTCGTCTATGACGGCGTCGGCAAGGACACGTACCCCGCCTCCCTCGACTGCATCGCCCCGCTGGGGATGTTCGTGAGCTTCGGCTCCGCCTCCGGCCCCATCGAGAACTTCAACCTGGCCCTCCTCGCCCAGAAGGGCTCGCTCTTCGCCACGAGGCCCACGCTGTTCACCCATGCGGGAACGCGGGCCACCCTCGATTCCATGGCCGAGAACCTGTTCGGCGTGGTGGCGAGCGGCGCGGTGAAGATCCCCGTCCACACGCGGGCAAAGCTCGCCGACGCGGTGCAGGTGCACAAGGATCTGGCCGGACGCCAGACCACGGGCGCCACGATCATGACCCCGTGATCCAGGTATCCCGTGATCTCGGGATCCCCTGATGACAGGACGAGGCGGATGATACTCCCAGGCGAGCGTGACCTTCTCCTCGTGGTCGACGTCCAGAACGACTTCCTGCCTGGCGGAGCCCTCGCCGTGCCGGACGGCCATGCGGTGATCGACCCGATCAACCGCCTCGCTGCCTTGTTCCCGCACGTGGTCCTGACCCAGGACTGGCATCCGGCGGGCCACGTCTCCTTCGCCTCCAGCCATGCGGGGAAGTCGCCTTTCGAGACGGTGGACCTCGCCTACGGCCCTCAGATCCTCTGGCCCGACCATTGTGTCGAGGGCTCGCCCGGTGCCCGATTCTCGTCCGAGCTTCACGTCGATTGGGCCGAACTGGTCATGCGCAAGGGCTATCATGCCCATACCGACAGCTATTCGGCCTTCTTGGAGGCCGATCGGAACACGCGAACGGGGCTCGCCGGCTACCTGCGCGAGCGCGGGTTCGAACACCTCTATCTCACCGGTCTCGCCACCGATTACTGCGTGCTCTGGAGCGCGCTCGATGCCCGCAAGGCAGGCTTTGCCGTCACCGTCATCGAGGATGCGGTGCGGGGGATCGATATCGACGGATCGGTGGAACGCGCTTGGGCAGCGATGGCGGCAGCGGGAATCGAGCGGATCGAAAGTGGCGCTCTCGACGGCCGGGGCCCTTGAATCGATCGCTCAGGTTAACAAAATTAGCACTTTGCTAACCTGAGGTAATAAAATGACCGATGATCTTTTGAAACGCGGCTTGCCCGACCAGCGGCGCATCAACCTCAACGAGCCCTGGGAAGTCAGGGATTGGTGCACGAGATTCGGCGTGACCGAAGCTCAATTGTGCGCAGCCGTCAAAGCCGTCGGCGTGATGGCGAAGGACGTCGCCAATTACCTCGGCAAGCCGTATCCGTAGAGACCGATCGGAGGGGGGCCATGTGGCTCCCTTCCATCGGGTAATATCCCCTTGGTCGCACTAGACCGCGCTGCCGTAGAGGTCGTAGGCGTCGGCCCTCTCGATCTTCACGGTGACGATATCGCCGACCCGGAGCGGCCGGCGCGAGGTGACGTGGACGTTGCCGTCGATCTCCGGCGCGTCGTATTTCGAGCGGCCCTTGGCGATGCCGCCATTGGCCTCGTCGATGATGACGGGCAGGCGCTTGCCCACGCGCGCCTTCTGCAGACGGACCGAGACCCCCTGCTGCGCCTCCATGAAGCGGCGCTTGCGCTCGGCCTTGAGTTCCGGCGGAACGAGATCGCCGAGCCCATTGGCCACCGCGCCGCCCACGGGCTCGTATTCGAAACAGCCGACGCGCTCGAGCTTGGCTTGCCCGATCCAGGTCAGCAATTCCTCGAACTCGGCCTCGGTCTCGCCGGGGAAACCGACGATGAAGGTCGAGCGGATGGCGAGGTCCGGGCAGATCTCGCGCCAGCGCCGGATGCGCTCCAACTGCTTCTCCTGGTTGCCCGGCCGGCGCATGCGCTTGAGCACGGACGGCGAGGCATGCTGCAGCGGCATGTCGAGATAAGGCAGGATCTTGCCCTCGGCCATCAACGGGATGACATCGTCCACGTGCGGGTAGGGATAGACGTAGTGCATCCTGACCCAGGCCCCGAGTTCGCCGAGTTCGGCGGAGAGGTCGTAGAACTTCGCCCGCACCTCGCGGTCGCGCCATGGGCTCGTGGCGTAGCGGATATCGACCCCGTAGGCGGATGTGTCCTGCGAGACCACCAGCAGTTCCTTGACGCCGGCTTTGACCAGCTTCTCGGCCTCGCGCAGCACGTCGCCGGCCGGCCTGCTGACGAGGTCGCCGCGCAAACTCGGGATGATGCAGAAGGTGCAGCGGTTGTTGCAGCCCTCGGAGATCTTCAGATAGGCGTAATGGCGTGGGGTGAGCTTCACCCCCTGCGGCGGCACCAGATCGAGGAACGGGTCGTGCGCCGGGGGCACCGCCTCGTGCACGGCGGCCACCACCGATTCGTAGGCCTGGGGGCCGGTCACGGCGAGCAGGTTCGGATACTTTTCTCGAATTTCCTCGGGCTGGGCGCCCATGCAGCCGGTGACGATGACGCGTCCGTTCTCGGCCATGGCCTCGCCGATGGCCGAGAGCGATTCGGCCTTGGCCGAATCGAGGAAGCCGCAGGTGTTGACGATGACCACGTCCGCCCCGTCATGCCGGCGCGCGAGTTCGTAGCCTTCCGCCCGCAGATGCGTGAGGATGCGCTCGGAATCCACCAGCGCCTTGGGGCAGCCGAGGGAGACGAACGAGATCTTGGGCGCGGCTTTCGCCGGGGTGGGAATGGTGACGGGTACGGTCATGGTCGCTCGTCGGTCGCGGCCGAGGAAAACTCGACCGGCCGTGATTCCGGTGGCTGTGATCGTGGTGGCGGAGGGTGCCGGGTTGCGGTCTCCCTATACGCCCATCCTCGCGCGGTTGCGAGGGCGGCGGTTCCGGGCATCATGCCGACAGCCTGCACGGCCCATGCAGCCCGCGCGGCTTCCGTCGAACCGCGACCCGTGTCACCTGTGGCGCGTTATCAGGAAACCATGCCGCAGGAGGGGCCCGTGTCCCAGCCCGCGCGAAGCTCTTAAGTCCGACAGCATCATGTGGACCCGCGAGATCCCCTTCATCGATCCCGTCGCGGCGGCGGAGGCGTTCTCGTCCCTGCCGGGGCTGGCCTTCCTCGACAGCGCCATGCGCCACGAGACCCTGGGACGCGTCTCGATCGTGGCCGCAGACCCGTTCGGGCGGTTCCGCTACGCGAACGGCCGCGCGACGCTCGACGGACTCGCCCTCGAGGGGTCCGGCCTGGAGGCCCTTCGCGCCTGCCTCGCGCCCTACCGGCTGGCCGAGGACGAGGGAATCGGCTTTCCCGGCGGGGCCATCGGCTATTTCGCCTACGATCTTGGCGCCAGCCTGGAGCGGGTGACGCCGCCGGCCCGCCGCGCCGGCCTCACCGACGACATCGCCTTCAACCTCTACGACACGATTCTCGCCATCGACCATGACAGCCGTACCTGCCGGCTCATCGCCACCGGCTTTCCAGAACTGGCGGATTCCGCCCGCGCCACCAGGGCACGGAAGCGGCTCGACCGTTTCGCGGAGTTGCTCGCGGCCGGCCGCCGCACCGGAACGAGGACGGAGGTGCCGCCGCTCGCCTGGCGCTCCAACTTCACCCGGACCTCCTACGAGGCGGCGGTGGAGAGGGTCCGCGACTACATCCGGGCCGGGGACATCTACCAGGCCAATATCGCCCAGCGCTTCGAGGCGGCGCTGCCGGCTGGATACGATCCCTTCGCGCTCTATCACCGCCTGCGCGAGACCAACCCGGCGACCTTCGGCGCCTATCTCTCCTTCGACGCCCTCACCATCGCGTCGAGCAGCCCCGAGCGCTTCATGAAGCTGCAGGGCAGGGCGGTGGAGACCCGGCCGATCAAGGGCACCGTGCGCCGGGTGGAGGATCCCGCCGAAGACCGGTCTCTGGGCGAAGCGCTCCAGGCCAACGTCAAGGAGCGGGCCGAGAACATCATGATCGTCGATCTCTTGCGCAACGACCTCTCGCGCATCTGCGAGCCGCACAGCGTCAAGGTGCCGGTCCTGTGCGGGCTCGAATCCTACGCCTCGGTCCATCACCTCGTCTCGGTGGTGACCGGGACCCTGCGCCAGGGGCTCGACGCCATCGACCTGATCGCCGCCACCTTCCCCGGCGGCTCGATCACCGGGGCGCCGAAACTGCGCGCCATGGACATCATCACGGAGATCGAGGGCGATGCCCGCGAGCTCTATTGCGGGGCCATCGGCGCCATCGGGTTCGACGGGTCGCTCGACACCTCCATCGCCATCCGCACCGTGTTCATGGACGAGACCCGCGCCGTGCTCCAAGCGGGAGGAGGGGTGACGCTCCTCTCCGACCCGGCCGCCGAATACGAGGAGACCCTGACCAAGGCGGCACGGGTCTTCGCCGCCTTCGAGCCAGATCGCAACCGGGGCGAGGCGCCATGATCCTCGTCGTCGACAATTACGATTCCTTCGTCTTCAACGTGGTGCGCTACGTGGAGGAACTCGGCCAGGAGGTGAAGGTCCTGCGCAACGACGCCGTCGACGTCGCCGGCATCCGTGCGCTCGCCCCCGAGGCGCTGATCCTCTCCCCCGGCCCCTGCACCCCCAACGAGGCCGGCGTGACCCTGCCCGCCATCGAGGCCCTGTCCGGCGAAATCCCGATCCTCGGCGTCTGCCTCGGCCACCAGGCCATCGGCGCGGCCTTCGGCGGCCGGGTCGAGCGGGCGGCGCGGCCGCTCCACGGCCAGGCGACGGCGATCCGGCATGACGGGTCCGGCCTGTTCGCGGGCCTGCCCGACCCGATGCAGGTGGGCCGCTACCATTCCCTCATCGTCACGCCCCAGCCCGGCATGGACGAATCCCTCGTCGTCGACGCCGTGTCGGGGGAGGGCGAGGTGATGGCCCTGTCGCACCGGCGCCACCCGACGATGGGCGTGCAGTTCCACCCGGAATCGGTGCTGACCGAGAACGGCCACGCGGTGTTCGGCAACTTCCTCGATCTGGCGCGCCGGTGGCGGGAGACCCGCGATGCTGTGGTTTGACGGCGTCCTCCACGAGGGAAGCCACCACGGTTTCGACCTCGCCGACCGGGGCCTGACCCTCGGGGACGGCCTGTTCGACACGGCCCTCTGCCTCGGCGGCCGCATCGCCTTCCGGGAGGCGCATCTTACCCGGCTCGCCGCCTCGGCCGGGGATCTGGGCTTTGCCATCGACCGGGAGGCGGTGGGGGAGGCGATGCGCCTCGTGGCCGCTGCCATCGGCGACGGCGCGCTCCGCACCACGGTGACCCGCGGCTCCGGCCCGCGCGGCCTCGCCCCGCCGGAGCCGGCCCGGCCGGTCTGGTGGATCACCGCCGCGCCGCGCCGGGCGGGATCGGGGTTCGCGCCGGTCTCGCTGTCTCCGAGCGAGATCCGCCGCAACGAGACCTCGCCGGCCGCGAGGATCAAGACGCTGGGCTATCTCGACGCCATCCTCGCCGCCCGGGAGGCGAGGGCGCGGGGATTCGACGAGGCCCTGTTCCTCAACACCAGAGGCCACCTCGCCTGCGCCGGGACCGGCAACCTGTTCGCAATCCTGGACGGGCGCCTCGTCACCCCGCCCCTGTCGGACGGCGTGCTGCCCGGCATCGTCCGGGCACAGGTTCTCGGCTTGGCGCAATCCCTCGGCATCGGGACCGCGGAACGCTCCCTCGCCCTCGAGGAGGTCCTGGCCGCCGAGGCGGTGGTCATGACCAATTCCCTGCGCGGCCTGTCCCCCGTCACGACGATCGGGACGACGGCGTTTCCCGGCGGGCACGAAGCCGTCGCCGCGTTGAGCCACGGGCTCCGCCGTCTCATCGCCGAGGAATGCGGCGTCGCGCCGGAAGTGGCGTGAGGCCGGAGACCATCATGCCGGAGGCCCCCAACCGCCTGCTCTCGCGGCTATGCCTCGCCGCGCTCTATGGCGGCATCGGCCTCCTCCACCTCGCGGCCGCCGACAAGTTCCTGCCGATCATGCCCGATTGGGTGCCCTGGCCGAGGCGGGTCGTCATCCTGACGGGTCTCTACGAACTCGCCTGCGTGGCGGGCCTGTTCGTCGCGCGCACCCGCCGCGCCGCAGGCTACGCCCTGGCCGCCTACGCGATCTGCGTGTTCCCGGCCAACATCAAGCACGCGGTGGAGGGGATCTCCGTTCCCGGCCTGCCCGACAGCTGGTGGTATCACGGCCCCCGCCTCGCCCTGCAGCCGGTTCTGGTCTGGTGGGCGCTCCACGCCACGCGGATCGTCGATTGGCCGTTCGGGCGGCGGTAGAGCGTGCGCGGCCGAACGGACCGAAGCCAGCCGGCGATCAGGCTTCCGAACGCTTCACCCGCTGCCAGGCGGCCTCCATGGCGGAAAGATCGGCCTCGTCCAGGCTTGCCCCATCCTCCGCGATCAAAGCCGCCATGGCGTGGAAGCGCCGCTCGAACTTAATATTCCCTCTTTTCAAGGAATATTCCGGGTCTATTCCGGAATGCCGGGCGAGATTCACCACCGCGAAGAGCAGGTCGCCGATCTCCTCGGCGAGGTGATCCGGGTCGTTCCGCCCGAGCGCGTCGGCGACCTCGTCCACCTCCTCGCGGATCTTGGCGACGACCGAGGCCGCGTCCGGCCAGTCGAATCCGTGCCGCGCCGCGTTGCGGCTAATCTTCTCGGCCCGGGTGAGGGCGGGCAGGGCCTTGGCGACGGAGCCGAGGAGGTCACTCACGGCGTGTTCGGACCGCCCCGTCTTCTCCGACCGTTCCGCCGCCTTCGCCGCATTCCAGTTGGCGTCGAGCTGCGTCAGGTTCAGGCGTTCGGGACCGTCCGCCAGCAGCGACCCATCCGCTTCGAACACATGCGGATGCCGCCGGATCAGCTTGGCGCAGATCGCCCGGACCACGTCGTCGAAGGCGAAGCTCCCGGCCTCCTCGGCGACCCGCGCCTGGAACACGACCTGGAGCAGGAGGTCGCCGAGTTCGCCCTTCAGCTCGTCGAAATCACCGCGCTCAATGGCGTCCACCACCTCGTAGGCTTCCTCCAGCGTGTAAGGCGCGAGGGTTTCGAGGGTCTGGACCTGGTCCCAGGCGCAGCCCCGTTCGGGATCGCGCAGGGCCGCCATCAATCGCAGCAGGGTCTCGATCGGGGCTTCGGATGTCACGGGCTCACCATGCTGGAGAAAGTTAGGAAGGGGAAAGGGCGCAGGTCCGGGCTCGGCCACGGTTAGGCCAACCGGTGGCGTCCCCTCAAGCCGGTGTCGCAGGGGCACGATCCATCCTCGTCTGTGCCGAACCTGTGGACCGGGAGAGTAGGAATTCTGGAAATTCCAAGATATCGATCAAAAAACCGAGCCGTCCGGTAAAGCGAACGACCCACCGACCACTTAGGAAAGATATCAGTAACCTCTTTTTAGAGAGTCAGTTTAGCAAGTTATATGGGACGGCGAATTCGCGTGGTCTTGCCGTAGGTTGAGACCCTTTCGCGTATCGAACTCTGCGCGGGGACGTATCGAACTCTGCGTGGTGCCGTATCGGATTCTGCGCTGTCGCGGCCCCGATCCGTATGCGATTCTGCGCCGATCCGTATGGAATTCTGCGGGGAGAACGGGGTTTGACGGTGAAGTATGGGGATAGAACGGAATTCCGGCCCGTATCGAACTCTGCGTAGACTTCGGAAGGGCTGAGGGGCGGTCTCTTCCGGCGGCGGGATCGCCGCACGGGTGCGGCCCATCCCCCGGCTGCGGGGTTCCGTCGCCGAGCCCTTGGGCCGACTCCGTGGATTGTCGGGATAAGATCCGGCCCCGGCGACTCCTGGCCTCCGAATCGTGCGATGGCGGGAGTTCAGTGACCAGAGCCGCCGGTATCGATGACAGCCATGGGGATCGAGGAGAAGCTCGCCCAGATCCGTGATCCCGACCTCCTGGAGGAGGTCGAGGCCGGCCGCGGCAGCTTCCTGTTCGGAAGCATCGTCGAGCACATCCTCCACCGGCAGCGTGCCCGCGACGCCGAGGCGGCGATCCTGCGCGAGGCCGCCGACATGCGCGGCGCCATGCCCCGCGACCGGCGCCGGCGCGACATGGTGCGCGAGGTCATCGAGAACGAACCGACCCTGCCGGAGAACCTGCAGCACATCCACAGCGTGCTGGCCCTGTGCGGCCTGCCCTATCGCGATCCGGGCGATGCCCGCGAGTTCTTCCGGGAATACGGCCGCAACTCCCTCAGCCTGCTGGCCGGCCGCCTCAAGAACCCGGTCAATGGCGAGATGGAGTTCCAGGGCCTGCCCTACGGCCCCAAGGCCCGCCTCGTCCTGCTGCATCTCTGCACCGAGGCGGTGCGCCAGCGCAGCCCCACCATCACGGTGGCCGACAGCCTGTCGGGCTTCATGAAGGAGATGGGATTTTCCGTCACCGGCGGCGAGCGCGGCACGATCCGGCAGTTCAAGGAACAGCTCAACCGGCTCGCCGCCTGCACCCTGCAGATCGGCCTCTGGGACGGCAGCGACAAGGCCAGCACCCTTAACGTGCCGCCCTTCCGCCAGCTCGACCTCTGGCTCTCGCACGGATCGGGGGAGGGGCAGGTCTGGTCGAAGACCGTCCAGTTCCACCAGGATTTCTACGACAACCTGATCCAGCACGCCCTGCCGGTGGATATCCGCGCGGCCCGCGCCTTCGCCGGATCGGCCCGCAAGCTCGATCTCCTGTTCTGGCTCGGCTACCGCCTGCGCGTCCTGCAGCGCCCGCTGCGGCTGACCTGGGCCAATCTGCACAGCCAGTTCGGCGCCGACAATGCCAGCATCCGCAGCTTTCGGCAGGCCTTCAAGGCCGATCTCGCCCATATGCAGGAGGTCTTCCCGAAACTGCCCGTGTCGCTCGACGAGGCCGGCATGATGCTCCAGCCCGCCCATCCGAGCGCCCTGCTGGTGCCGCCCAGGCTCGGCGGAGCGAAGGCGGGCGCATCCAGGGCCGGTGCGGCACGGCGCGCCCTCGCGGGCTGAGGCATCTTCCGAATATCCGCGAGGAATATTCCATACTCTCCCATCCTCTGCTAGACATTCCGTAATTGGAATATTCCAGAGGTGCCACCATGTTCCTGACGGAAGCCGAAGCCGAGGCGCGCCTCTCCGAGCTCTATCGCGAGCGGACCCGGATCGAGCGGGCCATCGCCGACCTCACGCTCTTCCTCGATATCGGTCGCCGGATCTCCGGACCCGCCGGAGGGGCAGGGGATGGGCAGCGCGGTCCGGCCCCGGTCACCCCGCCGCCGGATCCGGCAAGCGAGGAGCCCGCCGGCGAATCCGGCGGCGACCGGTCGCAGGCCCGGCGCGAGGGCCGTCTCCTCATGGAGGCGGCTTCCGAGATCCTCGACGAGGCGGGCCGGCCCCTCCACGCCGCCGAGATCCTGGAGGGCCTGACCCTGCGCGGCCTGTCGGTCCCCGGCATCGACCCGGTGGCGGCCCTCAACACCCGGCTGTGGAAGCGCTCGGGACCCGACGGTCCGTTCCAGCGCCTCGGCGACGCGGTCTATGCCCTCGCCTCCGGGCCCGACGACGAATGAGGCTCAGAACCGCCCGTTCCCGGTGATCCCTGCGATGATCTCTTCGCGGGCGGCGCGCGAGGCGGCGAATCGCGCGCGGGCCGCCGCGACCACCTCGGGCGAGGCCGTGCCGGGATGGCCTGCCGAGAAGGGCGGGGCCGGCGCGTATTCGAGGGCCAGCTGGATCGTCTCGGCCTCGATCCGGCCCGCGAGCTCGGCCACCGCCGCGAGGGCGAAATCGAGACCGGCCGTGACGCCGCCTCCGGTGATGATCCGTCCGTCGCGCACGATCCGCTCGTCGACCGGGATCGCCCCGAACGCGGCCAGCAGGTCGAGGGCGCCCCAATGGGTCGTCGCGCGCTTCCCCCGCAGCAGGCCCGCCGCCCCGAGGATGAGGGCGCCGGTACAGACCGAGGTGACGAGGATCGGCCGCTCGGCCTGGGCGCGCACGAAATCGAGCACGGGCGCGTGCGTCATCAGGGCGTTCACGCCGATCCCGCCCGGAATGCAGAGGAGATCGAGGGGCGGGCAGGCGGCCAGATCCGTCGTGGGCGTCAGCGGCAATCCGGTGGCGCTGACGATGGTGGCGCGGTCGAGGCCGACGAGATGGACGCGCGCCCCCGGCAGCGAGGCGAAGACCTCGTAGGGCGCGGTGAGGTCGAGCTGCTGCACGCCCTCGAAGGTTAGGAGGCCGATCTCGAAGCGGATCTCGGTCTGCGGCATGGCAAGGGTCTCCGGGAGAAGGCGGCAACGGAAAGGCCGCGGCTGGACAGGTCCGACGATACCGGCGCAGGCTGCCGGCCGACATGACCAAAAACCCTCCTATCCTGCCAAGCCACCCGCTGCGGGAGCGACCACTCGCCGTGGCGATCCTGGTCTATCCGGGGGTGCAGCTCCTCGATGTGGCCGGTCCGCTCCAGGTCTTTGCCACCGCCAACGACCTTTTCGTCGATGCCGGCCGGCCGCTCCCTTATCGGGTGAGTGTCGTCGCCGAGCGGGCCGGCTCCATCGCCACCTCGTCGGGTCTCGCCCTGACGGCCGAGGGGCTGGTCCCAGATTCCGGCTCCATCGACACGCTGATCGTCGCCGGCGGGCGAGGGGTTCAGGCCCAGCTCGACAATGCCGACCTTCGGGGCTGGCTGTGCGAGCGGGCCGCCCGGTCGCGCCGGGTCGCCTCGGTCTGCACCGGGGCCTTCCTCCTCGGGGCGGCGGGCCTCCTCGACGGCCGCCGGGTGGTCACCCACTGGACCCGTTGCGATGCCCTCCGGGCTCTCTATCCGGCGGCGAGGGTCGAGGCCGACCCGATCTTCATCCGTGACGGCGGGCTCTGGACCTCGGCCGGAGTCACCGCCGGCATCGATCTCGCGCTCGCCCTGGTGGAGGCCGATCTCGGGCGGGAGATGTCCCTGGCCGTGGCGCGTCACCTCGTCGTGTTCCTCAAGCGGCCCGGCGGGCAGGCCCAGTTCAGCGCCGCCCTCTCGCTCCAGGCCGGCGACAACCGGTTCGGCCGCCTCCATGCCTGGATCGGCGAGAACCTCGCCGCCGATCTGACGATCCCCGCCCTGGCCGACCGGGCCGGGATGAGCCCGCGCAGCTTCGCCCGGCATTACCGCGCCGCGACGGGCCGCAGCCCGGCCGAGGCGATGGAGGGCATCCGCTTCGAGGCCGCCCGCCGGCTGCTGGAGGAAACCGACCTGCCGCTGAAGCGCATCGCCGAACGCTGTGGCTTTGGTGCGGAGGAGACCCTGCGCCGGGTCTTCCTGCGCCGGATCGCGACGACGCCCGGCGATTACCGCCGTCGTTTCGCTGCTTTTGCGTGATCCTGGCAGCCCTCCTCCGATGCGGGCGAATTTGACTTTCCCGGCCGCATCATCGACACCGCCGCCCGTCGCGGCATCGACCGATCGTCAAGGGCTGCCCGTCGGCCCGGAGCCGCCCCATGTCCGCCCCATTGCGTCCCGTCTCATGAAAATTGCCGATGCCGGACATGCCGTCCCGCCCGGCGCCGAATCGGGCTTCCTCGACAGGCTGATCGAGGCGGCCTCGGCGAGCCATGCCCGCGCCTGCGCCCTGCTCCTGGCTCTCTGTCTCGTCTGTTTCCTGCCGGGCTTCGTCTCGCTCCAGCCGATGGACCGGGACGAGCCGCGCTTCGCCCAGGCGTCGAAGCAGATGATCGAGACCGGCGACATCGTCGACATCCGCTTCCAGGGCGAGGCGCGCCACAAGAAGCCGGTGGGGATCTACTGGGCGCAGGCCGCCGTGGTGAAGGGGGCCGAGGCCCTGGGGGTCGACCGGGCCCGCACCACCATCGCGCTCTACCGCGTGCCCTCGCTGATCGGCGCGCTGCTGGCGAGCCTGTTCACCTATTGGGCGGCCCTCGCCTTCCTGCCGCGCCGGGGGGCGCTCGTCGCCGCCGCTCTGTTCTCGGCCTGCATCATGATCTCGGCGGAGGCGCGCCTCGCCAAGACGGACGCCATCCTCACCGCCTGCTCGGTCGCCGCGATGGGCGCGCTGGCGCGGGTCTGGCTCGGCCGGATCACGCCCGGACGGACGCGGGGCCGGCCCGATCTCACGACCGTGCTGGTGTTCTGGCTGGCCATGGCGATCGGCATCCTGATCAAGGGGCCGATGGTGCCGCTCTTCGTCGGGCTCGCCGCGCTCGCGCTGTCGCTGAAGGAGCGGTCCGGCCGCTGGCTCATGGACCTGCGTCCCGGCCTCGGCCTCGGGCTGACCCTGGCCATCGTCGCCCCCTGGTTCGTCGCCATCGCGTGGAAGAGCGGCGGCGCGTTCTTTGGCGAGGCGGTGGGTCGCGACATGCTCGGCAAGGTGGGGGGAGCCGCCGAGAAGCACGGCGCGCCGCCCGGCACCTATCTGGCGGTGTTCTTCGCCACCTTCTGGCCGGGGGCCGCCTTCGCGGCGCTGAGCGCGCCCTTCGCCTTCGCCAACCGGCGCGACGATGCAATCGCGTTCCTCCTCGCCTGGATCGTGCCCGCCTGGATCGTGTTCGAGGCCGTACCGACCAAGCTACCGCACTACGTCCTGCCGCTGATGCCGGCCGTGGCGATCCTCACCCTCCTGGCCGTGGCGCGCGACGCCCTCGATCCGGGCCGGCGGGGAGCCAGGGCCGTGGCCGCCCTGGTGGTGCTGATCCCCGTCGGTCTGACCCTCGGCCTAGTCGGGGTAGCCTGGACCTTCGACCACGTGATCCCCGTCGCCGGGCTGCCGCTGTTGCTGGCCTCCTGCGCCGCCGCGATCCTCGCTGTCGTCCTGTTCGCGCGCCGCCTGCCCGAACGGGCGCTGGCCTGCGCCATCCTGGCCTCGGCCCTTCTCTCGCCGGCGGTGTTCGGCCTGACCCAGCCGGTGCTCGCGGCGCTGAAGGTCTCGCCGCGCCTCGCCACCCTCCGCGACGGGCTGCCCTGCGCCGCCCCGAAGGTCGGCAGCCTCGGCTACCGCGAGCCGAGCCTCGTCTTCCTCATCGGGACCGATCTCGCCATGCTGAATACCGGGGCCGAGGCGGCGGAGTTCCTGGCAGGGGGCGGCTGCCGCCTCGTCTTCGTCACCGAGCCGTTCCTGGACGAGTTCCGGCGGGCGGAAACAAGCGTTAAGGCTGCCCCGGTGGGCCGGGTCTCCGGCTTCAACATCAACAGCGGCCGGCGGATCGACCTCTCGGCCTATGCGGTGACCCCGTGACCCAAACCGACACAGCCCCCTCCACCCGCCTGTCCATCGTCGTCCCCGTGAAGAACGAGGCCGGCAATGTCGAGAGCCTCGTCACCGAGATCGAGCGCGCCTGCGCGGCCCTGTCCCCGTTCGAGGTGATCTATGTGGATGACGGCTCCACCGACGCCACGGGGGCGATCCTCGCGGATCTGCGCCGTACCCGGCCCTGGCTGCGCGTGGTCCGCCATGCCCGCAGCGGCGGGCAATCGGCCGCGATCCGCAGCGGCGTCGCCGTGGCGCGGGGCGCCCTCATCGCCACCCTCGACGGCGACGGCCAGAACGATCCGGCCTTCATCCCCGCCTTGGTGGCGGCCCTGGAGGAGGGCGGCCGGAGCACGGGCCTGGCCCAGGGCCAGCGCGTCGGCCGCAAGGACGGGCGCCTGAAGACCCTGCAATCGCGCATCGCCAACGGCGTGCGCGGTCGCATCCTCAAGGACGACACCCGCGATACCGGCTGCGGCATGAAGGTGTTCCGGCGCGAGATCTACCGGGCGCTGCCCTATTTCGATGCGCTGCATCGCTTCATGCCGGCCCTCGTCGCCCGCGAGGGCTACCGCGTGGTCCATGCCGATGTGGTCGACCGGCCGCGCTTCACCGGGCGCTCCAATTACGGCCTGTTCGACCGGCTCTGGGTCGGGCTCCTCGATCTCGCGGGGGTGTGGTGGCTGATCCGCCGCAAGCGGCCCTCGCCCGAGGCGGTGGAGGTCGTGCTTGTCACGGACAGGGAGGCCTGACCCGTGCTGATGCAGCTTTCGGAAGACCTGAGCGGCTACGCCTACGACATCTTCGTCACCAAGTTCGACGGCTGGCTCGTCTTCGGCATCCTGGCCCAGGTCGTGTTCGGCGCCCGCTTCATCCTGCAATGGCTGGCGAGCGAGAAGGCCGGCCGCAGCGTCATGCCGCTCTCGTTCTGGTTCCTCTCCATCGCGGGCGGGCTGATGACCCTGGTCTACGGGCTGGTGCGACGCGAGCCGGTCATCATCTTCGGGCAGGCCCTCTCGACCGGCATCTATCTCCGCAACGTCGCGCTGATCCTGAAAGAAAAGCGCCGGAAGTCCGGGGTGGATTCCGTTCCGTGACGTCCTCGGCATGACTCCCCCGACGATTCCGCTGCCGGATTTCTTCGACGATCTCGACGCCAGCCTGGCCCATCTCTGGCGGCTTCTGGAGGACGGGCCGAGGCTGCGCCGCAACGCGTTCCACATGCCGGCTCTCGCCACGGTGGATGCCGACGGCTGCCCGCAGGTCCGCACCATCGTCCTGCGCGAGGCCGACCGGCGGACCGGGATCCTGCGCTTCCATTGCGACCGCCGGTCCCGCAAGGCCGTCGAGATCGCCGCCTCCGGCCGGGCCGCGCTGCACGGCTACGATTCGGTGAGCAAGGTCCAGATCCGGGTCTCGGGCCCGGCCACGCTCCATACCGACGATGCCCTGGCGGATGCCGCCTGGGACGGATCGATGGCGATGAGCCGGGTCTGCTACGGCGTGGCGCCGGGGCCCGGCACCGAACTCGCCTCGGGCGAGGGCTATTGCCTGCCGGAGACCGACGCGGCCATCGCCGCCGGCCGGCCGAATTTCTGCGCGGTTCAGGTGAGCGCCACCCGGCTCGAATTCCTCTTCCTCGACCGGCGGGGACACCGGCGCGCCGCCTGGAAGCGGGACGGGGACAGCTGGGCGGGGACCTGGCTGGCGCCGTGAAAGACCCTCTTTCTGTTCTGGAAAACCCCCTCACGATCGTCATCCGCCGTCATTCCGGGGCCGCGTAGCGGAGCCCGGAATCCAGAAGCGACGACAGCGCAAGGCGATGCACCGGCAGCGGCTCTGGATCCTGGGCTCGCCTTTGGCGACCCGGGATGACGGTGCGCCGTGTCTTACGAAGATCGCCTCACATCGTGGTGCGGAACCGCGAAAACCCGGCATCGAGATCGGCCTGCAAATCCGAAATCTCCTCGAGGCCGATATGGAAGCGCAAGCCCGGTCCGCCCGGCTCCCAGCGCGTGGCGGTGCGGTAGGTCCGGCAATCGAACGGGATGACGAGGCTTTCGAAGCCGCCCCAGGAAAAGCCCATCCCGAACAGTTCGAGCCCGTCGAGCATCGCCGCCACGGCTTTCGCCGGAGCCGGTTTGAGGACCACTCCGAACAGGCCGGACGACCCGGAGAAGTCCCGCTTCCAGATGGCGTGGCCGGGATCCTCCGGCAGGGCCGGATGCAGCACCCGCAGCACTTCCGGCCGCGCCTGCAGCCAGCGCGCCATGGCGAGGCCCTGGCGCTCGTGCTCGCGCAGGCGCAGGTTCATGGTGCGCAGGCCGCGCAGCGCCAGGAACGCATCCTCCGGCCCGGCGCACATGGCGAAATGCTCGAAGGTGCGGTGGAGCGCGGGCCAGTATCGCTCGTTGGCCGAGGTGAGGCCGAGGAGCAGGTCCGAGCCGCCGCTGAGATATTTGGTCCCCGCCTCCACGGCGATGTCGACGCCCCGCTCATGCGGCGGGAAGAACAGCGGCGTCGCCCAGGTATTGTCCATGATGACGGCGGCGCCATGCGCATGGGCGACCTCCGCGATGGCCGGCACGTCCTGCATCTCGAAGCTCTGCGAGCCCGGCGCCTCCACCAAAACCGCCTTGGTGTTCGTTTGCATCAGAGCGCCGATGCCGGCGCCGACGAGGGGATCGTAATAGGTCACCTCCACGCCGAAGCGCTTCAGCACGCCGTCGCAGAAGATGCGGGTGGGGCGGTAGGCGCTGTCGGTGACGAGGAGATGGTCGCCCGCGCTCACCACGCTCATCAGGGCGACCGTGAGGGCGGCCAGGCCCGAGGGCGTCAGCACCGTGCCCGCCGCCCCGGCGAGCTCGCTCCAGGCCTGGGTGAGCGAATCCATCGTCGGCGAGCCGCTGGTGCCGTAATCGTAGCGCCCGCGCCGGTGCTGCAGGTCGTCATAGGTCGGGAACAGCACCGTCGAGCCGCGATAGATCGGCGTGTTGACGAAGCCATGCTGCGCGGAGGGGTCGCGCCCCGCATGGACGAGGCGTGTGGCCGGGCCGAAGCGGGCGGGATCGCGGGAAGGGGTGTTCGACATGGAAACCCGTATGCGGGGAGGGCGGTTGCGCCGCAACCTGAGCCTCGCCTGTGCAATGGCGTCAAGCGGAAGCCCTTGACCGGGCCTGCCGATCCTTTGCAATGCGCGGGTATGATCAACGGTCTCCCGGCATCGTCGACGCCTCATCCGACCCGTTCACCTCATCCTGAGGTGACGCCGCGCAGCGGCGGCCTCGAAGGAGGCCTCCAGATCGCGCGATGCTGGCTGGAGGCCTCCTTCGAGGCCGCTTCGCAGCACCTCAGGATGAGGTTTTGGGTAGGAGGGATCATGCTGTTTTGCCTCACTCCTGCCCTCGCCCAGAACGGTTCCGCCCAAGGCACCCTCGCCCAGGTCAAGGCGCGGGGGCATCTCGTCTGCGGTGTCAGCGGCGGGGTCGCGGGGTTCAGCATTCCGGACAGCCAGGGCCAGTGGCGCGGGCTCGACGTGGATTTCTGCCGGGCGCTGGCGGCGGCGATCTTCGACGATCCGGCCAAGGTGCGGTTCATCCCGCAATCCTCGGCCGCGCGCTTCACCGCCCTGCAATCCGGCGAGATCGACGTCCTGTCGCGCAACACCACCTGGACTCTGTCGCGCGACACCGCCGCCATGAACTTTCCCGTCATCACCTTCTATGACGGGCAGGGGTTCCTGGTGCGAAAGTCCCTCGCCATCACGTCGGTGAAACAGCTCGACCGGGCGACGATCTGCCTGCAGCAGGGCACCACCACCGAGCTCAACCTCGCCGATTGGTTCCGCACGCGGGGGCTGACCTACAAGGTCGTCACCTTCGCCAATAGCGAGCAGACGCTGGGCGCCTACGAATCCGGCCGCTGCGACGCCTACTCCACCGACAAGTCCTCCCTCTATGGCGAGCGCCTGAAGACGGCGCATCCGGATGAGCACGTCATTCTCGACGAGGCGATCTCGAAGGAGCCGTTCGCGCCGGGCGTGCGCCAGGGCGACGACCAATGGCGCGATCTCGTCGCCTGGACCCATTACGCCATGATCGACGCCGAGGAGGCGGGGATTTCCCAGAGCAATGTCGAGGAGATGCGGAAGACCGCCCTCAGCCCCGACGTGCGGCGCATTCTCGGCCTCGAGGGCAAATACGGCGAGGGCCTCGGCCTCACCACCGACTGGGCCTACCGGATCGTCCGTCATGTGGGCAATTACGGCGACGCGTTCGAGCGCAATGTCGGCGCGCAGACACCGCTGAAGATCCCGCGCGGCCTGAATGCCCTCTGGAACCAGGGCGGCCTGCAATACGGGCCTCCGATCCGGTGAGGGGCGTGTGGGAGCAAGACCCTCCCCCCTTCGCGGGGGAGGGTGCCCGCGGAGCGGGCGGGAGAGGGGCCGGCACAGGTCTTTCCGGAGAGGGCCCTCCCTTCACCCGACCTTCGCTTACGCGAAGGCCACCCTCTCCCGCAGGGGGGAGAGGGGTTGCGCGCGGAGGATGCCGTCATGGCTGAATCCCGAAAGACCTCCTTTCGCGCCCTCGCGCTCCAGATCGTCCTGGCGCTCGCCGTCGCCGGCCTCGTCTACGTCGCCGCCGGCAATGCCGCGCAGAAGCTCGCGAAACAGGGCATCGTTGCCGGGTTCGGCTTCCTGTCGCGCAATGCCGGGTTCGACATCAGCCAGCGGCTGATCCCCTACGCGGCGGCGACCTCGACCTATCTCGATGCGTTCTTCGTCGGGCTCTGCAACACGCTGCTGGCCGCGGCGCTGGGCATCGTGCTCGCTACGCTGATCGGCTTCGTGGTGGGCATCGCCCGGCTGTCGCCGAACCTCCTCGCGCGGGGGCTGGCCTCCGCCTATGTGGAGGCGGTCCGCAACGTGCCGCTGCTGCTGCAGCTCCTCGTCTGGTACGTGGCCGTGCGAGTGGCCCTGCCCTCGGCCGAGGCTCCCGCGAGTCTGGGGGGCGCCTTCGTCTCGCAGCGCGGCCTCGTCCTGCCGCGCCCGGATTTTTCAGGTGCCGCCTGGCTGGTGCCGGTGGCCTTCCTCGTCGGCCTCGCCGCCCTGTCGCTCCTGCGACGGCGGGCGCGCCGCGCGGCGGAGACCGGGCGGCCCCCGGTGCGGGTCTGGCTTCCGGGCCTCGCCCTCACGATCCTCCTGCCGGGTCTCGCCTGGATCGGGCTGGCGCTGGCCGGCCATCCGGTCGCGGTCGATTGGCCGGCGCGCGGACCCTACGATGTCGAGGGCGGGTTGCCGATCCTGCCGGAATTCGCCGCCCTGGTTCTCGGGCTCTCCACCTACACCGCCGCCTTCATCGCCGAGATCGTGCGGGCCGGCCTCTCCAGCGTGGCGCGCGGGCAGGGGGAGGCGGCCTCCGCGCTGGGGCTGAGCCGGGGCCAGAGCTTGCGCCTCGTGGTGGTTCCGCAGGCGATGCGGGCGATCGTGCCGCCGCTCACCAGCCAGTATCTCAACGTCACCAAAAACTCGTCGCTGGCGGTGCTGATCGGCTATCCCGACCTCGTCCACGTCTTCATGGGCACCGTGCTCAACCAGACCAACCAGGCGGTGGAGGTGGTGGCGATCACCATGGCGGTCTACCTCACGCTCAGCCTCGCCACGGCCTTCCTGATGAACCTCTACAATCGCCGCGTGACCATGGTGGAGCGCTGAGGATGCAGGGATTCGTCCGCGCCGATCTCGTCGCCTCGCGCCCGCCGCCCGCCACCGTCGGCGGACCGCTGGGCTGGCTGCGCCGGAACCTGTTCTCGAGCCTCGGCAACGGGCTCACCACCCTGGCGATCCTGGGATTGCTCGCCTGGCTGCTCCCCGTCGCGATCCGCTTCCTCGTCGTCGACGCGGTCTGGACCGGCGCGTCGGGCGATGCCTGCCGGCCGGAGGCGGCGGGGCGGCCGGTGGGGGCCTGCTGGGCCTTCATCGCCGACAAGATCAACTACCTCGCCTATGGCTCCTACCCCGCCGCCGAGCGCTGGCGCCCGAACTTCGCCGTCGCGCTGCTCGCCCTCGCCGCGGGATGGATGCTCTGGCTCGGGGCGCCCCGGCGCGATCTCGGCGCGCTCTTCGCCTTCCTGGTCTTCCCGGTACTGGCCTACATGCTTCTCTCCGGCGCGCCGTCCCTCGGGCTGAAGACCGTCGCGACGGGCCTGTGGGGCGGCTTCCTCGTCACCGTGGTGGTGGCCACGGTGGGCATCGTCGTCTCCCTGCCGCTCGGCATCCTGCTGGCGCTGGGGCGGCGCTCGACCCTGCCGGTGGTGCGCGTGCTCTCCACCGCCTTCATCGAGTTCTGGCGCGGCGTGCCGCTGATCACGGTGCTGTTCATGGCCAACGTGATGCTGCCGCTGTTCCTGCCCGGTGACATCACCGTAGACCGCCTGCTGCGGCCCCTCGTCGGCATCGCGCTCTTCGCCTCCGCCTACATGGCCGAGGTGGTGCGCGGCGGGCTGCAGACCGTACCGAAGGGGCAGGCCGAAGCGGCGGCGGCGCTCGGCCTTGGCCGAAGCCAGGCGCTGCGCCTCGTCATCCTGCCCCAGGCGCTGAAGGTGGCGCTGCCCGGCATCGTCAACACGATGATCGGCCTGTTCAAGGACACCACCCTGGTCTCCATCGTCGGCATCAGCGATTTCATCCGCGTGCTGGAAGCCTCCCGCGCCGATCCGCGCTGGTCGGCCGCCACCATCCCGGCCACCGCCTACATCTTCGCCGCCCTCGTCTATTTCGCCGTCTGCTTCGGCATGGCGCGCTATGCCGGGTTTATCGAGCGCCGCCTCGCGGCGGGAGAGAGACGATGACGAGTGAATCCTCGAAGGCACCGCAGACTTCCCCCGCCGTCGCGCTCTCCGGCGTCAACAAGTGGTTCGGCGCCCACCACGTCCTGCGCGACGTCGACCTCACGGTGGCGAAGGCCGAGAAGATCGTGATCTGCGGTCCCTCGGGCTCGGGCAAATCGACCCTGATCCGCTGCATCAACGGTCTCGAGGCGCACCAGCAGGGCACGATCCATGTGGACGGCATCGAACTCACCGGGGCGCAGGCCAGCGTGGACGCCGTGCGCCGCGAGGTCGGCATGGTGTTCCAGCACTTCAACCTGTTCGCCCATCTCACCGTGCTGGAGAATTGTACGCTCGCCCCCATCCACGTGAAGCGGATGGGCCGGGCGGCGGCCGAGGACCTAGCCATGGGCTATCTCGAGCGCGTCCGCATCCCGCAACTGGCGGGGAAGTTTCCGGGCCAGCTCTCGGGCGGGCAGCAGCAGCGGGTGGCGATCGCCCGCGCTTTGTGCATGAGCCCGAAGGTGATGTTGTTCGACGAGCCGACCTCGGCGCTGGACCCGGAAATGGTCAAGGAGGTCCTCGACACCATGGCGGAGCTGGCGCGCGGCGGCATGACCATGCTCTGCGTCACCCACGAGATGGGCTTTGCCCGCGAGGTCGCCGACCGCGTGGTCTTCATGGACGAGGGCCAGGTCATCGAGGTGGCGCCGCCGGTCGAGTTCTTCGACAGGCCGCGCCACGCCCGCACCCAGGCCTTTCTCAGCCAGATCCTGTGACCGCCTCCCGCCCGCGACGGGAGGAAGGGTCAGAAAATGGCACGGTCGGGCCGGACGGCGATGCTCGGGTTCGTTAACGGCCTTGGTTTAAAACCGGTGTTCAAGGTGTTGAGTATTTGTAGAAAGCGTATCGCGTGCGTATTTTGCGCTTCCTCGTCGTCGGCAGCGTCTTCGGCCTGAGCGTCCTGGCGATCGGCTTCGTCAGTGCCGACCGGCTGGCCCATCTCCCGGCGGCGCCCGCGCCCCGGATGGTGCAGGCCCCCCTCGTGAGCGAGCCTCAGGATACCGGTTCGATCCCGTCCCTGCTCCAGCCGGGCGAGCTCTCCACCACCGGCCCCTGGCCCCCGCCCGACGGGCGCCAAGCCCGCCTCCGCGAAGTCCGCCCCTCCTCGGCGGGCAAGCCTGCGGTGACGAAGACCGCCTCCGCGAAACCCGCTCCAACCAAGCCGAAGGCCACGGACGGGTTCGACACCGAGCGCCTCAACGCCCTCCTGCGCGGCGACCCGATCACCCCGCCGCGCCGCTGACACGGCTTTCCGGCACTGGCTTTCCCTGTTGCGGCGTTCCGGCGATGGGTCGACGTCAGTGTGCGCCCGTGGCGACGAGCCACTCCACGAAGGCCGTGAGCGTGGACGTCTTGTCCGCGTCGTTCGGCACCAGGGCGACGTAGCCGGGGCGCGGAACGACGATCTCCGGGAAGGGGGCGGCGAGCCGGCCCGCCGCCAGATCGAGGGACAAGACCGGCACCGGCCCGACCCCGTAGCCGAGCCCGTCCGCCGTCGCCTGCAGCGCGACGAAATAGTGGTCGAACGTCCGTCGGCTGCCCAGACTCGCGGGGAGATCGGCGGCGGCGAGCCAGTCGCTCCAATCACCCGGGCGGGTCTCGCTCGTCAGCAGAGTCCCGCCCTCGAGGTCCGCCGGCGCGCGCAGGGGGCGGGCCGCGAGCAGGGACGGGCTCACCACCAGCGTGTTGGCCTCAGCCAGGAAGGGGACCGCGCGGTAGGCGCCCCAGGGATGGCGGGCGCCCGTCCCAATCCGCGGCTCGCGCCGGACCGCGAGGTCGAAGCCGCCGCGCAGGGCGTTGTCCAGGGTCGTGGTCGTGGTGACGACGACCTCCGCCTCCGGCCGCGCCGCGTGGAAGCTATCGAGACGCGGGATCAGCCAGCGCATGGCGAAGGTCGTCGGCGTGCTCACCCGCAGGGTCCGTGGCGCGAGGGGCCTGCCGCAGATCTCGGCCGCCGCATCGAGCCGGTCGAAGGTGAGGCTGACGGCCTCCGCGAAGGCCCGGGCCGCAGGCGTCGGGACCACATTCCGCCCGACCCGCACGAACAGGCGCTGCCCGAACCATGCTTCCAGCGCCGCAACCTGACGGCTCACCGCCCCGTGCGTCAGGCCGAGTTCGGCCGCGGCGGCGGCGTGGCTGCCGGCGCGGGCAGCGACCTCGAAGACGCGCAAGGCGTGAAGGGGCGGAAGACGACGCATCGGACCTGTGACCTCCTGTACCCGCTCTCGGTGAGCCCGACCCACAGGTCGTGCTCACCGAGGCCCGGCGGATTGCCGCCGCCGTGCGGTCGCGCGGACAGGCCTCGACGAATCGGTTTCGTCGAGGCCTGGCATAAGTCCAAGAGACCGGCCACCCGTGAGTCTAGCGCACGGGTAGCGTGAGGCGAACGCCTCTGATCCCCGAAGGCTCACGGATGTAGCGTCGCCCTCGGCCATGGGATGACGAGCGATGCCGACGACCACCATCGACGAGCGGGTAGAGAGCCCGACGGGCCGGGAGCGCGATATCCTCGCCCCGCCGCCGACACGCACGCTCACGGCCGCCGGGGTCAATCACGCCCTGCACGACGGCTACACCGACCTGATCTACGTGCTGCTGCCGGTCTGGCAGGCGGAGTTCGGCCTCGGATACGTCGCCCTCGCGCTGTTGCGCTCGCTCTATGTCGGGGCACTGGCCGGCCTGCAGATGCCCGCCACCGTGCTCGCCCGCGGGCTCGGCGCACGCACCGTCCTCGTCCTCGGCACGTTGCTCAGCGCGGGCGGCTACGCGCTCGCCGGTGCGTCGGGCGGCCTCGTCGGTCTGTGCGTCGCCCTCGCCCTCTCCGGCGCGGGCAGCAGCACCCAGCACCCGCTCGCTTCCGCGGTGATCGCACGAGCCTACGGGAGGGGGGCTCGTGGCCCCCTCGGCACCTACAACTTCGCCGGCGACCTCGGAAAAGCAGCGCTGCCGCCCCTCGCCGGCTTGCTGCTCACAGGGTCCGACTGGCGCCTGGTGCTCTGGCTCGCCGCCGGTCTCGGCGTCGTCGTCGCCCTCGGGGTCGCCGCCCTGTTGCCGCGCGAGCCCGTTCTGCGCGACGCGACGCGGGGGACGTCCCAGGGAGGTTCGTTCCGCGCCGGCGCGTCGACAGGCCGGCCCGGCTTCGGGCTGCTGGTCGCCATCGGCATGCTCGACAACGCCGCGCGTCCGGCCTTCCTCGTCTACCTGCCGTTCCTGTTGCAGGAGAAAGGAGCCGCCTTCGCCACGGTGGGCGTCGCGTTCGCTCTCGCCGCCGTCGGCGGCGCGCTCGGCAAGGCCGTCTTCGGCCGGCTCGGGGAACGTTTTGGGGTGTCGCGCAGCGTGATCCTCACCGAGACCGGCACGGCGGCGGCGATCCTGCTGGTCATCGTGCTCCCCCTCGCCCCCGCCCTTGCCCTGCTGCCGCTCCTCGGCCTGATGCTGAACGGCACCTCCTCGGTGCTGTACGGCACGGTGCCGGAACTCGCACCGCACGGCCGGGTCGAGCGGGCCTTCGCCGTCTTCTACACTTGGACCCTCGGAGGCAGCGCCCTCGCGACGCCCCTGCTCTACGGCCCGCTCGGCGATGCGCTCGGACCGCGTTGGGCCGCCGCCTCGGCCGCGGCCACGGCCTTCGCCGTCATCCCGATCATGCTCATTCTGTCACCGCACCTCGTGAGGAAGCCATGACCGCCGTTCGACACCCCGGTACCGCGGATCGCGACCAGCCGGTTTCTCGCGCGGGGGAATCCCCGCCCGACGACGGTTCACGAGCGCCCGTCATCCTGATCACCGGCGGCAGTCGCGGCGTCGGTGCCGCGACCGCGCGTCTGGCGGCATGGCGAGGCTATGACGTCGCCTTCAGCTACCTGTCGAACGAGGCGGCAGCCCGGGACGTCGTCACCGCGGTCGAGGCGGTGGGCCGAGGCGCGCTGGCCATACGGGCCGACAGCGCCGATCCCACCGATGTCTCGCGGATGTTCGAACGCGTCGACGGCCGCTTCGGCCGGCTCGATGTCCTGGTGAACAACGCAGCCATGATCGACCGACACTCGCGCCTCGAAGAGCTCGACTTCGCGCGCGTGACGCGCGTCTTCGCCGTGAATGCCATCGGCCCGATTCTCTGCGCTCAGCAGGCCGCGCGGCGCATGTCGCATCGCCATGGCGGGCGTGGGGGCGCGGTGGTCAACGTCTCTTCGGCCTCCGCCCGCCTCGGCAGTCCGAACGAGTACGTGGACTATGCGTCCACGAAGGGCGCGGTCGAAACCATGACGATCGGCTTCGCCAAGGAGGTCGCACGCGAGGGCATTCGGGTGAACTGCGTGCGGCCCGGTCACATCTACACGGAGATGCACGCGAGCGGCGGAGAACCCGGACGCGTCGATCGCGTGAAGGACAGCATCCCGATGGGACGCGGTGGCGAGCCCGAGGAGGTCGCCCGCGCGATCCTCTGGCTGGCCGGTCCGGAGGCATCCTTCGTCACCGGCACCTTCCTGGACGTCACGGGCGGCAAGTGACCGTCGCACGGCGAGCAGGCCGGCAATGGGGTCGTCAAGCGTAACGAGGGCGGCGCGCAGGACGTGGCGCGGCCCGGCTGTTCCATGGATGCATCGGCGCCACCCATCCCCCGCCGGAGCCGGCCGCCCGGACTTGGTGTAGACCCCGTCCCGACCTCGGAAGGGGACGGGAGGAACGTCGTGGGGCTGATCTACGCGCTCGGAGCCTACCTGAGCTGGGGCATCGTCGTACCGGTGCATTTCCGGCTGCTCGATTCCGTGCCGGCCGGCAGCATCCTCGCCCATCGCATCGTCTGGTCGAGCGTGCTCGTGGTCGGCCTGCTGGCGGTCCTGCGCCGACGGGTGCGCAACCCGTTTCCCCTGAGGCGTCGCCACCTTCTCCTCGTCGTCTCGGCCGGGCTCATCGCGGTCAACTGGCTGCTCTACCTCGTGGCGGTCCAGTCCGGGCACATGCTGGATGCGAGTCTGGGCTATTTCATCAATCCGCTGATGAGCGTGGCGCTCGGCGCCCTCGTTCTCGGAGAGCGGCTGCGGCCGGTCCAGGCCGTGGCGGTGGGGCTCGCCGCCGCCGGGGTGATCCTGGCGGTGGTCCTGGCCGGGCACCTGCCCTGGCTGTCCCTGACGCTCGCCGCGAGTTTTTCGCTCTACGGGCTGGTGCGCAAGGTGGTGGGCGTCGACGCCATGGTGGGCTTTGCCGCCGAGACCTTCCTGCTCCTGCCCGCCGCCGGCCTCTATCTCGTCCTCGCCGCCCCCTCCGTGGTGAACGGCGATCCCGTCCGCCTCGGCCTCCTGCTCCTCACCGGCGCCACCACCGCCCTGCCGCTGATCTGGTTCGCCGCCGCCGCCCAGCGCCTCACCCTCTCCACCCTCGGGCTGATGCAATACCTCGCCCCCTCCTGCCTCATGGCCCTCAGCGTCCTCGTTTACGGCGAACGTCTGGAGCCGCATCGACTGGTCCTGTTCGTCCTGATCTGGCTGGCGCTGGCGCTCTGGCGCCGCTCTTCTTTCTCTTCCTTCTTTCTTTCTCTTTTTTTTCTTTTTTTTTTTTTTTTTTTTTTCAAGCAGAAGACGGCATACGAGATTCGCCTTAGTCTCGTGGGCTCGGAGTGTGTATAAGAGACAGCCCGGGCATGCGATCGTTCTGAGCAAGATTCGGAGGGCCGGGATGCGCAACCTGATCACCGATATCGCCGGTATCACCGTGGGCCACGCCCAGGATGCGCGCGTGGCGAGCGGCACCACCGCGATCCTGTTCGACGCGGCCGTGGTGGCGGGTGTCGACGTGCGCGGCGGCGGGCCGGGCACCCGGGAGACCGACCTCCTCGACCCCGAGCGCACGGTGGAGCGCATCGACGCCCTGGTCCTGTCCGGCGGCTCCACCTTCGGCCTCGATGCGGGGGCGGGCGTCGTGGCCTGGCTCGCCGAGACGGGGAGGGGGTTTCCCATCGGCGACATCCGTGTCCCCATCGTCCCCGGCGCGATCCTGTTCGATCTCCTCAACGGCGGTGACAAGAACTGGGGCCGCTTCTCGCCCTATCGCGACCTCGGCTACGAGGCCGCCGACGCGGCGGCGCAGGATTTCACCCTCGGCACCGTGGGGGCGGGCTACGGCGCGCGCACGGCCAACCTCAAGGGCGGCCTCGGCTCGGCTTCCTCCCCGGTGAGCGGCACGCCCGCGCGGGTCGGCGCGCTGGTGGCCGTCAACGCCTTCGGCCGGGTCACGGTGGGGGAGGGACGGCATTTCTGGGCGGCGCCGTTCGAGCGGGAGGGGGAGTTCGGCGGTCTCGGCTTCCCCGATCCGATGCCGGCGGACGCCTTCACCTGGCCCCGCGAGGCCCCGCCCGGTACCAGCACCACCCTGGCCCTCGTCGCCACCGACGCGATCCTCACCAAGGCTCAGTGCCGCCGCCTCGCGGTGATGGCGCAGGACGGCCTGTCGCGGGCGATCCACCCCGTCCACACGCCGCTCGACGGCGACGTGGTCTTCGCGGTCTCCACCGGACGGATTCTCCTCTCCGACCCCGTCACCGATCTCGCCCGTATCGGCGCGGCGGCGGCCGATACCCTCGCCCGCGCGGTCGCCATCGGCATCCACGCGGCCACCAGCCTGCCGGGCCTCTCGATGCCGCCCGCCTGGCGGGATCTGTGGGGCGGGCGGGATCCGTGGGGCGGGTAGGGGAAGATATCGGTCAGACTGTCGTCGAGTCCGGCATCGCGGGCCGCACCTTTTCCATGCCCGCAGCGAAGCGCAGGGTGATCCGGAACCTCACGCGAATACGGGCCACGTCAGCGGCTCACCCGCTCCACCCGTCCGGGGGAAGGGACCCGAGAGGATCACTCCCCCTTGGCATCCTCCACCAACTGCGCCAGCCCCGCATCCACCTCGGCGCCGAGCATCGCTCGCTCCGCCTCGGTGAGGTCGCGTGCCCAGGCCGGGCCGGCGAACCCGGCAGCGCATTTGGCCCGCTCGGCCGCGATATAGGCTTCCGTTTCCTTCGGCTGCCGGCGCATCGCCTCGGCGAAGCCAAACCAAGCCGCGCGTTCTACCACCGCGAGGCGGGCGCGCAGGCGGATCATCACCGCCCGATCCGGGCTGACGTCGTCGCTCATGGGGACTTCGTTCCTGGGGGCTTCGCTCCCGGCCGGGTCAGCGCCGCGGCTCGCAGCGGGTCTTCACGTAGGTGTCCGGATTGTTGCCATGGCCGGCATTGGCCGCAAGGACCGGCCCCTGCATCATGCATTCCTGAAGCGTGTGAGCAGGCCCCGTGATCACATCGAGGGCCGTCTCGCGGGAGCAGTCGGGGGCCTGGACCGTCGAGGCGCAGACCAGGGCAACGATGAGGACTGGGTTCATGAGACCGGAATCTAGACGCGCGGGTCGGGGCGGCAAGGGCGGCCTGCAGGAAAATGCAGCGCTCTAGGGTCGGATGGAGCGGTGCCGAGCGTGTCGCAAGGCCGAGGGCGCGAGGTGACCGGGATCATTGTCCTTTGCTTAAAGACCTAGGCGAAATAGCCTAGGTCTTTATGTCTACTTGGCGAGGTTCGTGCCTGTGGATGCGCTGCCCTCATGCTCCGCACCCTGGGCCTATCCGTGCTAGCATTGGCCTCGTCGCGGGCGCGATACGGGACAGCGGAGCGGGAATGACGGTGGGGATCGAGATGGGTCTGAGCATGGGGCCGGGCGAAGAGCCCGCCCGGCTCGATCTCGAGGAACTCTTGGCCACCCGACTCCTGGTCCAGGGCAATTCCGGCTCCGGCAAGTCGCATCTCCTGCGCCGCCTGCTCGAGCAGAGCGCGGGCTCGGTCCAGCAGGTGATCATCGATCCCGAGGGCGATTTCGTCACCCTGGCCGAGGCCTACGGCCACGTGGTCGTGGACGGCGCCCATGGGGAGGGCGATCTCCAGGCCATCGCGGCGCGGGTGCGCGCCCATCGGGTCTCCGTGGTCCTCACCCTGGAGAGCCTCGACATGGAGGCGCAGATGCGCGCCGCCGCCGCCTTCCTCGGCGGCCTGTTCGAGGCCGAGCGCAGCCATTGGCACCCCGTCCTCGTCGTGGTCGACGAGGCGCAGATCTTCGCCCCCGCCGCCGCCAGCGACGTCTCCGACGAGGCGCGCAAGGCCTCTCTCGGGGCCATGACCAACCTGATGTGCCGTGGCCGCAAGCGCGGGCTCGCCGGCATCATCGCCACGCAGCGCCTCGCCAAGCTCGCCAAGAACGTGGCGGCCGAGGCCACCAACTTCCTCATGGGCCGCACCTTCCTCGACATCGACATGGCGCGGGCCGCCGACCTGCTCGGCCTCGACCGCCGGGGCGCCGAGCGGTTCCGCGATCTCTCCCGCGGCGAGTTCGTGGCCCTCGGCCCCGCGTTGAGCCGCCGGCCGCTGGCCCTGCGCATCGGTCCGGTCTCCACCTCGGCGCGCTCGGGCTCGCCCAAGCTCGTGCCGCTCCCCGCCCCCGCCGACGCGGACCTGCGCGCCCTCATCCTCACCCGCTCGGCCGAGGACGGCCCGGCCTCCTGGGCTCCGGCACCGCGCACTCCGCCGACGCCCCGCGCGAGCCCCGCCGACCTCCTGCGCGAACTCAGCGCCTACCGGCCCGAACCCGCCGAGGCGCCCGAGCCCCTGAGCGAGGAGGAGTTGCGTGCCGGCCTCGACGAGGTGCTGCGCGGCATCGCCGTCGATCCCGATGCCGGGCGCCAGCCCGTGGCCGTGATCTACCAGGACTTCCTCGTCCGCTGCCGCATGCGCGGGCTCGACGGCGAATCCCTCACCCTCGCCGCCTTCCGCCGCCGCCTCGGCGTGGCGCGGGCCGGGTTCGACGGGCAGGCCTCCCCGGCCGACGGGGACGGGCGCTGGGACGAGGCGCAGGCCGCCGCCGCCAACCTGCCCGACGAAGTCCAGGGCCTGTTCCTGCTGCTCGCCCGCGCGGCCCTGGCCGGAGAGCCCTGCCCCGGCGACGAGGCCCTGGCGCGGGCCATCGGCAGCCGCTCGCCGGGTCGCGCCCGGCGGCTCCTCGCCTATGTGGAGACGCGGGGCACCATCGTCTGCCGCACGGATTTTCGTGGGCTGCGCGTCATCGCGCTGCCCGTCCTCGGCTGCGAGACCGGGCCGGGCGACCCCAAGGCGTCCCTGCCGGGAAGCGCCGAGCCGGAGATGCCGGGCCTGTTCGCGGCCGAATAGGCCACGCCCCTCCCGTCTGAGGGGCGGGTCGTCGTCACACCCGCGCGCGCCCGGCCTCGGAGACCTGCCCGATCCGGGTCATGCCGAGGAGGTGATAGATCAGGATGGCGCCGAAGGTGGCGGTGCCGATGCCGCCGAAGGCGAAGGAACCGAATTTCAGGGTCAGGTCGCCCGCGCCCAGCACCACGGCGACGCCGACCGTGAGGAGGTTGCGGGCATTGGCGAAGTCCACCCGGTTCTCCACCCAGATCCGCCCGGCAGTGGCCGCGATCAGCCCGAACACCACCACCGAGAGGCCGCCGATCACCGGCACCGGCAGGGTCAGGATCAGCGCCCCGAATTTCGGGCACAGGCCGAACAGGATCGCGGTGAAACCGGCCACCACGAAGACCAGGGTCGAGTAGATCCGGGTCATGGCCATGACGCCCATATTCTCCGCATAGGTCGTCACCCCCGTGCCGCCGAGCCCGCCCGACAGCATGGTGGCGAGGCCGTCGCCGAGGAAGGCGCGGGCGATGTAGGGGTCGAGGTTGCGGCTCGTCATCGCGCCGATGGCTTTGATATGGCCGAGATTCTCGGCGATCAGCACCACGAAGACCGGGGCGATGAGGGCGGTCGCCTTGAGGTCGAAGATCGGTGCCACGAAGCCCGGAACGCCGATCCAGGGGGCGGCCATGACGGCGGAGAAGTCGATGGGCTTGGCGAGACCGAGCCCGTTGGCGAGGAGGAGATAGAGCAGGTAGGCGAGGGCCGCCCCGATCAGGATCGGCAGGCGCCGGGCGAGGCCGGGCGCGTAGATGGTGATGACGCTGACGATGACCACCGTCAGAAGGCCGAACCAAGTGTCGAAGGCGGAGGCCGAGATGATCCGCGTCGCGATCGGCGCGAGGTTGAGGCCGATGGCGGCCACCACCGCGCCGGTCACCACCGGGGGCATCACCCGCTCCACCCAGGCATAGCCGACGAGCCCGATGACGGCGCCCACGAGGCCATAGAGCAGGCCCGCCGCGACGATGCCGCCGAGCGCCACGGCGATGTTGGGGTTCGGCCCCGCCCCGGCATAGCCCGTGGCCGCGATCACCACCCCGACGAAGGCCGCCGACGAGCCAAGATAGCTCGGCACCCGGCCGCCCGTGGCGAGGAAGAAGATCAGCGTACCGATGCCGGAGAAGAAGATCGCCAGGTTGGGGTCGAACCCCATCAGGATCGGCATCAGGGCGGTGGCGCCGAACATCGCCACCACGTGCTGGAAGCCGAGGAGCACGGTCTGGCCCGCGGGCAGCCGCTCGTCGGGCATGACGTCCGTGGCCTCCGACGTCGCATCCCTGGCGCGCCAGACGGGGAAATAGGGTTCGGCTGCCATGATCGCGTCGTCTCCGGACGGTGGGGTCGCGTGATGCACATCGCGTGATGCAAGGAGCGTGGCAGCCGCATCCCATGGAGCCGCCTGACGCTTCGGGACGGTGTCCCGAGCAGGTTTCGCAGAACATCGGAGAACTGAGCGGGGTCAAGCGTTGGCTTGCCAGCGCGACCCTGCTTAGCCCGGCCCGATCGCGGACTCCTCCGACCGCCCCGCCAAGGCGAAGGCGATGGGCAGCCAGAGGAAGAGGAAATGCATGTTCACGAACGAGAACGGGTTGGGAAGGTCCGATCCCATGTAGCCGAAGCTGAAGATCAGCGCGGTGGCGCAGAAGGTCGAGAGTTCTCCGTCGACGGTCGCGAGGTGACGGCAATAGACGAAGGTCATCGCCAGGGCGGCCACCAAGGCCGGGACGCCGAAATACATCGCCGTGCCGAAGAGGCCGTTATGGGCGTGGTTGAACAGCGAATCGGCAAAGCGGAAGACGGGCGTGAAACCGAGCAGGGGCCGCTGCGAGATATGCTCGAACACCCAGGTCCAGATCTGCTGGCGGCTGGAGGGACGGCAGAAATTCGACTGGTCGACGCAGAGCATCGCTCTCAGCCAGGGCTCGATCACGATCAGCGCCGTGGTGAGGCTCCAGGCCAGGAGGGCCACCGCGAAGAGGCGCCAGCCGGTGAGACGCCAACCATCCGGACGCCACGGCGGCCGCGTCGCCACCAGGGCGACGACCGTCGCGAGGATGGGACCGCGGCTCTGGGTCATGGCCACGGCCACGACGATCGGCAGCGCGGCCAGGGCGACGAGGGCGATCGTCGCGGGCGTGGCCGGGCGTGACCGGTCACCGAGGAGGGCGACGATGCCGATCAGGGCGATGCAGAGGCCGCCGGCTCCCGGGATGGAGTTGGACGGCCGGCCCAGCGGCACGAGCCTATCCGCCAAGGAGAGGCCCCCGCCGAAATGCAGGACGAGCGTCAGGAGTGCGCTGAGGCTGGCCACGGCAAAGAGCGCGCCCAGGATGAAGCGGAGGCCGCAGCAGGCGAGCAGGCGCCGTCCCGCCAGGAGGGCGACGGCCAGGAGCGCGAAATTCGCCACCGCATCGCTTGCCGGCCCCAGGGGAATGCCATTGACGAGAAGGCCGAGCACCGTCCAGGCGGCGAAGCCCGCGAGCGCGGCGAGCCCCCATTCCAGGGCGCGCGGCAGGCGTTCGCGCAGCAGCGTCGGATCGCTCACGGCGATGGTGACGAGCCCCGCGATCATCAGCTTGGCCGAGAGGTTCTTGGCGATGAAATAGGCGGAGACCAGCAGCAGGAGGTAGCCGGCCACGCAGAGGACGTTCCGCCCCGCGAGGCCGCGTGCCGAGGTGTCCGGGGTCGTCATGCGTCAGGCCCCGGCATGGAGTCTCGGTGCGGGTTCCACGGCGCGGAGGATGGCCTCCGCCGTGGCCGCGGGATCGATCGCGAAGGATTGCCGGGCGCCCTCCGGGCCGCCCAGGACCGGCACGTAGTCGGCCCCGCCCTCACTCGCCCAGTGAAGCACTGTGCTCTTGCGGGAGGTCGAGGCCATCAGTTCGACGACGGTGGCGCCGGGCTTGCAGAAGATCGTGTTGGCCAGGGCGGCGCCGTGCACGGCAGCCACGACGTCGGCACCCGCTATCGCCGCCATCTGCTCGGCATGGTTGCCCCATCCCGGCTCGAAGATGCGGAAGCCCGCGCGTTCCAGCCGCTCGACCAGCGCGTCCTCGCCCTCCACGACGCGCAGGCGCTGGTTGCGGCGCCGGAGATAGAGCTTCGAGGCCGGCGGCGTGATCGGATGCCCCCGATAGGCCGCACGGAAGATGGCCCGTGCCGTATCCAGTGCCTGGGGTACGCCGAAGATCCGTTCGATATTGGGGCAATGGCTCCGGGCATAGACATAGCGCTCCGTGACCACATGGTCCGTCGCCTTGAGCACGAGTTGCCGGATCGGGTAGCCGAGCGCCTTCAGCCCATCGAGAAAGGCGGTCACGAGGGGCGGGTGCGAGGCCGTGACGAACACCGTCTCCTCCCGCTTGTCGATGGCACCGACGCGCACGGCCTCGCAGATCGGCATCAGCACGTCGGTGAGGAGATGGCCGAAATGGAAGACGGGCGGGATCGCGAGGCAGCGCTCCGTCAGGACGATCTTGCGCAGGCCGATCGGTGCGGGGTGGCAGAAGGCCCAGCGCGCCTGGCCCCGCTGGCCGAGGGAGATCTGGCGGCCCGTGTCGTAATCGGCGGGGATCACGGTGTGGCCGGGAATCAGGACGCCGCCGATCCCGGCGATCATCGTGCGGGTGGTGTCCCCCATGCAGGCCGTCTCCAGCCCGTTCATCACATCGGCGTTGTGGCGCATGACGATGGCCCGCGCCGCGTCGTAGCCGGGCGCGCAGAGGCGATGCCTCCGGGTCTCGTCGCTGATCACCCGCGCGCGGTCGGCCGGCCAGGCGAAATCCGGGAAGTAACCCGTGCTCCGCCGCAGGGCGGGATGCCAGCCCAGCAGGGCAGTGCTGAAGGCCGACGCATAGGGCTTCAGATCGAACAGGCGTTCGAGGAAGGTATGGTGCCGAGCCAAGCAGGTCCCCCACGAAATCGCACGCTCGACCCTACGGCACCATTGGTGAAGATCGTTGGAACGACTCCACCGAGTCTACGGTCTCGCCCCGCAGCGTAGGGCGGAATGTGTATTTCGAATGCCCGATGCAAATGGAGAGCTTGGCTCACCCGGTCGAACCCGGTTCTCCGGTCCGATGCCGTGGTGCATGACAAGCCCGACGTCGATCAATGGTGATGCGGTAAGCAGCCCCGGTGGATAAATCAACATCCTCCCGCCCATCGAACGTGCGCCCATCGAACGTGCGCCCATCGAACGTGCGCGCATGAACGGCCGGATGGGCCGCATCGTTCGGAGCTTGGCGTCAGAGCGCCCCCAGCAGGCCGTCCGCCTTGCGGGCGGGCGCGGGTGGCACCGTCGATGACACGGGCAAGGTGTGGTAGCGCCGGCCGGCATAGACGAGGCCCTGTCCTCCCCTCGGCTCCGAGAGATCCACCACCTCGCAGAACAGCACGTCGTGGCTGCCGACGGCGTGGCGGGCGACGATGCGGCAATCGAAGGCGGCGAGCGCCCCCTCCAGCACCGGCGCCCCGGTTGCGAGTTCGCCCCACGCCGCTGCGGCGAAGCGCTCGTCCATGGGGGTGCGACCGCCGAACGCACCCGCGATGCCAGCCTGCTCGCCCGACAGGGTGTTCACGCACAGGACCGCGTTGGCGCTCACCGCCGCGTAGGCCGAGGAGGTGCGGTTGATGCAGACCAGGAGGGTCGGCGGCGCGTCGCTGACGCTGCAGACGGAGGAGGCGGTGAAGCCCGCCCGTCCTCCCGGTCCATCGCTGGTGACGAGATGGACCGAGCTGGCCAGATGCGACATCGCCTCGCGGAAGGCGCCGGCTTCGACCGTGGGCATCGTCGTCTCGCTCATGGCCGGGGGCTTTCCTCTCAGCAGGTTTAGCAAAAGTGGTCACCGGTTTCGCGCCTCAAAACCTGCGACACTTCAGAGGCCTGAGCGAGGTGTCGCGTTGGCTTGCCAATGCGAACCTGCTCAGGGTCGGTCGAGAAAGGCGAGGAGGGCGCGGTTGAACGCCTCCGCCTGCGTCACGCTATGGGCGTGGCCGCCGCCCTTGGCCAGATCCAGCCTGGCGTCGGGCAGGGCCGACGCGAGCCGCTCCGAGCACAGATAGGGCACCAGCACGTCGTCTTCCGCCGCCATCACCAGGGTTTCGTGCGGGATGTCGGCGAGACGATCGCCGAGATCGAAGGCTTCGAGCGCCGCGATCCGTCGGAACGTGTTCTCAGGCCCGGGGAAATGCGCGAGCGCATGGGCCTCGTCCGCCGCCACCCGCCCGGCGTTGAGCGACAGCCAGGGCGCCGGGTAGAGGAAGATGGCCTGCGCCGCCACATAGGCTTCCGGTCCGGCATGGGTCAGCAGCGCCTTGCGGGCGGCAAAGCAGCGCTTCGTCGCCGGATCGGCCCTGTCCCAGCCGTTGACGACCACGAGGCGCCCGACCCGGTCGGGATGGGTGCGCGCGAGTTCGAGGCCGATCAGGCCGCCCAGCGCATGCCCGACGATGTCGGCGCTGACGATGCCGAGATCGTCCAGCACCCGGAGCGCGTCGCGGGCCATCGCCGCGATGTCGTGGCCCTCCTCCAGCGCATCGGGCGAGCGCCCGGTGCCACGATGGTCGTAGCCGACCACCCGGAAGCGCTCGGCCAGAGCCGGTATCTGCGGCGCGAAATAGCCGCAGGAGCCGCCGAGACCCGGCGAGAGCAGGATGGTGCGCGCTCCGGCCCCGTGGACCTCGTGGTGGATGGCCGCGCTCACGGCTTGCCCACATGCGCGATCGTGGCGATCTCCACCAGGGCGTCGGGCTTCACCAGGCCGCACTGGATGCAGTAGCGCGCCGGCTTCTCGCCGGGGAAGTAGCTGGCATAGACCGCGTTGATCGCGGCGTAATCGGCCCAGTCCTTCAGGAAGATGTGGTTGAAGGTGACGTCGTCCATGGTACCGCCGGCCGCCGTGACGACGCCCTTGATCGTCTCCAGCACGTGGCGGGTCTGGGCGCCGGCATCTCCCACATGGACGACGTTGGCGTCGGCATCCAGCGGCAGGGTGCCGGAGACGTAGAGCACGCCGTCGGCGAGGGTGCCCGGCACGTAGGGGGCCAACGGCTTGCCGGTGCCGGGGGGAATGATCGCGGTCTTGGGCATGGTTCGCAGTACTCCCGTTCGATCGTCGAAATGGCCGTCTTCGTCGTCTGTGTTGCCTGTGTCGTCTTGCCCGCCCGTGACCTCATCCTGAGGTGCCGCAGCGTAGCGGAGGCCTCGAAGGAGGCTTTCAGCTCGCTCCCAGGGGCCTGGAGGCCTCCTTCGAGGCCCGCTGACGCGGGCACCTCAGGATGAGGTCGAGGGCGGGAGGGAGGATGTCACTCCGCCACCACGGCGTCCCGCTCAGCCAGCGCCGCTTTGAAGCTCGCCAGGTCCGAGACCCAGCCGAAGAAGGTCTCGATATTGGCGAGCGCGCCCGCCTGCAGGCTGTCCGGCCCCGCCTGGTGCGTTGCGTCGGCCAGCACGATGCCGAAATATTCGAGGAAGAACCCGTCGCGCAGGGTCGATTCCACGCAGACGTTGGTGGCGATGCCGGTGAAGACCAGGGTGCGGATGCCGGCCGAGCGCAGCAGGCTGTCGAGCTGGGTGCTGTAGAAGCCGCTGTAGCGCGGTTTCGGCAGCACGATGTCATCGGGCTCGGGCTTCAGCGCATCCACCAGGGCGTAGTCCCAGGTTCCCTTGGCGAGCAGCCGCTCGTTCATGTCGGGGCGGCTGCGCATGGTCTTGAGGGCGTTGGACTTGTGCCAGTTCGGCGAGCCCGGCCCGCCGGCCTCCACATAGTCCGGGTCCCAGCCGTTCTGGAACCAGACGACCCTGATCCCGGCCTTGCGGGCGGCGGCGACGGCCGTCGCGATCCGCTCGATCACCGGCCCGGTCGCCGAGACGTCGAACCCGGCGAGATCGAGATAGCCGCCCTTGGTGGCATAGGCGTTCTGCATGTCGACGACGATGAGGGCCGTGGCCTCGGCGTCGAAGGCGATGGGTTCTGGCCGCGCGGGGAGGGTGATGCCGCCATGGCGCCCGGCCGGATCGTGATAGCCGGCGACCATCACGCCACCTTCGCCATCGGCAAGGCGTCAGTGGTGACATGCGCCCGCGAGCGCATCAGCGGCTGGATGCGGGTGCCGTAGGCGTCGAGCCCTTCGAGGAAATCGTCGAAGACCAGGAGCACCCCCTCTGTGCCGGGCACGGTGGCGACCTCGTCGAGCATGCGCGCCACCTCCGCGTAGGAGCCCACGAGGGTGCCCATGTTGATGTTCACCGCCGAGGTCGGGTCGGCCATCTGGCGCACGTTGGTGTCCGAGCCGGATTTGGTATCGGCCGCCCCCTGGACCCCGAGCCAGGCGATGGCTTCGGCATCCGCTCCCGCCTTGTAATGCTCCCAGGTGGCGCGGGCCTCCTCGTCGGTTTCGGCGGCGATGATCATGAACAGCACGTAGGACGACACGTCCCGGCCCGTCTCGGCCTTGGCGAGTTCCAGTCGCTCCACCGTGGGGGCGAAGGCGGTGGGCGTGTTCACGCCCTTGCCGAAGCAGAAATTGTAGTCGGCATATTTCGCCGTGAATGCCATGCCGGCAGCCGACTGGCCGGCGCAGATGATCTTCATCTCCGCCTGCGGCCGGGGCGAGAGCCGGCAATCGTCCATCTGGAAGAACTCGCCCTTGAGGTCGCAGGAGCCCGTCTCCCACAGATCGCGCAGCACCTGGGCGTATTCGGAGAGGTATTCGTAGCGCCGCGAAAAGTACTCGTCGCCGGGCCACAGGCCCATCTGCGAGTATTCCGGCCGCTGCCATCCGGTGACGAGGTTGAGGCCGAAGCGGCCGCTGGAGATGGAATCGATGGTGGAGGCCATCCGCGCGGTGATGGCGGGGGGCATGCACAGGGTGGCCGCGGTGGCGAAGAGCTTGATCCGGCTCGTCACGGCGGCGAGGCCCGCCATCAGCGTGAAGGATTCGAGGTTGTGGTCCCAGAACTCGGTCTTGCCGCCAAAGCCCCGCAGCTTGATCATCGACAGAGCGAAATCGAACCCATAGCCCTCGGCCTTCAACACGACATGCTTGTTGAGCTCGAAGCTCGGCCTGTATTGCGGCGCGTTTTCCGACAGGAGCCAGCCGTTGTTGCCGATGGGAATGAAGACGCCGACATTCATGACCGCCTCGCTATTCTGGCGGAGATTGGACGATGGGATCCAATCCCGGTCAAGGTTGCGAACGGTGAGTGTCCTGCTCGTCCCGTTCGATGGTGAACGGTAGCTGTTTGGACCATATGGTCAAACTCGAAGTCGACCTTTTCGGCCGTTTGCTCAAACTCTCTTCGATCTGCCCGGCGGGAAGGCGGTTTCTGCTGAAACGGCGGGCGGGCGCGAGCAGGTTCGTGTCGGCGGCCCGGTTCATCCCCCGCCCCGACACGTTCTCGTGAGGTCTCACTCTCGGACATTGCCTTCCCGAAAGGGGCGGTAAGTAATCTGGAGGTATTCAAAACAACCACGGAGAGGAAACCCCATGCGGTACCCGATGCTCGGTGCTCTCGTCGCGATGCTGCTTCCGATGACGGCCCATGCCGAAGGCGATGCCGCCGCCGGCGAGAAGGCCTTCGCGCCCTGCAAGGCCTGCCATGCCTTCGGCAAGAACGGCGTCGGCCCGGACCTGACGGGGGTCGTCGGGCGCAAGGCGGCCTCCCTCGACGGGTATTCCTATTCGGCTCCGCTCAAGGCGTCGGGCATCACCTGGGACGAGGCGAACCTGCACGAATGGCTGAAGAACCCGAAGGCCAAGGTGCCGGGGACGAAGATGGTGTTCGCCGGCTATCCCGACGACAAGAAGATCGACGACGTGATCGCGTATCTCGCCTCGAAGAAGTAGGCCATTTCGCGAGCCTCGCCGATGGAGCGGGATTCCGCCGGCGGGGCTCGTTTCCCAGTGCCTATCGCAGGCCGAGCCCGGTCAGGATCAGGGCCTGCGTGCTCGCCACGGTGCTCTCGAAGAAGTCGGATTCGTCGAGGCTCCGGCCGCTGACCGCATCCACCTGGACCGCGAAATCGGCGTAGTGCTGGGTGATCGCCCAGATGGAGAAGATCAGGTGGTGGGGGTCGTGGGCGCCGATGCGGCCCTGGTCGATCCAGCCGCGCAGGATCGCCGCCTTGCTCTCCACCAGCCCCCGCAGGGGGCCTTCGAGTTCGGCCCGCAGGAGCGGCGCGCCCTGGACGATCTCCAGGCAGAACAGTCGCGAGGCCTGCGGCGCCTCCCGCGACAGGGTGAGCTTGGCGCGGATATAGGCCCGGATCGCCTCGGCCGGATCGCTGTCGGCGTCGAGTTCCTGCAGCGGGTCGAGCCAGACGTCGAGGACGCGGCGAAGCACCGCCAGATACAGGTCCTCCTTCGAGGGGAAGTAATAGAGCAGGTTCGCCTTCGACAGCCCGGCCCGCTCGGCGAGCCGGTCCAGGCTCGCCCCGTGCAGGCCGAACCCCGAAAAGATCTCGAGCCCCGCATCGAGGATCGCCTCGCGCCGTGCCTCGCCGTCCTTGCGGCGGCGGCGGGCGGGGGGCTTGTCTGCGAGGCTCGTTCTCACGTCGACCTTTTCCTCCCGCTGCCTGAAACCGGACGACCGCGCGGCGGCGGCCGTCCGCCGAGCGCGCCGAGGACGATCATCGGTCGGGATCAGCGCCGCTCGGGATGAGATCGAGAAATACGACGAACCCTACGCGTCGATGTCGGGTTCTATGCCCCCGCCGGGTGATGGTCGATCCAGTGCCGGGCGATGTCGATCCGTCGTGCCACCCAGACGTCCTCATGGGCGGCGATATGGTCGAGGAAGCGGGCCAACGCCCCGATTCGGCCCGGCCGTCCGACGAGGCGGCAATGCAGCCCCACCGACATCATCTTCGGCGCGGTCTCGCCCTCCGCGTAGAGCGCGTCGAACGTGTCGCGCAGGTAGGTGAAGAAGTGGTCGCCGGTGTTGAACCCCTGCAGCGCGACGCAGCGCATGTCGTTGGCGTCCAGGGTGTAAGGCACCACGAGGCCGCGCCTGCTCCGCCCCTCGATCCAGTAGGGCAGGTCGTCGGCGTAGGAATCGGCGAGCCAGGTGAAGCCGGCCTCCACGCCGAGATCGAGGGTGTGGACCGAGGAGCGGCCCGTGTACCAGCCCAGCGGCCGCTCGCCAGTGATTTCCGTGTGGATGCGGATCGCCTCGTCCATATGCGCCTTCTCCTCCTCGCGGGTGAAGTCGCGGTAGTCGATCCATTTCAGGCCGTGGCAGGCGATCTCCCAATCGGCCTCCTTCATGGCCGCGGCGACGTCGGGATGGCGGGCCAGCGCCGTGGCGACGCTGAACACGGTGACAGGAATGTTCCGCGCCTGAAGCAACCGCCAGATCCGCCAGAAGCCCGCGCGCGAGCCGTATTCGAACATCGATTCCATGTTCATGTGCCGCTGGCCCGGCCAGGGTTGGGCGCCGACGATCTCCGACAGGAACGCCTCCGAGGCCGTGTCCCCGTGCAGGATGCAGTTCTCGCCGCCCTCCTCGTAGTTGAGCACGATCTGCACCGCGATCCGCGCGCCGTTCGGCCAGCGCGGATGGGGCGGGTTGCGGCCGTAGCCGACGAGGTCGCGGGGATAGGTCACGTGGCCTGCCGATAAGGTTTGGGAAATGGTCTGGAGCGCGAAGAGCCGCCCGCCGCATTCGAACCCGGAGCCCACCCTTTGCGCAAGCCCCGGGCAATCTAGCCGGGAAACACGGGGGGCGGCGGTGCTGAATCGGAGGATGGTGCAGCTTGGGTGATCGAGCTTTTCCAACAGGAGGTGGCTACGTCCGGCCATGGGGAAAGCGAGTCCACGCGTCTCATCGAGAGCGTCTTCCGGATATGACGGTGTCGCCGCTTGCACCACGACACTCTCGATGTATCGATGCGCTCCGGCCCGCGCATGGTCCTTGCCTGCCGACCGTCGCCCCCGCGACCAACACCCGAGGTTTCCCGTGCTCCTGACCCCGCGCGAAAAGGACAAGCTCCTCGTCGCCATGGCCGCCCAGGTCGCCCGCAACCGGCTCGCCCGCGGCGTCAAGCTGAACTATCCCGAAGCGATCGCGCTCATCACCGATGCGGTGGTGGAGGGCGCGCGGGACGGCCGCTCGGTCTCCGAGCTGATGCAGGCGGGCGCCCATGTGCTGACCGCCGACCAGGTGATGGAGGGCATCGCCGAGATGATCCACGACATCCAGGTGGAGGCGACCTTTCCCGACGGTACCAAGCTCGTCACCGTCCACCACCCGATCCGCGGCGCGCCCTCATCGGATGTGCCGGGCACAGTGACGACGCTGCCCGGCGAGATCGTCTTCAACGACGGCGCTCCGCGCACCCTGCTCACCGTGTCCAATGTCGGCGACCGGCCGATCCAGGTGGGCTCGCATTACCATTTCTACGAGGTGAATCCGGGCCTGACCTTCGAGCGCGAGAAGGCGAGGGGCCAGCGCCTCGACATCGCGCCGGGCACGGCGGTGCGGTTCGAGCCGGGCGCCACGCGGGAGGTCTCCCTGGTGCCGCTGCTCGGCGCGCGGACGGTCTACGGATTCCGCGGCGACGTGATGGGGTCCCTATGACCGACGAGACATCCCGTCTGCGCGACGGCATCCTCCTCGTCACCCGTGCCGCCGAGTTCGCTGCGCGGCGTCACGTGGGACAGACCCGGAAGGGCGCGGCGCGCGAGCCTTACGTGAACCACCTCGCCGAGGTGGCCTCGCTCCTGGCCGCGACGGTCGAAGCGCCCGATGCCGATCTGGTGGCGGCGGGTTGGCTCCACGATACGGTGGAGGATACCGGGACGAGCCGCGAGGAGATCGAACAATTGTTCGGCCGGCGCGTCGCCGGACTCGTGGCCGAGGTCACCGACGACAAGTCGCTGCCCAAGGCCGAGCGCAAGCGGCTCCAGGTCGAGCGCGCGCCCCACAAGTCGCCCGGCGCCCGCGCCCTCAAGATCGCGGACAAGATCAGCAACCTGCATTCGCTCGTGGCCAGTCCTCCGGACGATTGGAGCGCGGAGCGCGTGGCGAACTACATCGATTGGGCGAAAGAGGTCGTCGCCGGCTGTCGCGGCGTCAACGCGGCGCTGGACGCTCTTTTCGACCGCGCCGTCGCAGAGGCACGAGAGGCCGCCTGATGTCCAACACCCCCCGCCCCGCGAGCCTGCCCCGCTCGGCCTATGCCGACATGTTCGGCCCCACCACGGGCGATAAGATCCGTCTCGCCGACACCTCCCTCGTCATCGAGGTGGAGCGCGACCACACCACCTATGGCGAGGAGGTGAAGTTCGGCGGCGGCAAGGTCATCCGCGACGGGATGGGGCAGTCGCAGGTGACGAATGCCGATGGCGCGGTGGACACCGTCATCACCAACGCCGTGGTCCTCGACCATTGGGGCGTGGTGAAATGCGATGTCGGCATCGTGAAGGGGCGGATCTTCAAGCTCGGCAAGGCCGGCAACCCGGACATCCAGCCCGGCGTCGACATCATCGTCGGCCCCGGCACCGAAGTGATCGCCGGCGAAGGCAAGATCCTCACGGCCGGCGGGTTCGACAGCCACATCCACTACATCTGCCCGCAGCAGATCGAGGAGGCCCTGTGCTCGGGCGTCACCACCATGCTCGGCGGCGGCACCGGCCCGGCGCACGGCACCTTCGCCACCACCTGCACCCCCGGCCCCTGGCATCTCGCCCGGATGATCGAGGCCGCGGACAGCTTCCCGATGAACCTCGCCTTCGCCGGCAAGGGCAACGCCTCGCGGCCCGAGAGCCTCGTCGAGATGGTCCGCGCCGGGGCCTGCGCCCTCAAGCTCCACGAGGATTGGGGCACCACGCCCCAGGCCATCGACACCTGTCTCACGGTGGCCGACCTGCACGACGTGCAGGTGATGATCCATTCCGACACGCTCAATGAATCCGGCTTCGTCGAGGACACGATCCGCGCCTTCGCGGGGCGGACCATCCATGCCTTCCACACGGAAGGGGCGGGGGGCGGGCATGCGCCGGACATCATGAAGGTGGCGGGGCTGATGAACGTCCTGCCCTCGTCGACGAACCCCACGCGCCCCTACACGAAGAACACCATCGACGAGCATCTCGACATGCTCATGGTCTGCCACCACCTCGACCCGGCGATCCCCGAGGATCTGGCCTTCGCCGAGAGCCGCATCCGCAAGGAGACCATCGCGGCCGAGGACATCCTGCACGATATCGGCGCGCTCTCGATGATGTCGTCGGACAGCCAGGCCATGGGCCGGGTCGGCGAGGTCGTCATCCGCACCTGGCAGACGGCGGACAAGATGAAGCGCCAGCGCGGGAGCCTGCCGGGCGATACCTCCGGCAACGACAATCTGCGCGCCCGCCGCTACATCGCGAAATACACGATCAACCCGGCCATCGCGCATGGCGTCTCGGCCCATGTCGGCTCGGTGGAGGCAGGCAAGCTCGCCGATCTCGTGCTGTGGACCCCGGCCTTCTTCGGGGTGAAGCCCGACCTCGTGATCAAGGGCGGCATGATCGCCACCGCGCCGATGGGTGACCCCAACGCCTCGATCCCCACGCCCCAGCCGGTGCATTACCGCCCGATGTTCGGGGCGATCGGGCGGTCGCCGTTCTCCACCGCGCTCACCTTCGTCTCGAAGGCCGCCATCGAGGACGGTCTTCGCGAACGGCTCGGCGCGCAGAAGCAGTTCGTCGCCGTGGAGAACGTGCGCGGCGGCATCTCGAAGAAGAGCATGATCCTCAACGACGCCACGCCGAACATCGAGATCGACGCCGAGACCTACGACGTGCGCGCCGACGGCGAACTCTTGGTCTGCGAGCCGGCCGAGGTGCTGCCGATGGCGCAGCGGTATTTCCTGTTTTGAGGTAGGATGGCGGCGCTGACAGGAGACACGCCATGGCAAAGGCTGCTGTGAGGCCGCCCATGGGGCAGGATCTCCACGAGACCGATCTGTATCTCTGGACACAGGCGCAAGCGGCCCTTCTGCGCGCGGGCCGCTGGCAGGAGGTCGACCTGAATCACCTGGCCGAGGAGATCGAGAGCTTGGGTGGGTCGCAGAAATCCGAGATCCGCAACCGGCTCGCCATCCTGATTCAGCATTTGCTGAAGTGGGAGTTTCAGCCGCAGAAGCGCAAGTATGGCTGGCGGGCCTCCATCGTCGAGCAACGGCTCCAGATCGACGGCCTTCTCGATGTCAGTCCCAGCCTCAAGCCATGGCCCGAGGTGGTGCTCGCCAAGTCCTATCGCCTGGCATGCGTCCGCGCGGCAGCGGAGACGGGCTTGAGCGAGCGTGCCTTTCCTGAAGCCTGTCCCTACTCGCTGCAGCAGATCATGGACGATGGCTTCTACCCTGGTGCGGCAGAGCCGGAGGTTCTCTGATGCCGAGGATCGGTATGATCGAGCTGCTCAAGGAAGCGTTCCTGACCCCATGATCCGCGCCACACGCGTCCTGCGCCGAGACGCGCTCTCCGGCGAGATCGTCGACCGCATCGTCCTCGACCATGGCGACCGGCATCGCCGTCGCATGGCCATGCGCGGGGTCGGCGGCCTGTCCTTCCTGCTCGACCTGCCCGAGCCGACGATTCTCGACGATGGCGACGCCCTTGTTCTGCAGGATGGCCGCCTCGTCTGGGTCGAGGCTGCGCCCGAGCGCCTGCTCGAGATCCGGGCCGCCGACGACCTCGCCCTCAAGCGCCTGATCTGGCACATCGGCAACCGGCACATCCCGGCCGAAATCGGTGCGGACGCGGTCCATATCGCCTACGACCACGTGCTCGCCGAGATGGTGCGGGGCTTAGGGGGAACGGCCGAGCCGGTGGAGCGTCCGTTCCGGCCCGAGGGCGGCGCCTATGCCGGCGAGGCCGCCGGGCACCGCCACGGGCCTGGCCATGCCCACGATCATGATCATGGTCACGACCACCATCATCCGCACGGTCACGGCACGGTGTCCGGTTGAGCCTCGTCCTGTGCCCCCATCCTCTGCCCCATGAGCCGCTGCCGGTTCGGACTTCCAGGGAAGGGCGCCCGGCGCGATGAGGGGGGAGCCCTCGATGATCGACACCGTCCGGCTCATGGCCTGGCTCTCGCCGGGCTATCCCGTCGGGGCCTATGCCTATTCGCATGGGCTCGAATGGGCGGTGGAATGCGGCGATGTCGGGGGCGAGGCTTCGCTACAGGCATGGCTCGGCGACGTGCTCGAACGGGGCGCGGTGCGCACCGACCTGATCCTTCTGGCCCATGCCCATGCCGCCGCCGAGGCGGGGGACGTCCCGGCGCTGGCGGAGGTGAACGACCTCGCCGTCGCCCTGGCGCCCACGCGCGAACTCCACCTCGAGACGACCCAGCAGGGGCGCAGCTTCCTCGACGCCACCCGCGCCGCCTGGGGCCTGCCTGACCTCGACCGGTTGAGCGAGGCATTGCCCGGCGAGGTGGCCTACCCGGTGGCGGTGGGGCTCTCGGCCGGCGCCCACCGCATGGCGCTCGCCCCGGTGCTCGCCGGATTCGGCCTCGCCTTCCTGCAGAACCTCGTCTCGGCGGCGCTGCGCTGCGCGCCCATCGGCCAGAGCGCCGGCACGCGGGTGATCGCGTCCCTCACCCCCCGGGTGGCGGCGCTGGCCGCGACCATCCCGCCCCTGAGTCTGGACGACATTGGCACCGCGACCCTGCGACTCGATCTCGGCTCGGCCCGGCACGAGACTCAGTATTCCCGGATTTTCCGCTCGTGAAAGACCCTGTCATGACCTCACTGAACGGCCCCTCACCGAACGGCCCCTTGCGCGTCGGCATCGGCGGCCCCGTCGGCTCCGGCAAGACCGCCCTGATGGAGCAGCTCTGCAAGCGTTTCCGCGATCGCTTCGAGATCTGCGCCATCACCAACGACATCTACACCAAGGAGGATGCCCGCATCCTCACCGTGGCGGGCGCCTTGCCCGAGGAGCGGATCATGGGCGTCGAGACCGGCGGCTGCCCGCATACGGCGATCCGCGAGGACGCCTCGATCAACCTCGCGGCGGTGGCCGAGATGCGCCGTCGCTTCCCGAAGCTCGACCTGATCCTGATCGAATCCGGCGGCGACAACCTCGCGGCGACCTTCTCGCCGGAGCTCGCCGACCTCACCCTCTACGTCATCGACGTCGCCGGCGGCGAGAAGATCCCGCGCAAGGGGGGCCCCGGCATCACCCGGTCCGATCTCCTCATCGTCAACAAGACCGACCTCGCTCCCATGGTCGGCGCCGATCTCGGGGTGATGGAGGCCGATACCCGGCGCATGCGGGGCACGCGGCCCTACGTGTTCTCGTCCCTGCGCGAGGGACATGGCGCCGACACGGTGGCCCGCTTCATCGTCGAGGCCGGCGGGCTGGGATAGGTGCCGGGAGCCATCCCACCCCATGGCCTCATCCTGAGGCGGCGCAGCGCAGCGGAGCCCTCGACGGAGGCGTCCGGGGACCGCAAGTCAGGCTGGAGCCCTCCTTCGAGGCCGCTTCGCGGCATCTCGGGATGAGGAATTCGGATAGGAAGACGTCGCGGGAGCGACCCGCCCCCGTCCCCTCGAGGTCCTCCGACGTGACGACACCCCTTTTTGCCCGCGAGGGTTCCGTGCGGGAAGTCTTCCTCGCCTTCCTCAAGCTCGGCCTCACCGCTTTCGGTGGCCCGATCGCCCATCTCGGCTACTTTCGCGACGAGTTCGTGCATCGCCGCCGCTGGCTCGACGAGGCGGCCTATGCCGACCTCGTGGCCCTGTGCCAGTTCCTGCCGGGGCCGGCCTCCAGCCAGGTCGGGTTCTCCCTCGGGGTGATGCGGGGCGGGGGCCTCGTCGGCGGGCTCGCCGCCTGGGCCGCCTTCACCCTGCCCTCGGCGCTCCTCCTCGTGGCCTTCGCCTATGGGGCGGACGCCCTGGGCGGCCCGGTCGGATCGGGCATCGTCCACGGGCTGAAGCTCGTCGCCGTGGCGGTGGTGGCGCAGGCGGTCTGGGGCATGGGCTGCACCCTCGCGCCCGATGCCACCCGCGCGGCCATCGCCTTTTCCGCCCTCTGCCTCGTCACGGCATTCGCCGGATCGGCGGGGCAGGTCGCCGCCATCGCGGCGGGAGCCATGGCCGGCCTCGTCCTGTGCCGACAGGCGGCCGGAGTGCCGGGCCAGCCGCTCCGCTTCCCGGTCTCGCGCCGGGCCGGCGCGGTGGCCCTTCTCCTGTTCGGCCTGCTCCTCGCGGTCCCGCCGTTCCTGGCCAAATCCCTGTCCTCGCAGGGGCTCGCCCTGTTCGATGCGTTCTACCGCTCCGGCGCCCTGGTCTTCGGTGGCGGCCACGTGATGCTGCCGCTCCTGCGCACGGCCCTGGTGGAGACCGGCTGGGTCGGCCCGGATGCGTTCCTCGCCGGCTACGGCGCGGCGCAGGCGGTGCCGGGGCCGCTCTTCACCTTCGCGGCCTATCTCGGCGCGGCCCTCGGACCCCAGCCGAACGGTCTGGCCGGGGCCGCCATCGCCCTGGTTGCGGTGTTCCTGCCGGGATTGCTCCTGGTCTACGGAGCATTGCCCTTCTGGGATGCCGTCCGCGAAAGACCCCTGGCGCAGGCGGCCATGCGCGGCGCCAACGCGGCGGTGGTGGGGATTCTCGCCGCTGCCCTCTACGATCCGCTCTGGACAGGCGCCGTCCTCGGCCCGCGCGATTTCGCCGTGGCGGCCGGCGCGTTCCTGCTCCTGACGATCGGGGCGGCCCCGCCCTGGATCGTGGTCGTGCTCACGGCCGTCGCGGGGGCGGGCCTGGCGGTGGTGGGGGGCTGATGTTCGAGCATCATCGATTCGACGTCGCAGGAGTGAATCGGGAAGCGATCACCCGTCGCAATTCGCCGAGAGCAGCGCGAGTGTGCGTTGGAAACCCTGGTACTGCGCCATGCTGGACGGGTGCCGGATCTCGGCGGCGTCGGGCATGATGCCGGAAAAGCCCGACCCCGGATCGGCGACGAACGGGCGCGGGCCGACATGGGCGCCCATCCGGTTGGTGACGTCGACCTCGCCGCAGATGGCGCCCGCCTTGCCCCGGCGCAGCCGGCCATAGCGCGCCTCGGCCGGGCTCTTAAGCCCACTGCCGACCAGCGCCATCACGGACGCCGACATCTCGGCCCCGATCGTGGCATCGGACCCGTCGATGACGGTCTGTGCCGTGGCGGGGACGGCGGCGAGTAGGGCGACGGCGAGGACGACGGCGCGCATCAGGAGGCCTTCGCCACCACTTCGATGTCCCGGTCCATCCCGCTTTCCACCTTGAACTCCCGTGTGAAGACCTGGCCGTCGTGGCGCGCGATGAGGACGTAGTCGCCCTCCGCCAGGGTGACCTGCGGGAAGGCACCGATGGCCTCGCGGATTGTGTCGCCGCCCGGCGTCAGCACGCTGAAGGCGGTCCCGGCGAAGGCCTCGGCGCCGGGCGCGGCCACGAGCTTGAGGGTGACGGTGGCGGCCCGGTGGTTGAGGGTGGCGTCGGTCACCTTGCCGTTCTCCACCTTGAGGTCGGCGCGCTGGATCGCGTTCGATTCCCCGTAATTCGAGACCACGTGGTAGGTCCCCTCCGGCAGGCGGATCAGCTCACCCGCCTTCACGCCGCTGCGCACGAGGCGCCCCTCCGAATTGGTGCCGATGGGCACGAAGACCGAGAAGGCGAGGTCGGCGGGGGCGATCTTCATGTCGCCGATGGCACCCGAGAGCTTGAGCGCCCCCGCGGTGATCGTCAGGCGGTCGCTGAGTGCCGCGCCCGCCATGGTGATGTGCTTCGAGGCGCTGGCGAAGCCGTAGGTGACGGTGGCGACATAGGCGCCGGGTGCCAGGGTGAAGCTCGGATCCGCCGCCTCGGAGCGCGCGACGATGTTCGGCCGCACCCCGTCGGACCGGTCCTCGTAGATGCGCCAGGCGAGGCCGGAGCGCACCGGCTGGTTGCTGCCCGCGAACAGGGCGGTGAGGGCGAGGGGCGCCTCGCCCTCGACGGGGGAGGGCGGCAATTGCGGCCCCGTGATCGAGGGGAGGGCAGGGCCGGGCCGTTGCGGCCGCCGAACGGGCCGCCTTCCTGCGCCAGCACCGGCAACGCCGCCATCGACATGGCTCCCGTCACCGCGAGCGCGCGCATCACCGGTCCCATCCGCTGTCTCCTTCACGGGTCCCCCCCCGCACGGGTCCGCCATGCATGGCGGCGATTGCCAAGCTGCGGGCCGCACGGCATGTTTTCGCTTGTCGGCCGTCCCCGTGCCGAACGCGACATCCCGCTTTGGATCCGGACCGTGGCGGCTCCAAGGCCGAAGCTTCTGATCGATCGTCGAAGCGGCTCGCCTCGGACCGGCCGCCCGGCGGTGCCCCCTACGTCCCTCATTCGCGCCGAACAGGTTCCATGGACACCATATCCGACATGCCGCGGAACGACACAATCGATCTACTGCGCGTCCGCCGCTCCGTTCCGCCGGTCAATCTCGACGGGCCGGGGCCGAGCGCCGGGGAGCTCGATGCGATCCTCACCGTCGCCGCGCGCGTGCCCGACCATGGCAAGCTCAGCCCCTGGCGCTTCCTGGTGATCGAGGGTGAGGCCCGCCTGCGCGTTGGCGACACCATCGCGGAGGCCTACGCGGCGGATCATCCCGAGGCCGATGCCAAGCGCCTCGACCTGGAGCGCCACCGCCTCGCCCACGCCCCCCTGGTGGTCGCCGTCGTCTCCAGCGCCGCCCCCCACGTCAAGATCCCGGAATGGGAGCAGGTGCTGTCGGCGGGCGCCGTCTGCATGAACCTCGTCGTCGCGGCCAATGCCGCGGGCTTTTCCACCGCCTGGCTGACCGAGTGGTTCGCCTACGACCGCCGCATCCTCGACGCGCTGGGCCTGGACCCGCGCGAGAAGCTGGCCGGCTTCATCCATGTCGGCCGCGCCCGCGAGGTCCCGAGCGACCGCCCGAGACCCGTCCTGTCCGACATCGTCACCCGACTCTGAGCGGCGCCATGCATTACGATTCCGAGAACCGTACCCTGCCGCACAACCCGCTGAAGGCCCTGGTGGCGCCCCGGCCCATCGGCTGGATCAGCGCGATGAACAAGCTGGGCCACGTCAACCTCTCCCCCTATTCCTACTTCAACGCCGTCGCCACCGGCCCCGACATGGTGATGTTCTCGTCCTTCGGCCGCAAAGATGCGATGACCTTCGCGGAGGAGGGCGGGGAGTTCGTCTGCAACTTCGCCACCTACGGGCTGCGTGAGGCCATGAACGCCACCTCGGCCCCCCTCGCCAGGGGCGAGAGCGAATTCGTCGCGGCCGGGCTGACGCCGGTTCCGTCGCGCAAGGTGCGCCCGCCGCGGGTCGCCGAATCCCCCGCCGCCCTGGAATGCCGCTGGCTCCAGACCGTGCCGCTGACGCCGCTGGACGGCAGCGAGGCCAGTCACTTCCTGGTGATCGGCCAAGTCGTGTCGATCTATGTCGACGATGCCTTCGTCAAGGATGGGCGGGTCGATACCGGCGCGATGCATCCGCTCCTGCGGGGAGGGTATTTCGACTATTTCAGCGTCACCGACGAAGCGCGTTTCGAGTTGAAGCGTCCGCCTGGAGCAGGTCAGTAGCCTCGGCTCGGCCAGTCTCCCACCATCGGCGCAAGCTGAGGCATGACGAGGGTGGCCGGGGTCTGCTTCGTGTCAAAGTGGGAACCAAGATGAGGGGCAAAGCCTTAATGGGCCGAGCCGTCGTTCGGCGACTCCTTTCCGCGAAACGCCTGAGGGGGCGCTCGCACAGGTAGTCATATCATGTTCCTCAAGTTCACCGCACCGCTTCTGCTGGCCGCCACTCTCGCGACGCCGGCTTTGGCGCAAACCACGACCCGGCCGCCGACCATGCTGATCCATGGCAATTACTGTGGGCCCGGCAACAACGCCCCACTCCCGCCCATCGACGCCCTCGACGCGGCCTGTGCCCGGCACGACGCCTGCACGCCGGATGGGGGGCTGCCCAGCAAGGCCTGCAACCTGCGTCTCCAGCGCGAGGCCGCGCTGGTCTCACGCGACACGCGCCAGTCCGACGATCTCCGCTCGCTCGCCGGCCTGATCTCGGTGACCGCCTCGATGATGCTGGCGGATACGGCACCGCGTTCTACCCCCACCGCGGCGGCGACCCCCGTCAGTCACGACGTCGTCTCGCCCGAGGCCCAGGGCGGGCCGGATGCGCGCGCCGTGTCGCCGGGCGAGGACGGCGAGGACGCCGAATAGGTCGGCTCCGGAGCGCTTTCACGCTGAAGCGCCTCTTCCCGGGCATCGTCCGCCGCCGCGTCAGCTGCCCGCGGACGATGCCCGGGACCGGAAGCTGAATTCTCTGACGAATCCTGCCTGATCCGGTTCGAGGACGAGCTTCGCCTCGAACCCGTCATCCCGTGCCGCCTCGACCTCACCGGCGAGGTCGCCCCCGGGCAGACATGGCGTATCGATCGCCGTGACCCTCGCCGCCGCGGCGGTGAGGCGAACCAGGGCACGGACCTGAGCGAGAGGCGAGCTCAGCCCGCCCTCACGATCGCGGGTGGCGGACGCTCCGATCTCGGCCCTGATGGCCTCGGCGTCCCAGGCGATGCCGACGAGACGCCCACCCGCATCCGCCAGGGTGTGCGAGACCAGGGCGCCTCGCGCCGTCTCGATGAAAGCGAGGATCTGCGTCGACCCCTCGGCCAACCCCTGTATCGCCTCCTCGACGGCGAGGCGCGCACCGAGGCGCATGACGTCGCGGACGCCTTCGCAACGGGACAGCACGATCCCGTGCGGCGCCATGGCGATCATCGCCGTGAGGTCGCGTTCCAGGTCGCACGAGCGCAGGTAGATCGATGGCCCGCCCTGCTCCCGCTCGGGGAAGGAGACCGGCGACGAGAGACCTGTCACGTCCACGATCAACGCATGCGCGCCGCTCGCCATCGCCGTCGCGATGGCCCCTGAATCTGCAGGGACGATCAGGAATGCACGCATGACGGCCTCTCCGATGGGTCGGTGCGGGAGGCCCGATCGCCGGGCACCGTCATGGAACCGGTCCCTGGCTGCGGCCCATGCGTTCGGCGAGGAAATCCACCAGGACACGGATGCGGGCGGGCATGGCCGGGCCGCCGACGAACACCGCATGGATCGCCTCCCGGTCCTGGGGATTGTACGCCTCCAGAAGCGGCACGAGGCGGCCCGCCGCGAGATCCTCCGAGATATGGAAGCTGCCGACGCGGGTGACGCCGATGCCCTGCAGGGCGAGCTGCACCAGGGTCTCGCCGTTATTCGCCGCGATGTTGCCTCGCACCGCCAGGAGGTGGTCGCGCCCGTCCTCGCGGAACGGCCAGCCCGGCTCGATCCGGCGAAAGTTGAAGTCGAGGCAATTGTGGCCGGCTAGATCCCCCGGAACCCGTGGCGTGCCGGCGCGGGCGAGATAGGCGGGCGAGGCCACGACCATCCGCCCGGTCTCGCCGAGGCGCCGGGCGGTGAGCGGGCTGTCGGGCAGCGGCCCGAACCGGATCGCGAGATCGGCCCGCCCGCCGATCACGTCCGCGACCTCGTCGCTGAGGTCGATCTCCACCACGATCCCCGGATGGCGGGCGACGAAATCGCCGATGAGGGGAACCACCACCCGCCGCCCATGGGCCATCGAGGCGCTGACGCGGACCCGGCCGCGCGGGCAGCCCTGGTCGGCGATCTGCGCTTCGGTCTCGTCGAGATCGGCCAGGATCCGTCGCGCCGCCCGGGCATAGGTCTCGCCCTCGGCGGTCAGGTGCAGGGAGCGCGTGGTGCGCACGAGGAGGCGGACGCCGAGCCGGGATTCGATGCGTGCCACCACCCGGCTCACGGCCGAGGGGGTGAGGCCGAACCGGCGCGCCGCCGCCGACAGGCTGCCCTCCTGGGCCACGGCCAGGAAGAGGGCCATGTCGCCGGCCCGGTCGACCCTGTCGCGCAGCATTGATGCCTCCGGCGCACGGATGTTGGTCCCGGCGCGATACTACCTGGGAGAGGCGGTATCCGCCATGTGCTGGTCTGGAACAGACGGAAAGCACTCAACATGAGACTCAACCTTCCCCTGCTGGCGCTCTCGGCCGGTGCCTTCGGCATCGGCGTCACCGAGTTCACGCCGATGGGCATGCTGCCCCTGATCGCCAACGACCTCCAGGTCTCGATCCCGGCGGCGGGCCTCGTCGTCAGCGCCTATGCGATGGGCGTGCTCATCGGCGCGCCGCTGATGACGTTGGCCTTCGCCCGAATGCAGCGCCGCCGCCTGCTCGTCGGATTGATGGGCATCTTCACCCTCGGCAACCTGCTCTCGGCGATGGCCGACAGCTACGCGATGCTGGTCGTCGCCCGCCTCGTCACCTCCCTCAACCATGGCGCGTTCTTCGGGGTCGGCGCGGTGGTGGCGGCGGGCATCGTGCCGCCCGAGCGTCGCGCCGCCGCCGTCGCCGCGATGTTCTCGGGGCTCACCATCGCCACCATCGGCGGCGTGCCGCTGGCGGCCTGGATCGGGGAGTTGCTCGGCTGGCGTGCGGCCTTCTGGGGCATCGCCGCGGTGGGGGCCGTGGCCATGCTGTCGCTGCGCCTGGCCCTGCCGCCCCTCGAGGCCGAGGTCGCTGGCGACATGCGGGCCGAACTCCGCGTCCTGATGCGCGGGCCGGTGCTTGCCGCCCTCGCCCTCACCGTGCTTGGGGCGAGCGCGATGTTCACGGTGTTCACCTACATCGTGCCGATCCTGCGGATCGAGACGGGAGCCGCGACGCCGTTCGTGACGGCGATGCTGGTGCTCTACGGAATCGGCCTCACCGTAGGCAACTGGGCCGGCGGACGCTTCGCCGACCGCTCGGTGGACGGCACGCTCGTGGCTTCCCTGGCCGGCTTGGTGGCAGTGCTGGTCCTTTTCGCCTGGGGCATGCGCTGGGAGATCCCGGCCGCCATCCTGATCTTCCTCTGGGGCGTCGCCAGCTTCGCCCTGGTGCCCCCGCTCCAGATGCGGGTGATGGAGAGGGCACAGGACGCGCCCAACCTCGCCTCGGCGATGAATGTTGGCGCATTCAACCTCGGCAACGCCATCGGTGCCGCCCTCGGCGGAGGCGTGATCGATGCGGGCCTCGGCTATCCGGCCGTTCCCCTCGCCGGGGCTGCCATGGCCGCTGCCGGCCTCGCGATGCTGGTGGTCCTGCGCCGGGGGCGGCGCGGGGTGGCGGAACCTGTCGTGTCCTGAAACTTATGCAGGTTCGGGACGGTGCCGACGGCATTTCCTTCAATCTTTGTTTACCATGATCGGAACAGGTTAAGACTCAGGCCGACATCGTCAGGTCCGCCTGCAGCCGGACGGCCATGTTCCTCTTCACCACGCCCCCCGCCAGCACTCGCGAGACCGGCCTCGGCCGGGACGCGGGCACGCGGAACGGGGCGGCCACGGGGACGTCCGCCGGATCGTCTTCGGCGGGTGTGGTCGATGCGATCCGCAATGGTGCGCGCAGCACCGGCACCGAGTTCGACTACCTCCTAGCCACGGCCAAGCGCGAATCCTCCCTCGACCCGTCGGCCAAGGCCGCCACCTCTTCGGCCACCGGCCTGTTCCAGTTCATCGAGCAGACCTGGCTCGGGACGATGAAGAATGCGGGACCCAAGCTCGGCCTCTCGGCCTATGCCGACGCCATCACCGCCAGACCCGACGGCACCTACACGGTGCAGGACGCCTCGGCCCGCCAGACCATCCTCGATCTCCGCCGTGACCCGGCCGTGGCCGCCACCATGGCGGGCGCCCTGACCCAGCGCAACGGAGAGGCGCTCACCGCCGCCCTTGGGCGCGAGCCCACCGGCGGCGATCTCTACGCCGCCCATGTTCTCGGCGCGCGCGGGGCGGCGACGCTGATCGGCACCGCCCAGGCGAGCCCGGCACGCGCCGCCGCCCTCGACATGCCGGAGGCGGCCGCCGCCAACCGGAGCCTGTTCTACGACAAGACTGGCCGGCCTCGCGGCGCCGCCGAACTCTACGCGCTCCTGTCCGCTAGCCAATCCGCCTCGCGACCGGCCCCCACGGCCCTGGCGGGCGCCGCCATCGAGCCGGCCTCCACCGCCGATCCCGTCTCCGCCTATGCGGCCATCGACGGCGGCGGATTGCGGGCCCTGTTCCAGACCGACAAGCGCCAGGGGGCGATGTCCGAGGGGGTCGCACGCCTGTGGCAGGGCAGGGCCGCGTCGCCGTCGCCGGAGCCGGTGCGTAGCGCGCCGACCTATTTCCCGCGCTCGGACGGGACGGGAGAGACGGCCTCGGTCACGGCCGCCATCCTTGCGGACCCGGTGAAAACGGCGGCGACGGCCTTGCCCGCCGTCGCCACGGCCACCGCCCTCGTCGGCGCACCGCTGCCCCCGCGCCGGCCCGCCGAATTCACCGCCGCCGCCTCCCGGCAGGCCGGCACCGTCGCCTCCAAACCTCTCGATCTCTCACTCTTCGCGACCCGGAGCGGTCAATGATCATCCGCCAATTCCTGTCCTGGACCCGTGACGCTTCCATCGACCGCCGCGCGGAGGCGGCGGCGGCACTGACCCGGGCCTATCTGTATGGCGGACTCGATGCCGGGGCGGCGCGCGACGCGCGCTCGGCGATCCTGGCGCTCCTCGACGATCCGGCCCCCGCCGTGCGCCGCGCCCTGGCGCAGGCCTGCGCCGGTTGCGCCACCGCGCCCCGGCCGCTGGTCGTGGCTTTGGCCGGCGACCAGCCCGACATCGCCGCCCTGGTCCTACGGCGCTCGTCCGTCCTCACCGATGCGGATCTCGTCGACGGCATCGCCGTCGGCTGCGAGACCACCCGCACCGCCATCGCCGGCCGGCTCGGCCTCTCCCACGCGGTGTCTGGGGCCATGGCCGAGATCGGCGGCGTCCCCTCCCTCACCGCCCTGGTGCGCAACCGGAGCGCCGGCATCACCACCGGAAGCCTGCTGCGCATGGTGGAGCGGCACGGCGACGATGCCGGCCTCAGGAACGCCCTGACGATACGGGCCGATCTACCCCTCGAAGTGCGGCAGGCCGTCACCGCCCGCGTGGCGGCATCCCTCTCGGCCTTCGCCATCGCCTCGGGCTGGCTCACCCCGGCGCGCGGGGAGCGGGCGAGCCGCGAGGCCCTGGAGCGCAGCACCCTGGAGGTGAGCGCCGGTGCCGACGGGGCGGATCTCGCGCGCCTCGTGAGCCATCTCCGCATCCGGGGACAACTCAATGCCGGCCTGATCCTGCGGGCGATCCTGTCGGGCCGCATGGCCTTCGCGGAGGCGGCGCTGTCCGATCTCACCGGCCTGAAGGCCGACCGCGTGGCCGGGCTGATGCACGACCCCTCCGCCTCGGGCTTTACCGCCCTCCATCGCCGCGCCGGATTGCCGCCCGTCCTGCTGCCCGCCTTCGTCGCGGCGCTTTCGGCCTGGCGCGAGGCCGGTCTCCAGGCCGAGCCCGGCCAAGCCAAAACCAGCCAAGCCAAGCCCGGCAATGCCACCCTGTCGCGCCGGATGATCGAGCGCGCGCTCACCGCCTGCGAGACCATGCCGCTCGCCGAGGCGCAGAGCGTCGTCGCGCTTCTGGCCCGCTACGAGGCCGAGGCCGCCCGCGAGGAGGCCCGCGTCGCGGCCAAGGCCATGGAGGAAATGGCCAGCCGGGAGATCCGGACGCGGATGCAGATCCTCGATGCGGAATGGCGCCTGGCGCAGCAGCTCGTCTCCCACCGGCCGGGCCGGCCGGCGGCGCCTTCCATCGAGGCCGCCCGCATCGACGCCGTCGCCGTCGAGCGGAGGGAGACGGTGGAATCCGTGCTCGATTCCCTCTCCGACGGCCTGATGGCGAGTGTTCGCGAGGCAAGGGCCCAGCTCCGCCCGCTCGCCGCCGCGCCCATCGACCTGACCGGCCACGACCTCGTGACGATCGACGTGCAGCCCATCATTGTGTCCCAGCCGGAATTCGACGTCGTGCCCGACCCGGTGCGGATCGATATCGGCGCGTCGCTCGCCGGAGAGGCCGATGCGGTCCTAGACGCGATTCCCGACGCCCTCATCGCCAGCTATCGCGCCGACCGCGACAGGATGCGCCTCGCCGCCTGACCGGGAGCGGCCATCCGGCGCCATGATCGTCGCCCCTTCGCCCTCATCCGGGTATGAGGGCGGCATGACAGGCACCGACACCAGAGCCGTTCTCGCCGGCCTCGCCCCCGTGGCCGCCCTGGTGGGCTCGATCCTCTCTCTCGTGATCGGCACCTCCTTCGCCAAACGGCTGTTCCCGGTGATCGGCGCGGAGGGCACCTCGGCTTATCGCGTCACCCTGGCGGCGGTGCTGCTGCTCGCCGTATGGCGGCCCTGGCGCCGGACCCTCGGCCGGCGTGATGCCGGTGTGGTGGTGCTCTACGGGCTCGTGCTCGGCGGCATGAACCTGCTGTTCTACCTTTCCCTGCGGACGATCCCCCTGGGGCTCGCCATCGCCATCGAGTTCGTCGGGCCGCTCCTCGTGGCGGTGGCCTCGTCGCGGCGCGCCGTCGATCTCGTCTGGGTGGCGCTCGCCATGCTGGGGCTGTGCCTGCTCCTACCCCTGGATCGGGCGAGCTCCGGCCTCGATCCCGTCGGCGTTGCCTGTGCGCTGGGCGCGGCCCTGTGCTGGGCGCTCTACATTCTCGTCGGCCAGAGGGCGGGGCACCTCCCCGGCGGGCAGGCGGTGGCCCTCGGCATGAGTGTCGCGGCCCTGGTGATCCTGCCCTTCGGCATCGCTCAGGCGGGCATGGCGCTGCTCTCGCCCTCCCTCGTCGTGGCCGGCCTCGCCGTGGCGATCCTGTCGAGCGCGATCCCGTATTCCCTGGAGATGGTGGCCCTGCGGGGCCTGCCGCGCCAGACTTTCGGCATTCTGTTGAGCCTCGAGCCGGTCTGCGGCGCGCTCGCCGGCTTCCTCATCCTCGGGGAGCGCCTGACCCTCCTGCAGGGGGCTGCCATCGCCTGCATCATGGCGGCCTCGGTGGGCAGCACCGTGGGGGCGTATCGGGCGAAACGACAGGATCTGCGTCAAGCCGGATGAGCGACGAAAACATAATCCCTGCAGTCTATTGCAGGCGTTCGTTCCTGCAGTCGATGAAGATGTGAACCGCTGACGCTCCTGGCGCCCGGAAAAAGTGTCGGCACCGACGGGGGCGGGAAAAGCCGCGCCCCTTCCCCGGACGGCTGGAGCGTCAGCGCGAGACGTCGCGCAACGTCAAGTCAGCCGAACTGTTCGCGAAGAATCCGCTCGTCGAGGCTGTGGCCGGGATCGTGGAGGAGGGTGAGGTCGGTCTTGAGGTCGAGCCAGGTCTCCACCGTGCAGACCCGGCGGAACTCGGTGTGGTCGGCCACCGCGGCCACCGGGCGATGCGCCGCGTCGAGCACCTCCACCTGGATGCGGGCGTGATCCGGCAGCAGGGCGCCGTGCCAGCGCCGGGGGCGGAAGGCCGAGATCGGGGTCAGCGCCAGGAGCCGCGAATTCAGGGGCAGGATCGGGCCACCCACCGAAAGGTTGTAGGCGGTGGAGCCGGCGGGCGTGGCGCAAAGCACGCCGTCGGCGATGAGCTCGGGCAGGCGCACATGTCCGTCCACGGAGATCTTCAGCTTGGCGGTCTGGTGCGTCTGACGCAGCATGTAGACTTCGTTGATGGCGCGCGCCGAGTGCCGGCGCCCCTCCACGTCCACCGCCTCCATCATGAGCGGGTGGATGGTACTGCGCTTGGTGCTCTCCAGCCGTTCGAGGAGGTTGTCCTCTCGGTACTCGTTCATCAGGAAGCCGACGGTGCCGCGGTTCATGCCGTAGATCGGCGTGCCGGCCAGCATGAAGCGGTGCAGCGCCTGCAGCATCAGCCCGTCGCCGCCGAGCGCCACGATCACGTCGGCCTCTTCGGGGGCGACGCTGTCGTAGCGTCGCATCAGCGTGTCCGCCGCGCCGCGCGCATCGGCGGTGGGGCTCGCGATGAAGGCGATCCTCTGGAAGCGCCGCGCCATGGATGATCGTCCGCTCGTGTTGACGCCGGGCTTCGCCGCGCGCCTCATTCCCCTCGGAACAGGCCGCTGACCCGGAGACCCATAGCATGGAGCGTCCGCTTCTCGTCTACACCACCTTTCCCGATGCCGAGACGGCGCTGGCCATCGGCGAGGAACTGGTGCGCGGGCGGCTCGCCGCCTGCGTCAACGTCCTGCCGGGAATGCGGTCGGTCTATGCCTGGAAGGGGGCGGTGGAACGGAGCGAGGAGGTCGTCGCCATCCTCAAGACCCGGGAGGGGCTCGCCGATTCCCTTACCGCCGCGCTGAAGCAGCGCCATCCCTACGAGACGCCGATCATCCTGCATCTCGCCGCGAGCGGGGCCGATGCCGACACCGCCTCGTGGATTCTCGCGGAGACCGGCGGCTGAGGCGCGTCCGATCGCCATCCCGCCGGGCCATGAAAAACCCCGCCGCGGCGGGGCCTGGCGGGGAGAATCCGAGGGGGAGGGGCCCGATCGACCGGTCTCGGCTCAAGCAGCCAGACGGTAGGACGCCTGGGCGTTGTCGTTGATGGCGACGAACATGCCGGCGGAGGTGGTGCCGGCGACCGGCGGGGCCGATTCGGGACGATCCGTGAGCAGGGCCAGGGCGGGGCCGACGGCGACGGCCGCGAGACCGAGGATGAACAGAGCGATCATGAAGAGAGCCTCTCTTGCAACTGCAATGAAACTCATATCGCACTGCACAATGGCTTCTGGTATATTACATTCCGTATGACGGTCATGTTCCCGACGCGGATCTGCGGATGAAAGCCGTCACGCGGTCGCACGAGGAGGCAGCCGGTCATCGGGAAGGTGCGTGAGTGTCGGGATTGGGACGGGGCGGGTCGTCGTTCCGGTGCCGGATGGACCGGGCGTAGAGCGCCTCAGCGATGGTTGCCGCCGGACATGCCGGGCATCAGCGGCAGCGTGTGATGCCCGTCGCCGAAGATGATGATGGATAGGGTCAGCCCTAAGGCCGCGACATACAGAACCGCGAAGAGATCGCGGTTGGCACCGGCCGTGGCGAGCACCAGGGCCGCGAACGGGATGCTCTGCAGGGCGAGGATGGCGGCGATGTTCATCTCGGGCACTCCGGCGATGGCCGAGCAGAGTTGGACATGACGGCGCATGGGGCGACACGGGAGGGCGGACAGGATCGCGCACCGTGTGGCGGGCCGGAGATGGCGCCCCTCGGAGGGACGCCATCGGGGCCGGTCGCTGAAGGAGCCGGTCATCCGCTCCTTCGGTCGTGCCGGGCTCGCCCCGCCGGTCGGACGGGGCGAGCGGTCGGTCAGGCATGAGCCAGGGCGCCGGCCGGAGTGACCGAGCCGTTGGCGACGTGGTGGCGCTTGAGCATCGGCCGGAGGACGGCCACGGCCAGGAACGCGGCGAAGAGATCCATGATCGCCACCGTATACAGCACCGTCGCCCAGGTGCCCGTGGCCTGCATCAGGATGTTGCCGAGCGGGACGAACAGGGCGGCGAAACCCTTGGCGCAGTAGAGCACGCCGTAGATCTTGCCGATGTGCTTGGAGCCGAACGTGTCGGCGGCCGTGGCACTGAACAGCGAGTAGACCTCGCCCCAGGCCAGGAACACGATGCCGGAGAGGATCACGAAGGCCCAGGGGTTCGAGCCGAAGTAACCGAGAGCGACGATGCCGATGCCCTCCATGGAGAAGGCGATGAACATCGTCTTCTCACGCCCGATCCGGTCCGAGATGTAGCCGAAGAGCGGCCGCGAGATGCCGTTCATGATCCGGTCGAGCATCAGCGCGAAGGGCAGGGCCGCCATGGCGAAGAAGTACAGGTTGACCTGGAACTCCTTCACGCCGAGATCCTGCGCGATGACGCCGAGCTGGGCCACGGCCATCAGGCCGCCGGTGACCGTGCAGGTGAACATCAGCAGCATGACGTAGAAGACCGGCGTGCGCAGGGCTTCCCCGAGGGTGTAGTCGCGCCGGCTCTGCAGGACCTTGGTCGAGAAGATGACCTGGTCCTTGGCCGGCGCGCGCAGGCCGATGGCGGCCAGCATGATGACCCCGCCCTGGATCAGGCCGAAGATGAAGAAGGCCTGGGCGTAGCTGCCGTGCGAGATCATGCTGGCGATCGGCAGGATCGTGAGGGCCGAACCGGCGCCGTAGCCGCCCGCCGTCAGGCCGACCGCGAGGCCGCGCTTGTCCGGGAACCATTTCAGGGCATTGTTGATGCAGGTGGCGTAGACGCAGCCCACGCCGATGCCGCCGGCCACGGAGCCGAGATAGAAGCCCGTGAGCGAGGTGGCGTAGGAGTTGATGACCCAGGCCAGGCCGGTCATCAGACCGCCGAACATCACGACCCGGCTCGGGCCGTACTTATCGATGAAATAGCCCTCGATCGGGGTCAGCCATGTCTGCACCACGACGAAGATCGTGAAAGCGACCTGGATCGCGGCGCGGTCCCAGCCGAAGGTCTTCTGAATTTCCGGGACGAACAGCGTCCAGGCGTACTGAATGTTCGCCGCCGCGACCATACAGGCCACGCCGAGGACGAGTTGGAGCCATCGCTTTGAAGGTTGCGCCGTTATGGGCGCGGTCACGGACGTCGCCATGAGCTTTCTCCCTGATCATGGACATGGATACTTGAGGGCTTGGAGATCGAGGCACCCCAGCGGATCGGCTCCCTCGGCCGCGGCAAGTGATCGTCAGGATCAAGAGTCGTCGGCTGGTATTCAGTATTTGGCATATCAGATGTGCTGGCAAGCACCATAATGCATGTGCGGGCGGAGATTTGTTGGGATTCCGCGAAATCTTGCCCTATAATGCCCCACGAATGAGCAGGATGTTTCATCCACCACAGCCGGGGAAATTAATCGGGACGGGGTGGTCCCGGTGGTGACGAGAAACGGGACCATCGAAGCCATCGCATTCCGAGCTGTTTGACTGGCACGGGCAGGCTATGATCGGATCCCTATCGGGGTAGACACTGTCGCGCCGCGTAGACCCGAGTATTCGATCTGCATAAATTATAAAACTAAGAGTTTTTGACATTTACGTCAAAAAAAACAAACACTTGGTATACTTCGTTCCACGATCCGGCGGGTCTCGGTTTGGTCGACGCTTCATCGCGGTCACGGCGGGTCGGCCCTAAGCAGGTTCGCGTTGGCACGCCAACGCTTCACGCTGCTTAGCTCCTTGATGTGTCGCAGGTTTTTATCGCAGAACCGGGGACCACGTCTGCGAAACCTGCTTGGCGGCGCGGGGAGGGGAATCGTGCGCGCGGCGGTCACCCGGAAAAGCGGACGGGAGACGCCGCCGCTCGGAAAGCCGGCTTCGCCTACGGCCGGCGCAGGGGGCGACTGATACCAAGTCTCACTGACCCTGACCTATGGGTCAGGGTCAGTGAAGTCCGGCGGACGACCGCCGCCGCGCCGTCGCGCGGGCAGACCTCGATGAGTCAGACCCATCGAGGTCTGGTATTACGCCCCCTTCACCGGATAGCTCCGCCCCTTCCACACCGCCGCTCCGGCGCGCTTGGGGGCCAGTAGGACGTTCCACTGGATCGCCAGGGCCACCACCACCCCGAGTGGGTGGAGGAGGATGGTCGCGACCGGCTCGTGGGTGATGAGGGTGATCGCCGCGCGGGTGGCGAGCGACACGACGAGGGCGGCGAGCGCGACGAGCCCGGCCGTGGGGGGCGCGAGACCGAAGGCGGCGGCGAGGGCGAGGACGAGCGGCAGGACATGGCCCGCGAGCAGGAGCAGCGTCCAGACCGGGAGGGCGCGGGGCGTGGCCATGCCCTCATGGGCGTTCTTCGAGAACCCGGCCCAGGATTCGGTGAAGTTGCGGTACATCCGGCAGGTGGCGAGCGCGTGCCCGGCCACGAGGTCGGTCCGATGCCCGGCATGGCGCAGGATCCGGGGCAGGAACACGCCGTCATGCAGGCGCCCGCGGATGGCGCCGTGGCCGCCGGTCTCACCGTAGACGGAGCGGTCGACGAGGACGAGCTGCCCGCAGGCGGCGCCGAGAGCCGGACGAAGCGAGGCGCGCATCATCGGCACGGGGAGGTAGCCGACGAGGAGGAAGTTGATCATCGGCACGGTGAGCCGCTCGCCGAGGCTGCGCATGATCTGACGCGGCACGGCGCTCACCAGGGCGGCCTCCGTGGCGCGGGCATGGGCGACGAGCCCCGCCGCAGCGCCGGGCGTCAGGGTGACGTCGGCGTCGATGAAGAGGAGGTGCGCGCCCCTCGCCTCGGCCGCGAGGGCGGCGCAGGCGTGATTCTTACCCGTCCAGCCCTCGGGCAGGGAGGGAACCGGGACGAGCCGGAGCCGGGGATCGGTCTCCGCCAGGGCGCGGACGAGGCCGGCCGTGGCGTCGGTGGAATGGTCGTCCCCCACCAGCACCTCCACGGCGATGCCGGTGCTCGCCAGGGCGGCCCGCACCGTGTCGACGATGGTGCCCTCCTCGTCGCGGGCGGGGATCAGGATCGAGACCAGCCCGTCCTGCGCCGCTTCCGGCTCCGGCGTGCGCAAGGCGATGAGGTTCGCGCACGCCAGGATGGCGGGGAGGAGGGCGAAGGCGAGGGCGACGAGCGCCAGGGCGAGGGTCACGGGACTCTGTCTCTCTCGGAGCTGTGGGCCGGATCGAAGCGGCGACCAGTCAGGACGGCCCGTGCCCGGCGCCAGCCGTCATAGATTCCGCCGATACCCTTGCCGCCGGAGGTCAGGGTCGTGAAGCGGTGGGGCTCGCGGGCGATGACGTCCGCGGAGAGCCGGTCGAGGGTGGCGGTCAGGTCCGCCTCCATCCGGGCCAGCCGCTCTGGCCGGGGCAGGGCGAGGAGGTCGGCACCCCGCACCGGCGTGCCGAAGGCAGCGAAGGCTTCGGCGCCTCGTTCTTCCCAGAAGGCGTAGTCCAGGGCCAGGGGCACGAACAGCGCGTCCGGGGCGACCTCGGGGAGTCTCGCCACCCCCGCGCGCAGGTCGAGCGGGCGGGCGCGGACATCGACGAAGCGTCCCTGCGCCGTGATCCAGAGCATCTGTCCGGGCGCGCCGAGGATCGCGCGGGAATGGGCAAGGAACTGCGCCGCCCCGCGCAGCGACTCGAGATCCACCGGAAACGCGCCGATTCGCCCGAATACCGCGTATTTCTCCAGCGCCGCCGCATCGAACGGGGCGTGGCTCGTCCGCTCGGGAAACAGGCGGCCGGCCAGGAGGATCACCACGGCCGCGTCCCACCACGACGGGTGATTGAGGACGACGACGACGGGGCCGGGATGGCCGGTACAATCCGGTGCGCCCCAGCGGGCGAGCCGGAGCGCATTCATGTGCCGACGCAGGAAGCGGTCGAAATATCCGACCATGAACCGCCAGATCAGCGGCGAATGACGGGGAGCCGGTCGGGCCGGGGACGCCGGTGGCCTCACGCGCTCTGCCGCACCTCGCTACCGGCCGCCCCACCCTGCCCAGCGTCGGAATCGAGCGCGTCGGCGGCGATCCAGCCCGACATCATTACCATGGGCATGCCGGGGCCGGGATGGGCCGCGCCGCCGGCGAGATACAGGCCGCGCACCTGCCGTGAGCGGTTGCCCGGCTTGAACGCGCCCATGAACTTGCCGTGCGAGGCGAGACCGTAGATCGCCCCGTTGAGCACCTTGTAGCGCTCGTGGATGTCCTGCGGCGTCAGATGGCGCTCGACCACGATGCGCTCTTCGAGATCCGGCATGTGGCCGGTGCGCTTGAGCTTGTCGAGGATGACCTGCCGGTAGGCCGGGAACATTGTCTTCCAGTCGTGATGCGGCCGCAGATAAGGCGTGTGAACGAGGACGTAGAGCGCCTCGCCGCCTTCGGGCGCCACCGACGGGTCGGTGGAGGAGGGGGCGGCGAGATAGGCGGTCGGGTCCGGGGCCGGCTCGCCCTTGCGGTAGATGTAGTCGAACTCCTCCTCCGGATCGCGGGAGAAGACGAAATCGTGATGGTTCAGGTGCTCGTAGCGCTTGTTTAGGCCGAGATAGAGCACCACGCCCGAACAGGCCGGCTCGAAGCTCTTCTTCTCATAGGCCTTGCCGACATCGCCGCCGACGAGCTCGCGATAGGTCCGCACCGAATCCATGTTGGAGATCACCGCGTCGAACGGCGTCACGCCGTGGGCGGTCTTCACGCCTTTCACCGTGCCCTTCTCGATGGCGAGCCCGGTGACCTCATCGCCCGGCCGCAGGGTGGCGCCGAGTTCGGAGGCGAGCTTCGTCAGCGCCTCGGCCACCGCGCGGGTGCCGCCCATCGGGTACCAGACGCCCTCGGCGGTCTGCATGTGGGCGATGGCGCAGAGCACCGCCGGCGCGCCATAGGGGGACGAGCCGACATATTGCACGAAATGGTCGAGCATCTGCGCGAGGCGCGCATCCTTGACCTTGGAGCGGATGGTGCCGGCCACCGACGAGCCCATGCGAAGCGAGAGCACGTCCCGCAGGGTGCCCGGGTTCATGTTGGCGCGGATGTTGATCGTGTCGAACAGGTCCTCCACCGGCTTCCAGAAGAAGAACTTGTTCGAGACGTCGTGCAGGTGCTCGGAGATTTCGAGGAACTTCTTGTAGCCCTCGCCGGCGCCGGTATTGGGCGCGAAACGCTCCATGTCGGCGGCCATGGTGGGCACGTCGGCCATGAGGTCGAGATGGGTGTCGTCGTCGAAGAAGCAGCGCCATTGCGGATCGAGGCGGCGCAGGTCCAGGTAGTCGTGGATGTTGCGGCCGGCCTCCTGGAAGATGCGCTCCAGCACCTTCGGCACCGTGAGGATGGTCGGGCCCATGTCGAAGCGGAATCCGCCCTCGTGCAGCACCGCCGCCTTGCCGCCGAGCCAATCGTTCTTGTCGTAGAGAGTGACTGTGTGGCCGCGCGCCGCGCTGACGCAGGCCGCCGCGAGGCCGCCCAACCCTGCGCCGACCACGGCGACCGAAGACCCGACCCGCATGTTCATCGTCACTCCCTGGGCCAAGCCGATGCTGCGCCTCACGGGTGAAGCTAGACCGGATCGCCGCGCGGTCAACGCGCTAACCGGTCGCGCCGCCGGACTTATCGCCCATTTCAAGGCCGAGAGAGGGGATTGGAGGTCCGGGTCGGCCAGTTTCGGGTTAGAGGTGACGCCCGCTGGCTCACACCACCCGGCGCGCCACCAGCCCCACGGCGGCCACCAGTCCCAGGGCCGCCACGGTGATCATCACCCCCCAGGCCGGCATGGCCGCGGCCATGCCTTCGCCGAGCGCCGTCTGATAGGCCTCGATCGCCCAGGCGTTGGGGGTGAGCCAGCCGACCTGCTGCAGCCAGGGCGGCATCAGGAAGCGTGGGACCATGCTGCCGCCCACCGCCGAGAGCAGCAGGACGCCGAAGGTGGAGGCGAGATGCGCCTGCTGGCGGGTATTGGCCGCCGCGCAGGCGGCGAGCGCCAACCCCGCCGCCATGGCCGAGACGAGGAACGAGGTGACGATCCAGGCCGGCCAGTGCGGGCCGATCTCGACCCCGTAGACCAGGGCGGCGGCGGCGAAGATCAGCCCGGCCTGGACCACGCCCTGGATCACCAGGAACAGGAATTTCCCCACCACCACCACGGCGAGCCCTCCGGGCCCGGCCATGAGCCTGTCGGCGAGGCCCGATTGCCGCTCCTCCACCAGGGACATCGCCCCCTGCATGGCCGCGAACAGCAGGAACACGGCGGTGATGGCGCCGGCATAGTAGCTGACCCGCTCGTTGGTGCGGCCCGATGCGGTGCTCTGGCGTTCCACCAGGGAGGCGAAGGAGAACGGCTCCTTGCGGGCGCGCTGCTCGGCGAAGGCCGAGTTGAGGAAGGCGCGTTCGTCCGGCCCGATCTTGCCCGACCGTTCCACGTCGGCGACGATCCGGGCGAGGACCACGTCCGGCAGGGCCTCGTTGAGGATGCGCTGCAACTGGCCGAGCGCGATCGGCGTGGCCAGTGCCCGGGCGGGGTTCTCGATGAGGATCACCGGCTGGGCGGCCTCGGGCAGGGCTCCGGCCACGGGCGCGTCGAGGTCGCCGCGCAGGACCAGGGCGGCGTCCACCTCCCCGCGTCGGACCGCGCTCGTCGCCCCAGCGAGATCGGTGGCCTTCAGCCGCTCGATGCGCAGGGAGGTGTCGGCCTCCAGGGCCGCCATCAGCCGCTCGGTGGTCGCCGTGCGGGCGAGGTCGACGAGACCGAGATGGATGCGGATCCGGTCCCCGATGGCGCCCGAGAAGATCGCGGCGAAGATCATGAAGATCACGGTCGGCAGGACGAAGGCCATGACCAGGGCGGCGCGGTCGCGCCGCAGGCTGATCAGCATCACCCGGAAGGCTGCGGCGATCATGCCTGGTTTCCCGTGCGGAGGGGCATGGGCCGGTCCGGCCCGGCCCGGTCGAGGGCTTCGCGATAGATCGCGTCCAGACCCGGCGCGCGGATGCGGATTTCCCCTACCGGCACGCCTTCCGCCCGCAGGCTGCCGAGGAGCGCGGTCCCGTCGAGCCCGGCCCTGTGGCTCGCCCTCCAGGTCAGTCCGGTATCCACGGGGGTGAATCCCGCCCGCCGCAGGGCCGCCACGGCGTCCGGGCCGGCGGGATTGGCGAGCGCCACCTCGTGTTCGGGAACTTCCGCGCGGATGCGTTCGAGGAGGAGGGCGAGCCGGCCTTCATGGATGAGCCGCCCGTCCGCCAGGATCGCGACCCGGTCGGCGAGGCGTTCGGCCTCGGCGAAATCATGGGTGGCGATGAGGATCGCGGCGCCCTGCTCACGCAGGCGCGCGAGCACCGCATGGATCGCGGCGCGCGCGTGCAGGTCCACCCCTTGGGTCGGCTCGTCGAGGAGGACGAGGCGCGGCCGCGCCATCAGGCTCGCGGCGATGTTGGCCCGGCGCTGGTAGCCGCCGGACAGGTGGCCCACCGGACGCCGCGCCACCTCGCCGAGATCGGCCAGATCGAGGGCGGCCTGGACCGCCGCCTTGCGCTCGCGCCGGCCGATCCCGGAGAGCTGCGCGAAGACGGAGAGGTTCTCGGCCACGGTGAGGCGCGGATAGAGAGCGATCTCCTGGGGCACCCAGCCGATGGCGCGCCGCGCCTCGCGCTCACGGAACGGGTCGGCACCGGCGATCCGCACGGTGCCGCCCTCCGGCGGCAATCGTCCGGCCACGATGCGCATGAGCGAACTCTTGCCGGCACCGTTCGGGCCGAGCAGGGCGAGGGTTTCGCCGGCCTCGATCCGGCAATCGACGCCGCGCAGGACGCGATGCCCGCGATAGGCGAGGGTGGCGCCCCGGACCACGACCAGGGGCTCCTGTCCCGGATTCATGAGCGGCGGGGTCAGCGGGGTGGCAGGGCGCGGACGAGGCGTACCCGCAGGGCAAGACCCGGTTCGCGCACGACGACGCGCGCACGGGCGAAATCCGGTCGCGCGCGCGCCGCCTCGCCGGAAAAGCCATAGGGTTCGAGGGGCAGGCCGAGGCCGGTCCGGTCGAGGCGACGGTTGCCGTTGAGGTCCTGATAGGCCGCCACCGCGTAGGCGCCGGGGTCGATGCCCGTGAGGACCACCCGCTGGCTCCTGCCGTCGGCAGGAACGTCCTGCCCGCTGCGGCACTCGGCCTCCGACAGGCCGCCCTGGCACAGGGCGACGTAGACCGCCCCCGCCCCCGGCTCGATTCCCTCCACCACGACCTCCACGGTGGCCGCCCGCGCGGGATCGAGGATCATGACGAGGGCCAGGGCCAGGCCGGTCGCGAAGAAACGCCTCATGAAGCCTCGCCCGACGTGGCGAGCGGCTGGGTGGTGGGGATGCCGGCGGCCTCCGCGCCGACGCGCCCGGCGGAGAGCTCCTCGATGAGGAGGCGGGCGGTGATGCGCGCGCCCTCGTAGATCACCGGCAGGCCCGAACCCGGATGCGTGCCGCCGCCCACGAGGTAGAGCCCCGGTCCGAAGCGGTTGTGAGGGCGGAAATACAACATCTGCATCAGGTCGTGGGCGAGGTTGAAGGTGGCGCCCTCATACACGAAGAAATCGTCCCGCCATTGCGACGGGTCGACGATGCGCTCGTAGCGGATGCGATCCTCGATATCGTCGAGGCCGAGCAGCTTCAGCCGGTCGAGGACGAGGCGGCGGTAGCTCTCACGGGTGGCGGGCCAGTCGATCCCCGATTTCAGGTTCGGCACCGGCACGAGGACGTAGAGGCTGGTATGGCCGGCCGGGGCCATGCCGCCATCGGTGTAGCCCGCGTGCTGGACATAGAGCGAGGGCTGCATCGGCAGGGTGCCCTCGGTGATCTCCCGGATGTTGCGGGCATATTCCTCCGACAGGAAGATGGTGTGGTGGCCGAGCCCCGCCGGCACTTTCCCCTCGATCCCGAGATACATCATGAAGGTCGAGCAGGAGAGGCGGGCCTTGTCGATCTTGGCGTCGCGCCAGCGCGGGCGGTGCGTCTGAGGAACCAGATCCTTGATCACCTTGGCGAAATCGCCGTTGATGACCACGGCGTCGGCCTTCAGCGTCTCGGTCCCGCAGACCACGCCGATCGCTTTCTTGCCCTCGAAGAGCACCCTGTCCACCGAGGTGCCGAGGCGGATGTCCACGCCCATGCGGCGGGCGAGCCCGGCCATCGCTTCCGACACCGCGCCGCAGCCGCCGACGGGATGGTAGACCCCGTGCTCGTATTCGAGGAACGACAGGATGGTGAACAGGCTCGGGCAGCGGAACGGCGACATGCCGAGGTACTTGGTCTGGAACGCGAAGGCGAGGCGGACCCGCGGGTCCTTGAAGTAGCGCTGCAGGTCCTTGTCGACGCTGCGGCCGGGATGGAGATGGGGCAGGGCGGCGATCATGGCCGGGGAGGCCATGGCGCGCAGGGTGTGGAAGGCCTGTTCCAGCACCGGCTTGAAGAATTTCAGCTTCACCCGGTTGTCGGCGAAGAATTTCCGGACGTTCTTGGCGTCGTCCGGGGCGATGCGGGCGACCTCGGCCTCCAGCCGCTCCATGTCGTTGGTGGCGCGGATCTCGCCGCCCGCCTCGAAGACGAGGTGGTATTGCGGATCGAGCCGTTCGAGCTTGACGTGATCTTCGAGCCTTTCGCCGCAGGTCTCGAAGATGTCAGCGAGAATCTGTGGATAAAGGAAGAAGGTCGGGCCGATGTCGAACCGGTAGCCGCCGGGGGCCTCCACGGTCTTCGTCCGGCCTCCCACGGCCGGGTCCTTCTCGACCAGGGTGACGTGAACGCCGGCGCGGGCGAGAAGAAGTGCCGTCGCCAATCCCCCAGGACCGGCGCCGACGACGATGACGCGGCGTCCTGACAGGGTCCGCAGGCCATCCCGTGACTGAAGCAACGCAATCAACTCCCTCGTCGACGACCTCCGATGGGAAACCTCCCATGCGCCAGGCGTATCGGCATCCGTGCCAAGCTCAAAGCCCGGAGTCGGGGATGCCACCCATACCGGTCTAGCTTGCCGCCTAATCTCGACCGGCGGCAGGGGCGGGACAATTGCCACGGATTGTCGCGTGTCCGCATGAAGGACGCTGCATGGCCAGATGGTGGAGCGCCAATGCCCCGGCGGTGGCCACGTTCAGCGAATCGAAGCCAGCGGCCATGGGGATCCGCACGGTGCGGATCCGCGCCATCAGGCCGTGCGACAGGCCCGGCCCCTCGGTACCGAGCAGCAGGAGCGTGCGGGGCAGCGGCGGCAGCTCGGCGAGTACGTCGTCTCCCCGCGGGCTGAAGGCGAGGGGAACGAGAGCGTTGGCGTGCGCGAAGCCCAGCATCGCCTCCGCGTCGAGGCGGGCGAAGGGGACGGTCAGCGCCGCGCCGGCTGAGACCCGGATGGCCTTGCGGTAGAGCGGATCGCAGGTGGCGGGGTCGAGGAGCACGCCGTCGGCCCCGAAGGCCGCGGCGTTGCGGAACAGGCCGCCGACATTGTCGTGGTTGGTCAGCCCGACGAGGCCGGCCACGAGGGCAGGGGCCGGAGGCGGGGGAAGGGCGAGGGGAGGCTCCGCTCCGCGCACCCCCACCGCCATCACGCCCCGGTGGATCGGGAAGCCGGCGATGGCGCTCATCACCGCCTTCGAGGCCGTATAGACCGGCACCGAACCGGGCAGGGCGGCGAGCGCATCGGAGAGGGGCGCCACCCGCTCATGGCTCAGCAGCAGCGATTCGGGCGCGAACCGCGCGGCCCCCGAGAGCAGGACCCGCAGGGTCACCTCGCCCTCGACGATGAACCGGCCCTCGCGCCCGACGAGGTCGCGCTCGCGCATGGCGGCATAGGCGGCGATGCGCGGATCGGCGGGGTCGTCGATGGGGATGGGTGTCACCGGTGGCCGCATCCTGTGCCCTGGCGGACGATGGGCGCTACGCGCTCGCGGGACGTCCGCCCATGCGGATGGCGAGCGGGTCCGCCTCTTCCCTCGTGGGCACCTTCACCAGAGCCTCGCCGTCGAGCACGACCTCTCCGGCGACGGAGCAGGTGCATTTGAGACGGGCGCGGCGGCGCTCGGGGACGAGTTCCGCCACTTCGACGGTGACCTGAACCGTATCGCCGATGCGGACCGGAGCGCGAAAGTTCAGGGTCTGGCTGATGTAGATGGCGCCGGGGCCGGGCAGGCGGGTGCCGAGCACCGCCGAGATCAGGCCGGCGGTGTAGAGGCCGTGGGCGATACGGGTGCCGAAGGGCGTGCGCGCCGCGAAATGCTCGGAGAGGTGGATCGGGTTGCGGTCGCCGGTGATCTCGGCGAAGCCCACCACGTCGGAGGAGGAGATCTCCTTGTTCAAGGTTTCGGACAGGCCGACTTCGAGATCCTCGAAATACAGCACGCGCAGCTCTGGCATCATCGGTCGGTCTCCCCCGCCTCACGTCGTTGTCACGGGCATGATCCCGCGTCTGACGTGTCGCGTCGCACAAGCGGTGCTGCAAATCCAGCGCAAGGACATCGAAAAATCGGCGCTCGACAGGTGTGTCGTACCCAGTCCAAGAGGCGAAGACCTGCCCGCGAGCCGACCCTGAAAACCGATGACCGACGCATCCGCCCCGGCGATTCCCATCTCCCTGCGTCCCGTCGTCCTCCGGGTGGCGGGGCTGAACCTCGCCTATTTCGGCGTCGAGATCGCGGTGGCCGTGGCGATCGGCTCCCTCGCCCTCATCGCCGACAGCCTCGACTTCCTGGAGGACGCGGCCCTCAACCTGCTGATCTTCGCCGGGATCGGCTGGAGCCTGCGCAACCGCGCCCGCCTCGGCATGGTCCTGGCCGGCATCCTGCTGCTGCCCGCCCTCGCCACCGCCTACGCCGCCTGGGAGAAGGTGGCGGACATGGCCCCCCCCGCGCCATTGCCGCTGACGCTCGCCGGCCTCGGGGCGCTCGCCGTCAACCTCACCTGCGCCGTGATGCTGGCCCGCCACCGGGACGGGGGAGGAAGCCTAACGCGGGCGGCCTATCTCTCCGCCCGTAACGACGCCTATGCCAATCTCGCCATCATCGGTGCCGGCCTCGTCACGGCGTTGACGCTCTCGCCCTGGCCCGATCTCGTGGCGGCGGCCGGCATCGCCGTGCTCAACGCCGATTCGGCGATGGACATCCTCAAGGCCGCCCGCGCCGAGTGGCGCGCGGCCCATCCAGCGGCCTGAGAGGTCTCCCTTGCGCCTGTTCCCGATCTCCGACCTGCATCTCGAACGCCGCCGTCCGGAAACGATCGCCCGGCCGGACGCGCCGTTCGACGTCCTGGTCTGCCCGGGCGATCTCTACGAGGGTCGACCGGAGGCCGGCCTCGCGGCGCTTCGCGGGATCGCGCAGGGACGACCCATCGTGCTGGTGCCGGGCAACCACGAGCATTATGCGCCGACCGGCGATTCACGCACCGCGCCCGCGCTGATCGCCGCCCTCGAGGCGGAGGTGGCGCGGATCAACGACGAGGGGGAGGGCGCTCCGGTCCACCTCCTCAACCACGGGGCATGCGTCGTCCTCGACGGCGTGCGCTTCGTCGGCACCACCCTGTGGAGCGACTGGGCTCTCGCCGGCCGCTGGCTCGACGAGACCGTGCCCGACCGCCCGGCCGATCCCGTCGCCTATGCCGCCGCGCGGATGACCCACCCGGTGACGGGCTCGCGCGAGTTCCGCGGCTCGATCCGCAAGGGAGATGGGAGCGTCTGGTCGCCGGCCGACGCCATGGCGGCGCATCTGGCGCAGAAGGCCGAACTCGCCGCCGCCCTCGCCGCGCCGCATCCTGGCCCCACCGTGGTCGTCACCCACCATCCGGCGAGCCCGCTGGCGGCCGACGCGTTCCGGGCCATCCCCGGCGTGCCCTGGTGGGTGCCGGCCTTCTACGCCACCACCGCCCTCGACGACCTGCCCGAGGCGAGCCGCCCCGACCTCTGGGTCTCCGGCCATTTCCATGCCGGCCACGACCTGCGCATCGGCCGCACCCGCTGGATCGCAAACCCGGTGGAGGGCGGGACGTATTCGGCCGAGCGGTTCGTGGAGGTGGGGTGAGGGGCGGGCGCGGCCGGCCTCGGCTCTCGGATCGTCTTTCGAGAGCGCGCGTCCCGCGAAACCTACTCCCCCCGCCCTACGTAGGGACGGGCAGGGGCGCCGCCCCGCGCCAGGATCGGAGTCGCCCATGAACACCTTCATCGCCGTCGTGCTCGTCTGCGCCAACGCGATTCCGATCGAATCCTGCTCCGACGACAGGGCGAGCGAGGTGCGCAAGGTCCGCGTCTCGAACGAACTCGGCTGCACCAACGGCTGGCAGGAGATCATCTCCCGCACCGACATCGGCGAGGAGATCGGCAAGACCGCCTACCTCAAGACCGAGTGCCGCCGGGTGAAGGAGGCGCAGTGACCCCTATTTGTCGTACTTGATGTATGCGAAGCGCGCGTCGGTGGGCGTGCCCTCGAGGCTCTGGCCCTCGGTGCCCGGCTGCCAGCCCACCACCTCCTCGATCTTCTTGGCCAGGGCGAAGTCCTTGTCGGTGATGCCCTTGGCGGCGTGGTTCATCAGCCGCACCTCGACCCAGGCATAGGAGGCGGTGAGGTCCGGGTGGTGCCAGGCGGCTTCCGCGAGGTGGCCCACCGTGTTGATGACCATGAGGGTACTCTTCCAGCCCGCCGTCTTGTAGGTCCGCCGGATCCAGCCGTCCTCGTAGGTCCAGGCCGGCAATTCGGCGGCCAGACGCTCCGAGATGGTGGCGTCGTCGAGGGCGTCTTCGCGCGATCCGGCCATGGCTGCACGTCCTTTGAATGAGTGGTGGTGGTCGAGGAACTCTGCGACGCGCCGCGTGTCCGGGCAAGGCCGGCGGCAAAGATCTCCGGAACCGCGAATGCCGTGGTCGCCTGCGACGTGGTGGCCCTGCCCCCTCTGGCAGCCGATCGGATCTGTGGACGCCGAGGGGGCGAGACCCTATTAAGAAAGAATAATAGTTCGTCGGTCCCGACTGCCGGGGCTTGATGCGGGCCGGTTCCAGGGAGACGACGTTCATGCTGTCACGGCGCGGAGTGCTCGCGACGGCTGCGCTGTGGCCCCTGGCCGGGTCGGTGACGGCCGCGGCCGCCGGTCCCGCGATCCGTGTCGGAAGCCTGCCCTTCGGCACCGTGGCCTGGGAGGCGGCGGTGATCAAGGCGCGCGGGCTCGATGCCGCCAACGGTTTCACCCTCGACGTTGTCAAGCTCGCCGGCAACGATGCCGCCCGCATCGCCTTCCTCGGTGGACAGGTCGATACCATCGTCGGCGACTTGCTCTGGGCCGGGCGCCTCGGCAACGAGGGCAGGGCGATGCGCTTCCTCCCCTATTCCACCACCGAGGGCTCGCTGATGGTGCCGGCGGGCAGCGCCATCGCCGGTCTCAAGGACCTCGTCGGCAAGCGGCTCGGGGTGGCCGGCGGACCGCTGGACAAGAACTGGCTCCTGCTCAAGGCCCAGGCCAAGGACGCCGCCGGGATCGATCTCGAATCCCAGGCGCAGGTCGCCTACGGCGCGCCGCCGCTCCTGGCGCTCAAGCTCGAACAGGGCGAGCTCGACGCGGCCCTGCTCTACTGGACCTATTGCGCCCGTCTCGAGCCGAAGGGCTTTACCCGCCTCATCGGGTCGGACGACATCATGCGCGCGTTCGGTGCCACCGGATCCATCGCGCTCATCGGCTACCTGTTCGAGGGCACCACGGTATCGGACAAGGCCGAGGCCATCGCCGGCTTCGCCCGCGCCGCTCGCACCGCCAAGGAGATGCTGGCCAACGATCCCACCACCTGGGACGTGGTGCGGCCGCTTATGTCGGCGGAGGACGAGCCGACCTTTGCGGCGCTCAAGCGTGATTTTCTCGCCGGCATCCCGCGCCGGCCGCTCGCCACCGAGCGCGCGGACGGCGAGCGCCTGTTCGGTGTGCTGGCCAGGCTCGGCGGCGAGCGGCTGGTGGGGGCGGGCAAGACCCTGCCCGCCGGCCTGTATTTCGACGGGGCCGGAAACGGTTGAGCCGCGTCACGCCCTCCCCCGCGGTACGCTGAATCATGGCCCGCCCCGGCGCGAACGCCATGGGAGTGGCGACTCGTCTCGTCTCCGTGCTGGTGCTGCTCGCGGCCTGGCAAGTGGCGGCGTCGCTGGCGGAATCGCGGCTCCTGCCCGCGCCCCTCGCCATCCTCGATTTCATCGTGAAGGAATCCGCCACCGGCGACCTCTGGCGCAACGTCGGCATCACGCTGACGCGGGTGGGCGTATCCTTCTTCTTCGCCATGGGGCTCGGGGTGCTGCTCGGCATCGCGCTCGGCCGCTGGAAGGCGCTCAACCTCGTCCTCGATACGCCGCTCCTCATTCTCCTCAACACGCCCGCCCTGGTGATCACGGTGCTGGCCTACATCTGGGTCGGCCTCAACGAGGGCGCGGCGGTGCTGGCGGTGGTCCTCAACAAGTTGCCCAACGTGGCGGTGATCGTACGTGAGGGCGCGCGCGGCCTCGATCCGGGGCTCGAGGAGATGGCGCGGAGCTACCGTTTCGACCGCCGCACCTGGATCGCCCACGTCCTGGTGCCTCAGCTCCAGCCTTTCGTGGTGGCCGCCGCACGCTCCGGCCTGTCCCTCGCCTGGAAGATCGTGCTGGTGATCGAGCTGCTCGGGCGTCCGAACGGGGTGGGTTTCGCCATCAACTTCTACTTCGTCCAGAGCCTGAACGTGGCGGCCATCATCGGCTACAGCGTCGTCTTCATGAGCGTGATGATCGCCATCGACATCCTCATCCTCCAGCGGCTCGAAGCCCATGTCCGACGCTGGCGCTGAGAGAGCGGACGCGCTCTCCGTCTCCATCCGCAGCAAGGTCTACGGAGCCGGCGGGCCGGAGCCGGTGGAGGCGGTGCGCGATCTCTCCTTCGTCGTCCGTCGGTCGGAGATCGCCTGCCTCATCGGCCCCTCGGGCTCCGGCAAGACCACGACCCTGCGCATCCTGCTCGGGCTCGACGACGCTTATGACGGCACCGTGACCCCGGACCCGCGCGAGGCCGGCATCGCCATGGTCTTCCAGGAGCCGCGCCTCCTTCCCTGGCGCAGTGTCGAGCAGAACGTCCGCCTCGGCCTGCCCCGTTCCGAGCGGGGGCGCGATCTCGACGCCCTGTTCGAGTCCCTCGGCCTGACGCCGTGGCGCGGCCGCTATCCGGGAAAGCTCTCCCTGGGGATGGCGCGCCGGGTGGCGCTCGCCCGAGCCCTGGCCCTCCGTCCCCGGATCCTGGTGCTCGACGAGCCCTTCGTGTCCCTCGACGACAGGGCCGCGGCGTCCCTGCGGGAGATCGTGGTGGCGACCGTGGCGCGCGAGGGAATGAGCGTGCTCATGGTCACGCACAACGTGGCGGAGGCCATCGAGATCGCGGACCGGCTCCTGCTCGTCTCGGCGCGCCCGGCGAGCCTGCTCGCCGCCGTCGCCCTCGACCGGCCTCGAAGCGAGCGCGATAGGGCTTGGGCAGAAGCGATGCGGAAGGATCTCGCGAATCGCTTTCCGGGCGTCATCGCCGCCTGAAGGGCCTTTCCCGGTAGCGGGGAAAGGGCACGATATCGCCGACGCGACATTATGCACATGCGCTCAGTGCTTAGGCCGCTCTCGATGGCCGCTACGCAATCATGCGGCGAGACAACGCAGCGCCCGATCGAATGGCGCCCAACCAATACCGAGACGTGAACGGCCAGCCGAGGATTTGCCGTGCGGAATTGCACGATAATTCAGGTCGGCGGAGTTTGAGGTTGGCGGTGCATCGAACGAGGTGACCGTTTTATCGAACATTCTTCGTCTGTCCGGAGGGGGACTGGCATACCAAGTCGCTTGCATGCGCGTGACGCATAAGAAGCTCCCGGGTCTTTTAAATGCTTTTGTCTTGGGTTTTGTCGATTTTGCAGCGCAGCATTTTAGAGTGCGCTTGCTCAAATCGCGGTTAACGAAGGTGTTCGTTCACCAGGTCTTGATGCGACCCGAGGTCAAGCTTGCTCAATCGAGTTGACGCCGCCGCGATTTTTCTTAGAGTTCATTCAAGCTTCGGTTCGGAGGGGCGCCGCAAAGGGGTAGCGGCGACCGGGAGAGCAAGCGGTGGTTTGGGCGAAAATCTCGCGGAAACAACCGCTTAGGAGACTCTATCGAAGTGAACTATCCCTGTCGCAAATAACAGGTCGCACAAGTGGGGGCAGGTTTCGCTGCTCTCCAGGCGTGTCAAAGACTTGTCGGAGGAATGCATGAGAGCGGTCCATCTTCTCGCACTCGGCGCTGGTCTGGTGGCTTCGGCCCCCGCCTTCGCCAATGACGACGTCCTGAAGCGCTCGGCCGATCCGGCCCAGCAGGTTCTGCAGACGGTCGACTACGCCAACACGCGCTATTCGAAGCTCGACCAGATCAACGCCAGCAACGTGAAGCAGCTGCAGGTGGCCTGGACGTTCTCGACGGGCGTCCTGCGCGGTCACGAGGGTTCGCCCCTCGTCGTCGGCAACATGATGTACGTCCACACCCCCTTCCCGAACATCGTCTACGCCCTGGACCTCGACAAGGACGGCGTGATCGTCTGGAAGTACGAGCCCAAGCAGGACCCGAGCGTCATCCCGGTGATGTGCTGCGACACGGTCAACCGTGGCCTGGCCTATGCCGACGGCGCCATCATCCTGCACCAGGCCGACACCACCGTCGTCTCGCTCGACGCCAAGTCCGGCAAGGTGAACTGGTCCGTCGTCAACGGCGACCCCAAGAAGGGTGAGACCAACACCGCGACGGTTCTGCCGGTCAAGGACAAGATCATCGTCGGTATCTCCGGCGGCGAGTTCGGCGTGAACTGCCACGTCACCGCCTACGATTCCAAGACGGGCAAGAAGGTGTGGCGCGGCCACTCCCAGGGCCCCGACGCCGACATGATCATGGACCCGGAGAAGACGACGTCTCTCGGCAAGCCGGTCGGCAAGGATTCCTCGCTGAAGACCTGGGAAGGCGATCAGTGGAAGACGGGCGGCGGCTGCACCTGGGGCTGGTTCTCCTACGACCCCAAGCTCGACCTGATGTACTACGGCTCGGGCAACCCCTCGACCTGGAACCCCAAGCAGCGTCCGGGCGACAACAAGTGGTCGATGACCATCTGGGCACGTAACCCCGACACGGGTGCGGCCAAGTGGGTCTACCAGATGACCCCGCACGACGAGTGGGACTACGACGGCATCAACGAGATGATCCTCACGGATCAGAAGATCGACGGCAAGGAGCGTCCTCTCCTCACCCACTTCGATCGTAACGGCTTCGGCTACACCCTCGATCGCGCCACCGGCGAGCTCCTGGTCGCCGAGAAGTTCGATCCGGTGGTGAACTGGGCCTCCAAGGTCGACATGGACAAGGGCTCGAAGACCTACGGTCGTCCGCTCGTCCAGGCCAAGTACTCCACCGAGCAGAACGGTGAAGATACCAACTCCAAGGGTATCTGCCCCGCGGCTCTCGGCACCAAGGACCAGCAGCCTGCTGCGTTCTCGCCGAAGACCAACCTGTTCTACGTGCCCACCAACCACGTCTGCATGGACTACGAGCCGTTCCGGGTGTCCTACACCCCCGGTCAGCCCTACGTCGGTGCGACCCTGGCCATGTACCCGGCCCCCAACAGCCACGGCGGCATGGGTAACTTCATCGCCTGGGACGGCGTCGCTGGTAAGATCAAGTGGTCGAACCAGGAGCAGTTCTCGGTGTGGTCCGGTGCTCTCGCCACCGCCGGTGACGTGGTGTTCTACGGCACGCTCGAAGGCTACCTGAAGGCCGTCGACTCGAAGACCGGTAAGGAACTCTACAAGTTCAAGACCCCGTCGGGCATCATCGGCAACGTGATGACCTACCAGCACAAGGGCAAGCAGTACGTCGGCATCCTGTCGGGTGTCGGTGGCTGGGCTGGCATCGGCCTCGCGGCCGGCCTGACCGACCCGAATGCCGGTCTCGGCGCGGTGGGTGGCTATGCTGCTCTCTCGAACTACACCAACCTCGGTGGTCAGCTGACCGTCTTCGCGCTCCCGAACTAATCGGTCGCACGAAGCCTGAGACGATAGGGTGCCGGCGCGGGTTTCCGCGCCGGCACCTTTATGATTAGATCGTTATTAAGAACACTTCGAACGTCGGCCGAACGGGTCGACGGTTGCTCCTGGGAGAAACGTCGTTGCAGTACCAAAGCAAAGCCGCCATCCGTCCGCTCATGGCCGCCCTCGTTTTCGCATTCGCCTCCGCCGGTGCCGTTCAGGCCCAGGACGCCAAGCCCGCCGCCGATCCCGCCGTGGCGAACCAGCTCGATCCCAATGCTCCTGAGAAGGACGATAAGCTGATCGACAAGTATCAGGCGGTGAAGGTCGAAGACGGCAAGTATTTCGACAAGGACGGCGCCCCGACCTACCACATCACCAACGACGGCAAGAAGTTCGATTGGTACGCCTATTCCGGCTACCGCCGCTATCACGCCGAGTGCCACGTGTGTCACGGTCCCGACGCGATGGGTTCGACCTACGCACCCGCCCTCAAGGATTCGCTCAAGCGCCTGTCCTACGAGGAGTTCGTCGGCATCATCGCCGGCGGCAAGCAGGACATCAGCTCGAGCGGCACCAACGTGATGCCCGCCTTCGGCGATAACAAGAACGTGATGTGCTACGCCGACGACCTCTACACCTACCTGAAGGCCCGCGCCTCCGGCGCCATGCCGCGCGTGCGTCCGACCGACAAGGAAGACAAGCCGGAAGCCGCCAAGAAGGCCGAGAAGGAGTGCCTGGGCGGCTAATGGCTCGCTTTGGCTCCTTTCCAACGACGGTTTGCGCGCTCCTGCTGATCTCGGCAGGGGTGCGCCCCGCATCTGCGCAGTCGCTTCCCGATCTCGTTACCACCGATGTCCTGCGCGTCTGCGGAGATCCCGGCAACATGCCGTTCTCCCAGCGCAAGGAGGACGGGTTCGAGAACAAGATCGCGGCGATCCTTGCCGACGAACTGAAGGTCAAGCTCCGCTATTACTGGCTGACCCAGGGGCCTGGATTCGTCCGCAATACGCTGGGCACTGGCCTGTGCGACCTGATTATCGGCTCTGCTGCCGGCGGTGAGCTCGTCCAGCACACCAATCCTTACTACCGCTCCAGCTACGCCCTGGTCACCCGCAGTGGTGACTTCGAGGGCGTGACGAAGCTCGACGACCCGAAGCTCAAGGGCAAGGCCATCGGCGTCATCGGCGGCACGCCGCCCGTGAACCGGATGGGGGAGGTCGGCCTCATCGCGTCGATGAAGGCCTATGCTCCCTACCAGCTCGATCCCTCGCGCAAGTACCAGACGGTCTCCGCCGAGGTCATCGGTGATCTCGCCGAGAAGAAGATCGACGCTGCGATCCTGTGGGGGCCGGCCGCGGGTTGGCTCGCCAAGCAGAGCGGTGTCGTCATGAAGGTCGTACCGCTGCTGCAGGAGCCGGATCGTCCCGCTCTCACCTTCCGCATCGCCATGGGCGTGCGGATTGAGGAGAACGACTGGAAGCGCAGCCTCAACACGATCCTGCGCAAACGCCGGGCCGATATCGAGAAGGTCCTGCGCGACTACGATGTCCCGTTGCTGGAGGACGAAGGCAACAAGCTGCTCGAGCCGGCCGCGCCCTGAAATCGGGCAGGGGCCGGTCATCACGATCGGTGGAGTTTGCTGAGAGCCTCCGAGATCAAGGGAGGGTGGCGATGGAACGATGGCGGATCGGTTTTACGGTCTCAGCTGTCGTCGCCGTCGGCGCGGTTGGGATCGTGGCGGCCGATCGCGCCCAGATCGGCCGTGTCGCTCCCGATCTCGTCGCCGAGACCGAGCGCGCCGACCGCGTCCTCGTGGAGAAGTCGGCCAGGCGCCTGACCCTGTTTCGGGAAGGGCGCGTCCTGGCGACCTACCCGATCTCCCTCGGCTTCTCCCCCATCGGCCACAAGCAGCGGGAAGGCGACGGGCGCACGCCGGAGGGGCTCTATTCCATCGCCTATCGCAATCCCCTCAGCGTCGCCCATCTGTCCCTGAAAGTGTCCTATCCGAACGAGGCCGATACGGAAGCCGCCCGTGACGGCGGCTACGAGCCGGGCGGCGACATCATGATCCACGGGATCATGAACGGCTTTTCCTGGCTCGGCCGGCTGCACCGGCTCAAGGACTGGACCAGCGGCTGCGTCGCCGTCGCCAATGACGAGATGGCCGCCATTTACGCGCGGGTGGATGTGGGGACGCCGGTGGAGCTTCGGCCCTAAGCCACCGGCTTCCGGTCCCGCACGATACCGGCAATATCGAGTTTCGACAGGGCCTGGCTCACGGTCTCGGGTCCGATCACCAGGTCCGGCGCGATCTCGGCGAGGGGAACGAGGACGAAGGCGCGCTCCCGCACGAAACGATGCGGCAGGACGAGACGCTCGTCGGAGATCGCCGCCCCTTCATACGAGAGCACATCGATGTCGATGACGCGCGGCCCCCAGCGCCGCTCGCGCACCCGGCCCATGGCGGTTTCGATGGCGAGGCCTGTCTCCAGCAGGTCGTGCGGGGTCAGGTCGGTCTCGACGGCGATCGCCGCGTTGAGGAACCAGTCCTGGTCCGTATCGCCCCAGGGAGGCGTACGGTAGTCGCTGGAGCGTGCCGTGAGCCGAATGCCCGGGCTCGCTTCGATCCGCCGGATCGCCTCGGCGATGGTCGCAGCCTTGTCGCCGATATTGCTCCCGAGACCGAGATAGGCGGTACTCATCGCGCAAGTCCCGCGCGGCTGCGCAGGATCGAGATGGCGACGCCGTCGATCACCGCCGGGACCGGCGCGCTCGGCTTGTCGACGCGCACGACGATGCTGTCCACGCCCTCGAACCGATCGAGGATCTCGGCGGCGATGGCCTCGGCCAGAGCTTCGATGAGGGCGAAGCGCCGGGTGGTGGCGATGCGTACGACGATCTCGGTGAGGTCGGCATAGCTCACGGTCTTCGCCATGTCGTCCGACAGGCCCGCCGGCCGCAGGTCGATCCGGCAGTCGAGGGAGATGTAGAAGCGTTGGCCGATCCGCGCTTCCTCTTCGAGGAGACCGTGATAGGCGAAGACGGCGATGCGTTCGACGAGGATGCGGTCGGTCATGAGGCTGTCCGCATCACGGCGTCGACCACGCGAAGGGCGTCGACATGGGGCGCCACGTCGTGGACGCGGACGATGTCGGCTCCCAAGGTCGCGGCGAGGACATGGCTCGACAGCGAGCCGATCAGGCGGTCCACGGGCTTCGTCTCGGCATCGTGCAGGCGTCCGAGCATCGATTTGCGTGAGACGCCGACGAGGATCGGAAAGCCCAGCGCCTTGAGTTCGGGCAGGCGCCGCAGGGCTTCGAGATGTTGAGCCCAGCTCTTGCCGAAACCGATTCCCGGATCGAGCACGATGTCCCTGTCCGGGATTCCGGCGCGGCGGGCGATGTCGAGGGAGCGCTCGAAGAAGCGCAGCATGTCGGCGACGATGTCGATGGCGGGATCGATGCTCTCGCGATTGTGCATGACCATGACCGGCGCACCATGGGCGGCGGCCACGCGGGCGATGTCGGGCTCGCGCTGGAGGCCCCAGACATCGTTGACGATGCGGGCGCCGGCGGCCAGCGCCGCATCGGCGGTGGAGGCCTTGTAGGTGTCCACCGAGATGGGGACTGCGAGGCGCGGGGCGAGATCCCGGATGACGGGAAGGATGCGCGCTTGCTCCTCCTCCGCCGACACGGGCGTATGACCCGGGCGCGTCGATTCCCCGCCGATGTCGACTAGGGCCGCCCCTTCCGCCACGAGGGCATCGGCCTGGGAGCGCGCGGCTTCCACATTCTCGAAACGCCCCCCGTCCGAGAAGGAATCCGGTGTGACGTTGAGGATGCCCATGACGAGCACGCGCTCTCCGAGACCGGGCAGGAGGGCTTTCAGGATCGGAGGAGAAGACGTCACGGGGGCTCTTCGACGAGGGATCGATCTCTCTGCTGTAGACCAAGATGATCCCATTCTTCCACCTCGGGATGAGGTGCAAGAATGGGTTCACTGTATCTGGGATGGATCCCGCCGGTCACACCCCACCGCGATAGCAGCGGATCTCGGCTTCGGCCTGGGCGCGGCGCAGATCCGCGACCTTGTCGTCGAACACCTTGGTCGAGCGGAACTCGTTCGAACGGGCGCCGATGCCCTGGCGCATGGACAGGACCGTGCTCGCCTGGACGTATTTGTCGTAGGTGAGGATCGAGGCCAGGGCGTCGATGGAGCAGGAGCAGCGCGAGAGCGACTCCCGCGATTGCCCATTGGCTGCCATGCAGCCGAACACGTAATCCGCCCGCGCCTCGGTGGGGTAGTCGTTCTCACTCTCCACGGCCCGGGCCGGCGCAGCGGCGAAGCCGAGCGCGAGGGCGAGAAGGCCGCCTTTAACCAGCGTTCGGATCATAGGTCAGATTCTCCTGGAGAAGTTCGCCGCCATCCGCCGTCTTCGACTGCGCCTCGATGGAGAGCAGCTCGCCGGGCACGGCGGGCGACGTCACGAAGGTGTATTTCAGGTTCTCGAGGCCGCGCATGCGGTCCTTCATCTTGTCGTCGATGAAGGGCTGCACCTCCACGCGCCAGGCATCCACGGTCTGCCCCTTCACGGTGGCCGTCGTCGCGGTCACGGTCGCGTTGTCGCGCAGGGCCTTGCGGATCCCGTTCTTGATGTAGCGCGGGTTGGCCGAGAGCACCTTGGCGAGGTCGATGAGGTGATGTTCGAGGAAAAGGGTCATCACCGGGTTGCCGGGCATGTCGTTGAACGGGCCGGCGGGGAAGCGGTTCGCCCCCGAGAACATCTGCACGCGGATCGTCCGGTTCTCCGGCGCCCCGCCCGGCTCGATGGTCAGCTTGATCTGATCGTCCATGGTCGGGCCGAACGGACCCTTGGAGATGCCGCTGCGCCGGAGATACGCATAGGTGAGGGTCGAGCCCGGCGCCACGTTCTTCATCTGCGGCTCTTCGAACAGCAGGTCCGAGGCATTGGGCGGGGTGGCGGTGTTGGCCTTGGTCACGGCGGGGGCATCGGCCGGGGGCGTGCCCTGCGCCAGGGCGGGCAGACCGGCAAACGACAGGGCGAACGCGACGAGAACGGGCTTCACAGGGGAGCATCCTCTTTCAGGGGCGGCGGCGCAGCGCGGTCCACGTTGCTGCCGATCGTCCGGTAGACATAGTCGGGCGGCGTCTCGGCCGCTTCTTCCTTGGCGAGTTCCCGCACCTTCGCATGGAGCGGGGAAAGCGAGCAGGCCGGGTCGGTGGCCGCGGCATCGCCGGCAAGAGCCAGCGCCTGGCAGCGGCAGCCGCCCCAATCCTTCTCGCGCCGATCGCAGGAGCGGCAGGGCTCCTTCATCCAATCCGTCCCGCGATAGGCGGTGAAGGCCGGCGAGTTCGCCCAGATATCGGCGAGCGAGCGGTCGGAGACGTACCAGAATTCGAGATGCTTGATGGTCTCGGCGGCGTGGCAGGGCAGCACCTTGCCGGCCGGCGTCACGTTCATCAGCTTGCGGCCCCAGCCGCCGGCGCAGGCCTTGGGGTATTTCGCGTAGTAATCCGGCACGACGAGATCGATGACGAGCTGGCCCTTCAACCGCTCGCGCGCCGCCTCGACGATACGGATCGACTGATCGACCTGGGCCTTGTCCGGCATCAGGGCGGCGCGGTTCACATAGGCCCAGCCGTAATACTGGGTGTGGGCGACCTCCAGGCGCTTGGCGCCGAGCTTGACGGCCAGGTCGATGAAGCCCTCGACCTCGTGGATGTTACCCCGATGGATTACGGAGTTCAGCGTCAGCGGAAGGCCGAGCTGCGTCACGCGCTCGGCAAAAGCGAATTTCTGCGGCTGAGCGTTCTTCAGGCCTCCGATTTTCTCCGCGTTGGCCGCGTCGACGCCTTGCACCGACAACTGCACATGGTCGAGGCCCGCGTCGTAGAGGGCGTCGAGCTTGGCCAGAGCGCCGCCGACGCCCGAAGTGATGAGATTGGAATACAGCCCCAGTTTGGCGCAGGTCTGGGTGATCTCGACGATGTCGCTGCGCGCCGTGGGCTCGCCGCCGGAGAGGTGGACATGCAGCACGCCGAGACCCGCCGCCTCCGTCAGCACCCGCTGCCACGTCGCCGTGTCGAGCTCGCCCGAGCGCCGGTCGAGTTCGAGCGGGTTCGAGCAATAGGGACAGCGCAGGGGGCAGCGATGCGTCAGCTCCGCGAGGAGCCCGACCGGAGCCGGCAGGGAAGGGGTATTCGGCGTGATGGCGTTCATCGCTCCAGAACCCGTTTCGTGGCGAGGTCGTTGAGCATGGCCAGGACGTCGGCCTCGATCACGTCCGGGTTCGCGGTGAAGGTCTCGGCGAGCTTCACCGCAATGTCTCGCACGCTGCGCTGGCCGTCGACCAGCGACAGGACCGCCACGGCATTGGCGTCGAGGTCGAAGGTGCGCTCGGGCGCCAGCAGGACATGCTGACCGCGGACCTCGTCGTGGCGCAGGCGCACGCCACGGGGCAGGCGTGGCACGTCGCCCGACCGGACCGTGCCGGTGCCAGCCGCCTGCGCCACTTCGGCGACGAGACCGGTGCCGGGCGTCCAGGCATCCGGCGGGGTCATGCCCGGAGCCACATAGGAGAAGTAGAGCGCGTCGAGCTGCGTCCAGAGCACGTTACACTTGAAGGTCAGTGCGGCCATGGCCTGACGCTGCAGCTCGGGTGTCGTGGCGTGCTGCTTGACGTAGTCGATAGCGAATTCCGCATCGCGCGGGGCCTGGGTCAGGCGCTTGTCGAAATAGGCCAGCGTGTCCTTGGTGATGAAATCGTAATTCTTCAGCATCCCGGCCACGCGCTCGGAGATGATCGTCGGCGAGAACATCTCGGTGAGCGAGGAGGCGATGGCCTCCAGCAGCGAGCGCTCCTTCACGAAATGTACGTAGGCATCCACCGAGAAGCGGGTCGCCGACAGGATCCCTTGCGTCGATTCCACGTAGTCGCGACGGAAACCGACACCCTCGGCGAGTTTCAGCCAACGCTCGATACCGCCGTCTCCGGGCGCATCGCCGTCATGGTCGACGATGCGCTGGCGCCACACGCGGCGCAGGCTCGCATCCTCCATGCGGGCAAGCACGGCGGCGTCCTTCACCGGGATCATCGCCTGGTAATAATAGCGGTTGAGCGCCCAGGCCCGGACCTGATCCTTGTTCAGCTTGCCGTCGTGCAGCAGGCGATGGAACGGATGCAGGTTGTGATAGCGCCGTGCGCCGATGTCGCGCAGCGCCTCCTCGAGTTCCTCGGGGCTGAGCAGGCGCTGGGACGCGTCGGTCTTGGGCATGGGGAAGGGCGCGGTCATGGCGTGGCTCGGCGTTTCGACGAAGGGCGGCGGTCGGAACTTTTCTTACAGATGGCGACGATCCCCGTGAAGGTCACGGACGACGAGTGCGCAATCCTATTGGACACAATATAAGGCGGCGGCATTAAAATGCCAGCCGCGCATTCGGCTAGAGTGACAGGGTCAACCCGTCATGGGCCACTGTCCAGCCCTCGGCTTCCACCGATCGCCGTTCGGCGGAGCCCTCCACCAGCACCGGATTGGTGTTGTTGATATGGACGAAGACCCGGCGGCCGATCTCCACCTCGGCGAGGGCCGCGACCGATCCGCCCTGTCCCGTCATCGGCACGTGGCCCATGCGCCAACCGGTCTTCACGCCGACCCCCGCGCGGATCATGTCGTCGTCGAGGAGCACCGTCCCGTCGAACAGAAGTGCATCGACACCCGAGATGCGTTGCTTCAGCCCGTCCGTGACGCGCGCGCAGCCGGGGATGTAGGCGAGGCGGCGCCCATTCGCCTCGATCATCGCGCCCACCGTCGTCTCGGTCTCGGCGCCGATCTCCATGGTCTCGTCCTCGAGCCAGAGCGGCACCTTGCCCGGCACCGCGAACAGCGTGACGGTGAGGCCGGGGACCGGTTCGAAGGCGTGGTCGAGGGCGATCTTCTCGCGCGTCACCACGTCGGCCGCCATCACGTCGAAGACGCGATTGGCGTTGACGGAATCGAGGATGCCGGAGGTGGCGTAGAGCGTGTAGGGCTGGCCCTCGCGCAGAGTCAGCAACCCCGCCACGTGGTCGACATCGCCGTTGGTGAGGAGCACGGCATGGATCGGCGAATGGCGCAGGCCCTCCTGCGGATGCATTGCCGGATTGTCGAAGAGTTGCTGCCGGATATCCGGGGAAGCGTTCACCAGGAGCCAGCGCTCGCCATCGGGCGACACGGCGATGCTCGATTGGGTTCGCGGGCGCACCCTGGAAGAATCCTCCCGGGCGAGGGAGCAGATGGGGCAGCGGCAATTCCACTGGGGAAGGCCGCCGCCCGCGGCCGAGCCGAGAATCACGACATGCATGGCTGAACCGGCACTGCCTCGATCCTCAAGCACGACACGATGTCTTAGTTGAAGGTGTCGATCTCAGCCGACTCGTAGCTGGTGACTTCCATGCCGACACAGATCTCGGAAACGACGGGGGCAGCCCAGGTCATGGTGTTCTCCTCAATGGTTTCTTGGACGTCAGCAGCATCCGGATCTCGATTAAGAAGATCCTAAGACACTGACGGCGCAGTCATTTCTGTCGCGGGAGCTATATCGACAATTCCACCGGACTCTTCAAGCGATAAATTGCCGGATCGTCCCGGAACCCGGCTCATACTTTAGTGGCGGAAATCCTGGCCCCGCAGGTCCAGCATGAAACCCCGGCCGCGCACGGTGACGATGACTGGGCCGCCGAAGCGGACGAAGTCCGAGAGCTTGGTACGCAGGTAACCCACGTAGACATCGACGACATTCAGCGACAGGCCACCCTGGCCGGCCCAGAGCTTATCGAAGATGTCGCCGCGCGACACCGGCTGGTTGGCCTTGTCCATCAGCAGGGCGAGCAGTTCCGATTCGCGAGGCGTGAGGCGCGCCGTCGCATCCCCGAGGGAGACCTGCCGGATGTTGAGATCCAGGACGAGCTTGCCGGCGGTGACGATGGTGCGCGGCTGGTCCGATTCCTTGCGGCGCAGGAGATGCGTCTGCAGCCTGGCCAGCAGCTCGTCGAAGACGAAGGGCTTCACGATGTAGTCGTCGGCCCCGAGCGCCAGGCCTTCGGCCCGGTCGCGGACCTCGTCGCGGGCGGAGAGGAACAGGATCGGGCCGGGATAGCCGCCCTCGCGCAGGGAGCGGCAGACGTCGTGGCCCGACCCGTCGGGCAGGGTGATGTCGAGGACGACCGCTCCGGGTGCCTCGTCACGGGCGGAGGTGAGGGCGTCGTCGACGCAGCCGGCCACGCCCACGGAGAACCCTTCGGCCTCCAGGCCCCGGGCCAGCATGGCCCTGATGTCGCTGTCGTCCTCGACGATGAGCACTCGCGTCATGCGGCGCCGTCCTTCCGCTTCGTTTCTCGTCCGTCCTCGGGATCGAGGTCGAGGACGGGCAGGACGAGCGTCACGCGCGCACCCGTCCCGTCCTCGCCGGCCCCGAGGCTGATCGCCCCATCATGGCGCTCCGTCACCCAGCGCGCCAGTGCCAAGCCGATGCCGAAGCCCGATTCCCCCGAATGGCCTTCCCGCCGGAAACGTTCGAACAGGTCCGCACCGGCCGCCGGAAATCCGGCCCCGTCATCCGTCACCGTGATCGTGGCCGAACGCGCCTCGTCGACGGCGAGGGCGACCACCACCCGTGTCAGCCCCGTGGCGTGCCGCAGGGCGTTGTCGATCAGGCTCTCCACCACCTGCCGCAGCCATTCCCGGTCGGCGAGAAGCGTCGCGTCGCGGGGGGCGGGATCGAGGATCAGGTTCACCCGCCGGCGCGCCGCCTCGGAGGCGGCGCTGTCCACGGCATCGGTGAGGATGGCGAGGGCGCTTGCGGCGCGCCGGTCGAGCTCGATCTGGCCGGATTCGGAGCGCGCGACGCGCAGCAGATCCTCGACCCGGCGCTGCAGGCGCAGGGCCCGCTTGCGGATGGTGGCGAAGACCGGGGCGTAATCGACCCCCGGCCGGCCTGCCGAACGGGCGGCGATGTCGCATTCGCCGAGGATCACGGTGAGCGGCGTGCGGAGCTCGTGGCTGACATCGGCGAAGAAGCGCCGGCGCGAGCGGTCCACCGCCTCCAGGCGCTCGTTGGCGGCGCGCAGGTCGGTGGTCCTTGCCTCCACCGTGTCCTCAAGGGCGGCGCGGTCGGCGGCGAGGCGCCCTTCGCGCCGGGCGAGGCGCGCAGCCATGCGGTTGAAATTCGCCACCAGCAGACCGAGCTCGTCCCGCGTCGCCACCGAGAGGCGCGTGTCGAGTTCTCCGCGCCCGACGGCACCCGCCGCTTGGCGCACCGCCTCGATCCGCGCCAATGTCGGCCGGGTCACCGCCCGGTACAGGACGAAGACCAGGGCCAGTGCCAGGATAACGGCGGCGAGCGACGCGATCCGCAGGGTCGCTGACAGCTGGCGCGCCTCGTCCGATCCCGCGATCATCGAGCGGCGCTCGACCTCGATGAGGAAGGAGAGCGGCTGGCCGGTCATGGCGCCGAACCCGTTCAGGGCGCCGCGGATGGAGTTGCGCCGCTGATCCTCCTCGGATTGGCGCAGGACCTGGGCGACCTGCCGGTCGAGGATGGCGCGGGCGGAGCGAAGCTGCGCCAGCGGCCGCGTGCGCGCGGCGTACTGCATCCGGTCGAGGGGATCGTCGCTGACGGCGATGCTCCTGCCCAGCGCCTCGTCGACGGCGACCAGCGCCCGGTCGACATTGGTGCGAGCGATGGACAGCCCTTCGGGCTGGGCATCGGGGTTGCTCACCGTCTCGAGCGCGGCGAGGCCGTACTGGGTCATGCGGCCGGACAGTTCCACCAGGAGTTCGAGCCGCGCCTGCGCCGCGAGCGTCCGGTCGATGGTGCGCTCGGCCGCGCCGATGGAGCCCAGCACCCCGAGCGCCGCCAGAATTACCAGCAACGCGGCCCCGCCGAGCAGCAGCGCGAACCGGACCTTCAGAGAGCGCATCGCGTAGGGCCGCCCGTGTCTCGCCGTTTCCTCAGGCGCGAGCGATAGCGCAATCCGCCCCGGCGTCCAGGGCCATAACGCTCAACGGTCCTTGTCCCGGCCGCTCGCGAAAGCCGACGCGCTTGGCGCGCATCCTCTCTCCCCGCATGCGCGGAGAGAGCCGCGACGACCCCTTCCTCGACGGGTCGACGGATCAGGCCTTCTTGCGTGCCGCCGTCTTTGCCGCCGGCTTCTTTGCCGTAGTGGTCGTCTTGGCAGCGGTCGCCGTGCTCTTCGCCGCCGCCCCGGCTGCCGCCTTGGTCCCCGCCGCCTTCTTGGCGGGAGCCTTCGCCGCCCCCGCCTTGGCTGCCGTCTTCGTCGCGGTCTTGGACGCCGTCTTGCGGGCCGGGGCCTTCTTCTTGCCGCCGCCCGACGCCTCGCGGGCGGCGATCAGCTCCAGCGCCTGGGGCAGGGCGATGTCGTCGGCGGCGTGCGTCTTGGGCAGCGTCGCGTTGGTGGTGCCGTCGGTGACGTAGGGACCGTACTTGCCCGACTTCACCACGATGCCCTTGCCGGTCTCGGGATGGTTGCCGAGCGACCGGCCGGGATCGGAGGCCGGGCCGCGGCGTCCGCCGCCCTGCTCCTTGGCGACGATGAGGTCGATGGCGCGGTTGGCGCCGATCTCCAGAACGTCGTCGTCGCGGCCGAGATTGGCGTACATCTTCCCATGCTGCACGTAAGGACCGAACCGGCCGAGATTGGCCAGGATCGGCTCGCCGCTCTCGGGGTGCTTCGCCACTTCGCGGGGGAGGGCGAGGAGACGCAGCGCCTTTTCCAGATCGACGTCGGAGGGGCTCAATCCCTTCGGCAGGGACGAGCGTTTGGGCTTGGGCGCTTCCTTGTCGGTGGAGGCTTCGCCGAGTTGGACGAAGGGACCGAAGCGCCCGTCGCGCAGGGTAACGGGCATGCCGGTGACCGGATCGTCGCCGAGCACCCGCGTGCCGGGCTGACCGCCGCCGGAAGTGCCGTCGCCCTCGCCCTCCACGGCGTTGGCCGCGAGCTGGCGAGTGTACTTGCACTCGGGATAGTTCGAGCAGCCGACGAAGGCGCCGAACTTGCCGAGCTTCAGCGAGAGCTGACCGCTGCCGCAGGTCGGACAGGTGCGCGGATTCGAGCCGTCCGCCTTTTCGGGGAAGATGTGCGCCCCGAGGAGGTCGTTCAGGGCATCGAGCACCTCGGTGACGCGGAGCTCCTTGGTGCCGGAGATCGCGGCCGAGAAGTCCTTCCAGAAATCGCGCAACACCTCGCGCCAGTCGATCTCGGCGTTGGAGACCCGGTCGAGCTGGGTCTCGAGATCGGCGGTGAAGTCGTACTCGACGTAGCGCTTGAAGAAGCTCTCCAGGAAGCCCGTGACGAGGCGCCCCTTGTCCTCGGCCACCAGCCGCTTCTTCTCGATTCGTACGTATTCACGGTCGCGCAGCGTCTGCAATACGGCGGCATAGGTCGAGGGCCGGCCGATGCCGAGTTCCTCCATCCGCTTCACGAGGCTGGCCTCGGAGAAGCGTGGCGGCGGCTCGGTGAAATGCTGGGTCGAGACGATGCGCTCACGCTTGAGCGCGTCGCCCGCCTTCATCGGCGGCAGGCGCTTGCCGTCCTCGTCCTCCTCGTCGTCCTTGCCCTCCTGGTAGAGGGTGAGGAAGCCGTCGAACTTCACCACCTGGCCAGTGGCACGCAGCTCGATTCGGCGAGGGCCGACGGAGGCGACGATGTCGACGGTGGTGCGCTCCAGCTCGGCCGATTCCATCTGGCTCGCCACCGTGCGGGTCCAGATCAGGTCGTAGAGCTTGGCCTGCTCCGCATCCACATAGCGGGCTACGGATTTCGGTAGCCGGCTCATGTCCGTGGGGCGCACGGCCTCGTGGGCCTCCTGCGCGTTCTTGGCCTTGGCGCTGTAGCGGCGCGGGACGCTGGGGAGGTAGCGCTCGCCGTATTCCTTGCCGATGACGCGTCGCGCGTCGGCGATGGCCTCCGGGGCCATGTCGACGCCGTCGGTCCGCATGTAGGTGATCAGACCCACGGTCTCACCGCCGATCTCGACGCCCTCGTAGAGTTTCTGCGCCGCCCGCATGGTCTGGGCCGGCGCCATCCCGAGCTTGCGCGAGGCCTCCTGCTGGAGGGTGGAGGTGGTGAAGGGCGGGGCGGGGTGACGCTTGGCGGGCTTGGCCTCGACGCTGCCGACCTGGAACGTGGCGAGTTCGAGGTCGCGCTTGAACGCGGCGGCGTCCTCGCCGTTGCCGACGTCGAGACGCTGGATGCGCTTGCCGTCGGCACCGACGAGACGCGCCTCGAACACCGCACCGTCCTGGGTCACCAGGGTCGCCACCAGCGACCAGTATTCGCGGGGCTTGAACGTCTCGATTTCGCGCTCGCGCTCGCAGACGAGGCGCAAGGCGACGGACTGGACGCGGCCGGCCGAACGGGCTCCGGGCAGCTTGCGCCAGAGGACCGGCGAGAGGTTGAAGCCGACGAGATAGTCCAGGGCGCGCCGCGCCAGATAGGCGTCCACCAGGGCCTGGTCGATCTGGCGCGGGTTGCGCATGGCGGTGTCCACCGCCGCCTTGGTGATGGCGTTGAAGGTCACGCGCTCGATGGGCATGCCCTTGATCGCCTTGCGGGCGTTGAGGGCCTCGACCACGTGCCAGGAGATGGCCTCACCCTCGCGATCCGGATCGGTGGCGAGGATCAGGCCGTCGGCACCCTTCAGCGCCCTGACGATCTCCGAGACGCGCTTCGAGCCGCGGTCGTCGAGCTCCCAGAGCATGCGGAAATCCGCCTCCGGGTCGACGGAGCCGTCTTTCGCCGGAAGGTCGCGGATATGGCCGAACGAGGCGAGCACCTCGTAGTCGCGGCCGAGATACTTGTTGATCGTCTTGGCCTTGGCCGGCGACTCGACGACGACGACTTTCATGTGCGGATCAGCCTCTCGTCAGCGCCCGAGCTGCCGCCGGGACTCGCAGCCGGCGGGGTTTCTCCCACCGGGACTCACAGATTGTGTGCAAGACTTCGAACGTGGCCTGGCACCATGGCCGGCCCGGCGCTTTGCGGGGGACAAGTGGGTCAAGGGCGCGGGGTTGTCAAATCGGGAGGAGGCGGTGCCGTTGCAAGATGCGGTACCCGTCAGATCCCCGCATACCATTCGTAGCCGCGATCCTCCCAATAGCCGCCCTGGCCGTCGCCGATCCCGGACAGGCTCTCCACCACCTCGATCCGCATGACGTATTTGGCGTGTTTGTAGCCGAGCTGCCGCTCGACCCGCAGGCGCAAGGGGGCGCCGTTCGAGACGGGCAGGGCCTTGCCGTTCATGTCGTAGGCCAGGATCGTCTGCGGGTGGAAGGCGTCGGTGAGGTCGATGCTCTCGTAGTATCGGATCGGACGACCGTTCGGACCGCCATCGCCGGCCTCTGTCTCCGCCACGTCCCCGCCCTCGAGGCCGCCACCGGCCATCTCCATCGTGTCGGCGCAATGGAACACGACGTAGCGTGCGTTCGGCTTCAGCCTCGCCCGGGTCAGGACTTCGCCGAGCGGGACGCCGGTCCACTTGCCGATGGCGCTCCACCCCTCGACGCAATCGTGCCGGGTGATCTGGGTCCGCGAGGGCAGGGCGCGCAGATCCGCGAGGGACAGGTCCTGCGGCTGTTCGACGAGGCCGTCGATTCTCAGCCTGAAGGTCGCGAACCCGGCCTGCACCAGGGCCTTGTAGCCGTCGTCCTGAGGGTCGATCGTGCCGTTCGGCTTGAACCAGGGCGAGATGTCACCTTCGTCAAACTCGTGGGCGAGGGAGGTCGGCGTCAGCAGCAGGCGCTGCACGAACAGGTTGGCATCCTCCCCGAGCTTCAGCGTGCGCCGGCCCCACGCGCTGCCGGCGATGCGGTCGCAGCCGCCGAGGAAGGCGGAACCCAGCAGGCCGGCCGCGCCGGTGAGGATGCCGCGACGGTTGGGAGCGCGCGTCATCGGCTCTTCCTCGAATGGGAGGTCTTGCCAGAGTAGGAAGTCTTGCCCGGATCGGAGGTCTTGGTGGTCTCGATGACGAACCAGCCGGTGACCATGCCGCGCAGGTTGTTCCAGGCCCCCGAGACCAGCACCAGGGCCACATGGACGAGGGTGAAGAGCACGAGCAGGTTCGTGACGATGAAATGGACGGTCCGCGCCGATTGCCTGCCGCCGAACAGGGCGGGCAGGGGCAGCACGGCGTTGAAACCCGGCGACATGGCGAGGCCGGTGAGCAGCATCATTGGCAGGAGGATGGCAATGACCACGAGGTAGCTCAGTTTCTGCAGGGTGTTGTAGCGCCGGGCCTCCTCGCCCTTGGGGAAGGTCAGGGTGAGGTGCTCGCGGACCGAGTCGCTGAAATGCTTCAACTGGTCTCCCTGAGGCACGATCCGGCGGCGCAACTGGCCGCTCTCGATGCCGTAGATGAGGTAGACCAGCCCATTGCTGACGAAGGCCCAGGCGAACAGGAAGTGCCAGCGCCGCCCGGTGGCGAGGTCCTGGTGCGCCGGCAGCGTGATCCAGGCGGGGAAGGCCCGGCCCGCACTCTGGCCCTGCGCGGTGGAGAGGCCGAGCCAGCCGGTGGTGTCGAGCGTGTGGTCGCCGATCCTGACGATCCCCCGCGCCGCGCCCTCCGCCGTCTCGTCGTTCGTGACGGCGAGGAGCGGCGCGTCGAAGGTGGAGGCCGAGCCCCAGTACAGGGCGGGATGGGCGTTGAAGATCTGCAGCCCGCTCATCAGAAGCACGGTGAGGCAGACGAGGTTGATCCAGTGCGCGGCCCGGATCACCGCGGGGTGACGGAAGATCCAGCGGCGGCGGATCGTCTCGATCCGCTCGTCGGGCCGTCTCGTCGTGGTGGCTGCCAAGGGGCGGTCTCCGGCCTCGATCACGAATCGCGCCGATCCGGATCGCCGGATGCGCGCATGTTCGGCGAGACTACGAGCCAAGGGGCGGAAAGGTTACACGCCCCCGTCGCGCCGACACAGCAAGCGACCGGTCCCCGGCCCATGGCTCCTTGCCGCTCCCCGTCCGCCTCCCTATAGCCATGGTCTCAGAATGACCGTCGCACCCGCCTCCTTCCCCCATCGGCACCTTCTCGGCATCGAGGGGCTGTCGCGCCCCGATATCGAGGCCCTCCTCGACCGGGCGGAGGATGCCGTGGCCCTCTCCCGCCAGGTGGAGAAGAAGCGCACCACCCTGCGGGGCCGCACCCAGATCAACCTGTTCTTCGAGCCCTCGACCCGCACCCAGAGTTCGTTCGAACTGGCGGGCAAGCGTCTCGGCGCCGATGTGATGAACATGTCGGTGGCCTCCTCCTCGGTGAAGAAGGGCGAGACCCTCATCGACACGGCGGCCACCCTCAACGCCATGCGGCCCGACATCATCGTCGTGCGCCACCACGCGGCCGGCGCCGTGCATCTCCTGGCCCGCAAGGTCGATTGTTCGGTGGTCAATGCCGGCGACGGCGCCCACGAGCACCCGACCCAGGCCCTCCTCGACGCGCTCACCATCCGCCGCAACAAGGGGCGGATCGAGGGTTTGAGGGTCGCGATCTGCGGCGACGTCCTGCATTCCCGCGTCGCCCGCTCCAACATCATCCTGCTCCAGGCGCTCGGCGCCCGCGTGCGGGTCATCGGCCCCTCGACGCTGCTCCCCACCGGGATCGAGCGCTTCGGCGTCGAGGTCTTCACAGACATGCGCAAGGGGCTCGAGGGCTGCGACATCGTCATGATGCTGCGCCTCCAGCGCGAGCGCATGAACGGCTCCTTCGTGCCCTCGGTGAAGGAGTATTTCCGCTATTTCGGCCTCGATGCCGAGAAGCTGGCGCTGGCCGCGCCCGACGCCCTGGTGATGCATCCCGGCCCCATGAATCGCGGCGTCGAGATCTCGTCCGAGATCGCCGACGGGGCGCAATCCCTGATCCGCGAGCAGGTGGAGATGGGGGTCGCCGTCCGCATGGCGGTCCTCGAAGCCCTCGCGACGCATCTGCCGAACGCGTGATGGCCATGACCGGACACGTCCTCCTCACCCATGCCAGCCTCCTCGATCCGGCCACGAGCCGCGAGGGGCCGGGGCATGTCCTCGTCCGCGACGGTCGCATCGCCGATATCGCCTGGGGTGCGTCACCCGGTGCCCCCGAGGGCGCCGAGATCGTCGATTGCGGCGGGCATGTCCTGAGCCCCGGCCTCATGGACCTCCGTGCCTTCGTCGGCGAGCCGGGCGCCGAGCACCGCGAGACCCTGGCCAGCGCCAGCGCGGCGGCGGCGGCGGGCGGGGTCACCACCCTGGTCTGCATGCCCGACACCAACCCGGTCATCGACGGGCCGGCCATCGTCGACTTCGTCCTGCGCCGCGCTCGCGACACGGCCTGCGTCACCGTCCTGCCCGCCGCCGCCATCACCAAGGGGCTGGCCGGCCAGGAGATGACCGAGTTCGGCCTGTTGCAGGAGGCGGGCGCCGTCGCCTTTACCGATGGCCTCAAGGCCGTTCGCAACGCCCAGGTGATGCGCCGTGCCCTCACCTATGCCCGCGATTTCGACGCCCTGCTGATGCAGCACGTGGAGGAGCCCGACCTCGTCGGCGAGGGCGTGATGAACGAGGGCGAGATGGCCTCGCGGCTGGGCCTCGTCGGCATCCCGCGGGAGGCCGAGACGGTGATGCTGGAGCGCGACATCCGCCTCGTGCGCCTCACCGGCGGCCGCTACCACGCCGCCATGATCTCCTGTGCCGATTCGGTGGAGATCGTGCGGCGGGCCAAGCATGACGGCTTGCCGGTGACCTGCGGCGCGTCCGTGAACAACCTCGTCCTCAACGAGGGCGACATCGGCCATTACCGCACCTTCTGCCGGCTCTCGCCGCCGCTGCGCCACGAGACCGACCGCCTGGCCCTGGTGGAGGCCCTGAACGAGGGCGTGATCGACGTCATCGTTTCCGATCACAACCCGCAGGATGTCGAGACCAAGCGCCTGCCCTTCGCCGAGGCCGCCGATGGGGCGCTCGGCATCGAGACCCTGCTGGGCGCGGCGCTCCGCCTCGTCCATACGGGCGACGTGGCGCTACCGCGCCTGCTGGAGGCCCTCACCGTCACCCCGGCGGCGATCCTGCGGCGCGAGGCCGGGCGCCTCGCCGTCGGCGCGCCGGCCGATCTCGTGCTGATCGACCCCGACCTGCCCTACGTGCTCGACAAGCGGCGCCTCAAGTCGCGCTCCAAGAACTCGCCCTTCGACGAGGCGCGGCTACAGGGGGCGGCCGTGCTGACCATGGTCGGCGGGCGCATCGTCTTCCAGGCGTTGCAGGGTACGGAGACGGCGGCGTGACCCCTCTGCTCGATACCGGTTGGCCGCTCCTGCTCGCGAGTCTGGCCGGCGGCTATCTCGCCGGCTCGATCCCGTTCGGACTGATCTTCACGCGTTTCGCCGGTCTCGGCGACGTCCGCGCCATCGGCTCGGGTAACATCGGCGCCACCAACGTGCTGCGCACCGGCCGCAAGGGGCTCGCCGCCGCGACCCTGCTCGGCGATGCGCTGAAAGGCACCCTCGCCGTGCTGGTGGCCGCTCGCTTCGGCGAGGGCGCCGCCCTGGCGGCCGGGCTCGGTGCCTTCCTCGGCCACCTCTTCCCGGTCTGGCTCGGGTTCAAGGGCGGAAAGGGCGTCGCCACCTTCCTCGGCGTGCTCCTCGCCTTCAGCCCCATCGGGCTCGCCGCCTTCGCGGCGATCTGGCTCGGCCTCGCCTTCACCTTGAAATACTCGTCGCTCGCCGCGCTCGCCGCCTCGGCCGCGACACCCATCGTCCTGTGGGCGGCGGGACAGCCTGCGGTTGCGTTGCTCTTCCTCGTGCTCGCGATCCTGCTATGGTGGAAGCACGCTCCTAACATCCGCCGACTGCTCGACGGCTCCGAGGGGCGGATTGGGCAGAAGGGCTGACCCGATCGTCCGTCTAAGCAGGTTCGCGTTGGTCAACCAACGCTTCACCCTGCTTAGCTCTCTGATGTGTCGCAGGTTCTTATCGCAGAACCGGGGCCACTTCTGCGAAACCTGCTTAGGGAGGTCCGGGGCATGGGCATGCAACTCAACCCCGCCCAGCGCCTCGACTGGCTTCGGCTGATCCGCACCGAGGGCGTCGGCCCCCGCACCTTCCGCACCCTGATCAACCGCTTCGGTGGCGCCGGCGCAGCCCTGGAGGCCCTGCCGGACATCGCCAAGCGCGGGGCCAAGCGCGTCGTGCCGGTGACGCGGGCGCAGGCGGAAGCCGAATTGGAGGCCGCGGCCAGGATCGGGGCCCGCCTCGTGGCCATGGGCGAGGACGATTACCCGAAACTGCTCCAGGCCGCTGATTCGGCGCCGCCCCTGATCGCGATCCGGGGTCAGGCGGCGATCCTCTCCCGGCCCGCCATCGCCATCGTCGGCTCCCGCAACGCTTCCGCCGCCGGCCTGGGCTTCACCGAGCGGCTGGCGCGGGGCCTCGGCGAGGCCGGCCTCGTCGTGGTCTCGGGGCTGGCGCGCGGCATCGATGCCCGCGCGCACAAGGCGTCCCTGGCCTCGGGGACGGTGGCGGTGCTCGCCGGCGGCCATGACCGGATCTATCCGGCCAACCACGAGGCCCTGGTGGAGGGTATTCTCGATTCCGGCGGCGCGGTGCTCGCCGAGATGCCCATGGGCTGGGAGCCGCGCGGCCGGGACTTTCCCCGGCGCAACCGCATCATCTCCGGCCTCGCCTACGGCACCGTGGTGGTGGAGGCAGCGCGGCGCTCGGGCTCGCTCATCACCGCGCGCTTCGCCCTCGAACAAGGCCGGGAGGTCTTCGCCGTGCCCGGCTCGCCCCTCGACCCGCGCGCCGAGGGCACCAACGACCTCATCCGCCAGGGGGCGACCCTGGTCTCGGAGGTGGAGCACGTCACTTCCGCCATCGCGCCGCTGATCGGGCGAGGGGATTTCGAACAGGGGACCGGCCAACTCGCCCTCGACCGGCCCGATCTCGCCGACGCCCCGATCTTCTGGGACGAGCTCGACGGGATCGGCGGCGCGGCCCCCGAGCTGCAGGACGAGCTCGAGAAGCCGGAGCCAGAGGAGCCGGAGCCCGCCGACGACCGCGCCCGCCTCATCGCCTATCTCAGCCCGACCCCCATCGGCACCGACGACCTCGCCCGCGCGGCGGGTCTCAGCGTGCGCATCGTCCAGACGACGCTGCTGGAACTCGAACTCGACGGCCGGATCGAGCGGCATGGCAGCGGAGCGGTGTCGCTGGTGTCGTAGGGAGGACGAGTGTCCGTCTCTCTCGCAGCCAGCCTGCTGGATTCACACGTCTCGTGGGTACAACGGGTCCCCTCTCCTGGAAGGAGAGGGAGAGGGTGAGGTGTGCGACCTTTCCGGAGAGTCCACGCACCTTGTATCTGGAAAGGCGTCCCCGGGTGGTGTCCATTCGAGGGTGCGCCGAGTGAGGTGGCCGCCCCACCCGGCGCGCGGTCCGCGGCGCCCGCCACACCTCTGGCCACAACCGTGGGTGAGCTTTGGGACCGTGGGCCGCTTCGTCACGCACGACCGGACAGTCGCTCGACAGCCCGTCGCATGGACAAGGCAGGTTACCGTGACACACATCGTCTGTGGAGTGGATATCGGCGCCGACACGCTGGATGCCCGCATCGGCCGCGATGGCGCCTGGCGGCAGATGGCCAACACCCCGGAGGGCCGCGCCGATCTGGCGGCGTTCTGTCGGGAGCACCGGGTCGATCTGGTGGCCATGGAGGCCACCGGTGGGTACGAACGCGCGGTCTTCGGCGCGCTCTGGGCCGAGGGCGTTCCGGCCACGGTCGTCAACCCGCGCGCCGTGCGCCGTTTCGCCGACGGCATGGGTGTGCTGGAGAAGACCGACCGGATCGATTGCGGGATGATCGCCTGGTACGCCGCGACCAAAGGCCTGCGTCCGACCCCGCCGGCCACGGCGACCCAGGTCCGGCTCACCGCCCTGGTGGTGCGCCTGCGCCAACTCACGGCGCTGAAGGTCGGGCAGGCCAACCAGGCCCGCCTCGTCACCGAGCCGGAGGTGCTCGCCTCCTTCACCCCCGTCCTGGCGGCCATCACGGCGCAGATCCGGGTGCTGGAAGCCCACATCGCCCAGGCCATCGCCCTGGACCCCGTCTGGACGGCCCTCGACCGATGCTTCCGCACGATCAAGGGCGTGGCCGACCGCACGGTCGCCCATCTGATGGCCGAGATGCCCGAGATCGGAACCCTGTCCAACAAGGCTGTCGCCAAGCTCGCCGGCCTGGCGCCCATCGCCCACGACAGCGGACGCCGCGCCGGCAAGCGCCCCGTGCGCGGCGGACGCGCCGGGGTTCGGGCCGTCCTGTTCGTCGTCGCCGAGATCGTGCGCCGATACGATCCCGACTTTGCCGCCTTCCACCAGCGGTTGAGCCAAGCCGGAAAGCCCAAAAAGCTCGTCCGCGTCGCCCTCGCCCACAAACTCCTCGTGCGCCTCAACGCCAAAGCCCGCGAGATCCGCAAGGACCTCGCTCTGGCCTCTTGACCTGACAGACAGTCGCTCACCCCAGCCCTCTCCTTCCAGGAGAGGGAGCCCGTCGCGCATCATGTCGAACCCTCGTTGGATAGAGAAAACAGTCGTCGATCAGATGTGTGAATGCCGTAGCGCCGCCCGCGGGGATACGTCCCCTACCGCAAAAAATCCCCGAACGAGCGCGGGCCGTCCGGCACCGGGATGTCCTTGATCACCTTCAGCGTCGTCGCGTCGATGACGCCCAGGGTGTTGGAGCCCCAGTTGGTCACGTAGAGAAGGCTGCCGTCGCGGGAGGCGGCGATGCCTTCCGGGTGGTCGCCCACCTCGATGGCCGCCACGTTGGTGAGGGTCTTCAGGTTGAACACCGTCACGGTGTTCGAATACTGGTCGGTGACGAAGCCGCGCGTGGCGGTGAGGGCCACCACGTAGGGCCGCTCGCCGGTGGTGACCCGGCCGAATTCCCGCCGTCCGGCCACATCGATGACGGAGACGTCGTTCGACATGACGTTGGCGGTGTAGGCGCGGGTGCCGGTCTCATCGAGGGTGATGCCGAACGGGTGCTCGCCCACCGGGATCTTCACCGTCTCTGTGGCGGTGGCCGCATCGACCACGGAGACGGAATTGCCCTCGCGGTTGGCCACCAGGATCGTGGCGCCGTCCGGCGTCACCGCGATGCCCGAGGGCGAGGCGCCCACCTGGATCTCGGTCTCGATCTTGGAACCGTCGGCCGAGACCACGAAGATGCGGCTGCCGTACCAGTCGGCCACGTAGACCGCCCCGGATTTCGGATTGACGGCGACGCCGAGCGGGCCGCCGGGCAGGGCGAGCGTGCCCGTCACCGCGCGGGCGTCGAGATCGACGATGGCGAGGCCGTGGCCCTCGGGGCGGGTGACGTAGGCGGTCTTGCGATCGGGCGACAGGGCGATGCCGGCCGGCGCCCCGTCCACCGGGATCTGCGCGGTGACGACCTGCGTGTCGAGATCGACCAAGGCGAGGATGTTGGCCCCCTGCGCCGTGATCAGGGCCTCGTCGGCGAGGGCGGGCGATGCGATCAACGCCAGGGCGAGAGCACCTGCACGCGCCATCCCGGCAATCCCCTCTCCCCACTGGCGGGGAGAGGGCCGCGACGACCCCGTCGTCGGCGCGGCGAGGCGGCAGCCGAGGGTGAGGGGGCGGGGCCGATAGCGTCTCATCCGGAATGGCCCCCTCACCGTCGCTTCGGCTTCGCCTGCGCTTATCGCGGACACGGCGAGGTGCCCGCGATCCTCTCCCCGCGCGCGGGGAGAGGCGATGCGCACCGTCGCCGAGCCTTGGTACGTCCTTCGATCAAGAGCCCTTCTCGGCCTTGGCCTTCACGTTATCCAGGCCGGCCTTGTAGAGGCCGAGGACCGCCGCCTTGGAGGCCTCGTCGTTCAGGTCCGGCGGCGGATCGTTGTTCATGTAGCCGCGGTAGAACGCGCCGCGCCAGGTCACCTTGGACTTGGCGCCGTCGCCCTCGACCTCGATCGTCGAGGAATAGTCGTTCACCGGCAGCGTCTTCACGTCCACCTTGGTGATCCGGTACATGTAGGTCTTCTTCTCGGCGTCGTACTTGGCGAGCTCTTCCTCGACCGTGGCGCCGCCCTTGAGGGTCAGGACGCGGGTGGCTTTGACCTCGTTGCCGCCCTTGCCCTCGGTCTTCTCGACCACGGGAATCCAGCTCCCATCCTGGAAGTTGCCGAGCACGGCCCAGACCTTGTCGGCCGGGGCGTTGATCTCGATGGTCTGCGAGACCTTCTGGCGGGTCGGGCCATGGGCCTGCGCCGCGTAGGATACCGTGGCGAGCGCCGCCACGGCGGCCAGCGTCTTGAATCTCATCAACCCTGTCTCCTCGGGAACGCACCTTCTAGGGTGCTTGGGGGGCTCGTGCGAGAACCGGCTCGTCGCGCCCGAGGGCAGCGGCGACCTTGTCCTCGATCCAGTCCCAGGCCTCGCGCTCGGCGGGCCCGGCTGTCTTGGATATCGCGATGGCGTGGTAGCGCATCTCCGTCAGGATCTTGTCCGGCTCCAGCATGTGCAGGCGCGTCGACAGGATCGCCGCCTCCAGCACCGCCGCTTGCGCCCGGTTGTAGCCGAAGAACGGCATATGGCTGGCGCTGTGTACCATGCGGGCACGATAGCGCGGGCGCGTCGCATCGTCCTCCACAGCGATCACCTCGAACTCGGCATGGCCGAAGCTCTCGGCGAGCCGCCGGCCCGGGATGCGGTCGCAGGGTAGGGTGGCCCAGTCGCGCCGCCCGGTGACCGCCCCGGCGATCACCCGCACGTCGCTCGGGCTCGACGCGGCGAAGACCGGGTTGGCGTCGAGGTTGAGGATGGTGGGGGAGGGCCGGAACGGGGCCAGCACCCAGTCCTCGCCCTCGCGGATGAGGCCGAAGGGCACGAGATGCAGGTCGCCGGAGGGCGAGGTGGTGGTGACGATGGTCTCGAGGATCAGCGGCACAGGCTCACGCCTCCCCGGCAGGAACGAGCTTGCCGCAGACGATGCGGGCGCCCCTGTCGCCCGTGGCCTCGGTCTCGGGGGCACCGGCCCCGCCGGATGCCACCACTTCGGGCGTGCCGGCATCGGCCTCGACGGGCGTCGCGTCGCGGGTGGCGCGTGCCGCGCCGTCGGGGCCGGAATGCTTGGTATGCCCGGCCTTCTTGAAGGCGGTGGTGTCCTCCACCTCCTCGTCGGCGGCGACGCCCCAGCGCAGGGGCTCGTCCTGGACGTAGCGCTTGCCGAGGCGCCAGGCCGTCTCGGCCTTGGTCAGCTCGCCGCCGAGATAGAAGGCGTGGGCCCCGTCGGCGGCGACATCGAGATCGGGAAAGAACGCCATCGCATCGGTGCCGATCGTGTGGACGTCGCGGTTGAAGGCGTGGATGCCGTCCTCGGCCACCGCGATGCGGTAGTTCGGGTCGCGCACCTCCGCCGCCTGGGCCGCGATTTCTTCCGGGGTCTGCACGAAGGGGCGCTTATCGTGCAAGGCCAGCAATTGGCGTCCGTAGCCCTTGGGCAGGGCGGAATCGGCCTTTGCCGCGAACATCACCCGGCGGGCGGCGTCGTGCTCCTCCACGGTGCGCCGGGTGTGGTTGGAGACCTGCACGATCAGGACGTTGCGGATCGACAGTTCCGAGCACATGCCGACGAGGAGGGCGGTGACGCCCAGGCTGTCGGCCTCGGTGAGTTCGGTGAGGTTGCCGGTGCCCATCATCATCTCGATGCCGGGCCAGCGCTTGCGCGTCTCGTGATAGCGCGTGATCGACTCGACGAAGCCGAAATGGATCGGCTCCAAGATCGGGTCGGCCATGTAGGGCCGGCCGGCCTTCTCCATGCGCTCGATGGCGCGGTCGAGGGAGGGCAGGTCGTCGGGCCGCATCGGCACCAGGATCGGCACCGCATCCGTCTCGAAGGCGAGGTCCAGGGTCTCCTCGTTGAGGCTCAGGAGAAAATCGGCCCCGGCCTTCGCCCCGCGGGTCAGCTCGTCGAGGGAAAAGGAATCGACGCTGACCTTCAGCCCCGCCCCCTTCAGCAGGCGCACGCATTCTTCGAGATGCGGGAACTCGGTGTCGGGCAGGCCGCCGAGATCGATCACGTCGGCGCCGCGCCCGGCGAGGTCGAGGCCCTTGGCCAGGATCTGCTCAGGCGTCATCTTCGAGGCATCGACGATCTCGGAGAAGATGCGCAGGTCGTGCCGCGAGAGATCGACGTTGCGTCCGGCGAGGCCGAGATAGGCCGGAAGGTCGACCACCTCGTCCGGCCCGCGCTCCACCGGCAGCCCGAAATGAGCGGACAACGCCTCCGGATTGGCGCGGCAGCGGCCCGGCAGGACGATGCGCGTGGCACCCTCGGGGATCGTCACCCGGCGGCGGATGATCTCCTCGGTCATGAGTGCTGCGACCTTCACCCCGGCATCGGCGATGCTCCAGGCGAAGCGCTCGGTCGGCAGGGTAGACGCGACCTTCTCCAGGCGCGCCTTCGCCATCCGGCCGGTGATGAAGACGAGATGCTCGGGCGCGCTCACGCGGCAGCCCTTACGATGTCCGCAGCCGGCCCTCGGATCACGATCTCGCCAGCGTAAGACGCGGCAAAACCGGGAAAGGCCGCATCGACCAATCCCATCCGGGCGAGGTCGGACAGACTTGCGCCCACCGGGCGATCGATGGATTTCACCAGGATACAGCGGGGCGCCTCGAGTTCGGTGGCGAGCCAGAGGGCGAGGCTGTCCGACGTGACGTCCCAGGATTCGGGGATCGAAGGGTGCCCGTCTTTCAGGGCGACAGGGTCCCAGATGACGGGCGCCTCGGCCGAGCGGGCTTCCATCACGCTGCGCACGATGGCGAGGCGCGGCTCGCCTTCCGAAAGCACCTCCGCCATCCGGCCCATGGAATCAAGGGCGAGGCGGTGGGCGAGGGCGTCCGAGAAGCCCAGTTGCCCCTGGGCCTGACGCACCGCATCGGCGAACGGACCGCCGCCCGGCACGACGACGCAGCGGCCCTCGCCGCCATCCGCCAGGGCGCCGAGAAGGCGTCCGAGCCGCGCCGCGTCCGAGACGAGGCTGCCGCCGAGCTTCACGATGGTGGGAGGCGCGCCCGTCACGCCGCGTTCCGCCGGTCGAGCCCGCGAAGGGTCTGCACGGCCAGGGCCACGCGCTCCGGATCGAGGCCGCGGGTGCGGTCGCTAACGAAGCAGAGGCCGCCGCGAAAGCCGAGATAATCCGGCCGGTGCGCGGCGATGACGGCGATGTCGGCGATCGTCAGCGATCCCGCGAGGCCGGAGAGCAGGCCGTGGCTGCGGGCGTCGGCGGTGAAGGCCGAGAGGCGAGGGGCGGGCAGGAGGTCGGTAAGGCGCCGGCCGTCCTTGGCGGCGGTGTCGATCATCACCCCGGCAAAGCCCGCCCCGGCGAGGCGGCCGACGAGGTCGTCCGGCATCGGTGCCCCGGCGAAGAGGACCGCGATCAGGCGCCCGGGGGCGGCCCGCGCCGCGGCGGCGAGGGCATCGTCGTCGAAATCGGCCCGCACGGCGACCTTGACGTAGCCGATGCCGGTTCCGGCCATCGCCGAGACCGATCCGGGCAGGGAAGCGGCGTCCTGCGGCTCGCCGGCCACCGCGCTACTGACGGCCTCGTCCGCGATGGAAGCGACGATCGCCCGGACCGTCTCGACGGGGAGCGCCCCGAGCGCGCCCCGGACGGGGTCCTTGGCATCGACGAGGTCGGCGCCGGCCCGCGCCGCCATCACGGCCTCGTCAGCGTCGCGGACGCTGACGAGGAGGCGGGGACGCGCGCGCAGATCGGATGACATCGGCTTCGACACGGAATGATGGGGCAACGGGAAACTCAGGATCGGTTGGGCAAGGGTTCGGCCAGGAGACGGTTCTTGACCACCCATCGCATGGCATGGGCCCATGTGTCGTCGGTATCGGCCCGGATCACCACCTGTCCAGCCCGCACGACCTTGCCGGAAGCGGCGTCCGAGATGAGGACGTAGAGGTTGAAGATCTGGTTGGAGCCCTTCTCCACGAAACCGTTGACGGCGAGATCGGCCCCGAGGCTCTTGGCGATGGTGGCGGCGCAGCCCTCGCATTTGAAGAGGGGAGCCTGCTTGGCGATCTCGGCGGCCTGGGGCGCCACGTCCACGACCTCCACCGCATTGCTGGCGGTGAGCGCCTTGCGGAGCTCCTCCGTGACCAGGGCGAGGCGTCGGGCTTCGTCCGGCCGGGCCTTGCGGCCGCCGACCACACCCGGATCGTTGAGCTCGATGCCGAAGATCGCCGCCTTGTCGGGAGCGGCGAGGGCCGGTCCTGCCAGGACCGATCCGGCCAGGATCGCGACCAGGGCGAGGGCGGCGGACCGCGTCACCGCGGTCCCAAGGCCGGTTGGCGGCAATGACTTCACGGACTTTGGCATCATGGGCGTGGCGCGACGAGACCTGACGAATGGGGACATGGCGAACCTGTGTCACGATCGATGCGGCCTGCGGCGGACACCGCGCCCGAGCCTTCAAAGTCGAGCAGTGACCGGATTTGACAAGTCGTGCAAATCGGCTCGCCTGCGCCGAGCGATCTCGCGTGTATTCGTGCCCATCGGCGCGCAAGCGACGCTCCGCCGCGTCTTAGGGTTTCCTTATGCTTCCGCGATTGAGCGTATCCGCGCAATGTTGTTAGCGTGCCGACCGTATGAACGCATCGCTCCTCTCCCGATCCGCCACCCTCGTCCTCACGCTCGGCCTCGGCGGCACGGCGTCCCTCGCGGTGGCGCAGGAACCGGCGGCCTCCGCGCGGGCGGCGGAGGCCGCTCCGGGTGACACCCATATCGGCCTGATCTACCGGCCCGAGATCGCGCCGTCCTCCTACGATGCCGAGGCCGCGCCGGAGGACGAGGGCGTCGCCGGCGCTCGCATGGCGGTGAAGGACAACAATACGACCGGGCGCTTCACCAAGCAGACCTACGCCCTCGACGAGGTCGCCCTCACGGAGGGAAAAAGCGCTGTCGACACCGCCCGCGACCTTGTGGGCAAGGGGATCCGCTATCTCGTCCTGGCGCTGCCGGCCGACGAGGTTCTGGCGGTCGCCGATGCGGTCAAGGGGGAGGGCGTGACCGTGTTCAACACCGCCGCGCCCGACGACCGCCTGCGCGGCGCCGAGTGCCGCAGGAACGTCTTCCACGTGATCCCGAGCCGGGCGATGCAGACCGACGCGCTGGCCCAGTTCTTCACGCTGATGCGCTGGCGCAAGATGTTCCTGATCGTCGGCCCCAACGACAACGACAAGCTCTATGCCGACGCGTTCCGGGCCTCGGCCAAGAAGTTCTCCCTGAAGATCACCGCCGAGAAGCCCTGGACTTTCGGCCCGCTCGCCAAGGCGCGGGGCGACACCCCGACCCGCTCCGAGGCGATGGTCTTCACCCGAGGCGTCGATTACGACCTCGCCATCGTCGCCGACGAGGCCAATGACTGGGGCGACTACGTCCCTTTCCGCACCGTTGACCCCCGTCCGGTCGGGGGCACGCAGGGGCTCATCGCCGCCACCTGGCATCCGACCCTGGAGACCTGGGGGGCGGCGCAGGCGCAGAACCGCTTCCGGCGTCTCGCCGGCCGGCTGATGCGGCCCCTCGATTACCAGGTCTGGGCAGCCGTGCGCTCGGTGGGCGAGGCGGCGGCGCAGAAGAAGACCGCCGATCCGGCGGTGCTCGGACCCTATTTCGCCGACCCGGCCTTCAGCCTGCCTGCCTACAAGGGCGTCTCGCTGACCTACCGTCCCTGGGACCACCAGCTGCGCCAGCCGATCATCGTGGTGCAGCCCAAGGCCATGGTGACCGTGGCGCCCGAGCAGGGCTTCACCCACCAGCGCACACCGCTGGATACCCTCGGCGTCGACCTTCCCGAGACGGCGTGCAAGTTCTGACGGTCCGCGAATGTTCGGGGATCTGCGAATTTTCGCGCCCGTCCTGCGGCAACGCGCTTGCGTTCCGCGTGCAGGCATGCGCTCCCCGTCGGGACAAACTGCACTATAATCACTGTCAATCGCGCAAAGAAGCGATGCCCAGGGAGAAGACGGAATGAGCCTCGGCTTCAAGGCAGGCGTGTGTGTGGCCGCCCTCGTCGGTGCGACGATGGCTCTGACCGCCACCGCGCAGGCCTACACGGTCTACGTGACCAACGAGAAGGGCAACACCGTCAGCGTCATCGACACGGCGACGATGGCCGTGACCGGTACCTGGAAGGTCGGTCGGCGCCCGCGCGGGGTGACGACGAGCAAGGACGGCAAGGAACTGTTCGTCTGCGCCAGCGACGACGACCGCATCGACGTGCTCGATACCGCCACCGGCAAGGTGGTGCGCTCGCTCCGCTCCGGACCCGACCCGGAGCAGTTCATCCTGGGACCGGGCGGCAATCCGCTCTACGTCGCCAACGAGGATGACAGCCAGGTCACGGTCATCGACATCGAGAAGAACAAGGTCCTGGCCGAGGTGCCCGTGGGCGTGGAACCGGAGGGAATGGGTCTGTCGCCGGACGGAAAGATCCTGGTGAACACCTCCGAGACCACCAACATGGCGCATTTCATCGACACCACCACGTTCCAGGTGATCGACAACGTGCTGGTGGATGCGCGGCCGCGCTTCGCCGAATTCACCTCGGACGGCAAGTTCCTCTGGGTTTCGGCCGAGGTCGGCGGCACGATCAGCATCATCGACGTCGCCGCGCGGCGGGTGATCAAGAAGATCACCTTCAAGATCCCGGGCGTGAACGACGAGGCGATCCAGCCCGTGGGCATCCGCATCACCAAGGACGGGACCAAGGCCTTCGCGGCGCTCGGCCCCGCCAACCGCATCGCGGTGATCGACGCTAAGACCTACGAGGTTCAGAAGTACCTGCCTGTGGGACAGCGGGTCTGGCAGCTCGCCTTCACGCCGGACCAGAAATACCTGTTCTCCACCAACGGCTCCTCCAACGACGTCTCGGTGGTGGATGTGGAGGCGGACAAGGTGATCAAGAGCATCCCGGTGGGATTGCTGCCCTGGGGCGTGACGGTGTCGCCGAATTGATTCTTGAGGGGGCCTCAGCGTCCCACCCTGTTCCTCATCCTTGAGGTGACGGAGCGAAGCGGAGGCCTCGAAGGAGGCCTCCAGTACGCGTTGCGCTCACTGGAGCCCTCCTTCGAGGCCCTGCAGCCGATCGATGATCGCCCGCAGGTCACCTCAGGATGAGGGTGGAGGGCGGGACGCGGATTCGACGAAACATCGACCGCCGAAGGCGGCGACACGGGAGGACGGAACCATGAAACGGACGATAGCCCTCGCCCTGGCGGCCCTGCTCGCCACCGGGCCGGCCTCGGCCTTCGATCTCACCAAGAAGCGCGCGAATCTCCCCGATCTCGTCCTCGGCAACGAGGAGGGCAACGATTTCGTGGTCGAGAACCGCGAGATCGAACTCGAATCCGGCAAGGCCTATCGCCTGCGCATCGTCGCCAAGGGCCGGCAGGAATATAAGTTCTACGCCACCGAGTTCTTCCGCAACATCTGGTTCAACCAGATCGTGATCCAGCATCTCGAGATCCACGGCAGCGGCCCGCCGGACCACCTCGAATTCGACGATCCGGGCGAGATCGCCATCGAGTTCGTCACGATCAAGCCGGGCGAATATCCCTGGTCGGTCCATGGGCTCGAATCCAAGGGCATGACCGGCAAGTTCATCGTCAAGTAAGGCAGGGCCTCCGCATGCGTCTCTTCATCCCCACATTCGCCCTCCTCCTCGCCGCCGGCCCGGTGCTCGCCGACGACAAGGCCGCCTGTGCCGAGGGCATCGCCATGATCAAGGACGCCATCGCCAAGGGGCCGTCCGAGACGGCCGCGCCGAAGCTGAAGAAGGCGCTGCGCGTGGCCGAGCGCGAGCAGGGCGAGGGCGAGTTCGACGAGTGCCTCGACGCCGTCGGCGACGCCAAGCGGGCGATGAAGCCGTGAGCGACGGGGCAGGGGAGAGTGCGGCCCTCGACGTGGCCGGCGTGAGCCATCGCTTCGGTGCGCGCGCGGCCCTGTCCGACGTCTCGATCCGGGTGGAGCGGGGCCGGTTCATGGCCCTGCTCGGCCCCAACGGCGCCGGCAAGACCACGCTGTTCTCGGTGATCACCCGGCTCTACGCCAACCAGGACGGGCGGGTCTCGATCTTCGGCCATGGTCTCGACCGCGAGCCGTCCCGGGCGCTTGCCCGTCTCGGCGTGGTCTTCCAGGCCCGGACCCTCGACACCGACCTCACCGTCGAACAGAACCTTCTCTACCATGCCAGCCTGCATGGCATCGCGCGCCGGGCCGCAAAGGCCCGCATCGCGGCGCTGCTCGCCCGCGTGGGCCTCTCCGACCGGCGCGACGACAAGGTGCGCACCCTCTCCGGTGGCCAGTCGCGGCGCATCGAGATCGCCCGCTCCCTGGTGCACGGGCCGAAACTCCTGCTCCTCGACGAGCCCACCGTGGGGCTCGACCTCGAATCGCGGGCCGACATCGTCGCCATCGTCCGCGCGCTGGTGCGGGAGGAGGGGCTATCGGTCCTGTGGGCGACCCACATCTTCGAGGAGATCGACGGGGCCGACGACGCCGTCGTCCTTCACAAGGGCCGCATCGTCGCGCGCGGGACGGCCGCGTCCATCGCGCAGGGCGACGAGACCCTGGAAGCCGCCTTCCGCCGTCTCGTCGCCGAACCGCCGAGGCAGGCCGCATGAGCGTACAGTTCGGACTCAACCCGACGATGGCCGAGCGCCGCGCTGCTTCCCTCCCCCCTATGCGGGGGAGGGTGGCCCACGAAGTGGGTCGGGAGAGGAGAGCGCCACGTCCGGAGAGGTCGTCCCCTCTCCCGCCTGCTCCGCAGGCACCCTCCCCCGCGGAGGGGGGAGGGTTGTTCGCGATCCGGTCGAACGAGCGGTTACCGTCATGACGAAGACCGTCGCCACCACCGCCTCGACGGTTGCCGGTCCGACAGAAAAACCCGTGCCCCATCTCGGCCGCCTCGACGCGGTCGGCTACCTGATTTGCTTGGGCGGCATCGTCCGTCGCGAGTTGCTGCGGTTCTTCAACCAGAAGGAGCGGTTCTTCTCCGCCCTCGTGCGGCCGCTCGTCTGGCTGTTCATCTTCGCGGCGGGCTTCCGCAACACGCTCGGGGTCTCGATCGAGCCGCCCTACCAGACCTATGTCCTCTACGAGGTGTACGTGGTGCCGGGGCTGGCCGTGATGATCCAGCTGTTCAACGGCATGCAATCCTCGCTCTCCATGGTCTACGACCGCGAGGTCGGCTCGATGAAGGTGCTGCTGACGAGCCCGTATCCGCGCTGGCTGCTGCTGCTGGCCAAGCTGATCGCCGGCGTCACCGTCTCGGTGGTGCAGGCCTACGCGTTCCTCGCCATCGCCTGGTTCTGGGAACTCGACATCCCGCTCATCGGCTATGCGGCGGCGCTGCCGGCCTTCATCGCCTCTGGGCTGATGCTCGGCGCCATCGGCCTGCTTCTGTCCTCGATGGTCAAGCAGCTCGAGAATTTCGCCAGCGTGATGAACTTCGTGATCTTCCCGATGTTCTTTGCTTCATCGGCCCTCTACCCGCTCTGGCGCATCCGCGAGTCGAGCGAGACGCTCTACCTGATCTGCATGGCCAATCCCTTCACCCATGCCGTCCAGCTCGTGCGCTTCGCCCTCTATGGGCAGTTCGAACCCGTGGCCTGCGCCGTCGTCCTGGGCACGACCATCGCCTTCTTCACCCTCGCCGTCATCGCCTACGATCCCGGTCGCGGCATCATGGCCCGGCGGGGCGGACCGGCCGGAGACAATTCATGATTTTTTCGCGGACATTCGTGCTGGCCATGGCGGCCGGCGCCCTCCTCTGTGGGCCGGCCCTCGCCCAGCCCAAAGCCGATCCGGACTGGCCCTGCGTCCAGCGCAAGGTCTCGACCCTGAGCCCGGGCACGGTCTGGACCGGGCCGGACCTGGAGGCCGCCGGCCCGTGGGGCGACGATTACGAGGCGGCCTCGCTCGCCCAGAAGATCGCCTCGCGCCGTACCGAGCTCAGTGAGGTCGACCCCCTTCTCGACGACTTCGTCGCCAAGGCCGGCGACGAGAAGGCCAAGCGCCTGACCCGCGTCTTCGCTGGCGTGTTCGAAGTGGTGAACAACGAGCGCAACCGGGTGATCGGGGGGATCACGCGCTACGCGCAGGGGCAGCGGCGGATGGCCGAGCGCATCCGCCAGGAGGCCGATCAGATCAGTTCGGTGAAGGACGGCCCCAGCGCCAACGACGCCCGCGAGATGCCCAAGGAGGCTTCGGAACTGGAGACGAAATTCGCCTGGGACCGGCGCATCTTCCAGGAGCGCAGCCAGTCCCTCACCTATGTCTGCGAAGTGCCCACCCTGCTGGAGCAGCGTCTCGGAGAGGTCGCCCGCAAGATCCAGGCGCGCCTCTGACCCGACATCACCATCGGGCTTTCGCCGAGCGACGTGTCCTCAGGCCCGCCGGACCCTCCGGCGGGCCTTTTCCTTGCCGTGGATACTCGCCTCGTACGCGGAAGGATTGGACGCCGTCGATTCGCTCGACCTTCGTAACGGTCCGCCACGTCCGAACGGGCTCATCCCATCCCCAAGGTGCGGAAAACATTCCGGCAGCGCTTATTGCCTAATCATCCCGCTTGTTGTTCCTATTGATCCTGAAGTCTTTGTATTCTCTGGCAAATCGTGTTGCCCGCAGATCACGCGCGGACGCCATCTCTGTGGTGTCCTTATTAGAATCGTCGAATCCCCCCGCGACCGCATTGTCGAAGCCCGATACGCCCCGCAACATTCGGTAACGAGCCGGGGCGAACCGGCCACGCCATTGTGAATCGAAGGGTCTCGGGACATGAAGAAGCGGACGCTGCGGAGCAGCCTCCTCGTTTCGGTAGCGCTGCTGCCGGGCGTCGCCTATGCGCAGACGACGGTCGTCGGCGGTCAGCAGGCCGTGACGCTGCAGGAACTCGACGTGGTCGCCACCACGCCGACGCCCACCCTGCGCAACGCCCAGGGCGTCCTGCTCGGCCAGGACCGTGACAAGCTTCCCCAGAACACCAGCGTCCTGACCTCGGCGGACGTGAACCGGGTCGGCACCCCGAGCGTGCTGCGCGCCCTCGACGAGCGGATCGGCTCGATCAGCATCAACAACGCGCAGGGCAACCCCTTCCAGCCGACCATCACCTATCGCGGCTTCGAAGCCTCGCCGCTGGGCGGAAGCCCCCAGGGTGTTGCCGTCTACGTCAACGGCAACCGCTTCAACACCTCCTTCGGCGACACGGTGCAGTGGGATCTCATTCCCGACATCGCCGTCGACCGCATCGAGCTCGAAGGCTCGAACCCGGCCTACGGCCTCAACGCGCTCGGCGGCGCGCTCAGCGTTCAGCTCAAGAACGGCTTCACCTATCAGGGCACCGAGCTGAACCTCTCGGGCGGTTCGTTCGGGCGCTTCGGCGGTTCGTTCCAGCACGGGCAGCGCTCGGACAATGTCGGCCTCTACGTCGCCGGCACGGCCCTCTCCGAGAATGGATGGCGCCAGCACTCGCCCTCGCGCCTGCGCCAGTTCTACGGCGATCTCGGCGTGCAGGCGGAGAAGGGTGAGTTCCACCTCAACTTCATGGGCGCGATCAACAGCCTGACCGGCAACGGAACCCTGCCCGTCGATCTGCTGGACTTCAAGCGCAACGAGGTCTTCACCTATCCCGACAAGACTCTGAACGCATTCGGACGCATCGGGCTCTCCGGCACCTACGACATCACCCCCACCGTGACGATCCAGGGCAACGCCTATTACGGCCGGTTCGAGCAGAATACCGCCAATGGCGACGCCGCCGAGGTGGAGCGCTGCGAGGCGAACGAGCGGTTCCTCTGCTCGGAAGGCGCCAACGAAGAGCAGTTCTTCCTGCGCGACCGGCTGAACCGTCCCGTCCAGGCGAGCAGCGTCAGGACGGCGAATTTCGGCCGGCTTCCGGCCTTCGCGGAGCGGTTCGACGAGGGCGGCCCCTACGCCTTCCTCAACTCGACCCGGACCAACACCGAGAATTTCGGCGTCTCGGTCCAGACCAACGTGCGCGAGACGCTGTTCGGGCTGCCGAACCGCTTCGTCCTCGGCGGCTCCTACGATGGCGGCCGCACGGCCTTCACCGCCGACAACGCCGTGGGCGGCCTGACCTTCGATCGCGGCTTCTCCGGGCCCGGCATCGTCGTGCGCAGCGACGACAACTCGATCACCCCGGTGAGCGTGAAATCGAGCAACGATTACGGCGGCATCTACCTGCAGAACAACACCGACCTGACCGACCGCCTGACCCTGACGCTGCAGGGCCGGTTCAACATGGCCAAGATCGTGCTGGAGGATCAGCTCGGCACGGCGCTGAACGGCAACCACTACTTCCAGCGGTTCAACCCGGGCGTCGGCGCGACCTACAAGCTCGTGCCCGATCTCCTCACCGTCTATGGCGGCTATGTCGAGGCGAACCGTGCGCCCACCCCGGCTGAACTCTCCTGCGCCGATCCGCTCGCCCCGTGCTCGCTCACCAACTTCTTCGTCGGCGATCCGCCGCTGAAGCAGGTCATCTCCCGCACGGTGGAGGCGGGTTTCCGCGGCAAGCTGCCCTCGCCGATCGAGCTCGGGGTGCTCAGCTGGAAGGCCGGCGTGTTCCGGGCCCGCAACGAGGATGACATCACCTTCGTGCCCTCCGACATCACCATCGGCCGGGCTTATTTCCAGAATGTCGGCTCCACCCGCCGCCAGGGCGTCGAGGCGAGCCTCGCCATCACCACCCCGGTCTGGAACGCCTTCATCGACTACGCCTTCGTCGACGCGACCTTCCAGTCGCCGCTGACCCTGGCCTCCGGCGGCAACCCCTTCGCGACGCCGAACCCGGCCCAGCCGGACAACTCGGAAGCCAACCAGATCTTCGTGCGACGCGGCGACAAGCTCCCCGGCGTCGCACCGCATCAGGTCAAGGTCGGCGTGCAGTACAACGTCACGCCGGAATGGCGGGTCGGCGTCCTCGGCCGTGTCGCCACCGGCAAGTTCCTCGTGGGCGACGAATCGAACCTCAACAAGACCACCGGCAACTATGCGGTCATCGGGTTCAACACGAGCTACCGGGTGAACGAGAACATCGAGCTCTACGGCTACGTGGAGAACGCGCTGAACGCGAAATACGCGACCTTCGGCACCTTCTCGCCGGTCGGCGAGGTTCCGATCCTGGCCCTGCCCAATGCCAGCTCCAACCGGAGCCTGGCCCCCGGCGCGCCGATCGCGGCCTATGGCGGAATGCGCATCTTCTGGTAGCCGCTGCTCCGGATTCCTTCGGCGGGCCACCGCTCCGGCAACGGAGCGGTGGCCTTTTTCGTCGGTGGCGACGTGCGGCGGAGTGTCTCCTCGAAGGAGGATCCGCCACAGGTTCGACGATGTCGCAGCAACATGCCGGGTGGGTCGAGCGTTGGCGTGCCATGTTCGACATCACCGGAAAGCATCGCATGACCAAGGCCCTTCGCGAGACCAGAACCTCCTCGGACAAGGCGCATTCCCCAACCACGGCCTCGCCGCTGATCCGCGTCCTCGTTCCTGCTCTCGTCTTCACCGCCATTGCCGGTCCGGCCTTCGCCTCGGCCTGCTCCGACCAGATCGCCACGATCGAGCGACGCCTCAACAGTTCCGGCGCCGTGTCGGTCACTGGAACCGCCTCGGCCGACGGCAAGGTCGCGTCCAATCCGTCGATGGGGCTCGACGCACCTCCCGGCGGCAAGCCCACCGATCCCTCGACCACCCCGAATGCCAAGAGTGTCGACCACGCCCGTCACCTGATCGAGCAGGCGCGCAAGCAGGAAGCGGCCGGGGATGCCAAGGGCTGCGAGGACACGATGACCGAGGCCAAGAAGGCCGCGGGCTCCCTGCCGTAACGGAACAAACCTATCGCGTCGGCCTCCGGCGCAAACACTGCAAAGGCCGCCCTTCGCGATGCGAGGGGCGGCCTTTTTGCGTCGCCGGGTGCATCCCGGGAGGATGTCGGATCAGTAGGCGTTCTTGGTGGTGACGAGGGAGAGTGGAGTCGCCAGCATGATCTGCACGTCGAACAGGATCGACCAGTTCTCGATGTAGTAGAGGTCGTGTTCGACGCGGCGCTGGATCTTCTCGTCGGTATCGGTCTCGCCGCGCCAGCCATTGATCTGTGCCCAGCCGGTGATGCCGGGCTTGACCTTGTGGCGGGCGAAATACCCGTCGACCACCTGATCGTAGAGGGTCGTGCTGGTCTTGGCCTGGACGGCGTGGGGCCGCGGACCGACCAGGGACAACTCCCCCTTCAGGACGTTGAACAACTGTGGAAGCTCGTCCAGCGACGTCCTGCGGATGAAACGGCCGAGGGGCGTGACGCGCGGGTCGCCGCGGGTGACCTGCTTCGCGGCCGTGAAATCGGATTGGTCGGCATACATCGACCGGAACTTGTAGACCTCGATCGTCTCGTTGTTGAAGCCGAGGCGCTTCTGCCGGAACAGGATCGGACCGGGCGAGGTGAGGCGAACCGCGATGGCCAGACCGAGCATGACCGGCGCCAGCACGATCAGCATCGCCATGCCGACGACGCGATCGAAGATGGCCTTCGTGACGATGTCCCAATCGGCCATCGGCTTGTCGAACACGTCGAGGACAGGGACGGAGCCGAGATAGGAATAGGCCCTCGGGCGCAGCTTGAGCTTTGTCGCCCTGGCGGAGAGGCGGATGTCGATGGGCAGCACCCAGAGCTTGGCCAACATCTGGAGCAGGCGATCCTCGGCCGCGATCGGCAGCGTGAAGACCACGAGGTCGAGGCGAGTGGAGCGCGCGTAATCGACGAGATCGCTCACCGTGCCGAGCTTGGGGTAGCCGGCGATCACCGAGGAGGACCGGTTGTCCCCACGATCGTCGAACACGCCGACGATGCGGATGCCCGCATCGGCTTCCGCTTCCAGCGCGCGGATGAGCTCTTCCGCCAATGGCCCGCCCCCGACGATGGCCGTGCGGCGGTCGAACTGTCCGCGCAGCATGCGGGCGGTGACGAAACGGAGCAGGACGAGGCGTTCGGCGAGGAGCAGGGCCAGCCCCAGGGCGTAGAACAGTGCGAGCCAGATGCGGGAATAATGATCGGCGACCTTGGCGAAGACCATGACCGTGGCAACGACGAGGAACGTCAGCGACCAGGCGGCGGTGAGGCGCAGGGCGGGTTTGAAGAAGGTCCGGAAGGCGGCGATCCGGTAACTGCCGAAGATCTGGAACAACGCCACCGCGAGCCCGGCCACGGACAGGATCGCCGTGGGATAGCTCCATCCCAGTGGGACGATGCCGCGGAGTTGCGCGAAGTGGGTGGCGAAGCCGAGGATGACGATGAGCGCCATGTCCGCCAGCCGCACGCTGCCCGACAGCACGACGGGAGACAGGACCCCGCCATGGTCCCGGGGCGCCCCGATTTCGGCGGGAGGAATCGCGGATTCGGCGGGGCCGTCATGAGCCGTATCGACCGCATTGGGCTGGCTGGGATTCCCTGCCGCCTTCAGAAGGTCGCGAACGTCGAAGGCGCTCATCGTCTGCTTTCGTTCGAACTTTTCGTCGGTGAGATGGGGGACGATGCCAAGCCGGCATCACGGAACATTTAACGAAGGCCCAGGCGCCGAAAGCATGGCAAAGAGTAAGTTAGCGCGACTTCGGCAGTTCCTTCATCGGCGGCAGCGCTGTTGCTACGGTAAACGTTTCTCGAAGCCGCAGGGCGGCGGCGTAGCCGGATAGCACATCCGCCCCCATCCGTTTCATCGAGAACCGTGTCCGCACGGATTCGCTGAGCGCGTTGCATCGCGCGAGACCCCGGGCGGGGTCTTCGTCGAGCAGGCGGAGGATGGCATCCTTGAGGGCGAGGGGGTCTTTGGGTGGCACGAGATCGTCCGCCGCCGCCCCGAAGATCTCTGGGATGCCGCCCACATTGGTCGAGACGAGGGGCTGCCGTGCCGCTGCGGCTTCCAGCACCACGTAGGGCAGGGATTCGGCGAGCGACGGAACCACCATGATCCGTCCCTTCGCCAATGCGGTACGGATCGGCTGGGGCGGCTCGAACGCCACCGAAGCGGACAGGCCGAGCCGCCGCGCCCGCTCCGCTAAAAGGTCGGCGTCCGGGCCCGATCCCACCATGAGGAGGCGGCAGGGGCGCCCCTCGGCCCGTAGCGCGGCCAGGGCGTCGAGCAGGACCGTGATCCCCTTCGCCTCGCGCAGCTCGCCCACATAGACGAGGTCGTAGGCGTTCGCCCGGTGCGGCACCGGCGCGAACTCCGCCTCGTCGATGCCGTTATGGACGATCCGTAGGGTGCGGGGCGTGCCCCCCACGAAGCGCCGGTGCCGGCCGGCCACGTATTCGCTCTCGAACAGGAACACGTCGGTGCGCGCCGCGAGCAGGCGCTCCACCCCCATGTAGAGCCGGTGGCGCAGGGAACCGGGTTTGTAATTGTAGCTGCCGCCATGCGGTGTGTAGGCCCGGATCGGCGAGGGCGAACCCGGGGGCAGGCGGGCGATTCGGGCATAGGCCCCCCCCTTGGCGCCGTGGCCGTGCAGGATCGTGGCCCGGACCTCCCGCGCCCGTTCGGCGACCGCGCGTACCGCGGCGAGGTCCGATCCGTGCGGGTTGCGCCGCATGGGGAGCCGGACGATGCCGAGTGCGAGGTGGGGCAGGAGTTCGTCGAGCGCCCGCGCCGCGTGTTCGCCGCCGGTGGACGCATCGCAGACGAGGCCGATCTCGTGGCCGGCGGCGGCCTGGATCCTGACGAGGTCGCAGACGTGGCGGAACAGCCCTCCCACCGGCGCGCGGAAGACGTGGAGGATGCGGTAGACGCTCCCGCCCTCGCCGGGGGAGGGGCGAATGGACGGGATGGAGGCGGACGCACTCACGACGGACAAGCTCCACGCGACGACCATTCGAACCGGGCGACGGTACGACCTTAGCGACGACTGGTTTCCAGAGATGTTACCACTGTCAAGGACCGTACGCCGCAGGATCGGTTCAGGCGGTCGGGAGATCGAAAACCTCTCGTTCGGTTGGGCGGCCCCTAACGGAACCTCGACGATGCGGCATCCCCGTCAAGGGTGAAGCCTGGCTTCCGCCTTGCGGGGAGATCCGCCGGTGGCAGGCCGCTCCCCGAATGACCGCCCCCGCCGGCGGCTTGGCCTTGCCTCCACCGTGGGCCGTCCTGCGGAAAATACCGAGATGTCCATTTTTTGCGCCCTCATACCTCAAATGGGGGTTGCTAACATATACGCTCCCTAATAGTCACAATAACCGAGCAATATACCCGTTTTTCGTTCAATTTATTGATGAAGATGGATATATTAATGATTCTAATTGCAAGATTTAAGTCGGTGATCCCTCATGGCCACGATAAACGGAACACAATACACTGATCTTCTGAACGGAACATCGTCAGCGGATGTGATAAAAGGGTTCGGAGGCGGGGACGAAATCTATGGAAATGGTGGGAACGACACCATCTATGGCGGCACGTCTACTGTCGTTGCCCCCGAGGAGGATGACGACAGTGACGATTATCTCGATGGCGGAGACGGCAACGACAAGCTGTTCGGCGGAGTGGGTGCCGACCTGCTCGTCGGTGGGGCCGGCAACGACAGGCTGACCGGCGGCGACGGCGGCGACACTCTGTTGACCGGTGACGGAGCCGACGTCGTCGTGATCGAGCGTTTCGCGGATGGGGAGTATTATTACTCCAATTACGACACGGTGCTCGATTTCTCGCGGGCATCCGACCTCATCGATGTGTCGTCGCTGAATATCTCGTCGTTCGATACGATTCGGCACCTGCTGACTTCCACCGGCAGTGGCGATGCGACGCTGTCGTACACATTCGGTTCCTACGTGGAGCAGACGACGTTCCTCGGAGTCGCCCCCTTCCGGCTCAGCGCCTCGAACTTCGTGCTGTCGAAGGTCGCGGCCGACGATGTCCTGGACGGCACCTCATCGAGCGACGATCTGTTCGGCGGGCTCGGCAACGACACCCTGACGGGCCTGGAGGGCAACGATCGCCTGTTCGGCGAGGCCGGCAACGACACGCTGATCGGCGATGCCGACGAGGCCACGGAAGCGTATTCCGCCGATCTTCTGGTCGGTGCCGCCGGGAATGACCGGCTCTTCGGGAATGGCGGTTACGATCGTCTGAACGGCGGTTCCGGTGACGACGTCCTTGATGGCGGCAGCGAGGACGACAAGCTTGTGACCGGTACCGGTTCCGATACCGTCGTCTATGCGCCACACGAATACGGCGAGACCGATACCGTCCGGGATTTCGATGTGGCGAGCGACAAGATCGACCTGCGCGCGTTCAACATCTCGTCGATGGCGACGGTCAACGATCTTCTCGGCGTCAATTCCGATGGCGATACCGTGCTGTCCATCGAAGGCGATGGCATCTCCACCAACCTGATCCTGGCCAACGTCGATCGGTCGACGCTCGGGGCGAGCAACTTCGTCTTCGATCTCGTCGTCCAGAGCGAGCGCATCACCGGGTCGGATTACAACGACGACCTGTTCGGTGCCCTCGGCAACGATACGCTGACCGGCGGCGACGCCAACGACCGGCTCTATGGTGAGGATGGCAACGACATCCTGCAGGGCGGCGTCGGGACGACCGTCGCGGACAAGTCGCTCTATGACGGCGACGACATCCTCATCGGCGGCGCCGGCGACGACTCCCTCTACGGGGGCGGCGGCAACGACGTCCTGCGTGGCGGCGACGGCGCCGACAAGCTCTTCGGCCAGAACGGCGACGACTCGCTCTATGGCGGCGCCGGCGACGATACCTTCGTGATGCGGAAGCTGACGGCATCGGAGACCGACACGATCTTCGACTTCGAGGCGCCGAGCTTCGATGGCGAGACCGATACGGCCCATGGCGACCGGATCGACCTGTCGGCCTTCGGCATCGGGTCGATCGAGGCGCTCGATGAGATCCTCAGCATCGACGAGGACGGCAATGCCGTCATCGAGATCACGAGCAACGGATATGCCCAGCGCCTCGTGATCGCCGGAGCTTCCCCCGACGAACTCGATGTGAGCTCGTTCGTGTTCAGTGCATCCGCTGCGAACAACAGCATCACGGGCAAGACGAGCACGGATGATCTCTTCGGCGGCGCCGGCAACGATACTCTCATAGGCGGGGAGGGCGAGGATCGCCTGTTCGGCGAGGACGGTAACGACGTCCTTTACGGAGGCGCCACGACCAAGGCCGTCACCGAGGCGGATGGCGGGAGCGATCTGCTCTACGGCGGTGCCGGCGACGACACGCTCTATGGCGGCGGCGGCAGCGACATCCTGCGCGGTGGCGACGGTGCCGACAGGCTGTTGGGCAATCTCGGCGAGGACACCCTCCTGGGCGGCGGCGGTGCGGATACCTTCGTCTTCGACCGTGCGACCTCCAGCGGTTATTCCAGCGATATCATCCTCGATTTCCGCGTGGCGGACGGTGACCTGATCGACCTGTCGATCATCGACGCCGTCGCGTCGTCGACGACAACGAACGAGAGCTTCACCTACATCGAGGGTGCGCAGTTCACCGGTGCCGGCCAGATCCGCTTGTCCCGTGACGGCATCTATACGGTGATCGAAGGCAGCGTCGACAAGGACGCCTCCGCCGAGTTCGAGATCAGGATCGCCGGACGGCCCGCCATCGATGCGGGTGACTTCATCCTGTAAGCGCCGAACGAGACACGGAGGAGCGGGGCGTCGATCCGGCGCCATCGCTCCTCGCTTGGCAGGGTCGCCCTGTCCTCTCATCGTCGCCCCCACAATCGGCAATCGGGACCGGCCCCGCCTTCGCCCATTGATCGATGAACCCATGACAGAGAGAACCCCACATGGCAGAGCTCAACGCATACAGCACCCTCAATATGACGAGCATCTACGTTACAGGGGATTACTATTATTGGGAGTATCTCTATTCTAGTAGCACTTCTCTGAGTATCGGATATGACGACATCGAAGAAGGTGATTTCATTGAGTACAATGGCACAAATTTTACTTATGACGAATATGATTTAATCGCCGATGGATCGATCGAACAAATAGGATATACATTCTATTATCATGATTATGACGAATATTATGATGAAAAAACGGGGGAGTACGAGTACTATGAAGAATATGTCAGCGGCGGCTATAAAATCACAGGTCTGAATGTCGATTTTTCTGAAATCCTGCTCAATACCGACGAAGAAAACCGCGAGCTGATCTTTAGTGGAAAAGATCTGATGACAGGCTCGAGCGGGAACGACTCCCTGATCGGGTATGATGGCAACGACAGGCTTTATGGGGGCGGGGGGGACGACAGCCTCGATGGCGGCAACGGCTCCGACAGCGACTATTTTGGCAACGACAAGCTCTATGGCGGCAATGGCAACGACAAACTTGCGGGACGCTATGGAGACGACCGCCTCGAAGGCGGGAGCGGCAATGACAAGTTGGACGCCGGCTCCGGCAACGACACGCTCCTCGGGCAGGACGGCGATGACATCCTCACCAGCGGCAACGGAAACGACATCCTGCTGGGTGGGGCCGGCTCCGATATCCTGAATGGCGGTGCCGACAAGGACACCCTGTCCGGCGGCGGTGGCAAGGGACTCGATACCTTCGTCTTCGCCTTGGACAAGACCGCCGGTGCGATCTCACGCTCGGATACGATCCTGGACTGGAATCCGACCTACGACAGCATCGACCTCAAAGTTGCCGGCACGCGAGACAATTACTTCGAGACGAGGACCACGACGACCTCCGCCGAGATGGCCTATGCGCGCTATGACGGCGTCCTGAAGAACGACGACATGACACACCTGTTCTTGTACAACACCTCGACGAAGACGGGGTACCTGCTGTCCGATCAGAACGCCGACCACATGTTCGATACGGTGGTCGTCATCAGTAATGCCGCCAGTGCCGCGAGCATGAGTTATCTCGACATCGTCTGAGCGGGCGAGACACGACGAAGGCCCGGATCGGATGGATCCGGGCCGATATCGATCGACGACGTGTCGACGGCGAGACGTCCTCAGAAGAAGCGTTCCTTGATGACGATCGTGTCCCCGGGCCTCACCAGGTAGGTCATGGGCACGATGCCCGAGACGAGGCCGTTCGGTCCCTCGCGGGTGAGGACGGCGTAGTCGCGGGCCGCCCGCGGCCCGAAGCCCGCCGCGATCGCCACCGCCGTCTCGACGGCCATGCCGTTCACATAAGGGTACTGCCCCGAGGTCGTGACCTCGCCGAGGATGTAGAACGGCCGATAGGCATCCACCTCCACCGTCACATGCGGCTCGCGCACGAAGCCCGCCGCCAGCTTGGCTTCGATGGTCCGGGCGGCCTGGGCCGTCGATTGCCCTCCCACCTTCACGAGCCCGATGAGCGGCATGGCGATGCCGCCCGTCCCGTCGATGGCGTAGATGTTGGAGAGATTGTCCTGGCCGAAAACGATGACGCGCAGCCGGTCGCCGGTGGCGAGCGTATAGCGTCCGCCGATCGATCCCGTGGCGGTGGCGTCGAGCTGCGCGGTCCGGAAGTCGGGACGCAGGCATCCGCCCAGTGCCAGGGTGGAGGTGAGAGCGAGGAGAAGGGAGCGCCGGTTCATCATCCAAGCCGCTAGGAGCAAGTTTCTGCCTCTATTGGTAGGTTCATATGGTTAACAAAAGCTGATGCTCGGCTGGGAATGCGCTACGTTGCAGTCGATCTTAACCGACGATCAATCTTAACGAGTTCTACTCTTCCGTGAGGCGTCCGATGCGCCGTCCTGCCTTGCGTAAAGATCGTCTCATGCCCCGCTCGCAGCAGACCGTTTCCTCGATCGACCCGATCCCGCAGCGGGACGAGGGGCTCGGCCTGTCCCAACTGGCTGGGGTGCTGGCGAGGTCCTGGCGCTGGATCGTCCTTCCCACATTGGCCGCGGGCATCGGGGCCATCGTCTTCGTGCAGGTGGTTCCGCCCCGCTACACCGGCGAGGCCAAGATCCTGCTGGAGAGCCGCGACGCGAGCTTCGCCCGCACCGCCCAGGAACGCGGCGAACAGCCCCTGGCCATCGACGAACAGGCGGTGGCGAGCCAGGTCCAGGTGGTGATGTCCCGGGACATCGCCCGCGAGGCGATCCGCCGCCTGCACCTCGTGGGCAATGCCGAATTCGATCCCGAGGTCGACGGCATCGGTCCGGTCCAGCGCGTCCTGATGATGATCGGGCTCGGCAGGAACCCGATGGAGCGGGCGCCCGAGGACCGGGTGCTGGAGACCTATTTCGACCGGCTCCTGGTTTACCCGGCGGGCAAGTCCCGCATCCTGACGGTCGAGTTCCGCTCGCGCGATCCGGACCTCGCGGCCAAGGCCGCCAACACCATCGCGGAACTCTACATCGCCTCCCTGGAATCGGCGAAGGTGGACACCGCCCGCTACGCCTCGACTTGGCTCGGCGGCAACATCGACACCCTGCGCACCCGCGTGTCCGAGGCCGAGGCGAAGGTCGAGGCCTTCCGCGCCCGCAACGGCCTGATCAGCGGCGGCGGCGGCACCACCAGCCAACCTCTGGGCACCCAGCAGCTCAGCGAATTGTCGACCCAGCTGTCCCAGGCCCGCACGGTCAAGGCAGATCTCTCGAGCCGGGCCAAGCTCATCCGCGAGATGATCAAGGACGGCCGCGCCTTCGAAATCCCGGATGTGGCCAACAACGAGGTCATCCGCCGCACGGTGGAGCAGCGCATCACCCTGCGCGGGCAGCTCGCCCTCGAATCGCGGACGCTGATGCCGGCCCATCCCCGCATCAAGGAACTGACCGCGCAGATCGGCGACCTCGACGCGCAGATCAAGGCCACCGCCGACCGGGTGGTGCGGACGATGGAGAACGACGCCCGTATCGCCGAGGCCCGAGTCGAGAGCCTCAACGCCGCCGTCGACGCGCAGCGCGAGATCGTCTCGAAGGGCAATTCCAGCGAGGTCCAGTTGCGCGCCCTCGAGCGCGAGGCCAAGGCCCAGCGCGACCAGCTCGAATCCTACCTCTCACGCTATCGCGAGGCCTCGGCCCGCGATGCCGAGAGCGCGGCCCCCGCCGATGCCCGCGTGGTCTCCCGCGCCGTGGTGCCCCAGATCCCGTCCTTCCCGAAGAAGCTGCCCATCGTGGCACTCGCCCTCGTGATGGCGCTGCTGCTGTCCAGCGGCGGGGTGGCGGCGCGCCATCTCCTCCGCGATCCCGACGAGACCCGCCGCCGGACAGGGCCGGACGATCGGGCTCCCGAGCCCGCACCCTTCGCCTTCCCGGAAGCGTCTGCGGCCCTGTCGCGCACCGGTACCGCCGCCGCCCTCTACGAGGCGCCGTTGATCGCCCGCGTCGTCGTCCCCCTCGTCGCCGCCGCTCCCGCCTCCGTACCGGAAACCGCGCCGTCTCCGGTGCGGGAGGAGACGGAAGAGGACGCCGGGGAAGCGGGCCGGACGGCCGCTCCCAGCTACGATCTCCAGGCCCTCACCCGCCGCCTGCGCGAACGCATCGGCCGCAATGGCGGAAGCCTCCTGGTGGCGGAGACCGATACGGACGCCGACCGGCAGCTCGCCGGGATCCTGGCAGAGGCATTGGCCGCGAGCGGGCGCGTCCTCCTCGTGGACGTCAACGGCCCGGCCTCTCCCTCGGACGATGCCGGCCTCACCGACCTCGTGGCGGGCGAGGCGGCCTTCCTCGACGTGATCCGGTCGGTGCCCTCGGTGCGCAGGCTCCATGCCATCCCGCGCGGCTTCGTCGAGTGCGACATCCTCACGGACGAGCCGGAGGCCCTGGCCATCGCTCTGGATGCCCTGGCCCAGAGCTACGATTGGGTCGTCTATCGCTTGGGCGAATCCCAGTCCGAGGGGGCTCGCGACCTGCTGACGGCCATGGCGGGCCGGATGAACGCCATCGTCATCGCCTCCGACAAATCGCCCGAGGATCCCGAGCTCGTCGCGCTCCACGACCTGGCCGACCGGGAGAGATCCGGCTCCGTCCTCGTCGCCGGAGAGCACACCGCGAACGAGCACGCCGCTGCGGGAAAGCCGGGGACCGGTGCAAGACTTTCGGCGGCCTGAGGACTTTCGGCGGCCCGAGCGAGGGGGCGGTTCGGCCCGTCGCCTCAGGTTTGCGCCTCGCCGACGCGCCGGCCATGGCGGCCCGAGCGTCGGATCGCCTTCCGGACCGCCTTTGCCCAGCGCGCCAGTCGCTCGCTCCGCTTGATCCGGCGCTTGAGGCGGGTGGCGGCCATGGACGGAATGGCGAAGAGATGGCCGCGTAGGGTGACGGCGATGGTGACCTCGCCCAGCTGAATCGTCTCGTCGCAGATGTTGGCCTTGTAGCGGGCCTCCCCGACGCCGAGATCGAAGCTGCGGCGGCCGCGCTCGGTCTGATCGCGGATGAGGTGCTGCAGCAGGATGTCGCCGGGGCTCGACCGTCCGACGACGGGATCCTGGTCGAAGGAGGTCATCATGCCGCTGTAGCGCGCATCGCTGACCGCACCGGCGAAGGTCGCGAAGACGCGCCCATCGTTGCACGCCACCAGGGCGGAGACCTCGATCGCGGCGCCCCGGACCTCGTTCGGATCGTCCTGCCGGCAGGCGCCGGTGGCGATGAAGCGGCGGATCCCCTCGTCGGCATAGGGATTGGCGATGCCCATGGCGGCGAAGCGCGAGGCCTTCTGCGTGAAGAAGGCGGCGAGGTAGGCTTTCACCTCCTCGGCACTCGCGGCCACCCGATACTCCACGGGGCCGAAGGCCTCGATCAGCTTCCTTTCCTTCGAGCGCATCTTCTTGCGCGCATCGGCACTAAAGACGCGCTTCGCGGTGGTCTCGGAGTCGGGGCCGAGGATCAGGCCGTAGGCGTCGCTCACGGCCGGCGCGGCGTGGAGGCTCAACGGATTGGCGGCGCCGTCCCAGAAGCGCGGCTGATGCCCGAGCAGATAGACGTCGATCCCGGCCTCGTGCCCGACGCGGCGCAGCAGCCCGACGAGATCCTCCGCGCGCATGGCCGCCGCCTCGCGGGAGGCGAACATCGGCATGTGGTAGTTCGCGTGCTGGCAGCCGATCACCCGCGCCACGCGGACGCCGCGCTCGCGCGCAACCTGCAGCGGCAGGATCACGCGGGGCCGTCCGCCGGGATCGCGCAGGACGATGACCCGCAGGGAGGCGTCCTGCTCCGCCGGAGTGCAGCCGAGCTTGGCCGAAACGAAGGCCGAGACCCAGTCGAATCGCTGATAGGGGGTCGACAGCGCGGCCGGATCGCTCTCCACGCTTCGCCACAAGGCCTCGACGCTGGCCAGGTCGCGAAACACCTCCGGAACCAGTTGCCCGCGGACGCGCTCCTGAATCATACCCGCTCCGGTGAGATCGTGAACAAGAACCGCCATCACCGCTCCCTGGCACGGCTCCGCGAGCGCGGCGCACGAGCATGCATCGTCCAGTACTAGACCTCCGGCTCCTTAAGCGCCGGTGACGATGGAAAACGGCAAGGCATCATCTCGCGATGTGGGTAACGAAACCTTGCGGGTTGGTGATCGAATCTCCGCCCGTCCCGCCCTTCTCTGGTGACGTCCATGCCCTCGCCCGAGTTCCGTCACCGCCTGTTCGATGCGGGCTTTCGCGCCATCGCCGCCTCGGGAGCCGACCGTTGGCTGAGGCGGGTCGCCCAGGGGCGCGGCCTGATCCTGACCTTCCACCATGTCGATCCTGCCCCCGCGAGGGCCTACGCCCCCAACGGCCTCCTCTCGATCACGCCGGACTTCCTCGACCTGGTGCTGGTCACGCTGGCCGCGAAGGGGTTCGACGTGATCGGCCTCGATTCCGTGCCAGAGCGGCTCGTCCGGCCCGGCGGGGACAGGCCCTTCGCCGTCCTGACCTTCGACGACGGCTACCGGGACAATGCCCGCCACGCCGTTCCCATCCTGAGCCGGCATCGCGTTCCCTGGACGCTGTTCGTCGCGAGCGACTTCGCCGAGGGGCGGGGCCGCCTGTGGTGGATCGAACTCGAACGCGCGATCGGTCGCCTCGACCGGGTGAGGGTGCGTCGGGACGAGGGGGTCCCCCTCGATCTGCCCGCCGCCACGGCCGGGGAGAAGATGGCGGCCTTCGCCGTGATCTACCGACACCTGCGCGCCGGATCGGAGGAGCGCCTGCTCGCCACCGTCGCCGATCTCTGCGGCGAGGCCAGCATCGGAATCGGGCGTGTGGCGGAGGAACTGTGCCTGTCCTGGGGGGAGTTGCGCGGTCTGGCGGCCGATCCCGCATTGTCGATCGGAGCCCACACCATCGGCCATCCCATGCTGGCGAAACACGGGGAGGCGCGGGTACGCCATGAGATCGGGGAGGGCAGGGCGCGGATCGAACGGGAGATCGGACGGCCGGTGCGGCACTTGTCCTATCCGGTCGGCGATCCGACCTCGGCCGGGGGGCGGGAGTTCGACATCGCCCGCGAGGCCGGGTTCGACACGGCCGTGACGACCCGCCCCGGCCATCTCTTCCCCGGCCATGCCGCCCATCTCCATGCCCTGCCGCGGGTCTCGGTGAATGGGCTGCATCAATCGAAGGCGGCGCTCTGCGCGCTGCTGTCGGGGGTTCCGTTCCTCGCCTGGAATCGCGGGCGACGGCTCGATGTCAAATGAGCCCGGCCCACCCGGCTAATGCCGGCGGCGGCGACGGTAGGACGAGCGGCCCTCGCTTCCACCGACGGTGAAGCTGGCGCTCTGGCGGCCGTGGCGGGTGTAGCGCCCGCGCCTGCCGCGCTGGCCCCTGCCCGCCTCCTGCGCGGGCTCGTCGGCCATGGGCAGGGATTCGGTGCTGACCGGCGGCACGGCGGCGAGCGCCGTCGCCACGGAGGAGGCCGACCCGCCATCGCTGCCCCCGCCTCCCACATTCTTGGCGGCCGGCCCGAACATCGCGAGGCACTGGTTGTAGGCGAGGTCGTTCTTGAGGCGCTCGCATTCCGCCATCGAGCGGGGCGCATTCTGCGCCAAGACCCGGGTGGCGAGAGCCGGGAGAGCGGCGCAGCCGACGCCTAGGAGCAGGAAGGACGCGAGGAATCGGTTCATGAGGATCGGTTCATGGAGCGGCGGATCTCGGCCTGGGTCTGAGGGAACATCGAAGCGCGCCCAAGCCTGTGACGGCCGAGTGCGGCGAAATCCCGGCGTCGGGTGAAACCCCGGCTCTCAGCTCCCGCCATCGACGTCCTTTCGCTCCATCCAGCGGATCAGCGGCATCAGCGGGAAGATCCAGGCGATGCCGAGGAAGGCGTAGAGGATCGCCTGCACGGCCGGGGGCGTCTGGGAGATGCGGCTGTCGGCCAAGGCCATGGCGAGGGGCGCATAGAGCGCCACGAAGGCGAGCATGCCGATCGTGCCGAGCAGCGTGCGGGTGCGGCGGCGCATGGGCGCTCTCCTGTAAATGGGCCTTCTCCCCGGAGGCAGGTCCGGCAGGGGGCATCGACTGCCGCGCAGTCGGCCCGCCGGGGTTAGGCCGACCGCCCCGGCAAGGCAATTGCCGCCTGCGCCGCATCCAAGCCCTCTGTGGCCCACGCCCTCTGCGGCCCTCGGCGACGTTGCCCCCGTGGCCGCGCATGCGTAACGCAGGGGCGCAAGGCACGGGAAACCCGCGCCGATCCCGACACCACGCGAGCTCCCCACCGCGATGCCTTCACGCGAAACCACCCCGACCGCGCCGGTCCGTTCTAGGAACCCGGTGCGCATCTGGCTCTACACGCTGGCGATCCTCGTCGTGGCCATGGTGGCCGTCGGCGGTGCCACCCGCCTGACGGGATCGGGATTGTCGATCACCGAATGGCGGCCGGTGACGGGCGTGGTCCCCCCGGTCTCCGAACAGGCCTGGGCGGCCGAGTTCGACAAGTACAAGGACACGCCGCAATACCGCATCCTCAACCAGGGCATGGGATTGTCGGACTTCAAGGTCATCTATGCCTGGGAATGGGGCCATCGCCTGCTCGGGCGCATCCTCGGGCTCGCCTTTTTCGTACCGCTCCTGGTATTCTGGTGGCGCGGTCTCGTCGACCGGCGCCTGGGATACGGGCTCCTCGCGCTGGGCGCCCTCGGCGGTCTTCAGGGCGCCATCGGCTGGATCATGGTCGCTTCCGGCCTCCAGCCGGGCATGACGGCGGTGGCGCCCCTCAAGCTCGCCCTCCACCTGACCACGGCGAGCCTGATCCTGGCCGGCCTCGTCTGGCTGGCGGCCGGGCTGCGCTCCGGCCCGTCCGAGCCGGCACCCGGCCGCCTGCGGATCACGGCGGCCCTGCTGCCGGTCCTCGTCCTCGTCCAGATCGGTCTCGGCGGCCTCGTCGCCGGATCGAAGGCCGGGCTCGTGCACAATACCTGGCCGGACATGAACGGCGTCCTCGTGCCGGGAGCGTCGGAATTGTTCGCGGTCAGCCCGTGGATCGAGAACTTCGTCGACAACGTCACCCTGGTGCAGTTCAACCACCGCCTGATGGCCTATCTCCTTCTGGCAGTGGCGCTGTTCCACGCCGTCGACGCGGGCAGGCGGCTTCCCGGCAGCGGCACGGCCCGCCGCGCAATGGGCATCGCCGGCCTGACCCTGGCGCAGGCGGGGTTGGGCATCGTGACCCTTCTGCTGGCGGTGCCCCTCTGGGCGGGCCTCGCCCATCAGGTCTTCGCCATGGCGGTCCTGATGATGGCGACGGTGCATGCCCGGCTCAGCCGGGGAGCGACCCCGCGGACCCTGCCGTCTCCCGTCGCTGCTTCCGCCGCCTTCGGCTTCGAGGGCATGACGGGCCGAGGCGCTTAGCCCCTCTGTGGGGACACATCGTAGCGGAGGCCGAGGGGGCTCGGGGAGACGGCCTTTTGCCCGGAAGCGAAGGGGGCTGTCCGGCCTGATTTCCGGATCTCGTCGGGCCGCCGGCTGCTGCATCGCACAGACCGCGTCGCCGCGATACCGGATAGCAGGTGCGGATTGGCCGGATGCTTGCACCCGTCAGCCCACATCGGCGAACGTCACCCCGGCCATATTTTGTTGCGTCGCAGCGAAACCAAGCTTGGGTTTGTCCCGTTAGCCGATGTGTCGATGGCGCCGCGAAAGCGGCGTCCGGCAGTGTCACGCCACAACCGAAAGGCCGTCCAGCATGCACGACCAACGCCTCGTGTCGGAAGAGCAGGTACTCGTTGAGCGCGACCAGACGGCACGCGAAGGTGCCGACGTGGAGAGGACGCGCCATGCGCGGACCCGGAAGGTCGTCGTCGGTCTCACGGGACTTCTCGGAGCGGCCTGGGCCGTCGTCCTCGCGAGCCGCTTCACGACCTTCTCCTTCTAGGAATTTTCTCACCGGGAGAATACGCGGGAATCAGGTAGGCGGCGGTTCACGATGCTCGCCGCCTACGCAGTTCGAGCAGGGAACGAGTCCGGGCCTTCAACGCTTAAGTTTGGGTTAGGACAGTTCGGAGTCAGCGATGTTCCTGGCTGAGGACGGTAGACCCATCGGACTGACCTGGAACTATACCCGCCGGGAGCTGATGGCAGATGCCGCCGTGCATATCGCCGGCATCGCGTTCGGTGTGGCGGGCTCGATCGCCATCGTCATCCTGGCGGCGATGGCGCCACTGGATTGGACCGAGCGGGCGGCGGTGGCGGTCTATGCCGCCGCCCTGGTTTCGATGCTCGGTGTCTCGGCCACCTACAACATGTGGCCCGTGGGGCGCCGCAAGTGGATCCTGCGCCGGGCCGACCACGCCCTCATCTACCTCATGATCGCGGGCACCTATACGCCTCTCGTCGCCCTGGTCGGGCGCGGATCGATGGCCTGGATGCTTCTCGCCTTCATTTGGGCCCTGGCGGCGATCGGCATCGCCCTGAAGCTGCTCCTGCCCGGCCGTTTCGACCGGGCCGCCATCGGCCTCTACCTGCTCCTCGGATGGAGCGGCGTCGCCACCTACGAATCGGTGATCGGAGCGCTCGAGCCGGACGCTCTCTGGCTCCTGGCCATCGGCGGCGTGCTGTACTCGCTGGGAATCATCTTCCACGTCTGGCGCAGCCTGCCGTACCAGAACGCCATCTGGCACGCCTTCGTCCTCGCCGCGACGGCCTGCCATTACGGCACCGTCCTCGCGAGCGTGATGAGTGCCGCTCCTTAGCGGCGCTCAATCACACGTCCCCGACGTCCCGGTTCTTCCCCTACTTCCCGCTGCAGAGCCCCTGTCCGGCGAGCCGGCTATGGTCGCGGGGGTCGCAATCCGTCGACAGGAACGAGGCCCATTCCGCGGTGGAGCCGTAGAACGCGTTGCGGTCGACGTCGCCGCGCACGCCCGGAACTCGGCCCGTGGAGGTGAACTGCCACAGCATCCACTTGCGCTTGGCGTAGCGCTGCTCGGGCTCGGCCGCCGTGGAGCGGACCCAGTGCGGGTAGTCCGGCAGCTCGTTCTCGAGCACGTCCTTGTGGAAGGTGATGTCGGTATAGATGATCGGGCGCTTGCCGGTGTAGCGCTCCATCTCGTCGAGCATGTAGCGCATCATCGCCAGTGCCTGGGCCTTCGGCAGCTTCTTGGGGCAGAGCTGCGAATGGCCGTTCCACTCTACGTCGAGGACGGGGGGCAGGGCGGTCGGATCGTTGGGGACGTTCTTCTTGAACCACTCCATCTGGTCCTGGGCCGAGCGGCACCAGAACACGAAATGGTAGGCCCCACGGGGCACGCCCGCCTTGGCGGCGCCGTCCCAATTGGCGCGGAACCGCTCGTCCACGTGGTCACCGCCCTCCGTCGCCTTGATGAAGGCGAACTGCGTGCCGGCACCGCGCACCGAGGCCCAATCGATCGGGCCCTGCCATTTCGAGATGTCGATGCCCTGGATCGGGTGCTGCTTGGCGCGCGCCACCCCCGGATGGGGCTTCACGTCGCCCTTGGTGGGGTAGAAGTCGCTGTGGTTTCCGGCGCAGGCCGCGAGAGTCGCGAGCAGGGCGGCGGTCAGAGAGCGTTTGGCCCAGCGCATGGCGACGCCGCGTGGCATCCCGGCCAGGATTGTCGGGGCGATCCCGTTCTTAAGCGACATCGATGCCCGGCCCACCGTTCTCACGCGCTACACTCATCGCTAAGGGATGGCCCCTGCGCGGTTAACAGAGCTTTGACGGTAATGCGGCGGAATTCCGGAAGTCGTTGCCTGTGAGCCACATAGGGTGCATTCCGGCGCTTAAGCCGCAGGCATGCGCCCGACGCTAAGTCACGAGCCGGTCTGGCGTTTCGAGGGGAGGGGAGACTGCAGAAGGTTTTGTTCACCATCGGCTACGAAGGGCTCGATTCCGAGCGTTTCGTGGCGACCCTAAAGGATGCCGGCGTCGCGACCCTGGCCGACGTTCGCGCGGTGGCGAATTCGCGCAAGCGAGGTTTTTCGAAGAACGCCCTGAAGACGAGCCTGGAGGAGGCGGGTCTCACCTACGCGCATGCGCGGGAACTCGGCACGCCCAAGGCCGGGCGGGAAGCCGCCCGGGCCCATGACGCGGTGCTGATGCGCCGGATCTACTGCGAGGAGGTCCTCGATACCGCCGATGGCGGCCTTGCCCTCGATGCCCTGTGCGAGCTCGCCGCGCGGGCGCCCACCTGTCTCCTCTGTTTCGAGCGCGATCCGGAACGGTGCCATCGCCGCGTCTTGGCCGAGCGGCTGGAGGCGGCCGGTTTCAGGACCGTCGACCTGTTCGGCTGATCCTCCCTCGGAACCCGGTCGCGCAAAATCGATCCTACCCGAGGGAATGCGTTGACAATCTAGAGTTAGGTCGCTCACATGCCCTTCGATCATGAAGACGTGATCGGACTCTCCTGGCAGTACGCGTGTGACGCGCAAATCCCTCGATCAGACCCTCGGCTTCCTCCGCTCCCTCGACCGGACGGCGAGCGGCGAGGACGTCGCCCGGCTTCTGATGGCGGAACTGGCGGATCTCGGCGTCGCCCATATCATGGCGGCCACCGTGCCGGCCCGTGGCGCGCCCGTCCGACAGCAGCGCGGCCACGTCCTCCTCAACACCTTCCCGATGGAATGGGGGCGGCGCTACCTGACGCGCAGCTATGCCTTCCACGACCCCACGGTGCGGCGCCTCGGCCACTCCACCGCGCCCTTCGCCTGGAGCGACGCCACCGATGAGCATGCCGACGATCCCCTGGCGCGCAGGGTGATGGACGAGGCTGCGGATTTCCACCTGCGCGACGGCCTGACGATCCCGCTGATGACCCTCGACGGCGAGACCGCCGGGTTCAGCGTCTCGGGCGAGCGCCTCGCCATCGATCCGGCGGATCGGGGGATGCTTCAGCTGATCGCCACCTACGCGTTCGGCCACCTGCTGCTGCTGAACGGGCAAAGCCCGGCGGCCTCCGCGCGCCTCGCCCCGCGCGAGCGCGAGGCCCTGCAATGGGCGGCCGAAGGCAAGACCGACTGGGAGATCGGCGAGGTCATGGGGATCTCGACCCACGGCGTCGATTTTCACCTGCGCTCGGCCCGCGCCAAGCTCGGCACCGCCAACCGCACCCAGGCCGTCGCCATCGCCCTGCGGCGGGGGCTCATCATCTGATGGGATCGGGACCGAATCGTTGATATCCTCATCCGGGTCCGGTCTCGCGAGAGGAGTCGACGATGGCCAAGGTCAGCACCTGCCTGTGGTTCTGTAAGGACATCGAGGCGGCGGTCGGCCTCTACGTCTCCCTCGTCCCCGATTCGCGGATCGACCATGTCCAGCGCTCGCCCGGACCCTGGCCGGGCGGGGAGGCGGGCGATGCGCTGCTCGTGGCCTTCACCCTTGGCGGACAGAGCTTTCAGGCTCTGAACGGAGGCGGCACGGCCGATTACGGTACCGCCGCTTCGATTTCGGTGGCCTGCGCCGACCAGGATGAAGTCGACCGGTTATGGGCGGCGCTCATCGCGGATGGCGGGGCCGAGATCATGTGCGGCTGGCTCCGGGACAAATGGGGCGTGCCCTGGCAGATCGTACCCACGATTCTCCCCCGGCTGCTGGCCGAATCCGATCCGGCCGTGGCGCGCCGCGTCTTCTCCGCCATGCAGCACATGATCAAGCTCGACATCGCCGCCCTCAAGCGCGCGGCCGCCGGCTGAGCCGGACGTCTCGCCTCGCTCACCGCCTCACCCGCCGCCCGGGCGTTCGCGGCGGCCGAAGCGCTCGGCGATGACGATGCCGCCGAGGACGAGGGCCAGGGCCGCGGCCTGGTACCATTGAAAGGGCTCGCCGACGACGAGGATGGCGAGGCCCGAGCCGAAGATCGGCACGAGGTTCACGAACACCCCCGCCCGGTTCGGCCCGATCAGTTCGACGCCCCGCATGAACGAGAGCTGGGCGATGAGGGACGGGCCGAGGGCCACGAAAGCGACGATGACCCACCCCTTCGGTGTCGGCCAGATCAGGCCTCCGGCGGCCTGTTCGAGGACGAGGGCGGGCAGGGAGGTCACGAGAGCGGCCAGCGCCATCGCCGAGAAGAAGGTCAGGCCGGACATCTTGGGCCGGTCGGCGAGGGCGACGGTGTAGCCGGCATAGAGCAGGCAGGCGCCGAGCATCAGCATGTCGCCGATGTTGAAGGAGAGCGTCGACAGGATGTGCCAGTCGCCGTGGGTCGCCGCGACGCCCGCGCCGCCGAGGGTGATGACGACGCCGAGGATCTGCGCCCCGGTGACCGCGACACGGTGCACGACGTAGTTCAGCAGGATGACGAGGACCGGAATCGCTCCCTGGAACAGGGCGACGTTCACCCCGGTGGTGTAGATGCCGGCGGCGTAGAACAGGCTCGCATAGGCGGTGTAGCCGCAGGCTCCCATCAGCAGGACGTAGCGCCAGTGGCGCGCGATCAGGTGGCGCTCGGCCACGATCCCGCGCCAGGCCGGCCAGGCCAGCGCGAGGCAGGCGAAGGCCCAGCGCAGGCAGGTGAGCACCTGGGGCGAGACTTCCCCGACGGCCCATTTGCCCGCAACCACGTTGCCGCCCCACAGCAGGGTCGTGAACAGGAGGAGCGGGTAGGCGGCGGCGACCGCACGGGTCTCGACGGCCGGACCGGGGGAGGCGGACGGAGAGGTCATGATCCCTTCGGCGGCTTTGCTCGGAGATGTTTCTTCGCTGGCGGTACCGCCATCCCCTTCTGTCCCGTCCGTGACGGGCAGAGCAAGCCCGCCGGAAGCAGGGCTGACATCACGGATCCTACCCGGAGATGGGCCGGGCAGGGCGGCGCTTGGGAACAGGCAGGGCGGCGGTGATTCGCGCGGCGTCGCTCATCCAGAGATGCACGGCGGCGTAGGCCCGCCAGGGACGCCAGGCTTCGGCCCGGACGAGCAATTGCGCCGGTGTCGGACGCCCCGCCCCGGTATCGAGGGACCGGAGCAGGGCGAGGTCGCTGGCCGGCAGCGCATCCGGTTCGCGCAAGGCCCGCAGAGCGATGTACTGCGCCGTCCACTCGCCGATCCCGCTCATCGCCGTCAGGGCGGCCACCGCCGGATCGAGCCCGCGTCCCCTGGCGAACAGAGCGGGATTCGCATGGGCCTCCGCCGCGAGGGCGCTGATCGCCCTGCCGCGTGCCCCCGGCATGCCCAGCGTCGCGGCCACGTCTGCATCGAGCAGGCGATCCGGCGTTGGGAACAGTTGGGTCAGCCCCACCGCGCCGCATTCCGGCGCTATCCCTTCGCCGAAAGCGGAGACCAGACGGCCGGCGAGGCGGGTCGCCGCATTCACCGAGACCTGTTGTCCAAGGATGGCGCGCACCGCGATCTCGAACCCGTCCCAGGCGCCCGGAACCCGCAGGCCCGGCCGTTCGGCCACCAGGGGTGCGAGGTCGGGGTGGCGCGAGAGCGCGGCCGCGATGAGGGCCGGGTCGGCGTCGAGATCGAACATCGGCCTCAGCCGTGCCAGGACGTCCGGCAGAATCGCCGGATCGGGATGATCCACCGCCGCGACCAGGGCATCGTCCCCGCCCCGCATGACGGAGATCGTGCCGGGGCGGCCGCCGATGAAGACGGTCCGGGCATAGGCGTCCGCCGTTACCACCTCGACACCCGGAATGGCCCGGCCGCCGAGATAGGCCAGGATCGCGGGCCAGTCGTAGGGCGGCCTGTAGGGCAGGGGGAGGGTGTGGGTCACGATCGGCTCCGGCCTCCCGGTTCATCGCATACCCGCGCGGCAACGGGAAACCGCCGCGCAACCGCCGGGGAGGGCGGGATATCCCGCCAAGCCCCGTATCGGGGTGGCGAGGGACGCTGTATCCGTTCAAAGGGTCAAGCGCGGCGTATCGATCGCGAGGCCGGGGAGGGCGGTTCTGGTGTCGTGGGTGCGTGGTCTCCTCTTCGCGGGAATCGTGGCCGGTATCGCCGCCTTCGCCGTGAGCGAAGCCGGCACGGCCCTCATCGCCGAACTGCGGGAGCGGGTCGCCCCCGGACCCCCTGCCCCGCGCCATCTTGCCGCCCAGCGCACCGCCATCGAGGACGGCCGCACCGTGGTCCGCCTCAAGCCGCAGGAGCGCGAGCGCCTCGGCATCGCCACGCAGGTGCGGCCCTCTGCTCCCCACCGCGAGGAACTCCAGGCCTATGGCAGCGTCCTCGACGTCGCCAGGGTCACCGACCTGACCAATTCCTACGCCAGCGCCAGGGCGCAGCTCCAGACCGCCCAGGCCCGGGTCGAGGTCTCGCGCAACGCCTTCCAGCGCGCCAAGAATCTCGGCCCCTACGCCACGACGGTCCAGGTCGAGACCACCGAGGGCACGTTCCAGACCGACCAGGCCGCTTTGGCGGCGGCGGAATCGCAGGTCCGCACCCTCGCCGCCACCGCGCAGCAGGAATGGGGGCCGGTGATCGGACGGGCCATCGTCGAGCGCTCGCCGGCCATCACCCGGCTGATCGAGCGCGTCGACTTCCTGGTCCAGGTGACCCTGCCGCCGGGCGAGAGCATCAAGGGCCAACCCGCCGCCGCCTTCGCCGAGGTGCCGCCGCAGAGCGCGCGGATTACCCTGCGCTACGTCTCGCCGGCCACCCGCACCGACCAGCGCATCCAGGGCCTCAGCTACTTCTACACCGTGCCGGGCGATAGCGGCTTCCTGCCCGGCATGAGCATGCTCGCCTTCCTCGCCTCCGACCGGACCGTCACCGGCATCAGCGTGCCCGAGGATGCAGTGGTGCATTGGCAGGGCGGAACCTGGATCTACCGCGCGGTGGCGCCCGACGCCTTCGCCCGCCACGCCCTCAAGGCCGATCCGCCCATGTCGGCCGATGCCTATGTGGTGGAGGACCTGCCCGGTGAGACCGAGATCGTGCTGACCGGCGCGCAGGCGCTCCTGTCCGAGGAGATGAAGAGCCTGCTCTCCGTCTCCGGTGGCGTGGACGACGATTGACGTGAGCGACGTTCCGAACGCTTCCCCGAGCGGCCCCCAGGCGGCGCTCGTCGCCTTCGCGGTGCGCTTTCGCGGCATCGTCCTGGCGCTCAGCCTCGCGCTCGCCGGCTACGGCATCTACGTGCTGGGGGACGCGAAATACGACGTGTTCCCGGAATTCGCGCCGCCCTCCGTGGTGGTCCAGACCGAGGCGCCCGGCCTCAACCCCGAACAGGTGGAGGTGCTGGTCACCCAGCCGATCGAGGTGGCGGTGAACGGCTTGCCGGGGATCGAATCCCTGCGGTCGAGCTCGATCCAGGGCCTGTCGGTCATCACCGTCACCTTCGGCACCGGCAGCGACGTCTACCGCGTCCGCCAGCTCGTCACCGAGCGCCTGACGGCGCTCGCCGGTCGCCTGCCCCAGGGCGTGCTGCCTCCGGCGATGACAGCGTTGACCTCGGCCACCAGCACGGTGCTCCTCGTCGGCCTGACCTCGGATCGGCGCTCCGACCTCGACCTGCGCACCATCGCCGACTGGACCGTGCGTCTCCGGCTTCTGGCCGTGCCGGGGGTCAGTCAGGTCTCGGTCTATGGCGGCGCCGTGCGCTCGCTCCAGGTCCAGATCCGGCCGGCGGACCTCATCCGCTACAATATCGGCATGAACGACGTGCTCGCCGCCGCCCGCAAGGCCACCGGCGTGCGCGGGGCGGGCTTCGTCGACACGATCAACCAGCGCGTCACCCTCCAGACCGAGGGGCAATCGCTCACCCCGGAGGAGCTGTCCCGCACGGTCCTCATCAACGAGGGCGGCGCCAGCGTGACGCTGGGCGACGTCGCCACTGTGGTCGCCGCCGGCGAGCCGCCGATCAGCGCCGCCCTGGTGGACGGCAAGCGCGGCGTGCTCCTCATGGTCGGCGCGCAATACGGCGCCAATACCCGCGAGGTCACCGCCCGCGTGGAGGCCGCTCTCGAAGACCTGCGTCCGGCCCTCGACCGCGAAGGTGTGGCGTTGCGGGCGGATCTGTTCCGGCCGGCGAACTTCATCACCATCGCCAATGCCAACGTGCTCCAAGCGCTGGGGCTCGGGGGCATCCTCGTGGTCGTCGTGCTGTTCGCCTTCCTGTACGATTGGCGCACCTGCGTGATCTCGTCGGTGGCGATCCCGCTCTCGCTCATCGCCGCCGTGGTGGCGCTCCAGGCCATGGGCGAGAGCCTCAACACCATGACGCTGGGCGGTCTCGCCATCGCCATCGGCGAGGTGGTGGACGACGCGGTGATCGGCGTCGAGAACGTGGTGCGGCGCCTGCGCGAGAACCGGCGCCTCGCTTCGCCCGTCCCGGAGGGGAGGGTGGTCATCGACGCCATTCTCGAAGTCCGCACCGCGGTCGCCTATGCCACCTTCGCGGTGCTGCTGGTGTTCCTGCCGGTACTGGTCCTCTCCGGCATCGCCGGCAAGCTGTTCGCCCCCCTCGCCCTCGCCTACATCCTCGCCGTGGTGGCCTCGCTCGCCGTGGCGCTCACCGTCACCCCCGCCCTCTCGATGATGCTCCTCACCGGGCGGCGCGAGACGGACATGCGCGACCCGCCGGTGATGCGCTGGTCGCGCGGCGGCTACACCCGCCTCCTCCAGCGGATCAACCGCGCCCCGCGCATCGTCATCGCCTGCGGTATCCTGGTGACCCTGGCGGGCGGCGCCGCGACGCCGTTCTTCGGCAGCACCTTCCTGCCCGACCTGAAGGAGGGCCACCTGATCCTGCACATGGCGGCGGCGCCCGGCACATCGCTGGGGGAATCCATGCGCCTCGGCGGCCGCATCACCACCGAACTCCGGAAGATCCCCGGCATCCGCGCCGTGGCTTCTCAGATCGGCCGCGCCGAGGCGGGGCAGGACACCGCCGGCACCCATTACAGCGAGATCCATATCGACCTCGAACCGGGGCTCGACGGCGCGGGGCAGGGCAGGGCCGAGGCCGATATCCGCACCCTGATGGCTGGGTTTCCCGGTGCCGCCTTCTCGCTCAAGACCTTCCTCACCGAGCGGATCGAGGAGACGGTCTCAGGCTACACCGCGCCGGTCGTCATCAACGTCTTCGGCAACGACCTCGCCCGGATCGAGGCCGCCGCCCGCGACATCGCCCGCGAACTCGCCGAGGTACGCGGCGCCACCGACATCCAGCAGGCCTCCCCGGCGGGCCTGCCGCAAATCAACGTCGGTCTCCGGCCCAACGACCTGCGCCATTGGGGGCTCTCGGCCGTCGAGGTGATGGAGGTGGTGCGCACCGCCTATCAGGGCGACGTGGTCGGCCAGACCTACGAGGGCAATGCGGTCTTCAACGTCCTCGTCATCCTCGATTCCGGGGCGAGGGGGCGTCTCACGGCTGTGGGCGACCTCCCCTTGCGTTCATCGAACGGCCGCTTCATCCGCCTCGCCCAGGTGGCGGACATCTACGAGACCTCGGGACGCTACCAGGTCCAGCACCAGGGCGCCCAGCGCGTCCAGGCCATCACCGCCAACGTCACGGGGCGTGACGTCGCTTCCTTCGTCGAAGCCGCCCGGCGCAAGATTGCCAAGGAAGTGGCCCTGCCGAGCGGCGTCTATGTGAGCTTCTCGGGCTCGGCCGAGGCCCAGGCGCGGGCCAAGCGCGACCTGCTGCTGTTCTCCGGTCTCGCCGGTCTCGGCATCGTGCTGCTGCTGGCCATGGTCACGGGCAGCGCGCGCAACCTCATGCTGGTCCTGGTCAACCTGCCCTTCGCCTTCGTCGGCGGGGTACTGGCGGTCTTCGCCACCGGGGCCGTGCTGTCGCTCGGCTCCATCGTCGGCTTCGTGACGCTGTTCGGCATCTCGCTCCGCAACACCATCATGATGATCTCGCATTACGAGCATCTCGTCGCCATCGACGGCCGGGCGTGGGACCGCGACACGGCGGTGGAGGGCGCCGCCGACCGGCTGGTGCCGATCCTGATGACGTCCCTCGTCACTGGCCTCGGCCTGTTGCCCCTGGCGCTGGGAGCCGGCGAGCCCGGCCGCGAGATCGAGGGGCCGATGGCCATCGTCATCCTCGGCGGCCTCGTGACCTCGACGGTCCTGAACCTCCTGATCCTGCCGACCCTGGCTCTGCGCTATGGCCTGTTCACCACCGGCGAGGGCAGGGCGCCGGATACGGTGCGGACATCCTAGGGAGATCCGGGGCGAGCCGTCGGTCGGTGCCGTCCGGAATGGCGAACCGGCACGGCGGATCAAGCCCTTTCAGAACCCACATCTGCCATTCGCATAAGATATATTATGGAACTTGAATGCCCCTGGAAACGGGGTGAGGGGGGCTTCGACCGCAACTTGACAGGAAGCTGGGATTCACCATTCCATGAGGTACCGCCGAGAGATGGCGACTTCACGACTCGCTCACCAGCTTCCTTAAGCGATCCGCCAGTTTCCGGCGCAATCGTCACAATCCTATCTCAAACCACGTGTCTAACCCGTGGCGGAGTGGGATCGGTCTTCGCGACCGACCGCCCCGATCGTTCTCGAAGCGGATCCGATGCTGACCCTGCCCAAATCCTGCGCCGCCCCGATTCTCGGCCTGGCCCTCGCGGCTCTGGGCTTCGGCGCTCCGGCATGGGCGGAGCCCGTGGCATCGAAGCCGGCCATTCCCGCCCGGGCGCTGGCCAAGCTCTCCCACGTGGCCGCCCTGGTGAAGGCGGGATCCGACATCCGCATCGTCGCCTTCGGCTCCTCGTCCACCGAAGGGTCGGGGGCCTCCTCCCCGGCCGCCGCCTACCCCGCGCAATTGCAGGAAGACCTGCAGGGCCGCCTCGATATCGCCGGCGCCAAGCACCCCATCGTCACGGTCCTCAATCGCGGCAAGGGCGGCGACGACGCCGAGGCCATGGCCCGCCGCCTCGACCGGGACGTGCTGGCCGAGCGGCCGGACCTCGTGATCTGGCAGACCGGCAGCAACGACCCGATGACCGGCGTCACGGTGGAGCGTTTCACCGAACTGACCCGCCAGGGCATCACGGCGATGCGCGCCGCCGGCTCCGACGTCATCCTCATGGACCAGCAATGGTGCCGCCGCCTGACGACGACCAATGGCGCCGAGCGCTACGGCGAGGCTCTGCACAGCCTCGCGGCCGAGCTCGACGTGCCGGTGATCCGCCGCCACGCCCTGATGCGGACATGGGCGGCCAGCGGCCTGCTCAGCCCGGCGCAGATGATCGGCCCCGACGGGCTGCACATGACCGATGCGGGCTACGACCGCCTCGCCAAGGCCGCCACGGCGCAGATCCTGGTCAATGCCGGCCTGATCCCGGCCGACCCCCTGCGCAACTGAGACGCGCTCTCCCCGCAGCCTGCCTGCACGTCTACAGGTCCACGCTCACCGACAACCCGTCATAGGCCGGCACCACGCCCGGCGGTAGCTTGGCCGCGAGCGTGGCGTAGTCGAGATCGGTGTGGAGGTTAGTGAGAATTGCGCGGCGCGGGCGCACCTCCTCGATCAGCGCGAGCGCATCCGAGACCGAGTAATGGGTCGGGTGAGGGGTGTCGCGCAGGGCATCGATGATGAGGAGATCAAGCCCGTGGAGCCGCGCCTTGGCCGCCTCCGGCATCAGGCTCACGTCGGGCGCATAGGCCGCCGGGCCGAAGCGAAAGCCATGGGCGCTCTCGGTGCCATGCTCCATGCCGAAGGCCACGGCCTCGATCGCACCGCCCTCACCCGGAATCGTCACCGGCTCGCCCGCCACGAGATCGTTCATGTCGAGGATCGGCGGATAGGCGCTGCCGGGCGGCGTCTCGAAGCAATAGCCGAAGCGCATCGTCAGCAGGGCGCGAGTCTCGGCATCGGCATAGACCGGGATGCGCCGGTGCATGTGGATCACCAACGGCCGGACGTCGTCGATCCCGTGGGTATGGTCCGCATGGGCATGGGTGAACAGCACCGCGTCGAGGCTCTGGACCCGCGCCGCCAGAAGCTGCTCCCGCAGATCGGGCGAGGTGTCCACGAGGAGGCTGGTGGCGCCCGCCTGCCCTCGCCGCTCCACCAGGATCGAGCAGCGCCGCCGCCGGTTCCTGGCATCGGCCGGGTCGCAGGCACCCCAGCCATAGCCCACGCGGGGAACGCCGCCGGACGAGCCGCAGCCGAGGATCGTCAGCGTCAGAGAACCCATCCGCACCTCCCGGTCCGTTGGTATCGGAGCGCGCGGGCCGCTGTCACGCCCGCCGGCCGCCGGATGGGGTCGCCTTGTCGAACAGACGGTGGAAATTGGCCGTCGTCAGGCTCGCGAAGGCCTCGAACTCCATGTCCAGGGTCTTGGCCAGGGAGCGGGCGGTGTCGGCGGTATAGGCCGGCTCGTTGCTGCGCCCACGGTGCGGCTCGGGCGCCAGGAACGGCGCATCGGTCTCCACCAGGATGCGGTCGCGGGGGACGGCGAGGGCGATGTCGCGCAGCTCGTGCGAGCGCCGGAAGGTGACGATGCCCGAGAACGAGACGAACAAGCCGAGTTCGACTCCGACTTCCGCCAGGCGCCGGCCCGAGGAGAAGCAGTGCAGCACCGCCTTGAAGGCTCCGCGCTTCATCTCATCGACGAGCACCGATTCCATGTGCTCGTCGGCATCGCGGGCATGGATGACGAGGGGGAGGCCGGTCTCGCGGGAGGCCGCGATATGCCGGCGGAACACCCGCTCCTGCACCGCTTCCGGGGCGGCGTCCTCGTAATGGTAGTCGAGCCCCGCCTCGCCGATGCCGATGCAGCGCGGATGACGGGTGAGGGCGACGATCTCCTCCGTGGGCACGTCGGGCTCGTCCCCTGCCCCGTTCGGATGGGTCCCTACGGTGTGCCAGATCTGCGGATGGGCCTCGGACAGGACCTCGTAGACCCGTGCCTTGGCCACCCGCGTCGAGATGGTGAGCATCCCCGTCACGCCCGCCGCCTCGGCGCGGGCGATCACGCCGGGAAGATCCTCGACGAAGTTCGGGAAGTCGAGATGGCAGTGGCTATCGACCAGCATGGACAAAACTCGGGATTCTCGGTGACGCTGCGGACCCCGCCTCAGACGGCGGGAGATTCCGGCTCGACGAAGCGCGGGAACAACCCGCTCGGCGCGGGGAGCGCCGTGCCCGGCACCAGCCGGCCCCCCTCCCCGATATCGGCGAGCTGCCGCCTGTCGGCAGGCACGGCCAGGAGGTCGAGGAGCTTCGCGCCCGAATCCGGCATGAAGGGCTGCACCAGGATGCCGATGGCGCGCAGGGTCTCGGCCACTACGTAGAGGGAGGCGGCCATGCGGGAAGGGTCGGTCTTGCGCAGGACCCAGGGCTTCTGCGCATCGAAATAGCGGTCCGAGGCCGTCACCACGGCCCAGATGTCGGCGAGCGCCGTGTGGAGGGCGAGCTTGTCCATCGCCACCCGCACGGAGCCCGGCAGGGCGTCCGCCAGCGCCAGGAGTGCCCGGTCGTCCTCCGTGAACTCGCCGTGCTCCGGGACGAGGCCGCCGCAATTCTTCGCGATCATCGAGAGCGAGCGCTGGGCGAGGTTGCCGAGCCCGTTGGAGAGGTCCGCCGTGTAGCGGGTGATGATGGCCTCGTGGCTGTAATTGCCGTCGCCGCCGAACGGCACCTCGCGCAGGACGAACTGGCGCAGAGCATCGACCCCGTAGGTCGCGATGAGGTCCATCGGATCGACGACGTTGCCGAGCGACTTCGACATCTTCTCGCCCTTGGAGAGCAGGAAGCCGTGGCCGAAGACGCGCTTCGGTAGCGGCAGACCCGCCGACATCAGGAAGGCCGGCCAGTACACCGCGTGGAAGCGTACGATGTCCTTGCCGATGACGTGCAGGTCCATCGGCCAGAATTTTTTGCGGGCGTCGGCCTCGTCGGGGAAGCCCGTCACCGTGAGATAGTTGGTGAGTGCATCCACCCAGACGTACATGACGTGGTCCGGGTGCCCCGGCACCGGCACGCCCCAGTCGAAATTGGTGCGGCTGACGGAGAGGTCCTTGAGGCCGGAGCGGACGAAGCTCGCCACCTCGTTGCGCCGGGTCTCGGGGCCGATGAAGTCGGGCTGGGCCTCGTAGAGGGCGAGCAGCCGATCCTGGTAGGCGGAGAGGCGGAACAGGAAGTTCTCCTCCTCCATCCAGGTCACGGCGGTGCCGGTCTCCCGCGCGCGGCGCGTCCCGTCGGGGGCGGACTCGGTCTCGTCCTCGTTGTAATAGGCCTCGTCGCGCACCGAGTACCAGCCGGCGTATTTCGACAGGTAGATGTCGCCGTTGGCCTCCATGCGCCGCCAGAGTTCCTGGGCGGCGGCATAATGGTCCGGCTCCGTGGTGCGGATGAAGCGGTCGTGGCTGCAGTTCAGCGCCTCGGCCATGGCCTTGAAGCGCGCGGCCATGTCGTCGACCAGGGCCTTCGGGCTGATCCCGGCCCTGGAGGCGGTCTGCTGGATCTTGAGCCCGTGTTCGTCGGTGCCGGTGGAGAACAGCACGTCGTAGCCGTCGAGGCGCTTGAACCGCGCGATCGCGTCCGTGGCGATCACCTCGTAGGCGTGGCCGATATGCGGCGCGCCGTTGGGATAGGAGATCGCCGTGCTGATGCCGAAGGTCTTCGCGTCGAAACCGGAAGTCTCGTTTTCAGAACGAAAAGTCTCGGCAATGGATGGGCTGGGCCCTGACTCGTTGGCCATCGCGTCGAAACACCTTCGGATACGCGGTTCATCGGATCACAGGACGAGCCTGCTCATGCCCCGGCGCGCACGGCCCCCGCGAGATCGCCGAACAGCGAGAGGATCAGCGGCCGGCGGTCGAGATTGTAGGTCGCGGCCTCCCGGGCGGCGCGGGCGATCTTGTCACACACCTCCACCAGGGCCGCAAGGCGAGCCGGCGGCTCGTGGCGGCGGCGGTCGAGTTCCGACGAGACGAAGCGGAACACCGTGTCCAGGCTCGCGGCGAAATGCTCGTCCGCGTCGCGGCCAGAGAGTTTCTCGGCCAGTGCCAAGATGCGGCGCCAGTCGGGATGGTCAAGGCGCGACAGCAGGGACTCCATCTCGCCGACGAGGCCGGACGTCGCCGGGTCGAGCATGGCGAAACCCTGCGCCACCGAGCCCTCGGACAGGGCGGCGGCGCGGGCCAGGGCCTCCGGGTCGGGCCGCACGAAGGGGGGAGGGAAGCTCTCCAGTACCCGAGCCACCTCCCCCTCCCCCAGGGGCCGCAGGTTTAGCGCCCGGCAGCGCGAGCGGATCGTCGGCAGCAGCCGGCCCGGCGCGTGGCTGACGATGAGGAACAGGCAGCGGGGCGGCGGCTCCTCCACCATCTTGAGCAGGGCATTGGCACTGTTGGCGTTGAGATCCTCGGCGCTGTCGACGATGCAGATGCGGTAGCCGTCATTGCCCGCGGTCGAGCCGAACAGGTCGAGGGCATGACGGGCGGCATCCACCGAGATCTTGGTCGCGAGCGTCTTGGCATTGTGCGGCCGGGTCCGGCGCAGGGCCACGAGGTTGGGATGCGACAGGGCCGCCACCTGCCTTGCCGCCGGATGCGCGGGATCGACGGTCAGGGTGTCCGGGACGCGGCCGGGACGCGGGTTGGCGATGAGCCAGCGCGCCACGCGATAGGCAAGGGTCGCCTTGCCGATGCCGCGCGGGCCGCCGATGAGCCAGGCATGGTGCAGGCGGCCAGAGGCGATCCCCTCGATGAAGGCGGCCTCCGCCTCCGCATGGCCGACGAGGCCGGCCTGCTCGCGCGGGCGGGGGATGTCGGCGAGATCGCCGGGCTCGACGTCTTCGGGAGCGCGTTCAGGCCGCATCGTCGGCGGCCTCCGGGCGGGAGAGAGGGCCGGGCAGGCGGGCGACGAGGACGGCTGCGATCGCCTCTTCCACCGCATCGGGGGGGAGGCCGGCATCGATGACGACGCAGCGCTCCGGCTCCATTGCCGCGATGGCGAGGAACGCCTGCCGCAGGCGGGTGTGGAAGCCCAGCGCCTCCGCCTCGAACCGGTCGGCCGCCTCCCCTGCCCCGGCACGAGCCTTCGCCCTGGCGAGGCCGATGGCGGGGTCGAGGTCGAGGATTAGGGTGAGGTCGGGCGTCATGTCCCCAACGACGACCCGCTCCAGGGCCGAGAGCAGGGCGGGGTCGAGGCCTCCCGCCGCTCCCTGATAGGCACGGGTCGAATCCGAGAAGCGATCGCACAGCACGGTCTCGCCGCGGGCGAGGGCCGGGCGGATCAGCGTGTCGAGATGGTCGATGCGGGCGGCCGAGAACAGCAGCGCCTCGGCGAAGGGACCGTGCCGCTTCACCGTTCCGGTCAGCAGTGCCTCACGGATCGCCTCGGCCTTGACCGAGCCGCCGGGTTCGCGCGTCGTCACCACCGGAACGGAGGACGCACCGCGCAGGCGTGCCGCGAGCCGGGCGATCTGGGTCGATTTCCCGGCCCCCTCACCGCCCTCGAAGGTGATGAACGCCCCGCCCTGCCCGAGCCGCTCGCGGCTTCGGTCGGTCACGACTTGGCGCCGGCCTTATCGGTCGCGCCGGCCTTGTCACCCGCGCCGACCTTGTCGAAGGCGCGCCGGAACAGTCCGGTCCCGACCTCCCAGGCTCCGTCGAGGGCGCGCTGCGGGATCGTGCCGGCCGGCACGTCCTCCCCGGCATAGACCGGCAGGTCGAGGGCCTGGGTATCGCCCCGTGTGATCTTGAGGCGGCCCACCTCCCGACCCTGTTCCACCGGCGCGGTCAGCGGACCCTGATAGACGACGCGAGCGCTGATGCGGTCGCCGTTGCCCCGAGGCAGGAGCACCCGTACCGGCTTCTTGGCCACCAGCGGGACGCTGCCCTGCGCCCCGCCGAAGACGGAGGCGTCGGCCACGGTCTCGCCGCTGGCGAAGATCTGCCTCGGCTCGAAGGCGCGAAACCCCCATTCCACCAGCTTGCGCGATTCGCCGGCGCGGTCGCGCGCCGTCTTGAGGCCGCTCACCACCATGATCAGGCGCTGGCCGTTCTGCACCGCCGAGCCGGTGAGGCCGTAGCCGGATTCCTCGAGATATCCGGTCTTGAGCCCGTCGGCGCCGATATCGAGGGTCAGGAGCGGATTGCGGTTCTGCTGCTTGATCTTATTCCAGGTGAACTCACGCTCGGCGAAGATCTTGTAGAGATCGGGGTAGGTGTCGATGAGGTGGATCGCCAGCTTGGCGAGGTCGCGTGCGGTGACTTTCTGGTCCGGCGCGGAATAGCCGGTGGCGTTGCGGAAGGTGGAGCGCGTCAGGCCGATTTCCTTGGCCCGCGCGGTCATCATCCGACCGAAATTCTCCTCCGATCCGGCGATGCCCTCGCCGATGGCGATGGCCGCGTCGTTGCCCGATTGCACGATCAGGCCGCGCAGCAGGTCGGACAGCTTGATGCGGCTGTTGAGCTGGGCGAACATCGAGGAGCCGCCTCCCCCGGCCCCGCCCCGGCGCCAAGCGTCCTCGGTGATCTGGAATTCGCTGTCCATGCTGAGCCTGCCCTGCCGGATCTCGTTGAACACGATCTCCGTGGTCATCAGCTTGGCCATGCTGGCCGGCGAGAACGGCTCGTCCGCCGCCTTCTCGAACAGCACGGAACCCGAATCCGCGTCGATCAGGATGGCGTGGGGGGCGGCTGTCTGGAAACTCTGGGCCAGGGCGGGAAGGGCGGCGAACCAGCCGATCGCCGACAGGCTCAAGCCGGCCAGTCCGGCCCGAAAGCCGGCGGCCAGATTCGTCCGGTTCGTCGTCGCACGCATCGTTCGCCTCATGCCCGTCGGCTCCGAGGCTTGGCTGATAAGCCCGGTCCGTTCTCGCCCTTGCGAGATGGTATAGCGGATCGCCCGCGAAATCGAACGCAACTTTGCCGATGAGGTCGCGACACGGTGGACGGGACGATGCCGCCCCGCGCGCCGGTCCCGGTCGTTCGACGGTCAGTTGACCTCAGCGATGCGCGAGCGGCGTGGCTGGGCCGGCTTTGCCGCGGCGGTGGCGACCGCCGGGGCGGTCGACTTGCCGCGCCCGGCCTGGGCGCCGGCGGGCTGGGAGCCGGCCGGAGGCACGGACAGCTTGGCGACGCTGGCCTTGGCCGTTCCCAGAGGGCCCGAGGGAGGCGGAACCGGACGCAGGTTCGCCACCGCGGCGTGGCCCGTCGCGGAGCGTGCCGGGGCCGTGGCGCCCGCCGTCTTCACGACCGTGCCGCGTGCGGGGGCCGAAGCGGCGGCCATCCGCTGCGGTGCCGCCGGGACCGGCGACAGGTCGAGTTTCGTCTTCGGAGCGGAGGTCGCCAACTTGGCCTGGAGCGTCTTCGCCTCCGCCGGCGATGGGGCGCCGTGCTTCGGTGCCGGGGCATGGGCGCGGCCTGCGCTCGAGGCGAGGCGAGTCGGTGCGGGCGGCGGTACGGCCCCCTTCGCCTTCGGACCCGCATGGGCCATCTGCATGGCGGGAGCCTGGATAGCGGGAGCCGTGCGATCCGGCATGGTCGGCCGGAACCCGTGTGACCGGGACGCGGTGGGCTGCAGGGCCGCCGGCACGGCGACGCTGGAGCCGCCCGCCACCAGGACCGGCGCGGGCCGGACGGGACGCGGTGCGGGAGCGGCATCGTCCTCGTCGGCCGCGGGCTTGAAGGCCAGGGCGGGACGCTGCGCGCGCGTCAAACGCTCCGGTTCGGCATCGGGTCCGAGATCGGCCATCATCACCGGCGAGCCGCCACCGACGCGGGCGGGTGCGCCATCGGTGCGCAGGGTCGCCATCAGCTTGCGGTCGTCGCTGCCGGCGGTGGAGGCCTTGCCGACATACTCCACCCGCACCTTGGCGGTGCCGCTGCGATGGAATTCCAGGGCCTGGGCCACCTCCTCCGACACGTCCATGAGGCGGTTGGCGTGATAGGGGCCGCGATCGTTGACGCGCACGATCATCGAGTGGCGGTTGGCAAGGTTGGTCACCCGGACGTAGCTCGGCAGCGGCAGGGTCGGGTGGGCGGCCGCGATGGAATGGCGGTCGAAGACCTCGCCATTGGCGGTCATCCGGCCGTGGAAGGCGCTGCCGTACCAGGATGCCAGGCCCTCGCGGACATAGCCCTTGGCATCGTCGCGGGGCACGTAGGTGCGGCCGGCCACCACGTAGGGCTTTCCCGAGAAGCGGCGGCCGCCTCCCTTGGGGATCGTGTCACCCTCATTGTAGAGGCGTGGGCTGGCCTTCACGCCGTATTTCGGATCGTAGGACGATCCGGAAGAGCCGGCCGTGCCGGCGAGCTTCTGGGTGTTCTGCGCGCAATTCGCAGTGGTCAATGCCACCACGGACACGGCGAGGAGGCGCAACAGCGGTATGCCCGCCGTTTGAGCCGATCCGGCCTTCGTCGAACGCACCATACCGAACCGCCCAGCACTCTACGCTCTCGAAACGCCACACGGGCCTCAGGAACGGAAGAGCGATCCGGTCCGGCCATCGAAGTCCGCCCGGAAAGAATGGGCTTCGATTGCACAGACAATTGTCGGGTTGACGTAAAGGAAACCTGAACGCGTCGGATGAGGCTCCGATCCGCTATCCATGGCTCATCCGTCGAACGAGGATCCAGCTCTATCGGATTGCGCCATCGAAAAAAATTGCGGTTCGAGGGATGTGGATATCATGATCCGGATTTATCCGCCCGACCCATCGTGTGGAGATGTCGCGGGCTGATGCAAGACGTGAGAATTCAGGTGTAATCCTATGACAAAGCGATGTTTTCTCCTGTCGATTGTCGATATCGACAGGAGAGGGCCGTCAGCGGTGGTTCGTCTCGTTCAGCCGCTCGATCGGCATGGTCCCCCGCTGTTTGAACAGGAGGTCGAGGGCTTCGAGCATGAGCGCATGCATCTTGGTGCGCTCGGTATGGGCGAGGTCGCGGAGCTGGTCGTAGACCGGTGGCTCCAGATAGACCGACATCTGTCGGGCACGCTCCTTCAAGGTGCTCGGGGCCTTGCGGACGGGGACGTGGCCCGTATCGAGCTGGACGATGTCGGCGCTCCTGGCCGGGGGAACGGTTCCCGCGACGATGGAGGCGAGGCTCGGCCTAGGCGGCTTTGGCATGCTTGGCGACCTGCATCCGCTTCTCGATCCACGTCCAGAGCCTGCGCACTTCGCCGGCGGCCTGACCCTTGGGGTTGAATTCGGTGACGCCCTGACCCACGCCGATCGCGTCCTGGTGATCGGTGCGCGCGACGATGTTGACGTCCGGCAGGATGCCCAGCACGGCGAGGCCGTCGGCCGCGTCGCGGATCCGGTAGGAGCGCGGCGGGGTCTGGTTCAGCACGAAGGCGAACTTCTTCTCCAGGCGGTAGACCGCGGCCAGGGTCGGCTTGAACGCGCGCAGGTCCGCCGGGGTGGGGCGGCAGGGGATGATGCAGAGATCGGCCGCGCGGATCGCCGAGAGCGTGCCGGTGGAATCGACGCCCGGCGTATCGATGAAGACGTAATCGTAGGAGGAGTCGCGCAGCTGGGCCATGACGGCCTCGATCTGTGACGCGTCGATCTGCGCGACTTCCGGGCCATCCACCGTGCGGTGGTCGAGCCAGTCGCTGATCGTCGCCTGACGATCCATTTCGAGGATGCAGACCGACAGGCCGCGCTCCTGCGCTGCGACGGCCAGTGAGATGCACAGCGTGCTCTTCCCACTCCCCCCCTTCTGGGTGACGAAGGTGATGGCTTTCATACGGGAGCCCTTCTCGCGTCCTGAGATGTCGCCTCCTGCCGTGCCGGGACGATCCTTCGGTCCAAAAAAGCCGATCGAATCCCCTGCCTCGGATGGTCACCGGTCGGGCTCGCAGCCGTCGTCCCGTGACACCAGGATGCCCTGATCCCGGTTTTGGCCCGTCATGGTTAACCAGTGGTTAAGGGCAGGGCCGGGGATCGACGCGTGCCGTGAACCGGGGATCGAGCTCGCGACGAGCGATGCCGCTCGCGTTCAACCCCAGGGTCTTCCATCAATCTGAGGTTGCTAAAAATTCCCGTAAGACGTGTCTTACCCTTCCAATCGCGGGATTCGGCGGTTAGGTTGCCGCTGACATCGCGGATCGACAGAGAATTATCAACTTCAGGTAAATTCGATGCGAGGGCGATCCCTGCCTCGTATCGATCCGCGGTCACACGTTTCGTCCTCAGCGATCCGCCCCGGCGGCCCAGGAGATCCATGCCTGCGCGCACGAGCCTTCTTACCGGCGACACGGACGGAATCCTGGCGGCACTCGACGCGTCGGGCGTCGTGGGCGTCTGGTCCCACGACGTCTGGGCCGGCCGGATCGTCGTCTCGGATTCCTTCGCGGACGTGCTCGGTCTCGTTCGGGAAGCGGCGGGCGTGAGTCTCGACACCTTCCTGGCGACGATTCTCGCCGAGGACCGGCTTCGCGTGGAGAACGCCCTGCATGCCGCCGTCGAGGCGGGCGGCCCGTTCGAGATCGCGTTTCGGACGGTTCGCGGCGAGCGCCGGCTCGGCTTGCGCGGACGGATCGACCGGGGCGAGGCCACCGGGCGGGCGAGAGGCCTCGGCATTGCCATCGATCGCAGCGAGGACGCGCTAAGCCTTCACCAGTCCGCCCTACACTCAGAGGCTGCGGCCAACCGCATGGCGGAGCACGCCATCGCCCTGCACGACCTCGCGGCCGGTCTCCACCAGCCGAGACTGGCCGCGGTTCTCGACTCCCTGATGCGGGAGATCGCCTTCACCCTGGCCGGCCACCTCGAGGGAGCACGGCGTCCGCGCGAACATTGAGGGCGAGGATCCGGCTCAATCTGCGGGCTTACGCAGGAGGTAGGTGTCCATGATCCAGCCGTGGCGCGCCCTCGCCTCGGCCCGGACGCGCCGGATCTCGCCGGCGACGTCGCCGAGGCGGCCCGAGAGGGTGATCTCGTCGTCGCTTCCGAGATAGGCGCCCCAATAGATCGTCAGGTTCGGGTCGAGATGGGCGAAGGTCGGGTCGCCGTCGAGCATCACCACGGTGGTGTCGGCCTCGGCGGACAGTCCTCCGGCGATCTGGCGTCCGGTGGTGATCTGCACGGGCGCACCGATGCGGTTGAGGGCGATGCGGTGGCTCGCCGCCAGGGCCTGAACGCTGGTGATGCCGGGAATCACCCGATGGTCGAAGGCGAGGCGCCCCCGTGCCACGATCCGGTCGATGATCCGCAGGGTGCTGTCGTAGAGCGAGGGATCGCCCCAGACCAGGAAGGCGCCGGTGCCGTCCTCGGGAAGCTCGCGCGCGATCATCGCCTCGTAGAGGGCCGCGCGGGCGCCGTGCCAATCCTCCACGGCGAGCCCGTAATCGGCCGGATTCCGGTCCCGCTCCGGGTCCTGCGCCTCGACGATGCGGTAGGGGCGGTCCTCGATGTAGCGCTCGCAGATCTCCCGGCGCAGGGCGACGAGGTCGGCCTTCTCCCCTCCCTTGTCGAGGACGAAGACCACATCCACCGTGTTCAAGGCCCGGATGGCCTGGATCGTGACGTGCTCCGGATTGCCGGTGCCGATGCCGATCACGAGGATCTGTCTCACGCGTCTACCCTTCCGAGTTGCGATCGGCCCTGTCGCGGGCGCATGCCCTATGCTACGCTCTGCGCCGACATGAAACCCATCCGGCGCAATCTGGACCGGAGCCTCGCGCTCTGGCTGATGACGGTGATCCTCGCGATCGCCGGCTTCTGCCTGTCGTCGCCCGCGAGCGCCCATACGGGCCACGGGCACGATGGTGGCGCCCCTGTCGCATGGGTCCACGCCCCGGACTCCCTCGACGCGCTAACCGTCCGGGCGAATGCCGTCACCCCCGGCGTGCATGAGATCGTGTCCGTCCTGCGGGCGGAGCCCCATCTCGGCTGTGCCGGCCCCTGCTGCACCGGCCCCTGCGGGGTCGCCTGCTGCTGCGCCATCGGCCTGGCACCGGCCGAAGGCGATATCACGTCCGCACCCGGCTTGACCGGTCCCGTTCCCGTGGGCGCCATGTCCGCCCGTACGGACGTCGCTCCGGATTCCCCGTCCGAACCACCGAGACCCTTCGCCTGACGTAACGACGGCGTTCCGCGCCCGGCCGCCTGCCGGCGCCGCGTGGAATGCCGTCCCTGCTTCATCGGCGTCGAGGTTCTCCCATCATGTCCATCGTTTTTCCGGCAGCCCTGCGCCTCGTCGCAGCCTGCGCCATCGCCTGGGCAGGCCTGTCCGGCGCGGTCCTGTCCCATGAGGGCCATTCCCACGGCGACGAGGCCCCTGCCCTGCCCGTTGCGGCGGCGGCGCCGCGCGCAGAGGCGAAGTCGGAGCGCTACGAACTCGTCGCCACCGTTCAGGGCCACGATCTCATCTTCTATCTCGACGCGTTCGAGACCAACGTGCCGGTCACCGACGCCACCCTCGCCCTCTCGACGCCGGACGGGCGCAGGAAGGCCGAGCTCCAGGCCGACGGCAGCTACCGGCTCCCGGCGCCCTGGCTGGAGGAATCCGAGCACCACGACCTCCTCGTCGCGGTGACGGCGGAGGGCAGCACCGACATCCTCTCCCTCGATCTCGATCTCGACCTGCCGGCCGCCAAAGCTACGGCGACGACGTCCGAGACGCCGGCGACCACCTCCCTGGTCGAGCGCTTCACCCACCAGCCGCCCTCCGTCACCGCCGCCGGAGGCTTCCTCCTCGGCCTCGGCGCCGTCGTCCTGTTCCGCCGTCGGCGCACGATTCCCATCGTCGTCGTCCTGGCGGTCACGGCGACGATCGTGCTGGGCAGCGCCGCCCTCGCCCATGAAGGCCACGATGCCGCCCCGGCCGAGGGCGGGATGATGGCGAGCCCGCCCTCCGGCGGCGCCGACCGGGCCAAACGCCTGGGCGACGGGTCGATCTTCGTGCCCAAATCCCTGCAGCGGCTCCTCGTCCTGCGCACCGCCGTGACGGCAACGGAGAGCGTGCCCCGCACCGTGGCCCTGCCCGGCCGGGTCATCGCCGATCCCAATGCCAGCGGCGTGGTGCAATCCTCCGTGGGCGGCCGTCTGGCCCCTCCGGCGAACGGATTTCCACGTCTGGGAACCCGCGTGACGCGCGGCGAGGTTCTCGCCACCGTCACCCCGCCGGTCCAGGCCGTGGACGTCTCCGACATGCGCCAGCGTCAGGGCGAGCTCGACCAGCAGATCGCGATCCTCGACCGGCGCGTGGTCCGGTTCGAGCGGCTCGCCGGGACGGGCGCGGTGGCCCAGACCCAGCTCGACGATGCCCGCTCCGAGCGCGACGGACTCAAGGACCGCCGCGCCGCCCTCGACACGGTCCGTGGCTCGCCTGAGGCCCTGGTCGCTCCGGTGGACGGGGTCATCGCCGAGGCGAGCGCCACGTCGGGCGCCATGGCGGCCCCCGGCACCGTCGTCTTCCGCATCGTCGATCCGGGCAAACTCTGGGTCGAGGCGCTGAGCTTCGAGGCCCTGTCGCCGGAAGGCTCGGCGACGGCCCGCCTCGGGGACGGGCGCAGCCTTGCCCTGTCCTATCGCGGGGCCGGCCTCGCCGACCGCAATCAGGCGGTGCCGGTGCAATTCGCGGTGGCGGGCGAGTCCACCGGCCTGCGGCTCGGCCAGTTCGTCACCGTCCACGCGCCCCTGACGGGAGAGCGGACCGGCCTCGCCGTGCCGCGCTCCGGCATCCTGCGGGCGGAGGGCGGCAGCGTCGTCTACGAGCATGTCGGTGCCGAGCGCTTCGTGGCGCGCACCGTCCGCACCGATCCCCTCGATGCCGACCGCACGCTCATCGCCGGCGGTCTGGAGCCGGGACGGCGCGTCGTCGTCCAGGGCGCCGAACTCCTCGACCAGATCCGCTGAGGAACCGCAGAGATGTTCGGCCTCATCGTCGCGCAATCCCTGCGCAACCGCCTCCTCGTCGTAGCGCTCGCCTTCGCCCTGGTCCTCACCGGCGCGCTCTCCCTCGCGCGCCTGCCCGTCGACGTGCTCCCGGACCTCAACCGGCCCACGGTCACGATCCTGACCGAAGCCGAGGGCTTCGCCCCCACGGAGGTGGAGCAGCGGGTGACCTACCCGATCGAGACCCGCATGAACGGCCTGCCCGGCGTTAGCCGGGTGCGGTCGGTCTCCGGCATCGGCCTGTCCATCGTCACAGTGGAGTTCGAGTGGGACACCGACCTGTTCCGCGACCGGCAGTTCGTCAACGAGAGGCTGGCGCTCGCGCGCTCGGAACTGCCGCCCAACGTGGTGCCGCAGATGGGGCCGGTCTCCTCGATCATGGGCGGCATCCTGCTGGTCGCCGTCACCTCGAAGACCGCGACCCCGATGCAGGTCCGCGAGACCGCCGACTTCACCTTGCGCCCCCGCCTGCTCTCGATCCCGGGCGTGGCGCAGGTGATCCCCATCGGCGGCGAGGTCCGCCAGTTCCGGGTCGCCCCCAATCCCGCCGCCATGCGGGCGCTCGGCGTCACCGACGAGGCCCTCGCCCGCGCCCTCCAGAATTACGGCGGCAATGCCGGCGGCGGCTATTCCGAGGCCGGCGGCCGAGAGGTCCTGATCCGTGCGCTCGGCCGCACCACCGATCTCGACGACCTTCGCAATCTCGTCGTCACGACGCCGGGCGGGCCGGTCTACCTGCGGCAGGTCGCCGAGATCGCCTTCGGGGCGCGGCCCAAGCGCGGCGACGGCGGCTTCATGGGCAATCCCGCCGTGGTGGTCTCCATCGAGAAGCAGCCTGGCATCGACACCGTGCGCCTGACCCGCGAGGTCGAGGCGGCGTTGAAGGAGATCGGCCCCTCCCTGCCGCACGGAATCGAGGCCAGCAGCGTCCTGTTCCGGCAGGCGGACTTCATCGAGACGTCGCTGCGCAACGTGATCACGGTGCTGATCGAGGCCGTGGCCGTGGTGGCCGTGGTGCTGTTCGCCTTCCTGATGAACGTGCGGACCACGCTGATCTCGCTCGCCGCCATCCCCGTCTCGATCCTCGCCACCGCCACGGTGTTCTCGTTGCTCGGACTCTCCATCAACACGATGACGCTCGGCGGCCTCGCCATCGCCATCGGAGAGCTGGTGGACGACGCCGTCGTCGATGTGGAGAACATCCTGCGGCGCCTCCGCGACAACCGGGCCGAGGGCTTGCGGGCGGAGGGCTCGCCCCGCTCGTCCTTCGCCGTGATCGTGGACGCCTCCAACGAGGTGCGTTCCGGCATCGTCTACGCCACGATCATCATCTGCCTCGTCTTCGTGCCGCTCTTCGCCCTGTCGGGAATCGAGGGCCGGCTCTTCGCGCCGCTCGGCCAAGCCTACATCATCGCCATCCTGTCGAGCCTCGTGGTCTCGCTGACCCTGACGCCTGCCCTCTCCTCCTGGCTGCTCCCCGGCCTGAAGAGCCTCGACCATCCCGAGAGCCGGCTGATCCGCGGCCTCAAGCGCGCCAACGGGCGCCTCGTAGAGACGGCCTTCGCCCATCAGCGCCTCGCCATCGTCTGCGCGATCGTCGCGGTGGCCGCCGCCGGCTACGGCGCGGGACGCTTGCCTCGCGCCTTCCTGCCGACCTTCAACGAGGGCTCGTTCACGGTCACCACGACCTTCACCCCCGGCATCTCCCTCGCCGAATCCGCCCGGGTCGGCGCCATCGCCGAGCGCCTGCTCATGGACATCCCCGAGGTGGACAAGGTCGGTCGCCGCACGGGCCGCGCCGAACTCGACGAGCATGCCGAGGGCGTCCATTCCACCGATCTGGAGATCCGCCTGAAAACCGGCGGGCGCGAACGCCCGGCCATCGTCGCCGATATCAGGGGGCGGCTGTCCGTCCTTCCCGTCACGGTGAATGTCGGCCAGCCGATCTCGCACCGGCTCGACCACATGCTCTCCGGCGTCCGGGCCGAGATCGCCCTCAAGCTGTTCGGCGAGGATCTCGACGCCTTGCGCCGCACTGCCGAATCCCTGCGCGAGACCCTGTCCGGCATTCCGGGCGTCGCCGACCTCCAGGTGGAGCGGCAGGTGCGCGTTCCCCAGATCGAGATCCGGGTCGACCCGTCCAAGGCGGCGCTCTACGGCGTCTCCCCCGCGACGGTGGTGGAGACGGTGGGGAACCTCGCCAACGGCCGCGTGGTCTCGACCCTGGTGGACGGCCTTCGCCGCTTCGACGTGGTCCTGCGCCTGCCCGAGAGCGGCCGGTCCATGGCCGCCCTGCGCGACCTCCTCATCGAGACGCCGTCGGGCTGGGTGCCCGCCCATGCGCTGGCCGACATCGCCGAGCGCGACGGGCCCAACCAGATCCTGCGCGAGAACGGCCGCCGCCGTATCGTGGTCCAGGCCAACACCGTGCCGGGCTCGGACGGCTCGAAGGTCGCCGCCGACATCGCGCAGGCCCTGGCACGGACGACGCTGCCGGAGGGGATCAGCGCGCGCCTCGAAGGCGCGTTCGAGGCGCAAGGGGAGGCGACCCGCCGGATCGGGCTCCTCGGCCTCGTCTCCTTCGCCCTGGTCTTCGCGCTGCTGGCGAGCCGCTACCGCTCCGGCGTGCTGGCCCTCATCGTCATGGGCAACGTGCCGCTCGCCCTCATCGGCAGCGTGGTCGCCCTCACCATCGCCGGCTTGCCGCTCTCGGTCGCCTCGATGATCGGCTTCGTGACGCTCACCGGCATCGTCGCCCGCAACGGCATCCTGAAGATCAGCCACGTGCTGAATCTCGGCCTCAGCGAGGGCCTGCCCTTCGGACCCGCCCTGGTCCTGCGGGCGAGCAACGAGCGCCTCGTCCCCGTTCTGATGACGGCGCTCGCCGCAGGCATCGCCCTGGTGCCGCTGCTGGTCGACGGCACCGCGCCGGGCAAGGAGATCCTGCACCCCGTGGCCGTGACGATCTTCGGTGGCCTCATCAGCGCGACGCTCCTCGACGCCGTGCTAACGCCGGTCCTGATGCTGCGCTTCGGCGGCCCCGCCTTCGCGCGACTGCGCGAGGCGCCCGGCGATGAAGCCCCCTCCCCGGTGGCGGGGACCATGCCCTCCCCGCCCGCAACCTTCTGACGACAGGGAACTCCCATGACGAAGACAGCCCTCCCCGCGATCCTGGCCGCGATCCTGGCTCTGCCCCTCGCCTCCCCGGTCCTCGCGGCCGCCGAGCACCGCCACGACGACGGCACCGTCCATACGGACGGCCACGATCACGGCCCGAAGACCCCCGCGAAGGGCAAGGCCGCCGACACGCCGGCGACCCGCGCCTTCAAGGAGGCGGCCATGCGCATGCACGGCGACATGGAGATCCGCTATTCCGGCGACGTCGACCGCGACTTCGCCGCCGGCATGATCCCGCACCACAAGGGTGCCCTCGCCATGGCCAAGGTCGCGCTTCAGTATTCGAAGGATCCGGAGGTTCGCACCCTGGCCGAGGCCATCGTCAAGGCGCAGGAAGCCGAGATCGCCCAGATGGAGGCGATCCTGAAGCGGACCGATCCCGCCAAGAAGTGAGGTCCGCCCCGCGCGACGTCAGGCGCGGCGGCTTTTCCGCCTGTCGCGCTCGTCGTCCAGGGCCGCCGGAACGCCGCTGAGCACACGCAACGGATGCGTGCGGACCGGTCGAAACGTCCGGGGCATCGGGCCGCAACCGATACAGACCGCGTAGGTCCAGCGCAGCCAGAGATCGGTGTTCTCCCGGTCGATCTTGTCCTGGCGCTTTCGCGCCTCGGCGATGGCGTCCCTGACCTCGGCCGCCCGCTCCTCGCTGACGGCCTCCCGTTGCCGGGCCGTGACACTCGGCTGGTTCTGCCCCGGCTGAGCGCCGCAGGGGGACGAGAGAATGCCCAAACTCGCAAATAATCCCAAGATCAATCGCATGCTTGCCTCCGAAATAGCAGAAGGCATTCCCCGTTTTCGAACGACTACGGACAAGACGGGTGGAAAGTTTCGGATCCTGGCGCGTCGCGGATGAGCATGTCATCCGTCCTGGCCCGCGCCGGGATTCGTTCTGCGGCGAGACCCTTTCTCGAAGATCGGCCCCGATATTGAGGCGACGCTGATCGAGGCGGCTTTTCAAAGCTTCCTCGTGACCTCCAGGTCACGCATCGGCAGAGGCCGTGAACCAGCCGAGCCCCTCCCGGGTCCCGCTGCGCGGATTGTACTCGCATCCGACCGAGCCCGAATAACCAAGCCGGTCGAGTTCGGCGAAGACGAAGGCATCGTTCACCTCCCCCGTGCCGGGCTCGTGGCGCGCCGGTACGCTCGCGACCTGGACATGGCCGATCAGCGGCAGGAGGCGGGCCAGCCGCGTGGTGACGTCTCCGTGCAGGATCTGGCAGTGGAAGATGTCGAACTGCAGCTTGAGATTGGTGAGACCCTCCGCGCGCAACGACGCAACGAGGTCGGCGGCGGCATCGACATCGTCGAGAAAATAGCCCGGCATGGAGCGGCGGTTGATGGGCTCGATCAGGAGGTCGATGCCATGCTCGGCAAGGCGCCCGGCGGCGTGGCGCAGGGACCGGCGATAAGCTTGCCCGGCGCGGCTGTCGCGCCCATCGGCCAGGCCCGCCATCATGTGCAGGCGCGGGCAGCCGGTTGCCAGCGCATAGGCGAGCGCGGTCTTGACCCCGACGCTGGTCTCATCGAAGCGGTCTGGCAGTGCGGCGAGACCGCGCTCACCGGCCATCCAATCGCCGGGTGGCATGTTGAACAGGACGAGGTCGAGCCCGTGCGCGGCGAGGCGCGCGGCGATCGCCTCCGGCGAATGCTCGTAGGGGAACAGGAACTCCACCGCCGTGAACCCGGAACGGGACGCGGCCTCGAACCGGTCGAGGAAGGCGTGTTCCGTGAAGAGCAGCGTCAGGTTGGCGGCAAAGCGCGGCATGGGAGGGCTCCATGGTGGCGGGTTCCCGTCTGGGCCGCCCTCAATCGCGGATGAGCTTGCCCGTATAGACGACGGGGCCGGTGGGCAGGCCGGTGGCCGAGCCGTTCGGCGGCTCCACCGAGACGGCGAAGACACCCTCTCCGCGCCGCGCGGCCTCGGACCCGGCGGGCAGGGCCAAACGTGCGGCGTCCTTGCCGATCAGCCCAAGGGATTTCGGCGTCTTGTCGGCTCCCACATACCACAATTCCAGGCTGCTTCCCGCCGGCGCCTCGGCGCCCACCGGGCGTACCCGCGCGGTTCCCGCCGCCGTATCGATGCTGACGATGAGGGCCGGCGCCTCGCCGCCGCTGCTGACCACGGCGACGTAGCGTGTCTCGCCCTCCCCGCCGGGACGGGGGCCGACGGCGATGAACAGGGCGAGCCCGGCGGCCAGGGCTCCGGCACCCGCCGCTGCCGCCCGCCACAGGCCGAGCTTGCGCGACAGGGCGGCCACGCGGTTGTCGTTCGCCGCCGGAGACGCGGAGGAGCGGTGGGGCAGCGCGCGCAGGATCGCCAGCCACACGCCCTCGCCCGGCTCGATCTCGGGGATGGCGGCGGCGAGGGGCGCCAGCCGGCGCTCCCACTCCCGCACGGCGGCGCGCGCGGCGGGATCGACGGCGAGTTCGAGATCCATGGCGGCGCGCTCGGTGGCGTCGAGCGTGCCGATGACGTATTCGGCGGCGCGCAGGTCTCGCTCGGCGGGGTCCTCGGTCATGCCGGCCCCTCCAGGCAGCCACGCAGGGCCGCGAGCCCGCGATGCAGCCAGGTCTTGATAGTGTTGACGGGACGCGCGAACCGCTCGGCCAGTTCTTCCCGCGAATGGCCCTCGCAATAGGCGAGCACGATGCAGTCGCGCTGCGTCGCCTCCAGGCGGGACAGGCAGGTGCGAAGGGCGTCGCGCCCGAGAATCGCACCTTCGCTGTCATGCGGATCGGCCAACCGTTCCACCCAATCCTCTCCGTCCTCGCTCACCGGCCCCTGGACCTCGCCCTTGCGCCGAACCCCGTCGATCGCCCGGTTGCGGGCGATGGTACAGAGCCACGGCAACGGGCGGCCCGCTTCCGGAGAGAACGAACCGGCATTCTGCCAGATGCGCAGGTAGACGTCCTGGAGCACGTCTTCCGCCATACCGCGATCCCGTTGGATACGGAGCACGATGCCGAAAAGTTTCGGAGCGGTGAGATCGTAGAGAGCCCGAAGGGCCTGCTCGTTGCCGGATGCCACGGCCGCGATCAGGCGCGCCAGTGCCGCGTCGTCACGCAAGGGTCGGGGCATCCTCTCGGCACGACATGATACGACCGTTCGATCTGGCGGGAACGTTGCAAACGAGTCTTAATGGAGCGGATGCGCGCCGGCTACTGCGCGGCGCGCGATCGATGGGGATCGGCATCCCTCTCTCAATGCTGGTCTGCGTGCGGCCGGGCGTGGGTGTTCGACGGCGAGCCGGCGACCTATCTCCAGCAGAAGGCCGCCGATCCTTCGAGGATGCGGAGCCGCGGAACTCCCAGGCGCAGGACAAGGATACGGGATTCATGACGTCGCACGGAGACTGGAAAATTCCCGCCGCCGTGCAGCCCAAGGCCGGCGATTACGCGTACGACCTCGACAAGGCTCTGTCGGCGATCGTGTCACTCTCGACGCGCATCCCGCCGGAGGCGTTCACCGCCGAGACCCTGGGCACGGAGCGGGCCGGCAACGGCGTGGTGATCCGCGAAGACGGCCTCGTCCTCACCATCGGTTACCTCGTCACCGAGGCGGACAGCGTCTGGATGACGACGCATGACGGACGCTCGGTCCCCGGCCACGTGGTCGGCTTCGACGCCGTGACCGGGTTCGGCCTCGTCCAGGCCCTGGGCGACCTGGCGCTGCCGCCGCTTCCCATCGGGCGCTCGGCCAGCCTCAAGATCGGCGACAAGGCGGTGGTGGCCGGAGCCGGTGGCCGCACCCGCTGCGTCGCCGCCGAGCTGATCGCGCGGCAGGAATTCGCGGGCTACTGGGAATACGTCCTCGACGAGGCCCTGTTCACCGCGCCCTCGCACCCGCATTGGGGCGGCACGGCCCTGATCGGCCCGGCCGGCGACCTCCTCGGCATCGGCTCCCTGCAGCTGCAGCAGGGCGGCGCGGAAGGTCCTAAGGCGATCAACCTCGTGGTGCCCATCGACCTCCTGCCGCCGATCCTCGAGGATCTGACAACCCGAGGGCGAGCGGACCGTCCGACCCGGCCCTGGCTCGGGCTTTATGCCAGCGACAGCGACGGCGCGGTGGTGGTGATGGGGCTCGCCGATGACGGCCCCGCCGAGAGCGCGGATCTGCGCGTCGGCGACGTGCTCGCGGCGGTGGCGGGCGAGCCGGTGGAGGATCTCGCCGGGTTCTTCCGTCAGGTCTGGGCGCTTGGCGAGGCGGGGGTGCGGGTGCCGATCACGATCGAGCGCGACGGACGCCCGATCAAGCTCGTCGTGACGTCGAGCGACCGCGAGCGCTTCCTGGTCTCGCCGCAGCTGCATTGATCGGGACGGGGCGCGGGTCTATCCCATGCCCATGACGGACCGTGTAGACACTTCCCCCATTCACATCGTCGGCGGCGGCCTCGCCGGGTCGGAGGCCGCTTGGCAGATCGCCGAGAGCGGCCATGCGGTGGTGCTCCACGAGATGCGCCCGGTGCGTGCCACCGAGGCGCATCACGGTCAGGACCTGGCCGAACTCGTCTGCTCGAATTCGTTCCGCTCGGACGATGCCAACGGCAACGCCGTCGGCCTGCTGCACCAGGAGATGCGGACGCTCGGTTCGCTGATCCTGCGCGCGGCCGACGCCAACCAGGTACCGGCCGGCGGCGCGCTCGCCGTGGACCGGAACGGGTTCGCCGCCGCCGTCACCGCCGCTCTGGAGGCGCATCCCCTCGTCACCATCGCCCGCGAGGAGGTCGAGGGCCTGCCGCCGGAGGAATGGGGCCGGACCATCATCGCCACCGGCCCCCTCACCTCTCCCGCCTTGGCGGAAGCGATCCGTGGTCTGACGGGGGCTGAGGCTCTCGCCTTCTTCGATGCCATCGCGCCCATCGTCCACCGCGACTCCATCGACATGGACAAGGCTTGGTTCCAGTCGCGCTACGACAAGGTCGGGCCGGGCGGGACGGGCGCCGATTACATCAACTGCCCGATGAACCGCGAGCAGTACGATGCCTTCATCCAGGCGCTGATCGCGGGCGACAAGATCGGGTTCAAGGAATGGGAGGCGACCACCCCCTATTTCGACGGCTGCCTGCCGATCGAGGTCATGGCCGAGCGCGGCCCCGAGACCCTGCGTCACGGCCCGATGAAGCCCGTCGGCCTCACCAACCCGCACGATCCCACGGTGAAGGCCTGCGCCATCGTCCAGCTGCGCCAGGACAATGCGCTGGGCACCCTCTACAACATGGTCGGCTTCCAGACGAAGCTGACCTATTCCGAACAGGTCCGGGTGTTCCGCACGATTCCCGGCCTGGAAAACGCCGAATTCGCGCGTCTCGGCGGCCTCCACCGCAACACATACCTCGATTCACCCCGCCTCCTCGACGCGACCCTGCGCCTCAAGGCCCGGCCCGCCTTACGCTTCGCAGGCCAGATCACGGGCTGCGAGGGCTATGTCGAGAGCGCCGCCATCGGCTTGATGGCGGGCCGCTTCGCCGTGTCCGAGGCCCGCGGCGAGATTCTCGCGCCGCTCCCCGCCACCACGGCGCTCGGGGCCCTCATCGGCCACATCACCGGCGGTCACATCGCGGCCGAGGAGGTCGGGAGCCCCCGCTCGTTCCAGCCGATGAACGTCAATTTCGGCCTGTTTCCGCCCCTCGCCCATTCCCCGAAGGGCGAGGGCGGCAAGCGCCTGAAGGGGCCGGAAAAGGCGGTGGCGAAAAAGCGCGCCTATACCGACCGGGCGCGGGCGGATCTGGCGGCCTGGATGGGAGGCGAGGCAGTGTCGATCGCGGCGGAGTAGACGGGGCGTGCGCATCCCTCTCCCCGCGTACGGAGCGGGGGACCTACTTGTGGATCAGCTCGCATCGCGTTTGGAAGTCAGTCTTGTCGACGTCTAACCGGCCACACGCATGTCGGAAAACGATTTTGACGTCGTGATCGACGAACTGACCGACAAGGCGGTCGGAAGACTTCTTGAGGCTGATGTCTTCGATGTGTCGGCGTTCAGCGTTCTACAGGACCGCCTTTGGCAAAAAGCCGAACGACTCCAGCATGAGACCTGTATCTCAAAGCAGATACTCGTGATCCTTCGATCGGCTGCTGCCGCGATACGAAGCCGAGCGGAGTATCTCCCTGCCGTCCGGGACCAGCTTCACCTGGCCGACGACTTCGAGGAGATGCTCGATCGCTTGATTGCAGGGGAAACGCGTTCGGATCGCACACGAGGCGTCCCGCGCATCATGTGAGTGGCAAAGTTTATGGGTTCCCGACCTAATCACGCGGTCCGGATTCGTTGCGGGGCGGGTAACGCCGGTCGAAATCCCATGCGGCGAGCGCCAGCGCCGAGAGCCCGCCAACGATCAGGAGAGCGGCGACGACCGCGATTTGCAGGGTGAGCGTCATCGGACTCGCTCCTCGCTTCTCATGAACCGAATGGCAATATGACCCGCCATGTGTATGGCCAAGGCCACAAGAAGCAAAATCCAGTGGCCATCCTTGATGAAGCCGGCTTGTCCCTGCGTGAGCGGGACGACGAAGGCGGCACCGAACGTCGCGATCGACAGAGCGTTGAAAAGCGTCGCAAGAAGCTCGACGTGCTCGTTGAACCGCTTGGCGATGAGCTTTCGGTTGCGCGCGTCGGTCACACCTCGTTCCCTGGATCAACGCCCAATCAGACCGGATCCAGCGAGAAGATGCGCCGGCCCGGCCGATGGCCCTCGTCACCGGTATCGCGAAACCCGGTCTTGAGAAGGAGGCCGCGCGAGGCTTCGTTCTCGGGCCGGCACTCGGCGACGATGAAGCGGTGGGGGAAGCGCTTGCGCAGGATCGCGATGGCCCCCGTCACCGCCTCGCTGCCGTAGCCCTGGCCCCGGGCGGCGCCGCCGACCCAGTAGCCGAGCTCCACCGCATGCTCTCCGCGCAGATGGAGGCCGACCACCGCCACGAGAGCGCCGTCGGCCTTGGCCCCGAGGAAGCAATCCTTCGTCGGCTTCCCCCTGCCGATCAGGCGGCGGGCATGATCGAGGGTGAAGGGATCGGGTAGGAAATCCACCGCTCCCGTGATCGCCTGATCGTCGGTGAGGGCCTGGACCGCCTCCGCATCCGCCTGGACCAGCGGCGCGAGACGCAGGCGTGCTGTCGCCTGCGCGGGCAGGTTCGACAGGGAGTAGCGCGAGGCGAGCGTGCGGAAGAACATGGATTCCGTGGTGAAGCCACGCGGCCACGAGGGCAAGATCCCTCTTCGCCGGAACGCTCCTTCATCGAGCGACGCGACAAAAATGAAACCCGCCCCGGCATCGCCGGGACGGGTCATGGATTCAGCCTATCGGTTCACCCTTACGGATGGATGACCATCGCGCTGAACGGGTAGACATAGGCCTGCAGCATCACGAGCACGCCGACGAGGCAGGCCAGCACGATCGAGTGCCAGAACACGAAGCGCAGGATCTTGCTCTCCTGGCCGAAATAGCCGGTGGCGGTGGAGGCGACGACGATTGACTGGGCGTCGATCATCTTGCCCATGACGCCGCCCGACGAATTCGCCGAGGCCATGAGGATGCCCGACAGGCCTAGCTGCTCCGAGGTGATTTTCTGCAGGCCGCCGAACAGGACGTTGGAGGCGGTGTCCGACCCCGTGAGCGCGACGCCGAGCCAGCCCAGAAGCGTGCCGAAGAACGGGTAGAGGATGCCCGTGCCCGCAAAGGCGAGACCCAACGTGGCATCGACGCCCGCGTAGCGGGTGAGGACGCCCAGCGCCAGCATCGCCGAGATGGTGATGAGCGAGTAGCGCAGCACCCAGATGGTCTCGATGTAGGCGGTCACGAGGCGCCACGGCGAGAACCGCATCAGGAGGCCAGAGATGATGGCCGCGAACAGCACCCCGGTGCCGGTGTAGGACATGTAGGCGAACTTGAAGACGGCGGCTTCCGGATGGGCGGTGGCCACCACGGGCGGCACCTTCATGATGACGTTGTGCAGGCCCGGCACCGGATAGTTCCAGATGAAAATCGGGTCGACGATGTCCTTGAAGAACTTGGTGCCCCAGATCGCCACGATCACCGAGAGGATGATCCACGGCACCCAGGCCAGCAGGATCTCGGAGGAGGTGGCGGTGCGGGTGGCGGCGGCGGCCTTGGGGCCGTCGACGGTGGTGACGTAGCCGATGGACGGATCGTTGCCGCGCAGGGCCGGCGAGGTCCAGATCACTGCCGGGCGCCAGAAGCGCAGGAACAGCACCAGGGCGCCCATGGACACGAGCGCGGCGCCGATGTCGACGATCCACGGGTTGACGTAGTTCGAGATGCCGAACTGGGCGAGCGCGAACGAGCCGCCGCAGACGAGGATGGCGGGCCAGATCTGCAGCATCCCGCGGAAACCCGCGAACACGCAGATCAGCCAGAACGGCACCAGCACCGAGAAGAACGGTAGCTGCCGGCCGATCATGGCGCCGAGAACATAGGGGTCATAACCAGTCACCGAGGCGAGGCCGGCGATGGGCGCTCCGAGCGCGCCATAGGCCACCGGGGCGGTGTTGGCGATGAGCGACAGGCCCGAGGCGGCCAGCGGCGAGAAGCCGAGACCGATCAGGATGGCGCCGGTGACCGCCACCGGGGTGCCGAAGCCGCCGGCCCCCTCGAAGAACGCGCCGAAGGCGAAGGCGACCAGCAGCAGCTGGAGCCGCCTGTCGGTGGTGATGCCCGCCACCGATTGCTGCAGGGTGGCGAACCAACCCTTCTCCACCGTGAGCCGGTAGAGGAAGATGACGTTGAGGATGATCCAGCCGATGGGGAACAGCCCGAGGGCGATGCCGTAGCCGGAGGCGCGGGTGGCGAGGTCGGCGGGCATGCCGAACAGGAAGACGGCGACGCAGAACGCCAGGACCAGAGAGAGGACGGCGGCGATGTGAGCCTTGACCTTGCCGCTGGCGATCATGCCGAGCAGGGCGATGACCGGTAGGGATGCCGCAAGCGTCGAGAGCCATGGGCTCCCAAAGGGATCGTAGACTTGGTTCCACGTATTCACGGGCGTCGCGCTCCTCGGTGAACCCGATCTCTCGCCGGGCCCTTGACATCGTAGCTAGCAGAGCAGTGGAGCAGGCTCAACGCGAAGAATCTTGTATTCAGATCATGTTGCCCGCCTGCTTCGCTTTCTGTCCGCCGAGACCGGAGACGCTCCAAAAACGGCAAGGAATCTCCTTCGAAACGCAAGCGGAGCCGTTCCAAAACGTAAGAGAAGCCGCTGTGCGACCTGTCGCAGCCTCGGAACATGCGAGTGGGGAGACCGTTCCCGTTGGTATCCTCCATACCGGCGATACGGAGATCAACCTATGTTTATGCGCGTCGACAAGCTACAAGCCGAGCTTCCCGCACCCAAAAGGAAAGATCCGAACGCCGCCGCTGCCCTGCAGGAACTGCTGGGTGGTAAATATGGGGAGATGTCGACTCTTGGGAATTACATGTTCCAGAGCTTCAATTTCCGCAGCAAGTCTAAGCTACGTCCGTTCTATAGCCTCGTTGCCGCGATCACCGCCGAGGAGTTGGGCCATGTGGAGCTGGTGAGCAATGGCGTCGCCATGCTCAACAACGGCCCCGACAATGACGGCGACGAGAAAGATGGCGGCGACATCTCGGGTGCGCCCTTCGAGGACATGAAGGACATTCGCCTTGCGGCCGCGTTCCTGTCGAATGGCGGTGGCGTCACCCCGGTGAACAGCAACGGCGCGTCATGGAACAACGATTTCATCACCACCACCGGCAACGTGGTCGTCGACCTGCTCCATAACTTCCATCTCGAATGCGGCGCCCGCCTGCACAAGCTGCGCGTCTACGAGACCCTGACCGACCCGACCGGGCGCGAGGTCTGCGGCTACCTTCTCGTGCGCGGCTCGGTCCACGCCCATGCCTACGCCCTGGCATTGAAGAAGATCACAGGCGTCGAGATCGAGAAGTTCCTGCCCACTCCGAACATCAACCTCGACAAGATCCCCGAATGCCAGAAGTACCTGCAGGAGGGCTCGCACCGCCGGCTCTACACCTTCAGCCCCGGCGACTACACGGAGATGGCCGGCATCTGGGGCAATGGCGAGATGGCCTTGCCGGGTGATCCGCCGGGGGAATTGTCGGTGGTCGAAGGCATGCCCGACGGCGGCAAGATCCACCAGCTCACCGGCGTCCCCTCGGCCTTCACCCCGGACTACGCCCCGCAGGAGATGTTCGAGATCGCGGAGAAGCTCACGAAGAAGGCACGCTGAAGCCGTCGCCCCCCGACAGAGCACTGTCGGGGGGCCTTTTCTTTCATCCCGTAGGCAAGATTCCAGCCTCAGGTGCCCGCGTCAGCGGGCCTCGAAGGAACCCTCCAGCTGGCACCGCGATCTCTGGAGCCGTCCTTCGAGGCCTCCGCTGCGCTCCGTCACCTCAGGATGAGGTGGTCGGGTGGGAGTAGCCAGTGGCATCTACGTCCGTTCCCCTCCCACCCACGACCTCATCCTGAGGTGCCCGCGTCAGCGGGCCTCGAAGGAGACTTCCAGTCGGCTCGGAAATCCCTGGAGCGCTCCTGCGAGGAAGCGAAGGGGTAGAAGGCCTCAGGTTTTCCGCGATCCGCGCCAGAGGCGCCAGAGCCGCCGCCAGCGCGGAAGGGCGATGGTGGTGTTGAGCGGGTCGTAGCCCAGTCGCTCCATCATCGCGAGGCTCGGTTCCACCAGGGCAGTCGGCAGGAAGGCGGGCAGGGCGGCAGGCGCGATGGTGGCTCGCGAGTCCTCGAAAGCCTTCAGATGGCGCCGGGCCAGGGATCGCAGATCGGCCGTCGCTCCCAGGAGACCGGGGCCGCCGCGTCCGGTGACGATGTCTTCGCGGGTGACGCCGTGATCCTTGAGAATGTCCGCCGGCAGGTAGACCTGCCCGTTGCGGGCATGCCATGGCAGCGCCCGCAGCAATCCGACGACGCCGTAGGCGACACCGGCATGTCCGGCGGCGGCCGCCCCCCCCGGCTCCGCGCCGTCGCAGAGGACGAGACCGCCGAGGCGGATCAGCGAGGAGGCGGTCTCGCCGCAATAGCCTTCGAGATCGTTCACCCGCGGCATCGGGTCGTCGTAGAGGTCGAAGACGCGGGCGTCGATCAGATCGACGAAGGGCTGGCGCCCGAGCTTGCGCCTGACGATGGCGTCGTCCAGCGCGGCGGCCACCGGGTTGGCCTTCACGTCCCCCCTCGCCTCCCCCTGCAGCGCGTCGCGCCACCATTGCAGGCGGATCTCCCCTGCCATCGGGTTGGTGACGGCGTCACGCACGCGGGCGATGGTGAGGCTGAAGGCGGCAAGCGCGAAGAGATGCGGCCGGAAAGCTGCGGGCGCGAAGAGGGTGGCGAAGTAGCGGTCCGGGTCTCCCTCGCGGACAAGGGCCTCGCAATGCGCGAAGGCGAAGGCGAGGGGTTCGGCCGTTCCGGGGCTGGTCTCGGTCTTTGTCACGCGACCGCGATCATCGCGGCGGCGACCTTGCGGTTCTCCGCCATCAGGATGTTGTAGGTCCGCGCGGCGGCCCCCGTCTGCATCACGTCGAGGCCGATCCCGTTGTCCTTGAGCCAGCGCCGCAGACTGTCCGGAAACGGCGCGATGTCGAGGCCGGTGCCGATGAGGAGAAGCTCGACCTCCCCCGCCTCGGCCACGACCGGTCGCAGGGCGTTGCGGTCGATGGCCTTGGCCTCCATGACATCCCAGGCCCTGATGCCCCCCGGCGTCACCAGGATCGAGCCGCGATGCGACATGTCGGCGAAGCGAAAGCCGCCATTGCCGTAAGCGTCGATGAGATGGCGCCCGGGAACAAACCCATCGTGCAGGCTGCCCTCCGCCATCTTTACTCCGCCGCCTGGGGCACGCGGCCGCCGTTGGGGCGGCTCTGCGACTTCACGCCCGACAACATCAGGCCGAGATAGATCAGGACCGGAGTCGACACAAAGATCGCCGAATAGGTGCAGATCACCACACCCGCGAGCATCACCACGGCGAAGCCCTGGATCGCCTCTCCGCCGAACAACACCAGGGCGAGCAGCGACAGGAAGGCGGAGGTCGCCGTCATCACCGTGCGCGACATGGTGGAGTTGATCGACAGGTTGAGCAGCTCCACCGTGGGGATGGTCTTGTAACGCCGCATCAGCTCGCGGGTTCGGTCGAACACCACCACCGTCTCGTTGAGCGAGTAGCCCACGATGGTGAGGATCGCCGCGATCGAGGTCATGTTGAACTCGATCCGGCTGATGACGAAGATGCCGATGGTGAGCACGATGTCGTGCAGGGTGCCGACAATGGCGCCGAGCGCCAGTTCCCGCTCGAAGCGGAACCAGAGGTAAAGAAGTACCGCGAGCACCGACAACACCACGCCGAGCGTGCCCGATTGAACGAGTTCGCCCGAGACGCGCGGCCCCACCGTCTCGGTGCGGCGGAACTCGTATTCCGCGTCGAAGGCGCCGTGCGCCTTCTGCATCACCGTTGTCTGGCCCTGCTCGCCGGGCTGGAGCGGGAAGCGGACGAGGATCTGTCCGTCGCCGCCGAGTTCCTGCACCTCGGTCTCGCCGAAGCCGAAGCTGTTGGCGGTGTGGCGCACGGCGGCCACGTCGGCCGTCTTCGATTTCGCCTGCAGCTCCACCAGGGTGCCGCCCTTGAAGTCGATGCCGAAATTGAGGCCGACCGTCAGGAACAGGATCACCGTCCCCACCGACAGCAAGGCCGAGAGCGGGAAGGTGAAGCGCCGGAAGCGCATGAAGTCGACGTGCGACTCATCGGGCCAGAGGCGGAGCAGACGCATGTTCGGTCTCGGTCTTTCGTGGACGATACCCGGTCTCGGACGATCGGATCGGTGCCGCCGCCATCCCGTCATTCCGGGGCGCCGCAGGCGAGCCCGGAATCCAGAACCGCCGCCGGCGTGACGCTGGATCACCACCTGGGCGTCCGGATCCCGGGCTCCGCTGCGCGGCCCCGGGATGACGGGGTGGTGGACCAACCGATCGTATGAGAAGCGAAGCGTCCTTGTCTTGAACTCAGGGAAACGGGGTTCGGATCAGAACGACAGGGGTTGTCAGAACGGCAAGGCCTTGGGCCGGGCGTAATTGTACCACAGGGCGATCATCATGCGGGTCAGCGTCACCGCCGTGATGACGGTGGTGAGGATGCCGAGGATGAACACCACGGCGAAACCCTTCACCGGGCCGGAGCCGAGGAAGAACAGGATCAGGGCGGCGATGGCCATGGTCGAGTTCGAATCGATGATGGTGGCGAAGGCCTTGTCGAATCCCGCCTGCAGGGCCGAGACGATGGAGCGCCCCGCCCTCACCTCTTCCCGCACGCGCTCGTAGATCAGCACGTTGGAATCCACCGCCGTGCCGATGGTGAGCACGATGCCGGCGATGCCCGGCAGGGTCATGGTCGCCTCCAGCACCGACATCAGGCCGAGGATGAGGCCCACATGGACGAGGAGGGCGATGTTGGCGAAGAAGCCGAACACGCCGTAGGTCGCGAACATGAAGACGATGACGAGGGCGCCCGCGACCAGGGTCGCCTTCTTGCCGGCCTCGATGGAATCGTTGCCGAGGCCGGGGCCGACCACGCGGCGCTCGACCACCGTGAGCTTGGCGGGAAGCGCGCCTGCGCGCAGCAGGATCGAGAGGTCGTTGGCCTGCTTGACGGTGAAGTTGCCGGTGATCTGGCCAGAGCCGCCGGTGATCGGCGTGTTGATGCGCGGCGCCGAGACGACCTCGTTGTCCAGCACGATGGCCATGCGGCGGCCGACATTCTCCGAGGTGGCCTGACCGAAGCGCTGGGCGCCCTTCAGGTTGAACTTGAAGCTCACCATGGGCTCGTGGCTCTGTTGGTCGAAGGCCGGCTGCGCATCGGTGAGATCGCCGCCATCGGCCATGACCCGACGCTCCACCGGCACCTTGCCGCCGCCTTCGTCCTTGTTGGTGAGCATGTCGACATCGCCGGAGGGCGAATCGGCCAGCATGCGGAACTCGAGCTTGGCGGTCTTGCCGAGCTGATCCTCGAGCTGCTGCGGGTCCTGCAGGCCGGGGACCTGGACGAGGACGCGGTCGGCGCCCTGCTGCTGGATCGAGGGCTCCTTGGTGCCGCCGAAATCGATGCGGCGGCGGATGACCTCGATGGCCTGGGTCACGGCCCGGCGGGTGCGGTCGGTGAGGCCGGCATCGGTGAGCAGGAGCTGGATCGTGCCGTCTGGCCGGTCGACGACGTCGAGAGTCTGGCCCCCGGCCTGGGCCACCATGGCGTTGGAGATCGGCTGGGACAGTTCGCGCAGCTTCGGCAGGGCCTTGGCGCGGTTGGCCGGATCGGAGATGCGGATCTGGACGCCCCGCGGAATCAGCTGGATGCCGCCCTCGGGGGTGATGCCGGCCTCGCGCAGGGTACGGCGCACGTCGTCGCGCAGACCCGTGGTCTGCGAGCGGATCAGGTCGTTCCGGTCGATCTCGAGGAGAATCTGCGAGCCGCCCTGGAGATCGAGCCCCAACACGATGGCCCGCTGGGGCACGATCCAGCTCGGGAACCAGCCCGGCAGGGAGGCCATGAAGCCCTTGCGCTGCTCGGCCGAGAAGAAGCTCGGCACGGCGAGGCTCAGGCCGATGAGGATGACGGCCAGCGTCGCGACGATCTTGGTTCTCGAAAAGCGCAGCATCCGCCCGTTCCGTTTCTTCTTACGATGCCGGTGTTTGCACCGGCATCTTCAAGCGGTGCACAAGGCCGCCGTCGTGCGTGACGGCCCCGGGATCTCAGGCCGACTTGACCGGACCGCCCTTGACGCGGACTTCCGAAATCATGGTGCGGACGATCTTCACCCTGACGTTCGGGGCGATCTCGACCTCGATCTCGGAGGCCTCGTCGGCCACCTTGGTGACGCGGCCGACCAGCCCGCCGGTGGTGACGATGGTGTCGTCCCGGCGCACGTTCTTCACGAGGGCCTGATGCTCCTTCACGCGGCGCTGCTGCGGGCGGAGGATCAGGAAGTACATGATCACGAAGATGAGGACGAACGGCACCACCTGCAAGGCGATGTCCGCTCCGCCAGCGGCCGCGGTGGCCCCTTGCGCGAAGGCGGGGGTAATCAAGCGGGTGACTCCTTGGGCTGAGCCGGTCCTGGGGAGCCGCGCGCAGGCGGGTATGGGCGCGTCAGGACAGGTCGAAAAGCGCGCGGACTATAGCCATGCACTTGGTGAAAGCAACGGCGCGTCCGCAGGATGCGCGGATCGGATGGCCCGCACCCGATGCCGCACCCGTGATTTTCCGCCGCATTGTCCGTATGGACGCGCTCGACAGCACATCCAAGGAGTTTCGAGACGCCATGACCTCGACCCCACCTGCCGACCGGGCGATGCTCGACGCGATCCTGCCCGTCCTCGAGCGGATCGCCGCCGCCCTGGAGCGTTCCGCCCCGGCCGCCAAGCCCGCCCTGGACCTGAATTCGGCGGATGCCTTCCTCTGGGGATCGGACCGCCGTCTGATCCCGGTGCCGAAGGTCAACCGGGTCGAGATCGATCTGCTGACCGGCATCGACCGGGCCCGCGACATCCTCGTGGACAACACCACGCGCTTCGCCAAAGGCCTGCCCGCCAACAACGCTCTGCTCTGGGGCGCGCGCGGCATGGGCAAGTCGTCCCTGGTGAAAGCGGCCCATGCCCGGATCAACGCGGAGCGGGCGGAGGGCGAGTTGCCGATGAAGCTTGTGGAGATCCACCGCGAGGACATCGAGACCCTGCCCGACCTGATGGCGACCCTGCGCGGCGATGCGCACCGCTGGATCGTGTTCTGCGACGACCTGTCCTTCGATGGCGACGACACCTCGTACAAGTCGCTCAAGACGGCCCTCGATGGCGGCATCGAAGGCCGACCCGACAACGTGCTGTTCTACGCCACCTCCAACCGCCGCCACCTGCTCGCCCGCGACATGGTGGAGAACGAGCGCTCCACCGCGATCAATCCCGGCGAGGCGGTGGAGGAGAAAGTTTCGCTCTCCGACCGGTTCGGCCTCTGGCTCGGCTTCCACAAATGCAGCCAGGACGAGTACCTCGCCATGATCCGCGCCTATGTGGAGCGCCACGGGCTGAAGGCCGACCCGGATACGGTGCGGGCCGAGGCGCTGGAATGGGCCACCACCCGCGGCTCGCGCTCGGGCCGCACCGCCTTCCAGTTCATCCAGGACCTGGCGGGGCGGCTGGGGCAGCGGCTCGATTGAGGTCTCGCGCCCTCACAGCCAAAACGGCGGATCGTCCCTTTTCCCCATCCACGACCTCATCCTGAGGCGCCGCAGCGTAGCGGAGGCCTCGAAGGAGCCTTCCAGTTCGCGCAGTGGATGCTGGAGCCCTCCTTCGAGGCCCGCCGATGCGGGCACCTCAGGACGAGGTGGAGGGGTAGGGATCAGGCGGATCCCCATAAACGAAAACGGCGGCTCCTTAGAGCCGCCGTTGGTCGTGTGGATGGTGAATGCGCTCAGTTGCTGGCGAGGTGCGGCATCGGGTCGACCGGGGTCGCGCCCTTGCGGATCTCGAAGTGAAGTTGGGGCGAGGTCACGTTGCCCGAGGCGCCGGACTTGGCGATGGTCTGCCCGCGCTTGACCTTCTCGCCGGGGCGAACGTCGAGTTCGCCGTTATGGGCGTAGGCCGAGACGTAGCCGTTGGTGTGGCGAACCAACACCAGTTTTCCGTAGCCCTTCACGTCCGAGCCGGCATAGGCGACCGTGCCGTCCTCGGCGGCCTTCACCGCCGTACCCTCGGGCACCGAGATGTTGATGCCCTCGTTGCCGCTGGTGCCGTAGCCCGAGATCACCCGGCCTTTGGCGGGCCACCGGAACGACTGGTCGGGCTCGGCGGCGGGAGCCGTGGGGGCGACGGAGCCGGTGCTGGCGGGCTCGGCCTTCTCGGGCACGGGCGTCAGCGAGGCGACCTTGACCGGCGCGGCCTTGGCCTTGGCGGCCGCCAATTCGGCGGCCTTGGCCTCGGCGACCTTCTTGGCCGCATCCTTGGCGGCTTCGGCCTTGGCGAGCTTGGCCTCGGCGTCTGCTGCCTTGCGGGCGGCTTCCGCCTTCGCCTTGGCGGGATCGACCTTCGGAGCTTCGGCCTTGGCGACCTCGACGGGCTTCTTGGCCTCGGCGGCCTTCTTCACGTCAGCGACCTTCTTGGCCTCCGCGAGTTTCCTGGCTTCGGCCGCATGCTTGGCATCGGCCGCGAGCTTGGCCTCCGCCAGCTTCTTGGTTTCCGCGGCGCGCTTGGCCTCCGACGCCTTGTTCGCTTCGGCGATCTTCCTGGCCTCGGCGGCGGTCTTGGCCGCGGCCAGCGTCCGGGCTTCGGATTCCTTGCGGGCGGCTTCCAGACGGACGCTCTCCTGGCGCGCGGCCTCGGCGCGGGCAGCCTCGGCACGAGCCTTCGCTTCCGCGGCCTTCGCTTCCGTGGCCCTGGCCTCCGCGGCCTTGGCCCCCGCATTGAACGGGACGCGCGGCGGGGGCGCCGCAGGAACGGTGCGCGGGGTCGCGACCATGCCGCGGCCGGCATCCGGATTCATGCCCGCAGGATTCATTCCCGAGGGATTCATGCCGGAGACCATCCCGGAGGACGGCGCCGTGGAGGCGACGCGGCCCGTGGCCATGGGCGGCGTCGCGGCCAGCGGACGCGGCGACATCGGCGCACCGAGGGCCTGCGACTGGATCCTGGGGGTCCGCACCGCCGGAGCCGGAGCCATCTCGCCGTCATCGGGCAGGCTGCCCGTGGCGCTCGGCTCACTCGAAACATTGGAGGCGAAGGGGTTCCCGAAGGGGTCGCCCAACCGCGACGCATCGGTTGAGCATCCGGCGGCACTGCCGCCGATCACACCGATGAGCGCGAAACGCGACAGCGTCCTCAACCCTAGACCAGTCCCGCGAACCCGCATCGACGCACCTGTTTGCCTGACGCAACTTGATGACGTCATTCAAACGGGATTCAGGTTAAACAACCGTTCCCGTTCACCACGTTTTCGGCGTGCAAGGAACTTTCCTGGCAGGGCCGTCCCGGCTCCCTCCAAATCGGCCGCGGTTGTGCACGGTGAGAAGATCGTGGCTGATCAAGGATTTGGGTCCCTGGAGACGGGCCTGTGCCTGTTGCCTAGAGAACGAAGGCTCTGCCGGGTGTGAGGGGTGCCAGCCTTAATCGGACGCCGAGATTTTTAACGACGGCGCCCTCCCCGCCCCGTTCGGCGAGGACGAGGCGCGCCCCGCCCGCCTGCGCGAGAGCGCCCACCAGCCTGCCGCCGGGCGCCAGGAGGGAGTCGAGATGGGCGGGCATCGCCGGCAGGGCTCCGTTGATCAGGATGCGGTCGAACGCCCCCTCCCCCGCAACGCCGGGATCGAGGCCGTCGCCGACCTCCACACGGGCGATCACCCGGTCCTCCGGGTCGAGGGCCGAGACGGCATCCTCGGCGAGCGTCGCGTAGCGCTCGACGCTCAGGATGGAAGCGGCGCCGAGGCGGATGAGCAGGGCGGTGACGTAGCCCGAGCCGGTGCCGATCTCGAGGATGCGGGCGCCGGGCTTCACCTTCAGGGCGGTGAGCATCGCGGCGACCACGGTGGGTGCCGACATGGTCTGGCCGCAGGCGAGTGGAAGGGCCACGTCCCGCCGGGCGAGATCCCGGTGCTCGCGGGGCGCGAAACGGGCGCGGGGCACCCGCTCCATCGCCCGCAGGGTATCGGTGTCGCGCACGCCGAGGCCGCGCAGGGCCATGACGAAGGCGGCATCCTCGACCGAGCCTTCCATCGTCATGGACGTCGTCTCACGGCTGTGTGCGGGCGTTCCGATTCCCGGAACGCCCGCGATCCGGCATAGGGGCGCCGACACGCGGTCGCGCTTGCGCCGCGCGAAGGTTGGGGCGTCTCACTCGGCGAAGGCCTGGGCAAAGCGCGTCAGGGTCGGCTCGTCGGTGAGATCGAGGCGCAGCGGCGTCACCGAGATGCGATTCTCGGCGATGGCCTTCAGGTCGGTGCCGTGGCCGGGCTCGAACCGCGCCTTGGCAAAGGCGAGCCAGAAATACGGGTTGCCGCGTCCGTCATGGCGCGCATCGATGGCGAGCAGCGCCTGGTTGCGCATGCCCTGCGCGGCCACTGCGGTGCCGACGACCTCTTCGGGCTCGCAATCGGGGAAGTTGACGTTGACGACGATGCCGGGCTCGATCCCGATTTCCAGGATCTTCTTGACGACGCCCGGCCCGTGATGGGCGGCGCAGGCCCATTTGATCGCCCCGCGCCCGCCGGCGCCATAGGCCTGGCTCAGAGCGATGGAGCGCACGTTGAGGATGGTGCCCTCCATGGCCGCCGCGATGGTGCCCGAATAGGTCACGTCCTCGGCGACGTTCTGGCCGCGATTGACCCCGGACAGGATGAGGTCCGGCCCGTGGTCCTTGAGGATGTGGCGCACGCCCATGATCACGCAATCGGAGGGCGTGCCCTTTACGGCGAAGCGCTTCTCGGAGACCTGGCGCAGGCGCAGGGGATCGTTGAGCGACAGGGAGTGCGAGACGCCGGACTGGTCGCTCTCGGGTGCCACGACCCAGACATCGTCGGACAGGGTCCGGGCGATGCCCTCCAGGGTTTCGAGGCCCGGCGCGTGGATGCCGTCGTCGTTGGTGACCAGGATGCGCATCAGCTCTTGAGCCCTTCGATCTTCTCTATGCCGCCCATGTAGGGCTTGAGTACCGACGGGATGGTGACGCTGCCGTCCGGGTTCTGGTAATTTTCCATCACGGCGATGAGGGCGCGGCCGACCGCGACGCCCGATCCGTTGAGGGTATGCACGAATTGTGCGCCCTTGCCCTCCTTCGGGCGGTAGCGCGCGTTCATCCGCCGCGCTTGGAAGTCGCCGCAGACCGAGCAGGACGAGATCTCGCGATACGTCTCCTGGCCCGGCATCCAGACCTCGATGTCGTAGGTTTTCTGGCTGGCAAAGCCCATGTCGCCCGTGCAGAGCGTCATCACCCGGTAGGTGAGGTCGAGCTTCTTCAGGATCGCCTCGGCCGAGCCGAGCATCCGCTCGTGCTCGTTGGCGGACTGATCGGGCGTGGTGATCGAGACGAGCTCGACCTTGTTGAACTGGTGCTGGCGCAGCATGCCGCGCGTGTCCCGCCCGGCCGAGCCGGCCTCGGCGCGGAAGCACGGGGTCAGCGCGGTGAAGCGTAAGGGTAGCTCGTCCTCGGAGAGGATCGATTCACGCACGAGGTTGGTGAGCGGGACTTCCGCCGTGGGGATGAGCCAGCGGCGAAGTTGGTCCACCTTCTGATCTTCGAAGATTTTTCGCCATTTTGGACGCTCTTTAGCAAAAATCTCATCGAGGCCTTCAACCTCATAAGTTCCGTTTTCTGAAGCTCTCCTTATTGCTTCGATGAGTCCTTGTTGTACCATTCCCTCAAAAAGGTCAGGAATTTGCTTCTCACCAAAGCTGGTGGCGAACTGATCGTCGCGGAACTTCGGCAGCTGAGCGGTGCCGAACATCGCTTCGTCGCGGACCAGAATCGGCGGGGCCACTTCGGTGTAGCCGTGCTCGCCGGTATGAAGATCGAGCATGAACTGGCCGAGCGCCCGCTCCAGCCGCGCGAGCTGGCCCTTGAGCACCACGAACCGCGCGCCGGACATACGCGAGGCCGCCTCGAAATCCATCAGGCCGAAGGCCTCGCCGAGCTCGAAATGCTGGCGGCCGGTGGCGAGCTTGGTCCGGCTGCCGGAGAAGGCGCGGTGCTCGACATTGCCGTGCTCGTCGGCGCCCTCGGGCACCTCCGGGTTCGGGCGGTTGGGGATCGCCGCGAGGCGGTCGTCGAGGACTTTGCCGGCCTCCGTCTGGGCCGCCTCAAGGGCCGGTCCCTCTTCCTTCAGCCGCGCCACCTCTTCCATGAGCTCGGCGGCGCGCGCCTCGTCCTTCGCCTTCTTCGCGCCGCCGATCTCCTTGGCCAGCGCGTTGCGCCGCTCCTGGTTGGCCTGCGCCGCCGAGGTGGCGGATTTGCGCGCGTCGTCGAGGGCGATCAGCTCGGACGAGAGCGCGTCGAGGCCGCGACGGCGCAGGGCTTCGTCGAACGCTTGCGGATTCTCGCGGATGGCGCGGATGTCGTGCATGGAACGGCCCAACGGCTGTCATTCCGGGGCCGCGGAGCGGAGCCCGGAATCCAGATCCGCATCGGCTCGTCGCGTGACGCCGTCGGCGGCTCTGGATTCCGGGCTCTCGCCTGAAGGCGAGCCCCGGAATGACGGGGTGACGGATCGGCCTGCGTTCTGTCAGTATCGCGCCCGCATGTCCACAATCAGCGGACAGGGCGATGGGCCTCGGCGCTACGGCTCCAGCCCTTCCGCGACCCGCTTCGCCTTGCGACGGCGCTCGACGCGGGCCACCGAGAAGATCGAGGCCTCGTAGAGGAGGAGCATCGGCAGGGCCAGCGACAGCTGCGAGATGACGTCGGGCGGTGTCAGGATCGCGGCCGCCACGAAGACGAGGACGATGGCATAGCGGCGCTTCTCGCGCAGGAAGACGGTGTCGATGACGCCGATCTGGCCGAGCAGGGTGAGGATCACCGGCAACTGGAACGCCAACCCGAAGGCGAAGATCAGGGTCATGATGAGCGAGAGATACTCGTCCACCTTCGGCAGAAGCGAGATCGTCGCTTCGCCCGGCTGGCCGACCTGCTGCAGGCTCACCGAGAACTGGATCAACAGCGGCATCGCCAGGAAGAACACCACCAACGACCCGAGCACGAAGAAGATCGGCGTGGCGACGAGGTATGGCAGGAAGGCCTGGCGCTCGTTGCGGTAGAGGCCCGGAGCCACGAAGGCGTAGATCTGCGTCGCGATGACTGGAAAAGCGAGGAAGCCCGCGCCGAACACGCTGAGCTTGATGTTGGTGAACACCTGTTCGAGGAAGTGCGTCGCGATGAGCTGCGCCTTCTCCGCGCCGACGATGGAGACGTAGGGGTGGAGCAGGATGTTGTAGATGTGCCGCGAGACGAAGAAGCACGCGAAGAACATCACGACGAACGCCGCCAGCGACTTGATCAGCCGCGAACGCAATTCGATCAGGTGGTCGAGAAGCGGCGCGCGTGACGCCTCGACCTCGGATTCGTCGACCGGATCGATCATGAGGTGGCGCCGGGCTCGGTAGGCTTGGTGGAGGGGTCGGTCAGGGCCACGGCAGTCCGGGGCGGGAGATCGGGCAGCGCGTAATCCGGCGGGGGCGGCGGCTCGACATGTGCCGGCTCGGCCGATGCGGGAGCCTGGATCGACGGCTCGGAGGACGCGGGCGGGTCGTTCTCGGCGAGCTTGGCGGCCACGTTGGCCAGGGGCTGTGTGCTCGATTGCGAGCGTCCGTCCACGGCGCCTCGGATCTCGTCGCGGATGGTCTGGACCGGATTGAAGCTCGGCCCCATCGTGCTCGCGGAACGCTTGATGCCGTCGACTTCGCGGCGGACCTCGTCGAACTCGGCCTCGCGGATCGCCTCGTTGAACTGGGCGTGGAACTCGCCGGCCATGCGGCGCATCTTGCCCGTCACCTGGCCCACGGTGCGCAGGGCCTTGGGAAGATCCTTGGGCCCGATGACGATGAGGGCGACGCCGCCGATCAGCATCACCTCGCCCCAACTCATGTCGAACATGGTGTCGCTCGTCCCGCGGCCGATGGCCTATGCCTCGTCACGACCGACGGCCTAGCATGGTTCACGCAAGACCGATCTCCGTCCGGGCGATTTCGCTCACACGAACTCCGGGCGATCCCGTTTGGAACCGCCGATGTCGCCTTAACGGTCTCAGACGACCTTGCGGTCGGCCGAGACGTGGCTGGCGGTGGCCGGCTCGCCCTGGTGAGGCAGGGTACGAACGGGCTCGCCGTTGCTCGGCGGCGGCACGGCCGGCGCCTGCCCGGCAGGCGTCTCGTCCTCGGCCATGCCCTTCTTGAAGGCCTTGATGCCCTTGGCGACGTCGCCCATCAGGTCGGAGATCTTGCCGCGCCCGAACAGCAGCATCACGATGCCCGCGACGATGATCCAGTGCCAGATACTCATGCTGCCCATGGCAAACTCCTGCGCCCATGCGGTCGCCTGCCCAGCGACGCCCTCTCACGACGGATTGTCGGGAAACTAGGGATGGGAGGAAGCGAACACAAGAACCACGGGGTCTCTGGACACCGCATTCGCGGCATCTGAGGCAATTGTGCAGCGCGTCATAAACGCGTCGGGAGGATCGCGCTCATGCCTGGGCGGAAAGGCCCGCCTCGAAGCGCGAGCGCGCCTCGGCGACGTCGAACTCTCGATGCGGTGCGAGCCGGGCCAGGGCGGCCTCGGCGCGGCGCAGGGCTTCGCCGGACAGGATCGGTGTGCCTTCGAGAACGGCCTGCATCTCTTGCCGATCGCCGTTGCAATGGAGCGCGACGTCGATCCCGGCGGCAAAGGCCTTTTCGGCCTTCTCGCGAAAAGTGCCGTCCAGCGCCTTCATCGAGAGGTCGTCGGTCATGAGCAGGCCGTCGAAACCGATCAGGCCGCGGATCACCTGTCCGATCACCACACTGGACTGCGTGGCGGGATGGTGCGGGTCGAGGGCGGCGTAGACCACGTGGGCGCTCATCGCCATCGGCAGGTCCGCTAGGGCGCGGAAGGGAACGAAATCGTGGGCGGCGAGGCTGACGCCCTCGGCCTCCACCACGGGCAGATCCTTGTGGCTGTCGCAGGCGGCGCGGCCGTGACCGGGGATGTGCTTGATCACGGGGAGAACGCTCCCCTCCATCAGCCCCTCGGCCACCGCGCGCCCCAGGGCGATGACGGCGTGCGGATCGGTGCCGTAGGCGCGGTCGCCGATGATGTCGTGGGCGCCGGACACCGGCACGTCGAGAACGGGCGCGCAATCGACGTTGATCCCCACCGAGGCGAGATCGTGCGCCATCAGCCGCGCGCCGAGGCGCGCCATGGCGATGCCCGACCCGTTGAGCCGGCCGAAACGGGCGCCGGGCGGGTAGGACGGCCAGTGCGGCGGCCCCATCCGCTGAACCCGCCCGCCCTCCTGGTCGATCAGGATCGGCGTGTCGGCCCGGCCGGATGTGGCCCGCAGCGCATCGGTCAGCGCCCTCACTTCGTCCGGCGAGCCGATGTTGCGCTTGAACAGGATGAAGCCCCAGGGCTGCGCATCGCGGAAGAACGCGGCCTCCTCGTTCGAGAGGGTCAGGCCGGCACAGCCGAGGATCAGGGCGCGAGTGGTCATGGGGTTTGCTGCTCGGCGTGAATGGACAGGCGATCCGAGGGCCGCCCCTGCTCTTTCCGCTCGCGGCGGCCCTCGCCCGGTCGGGGCTCGTACGAAGCGCTGCCGGGATGCGAGGCGTCGACGATCGCCTTCGAGGTCTTCGCTTCGGCTCCGTGAACCCGGAGTTCTCAGGCCCGGATCGCGGGCGCCCGGCTCACGAGACCCGGGTTCCGAAATTCAGTCGTCGACGCTCAAGTCCTTTGGCTCAGTTCTTCGCGACGAAGCACTGGCCGCCGGCACCCTGCAGTTCGGTGCAGAGAGTGGTCGCCTCCGCCTTGGCCAGGGGGCCGACGCGGACGCGGTAGATCGTCTTGCCGCTGACCTCGGCCTGACGGATCAGGGCGGGCTTGCCGGAGAGCTGGCTGAACTTGCCCTGCATCTGCTTGAAGGCGGCCTGAGCCTCTGCCTCGCTGGTGCGCACCCCGAGCTGGACCGAATACCCGCTGACCGGCGCGGTCGAAGCCGCCGGAGCAGGGGCGGGCGTCGGCAGGGCGGACGTCGCATCGGGAGCGACTGCGTTAACGCGCTGCGGCGCCTTCACGCGGGGAGCGGGGGCGGCCTGCTCGGGGGCCGCAGCTTCGTCGGCCGCTGCGGGCGTCGCCGTCGGCGGCTTTCCGACACGCGGGTGCATCGACCCGCTGGTGGAGCCGCTGTTATCGCCCGGAAGGGTCATCGTGGGGATCACGGATTGGGCGGCGGCAGCCTCGCGCTGGGGCGGCGGCGGAGGCGTATCCGGCTTGACGGAGACGGTCCGCACCCGGCGTGGCTCGCCGAGGGTTTCGGTGAGGGGGCCGGTATTGCCGCCCTGCCCGGTCGAGGGCGTGGCTCCGCCCTCCCCGGCGCGCTGGGCGGACCGGGCGGCCTGCGCGACGTCGACCGGCTGCTCTTCGCGGTTGACGATGCGGATCTGGCCGTCCTTGGCGTTGCGGTCGTAGATCTGCTTGTTCTGGTCGGGGATCTCGACGCCGTCCGCCTTCTGCGGAGCGATCTTCAGCGGAGCCTTGTCGGCCAGAATCGTCGGCACGGTGCCGTCGCCCTGGCTCGAATGCATGCCGCGCCAGGTGAGCGCGCCGGTGACGCAGACCACCAGCACGCCGAGGCCGGCACCCACGGTGACGAGTCGGCTGCGCTGGCGGGGCCGTTCGGCTGCGCGGTTGAGGCGGTCGTCCTGCTCCGGCGCATAGGCCTCCGATCCGCGGGAATCGTGGACCCCGTCGGCATAGGCGCTGTGATCGACGGAGGCGAGATACTGGTCGAAGGCATCTGCCGGATGAGCCGCGAGCGAGGCCTCCGATTCGGACGCCGTCTGGTACTGGGGATGCTGGGCGTAGGCCGCTGGGGCAGTTGCATAGGCCGCAGGCGCCCCGGCATGGGCCGAGGGGGCGGCTGCCGGTGCCTCGTCGTGGAAGCTCGGCTCCCTCCGCCCGCCCTGGCCCTGCGGCTGGGGGGCGGTACGGGAATCGCGGGCCTCGAGGAGGGCGCGGAAGGGGTCGTCCTGGCCGACGATGCGGGCGAGTTCCGCCAGCGGGTCGGGCTTGGCCGCAGGCTGGGCGTGCGGCTGGGGCGGCGTCGTGGGCTGCAAGTCACGCGCGAAGGCGTCGAAATCGACAGGCGCTCGCGAAGCGTTCGTCGTCATGGCAGCATTCCTCTTCACGCCGAGATCACCTCACCGCATTTCATCCGGCGCGGTGACACCCAAGACCGCGAGGCCGGAGGCGACGACGCCTCTCAAAGCCTCCACGAGGGCCAGTCTTGCCCGTGTCGAGTTTCGGTCGTTTGGATTAATAAACCGTAATTGCGGCAAGTCTTTGCCTTTGTTCCAGAAACCATGCAGGGAACTTGCCAGCTCGTAGAGGTAGAATGCCACACGGTGTGGCTCGTGTGCCGCCGCCGCCGCTTCGATCACCCGCGGGTATTGGGCGATGAGCCGCATGATCTCGATTTCCGCGGAATCGGCCAGCAGCGTCAGATCCGCATCCGCGAGCCCGGCGACGGAAAAGTCCTCGCCTGGCATCGCTTCGCGCGCTTGCCGGAAGACCGAGGCGCAGCGGGCATGGGCATACTGGACGTAGAAGACCGGGTTGTCCTTGGATTGCTCCACCACCTTGGCGAGGTCGAAGTCCAGGGTCGCGTCGTTCTTGCGGTAGAGCATCATGAAGCGGATCGCGTCGCGGCCGACTTCGTCGACCACCTCGGCGAGGGTGATGAACTCGCCCGCGCGCTTGGACATCTTCACCGGCTCGCCGGCTCGAAGGAGGCGCACCAGCTGGCACAGCTTCACGTCGAGGGTGGCGTTCCCGTTGCTCACCGCCTTCACCGCCGCCTGCATGCGCTTGACGTAGCCGCCGTGATCCGCGCCGAGGACGTCGATGAGGTCGGTGGCGCCGCGGGCGATCTTGGTCCGGTGATAGGCGATGTCCGAGGCGAAGTAGGTGAACGAGCCGTCCGACTTCAGCAGCGGCCGGTCGACGTCGTCGCCGAACTCCACGGTGCGGAACAGGGTCTGCTCGCGGTCCTCCCAATCCTCGGGCAGCTGGCCCTTCGGCGGCGGCAGCCGGCCTTCGTAGACGAGGCCCTTTTCGCGAAGCTCCGCCAGAAGAGCGGGCACCGCCTCCTTCAGGGTGGCTTCCGAGAAGAACACATCGTGATGGATGCCGAGCCGGGCGAGGTCGCCCCGGATCAGGTCCATCATCGCGGCGATGGCGTCCGCCCGCACCCGCGGCAGCCACTCGGATTCCGGTGTGTCGAGGAGCGCGCGGCCGTGCTTCTCGGCGAGAGCCTTGCCCACCGGCACGAGGTAGTCGCCGGGATAGAGGCCTTCGGGCACGGGGCCGACCTCTTCGCCCAGCGCCTCGCGGTAACGCAGGAACGCGGAGCGGGCGAGCACGTCCACCTGCGCACCGGCATCGTTGATGTAGTATTCGCGCGTCACGTTGCGGCCGGCCGCCACGAGCAGGTTGGCCAGCGCATCGCCGAACACCGCCCCGCGGCCATGGCCCACATGCATCGGCCCGGTCGGGTTGGCCGAGACGTATTCGATGTTGACCTTGCCGCCGGGCATGTGGGCTCGACCGTATTCGGTGCCCTCGCGGAGCGCGGCCCGCACGACCTCGTGATAGGTCTCGGGCGTCAGGCGCAGGTTGATGAAGCCCGGTCCGGCCACGCTCGCCTCGACCACGCGGGGATCCTGCCGGAGCTCCGCCGCCAGCGCTTCGCCCAGCGCCTTCGGATTGGTCCGGGCCTCCTTGGCGAGGACCAGGGCGGCATTGGTTGCGAGGTCGCCGTGAGTGGCATCGCGCGGCGGCTCGACCACCACGCGGGAGAGATCGAGCCCCTCGGGCAGCGTCCCGGACCGGATCAGGCTCTCGAGCGCCTCGCGCACGCGCGCCTCGAAGGTGGCGAAGATGTTCATGGGATATCTATTCCGCTCGCGCCAAGCCGCATCGTCATGACGGCCTGCGCCTCAATGCGGCGGCATACCAATGCGGGGGGCAAGTGTCACGGGAGACCGCCCATGCCCTTTGCTGCCCCAAAAGCCCGGCGCTTCAGAACCAGGCGCGCCAAGCCTCCCACTCGGCCACGGCGCCGGCCAGGGCCGCGTAGCCGCCGGCATTGGGGTGGGTTCCGTCCCCCGCCGCGGCCTCGCTGGTCCATGCATCGGATCCCGTGGCCACGCCGAAGACCGGCAGGAACGGAACGCCCAGTCGGGCGCAGAGGTGAGCGATGTCCCGCGACAGAGCCAGGATTCGTGTATCCGTCGAGGGATCGTCGCAGACGGGAAGCGGGCCGATCATCAGGGCTTTTCGCCAACCGGCGGCGTCTGCGAGAATCGCCCTAACCGTGTCGAGGGAGCGGTCATGGGGGACGCGGGTCCGGCCATCCATGAGGGTGCAATCGTTTGCGCCGAAGGCGAAAACGAGCCGGCCGTCCAGCCCCTCGGGCAGGCGGGCTTCGGCCTCGCCGCGCCAGCGACCGTGGATGTCGAGACTGGTGTCGCGGCGAATGCCCAGATTGTAATGCGTGACGTCCCAGCCTGCGCGGCGGGCCTCGGCACAGAGACGGCCCGTCCATCCGAGACAGGTGTCGTCACCGACCCCGTTCACGAAGCTGTCGCCGATGAAGCAGATGCGCATGGATCGTCCCGAAATCTCGGCCCCTACCCCTCCGCCAGCGGCAGGCCCCGGCTCTCGGGGCTCCAGTGCAGGTCCGGCGTTGTGGGAAACAGGCGCTTGTGGGCGAGCACCGCGTAGGTGTCGGTCATGCCCGCGATATAGTCGGCCACCCGGCGCGCGATGCGCCCCTCCCCCGCCGCCTCGAGCCCGGCCCGCCATTCCTCGGGCATGCAGGCAGGGTTCGTGCTGAAGGCGTCGAACAGGTCCGCGACGATGATGTCCGCCTTCGCTCGCACCGCCAGCACGCTCGGATGGCGGTACATCCGCGCGTAGAGGAAGCGCTTGATCGCGGCATCCGCCTCCTCCAGGGCCGGCGAGAAGGAGACCACCGCCTCGTCGGCCGCGCGGATATCGGCGACGGAGGCCGGTGCCAGGGCCTCGATCCGCTGGGTGCTCTCGGCGATCACGTCCTCCACAAAGCGGGTGATCACGCGCCGCGCCAGCTCGTGGATCTTTCGCGATTCCTCGAGATTCGGGTGCAGCGCGTCGATCTCGTCGAGGATGTCCCGGAGGAACGGGACGCCGTCGAGATCCGACAGTTCGAACAAGCCTGCCCGAAGACCGTCGTCGAGGTCGTGGCTGTCATAGGCGATGTCGTCGGCCAGAGCCGCCGCCTGTGCCTCCGGCCCGGCGAAACGGGCGAGGTCGAGATCGTTCTGCGTGTTGTATTCGAGGATCGCGGCGGGAATGCCCCGTCCCGCCCAGCGCTGGGTCGGGTCGCCCTCCTTCGTGAGGAGCGGGCCGTTGTGCTTGACGAGGCCCTCCAATGTCTCCCAGGCGAGGTTGAGCCCGTCGAACCCGGCATAGCGCCGCTCGAGCCGGGTCACGATCCGCAGGGCCTGGGCATTGTGGTCGAACCCGCCGTGAGCGGCCATCAGGGCGTCGAGCGCGTCCTCGCCGGTATGGCCGAAACAGGTGTGGCCGAGGTCGTGGGAGAGCGCCAGCGCCTCCGCGAGATCCTCGTCGAGGCCGAGCGCGCGGGCCAGCGCACGGGCGATCTGGCTGACTTCGAGGGTGTGGGTCAGGCGGGTGCGGTAATGGTCGCCCTCGTGGTGGACGAAGACCTGGGTCTTGTGCTTGAGGCGGCGGAAGGCGGCCGAATGGATGATCCGGTCGCGGTCGCGCTGGAAGTCGCTGCGCGTGGGCGAGATCGCCTCCGGGATCAGCCGCCCGCGCGTGGCCGCCGGATCGGTGGCGTAGCGCGCCCGCCAGCGTTCGCCCCTGTGCCGCACGTCACCTCCTGAATGCGCCATCGTGCGCAACGATCATCCCGCGTTGCAGCGCGTCTCTACGGCGCATATCTTGTGTGGGCTAACGCTTCTGGCAATCGACGAGAACCCAAGAGCATCACGATGGCCGACATCACCCTGACCCCCCGCGCGGCCAAGCGCATCAACGAGATCATGGGAGCCGAGCCTCCCGGCGCGTCCTTGCGGATCAGCGTGAACGGCGGCGGATGCTCGGGCTTCTCCTACGCCTTCGACATCGAGCGGGCGCGGGCCGAGGACGACGTGGTGATCGAGCGGGACGGCGCCACCGTCCTCGTCGATCCGGTTTCCCTCGAATACATGAGCGGATCGACCATCGATTTCGCCAACGACCTGATCGGCCAGGCCTTCAAGATCGAGAATCCGCAGGTCACCTCCTCCTGCGGCTGCGGCACCTCGTTCTCGCTCTGAGGCTTCGTCATTCCGTCACATCGCAGCGTGCGGCAGCGCGATTGCCTCATCGTGGAAAAAGCGGCACGGATGCGGTTCGGCGCGGCACCGTTGCACGAAGCGCCCTTTTTCGCAGCGCCCCGGATCCGCTCATGATCGTCCCACAAGGTCGTCCCTTCTTCATGTGGACGGCTGGCCTTTCGGTCTGCGCCCTCCTCGTCTTCGGCGGAGGCGGCCCGATCGGCCCCTTGCCGGCCTCGGCGCAGGAAGCCGCCTCCGCCGTGCAGGACGTCACGCTCCAGAACGTGACGATGACCTTCGGCGGAACGGTCCTCACCGCGCCGCAGGTCATCGTCAGCGGCACGCGCCTGACCAAGGACGACCTTCTCGCCCTGCTCAGATCCGGCCCCGAGCCACTGCCAGCGCGTCTCGCGAAGTTCGATGCCGCGAGCGTCGTGATTCCCGAGCTTCGCTCCGAGATACGGGTCGGCCCCAGGACCCAGACCGTGATCTACCGCGACGTGACCGCCAAGGATGTGCGCGGGGGCCGCATCGCCCAGGCGGCAGCGGCGGGGGCGACGGCCGCCGAGGCGGGAGGCGGCGAGAAGCGCAGCGCCAGCTACGGCCGCATGGAGATGCGGGACGTCGATCTCACGGCGATGGCGCGTCTCTACGGTGAGGCCGGCGATGCCAAGAGTCCGATGATGCGCCTCTATGGCGCGTTCTCGGTCTCCGATACGCTGATGGAGGCCGACGGCACGGTAGTGAAGGTGGCGCGCATCGAGGGCACCGACCTCAGCGGTCGCCAGATTCCGGCGACCTGGACGGGGGCGCTGGACGCGATGGCGCGCGCGGACCAAGCTCAGGGCAATCCCGCCGACAGGGCGAGAATCTTCGGGGTGATGGCGGACGTTCTCGACGGCTTCTCCGTCGGCTCGGTCCAGGCCACCGGGCTCACCATCAGCCAGACGAAGGACGGCGAGCCCGTATCGATCGGCATGGGGCGCATGGTCCTGTCCTCCGGTGGCCTCAGCATGGAAGATCTCGGCTTCACCGCGGGCGATGCCGCCGGAAAGCTCGCGCGCTTGAGCGTGGCGGGCTTCTCCTTTGCCCCCACCGTGGCGGCCATGCGCAAATTCTCGACCCGGACCGGTGAGCTCACCGAAGGAGATTTGCGGCAGATGACGCCGGCGCTCGGCACCCTGGCATTCAAGGATCTGAGTCTCGACTTGCCGCCGGACGAGGTGCCCGCTTCGCCCAAGTCCCCCGCGAAGCCCCCCGGCGCCGTGTCGCCCACGCTCCCTCCGGCCGCGACTGCGCCTACGCATATCGGCCTGCGCGATGGCGCCCTCGCCTTCGGCCCGCTGCGCGACGGTGTGCCCACCACCGGCCGGGCCACCCTCTCGGGTCTCACCCTCCCCGCCTCGGCGGTGGCCGGAATCCCGGGGCTCGGCTCCCTCGGCGCCTATGGCTACCGCGACATCGACCTGAACGTCGTCGCCGACACGGCTTGGAACGAAGCCGCCAAGGAACTCGCCTTCAGCGAGGTGTCGGTGTCGGGCAAGGACATGGGCCGGGTGACGATCAACGGGACCCTCGGCGGTATCGGACCTGCGGTGTTCGACCCCGATCCGAGCGTCTCGACCTTCGCCATGCTGGGCGCGACCGCCAAGGCCCTCGACCTGCGAATCGAGAATACCGGCCTGTTCGAGCGCTTCATCGCCTCTCAGTCGAAGAGCCTGAGCCTCAAGCCCGAGGAACTGACCCAGGAATACGTCACCGCCACCACGTTCGGCGTGCCGGCGATCCTCGGCAATTCCGCCGGCGCCAAGGCCATCGGCGCGGCTCTGGGCCAGTTCGTGACAAAGCCGGGCACGTTCTTGCTCAGCGCCAAGGCGAAGAATGCCGGCGGTATCGGCATGCTCGAATTCAGCGCGGCCCCGACACCGGGCGCCGTGCTCGACAGGCTGGATGTGAGCGCGAAGGCGAATTAAGCGACCCGGGACGACGCCCGCGTCGCTCGTTCCCTGCAGGAGGGGGCAGAGCGTGTGGGGCCGGGTTCAGTCCAGTTCGCGCACCACGATCCGGCCATTTTCGGCCGACAGGGCGAGGCGGCCGGCCTTGAGGGCGAGCGCCTTCTCGCCGAACAGCGTCCGGCGCCAGCCGTGCAGGACGGCGATGTCGGCCTCGTCGTCTTCGGCGATGGCTTCGAGGTCATCCATCGTGGCGACGATCTTGGGCGCCACGTCTTCCGCCTCGCAGACCGCCTTGAGCAGCACCTTCAGCAATTCCACCACGGCGCCGTTGCCGCCCCGGCCCCGGCTGCGCTCGGGCAGGACGATGTCGGACAGGTCGCGCTGGAAGCCACGCTCCACGGCGGCGAGGATGTCGGCTCCGGTGCGCGAACGCTCGAAGCCCGCCGGGATCGAGCGCAGGCGCCCCAGGGCCTCGACGCTGCGCGGAGCGGAAGTGGCGATGTCGATCACCGCCTCGTCCTTGAGGATGCGCCCGCGCGGGACGTTGCGGGTCTGCGCCTCGCGCTCGCGCCAGGCGGCGACCTCGGCCAGAACCGCGATCTCGCGCGGCTTGCGCATGCGGCCGGACAACCGGCGCCAGGCCTGGGCCGGATCGGCCTTGTAGGTCTCCGGCGAGGTGAGGACGCTCATTTCCTCGTCGAGCCATTCGCCGCGATCGGTGGAGAGGAGCTGCCCCGCCAGCACCTCGTAGACCTTCACCAGGTGGGTCACGTCGGAGAGGGCGTAGCTCGACTGGGCGTCGGAGAGCGGACGGCGCGACCAGTCGGTGAAGCGGGAGGATTTGTCGATCTTGGCCTTGGCAACGTCGTTGACGAGTTGCTCGTAGGAGACCGAATCGCCGTAGCCGCACACCATGGCGGCGACCTGCGTATCGAAGAACGGCTGCGGCAGAAGCCCGCCGAGCAGCCAGATGATCTCGAGATCCTGCCGCGCCGAATGGAACACCTTGACCACGCCCTCGTCGGCCATCAGCGCGAAGAACGGCGCGAGGTCGATGTCGGGGGACAACGGGTCGACGAGTACCCCCGACCCGTCCGGCCCCGCCATCTGGATGAGGCAGAGCTTGGGGTAGTAGGTCGTCTCCCGCATGAACTCCGTGTCGACGGTGACGAACGGCTGTCCGGCGAAACGGCTGCAGGCCTCGGCGAGGGCCGGCGTGGTGGCGATGAGATCCATGAGAGCCGGCTATATCGGAGGTTGACGCGCGAGGCGAGATCGTATCTCGCACCGCGCGCGTCTATCCCCCACATCCCGTGCTGCACTTCCCTCGTCAGGCGGCGCGCTTGCTGGACCGGTTCCGGCGAGCGAGGCTGCGCACCAGTTCGGCACGCTCGCGCCGCTGGGCCTCGGCACGGGCGAGAAGCCAGTCGAAGATGCCGGCATTCATCCAAGGCCCGCCCTCCTCGGTCAGGCGCCGGATGCGGTCCACCCGGAAGCCGCGATAAACGCCGCGTGCGCGGTCGATGCCGCCGAGCAGCGTCCGGCCGGGGCCGAGCCTCAACTCGCGCGCGTCGAGGGCACGCGTGCTCCAGAGACCACGGGAATCCTCGTAGACGATCTCGAACCGGCCTTCGAGCGGCAGGACCTGCCACGCGCCGGGCTTGTGCTCGCCCCGTTCCGTGGCCTTCCCGCGTGCGGAGGGAGCCGCTGCGGCCTCGGTCAAAATATCGAGAAATGCGTTTGCATTCATGGACCTGATATGGGGATCCACCCTCGTTTCCGAAAGGTCCCGACCCCATCTCCGGGGCCTCGACGATGCCCGTTCCGGGCTCGTCCCCGCTCCTGCCTACGGGCTCCGCCGCGTGGCGTGGGGTCGCCTTCGCCTTGACTTGCCCGCCCTCGCGTGAATGGTGCGCCGCTCAATCTCAAGAGCCCGTCATGCACCGTTATCGTACCCATACCTGCGGGGCGCTCCGCCCGTCCGACGTCGGCGAGACCGTTCGCCTTTCCGGCTGGTGCCATCGCATCCGCGATCATGGCGGCGTGCTCTTCATCGATCTGCGCGACCATTATGGCCGCACGCAATGCGTGGTCGATTCCGATTCGAAGGCGTTCAAGACAGCCAACCTCGCCCGCTCGGAATGGGTGATCCGCATCGACGGGCGCGTGCGCACGCGCCCCGCCGGTACCGAGAATGCCGACCTGCCCACCGGCACGGTGGAGGTCTATATCGACGACATCGAGGTTCTCGGCCCCGCCGGCGAGTTGCCGGTGCCGGTCTTCGGCGACCAGGAATACCCGGAGGAGACGCGGCTCAAGTACCGCTTCCTCGATCTGCGCCGTGACAAGCTGCACGCCAACATCATGAAGCGCGGCGCGATCATCGATTCGCTCCGCCGCCGCATGCGCGAGGGCGGCTTCTTCGAGTTCCAAACGCCGATCCTCACCGCCTCCAGCCCGGAAGGGGCGCGTGACTACCTGGTGCCGTCCCGCGTGCACCCCGGCAAGTTCTACGCGCTGCCGCAGGCGCCGCAGCAGTTCAAGCAGCTGACGATGATCGCCGGCTTCGACCGCTACTTCCAGATCGCGCCGTGTTTTCGCGACGAGGATGCTCGCGCCGACCGCTCGCCGGGCGAGTTCTACCAGCTCGACATCGAGATGAGCTTCGTTACCCAGGAGGACGTGTTCCAGTCGGTGGAGCCGGTCCTGCGCGACGTCTTCAAGGAATTCGCCGAGGGCAAGCGCGTCACCGAGGCCTTCCCGCGCATCCCCTATGCCGAGGCGATGCTGAAATACGGCGTCGACAAGCCGGATCTGCGAAACCCGCTGATCATCGCCGACGTGACGGACGAGTTCGCCCGCGACGAGGTCGAGTTCAAGGCGTTCAAGGGGGTGATCAAGTCCGGCGGCGTGGTCCGCGCCATTCCGGCCACGGGGGCGGCCACCCAGCCGCGCTCGTTCTTCGACAAGCTCAACGACTTCGCCCGCGCCGAGGGCGCGCCTGGCCTCGGCTACATCATCTTCGAAGACGACAACGGCACGGTCACCGGCAAGGGCCCGATCGCCAAGTTCATCCCTTCGGAGATCCAGTCCCTCATCCGCGAGAAGACCGGCACGAAGGCCGGCGATGCGGTGTTCTTCTCCGCCGGCACCGAGGCCAAGGCCGCGGCTCTGGCCGGCAAGGCCCGCATCCGCATCGCGGACGAACTGAACCTCTCCGACAAGGACCAGTACGCGTTCTGCTGGATCACCGATTTCCCGATGTACGAATGGAACGAGGACGAGAAGCGGATCGACTTCTCCCACAACCCGTTCTCGATGCCGAACTTCGACCGCGAGGAGTTCCTCGCTCTCGATCCGAGCGAAGCCGAGAAGATTCTCGGCATCAAGGCGTTCCAGTACGACATCGTCTGCAACGGTACGGAGTTGTCCTCCGGCGCGATCCGTAACCACCGCCCCGAGGTGATGGAGAAGGCCTTCGGTCTGGCCGGTTACGGCCAGGAGGTGCTGGAGGAGAAGTTCGGCGGCATGCTCAACGCGCTGAAGCTCGGCGCTCCGCCGCACGGCGGCATCGCACCGGGAATCGACCGCATCGTCATGCTTCTCTGCGGCGAGCAGAACCTGCGCGAGGTGGTGCTGTTCCCGATGAACCAGCGCGCCGAGGACCTGATGATGGGCGCCCCCGCCGAGGCGACGCCGAAGCAGCTGCGCGAGCTCCACATCCGCCTCAACCTGCCGGAGAAGCAGGGCTAAGGGACGTCTGCGCGGCCGGCCACGATGCCCTCCCTCGTCGCCATCGTCGTCGCCCATGACAGCGCCCATGCGCTTCCCTCGTGCCTGGCGGCCCTGGCGGCGGAGCATGTGCCCGCCGTCGTGGTCGACAATGCGAGCCGCGACGGGTCGGCGAGCGTCGCCGAGGCGGCCGGCGCCAGGGTGGTGCGCAATACCCGCAACGAGGGCTACGGCCGGGCCAACACCATCGGGATCCGCGCCGCCGAGCGTGCGGAGCGCGTGCTCATCCTCAACCCGGACATCGTGCTGCGGGCCGGCGCGGTCGATGCGCTGCTGCGCGCGGCTGCCGCCTATCCGGATGCGGGTCTGCTCGCGCCGCGCCTGATGGAGCCGGACGGGCGGTTCTTCTACCAGCCACGCTCGCTGCTGGCGCCCTACCTCACCAACCCGTCTGGCTATCGCGCTTTCCCCGAGGGCGATGTGTGCGCGCCCTTCCTGTCGGGGGCCTGCCTGATGATCCGGCGCGACCTGTTTCTCGACCTCGGCGGGTTCGACCCGAACATCTTCCTGTTCTACGAGGATGACGATCTCTGCCGCCGGGTGGCGGATGCCGGCCATTCCCTGGTCCATGTCCATGGGGCGGTCGCCCTGCATGGACGGGGGCGGTCGTCGAAGCCCGAGCCCGGCCGGGTCTTCCGCACCCGCTGGCACCAGGCGTGGTCGCGGGCCTATGTCAGTGCCAAGTACGGCCTCGCCGACCCGAGCCGGAAGACGCTGGCGGTCAACGCGGCCAAGGCGGCGCTGGCTGGCCTCGCCTACCGGCGCGCCGATCTGGAGCGCTATGCTGGCTCGGCGGCCGGTGCCCTTGCCGCCTTGCGTGGCCGGACCGCCCTCGCGCGGGAAGGCCTGCTGGGGGAAGGCCTCCTGAGGGAAGGCTTGGACGAGCGGACAGGCTGACATGGCAAGCTTCTTGAGGGCGACGAGTATCGGCGATGCCCTCGCGCTGCCGTCCAATGCCTTCTCGGTGCTGCGTCTCGCGCTCGCCGTGGCGGTGGTGGTCTCCCATGTCTTCAGCGTGGGAAGCGGTGACATCCTCGATGAACCGCTGAAGCGCAGCACCGGCTTCACGCTCGGCGAGCACGCGGTGAACGGGTTCTTTGGAGTCTCGGGCTTCCTCGTCGCCATGAGCCTGGAGCGGCGCGGGCCGTGGGATTACGTGCTGGCCCGCGCCTTCCGCATCCTGCCGGGTCTGGTGGCGGCGACCCTCGTCGCCGCCCTGGTCCTGGGGCCGGCCCTGACGCGGCTTTCCCTCGACGCCTACCTTCACGACCCCGGCCTGTGGCGCTTCGTCCAGGGCACGCTCACCACCTTCAAGAGCAACACCGCCCTGCCCGGCCTGTTCGTGGACAACCCGTCCCGGGCACCCCTCGGCACGGTCTGGACCCTGAAATACGAGGTCCTGTGCTATCTCGGCCTGCTGGGGGTAGGCCTCGCCGGGCTGTTCCGGCGCGGCTTCGCCCTCGGCCTCGTCATCGGCCTCGCGGTGGCGCTCGCCCTCCTCGACGCCCTGAACCCGGCCCTTCCCAAGGGCGTCGAGACCGCCCTGCGCCTTCCGCTGATCTTCGCCAGCGGCAGCGCGTTCTATCTCTGGCGCGCCAGGGTGCCGCGCTCGGGCTGGCTGTTGGCCGGGCTCGTCCTGGCCGCTGTCCTGGCGCAGGGAAGCCCGCTCTACCGGACGGTGCTGTTCCTGGCGGAGGCCTACGGCATGCTCTGGCTCGCCTTCAGTCCCGTGCTCGGGCGCCCCGCCTTCGAGCCGCCCGTGGATCTCTCCTACGGGATCTATCTCTATGGCTGGCCGATCCAGCAGAGCCTGCACGCCTTCTGGCCGGCGGCGTCCTCGGAGATGCTGCTTCTCCCCGCTCTCCTCCTCACCGCCGGGGTGGCGGCCCTGTCCTGGAAGGGCATTGAGGAGCCGGCCCTGCGCCTCAAGGCTCACGCCCTGCGCCGGTCCGCAAAGGATTCTCCCAAGGGCGGCGCGCCGGACCCGGGGCGGGCGGAGCCGTGAGCGCGCTACGGCCGGAGGCCGCCCTCACCCGCGCGGTCGAGGCCCTGGCGGGGCACGGGTTCGCGGTGGTGGCACGCAACACGCGCGGCGACAGCGTCTACCTCAAGCCGGAGGGCTGCAGCTACGCGCTTCGGGTCTCGAACCACGCCCGGACGCCCAAGCAGCGCAAGAACCATCCCGACGCGATCACCAGCCTGGTGATCCGGGCCGCCACCGGCCCGGCGCAGGTCGACGCCCTGGTCGAGACCGCCCTGCGCAACTTCGCCGGGGAGCGGCGCAAGCGCGAGGGTGACCGTGGCGGGGAGAGCGGCAGGCCCGCCGTTCCGTGACCGGGCGGGCAGAGGATCAGGCGGAGGCCGAATCGCCCTCGGCCGCATCGCGGAAATACGGCTCTACCGGGCCCTTCAGCTTCACCGTCATCGGGTTGCCGGCGCGGTCGAGGGTCTTGCCGGCCGACAGGCGGACCCAGCCTTCGCTGACGCAATATTCCTCGACATTGGTCTTTTCGACGCCCTTGAAGCGGATGCCGATGCCGCGTTCCAGGATGGCCTCGTTGTAGAACGGGCTGTTCGGGTTCACCGCGAGGCGGTCGGGAGGCGTGTCGGACATCGGCGTTGCCTTGGGAATCGATGATCGGAGTTGAGCGATCGTTGACGCGTCGGGACGAAGGGTCCGGGTAAGCGATTCACGCCCCGCCCGCAACGCCGCCGGCCCTGGCCGCCAAGGCAATTGCTTGACGCGCTGGCCCTGGTTTTCTCGCTGGCCTCGATCGCCGGCGCCCACCTCCGCGGGCTCAGGCTCTCGCTCCGCACGGCGCTCTTCGCGCCGCGAAGCCGCTCACACGGTTTCGAGCGATTGCCCCGCCCTGGCCGTTCGCGCCGCCGCGATGAGATCGCCGATACGGTCGCTCTGGAGCAAGGGCACCAGAGCGCGTACCGCCTCGGGGGGCAGGTCCCACCACGCCGTGTCCAGCAAGGCCGCCACATGCTCCGGATCGAAGCGGTGGCGGATCACCCGCGCGGGATTGCCGGCGACGATCGCGTAGGGCGGCACATCCCGGCTCACGACGGCGTGAGCCCCCACCACGGCGCCGTGCCCGATGGTGACGCCGGACAGGATCATGCAGCCTGAGCCGAGCCAGACGTCGTTGCCGATGGTCACGTCGCCGCGCGAGGAATGATAATCGGCCGGCGCCTCCACCCCCGGCCAGAGTCCCGCCATGGCCGCGAAGGGATAGGTGGTTACCCAGTCGAGGCGGTGGCCGCCGCCGAGGAGGATCTCGACCCTGTCGGCGATGGAACAATACCGGCCGATCGTAAGGTGCCGCCCAGCTTCCGGGAACCGCACTTTCGGACGACCGTAGGAGTACGAGCCGATGGAGAAACCATGGGTTTTCACCATTTTGGCGAGGTGCAGGCGGGTCTCGTTGTGCGGGTTGCGCCCACTCCGCAAGCGGTGCAACAGGGTTTTCAATCAACGCATCCCGAAGACCGGCGGGAAAGCTCCGCGGCGCCGTCAGAGCCCGCGATGAAGGGAGTGAGGCTCATGGGCGACAACATGTCCGACGATCTCAAATCCGGAGCCCTCGTCTACCACCGCCTACCCCGGCCCGGAAAGCTCGAGATCCAGGCGACGAAGCCGTTGGGGAACCAGCGCGACCTGGCGCTGGCCTATTCCCCCGGCGTCGCCGCGGCCTGCATGGCGATCTACGACGACCCGCAGGAGGCCGCCACCCTCACCATCCGCCAGAACCTCGTGGCGGTGCTCACCAACGGCACCGCCGTGCTCGGCCTCGGCAATATCGGCCCCCTCGCCTCGAAGCCGGTGATGGAGGGCAAGGCGGTCCTGTTCAAGAAGTTTGCCGGGATCGACGTGTTCGACATCGAGGTGGACCAGAACGACGTCGGCAAGCTGGTGGACGTGGTCTGCTCCCTGGAGCCGACCTTCGGCGGCATCAATCTCGAGGACATCAAGGCACCCGAGTGCTTCGAGGTCGAGGAGCAGTGCCGGGCACGGATGAACATCCCGGTCTTCCACGACGACCAGCACGGCACCGCGATCATCGTGGCGGCGGCCGTCCTCAACGCCCTGGAATTCGCCGGCAAACAGCTCTCCGACGTCCGCATCGTCACCTCGGGCGCGGGCGCCGCGGCGCTCGCCTGCCTCAACCTGCTGGTGTCGCTCGGCGCCCGGGTCGAGAACATCACCGTCACCGACATCAAGGGCGTGGTCTACAAGGGCCGCGCCGAACTGATGGACCGCTGGAAGGACGTCTACGCCAAGGAGACCGAGGCCCGGACGTTGGCCGAGGTCATTCCGGGCGCCGACGTGTTCATCGGCCTCTCGGCCGGCGGCGTCCTGAAGCCGGAATACCTGGAGAAGATGGCCGAGAAGCCGCTGATCATGGCGCTCGCCAACCCCTATCCGGAAATCATGCCGGATCTGGCGCAGGCGAAGCGCCCCGACGCGATGATCTGCACCGGGCGCTCGGATTTCCCGAACCAGGTCAACAACGTCCTGTGCTTCCCCTACATCTTCCGCGGTGCCCTCGATGTCGGCGCCACCTCGATCAACGAGGAGATGAAGAAGGCCGCCGTGAAGGCGATCGCCGCGCTGGCCCGCGAGACTCCGTCCGACGTGGTCGCCCGCGCCTATGGCGGCGAGGCCCGGCCCTTCGGCCCGCATTCGCTGATTCCGAGCCCTTTCGATCCGCGCCTGATCCTGCGGATCGCCCCCGCCGTGGCGCAGGCCGCGATGGATTCGGGCGTCGCCGGCCGGCCGCTGGAGAACATCCAGGCCTACGCCGACAGTCTCGACCGCTTCGTCCACCGCTCCGGTTTCATCATGAAGCCGATCTTCACCAAGGCGAAGGAGAACCCCAAGCGCGTCCTCTACGCGGAGGGTGAGGACGAGCGCGTGCTGCGCGCCGCCCAGGCCATCGTCGAGGATCATGTGGCCCGCCCCATCCTGGTGGGACGCCCGCGCGTGATCGAGACCCGGATCAAGCGCTTCGGCCTGTCGATCCGGCAGGGCACCGATTTCGACCTGATCGATCCCGAGGACGATCCGCGCTACCGCGACTATGTCGCGACCTATCTCGAAGTCGCCGGGCGTCGCGGGATCACGCCGGATGCCGCGCGCACTCTGGTGCGCACCAACAACACGGTGATCGGCGCCATCGCCGTGCGCCGGGGCGAGGCGGACGCGCTGATATGCGGCCTGGAGGGCCGGTTCGAGACGCGCCTGCGGGTGATCCGCGACGTGATCGGCCTTGCGCCGGGCGTGCTCGATTTCGCGGCCATGAGCCTCATCGTCACCAAGGAAGGTGCTTACTTCCTCGCCGACACCCATGTCCGGCCCGATCCCAGCGCGGAGGAGATCGCCGACGTGGCGGTGGCCTGCGCCGGCCACGTGGCGCGCTTCGGCCTTACTCCGAAGATCGCCCTCCTCAGCCATTCGGATTTCGGCCAGTCCGATTCCCGCTCGGCCCAGAAGATGCGCGCGGCCTTGGGCCTGATCCAGGGCCGCCGGCCGGACCTCCAGGTGGATGGCGAGATGCAGGCCGACACCGCCCTGTCGGGCCTGATCCGCGACCGGGTGCTGCCGGGCTCGCCCCTCAAGGGCTCTGCCAACGTCCTGATCTTCCCCAATCTCGACGCGGCCAACATCGCCTTCCAGTTCTCCAAGGTCCTGGCCGACGCCCTGCCCGTGGGTCCGCTGCTGATCGGCCCGGCCCGGCCCGCCCACATCCTGTCGCCGTCGGTGACGGCGCGCGGCATCGTCAACGTCACCGCCGCGGCGGTGGTGGAGGCGCAGGCGAGCGCCGTCGCGCCGACGAGCGCGTCGGTGGAGCCCGGTCTGACGCCCCTCTCCGAATAGGAAAAACAGCCGGGACGTCGCTCGTCCTCCACGGCCGATGCCATGAAAAAGGCCCCCGATTGCTCGGGGGCCTTTTTCGTTCGCGTGCCCGGAAGCGGTGGGATCAGACGCGGCGGTCGCCGTAGGCGGTGGCCGGAGTCACGGCGCCGAAGCGGCCGCCGAGGAAGGCGGCCAGGCCTCCGAGGATCAGGGCGAGGGCAGCGTAGAGGGCACCCTGCGCAGCGGCGCTGCGGGTCGCTTCGGCGGCAACCTTGGCCTTCTGCTTGGCGTCGGCCACCGTCTGCTCGTACTGCTTGCGGTACTCCTGGATCTGGGCCTTGGCCTGATCCGGCGAGATTCCCTGCGCCTTGGCCAGGGCATCGGCGGCTTTGGTCTCGGCCTGGGCCTGCTGAGCGGCATCGCCCGTCAGGTAGGCACGCACGGCCTGGGACGCGGCGTCACGCAGGGCTGCGGGATCCTGTCCGCCCGTGGACTGGCGGACCTGGTTCTCGATGCCGTCGAGGGGATTGCTCAGCTTGGTGAGCAAGGGGGCCGCGGCCTGGGCCGCCGTCTGGGTGGCGCCGCCGATGGCCGATCCCGCGCCGCCGATCCCGCTCGAAATCCCTCCGAACGCGCCGCCGATGAGGCCGCCGGTCGCCGAGGTGAGCAGGTAGACGATGACCAGGGTGGTGACGGCCCAGGAGACGAGGCCATGATAACCGCTGGTGCTGGCCAGCGGCTTGCCCGAGAGGCGCCCGGCGAGGAAGCCGCCGACGAGCGAGGCGACGATGCCGGAGACGACCCACCACAGGCCGGCGCCGGTGGACAGGCTGGCGGCGGTCGGGGTGTCGTTGCCGGCGGGATCCAGGGTCGACAAGCCGATGCCGAGGCCGATCATGTTGAGGATCATCTGCGCCACGAGGGCCGCCACGGCGCCGGCGAAGATCGCGCCCCAGGAGACCTGATTGTACAGGGCCGGGCGGGCGTCGAGGGCCGATGGCGTTGCGACGACGGGCTTCAGAGTGGGAGATTGAGCCAAGGAGGAACTCCTGAGAACAGTTGTGAAGGATAAGGGTCATGCGCACGAACAACATCGCCCCGGCGGAATCCTGCCGGGAGCGTGAAGCCGTTCGTGTCTCCGATAGCCAAGGACGCGTTCCAGCCTCCCTGACACGCTCGGGGATTTTGGAAATCAGCGCCGGTCAACGTGCGTCGTCAGGGAATGTTCGCGCGATTTGGCGGAAATCCATCCATTCTCCCGTCTGTCCTCGCCCGCCGGCCATCGGATCCCGCCGGGACTTTCCCTTGAGACCCGGTGTGTGGAAAATTGGCCACCGGATTGCATACAGGATTCCGATCAAGGGCCGGTCGGGAGATTCCAATGTGCCGTGGTGACGATCCGAACTGCACGCATTTCGCCGAGCATCGCCGCCGTTTCCTCGGCGACCTCGCGCCCGAGCGGCGGGCCTTCCTCAAGAGCGGCTTCGTCGCCACCGGGGGGGCGGCGGCAATGGCGGCCGGCGGCCTGTCCCTCGTCGGCCCCGCGCTGGCGCAGACGAGCGCCAAGGGCATCCAGCAGACGGCGCATTATCACCTGCCGGCCACCGCCGAGACCGTCCATTGGGGCTATTTCTCGAAGCTGCTGAAGCCCCAGGTCGAGATTTCGTCCGGCGACTACGTCACCATCGAGACTCTGACCCACCACGCCAACGACGATGCCGAGCGCATGGTGACGGGCGATCCCGGCGCCGAGAGCGTGTTCCTTTGGACCAAGGACAGGAAAGGCGTCGCCCGCCGCGGCGCCGGGCCGGAGACCGGCCCCCTCGGACCGGGCGGGGGGCTCGGCGTCCACATCTGCACCGGCCCGGTGGCGATCCGCGGCGCGGAGCCCGGCGACGTGCTGGAGGTGCGCATCCTCGACGTGGCGCCCCGCCCCTGCGCCAACCCCGCCTTCAAGGGCCGCAGCTTCGGCAGTAACGCCGCCGCCTGGTGGGGCTATCACTACAAGGACATGATCACCGGCGACCGGGCGCGCGAGGTCATCACCATCTACGAAGTCGATGCGAGCGGCGCCCGCGACTGGGCGAAGGCGGTGTACAATTTCCGCTGGCCGGGAGTCACCGATCCGTTCGGCGTGGCGCATCCCACCATCGATTATCCGGGCATTCCCGTCGACCACACCAAGACGCAGCGCAATTTCGACGTGCTCAAGGGCGTGCGTGTGCCGATCCGCCCGCATTTCGGCACGATGGGCCTCGCGCCCAAGGAGGCCGACATGGTGAACTCGATTCCCCCGAGTTACACCGGCGGCAACATCGACAACTGGCGCATCGGCAAGGGCGCGACGATGTACTATCCCGTCGCGGTGCCGGGCGCCCTGTTCTCGGTGGGCGATCCGCATGCCAGCCAGGGCGATTCCGAACTCTGCGGCACCGCCATCGAGTGCTCGCTCACTGGCACCTTCCAGTTCGTCCTGCACAAGAAGGCGGATCTCGCCGGCACGGCCCTCGAGACCCTCGATTTTCCGATGATCGAGACGTCCGAGGATTGGGTGCTCTCGGGCTTCAGCTACCCGAATTACCTCGCCGATCTCGGCCCCGACGCGCAGAGCGAGATCTTCTCCAAATCCTCCATCGACCTCGCCATGCGCGACGCCTTCCGCAAGATGCGGTCCTTCCTGATGCAGGCAAAGGGGCTGACGGAGGACGAGGCGATCTCGCTGATGTCCATCGCCGTCGATTTCGGCATCACCCAGGTGGTGGACGGCAATTGGGGCGTCCATGCCATCGTCAAGAAAGCGATTTTTTCCGACAGACCGTCCTGACACGCCGCCGATCAGCCGACGAGGTGCCTTCGCAGCATGAAGAGATAAAAGATCTCGGCGGCGATCAGGATGGCTCCGACCGTCGCCATGTTTCGGGCGACAGCGGACCCGTCGCCGCCGGGAACATGGCTGACGGCCACCGTCGCCATGACGATCAGGCCGATCGCCGGGATGAATCCGAGCGCGATCCATTTGGGCGCGTACCATGTCGGCTGCCCGTTCAGGCCCCATTGCATCGGAAGCCGGTCGAGATCACCCACCCAAGAGCCCGCAAGGGCCAACAGGCATGAAAGAACGACGAAGGTCAGGACGGCGAAGACGTAGACGGTCGGCATCGACAATCCTCCGAGCGGCCGAGGCTATGGCCCCGCGACCGGATCAGGCGGAATCGATCCGCCCTTCCAGACCCAGCACGCGGCCGAGGCCGCGGACGCGGTTGAGGAGGCGATCGCCCGGCAGCGCGGCCAGATCCGCAGGCAGGGTCAGGGTCACCCGTCGATCCGCGACGGTGATGGGCATGCGCCACAGCGCCCCCTCCATCCCCGCCGAGATCGGGAAGGCGATGCGCAGGAGGGCGCCGAGGAGGCGGGCCCGTTCGAACAGGCGCGGCCCGGCGAGGCTTCGCAGCATCGGACTCGCCTTGTCCGCCGCGACGCCCTCGTGGCGGAAATAGACTGCCAGGGCGAGATAGGCCCGTCCGGGATGGTCGATCCCGACGAAGGCGGCATGCGTGATGACGTTGATGCTCTGTTCGCCCCGGTAATCGGGATGCGCGCGCCAGCCGATATCCGAGAGAAGACAGGCGGCGTGGCGCAGGCGGCGCTCGTCGGCCGTCTCCGGCCCGTCGAGGGTGGCGACGAACCGGTCGGTCCAGGCGATGAGGTCGCTGCCATGGCCCGGCGAGCGGGCGCGGAGCCGGTTCAGTTCCGCCGCCGCCGCGAGGAGCGGATCGGTCAGACGGGTGTCGCGGTCGAGCTGCTCGTAGAGCAGTCCTTCGCGCACCCCGGAGGCCGAGATGGCGAGTTCGCGGGGGCGGCCGACGCGGATGATCTCCTCCAGCACCACGGCGCCATAGGCGAGGAGGGGCCGGCGCGCCTCCGAGACGGCCTCCACGTCCTGCAGCAGGGCGGCGTCGGTGCGCTCCACCACTTCGAGGAAGCTGAGTTCGTCGGAAGGCTCGATGCTGTAGCCATGCATGACGTGGAGCGGGTAGCCCCGCGCCGCCTGATGCAGGCGGGCCAGTGCCCGCCATGTGCCGCCCACCGCGTAGAAGCTGCGCCCGCGCAGGGTCTCCAACTGGGGGGCTGCCTTCGCGAGGTTCTCGCGGGCGATCTTGAGGGCCTTCTTCACCGACCCGCCGGACAGATCCTGGAGGGCGAGACCGCCGAGCGGCATCGTCACCCCCTGCCCCACCGTGGCGCCGCGCACGTCCACCAGTTCGAGGGAGCCGCCGCCGAGATCACCGACGACTCCGTCCGGCGTATGGAAACCGGAGATCACACCGAGGGCGGAGAGCTCCGCCTCCCGCCGACCCGACAGGAGCTCGATCCGGTGGCCGCAGGCGGCCTCCGCCGCGGCGAGGAATTCCGGGCCGTTCTGCGCGTCGCGCGCGGCGGCCGTGGCGAGCACGAAGACGCGGCCGACGCGCATGGTCTCGCAGAGGATGCGGAAGCGCGCGAGCGCACTGAGGGCGCGCCGAACCGCCTCCTCGTTGAGCCGGCCCGTGCTGAACACGTTGCGGCCCAGCCCGCACAGGACCTTCTCGTTGTAGAGCGGCGTCGGCGCGCGGTTCAGGCCGTCATAGGCCACGAGACGCACGGAATTCGATCCGATGTCGATGATCGCTACCGGTTCCACGCGATCTTGCACGCCGGGATCCCCCTGAGTCGTGAAGCCCGTACCTGTCATGCCGTCACGAGGAAGTCCCACGACCAGCTCCTGCCGGTATCGTCCGCTCAAGGACGCTGGGCTCTACGGCTCAGCGCGCGCGGACTCGACTTCTTCGAGGACTTGCCCCGGCCGGACAGGCTCGGGTTCGTCATGAAGTACTTATGCGCGTTGAACGGCTCCTCGCCCTCGGAGGGCTGGACACGTTCACTCGCGCCAGACGCCAGTACACGCCAGCTTTGCTGGTTGTCGAGGAGATTGGCGAGCATGATCTGGTCTAGCACCTGCTGATGCACCGTTTGGTTAGTGATCGGCAACAACGCCTCCACGCGCCGCTCTAGGTTGCGGGTCATCAGGTCGGCCGACGAGATCGACACCGTCGCCTTCGGGTGCGGCAGGCCGAACCCGTTGCCGAAGGCGTAGATCCGCTCGTGTTCGAGGAAGCGCCCGACGATGGATTTCACCCGGATCGTATCCGACAGGCCGGGAATGCCCGGCCTGAGGCAGCAGATGCCGCGCACGATGCAGTCGATCTGCACCCCGGCCTGGGACGCGTCGTAGAGCGCGTCGATGATCTGCCCGTCCACCAGGGAGTTGCACTTGATCCAGATCGCCGCCGGCCGCCCGGCTTTGGCATGGGCCACTTCCGCTGCGATGTTCTCGAGAAGCCGGGGCTTGAGGGTCAGCGGCGAAACCGCCATGCGCTCGAGTTCGGCCGGTTCGGCATAGCCGGTGATGTAGTTGAATATGCGGCTGACGTCGCGGGCCACCGCCGGGTCGGCGGTGAAGAACGACAGGTCGGTGTACACCCGCGCCGTGATCGGGTGATAGTTCCCGGTGCCGACATGGCAGTAGCTCACGAGCTTGTCGCCCTCGCGCCGCACCACCATCGACAGCTTGGCGTGGGTCTTCAGCTCGATGAAGCCGAACACCACCTGCGCGCCGGCCTTCTCCAGGTCGCGGGCCCAGCGGATATTGGCCTCCTCGTCGAAGCGCGCCTTCAGCTCCACCAGCGCCGTCACGGACTTGCCGAGTTCGGCGGCTTCGGCCAGCGCCGCGACGATCGGCGAGTTCGAGGAGGTGCGGTAGAGCGTCTGCTTGATCGCCACCACGTTGGGGTCGCGGGCGGCCTGGGCCAGGAACTGCACCACCGCGTCGAAGGATTCGTAGGGGTGGTGGACGATGAAGTCCTTCTGCCGGATGGCGGCGAAGACGTCGCCGCCGCTCTCGCGGATGCGCTCGGGGAAGCGCGGGTTGTACGACTTGAACTTCAGGTCCGGCCGGTCGATCCCGACGATCTGCGACAATTCGTTGAGGGCGAGCATGCCCTCGACCACGAAGATCGCGTCGTAGCCGATCTCGAGTTCGTCGGCGACGAAGGCGCGCAGATCCTCCGGCATTCCTGCCTCGACTTCGAGCCTGATGACGACGCCGCGGCGGCGCTGCTTCAGGGCGCTCTCGAAATGCAGGACGAGGTCTTCGGCCTCCTCCTCGATCTCGAGGTCGGAATCGCGGATCACCCGGAATGCCCCCTGCCCTTTCACGAAGTAGCCCGGGAACAGGCGGCCGGTGAACAGGACGATGACCTGCTCGATGGCGATGAACCGGGCGGTGGATTCCCCCGCGACCTCCGGCAGGCGCACGAAGCGGTCGAGGACGGCGGGCAGGCGGATCAGGGCGCGCAGGGTCCGCCCGTCGCGGGGGCGCACCATCATCAGGGCGATGCTGGAGCCGAGGTTCGACAGGAACGGGAACGGATGGGCCGGGTCGATGGCGAGCGGAGTCAGCACCGGGAAGACGTGGCTGAGGAAGTACTCCTCGAGCCAGGCCTTGTGATCGGGGGTGAGGTTGCCGGGCTCCACGAGGTCGACGCCGACACCGTGGAGGTCGTCACGCAACTCGCGCCAACGCCGCTGCTGGTCGAGCGCGAGGCGCGAGACTTCCGAACCGATCCGGGTGAGCTGCTCGGACGGGCTCAGCCCGTCCTGCGACGGCTGGATCAGGCCGGCGCGGACCTGGTCGTGCAGGCCCGCCACGCGGACCATGAAGAACTCGTCGAGGTTGTTGGCCGAGATCGAGAGGAAGCGCAGCTGCTCCAGCAGCGGATGGCTGGCGTTGGAGGCCTCTTCCAGCACCCGGCGGTTGAACTGCAGCCAGGACAATTCCCGGTTCACGAAGCGCTCGGGCGAATGGCGCAGGGCGCGGCCGGCGGCGAGCACGGTCTCCCTCGCCACGGGTTCGACTGTCGCTCGTTCGGTCGCCGTGTCGGCCATGATCGTCTCCGCCAGAATCGAGCCTGATTCCGTCTCTGCCTCGGGGGCCTCGCCGATCGAGGTCGATTCTACCGGGAGGGTCGCTCCGGGGCCGGGCTTCGATGCTGTCTTCGAGCCGGACTTCGCCACCTGTGGCCGGACGGCAGGAGGGCTTGCCGGACTGGCATCCGCCGGACGGCGCCGGGCAGCGGGGCGCTTGGGCGACAGGGATTCGGGCGCCACGGGGCCGCTGCCGCTGTCACCTGAGCGGGTCTCGCCGGTCGAGTCGTCGGCCGCTGGAGCGATCGTCGGCTCCTCGACATCCATCCTCTCCGTATCCGACCCCTTGGAGATCGCGTCCGAATCCATTTCCGGCAACGGGTCTTCTCCTCACTCTACTGAAACAAGCGGCCTCGTAGCATGCTGCCGGGCCGTCGCGTCTGACAATTCCATGACAATCGGGATAAGCGGGCGATCAAGGCGACGCGTCGTCGTCGTCGTCGTCGTCGCCGGCCTCGTCGTCCGCAACACCGAGCTCCGCCAGGACGGACATGGCCAGCGGCCTCGTGATGCGGCGGCCGCGCCTCAGGGCGTCGCGGTCGAGTTCGGCCACCACGGCCCTGGCCCTGGCGAGGGAGCGGTCGATCCGCAGGGCGATGGCCTCGACGATGCTGAGATCGACCACGAGCTGGCGGTCGACGAAGAGCTTGACCAGCACCGCCCGCATCAGCGCGTCGTCGGGGGGAAGGATGGTGGCGCCCGGTGCCAGCCTCAGGCGCGAGCGCAGATCGGCGGTGACGAGACCGAGCGCCTCCACCGGTGCGGCCGCCGTGATGAGGACGGGGCTACCGTTCTCGCGGGCGAGGTTGAGGAGGTGGAACAGGGCCGCCTCATCGCGGCCCTCGGGGCGATCGATATCCTCGATGACCAGGGCCCCGTTGGAGACGAGATGCGTGACCGAATCGGCGGTGACCTCGGAGGCCGGGACGGTCCAGGCATGGGAGCGCGTCGCCCAGATCGAGGCGAGATGGCTCTTGCCGCTGCCCGACGGCCCGGTGATGAGGCAGACCGTATCGGGCCAGCGCGGCCAGGCTTCGATCAGCCCGTAGGCCGCCTCGTTGGCCGGCCCCACCAGGAAGTCCTCGCGGCCATAGCGCGGGTCGAGGGGCAGGTCGAAGGCGAGCTGCTTCGGGGGCGCGGCGTCGCGCATCGGCGATCTCATCCCTCGCGCTTCTGAATCAGGATCGGTTCTTCGGCATAGTAGAGCGGACTCTGGAGATAACGCGAGATAGCGAAGCGCACGATGACGCCGATGGAGGCCGCGACGGGGACGGCCAGCAACAGGCCGAGGAACCCGAACAGGGAGCCGAAGGCCAGGAGCGCGAACATCAGCCAGACCGGGTGCAGGCCGACCGAGTCACCGACGAGCTTGGGCGAGATGACGTTGCCCTCGAAGAACTGGCCGACCACGAACACGGCGATGGTCAGCCCGATATGGAGCCAGTCGGAGGTCGGCCAGAATTGGACCAGGGCGACGCCCACCGAGAGAAGGAAGCCGACGAGGGTGCCGACATAGGGGATGAAGGTGAGGAAACCCGCGATCATCCCGATCAGCACGCCGAAATTCACGCCGACGAAGAACAGACCGACGGCATAGAACGTCCCCAGGATCAGGCAGACCAGGGTCTGTCCGCGCACGAAGCCGATGATCGCCCGGTCGATCTCGCCGGCCAGACGCCGCACGGTCGTGCGGTGGCGCGGAGGGGTCCAGCCGTCGACGGTGGCGACCATCCGGTCCCAGTCGACGAGAAGGTAGAAGGCCACGACGGGGGTCACGACGAGGAGCGAGGCGATGGAGACAAGCGCCTGGCTGCCCGACCACAGCGACTTCAGGAAAGCCAGGAACCACGTGCCGCCCTGCCCCACCAGGGCTCCGACGGACGATTGCAGGTCGTTGAGCACGTCCGCCCCGCCGACCCGCGTCAGGATCGGCCCGACCCGCTCGACGATGATACCCTGCAGCCGTGAAACCATGCCGGGCAGGGTCGTCACAAGTGCCGAGATCTGATTGGCGGCCAGGGGCACCACGATCAGCAGGATCACCACGAGCCCGACGACGAACATGGCGAGGATCAGGAGCGAGGCCGAGAGCCGTCCGAGACCTAGGCGCTGGAGCCTATCGGCCATGGGGTCGAGAAGATAGGCGAGGGCCAGGCCGGCCACGAAGGGCAGCATCACCCCCGAAAGCAGGTAGAGCAGCAACGCGACGATGCCGAGGCCCGCCAGTCCGATCACCGCCCTGCCGCGCATCGGCCGTACCCCCTCGTCGTGTCCGTCGTTGCGGAGAGTGGGAACGGGAGTGCCCACGGTCAAGGCATGCTGGTGGCCGGTCGTGTCCCGCATGGCATTCTCCCTGGAGGACCGGATCCGCACGATTCCCTAATTTCCCGATGACGACTCGCCGAGATTGGCGCAAGCGGCTAGAGGAGCGGAAGGACTTTGGCCGACATCCCGATGCCGGCCATGCAGGACGTGGATTGCGAGACGGGGCGCCGATGACGGCCGAGAGCAAGAACGGCGAGAGCCGGAACGGAATGACCTACGCGGATGCGGGCGTCGACATCGATGCGGGCAACGCCATGGTCGAGACGATCAAGCCGCTGGTGCGCTCCACCCGCCGGCCCGGGGCGGATGCCGAGATCGGCGGGTTCGGCGGGTTGTTCGACCTGAAGGCCGCCGGCTTCTCCGACCCGATCCTGGTGGCGGCCAATGACGGCGTCGGCACCAAGGTCAAGATCGCCATCGAGACTGGCCGCCACGACACGATCGGCGTCGACCTCGTGGCGATGTGCGTGAACGACATCATCGTCCAGGGCGCCGAGCCGCTGTTTTTCCTCGATTATTACGCCACCGGCAAGCTGGTGCCAGGGGTCGGCACAGACATCGTGCGCGGGATCGCGGCGGGCTGCCGCATCGCGGGCTGCGCGCTCATCGGTGGCGAGACCGCCGAGATGCCCGGCCTCTACGACGGGTCGGATTATGACCTCGCGGGCTTCAGCGTCGGCGCCGCCGAGCGTGGAAAGCTCCTGCCACGCCCCGGCATCGCACCCGGCGATGTGGTGCTCGGCCTGCCGTCCTCCGGTGTACATTCCAACGGCTTCTCTCTGGTCCGCCGGATCGTCGAGGCGAGCGGCCTCTCCTACGACGACCCGGCCCCGTTCGAGCCGTCGCGCTCGCTCGGCGACGCCCTGCTGGAGCCGACCCGGATCTACGTGAAGCCGCTGCTGGCCGCGCTGAGGGCCACCGACGGGATCAAGGCCCTCGCCCACATCACCGGCGGCGGCTTTCCCGACAACCTGCCCCGGGTCCTGCCCGACGGCGTCGGCATCAGCATCGACCTCGACGCGATCATTCCGCCGCCCGTCTTCGGATGGATCTCTAAGGTCGGCGGGGTCGCGGAATCCGAAATGCTGCGCACCTTCAATTGCGGTATCGGCATGGTGGCGGTGGTCTCGCCGGAGAGCGTGTCGGCGGTGACCCGGGCGCTCGACACCGCAGGCGCCTCGCCGATCCGCCTCGGGCTCATCACCGAGCGCGGACCCGATCCGGTGACCTTCCAGGGGAAGCTCGCCCTGTGATGGCTCCCCGACCCAGGATGCGGGTCGCGATCCTGATCTCGGGACGCGGCTCGAACATGGTCTCGCTGATCGAGGCCGCGAAGGCCCCGGATTATCCCGCCGAGATCGTTCTCGTCGCCTCCAACCGGCCGGAGGCGGGCGGGCTCGTCCATGCGGCGAGTGTCGGAATCGCCACGAAGGCGCTCGATCACCGCGCCTATCCCGACCGGGCGAGCTTCGATGCAGCCCTGAACGCGGAACTCGAAGCGGCCGGGATCGAACTCGTCGTGCTGGCCGGCTTCATGCGGATCCTCTCCGCGGGCTTCGTCGAGGCTTGGGCAGGGCGGATGATCAACATCCATCCTTCGCTGCTGCCGCTGTTTCGCGGCGTCCATACCCACGAGCAGGCCCTGGAGACCGGCGTCCGCCTGCACGGCTGCACGGTGCATTACGTGGTGCCCGAACTCGATGCCGGGCCGATCGTGGCCCAGGCCGCCGTCCCGGTCCTGCCTGGCGACGATGCGGACAGCCTCGCCGCGCGTATCCTGGTGCAGGAACACCTCCTCTACCCGCGTGCCCTGGCGCTGATCGCCGGCGGACGGGCCAGGCTGGAGAGTGGCCGCGTGGTGTTCGCCGGCGAAATCAGGCCGGCCGAGGGGGCCTTGCTCAGCCTGTCCGCGCAAGGCTGAGGCCCCAGCCGCCGATCCCGAGATATCGAGATCGGCGATGATAACGGCTTACGCCGGGCGCGGCAGCTGGCAGCTGTCGAGGGCCGAGAGCGCCTTGGCGCGGGCGGAATCGTTGAAATAGCCGGTGGTGCGGTAGGATTCGAGCTCGGCCGGGTTGAGGCTCGCCAGGGTCTGTTTGGCGTAGCAGCCGCAGGGGCGAGCGAGCGAAGCCTCGGGGACGCTCTGCAGGCGGGACTGCGTCACCGTGCAGGCGTGGCGCACGCGTCCGGTGAGGTTGCTGGCGGAAGCCGTCTTCAGAGCCGGATCGGGCGTGTAGCCTTCGAGGGAGGCCGTGGGCGCACCCTTGTTCGCGTTACACGCGGCGAGCAGGGAGATGAGGCCGGCGGCGAGCAGGATCCGGCCGGTGCGCGGAGCGATGGAGCGCATGGAATGTGGGGTCCGTGAAAGGGATTCGGCTAAGGGAATTCCTTTCACGCCCGGCAGGACTCGCGCGCAAGGGCGTTCGCGCCACACCCGGCATCGTTCCGCGCCACGCTCCCGGTTCACCGGACGACGATGCGATCACGAACCCGTTGGCGGCGCGAAAGCCGGTCGGGCTCAGCCGACGATGTCGGAATCCTGGAAGAACTGCGCGATCTCGATCGTCGCGTTCTCGGCGCTGTCCGAACCGTGCACGGTGTTCTCGCCGACCGACTCGGAGAAGGTCTTGCGGATGGTGCCCTCGTCGGCATTGGCCGGGTTGGTGGCGCCCATCACGGTGCGGTAGGCGGCGACGGCGTTCTCGCCCTCGAGCACCTGCACGACCACGGGGCCCGAGGTCATGAAGGAGACGAGCTCGCCGAAGAACGGGCGCTCCTTGTGGATCTCGTAGAACTTTTCGGCCTGGGCCTGGGTCATCTGGATGCGACGCTGGCCGACGATGCGCAGGCCCGCCTTCTCGATCACGGCATTCACGGCGCCGGTGAGGTTCCGCTTGGTCGCGTCGGGCTTCAGGATGGAGAAAGTGCGCTCGGTGGCCATGATCAGTCCGGTTATGTTCGCTCGGCCGAAAACGGCTTCGGCGGCCGGCTTATAGCGGGCACGCCCCGTCCTCTCAACCCGAAGGACGAAGACGGCGCATCCACAGCGGAATTCCCTTGGCCATGGCTTCGGCGCAACAGTGCCGGAAATTCGCCCGATTGCTGGTGTCTTCTCACACCAGAAGACGCTGGCCCGGACCGTTCTCGACGTCCGGCGCGGCCACGACCAAGCTCTCGACCCCAGGCTCACGACCCCTTCGCGACGCTCCCGCCGATGCGCCGCGGCCCTTTACAGGCACCAGGAGACCAAAAGCCATGCGCGTTGCCCTGACCTCCGCCTTCCTGCTCTCCGGACTCGTCGCCGCCGCTGCGGCCCCGTCGAAGGACCCGTCCGGCACCTGGCTCACGAAGGATGGCCGCGCCAAGATCCGCATCGATCATTGCGGCCCGAACAGTGCAAACATCTGCGGCAAGGTCGTGTGGCTGAAGACGCCGACCACCGAGACGGGTGCGCCGCGCACCGACGCCAAGAACCCCGACCCGAAGAAGCGCCTGCGCCCGGTCATCGGCCTGCAACTCATCGACGGTCTCGCCCCCGACGAAGAGAAGTTCTCCGGCGACATCTACAACATCGACGAGGGCAAGATCTATCAGGTCAGCCTGGAGCGTGAATCCGGCTCCGAGCTGAGCGTGTCCGGATGCCTTCTCAAGGTCCTGTGCGGCTCCGAGACCTGGACCCGCGTGCCGGACGTGAACCAGCAGGCGGCCGTGACCCCGGCTTCCGAAGCCGCCACCAAGCCGGCGCCGAAGCCCGCGGCCAAGCCGGCCGCGCCTCAGGTCGAAGCCAAGAAGTAGCGGCTCAGATCGCGGCGAGGCCCCGTTTCACGGCGGGCCTCGCCAGGACTGCGTCGAGCCAGCGACGGACATTCGGCAGGGTCGCCAGATCAATACCCTGCTTCTCGTGATGCTTGGCCCAGGTCAGGATCGCGATGTCGGCGATGGAATACGTGTCGGCGATGTAGTCGCGATCCGCCAAGCGCCGGTCGAGCACGCCGTAGAGACGCTGGGATTCCGCCGAAAACCGTTCGATGGCGTAGGGGATCTTCTCCTCCGCATGGATGCGGAAATGGTGCATCTGGCCGAGCATCGGTCCGAAGCCCCCGACCTGCCAGAACAGCCATTCGTCCACGGCCACCCGGGCGCGTTCGTCGGTGGGGTAGAGGCAGCCGGTCTTTCGCCCGAGATATTGCAGGATCGCCCCCGATTCGAAGACCGTAATGGGCTGGCCCCCCGGACCGTCCGGGTCGACGATGGCCGGGATCTTATTGTTGGGCGAGATCGTCAGGAAGTCCGGCGCCAGCTGGTCGCCCTTGCCGATATTCACCGGCACCACCCGGTAGGGCAGACCGCACTCCTCCAGCATGATGGGGATCTTCCAACCATTGGGCGTGCCCCAGGTATGGAGGTCGATGGGCTTCTGGGTGGCGGCGGCCATGGGAAACGTTCCGCTCCTGTCAGGGTCGCATCATGTCGCCGGATCAAACCGGGCGAGGGGCGGATGGTTGCAGGATCCGCGCCGCCATCGAACGGTGGACGGTGTGCCGCGGCACGGCGAAGGATCTTGCCCTTTACCCGACTTCTGGCTGTGATGATGGCGGTTCCGGCGCCTCACCGTGAGCGCAGGACAACGACCTGGGGTTGCGATCATGCGGTTTCGTTTTCTTCCAGCCGCGGTGATCGCGGCGTCGATGGTGCTGGGTTTCGCGACGACGGCGTCCGCCAAGGACCCCGTTGCCGCTGCTCCGGAGCCCGCCGCGAAGGATACGAAGGAACTGACTGTCGGGCAGAGCGCCGCCCGTGAGCGGCAGAAGAAATGCGGCGCTGAGTGGCGCGCCCTCTCGGTTGCCGACAAGGCGGCGCAGGGGCCGAAATGGCCGCAATATTTCAGCAAGTGCGTCAAGCGCTTGAAGGAGATCAAGGCCTGAACTAGTTCGACTCGGGGACTGCCCGAGCTGCGATTGCTCCGGGCCGGAGCGGAGAAACGGGCGGATGCGGGAACGCGAGGCGCTGCAGCGCGTGGTGGCGGTGGCCGCGATCATACCGGTGGCGTCGGGGCTCTTCGGAATCCTGTTCGGACTAGGGGGAGTTGGCGGCGACAGCCTGTCCCAGATCTCCGCCGATAGCCATTTCCGCTACCTGTCGGGCCTGCTGACGGGCATCGGCATCCTGTTCTGGAGCTGCGTGCCGGCCATCGAGGCGAAATCGCGCCTGTTCCGCTTCCTGACCCTCGTCGTCGTGCTCGGCGGGTTGGCGCGGTTGCTGGGCCTCTACCTCACCGGCCTGCCCTCGGCGGTCATGCAGGGTGCCCTGGCGATGGAGCTGGTGGTGACGCCCCTCCTCTGCCTCTGGCAGATGCGGGTTGCGGCCAAGGCCGTGGATGCGGCGGCGGCCGGGCCTTCTCCGTGAGCGGGGTTTCCGCCGGAACACGCCCCTCCCCGGCCGACCGCGCGCTCGTGCTCATGGAGCGCATCGTCCCCGTGCCCTCCGCCTGGGCCTTCGCCCTGCGGATATGGCTCGCCATGGTGCTGGCCCTCTACGCCGCGTTCTGGCTTCAGCTCTCCGGCGCCTCGTCGGCCGCCGTCTGCGTGGCGATCCTGGCCCAGCCCAAACGCGGCCAGGCCCTGTCCAAGGCGCTGTACCGCTTTCTCGGCACCCTGGCGGGGGGCGCGATGTCGATCCTGCTGATCGGTGCTTTCGGGCAGGACCGGGTTCTTCTCCTAATCTCCGTGGCGACCTGGCTCGGCCTCTGCGTCTTCGTCGCCCATTTCCTGCAGGATACGCGGGCTTATGGCGCCATGCTTGCGGGCTACACCGTCGCCATCGTCGCCGTCGCCCATATCGACACGCCGCAGGCGGTCTTCGAGGCCGCCATCGACCGCGTCGCGGCGATCACCATCGGCATCGTCGCCATCACCTTCATCAACGACGCGCTGGCCTCGCCCAGCACGTGGCGCACCCTGCGCAAGCCGCTCTCGGAGGCCCTGTCGGCCACCCGGGCCTTCGCCCGCGAGACCCTGTCCCAGGCGGATCCCGGCTCGGAGCGGGCGGCGGCCCTGATCCGGCAGATCGCGGTGATGCGCGCCGATGCCAGCGCCATCGGCGGCGAACTCGACGACGGCGCCCGCCGGGCCGCCGGGGCGCGCAGCACCATCGCCGCGCTCTACGCCATGGCGGCGGCGAGTCGGGCCTTCACGGCCGCCGCCGCGATGCCGGGCAGCGAAAGTGAGGCCGTCGCCGAGGCACGCCGGATCTGCCTGGGCCTGACCGACGACGGAAAGCCCGATGCCGACGCGGCCTCGCATCGTCTCGGTGTCCTGGTGGATGAGGCGATCCAGGGTGGGACGAGCGAGCCCCTGGAGATCCTGGTACTGCAGCGCGGCCTCGATTTCGCGCGCGCCGCCTCCTTTGCCGAGGACGGATTGAACGCCCTCTCCACCGGCTGCCGACCGAAGCGCGATGTTGCCCTGCCGACGCATCGCGACCTCCCCGTGGCCCTTCGCGGCGCGGCACGGGTGGGAATCGCCTTTGGCGCCACCGCCCTCCTCCTCATCGCCGCCGGCTGGCCCGCCACGTCCTTCTCCCTGGTACAGGTGGCGGCGACCTGTTCGCTTTCGGCCATCGCGCCGGATTCGAAGGCCTTTGCCCGGGGCGTGCTCATCGGCATGCCTGTCGCGGCGCTCTGCGCCGGAATCGTGCTCTTCGGCGTGCTGGGGGGCGAGCAGGGATTCCCGCTCCTCGCCATCGCCATCGCGCCGGTGATCTTCGTGGCGTGCTTCCTCAGCCTGAACCCACCCACCTTCGGGATCGGCTTCATTGTGCTCGTGTTCTTCATGGTCCTCCTGTCGCCGTCGAACCCGCAGACCTACGACGCACAGGGCTTCCTCACGAATGCGTTCCTGGTGACGATGGCGGCTGGCATCCTGTTCGTCGCGGTGCGGATCGTGCTGCCGACCTCGCCCGCCCAGCGCCGCGCCTTCGCCCTCGATTCGGCCCGGGATTCGGTGCTGGACGCGCTAGCCGGCGATGGCGGCGACGCCACCACCCGCACCAGCCTCAACAGCGATCGGCTGCTGCAATTCTCGCAATGGAGTTCGGGCAGCGGCGCCGTCCGCGCGGCGAGCCTGGACCGTGCTTTCGACCTGGCCCGACTCGAATCCGCCGCCGCCCGCGCCCATGCCCAGCTGTGTCGCCTCCCCGACGATCCCGCCCTGAACGATGCCGCGAGGCAGGCGCGGGCGGGACTGGAGGCGGCGGACGCGGGCACGCTCGCCCGGTCCGTTCGCGCATTCCTCCGGCACGGCCGATCCGTGAGCGCCCCGACGCGGCTCGACATCGCCCGCCTCGTCAGCGACCTGGTGACGGCGGGCGGCATCATGGAGAGCCAGCACCGTCTCCTGCGCCGCCTCGGCATCCTGCGACCGGCCTGATGGAGGCGCCCCATGCGGCATGACATCGATCTCGGCGGCGTCCTGATCTCGCCCTTCGTCGCCTATGTGCTGGCGGCCCTGGCCCTCATGGTGCTGCTGCGGTTCGGCTTCAGCCGCATCCGCTTCAGCCGCTACGTCGCCAACCCGCCGCTGGCCGAGGCGGGGATCTTCGTCTGCATCCTCGCGCTTCTCATCGTTCTCTTCTGAGCAATGTGGTCCGCCGACATGGATCTTGCCTGACAATGGCCGACGACGATCTCTCCGATGCTCGCCCGTCCCGCGAGCGCGTGCCGTCCCTCGCGAGGCGCCGGCGTTGGCGCGTGGTGCGGCTCCTGGCGACCGTGCTGATCCTGGCCTGCGCCGGCCTGGCCGCCGCCCTGGTCTGGCAGTTCTACGTCACCGCGCCCTGGACCCGCGACGGGCGCGTGCGCGTGCAGGTGGCCAGCGTGGCGCCCCAGGTTTCCGGCCAGATCACCGAACTGCGCGTCACCGACAACCAGAACGTCGCCAAGGGCGATGTACTCTACGTCATCGATCCGGTGGATTTCGACATTGCCATCGCCACCGCCCAGGCCGAGCTGGAGAACCGCGAGGCCGACCTTCAGGTCAAGCGGACCCAGGCGGCCCGGCGCGAGGCCCTGACCACCCTCTCCACCTCGGTGGAGGAGAAACAGCAATATGCGGGCACCGCCAAGATCGCGGAGGCGGCGCTCGCCTCCGCGAAGGCGCAGCTGCATCAGGCGCGGGTCAACCGGGGGCGCACGGAAGTCCGTTCGCCGGTGAACGGGCGCGTCACCAACCTTCTCCTGCGCGCGGGCGACTACGCCACTGCCGGCACCGTCAACGTCGCGGTGATCGACACCGATTCGTTCTGGATCGACGGCTATTTCGAGGAGACGAAGCTGGCCCATATCCATGTGGGCGACGGGGCGAAGGCCGAACTCCTCGGCTACCCGGCCCTCATCGACGGCCGGGTCGAGAGCATCACCCTCGGCATCAGCAACGCCAACGCCTCGCCGAGCACGCAGGGCCTGCCCAATGTCGACCCGGTCTATACCTGGGTGCGCCTCGCCCAGCGCGTCCCCGTGCGCATCCGCATCGAGAGGGTTCCCGACGGCGTCACCCTGGTGGCCGGCATGAACGCCACCGTCTCCGTGGGCGAGCCCGGTGCCCATGGCGGTACGTTCTGGAAGACCCTGCGCGACCGTTTCGGTGGGCCATCCGTCTCCGGGCAGGAGCATGTTCCGGGGGCGGCGGCCCGCTGAAGCCCTCGCTGGGAAGACGTCGCGCTTCGCCGGATGCCTCGGGGCAGCATGCCCCGGCCATGAAGAGGTGAAAACTTCTCCAATATTGGCGCGAAGTTGAGCACGGATCGCGACGGAGTTTCAACCGCGCTTAAGGACCATGAGCGATTCTTCCGGCATCTTCTCGGCTGGGTCGGGTCACGTGCTGAAATCCATCGACGCCTTTGAGAACGACTCGGCCGCGGCGTCCGAAAGCGCGGGCGTCACCCACGCGGTGTCCGGCATGGCGACGCTCCTGCGCCACGCTTCCCGCGCCAATGCCCAGGCCGGCAGCTTCACTCGCGAGATCCGTCGCCAGAGCGCCGGCGTCGACCGTTCTCTGGCGACGACGCTCGGCAGCGTCGGCCGCGACACGGCGGCGGGGACGGCCGAGCGCCTTCGCGGGGAGCTCGTGGATGCGGTCGGCGCGGCCATGCGCGAGATCACCGCCGAGATCGCCCGCATCGGGGCGCGCATCGACACCAAGGCCGCCGAGGCGAGCCGGATCGTCGCCGCCATCGACGGGATCGGCGCGACGATCCGGATGTTGTCGTTGAACGCGACGATCGAGGCGGCAAGGGCCGGCGCGCATGGGCGCGGCTTCGCCGTGGTCGCCGCCGAGGTCCGCGCCCTGGCCGACCAGACCCGGGAGAGCGCCCGCAATGCGGCTGGCATCATCGATTTCTCCGATGTCCGCGCCGATCTCTCCGCTTTGCGCGTCTCGACGGACCATGCCCTGGACGGACTCGCCGGTGCCGTGCGGGCCACCGCCGACCGGATCGAGACCCTGCTTGGCGGTGTCGGCGTCGAACTGTCCGCGATCAGCGCCAGCAACGCCTCCATCGGCGAGGCTCTCGGCGCCATGCAGAGCAGCATCGACCGGACGGAGACCAAGGCCGCCCGCGCCCTGGCTCTAGCCGATGCCACGCTGCAGGCGGCCGCCTCCGGCCTGCCCTCACCGGAGATGGCCGGGCACGGGCTCGCCCACCGTCCGAAGGGCTTCGATCTCCTCGACGACATCCGGGCGCGCCGCACCCTGCGCATCGCCGTGGAGCCCGATTTCAAGGGTTTGTCCTTCCGCAAGGCCGCCGGCGGCGCCCTGCTCGGCCTCGACATCGCCTATGCCACGGCCTTCGCGCGGTCCCTCGGCGTCACGCCGGTCTTCGTCGAATGCCCCTGGGACCAGTGCACGGAACTGCTCGATGCGGGCCGGACCGCCGCCGAGGCGCCCGCCGACATCGTCTGGTCGGCCCTGCCGCCGAGCCCGGGATTCGGTGCCATCGCCTATTCGCAGGCCTATACCCATCTCCACTACGTGCTGGCGCGCCGGACCGGCGACACGCGCATCCGCAGCCTGTCCGACCTCGAGGGCCGGACGCTCGGCGTCATCAACGATCCGAGCGCCTATGCCACGCTGGAGGCCGCCGGGCTGCGCTGGGCGGAGAACCTGCAAGCGAAGGGCCGGCGCGTCGCCGTTCTCGGCAGCCTCGTGCCGATCACCGACCAGGGCCGCATCCACGACGCTCTGGCCGAGGGCGTGGTCGATGCCTTCGCCGTGGACGCGCCGATCATGCACTGGGCCTGCACCGGCGCCGACAGCCCGTGGCGAGGCCGCATCGAGATCGTGCCCGGCAACATCGCGCCCGCGCCCTGGTACTACACTGCGGCCGTGGCAGACCATCCGAGCGCCTGCCGCCTGCTCATGGCGGCGGATGCCTTCATCGCCGCTTTCGCCGGCACGCCCGAGCGTCTGGCAATCGAGCGGCAATGGCAGGGGGCACCGGTGACGGGAACGGGCAGCTACCGGGACGAGCCGGGGCGCCTGCGCGGCGCGGCGGAACTGGCCACCGACTACGAGGCGGCGATGGGACGGATGCCCACCCTCGCACCTTCGCGCGCCGGCGTGACATTCCGGAACGTTGCCTGAACCCGGCTTTGGAACGCGGACGATCCTTTGCCAACCACCTGAAGAGGCAGCGCTTTCTTGGAGTCGGGGGAATGGGAAAGAATACAGTTGCCGGAAAGATGAGATAGGGGCTTGACGTAAGAGCGATCCAGTCGCACCTTGATCATGTGCTCTCGAGCAAAGCACATCTCAAGCAACGAGGAGGCGTAGATCGGTTGTCGATCGCGACCAACTTAGCAGCAGGAGACGGGAATGACTCCACCCCAGCAGGATGCTGCAACGATCATTCGGGATTAATTCGGCCCGGACGTTGAGCAGCACAGACGCGAATCACGGGACGGAAGCGGTCTCCGGGGCGCAGAAGCGGCCGATACGGCACGACTTCGAATGCGCAAAATGCCCCAATTCGACCGCTTCCGCCGCCGGATCATCCGGTGGCGTTTCACTATTGTTGTTGGCTTCTGCTTGAAGCTGTTTCCCTGATTTGGGACAACCGAAGGTTGCTGCGCTTAGTCTAGATCACGTAGCCACTTGAGAGACGCGCGCGCTTCGCTTTCAGCCGCAGTCGCACTCTCGAAAAGCCCTGATCGTCCTTGTTCGGGACCGGACCACCAAGTGAGTGTGCCGTTCACATCGGTTTCCTCACACAATGTGGCGTACTCGTAATGAAACAGATGTCCTTCACGTCGGAAGATCCATACGCAATGTAGGCCATTACGGCTGACAATCTGCTCGACAAATTCAGAGGAATTCCGCTGATGTGCTTCGCGTAGTCCAAGCAGGGCGCGTGCCGTTCGTTGCGTCGCTGTCTCTGATCGGTCGAGACACATTTCCTCCCGCTCGATCCGGGTGAGATGATGTGTGATGGTTTGCTCGCAGACGCGTGTATCCTGCACGAGAGCCATGATGCCGGGCACGTAGCAATCGTATTCGTTGACTGGCGCACCAAGCGAGGCGGCACCGATCGGATCCCATTCCGTCCACAACAAGCGCCGCACTTGGACGGCCAGCGCCTCGTTTGGTGCATCGCGCTGCATCGTGGGAGCGCCCCCCTACGTTGACGGCCGTCCTTTCGTAGTATGACACTCAGAAACTCCGGCGCTACTCTATCCCGAGCTTGGCCTTCAGCAGCGCGTTCACCGCCGCGGGGTTGGCCTTGCCGCCGGTGGCCTTCATGGTCTGGCCGACGAACCAGCCGAGCAGGGTCGGCTTTTCCTTGGCTTGGCTCACCTTGTCGGGATTCTTGGCGATGATCTCGTCCACCGCCGCCTCGATGGCGCCGGTATCGGTGACCTGCTTCATGCCGCGCGATTCGACGAGTTCGCGCGGGTCGCCGCCCTCGGACCAGACGATCTCGAACAGGTCCTTGGCGATCTTGCCCGAGATGACCCCTTCGCCGATGAGATCGACGATGGCGCCGAGTTGGTCCGCCGAGACCGGGCTCGTCTCGATGCTGTGGCTTTCCTTGTTGAGGCGGCCGAACAGCTCGTTGATTACCCAGTTCGCCGCGGCCTTGCCGTCGCGGCCCTTGGCCACCGCCTCGAAATAATCGGCGGAGGACCGCTCGGCGATGAGCACGCCGGCATCGTAGGGAGACAGGCCGTAGGACTCGATGAAGCGGACCTTCTTGGCGTCCGGCAGTTCCGGCAGGCCCTCGGCCAGCGCATCCACATAGGCCTGGTCGAATTCGAGCGGCAGCAGGTCCGGGTCGGGGAAGTAGCGGTAATCGTGCGCCTCTTCCTTAGAGCGCATGGAGCGGGTCTCGCCCTTGCCCGGATCGAACAGGCGGGTCTCCTGGGAGATGGTGCCGCCATCCTCGATGATGGCGATCTGGCGCCGCGCCTCGACCTCGATGGCCTGCCCGATGAAGCGGATCGAGTTGACGTTCTTGATCTCGCAGCGGGTGCCGAGCGGCTCGCCGGGCTTCCTCACCGAGACATTGACGTCGGCCCGCAGCGAGCCCTTCTCCATGTCGCCGTCGCAGGTGCCGAGATAGCGCAGGATGGTGCGCAGCTTGGTCACGTAGGCACGCGCCTCCTCCGACGAGCGGAGATCCGGCCGCGAGACGATCTCCATCAGGGCGACGCCCGAACGATTGAGGTCGACGAAGCTCTGGGTCGGGTTCTGGTCGTGCAGGGACTTGCCGGCATCCTGCTCGAGATGCAGCCGCTCGATGCCCACCGTGATGGTCTCGCCCTCGGGCAGGTCCACCAGCACCTCGCCCTCGCCGACGATGGGATCCTTGAACTGGCTGATCTGGTAGCCCTGCGGCAGGTCCGGGTAGAAGTAGTTCTTCCGGTCGAACACGGAGCGGTGGTTGATCCGCGCCTTCAGCCCGAGGCCGGTGCGCACGGCTTGGGCCACGCATTCCTCGTTGATGACGGGGAGCATGCCGGGCATGGCCGCGTCCACCAGGGAGACGTGGTCGTTCGGCTCGCCCCCGAATTCCGTCGAGGCGCCGGAGAACAGCTTCGAGCGGCTCGTAACCTGAGCATGGATCTCCATGCCGATCACGACCTCCCAGTCGTGCAGGCCGCCCTTGATGAGCTTCTTGGGGTTCACGGCAGCGGTCATGATGGCCCGGATTCAGTGTTGCGCGGCGCGAAGGCGCACCGGAAAGGTGGAAGGACCGGCCGGCGCGGTCAAGCGCGCAGGCGATAGAGCTGGTGGGCCATGAAGCCCAGGGTGCCCCACAGGAAGCCCGCCATCCAGCGGATGGGGAAGAAGGTCGGCCCGTCATGGCTCACCGGCGCCGGCCAGGGGATGCCGATGGCGGTGACGGCCCAGGACACCAGCACCGAGATGGCGAAAGCCATCAGCGAGACCAGGATGACCTTCACGAACTGGTCCGACTTCCACCCCATGACCAGGGCGATGGCGATCAGGACGGGATCGAACGCGGCCCAGATCCAGACGTCGAAAGGATAGACCGGAACGGTCATGGCCGCGCTTTCATGCCCACCACGCGGCGGGCAGCTTGGTCCGTCCGGCCGCCGTTTCGATCACCTGGGCGGCAGCGAACAGCGTCTCCTCGTCGAACGGACGCCCGATGAGCTGGAGCCCGAGCGGCAGCCCCTGCGCGTCGAGGCCGGCGGGCACCGAGATGCCGGGCAGGCCCGCCATGTTCACCGTGATGGTGAACACGTCCTGGAGGTACATCTCCACGGGATCGCCCGAGCCCTTCTCGCCGATGCCGAAGGCGGCGGACGGGGTGGCGGGGGTCAGGATCGCGTCGATGCCGGAGGCGTAGGCCTCCTCGAAGTCGCGCTTGATCAGGGTGCGGATCTTCTGCGCGCGGACGTAATAGGCGTCGTAATAGCCGGCCGAGAGCACGTAGGTGCCGATCATGATGCGGCGCTTCACCTCGCGGCCGAAGCCGGCGGCGCGGGTGTTCTCGTACATCCCGGCGATGTCCTTGCCGGGCACGCGCAGGCCGTAGCGCACGCCGTCGTAGCGGGCCAGATTCGAGGAGGCCTCGGCCGGGGCGACGATGTAATAGGCCGGCAGCGCGAAGCGCGTATGCGGCAGCGAGATTTCGCGAATCGTGGCGCCGGCATCCTTGAGCATCGCGGCGCCCTTGTCCCAGAGCGCCTGGATCTCGGCGGACATGCCCTCGACCCGGTATTCCTTCGGGATGCCGATGGTGAGGCCTTTCACGCCACGCGCCACGGCCGCCTCGAAATCCGGCACGGCAAGGTCGGCGCAGGTGGTGTCGCGGGCATCCGCCCCGGACATGGAGCCGAGCAGAATGGCACAGTCGCGCACCGTGCGGGCGATGGGGCCGGCCTGGTCGAGGGAGGAGGCATAGGCCACCGTGCCCCAGCGCGAGCAGCGCCCGTAGGTCGGCTTGATGCCCACCGTGCCGGTGAAGGCGGCGGGCTGGCGGATCGAGCCCCCGGTATCGGTGGCGGTGGCGCCCAGGCACAGATGCGCCGCCACGGCAGCGGCCGAACCGCCGGAAGAGCCGCCCGGCACCAGCTTCGTGTCCGAGCCGGCCCGACGCCAGGGCGAGACCACGTCGCCATAGGCCGAGGTCTCGTTGGAGGAGCCCATGGCGAACTCGTCGAGGTTGAGCTTGCCCAGCATCACCGCGCCGTCGCGCCACAGATTGTGGGTCACGGCGGATTCGTAATGCGGCTGGAACCCTTCGAGAATCTTCGAGCCAGCGGTGGTGGCAACTCCGTGGGTGCAGAACAGGTCCTTGACGCCCAGCGGCAGGCCTTCGAGGGGCCGGGCCTCACCGGAGGCGATCTTGGCGTCGGAGACATCCGCCATCTGCAGGGCGCGTTCGGGCGTCTCCAGCAGATAGGCGTTGAGGCCGCGCGCCGCCTCGATCGCCGAGAGATGGGCCTTGGCGAGGTCGGTCGCCGAGAAATCCTTGGCCTTCAGCCCGTCGCGAGCCTCGGCCAGGGTGAGTTCGTTGAGATGGGTCATGCCGCCTGCTGTCCTCAAAGCCCGCCGGACCCCGTCGCCATTCTCAGGCGCCGCGCGGTCCGAGCCGGGCACGCATCACGAAATCGAGCGTGCTACTCGACCACCTTCGGGACGAGGAAGTAATGGTCCTCGGTCTCGGGGGCGTTGAAGACGATGTCGCGGGCATGTCCGCCGTCGGTCACGACGTCGGTGCGCTTCTTCATCGCCATCGGCGTGACCGAGGTCATCGGTTCGACGCCCTCGACATCGACTTCGGAGAGTTGCTCGACGAAGGCGAGGATGGCGTTGAGTTCGCCCTGGAGCGGCGCGACCTCCTCGTCGCTCACCGCGATACGCGCCAGATGCGCGATGCGCCTCACTGTGGTTGCGTCGACCGACATGCTGCCTTCGGACCTCGGGACCTGCGCCGGAACGCGCGTCAGGGGCCGGGCTATAGCACCGCGCTTCGCGGCGCCGCAACGCCGGGGCGTGCGGAAGCGTCGTCTCAGACGATGGCGTTCCCGGGATGAGAGGGGGCTTCGACCACAATCCCCTTGTCCTGGCGGAGCGTTTCCGACTGCCGGAAGCCGAGGACGAGGATCTCGAGCGCCAAAGCGAGCATGAGCTTGTGCCGGAACGGCATCTCGCGCGCCGTGTCGACGTTCCAGGCTCTGCCACCTTTGCCGGGAGACCGTAGCGCGCCGAAAACCTGGGAGAGGCGGCCGAGCCGATTCATGCTGTCTCCGTAACGTTAGCAAATCCTTAACGAGCTTATGGCGCATTCGCTCCCGGTGCGGCTATTCCCCTTCGGACGTAGGATCGGGTCGCGTTGGGGATAGACATCATGTGGCAGACGGTGTTCGCCGAATTCACCGCCGGGCCGAAGGCCGATCCGGCCGATCTCCACCGCGCGGAGACGGAGCTGGGGTTCCCGCTGCCGGAAAGCTACCGCAGCTTTTGCCTCGATTGCGGAATGGGCCTCGCCTGCGGCGCCCTCCGCATCGCGATCCCGAGCCCCACCGAGAGCGCGGACCTCGTCACCCGTTCGGAACTGATCGCGCACAGCATCGCCTCCGTGCTGGAGACGCGGGAGGGGCATCGCTTCGAGGTGGAGGGCGACGATCCGAGCGTGGTCGAACGCGCCTGTTTCTTCGGTGAGACCGAAGCAGGCGAGTTCCTGTTCTGGGACGTAGTCGTCGGCGCGGACCAGACTGAGCGCCGGGAATACGAGATCTGGGTGATGGGCGCCGATCTCGAATCGGTGCGGTTCGGAGGCGCCGACCTCTCCGATCTCATGCGCCGGCTTCAAGGGCCCGCAGTGCGCGGCATCCTCGGCATGGGCGCCGAGCCCCTGCCTTCCAGCTTCCTGGGTCAGGTCTCGTGACGGAAGACGAGGTCCGGGCGTTCGTCGCGGCGTCCGCGGGCGGCCGGCGCCTCATCGGGATCGATCTCGGCACCAAGACGATCGGGCTCGCCCTGTCGGATGTGGGCCGGCAGATCGCCTCGCCCCTCGAGACCATCCGCCGGGTGAAATTCACGCCCGACGTCGCCCGCCTGCGCCTCCTGTGCGAGGCTCACCAGGTCGGCGGCCTCGTCATGGGCCTGCCCCTCAACATGGATGGCAGCGAAGGGCCGCGCGTCCAGGCCACGCGCTCCTTCGTGCGCAACATGAAGCCCCTGCTCGACCTGCCGGTGCTGTTCTGCGACGAGCGCCTGTCCACGGCGGCGGTGACGCGGGCGCTGATCGCGGCGGACGCCTCGCGGGCCAAGCGCGGCGAGGTCGTGGACATGCTGGCGGCGGCCTACATCCTCCAGGGCTGCCTCGATCAGATCCGGGGTCTGCTGGGAGACGAGGAGCGCGGGGAGCGCGACGCGTATTGAGGGGAGCGGCGCGTCACGCCGCGGCCGGCGGCTCGTCGTCGCCGGGCTCGACCGGCGAATTGAGGATGTCCTCCAACTCGTCCACCAGCATGTCGATCTGGTCCTGGCTCGCCAGCACCTTGAGGGTCTGGCCGCTCTCGGTGGCGAGGGCGAGTTCGATTCCCGCGCCGGAGCGCGTGGCCAGGATGCGGGCGAGTTTGTGCGTGGCGCTCATGCGGGTCTCCCGTTCGGCTCAGTGCTGGATGGGTTCGGCGGCCAGCAGGGCCACCGCCACGGCCGGGCCACAGGTGGAGGCCCGGTCGGCGCCCTCCTCCGCCAGCGACGGCGCGATGAGGTCGGTGAGCGCCACGGCCGGACGCCCCAGGCGCCGGGCCAGCCGCTCGGCTAGGAAACGCCCTGCCCCGCAGACGATCAGGGGCGCATCCGCCGCGATGTCGGGGCGCGAGAGCAGGATCGCCGCCGCGTCGTGGAGGGGCCGCAACTGGCACTCGGCGAAATGGGCCGCGAGGGCACGCCAATCGGCCGAGCTTCCCTCCGCATGATCGCGGCCGATCATCCGGGCGAGGCGGATCTCGGTCTCGGGGATCGATTTCCCCTTCATGTCGGCGCTGTGCTGCTGGTCGGCCCCTTCGGGCAGGTCGCCGGTGAGGCGGTAGACGTCGGCGGTGGTGGCGAAGGTCTCGGCCATCAGGCCGGTGCGTCGGCCCTTGAACGGTGCGGAGGCCGTGAAGGCGAGGACGGGTGTGCGCACCACGCCGGAATAGACCAGTTCGCCCGTCTCCAGGCGCTCCGCGTCGCTGTAGCCGGTGGCGGCAGGGCGGCCGTCCACGATGGGGATCAGGTCGGCGGTGGTGGAGCCGATATCGACGAGGAGCGCGTTCGCCGCGTGGCGGCCGACCAGGGCCGCCGTGGCGTGCCAATTGGCCGAGGCCACGTCGATGGCGGCGCCCGTCGCGTCGCCGGGCGGGAGGAGCCCGGCCCGGCCGCCGTAGATCCTGACCGAACCGGCGAGATTCGCGCTCGCCCAGGCGGAAAGCTGCGCCACGCCATCGGTGCGGTCGGAGAAGCAATCCGTGAGTTCGCCCGTCATGGTCACCACATGGTCGGCCTCTCCGCGCGCCCAATCCGGCAGCTGCGAAAACGTCTCGTCGAGGGCAGGCAGGCCGCGCCAGAGACGGCAGGGCGCCTGTATCACCGCCTCGACGCGGCCGTCGCGAACCAGGGCCGCCTTGACATGGACCCCCCCGAGATCCCAGCCGATCACCGGGTTGTGCGTGGATGCGGCAGGCGTCACGGGCAGGTCCGTACAGGGAGGAACGGGATGAAGGACGGGTTTCGGATCGTTCCGGTGATCGACCTGCGCCACGGAGAGGTGGTGCGGGCGAGGGCCGGGGATCGCGCCTCCTATGCCCCGATCGTGACGCCCTTGGCAAAGGGATCGTCGCCTGGGGATGTCGCGCAGGGGCTGGTCGCCGCGATCGCCGCCCGCATTCTCTACGTCGCGGATCTCGATGCGATCATCGACGGCAGGCCCCCCGATCTCGGCAGCCTCGAGCAGGTCGCTCGCGCCTGTCCGGGCGTCCAGCTCTGGGTCGATGCGGGATTCTCCGGTGGCCCCGGCGTCGATGCGTTCCTGGCGGAGGGGTTGGGGCGCCCGGTGATCGGCAGCGAGAGCCAGCACGATGCCGCCCTGGTGCGGGCCTTGGGAGACCGCGCGGTCTTCTCCCTCGACAGCCGGGGCGCGGAGCGGATGGGACCGGCGGAGCTCCATGACGAGCCGGCGCACTGGCCTTCCGAGGTCATCGTGATGACCCTGAGCCGGGTCGGTGCCGGGACCGGGCCGGACCTCGGCCGCCTGTCGGAGATCCGCGAGATCAGCCCCGCGACGCGACTCTACGCGGCGGGCGGGGTGCGCGGACCGGCGGATGTCGCCGCGCTGCAGGAGATCGGCGTCGCAGGTGCCCTGGTGGCGTCCGCGATCCACGACGGGACATTACGGAGGTAGCGGGCCGGAGACACAAAAAAACGAGGCGGCCGGAGCCGCCTCGTTTCATGTTTCATCGTCCGAGGAAGATGGAAGCCAGTCGCTGGAGCAGGCCCCGCGGTGCGGGCGGAGGCGCGCTCTGCCCAGGACTGTCCCCGATCTAAGCGTTCGACGCGAAGGGGTGCGAAGCGGAGTTGCGCTGCTCGGTGGCGTAGGCAGCGGTGGGCTCGCCCTTGACGGCACGCTGGATCGACAGCTTCACGGCGTCGTAGTTGTACTTCTGGATCTTGGCGTCGTCGGCAGCTTCCCAGTGAATGAACACGCCGACCAGGATGAACAGGTCGTCGGCTTCGTCAGCGGGGATGATGCCTTCGGCAACGGCGTCCTGCACGGCCTTGGCAACGCCGTACTGGGCGGGGCCGAACATCTGGACGGCCTGACGGGCGTCGTTGATGGTGACCTTGTTGAACATCAGGGTGTTCGGCTTGCAGGGCAGGTTCGGCGCGATGACCGCGAGCAGGCTGGTGAAGCCGTGCTTGTTGTTCACGAGGCCGTTGCAGAATGCCGTCTCGGCCGGCGAACCGCGCGGTCCGATGATGAGATCGATGTGGGCGACCTCGTTGCCATCGCCGACGAGAGCCTCGCCGACCAGAACTTTGTTGATCTTCGCCATGTGGGGTTTCTCCCAGGAGTCTTGAAAAAGCATGACCGCCCCGTAGTTTGGCGCGGCCGAAAGCCATCCTTGTTCACGGCGTCCAGCCCCAATGGGACCGGACCGGTTTGCCCGGATCGCGGCGCGGACCCTACTCTGGGGTCTCTGCCGGAACAACCCTGCAAGGGGGGCGGATTCGAGCAAAATCTTTGCCGAACGGGGGCTTGAACGCGCCGCGGCATCGATTATGGCGCCCTCCGCCGCCGCTGGGGCAGCCGGATTCACGGGGTTTACGCTCCAGCCGCCAGCAATCGGTCGGCGAAGAGGGTGGCCACCGTCATGTCCGCGCTGGTGCCCGGATTGAGGTTCTGGCCCTTCCACGAACGGTCCCGCGCCAGGAGTTCGGTGACGGGGCGGGTGGCGAGATCGAGGGAGAGAAGCTCCTCCGCCTCGACGCGCAGGGCGTCGGCGCGGTCTGCGCCGTGCTTGCGCGCCACATGGCTGTCGGGAACGGCCGCGAGGTAGCCGAGGAACAAAGCCGTCGTGCTCCAGGGGGGCGTGAGGCCCTTGCCGCGCGACTCCGCCAATGCGGGCAGGCCGATGCCGAAGATGTCGGTGAAGCCGGTGACGTAGGCGCGGGCGATCCGGTCGCGCGGGGCCGCCTCTGCCATGGCCGCGACGAGGCTCGCCGGGGCTTCCGGTCCGGTCACGTCGTGGCGTTCGGCTCGGCCGAGGCCGCCGGGATTGGCGGCGCGAATCGCGGCGAAGACGTCGGTCGCATCGGCGGCGTCGAGGGTATCGAGAACATGGCTCAGCGCTCCGCGCAGAGGGCCGCCCCGCTCGGCGGCGAGCGCCAGGGGCGCGCAGAGGAGGAGAATGCCGAGATTGGTGTTCTGGCCCACCGCGCCGAGGGTCGCCTCCATGGCGGTGCGCACCCGCCGGCCGACCCGCGCGCCGGGTTCCGCCAGATGGGGCGCGGAGACCTCCGCGCTCGTGACGAAATCCGCCACCGCCATGCGATGGCCGTCGCCGAAGACGTGGACGTTGCCGGGTTTGAGGGCATCGAGCTCGGCGAGGCAGCACGCCCTGTAGGCCGCGGCGATCGCCTCCGGCGAAAGCCCGCTCATCCCAGTGCCGCCAGGAGCCGAGGTGGCCTCGCCGCCCGCACGGCGTTGAGGAAGCCCCGGGCCACGGCGGCCGCGACGTCGACCTCGGTGACCTGCTGCAGGCCCGACCAGGCCGGCATGGAATTGACTTCGAGGACGAGGTAGCCGCCCTCTCCGTCCTCCACGAGGTCGATGCCGGTGTAATCGACGCCGATGGCGGCCGCCGCGCGTTCGGCGAGCTCCGCGGCCTTCTCCGGCATCGCCCAGGGCAAGGGCCGGCCTCCGCGATGGACGTTGGTGATCCAGCCGTCGCCCTCGCGGATCATGGCGGCGATGGCCCTGCCCTCGCAGACGAAGACCCGGTAATCGCGCCACAGGCCGTCGTTCCGCGCGATGTAGCGCTGGAGATAGTAGACCCGCGACACGGCGTCCTCGCCGGGCAGGTCTTCCGGCCGTTCGATGAGCTGCAAACCCTCGCCCTGTGAGCCGAAGAGCGGCTTGAGCACCAGCGGCCGGCCCGGTCCCGCCTCGCGGGCGACGCAGGCGGCGGCGGCCTCGCGGCTGGAGAAAACGAAGGTGTCGGGGGTGGGCAGGCCGGCCCTGGCGACGAGGAGGCTCGTCATGGCCTTGTCCACCGAGCGCTCGATGGCGCCGGGGGAGTTCCACACCGTGACCCCGGAGGCGACGAGGGCGTGGAGCACGCCGAGCCGCATGGTGGTGGCCTCGAAGGTGCCCCCGGCGATGGTGCGCAGGAGGACGCCGTCGGGCAACCCGTCCGCGAAGCCCGGCACCCGGAGCGGTTCGCCCGCGCCGGTGACCACCGCCACGTCGGCGAGCGAAAACAGCACCGGCTCGGCGCCGAGATGTTCCAGGGCGGCCCTCAATCGGGCCTTGTGCCAATTGCCGTTATCGGCCGCGAGCCCGATGCGCATGGATGTGGTCTCACACGGTGATCCGGTCCCGGCCCGGCCGGGATGACAGGCGTTCCCCTCGCCCCGCTTGCGGGGAGAGGGCCGTGACGACCTCGTCGTCGGCACGGCGAGGCGGCAGCCGAGGGTGAGGGGGCGTTCCCGGAGGAGTCTCGTTCGGAGAGACCCCCTCACCCTCGCTCCGGCTTCGCCTCCGCTCATCGCAGGCACGACAGGGTGCCCGCGATCCTCTCCCCGCCCGGTGGGGAGAGGGGCTGGCGCGGCGGCTTCTCCGGTCAGCTCAGCTGAAGGAGGCGTCCACCAGTTCCGGCATCAGCCGGCCGCCGCGAAAGCTCTTGCCGGTGGTCACCGAGGTAACGATGACCTCGGCCGGGCTGAATAGCGCGCCGTCGATCTTGTAGAAATCGCCGTTCACCCGGCCGAAGATGTCGGCGAAGGGGGCGCCGTGATCGGCGGAGGTGGTGGAGGGCAGCTGCTCGGCGAGCTGCTTGGCATCCGCCTCGTCAGCCTCGACGAAGAGCTGCACCCGGCCGCCATAGATGATGGCGTCGTTGGTGCGGCCCATGGCCTGGATGAAGTCGGGATGCTGCGGCGAGAGCGGGGCCGAACCGATTCCATCGACGATCTTGTGCAGGTCGAATCCCACGGTGTGGGCCTTGTGCAGGGCGACTTCCAGCACGCGGGCGACGACCTGGGTCGAGCCGGCCAGCGACTGAGTCGGCGCGTAGATGAAGGTCAGCGCATCGGCCGAGAGGCCGCAGGCCTCGGCGACCTTGGCGATGACGGAGGCGGGCGGTCCGCCGGCGGCCTCGAGCACCAGGGCTGTCCGGCTGGCGGAATCGCGGTAGCCGAGTTCGGTGTAGAGGTCTTCCACCACCGAGACGGCGCGGCCGGGGCCGGAGCCCAGGGCGAAGAAGCCGGAATCGCCGGTCTCGTCGGCCAGCGACCAGCCGGCATACTGGCTGCCGAGGCAGGCGAGCACCGGGTCGGCGGAATGCACCACCACGGAATAGGGCCAGGCCGCGATCGGCCCGGTGGGGACGATCGACACGGTGCCGAGGCCGCCGAGGCAGATCTCGGCGATGCGCCGGCCGGCCTCGATGGAGCCGCGCACGGTGGCGCCGGCATCGACCATGCGTGCGCCGTTCTCCGTGGTGACGGCAAGGCGCAGGGCCTCGGCATCGGCCACCAGCTTCTCCACGAGGGGATTGGCGAGGGCGTTCAGGCTCGGCGTGGTCCGGAGCGTGGCGGGGGGATGGGTGGTCATCGGGCTTCCTCCGTCGTGGCGAGCAGGGTCCGCAGAGTGGCGGCCCGGACGCGCAATAGGTCTCGGGTGGCGGCCGAGTCCGGGCCTGCGGCGAACACGGTGCAGAGGGGCGCATCGCGTGGCACGCAGGTGCCGGATTGTGGGCGGTCGCGAACGAAATCCGGCCAGTCGAGGGGCGGCATCGGCGCGTAGCCGGCTGCCGCGTAACAGATTTCCGTGGCCGCCGCATCCACCGGTGCGGGTTCGATTCGCGGCAAAACGCCGAGGCTCGCGTCGATATGCGCGGCCAGGAGCGGCGTGGCGCGGCGGTCGAGGACGTCGAGGGTGGCTCCCGGGCGCGGGTTGATCTCGGTGAGCCACCACCCCGTCTCCGCGACGAGGAGGTCGGCGCTGGCGAGCCCGACGAGCCCGGTCTCCGCGACGAGTCCGGCGATGGCCGCCGTCACGTGGGAGAGGGTCGCGGCCGACAGGACCGACGCCTCGTGGGCGGCGCGTTCCAGCGCCCCGGCATAGCGGAAGGGGCGCAGGGGCGACGGCGCGCTCCATTGCTCGGTGACCGCCACGATCGCCGCCTCGCGCCCGTCGGCGAGGAAGGCGACGGCGTGCGCCGTGCCGGCGACCCGCCTCTGAAAATAGGCGCCCGCCGGTGCCCTACCCACGCCGGCGAGACGGATATGGCTGCCGCCGGACCCGCCCGAGCGCTTGAGGAGCCAGCCCGACCGATCGGTCACGGCCTCCCGCGTCACCGCCGGATGCGGGATCGCGAGGCGGTGGCAGAGGGCGGCGAAGGCGAGCGGGTCCTTCAGCACCCGGACCGTATCGGGGCCGGCGCCCAGAAGCCTGTGGCTCCGGCCGATCCTCGCCATCAGGTCGGGCGCATTCTCGAAGCCGCTGCCGAGCACGATCCCGATCGGTGGCTTGTCCGCCGTGGCGGCCAGGGCATCGAGCCCGGCGAGCACGCCCTCCCCCGCGAGCCCGTCGCCGAAGCGACCGTCGGCTGGGCGATGGCCTTCGGCGAGGGTGAGCGTGTCGGCATCGCCGAAGAGGTCGAGGACATAGGGGCGCAGGCCCGCCCGGCGCGCGGCCTGCGCCAGGGCGCGCCCGGACTGGGCGGCGATGAGGATCGCGTCGCCCTGGGGCGGCGGTTGTTCGGATGATGCTGCCATCGCGGCGATCGCTCCTACGCTGCTCCCACCACCCTGCCTCATCCTGAGGTGACGAGCGAAGCGAAGGCCTCGAAGGAGGCTTCCAGTTCGCTCGGCGGGAGCTGGAGGCCTCCTTCGAGGCCCGCTTTCGCGGGCACCTCAGGATGAGGTCATGGGTGGGATCGAGCGAGCGGGTGAGTGCCCGTCAGCCAGCCACCTCGACGGCGACCTTGTAGGCGTCGCGGAAGTCGAGGCAGAGGGGCTCGCTGGCGGCGAGGATCTGGCGGAACAGGCGGGACTGGGTCTGGTACTTGACGTTGCCGACCGCCAGCGCGCCGATGCCGATGCCCTTGCCGGTGGGCAGGGCCACGTCCTTGGCGTTGACGTCGATCCCGGCGATGCCGGCGGGCGGCACCGCGTTCACGTCGGAGGCGACGAGAAGCTTCGGGGCCGATTCGAGATCCGTCGCCGACAGGATCGGGACGCCGGCCGGGCCGGCCGAGAGGATCACGTCGGCCTCGGCGATGGCGGCGCGGCGCGCGTCGGCGGTGGAGCCGTCCACGGCGCCGACATCGATGCCGAAGCGCCATTTCATCGTGAAGGCGATCTTGCTGACTCGCTCCTCGCCGTCATGGCCGACGAGGACGGTCTTGGCGCCTTCCAACGCGCCGATCACCGCCGCCACATAGGCCACGACGCCGGCTCCGCCGAAGATGACGATGCGCTTGCCCTTCAGGTCGGTGCCGAACTTGGCCTTCAGGGCGCGGGTCACCTCGGCCACCATCGCGGCCCCGGTGGTGAAGGACCCGGCCGGATCGGCGACGATGTGGTTGGCGAAGGGCGGCACCAGGGCCTTCTTTGCCCGGTCCATCATGTCGAGTGCGTCCTCGGCGTTCTTGCCGCCGATGAAGATGGTCGTGCGGGCGCCATCCTGGGGCGAACGGGAGAAGATCGAATCCTGCACCAGGGAGGTCACGTCCGGCAGGGTCACGTCGGTATAGGTCGCGATCGTCTCGAAACCCGCATCCACCGCCATGTTCACGTCGAACGGGCTCATGTGCTTGAGGGGCGTCAGCATATGAAGAATCGAGCGGGCCATCGTGTCTCTCCCTCCGCAAGTGTCCGGCGCCATCGCGGTGCCGCCTCTCGCATGTTTACTGTCGGAACCGGCCGGGCCGGCTGCGTCAAGCGTCGCTGATGCGCTTGTTGTCTTAAAGTGGCGTGACCGAGGCGCCGGTATTGCGACCGCGCGCGATCACGAAACGCAAAGGGCCCGGCCGGTCGAGGGATGCCACGAGGGCGCGCGCTTCCGCTTCGGACGGCACCAGGGCGAAACCCGTCGGCCCCCACGAGCTCTGGCCGTAGCCGGCGATTCCCTGGGCGGCGATGGCGGCGAGCGCCTCGGCAACGGCGGGGCTGGCGTAGCGCCCGCCCTGGTGAGGCGCGAAGTGATCGCCGATGAGGCGCTGGATCGTGGTGATGCCGGCGCCGAAACCCTCCGGTTCGGCGGTGGCCGCCGCCGGCAGGACCTGCATCAGCACGATCCGGCAGATCGCGGCGGCCTGCTCCTCGGGAAAGCGCGGGAGATCGCGAAACGCCTCGACCTCGCGGGTGCCATGCACGCCGGTCATGCTCTCATCGAGGATCAGCACGATCCGCCAGGCCTCCGGATAGGCGAGGCGGGCGATCAGCGGCGGCGGGCCGTTGCTGGCGTCACGGCCGCCATCCACGATGAGGCCGCCCTGGGTGAAGGCGGCCAGACCCACGCCCGAGCGGTTGCCGCGATCGAGGACGTCGGCGAAGGCGTCGGGCGAGAAGGGGCGGCCATCGAGGGCGGCGAGCGCCGCCGCCACGCTGAGGGCGAGCTGCGTGCCCGAGCCGAATCCGGCATGGGCCGGGATCGCCTCGTCCACCCGGATGGAGGCCGCTTCCCGAAGGCCGAGATGGCGCGCCGCGGCCTCGGCATAGGTGCGGGCGCGGGCCGCCTCCGGCCCGATCACGTCGAGGGCGGGCGCCGCCCGTACGGAGAGGTCGATGGAGGGAGCGTCGACGGCGAGCCCGATGCTGCCGAAGCGCCGGCCGAGGCCCCCGTGCAGATCGAGAAACCCGAAGTGAAGCCGCGCCGGTGCGCGCACCCGCACCGCACGGGTCTGTCCCGCCGCCTCGGCCGGCCGTTGATCCGGGATCTGGTCCAAGTCGACCCCCTTCATCGCGATAAGCCTTCATCCCTGCGCCGCGCGGGCCACGAGCCGATCCGCCCCGGCGAGGCCTGACCGGAATTGCGACCGCATGGCGCGTGCCGGCGCGGGCTTCTCCCACGGAGGGCGGATCGGTCGCAAGCGTCGCCATACCATCAATCGTTGGGCTTCCGCAGGGCGGGGCTCCACCGGACGCCGGGAAGGTGCTGCGTGGCGAGACGGCAGAAGGGAGGCGGCGGCGGTCGTTGGGGGGTTGCTTGCGGCGCCTCCGCGATGCAAACGTGCCGGCCCACTAGGAATGGACTGGCGCAGTCCCGCCGTGCGCGACGCTGAACACAGCGCGTGCCGGGCCCTCGTTCTCCAAGGTGAAGGCATGGCTGCCTGGGTAAAGGGTGGTGCGGTGGACGTGAGCGCGGCGGTGGAGGCCGCCGCGACGCTCCTCGCCGCAGCGAAGACTCCGATCGTCACGGGATTGAGTGCGGATACGAGCGCGGTGCGGGCGGCCTATCATCTGGCCGGACTCATCGGTGCCTCCGTCGATCCCGTCGGCGGCGACGGCCTCTATGCGGAGCTCGGCCCCCTCAGCCAGTTCGGCAATCTCAACACCACGCCGGCCGAGGCGATCGGCCGGGCCGATGCGGTCCTGATCGTCGGTCTGCGCCCCTGGGACCGGCCGATCGTGCAGGAGATCGCCGGTTCCGCGCCGGTGCGCGGCCGCGCCGCCGGTTCCGAGCGCACGCTGCTCTCTCTCGGCGGCCCCGGCGACGGCGCCACCCGGCACGTGGCCTATCCCGCCGATACCGGCGGGCTCGCCGTCTCGGTGGCGCATCTGCGCGCCTACGTGAAGGGCAACCTCGCCGGGGAAGCGGCCTATGCCGATCTCGGCCGGCGCCTGACGACGGCCCAGTACGGCGTCGTCCTCTACGATGCAGCCGAACTCGGCGATCTCGGCGTCGAGATGCTGCAGGGGCTGGTGCGCGATCTCAACGATGTGACGCGCTTCTTCGCGCTCTCCGTCTCCGACGGGTTCCAAGGCCGCGCCGTGACCCAGCTCGCATCATGGACTACCGGCCAGCCGCCGCGGGTCGGCTTCGGCCGTGACCTGCCCGAACATGATCCCTGGCGGTTCGACAGCGCGCGCCAGGTGGCCGCCGGCGAGGCCGATGCCGCGCTCTGGCTCGCCTCCCTCCCCGCCCCGCGCCCCGACTGGCTCGCCGGTCTACCCTCCATCGCTATCGTCGGTGAAGGAAGCCCCGATGCCACGGGCGACGCCGCCGAGATCGTCATTTCGGTGGGCGTGCCCGGTGAGACCGCAGGGGGCGCCGTGTGGAACGAGCGCCGCGCGGCCATCACCTATCTCCCCGCCGCCGGCCAACCGACGGACCTGACGGCGGCCGGCGTGCTCGCCGCCATCCAGAATCGCCTCACGCAGAAGAAGGGCGCCTCATGCTGATCCTGATCCAGGGCGGCCGGGTCGTCGATCCCACGGCCGGCCGCGACGGCGTCGGCGATGTCTGGATCGAGGACGGCCGGGTCGTCGCGCCGTGCGAGCGCGCGCCCGACAAGACCATCGACGCCTCCGGCTGCGTCGTGATGGCGGGCGGCGTCGAGGTGCATTCGCACATCGCCGGCGGCAACGTGGTGATGAGCCGCCTGCTCCTGCCCGACCTCTATGTCAGCGAAGCCGCGCCCGAGGGCCATCCTTTCGCCCATGCCGGCGGCTCGGCCGCCTGGATCGGCGCGAACTACGCGCGGATGGGCTACACCATCGCCGTCGAGCCGGCGATGCCGCCGACGAACGCGTTGGCGACCCAGCTCGAACTCGCCGACATCCCCCTGCTCGACCGCGGCGCCCTCACCGTGATGGGCAATGACGACCAGCTCCTCGACTTGCTGCGCCAGCGCGAGGGCAAGGCGGCGGTGCGGGACCTCGTCGCCCTGTCGGTGGCGACCTCGCGCGGTCTCGGCGTCAAGTGCATCAACGCGGGCGGCGCTTCGGCCTTCAAGGACGGGATGCTGAATCTCAGCCTCGACGAGGAGATCCCGGTCTACGGTCTCTCCACCCGCAAGATCATGAACGCTCTCCTCGACGCGGTGGAGGAGATCGGCGTGCCGCATCCGCTGCACGTCCATGCCAACAACCTCGGCATTCCCGGCGCCGACGATTCCTTCGTGGCGACGATGGAGGCGGCGGAAGGCCGGCGCATCCACTTCGCCCATGCGCAGTTCTACGCCTACGGCGCGGTCGATCCGGCCAATCCCGGCACCGGCGGCTTCCGTTCGGCGGCCGAGCGCATCACGGAGGCGATGGAGAAACACCCCAACGCCACCTTCGACGTGGGTCAGGTCGCCTTCGGCCAGACGGTGACGATCTCGCTCGACGTCATCCGCCAGTTCGCCGGCCGCAAGGGCGCGAACCCGAAGAAGTGGATCATCACGGCGGGCGACGCGGAAGGCGGCGGCATCGTGCCGTTCCTGTACAAGCCGCGCGGCCCCGTCAGTTCCCTGCAATGGGCGATCGGCCTCGAACTGATGCTGCTGTCGGGCGACCCCGAGCGCACCATCCTCACCACCGACCACCCCAATGGCGGCCCCTTCACCGAATATCCGCGGATCATCCATCTGCTGATGGACAAGGAGGAGCGCGACCGCGAGATCGCGGGCCTGCACAAGGTCATCGCCGAGCGCTCGGGCCTCTGCGGCATCGAGCGGGAATATACCTTCTCCGAGATCGCCCAGCTGACGCGCTCCGGTCCGGCCAAGCTCCTCGGCCTCGCCGATCGCGGCCACCTGCGCGAGGGTGCGCGCGCCGACGTCGCGATCTACCGTGACGACAAGAACCGGACCGCGATGTTCGCCCGCGCCAGGCTGGTGCTCAAGGACGGCCACGTCATCGTCGAGGACGGCGAGATCGTCGATTGGCGCGCCGGCCATACCCTGGAACTGACGGTGGAATCCGACAAGGCGATGGAGACGCGCACCGACGCCTATCTCGATGCCCGATTCGGTGCCGGTCTCGACAGCTTCACCGTGCCGGACGAGGCTTTCCCCGTGAGCGATGTGTTCGAGGACGTGGCATGTCGAGCTTGAGAATGAAGCCGGGCCTGATGACGACGCCTCGCGTGGGTACGGTGACCGAGCATGACTGACCTCACCCTCAACGGCATCCCGGTGATCGACACCTTCGCCGAGGCGTTCGACGTCGCCGGCACGGCGCTGATCATCACCAACGACACCGCCAAATGGGCGATGATCGCCGCCGTCACGATGACCGGGTTCGCGACCTCGGTGATCGGCTGCGGCGCCGAGGCCGGGATCGATTGCGAACTCTCGCCGGAGGAGACTCCGGACGGACGCCCCGGTGTGCGGGTGCTGCTGTTCGGCTTCGAGCCGAACGGCCTCAAGGACCAACTCCTGAAGCGCGTCGGCCAGTGCATCCTCACCTGCCCCGGCACCGCCTGCTATGCGGGCGTCGACGGGCCGCACAAGATTAAGCTCGGTGGCGCGATCCGCTATTTCGGTGACGGCTTCGCCGTCGCCAAGCGCCTGACCGATCCCGTCTCCGGCAAGGCGCGGCGCTATTGGCGCGTCCCCGTGATGGACGGCGAGTTCCTCTGCGAGGATTTCGTCCGCGCGGTGGACGGCGCGGTTGGCGGCGGCAACCTGCTGTTCCTCGGGCGCAACCATGCCGAGACCCTCAAGGTCGCCGAGATCGCGGTGGATGCCGCCCGTTCGGTGGCGGACGTGATCCTGCCCTTCCCCGGCGGCATCGTCCGCTCCGGCTCGAAGGTCGGCGCGCGCACCAAGGGCATGATGGCCTCCACCAACGACGCCTATTGCCCCACCCTCAAGGGCCGGGCCGGCTCGGAACTCGCGGCCGAGGTCGGCGTGGTGCTCGAGATCGTCATCGACGGGCTCACCTCGCGCTCGGTGGCCGAATCCATGCGCGCGGCGCTCCACGCCTCCACAGAAGCCGGTGCCGCGCACGGGCTCGTGGCGGTGACGGCGGGCAATTACGGCGGCAATCTCGGCCGTCACCATTATCACCTGAAGGACCTGCTCTCGAAGGAGCCGGCGAGCGAGGCTGGAGCGGCATGAGCACCCTCACCCTGCGCCAGGAGCCGCCGGAGCGGCTCGATTTCCTCCGCGTGAATCCGCTCTCGCTGAGCGGCCTCTCCGAGGCCGAAGCGGCCAGGCTTCCCATCGGCACCAGCCGACGCGGCCTGACGCTGGGCGACATCTTCGCCATCAGCCTCGACGGCTCCGACAGCCTGACCATCGAAGGCGGCTCGTCCCGCTTCGACAGTGTCGGTGCATCGCTCAGCGGCGGCTCGATCCGCGTCGTCGGCGATGTCGGTCAGCGCCTCGGCGCCGGCATGGCGTCGGGATCGGTGACGGTTACGGGATCGGCCGGGCCTTATGCCGGATCCGGTGCCAAGGGCGGGACGATCACCATTGAGGGTGATGCCGGCGATCATGCCGGCGGCGCGGTTTACGCCGCCAAGGCCGGGCTCGACGGCGCCACGCTGGTGATCCGCGGATCGGCCGGCGACTATCTCGGCGACCGCATGCGGCGAGGGCTGATCCTGGTCGGTGCTGCAGGCGCCCATGCCGGATCGCGGATGATTGCGGGTACGATCGCGGCCCTCTCGGTGGGCGACCATCCGGGCTACGGCATGCGGCGCGGGACGATCCTCGCCGGCGGACACGGTGCCCTGAGCCCGAGCTTCGTCGAGACGGGAACGCACGATCTCGTGTTCCTGCGGCTGCTCGCCCGGTCCCTGCGTGCCCTCAGCCCCGCCCATGCCGACCTCGCCGCCGGTGCGCTCAAGCGCTATTCCGGCGATCTCGCTACCCTCGGCAAGGGTGAGCTCTGGGTCACGGCCGGGCGATAGGCCCTTCGATTCCTCCCCGGCGGCGGCACGACACCGTCGGGGAGACGATCCGCGAAGCCGTCAGGGGCATGGCTTCGATCGAGGATGCCCGCCGGGCATTGCCGGAAGACCTGCCGCCTCCTGCGGGGGATGGGCGTCGCCGTCGGTTCACCGGGCGCTCCCGCCAAACTCCAACGACGGTCGATCTCGGCAAGGCCCGCGACGGCCGAGCAACTACGGCAAGACCGATCGCTGTCAGGACAGGTCGGACCTCGGCACAGCGGCCGCGCTGAAGTGGTGCTGCTACCCGAATGCCTCGGGCCCGCCTCGAGCCGGCGGCCGGCTCGCCAGAATGGATTCAGCCGCGACAGGGCCGGCAAATGCCGCAGCGGGCCGAATGCCGGCTTCGGGCGCGCTTAACCTTCTGTTGCCTGCATTTGCTTGCCAAGCCGTGCCGATGGACCAACGCCTTCGCGTCGCTCACCCGATGGGTAATCTTCGCATCGCGAGCGAGGACAAAAAGGTGTTCCCAACACGCATGATGCAGAATTGTTCCGCTTAATAAATGCTTGCGTGAAGTGAAAACCGGTCGTCACGGCAGCGTGATCTGGATCAGCGGCGAGGTGAGCCGGAAAGGCAGCGAAAGTGCGCCAGAGCACGTCACTGGTCTCTCATTCCTCACTTGCCCCTAACCTTTACCCTTCGTTGACGGGTACCGCTGTATTCGGTGGATGTTGTTGCAGGAATGCGACAGACCTCACGCCCGTCCGAGCCTACAAGTACCTAGGCTTAATGCCCATCAGGACCAGACACACAATGAAAAGACTGCTTCTCGCTACGACCGTTCTCGCCGGCCTGACTGCTGTCGCTTCGGCTGCCGACCTTCCCCGTCGCGCCGCCCCGCCGGTCTTCGTCCCGGTCCCGGTCTTCACGTGGACGGGCTTCTACGCCGGTATCAACGCCGGTTACGCTTTCGACACCGGCAAGGAAGGCCCGAACTCCTTCGCCGTGCCGAGCCGCTTCACCGCTAGCAACACCCCGCAGGTCGCGACCTTCAGCAAGGATAGCCAGGACGGCTTCTCCGGCGGCGCGCAGATTGGCTACAACTACCAGTTCACCCCGGGCTCGGGCGTGGTCGTCGGTATCGAAGCCGATGCCCAGTACCTCGACTTCGGCGCCAAGCGTCGGAACGCTGTTCTCTCCGGTGACCTGAACCCGTCGCTCGTCGCGAACGATCCCCGCGCCCTCTCCAGCCTCGACTTCTTCGGCACCGTCCGCGGTCGCCTCGGCTACGCCTTCGACCGCACCCTCGTGTACGGCACCGGCGGCTTCGCCTACGGCGCCGGCAGCACTGACCGTAGCTTCGGTGGCTTCCAGGGCAACGACGACTTCCGCACCGGCTACGCCGTCGGCGGTGGTATCGAATACGCTCTCCCCACCGAGTCGTTCTTCAACTTCTTCCGCGCCTCCGCTGTGACGCTGAAGGTCGAAGGCCTGTACGTGAACCTCGATCGCGGCACGCGTGGTCAGGGCGCGTTCATCGTGAACGAGCGTACCGGTGGGGTTGCGTATTCCATCGCCTCGCAGCGTCGCGACGACGAGTTCGCCGTCGTCCGCGCCGGCCTGAACTACAAGTTCGGCACCTACTAGGATCGTCCATGATCGTCGCGCGGTCCTCATCGAGGATCGCGCGTCATCGGGATCGTCCACGTGAAAAACCCGGCCTCGCGGCCGGGTTTTTTGCGCTGATGGAGGCTTTCTCGCATTTCACCCTGCTTCGGACGTCTGGAGCGTGAGCGAAGGGTGATTAGGAGTTCATCGTGGGATGTGCCGCGTCGGCGGCTTGGGGAGTGCGCGGCGCGGTTCTTCGCCTCCGACTCCATTGGCCCTCTACCCCTCCGGGAAGGGGGCGGCTCGGATAGGCCGAACTCGCGCCCCGCCTGTCGTCAGATGTCGAGTGACGCCTCGTCGGCGAAGGCAGCACGCTCGGAGATGAAGGCGAAGCGGGCTTCCGGCTTGTTGCCCATCAACCGTTCCACGGCATCGCCGGTGGAATCCCGCGCCTCGTCGAGGACCGCGACGCGCAGGAGCGTGCGCTTCTTGGGGTCCATCGTGGTCTCCTTCAACTGCGCCGGCATCATCTCGCCCAGGCCCTTGAAGCGGCTGATCTCCACCTTGCCGCCCTTGAAGACGGTCTTGATCACCCGCTCCTTGTCGGCGTCGTCACGGGCATAGACCGTCTTGGCGCCGTGCTGGAGCCGGTAGAGCGGCGGGATCGCCAGGTAGAGATGGCCCTTGTCGATGAGCTTGGGCATCTGCCGGTAGAAGAAGGTGATCAGCAGCGAGGCGATATGGGCGCCGTCGACATCTGCGTCGGTCATGATGATGACCTTCTCGTAGCGGAGGTCCTCGCCCTTGTAGCCGTTGCCGGTGCCGCAACCGAGCGCCTGGGTCAGGTCGGAAATGAGCTGGTTGGCGCCCATCTTGTCCCGGCTGGCCGAGGCCACGTTGAGGATCTTGCCGCGTAGGGGCAGGATCGCCTGGCTGGCGCGGTCGCGCGCCTGCTTGGCCGAACCGCCGGCGGAATCGCCCTCGACGATGAAGATCTCCGAGCCCGCCGTACCCGCCTTCGAGCAATCGGCGAGCTTACCCGGCAGGCGCAGCTTGCGGGTGGCGGATTTGCGCGCGACCTCTTTCTCCTGGCGTCGGCGCAGGCGCTCCTCGGCCCGGTCGATCACCCAGTCGAGGAGCTTGTTGGCCTGGGCCGGGGAGGCGGCGAGCCAGTGATCGAACGCGTCACGGATCGCCGTCTCGACGATGCGCGAGGCTTCCACCGTGGCGAGCTTGTCCTTGGTCTGGCCCTGGAATTCCGGCTCGCGGATGAAGACCGAGAGCATCGAGGCGCAGGTGGCCATCACGTCGTCGGTGGTGACCGAGGTCATCCGCTTGGCCTGGCCGACGCGCTCGGCATGCTCGCGCAGGGCGCGCAGCAGGGCCACGCGCAGGCCGCTCTCGTGAGTGCCGCCCTCGGCGGTGGGAATCGTGTTGCAGTAGGAGTGCGAGACCCCGTCTTCCACCACCATCCAGGCGACGGCCCATTCGAGGGAGCCGTGACCGCCGGGCTTCGTCACCTTGCCGGCGAAGACCGCGTCGGTGACGAGCTCCTTGCCGTCGAGGTCGCGGGCGAGATAGTCGCGCAGGCCGCCGGGAAAGCGGTGCACCGTCTCGGCCGGCACGTCGGCGATGCCCTCCAGCAGGGCGGGCGCACAGCGCCAGCGGATCTCGACACCGCCGAACAGGTAGGCCTTGGAGCGCGCCATCTTGAACAACCGGCGCGGATCGAACTTCAGCGCCCCGAAGATCTGCGCGTCGGGGTGGAAGCGCACCCGCGTGCCGCGCCGGTTCTGAACCCGGCCCACCGTCTCCAAGGGGCCCTGGACATGGCCCCGTGAAAAGGTCTGGCGATAGAGAACCTGGCTGCGGGCCACCTCGACTTCGAGGAGGTCGGAGAGGGCGTTGACCACGGAGATTCCGACACCGTGCAGGCCGCCGGAGGTCTCGTAGACCTTCGAGTCGAACTTGCCGCCCGCATGCAGCGTGGTCATGATCACTTCGAGGGCGGATTTGCCCGGAAATTTCGGATGCGGATCCACCGGGATGCCGCGGCCATTGTCGGTGATGACGAGGTGGCCGGTCTCCTCCAGCTCCACCTCGATGTAGCTGGCATGGCCCGCCACCGCCTCGTCCATGGAATTGTCGATCACCTCGGCGAAGAGGTGATGGAGGGCGCGCTCGTCGGTGCCGCCGATATACATGCCCGGCCGGCGCCGGACCGGCTCCAGGCCTTCCAGCACCTCGATCGACGAGGCGTCGTAGCCGGCTTCCGCCGCATCGACCGGTGCTCTGTCGAGGGGAGCGCGTGCCGCCGAAGCGGCCTTCGCGCCGCGCACGGGCACCTGACCGCCCGCGAACAGGTCGCTCGGCCGGCCGCCGGCGGGGGCCGGAACGGCCTGACGTGAGGTCTCGCGCTGAGTCATGAGCCAACCATACAGGAACGAAACGGAAACGTGAAGCGATGCCGCCTTCGCCGGCGGCCGCTCTCCCGGTGTTCCTGCGCAGCTTGCGCCGATTCCGTTAACGCTGTGTCGCCGGGGTACCGGAGGGGCCGCCGCCTTCGTGACGCTCCACCCTTCTTTCCGGACGGGCTGAGTGTGGGGGGGAACCCAGTCCGGGGCTCGGCGCAGGAGGTCGCGACACACCCGCCTCTCCTGCGCCATCTGGCGCGAGCGCCGACGCGGCCATCTTCGCGCTGATTCCCGGATCGGCTTCCGCTTCACTGCGGGCGTCCGGTAATCGGGCGGCGGAACGGGTGGCAGCGCTTCCCCTTCGGTTCGCTCCGGTTGCCGTTCATCCCCCTTCCCCGGACGCTCGTCACGGGAGCACAGGGTGATCCCGGGACCAGGCGGAGGATGCGTGAAGCGTCCGTGAGACAGTGGCGACGTCAGCTTCCGACTCGGCCACCCCCACGCTTGGTGATCGCGACGATGGCGGGGCGGGGCGGCATTCCGTCGACGAAATCCGGCCAGCGGGTGGAGGGCGCCTCGAAGGTGGCGGGCAAGGCCTTCGGATCCTCCTCGTCGGCCTCGCCGGGGTGCTGCACGGCGACGAAGAACGTGGTGTCGTCGGGGGTGAAGTAGGGGCCGCACATTTCGGCGCCGTTCGGCACCCTGAAGAAATGCTTGCCCGTGCCCCTTCCCTGCCCGTCCGTCTCCATCGCCCAGATGCCGTCGTTGCGCCCCGTCTTCGACGGCGAGTTCCCGTCGGTGGCGACCCAGAGCCGGCCCTGCCCGTCCACCGAGCAATTGTCCGGCATGCCGAACCAGCCGTCCTTCGTCGTCGCCGAGGAGAAGGTGGCGCCCACGGCCGCGATGGAGGGATCGCCGCATTTCACGAGGATTTCCCAGGCGAAGCCCGAGGCCGCGTGGTCGCCGTCGTCCGGGGTCAGTTCGACGATATGGCCGAAGCGGTTGTCGGGCCGCGGGTTGGCGGCGTTCACGTCGCCCGCCTTGCGCTTGCCGTTGTTGGTCAGCATCACGTAGACCTTGCCGGTCTTCGGGTTCGCCTCGACATCTTCCGGACGGTCCATCTTGGTAGCCCCGAGGAGGTCGCCGGCGCGCCGGGCCTCGATGAGCACGTCGGCCTGGGTGGTGAACCCGTTCTCGGGTGTCAGCGGACCCTGTCCGAACACCAGCGGCATCCAGGCCCCGCGCCCGTCGGCGTCGAACCGGGCGACGTGCAGCGTGCCGGAATCGAGGATGTTGCGGTTGGCCGCCCGGTCGGCGAGGTCAACCACCGCATCCGTCACGAACTTGTAGACGTAGTCGAAACGCTCGTCGTCGCCCTGGTAGACGACGTAAGCCCCACTCTTCGAGACGATGCCGGCGGCGCCCTCGTGCTTGAACCGGCCCATGGCGGTGCGCTTGACCGGGACCGAGGCGGGATCGAACGGGTCGATCTCCACCACCCAGCCGAAGCGGTTGGGCTCGTTCGGCTCCTTGGAGAGGTCGAAGCGATCGTGGAAGCGGCCCCAGGCATAGGCGTTGCCGGGTAGGCCGAGACGCTTGTGGTTGGTCGCCTCGGCGGCCCCCTCGGCGAGGGCGCCGGAGAAGTAATAGTTGATGTTCTCCTCGCAGGTGAGCCACGTCCCCCAGGGTGTGGTGCCGCCGGCGCAATTGTTGATCATGCCCTTCACCGCGCTTCCGGACGGGTCGTCGGTGGTCTTCAGCCGATGGGAGCCGACCGCCGGGCCGGAGAGGGCCATGGGCGTCTCGACGGTGATGCGGCGGGCGTATGACGAATCCGGCACCACGGCCCATTTGCCGTCGTTACGCTTCACCTCGATCACCGAGCCGCCATGGGCGGCCATCTCGATGTCGACCAGGTCGCGATTCATGCCTTTGAAGGCCACGGTCTTGATGTCCTGGCGGCCGAGGCCGGGGAACATCAACTCCTCGTTGGTGTATTCGTGGTTGACCACGAGAAGGCCATGCGCGGCCGGATCGGCGGCACCGGGCATCGGGAAATAGCCGACGAAGTCGTTGTTGTAGCCGAATTGCCGGGCCTGCGCCGCAGCGCTCTGGTTCAGCGGGTCGAAGGCGGGCGCCCCGGGCAGGACCGGATCGCCCCAGCGGATCAGGACGTCCGCGTCATGGCCCTCCGCCACATGGTGATGCGCGTCCGACCCCGCCTCGATCTCCCTGAACGGGAACGGTGCCGCCTGGTCACGGGCCGGGCCGGCGGCGAGCGCGCGGGGCGTCACCACCGCCGCGATGGCGCCGACCCCGAGAAGGCCGCGCAGCAGGTCGCGCCGGTCGAACCGGGTGGCGACCACGTCGCCGAAAGTGGCGTTCCGGCTCGGATTCGATCCGGCATCCTCGCCGTCTTCGGCGGCCTGCGAGCGGGTGCGCAGCGGCTCTGTCATGGCGAACTCGTTCCTTGGAATGAATCGAGTTCGAGTTAGGCGCGCCACATGGCGTGCGGATGACGCCAGCGTTCCGGAACCAACCCTGAGTTGGTGCGTTAGCGCACATCGAACTCATCGATGGGAGAGCGACATGGCGCCGTCCGCAGCCTTGAGCATGGTCCGCCACGACGATCTCATTCGCGCGTCGCAGGCGGCAGGCCGCGCCTTCTCGCCGATCGAGGATGGGCAGGATGACGGCGCGGTCCCATCGTCCAGGTTCCTGGCCCTCTCTGCCGTATCGCTGGCGGGGTTCATCGCCAGCTTCGGTATCTTCTTCGTCTTCATCTGAGATCGAGCGTTATAACAGACCTTGATGAGTCTGACTCATCGGGGTCTGCCCGCACGACTGCGCGGCGGCGGTCGTCCGCCGGACCTCACTGACCCTGACCTATGGTTCAGGGTCAGTGAGACTTGGTATTACGCCGCATCCGCGCGGGGCTTGGCGGGACTAGGGCGTCGTTCCGCGCGGGTGGCCGCCATGGATTCTTCCTCGCTCTCCTGCGGCTCCCCCCAGAATTCGGCGACGCTCGGCCCGTTCTCGACCCGCGGGTCGCGCAGGAAGTTCCTGATCTCATAGGGCCATACCCGACGCCCCATCCGCGTGTACCAGCGCATGGCGTGGCGTAGTCCCGGGTCGCGATGGAGCAGGACACGTGCGAGCGCACGCGGGCGAGCCTGGACCGCCACCTCGATGAACTTGAACCATAGCAGCACCCGCCACGGCGCCATGTGCCGGGTCGCCAGCACCTGATGCTTGTAGTCCCAGCGGCGACGATCGGTCTGGATCACCCGCCGATTCGCGGCGATGCTGAAATACGGCGTCCAGCGATGGGGCGTCACGTAGAGCATCTGGATCTGGTCGGGATCGTAGGACAGGAGCTGGCGCAGGCCGCGCCAGTAATCCCGGTCCGTCTCTTCCTCGAACCCGACGACCCAGGTCGCCATGGAGAGGATGCCATGGCGGCGAAGAAGGCGGATCGCCTCGCGGTCCGTGGTGGTGGCGCCGCCCTTCCTGATGCGCGCGAGCGTCGCCTCGTCGGTGCTTTCAAGCCCGAGCAGGAAGCGCGTCCAGCCGGCGCGCTTGTAGAGATGCAGGATGTCGGCGTCGCGCACGATGTCGTCGGCGCGGGTCGAGCCTACCAGGATGAGGTCCACATTCTCGGCGATCAGCGTTTCGAGGAAGACCCGCCACGCCTTCTTCGAGACGGTGGGGTTCTCGTCGGCGAAGTTGATGACCCGCACTCCATGGTCGCGATGGAGCCGAGCGAGTTCCCGCGCGAACTCGACCGGGTCGCGGTGGCGCCAGCGGGTCCAGAATCCGCGCTGGCCGCAATAATTGCAGAGATGCGGACAGCCGCGGGAGAACTGGACGACGACGGCTCGCAGGCCGCCCCAATAGCTGTAGCGGGCATGGTCGATGAGTTCCCAGCCGACGCGGTAGGCGTCGAGGTCCCGAATCACCGGCGCGGCCTGCGTGGCATGGGGGCCGTCGCCGCTGCGAAAGGCGATGCCCGGCACGGAGGCGAGGGGCGCTCCCCCTGAGACCGCAGACATCAGGCGGCGTGCCGTCTCCTCGCCCTCCCCGCGCACGATGGCCGTGACGTAGGGCTCGTCCTTCAGGATCTCGCGCCAGTGGTAGGTCGGAAACACCCCGCCATAGACGATGGCGAGACCTGGGCGGCGACGCGCCAGTCGAGATGCGATGTCGGCGATGACCGGATGGCCCGAGGTCGAGCCGGAGTGGCCGAACAGGACGGCATCGGGATGGAAGGCCAGAGCCTCCGCGACGATGGCGTCCGGGTCCATCGGGCCGAACTCGCCATCGATCAGGCGGACCTCGTGCCCGTCGTCGATGAGGGGGCCGCCGATGGCGAGAAGCCCTAGCGGCGGGAGGTGGTCGTCGGGAATGCGGCTGCCGATGGCCGGGTGGGGCACGTTGACGAGGACGATGCGCATGGCTTTCCCTTTATCCCGTCTCGATCCTCTCAGGCGGCGGCGACGGACGTGGCGTCGAGCCCGCCGAAGCGGCGCTCGCGGCACCGATAGGCGGCGAGCGCGTCTTCGAGGTCGCCGGCTCCGAAATCGGGCCAGTGGCGGCGGGTGAAGTGGAGTTCGGCGTAGGCGCTCTCCCAGAGCAGGAAATCGGAGAGCCGCTGCTCGCCGCTGGTGCGGATCACGAGATCCACCTCGGGCACGCAGGCATCTCCTGTCACCAGGGCCGAGAAGGCGGTGCGGGTGATGCCGGGATCGCTGGCGAGCGCGGCGGCGAGGATGGCGTCGCGGGCGGAATAATCGACGGCGATCCGGAGGTGCAGCATCTTCCCCGCGAAGGTCGCTGCCTCCGCGCGGCCGATGGCGGCGGCGAGCCCCTCGGGCAGACGGTCGCGCCGGCCGATCACGCTGAGCCGCACGCCGTTCTCTACCAATCGGGAGACCTCGTTGCGGAGGTAGAGCCGGAGGAGCCCCATCAGGGCGGAGACCTCCGCTTCCGGCCGACGCCAGTTGTCGCAGGAGAAGGCGTAGAGGGTGAGGGTACCGATTTCCTGCTTCGGCGCCGCCTCGACGACCCGGCGGATCGCCTCGACACCTTCCTTGTGGCCGAGCGCGCGGGGCAGGCCGCGCGCCGACGCCCAGCGCCCGTTGCCATCCATGATGATCCCGACATGCAGGCCGGGTGTCTGTTCACTTTGCATTACAAAGTTCCTTGGCAAAAAAAGACGGATTTCGGGCGTCAGGCCGGTCGGGCGACGAGGGGGAGACTCGCGGTTTCGGCGGCCTTGGCGGCGTCCCGGACGACCTGTTCGAGAACGGCGAGGTAATCGAGGAAGCGCGTGCGCCCGGCCTGCGTCAGGTGGCAGGTGGTCAGTGGGCGAGAGCCGCCATGACCGTTGCCCTGCCCTTTCCTGATCTCGACGAGGCCGGCCTCCTGCAGCACCTGGAGGTGGCGGCTGAGGTTGCCGTCGGTGAGGCCGCAGAGTTGCTTCAGGTCGCCGAAGGCGAGGCCCTTCGGGGCCGCCATCAGCGAGGTGAGGAGACCGAGCCGGGCCTTCTCGTGAATGACCCGGTCGAGGCCGTCATACGCGAAGGGAGCCTCAGGCATCGGTCTCCTCCCGGGCACGGTAGAGGATCGCGGCCATGAGGAACTGGCCGATGGCGAAGGGCAGGCCCATGGTCCAGGGCGAGAGGGCATGGTCGGTACTGGCCAGCATCAGCACGGCGAGGCCTGCCACCATGTACCAGGCGCCGGGCAGCGCGACGCCCTTCGGCAGGGACCGCACCGAGGCGAAGAGGCCGAGGCTGACGAGGACCTGCCACAGGCCGGGCAGCATCCAGAGGCTTTCCGGCGAAACCCGCACCAGGACCAGGGCGAGCAGGGCGCCCGCCGTGCCCGCGGGCAGGAATTGCTCCACCGCGTTCACGATCGCCGTATCGGTGAGCCCCGCATGGTCTCGCCTGGAGCGAGCCGACATCTCGGCGCCGATGAGGACGGCGGAGGCCAGGGCGGTGGCGATCCAGCCGCCGAGGAACAGCAGCGGCTGCCCGGTCGGGTCGTCGAGCCAGGTATGCTGCGCCAGGGCGGTGCCGAGGGCGAGGACGCCCGTGGTGGCGATGGCGGAGGGGCCGAACCCGCAGAAAGCGTCGCCGCGGGCGAGCTGCGCGCGGATCGCTACGATATCGGCCAGGGCCTTGTCGAGATCGGACATCCGATGCTCCCGGATCAACTTTGTATCGCAAAGTAAGCCGATCCGGTGGCCGCCCGCAAGTGCCTTCCGGCACTCGGGGTCATCGGCTGCGGGTTTCATTCAATCCTGTGCGAGCCGCTCGGCCAGGGTGGGCGACAGGCCGATGCTCTCGATGGAGGGGGCCGGCTGGCCCGGCGGCAAGCCGCAGATCGCGGCGGCGAGGACCGCGCGGGTGCCCACTTCCACCGAGCACAGGACGGGCACGGGTACCTGCGGCTGGATGCGCTCGGCGAGGCCGGCGAGCGCCGCCCCGCCGAGGATCACCACATCCGCCCCGTCGCGGAGGGCACAGGTGGTGCAGGCGGCGGCCAGATCCGCCAGGGCCGCCTCGGGATCTCTCGCGATGCGGTCTCCCGTGGGGGCGATGGTGCGGATGGCGGCGAGTTTGTCGGACAGGCCGATCCCCGCCACGAACTCCTCCAGCATCGGCCCCCAAAGGGAGCCCCCGGTGACGATGGCGAAGCGCCCTCCCCGCGCAGTGGCGGCAAGGCACGAGGCCTCTGCCATTCCCACCACCGGAAGGGGGGAGATCTCGCGGAGCGCCCCGAGTCCCGGATCACCGAAACAGGCGAGATAGACCGCGTCGCAGCCCTCCGCGTGCTCGGCCAGCGCGTCGAGGGCGGCATGGGCCGCGATCGCCGACGCGGCCCGGCTGGTGATGTAGCGGGCGCCGAAGCGCCCGGTGACCGGCACGAACTCGGCGGCGTCGCCCGCCACCCGCCGTGCATGCCGGGTGACGAGGTCGGTGACGGAGTCGGTCGTGTTGGGGTTGATCAGCAGGATGCGCAAAGGGAATCGGTCTCCGGTCAGGCCTTGGCCGCGGCCGCCGTCTTACGCATCAGGATGAGATAGATCGAGAAGCCCAGGGCCACGCCGATGAACCAGCTGAAATTCGCCAGACTTCCCAGGGCTGGGATGACGGCGCAGAGCACCGGCACCAGGGCGGAGGGAATGACGCTGTAGATGGCGGCGCGGTTGTAGCCGCCATCGTACCAATACGTGCCCGTCGGGCTCATCGTGTAGAGGTCGTCCACCACCACGTGCTGCTTCCGCACCACGAAGAAGTCGGCGATCAGGATCCCGAAGAGCGGGCCGATGAACGCGCCGAGGATGTCGAGCGTGTAATGGATCACGGCCGGGTTGTTGTAGAGGTTCCACGGGGTGATGAAGATCGAGGCCACGGCCGCGATCATGCCGCCCATGCGCCAGCTGATGTGCTGCGGGGCCACGTTCGAGAAGTCGAAGGCCGGCGAGACGAAATTCGCCACGATGTTGATACCGATCGTCGCCGTCATGAAGGTGAAGGCGCCGAGCACCACCGCGTAGGTATTGTCGATCTTGCTCACCGTCTCCACCGGGTCGATGATGAGATGGCCGAAGACCGGGAGTGTCGACGAGGTTGTGATGACGGTGAGCAACGAGAAGCCGATGAAGTTCACCGGCAGGCCCCAGAAATTGCCGGCCTTCACGGCCGGGAACGACTTTCCGTAGCGTGAGAAGTCGCCGAAATTCAGCATCGGCCCGGAGAAGTACGAAACGACCAGGGCGACCGCGTTGATCATAACCGGCAGGGCGTCCCAGCCCTGGTACTTCACCTCGCCCAGCGTGAGGCCGACATTCGAGACGCCGGCCTTGGCCACGAGGTAGACCGCCAGGGCGATCATCACCACGTAGACGGCGGGGCCGGCCCAATCGATGAACTTGCGGATCGCCTCCATGCCGCGCCAGAACACGAGGGCCTGGATCACCCAAAGGGCCATGAAGGCCGCCCAGCCGAGGCTGGACAGGCCGGCGAAGCCGAACTGGGTCACGTCGGCATAGGGTTTCAGCTCCGGATAGAAGCGCAGGGCCACGATCATGAAGGCGCTGGAGGCGAGGTAGGTCTGGATGCCGTACCAGGCGACCGCGATGAGCCCCCGGATGATGGCCGGGATGTTGGCGCCCTTCACACCGAAGGAGGCCCGGCAGATCACCGGATAGGGCGTGCCAGTGACCTGGCTCGGCTTTGCCACGAGGTTGCAGAAGAACTGCACGATGAGGATGCCGACGAGCAGCGAGACCAGCACCTGCCAGCTCACGAGGCCGAGGGAGAACAGGCTGCCCGCCGTGATGTAGCCGCCGACGCTGTGGACGTCCGACATCCAGAAGGCGAAGAAATTGTAGGTGCCCCAGGTCTGCTTCCGGAGGGGGGCCAGATCCTCGTTGGTGAGGCGGTCGTCGTAGCCGGGCTTGATCACCACGTCGGCATGGGATGTGGGGACGGCGCCTCCGGACGCGGCCGGTTCGGTGATCGATGCGCTGTGTGACATGAGCCCGGTCCTCCTTCGTCGAGAGGGCCGAAGCCCATGTCCGATAAGCGTCAATCCAAGCAGGGCGTGTGCCAGCTTGGCAGTACCCCCCGCTCACCCGGTCGATATCCCGCGGTCGATATCCCGGAGGGTGCGATCTGCACCGGATAAGCGAGGGTGCTCGGCCAGTGGTCGATTGACAAGACACCTCAAGGCTCTAAGTGTCCCGCAACGCGTGTGCGCGGCTGGTCCAGTGTTCGAGCGATCCTTACTCGAACGGACCTCGAAGCCTAGCTCACGACGATCTTCTCCGCGCGGACCGGTATGAGTTCCCGCGCGCAACGGTTCACATCAGCATATGTCTTTTGCCGACCTCGGATTGAGCGACAAGGTCCTCCAGGCCGTCACGGCCGCGGGCTACACGGACCCGACGCCGATCCAGGCTCAAGCCATCCCGCACGTTCTGGCACGCCGCGACGTGCTCGGCATCGCCCAGACCGGGACCGGCAAGACCGCCGCCTTCACCCTTCCGATGCTCACCCTGCTGGAGAACGGCCGGGCGCGCGCCCGCATGCCGCGCACGCTGATCCTGGAGCCGACCCGCGAACTCGCGGCCCAGGTGGTCGAGAATTTCGATCGCTACGGCCTGAACCACAAGCTCAACGTGGCCCTGATCATCGGCGGCGTCTCCTTCGCCGAGCAGGATGCCAAGCTGATGCGCGGCGCCGACGTGCTGATCGCCACACCCGGTCGCCTGCTCGACCATTTCGAGCGCGGCAAGCTCCTGCTCACCGGCGTCGAGCTCCTCGTCATCGACGAGGCCGACCGGATGCTCGACATGGGCTTCATCCCCGACATCGAGCGCATCGTGAAGATGGTGCCGTTCACGCGCCAGACCCTGTTCTTCTCCGCCACCATGCCGCCGGAGATCGAGCGGCTGGCGGACGTGTTCCTGCACAACCCGCAGCGGATCGAGGTGGCCCGCCCCGCTTCCACCGCAACCACGATCGTACAGAAGCTGGTCGCCGCGGGCTCGGAAGGCCACGAGAAGCGCGACCTCCTGCGCCGGCTCATCCGCGGGGAGGCCGACCTCAACAACGGCATCATCTTCTGCAACCGCAAGCGCGACGTCGCGCTGCTGCAGAAGTCGCTGGCGAGCCACGGCTTCAACGTCGCGGCCCTGCACGGCGACATGGACCAGCGCGCCCGCACCATCGCCCTCGACGGCTTCCGCTCCGGCGAGGTTCCGCTCTTGGTGGCGAGCGATGTCGCGGCCCGTGGCCTCGACATCCCGGCGGTGAGCCACGTCTTCAATTTCGACGTGCCGCATCATCCGGAGGATTACGTCCACCGCATCGGCCGCACCGGCCGCGCGGGTCGGGCCGGCCATGCCTTCACCCTGGTGACCCGTTCCGACGAGCGCTCGGTGACCGCCATCGAGAGCCTGATCGGCCAGCCGATCCCCTGGGCGGAGGGCGATCTCGGCACCCTGGCCGAGCCGTCGGCGGATGTCGTCGAAGAGGGGGAGACCCGGACCCGCCATCGGGGACGCAGCGGGGATGCCGCGCGGCGCTCGCGCGGCGGCGAAGGCGGCCGTTCCGAGGCGGCCAAGCCCGAGGGACGGCGCTCGTCGTCCCGTGAGCGCCCGCCCGCCCGGCGTTCCGAGCCCGCCCGGGCCGAGGCCGCGGTCGTTGAGCCCCCCGCTCACGAGGACGTCGCCGATACGCCGCGTGAGACCCCGCGTCGGCGCGAGCCGTCGCGTCCTCCGCAGGAGCAGCGCACCCCGGACCCGCGCAGGGCCGCCCCCGACCGCAACCGCGACGAACGCCGTCCCTCACCCCGCCGCCGCGACGACGAAGAGGGTGACACGCCGCTAGGCCTGGGCGAGCATGTGCCCGCCTTCCTTCTGCGTCCGGCCGTGATCAAAAAGACGAAGTAACGCGCGGGTCCACAAACTGTTCCCGATAATTTAACGGGCTCTCCACCATCCTTCCGCTAACGTGCGCTCCTCGGCCATCGATGCCGGATCAGGGGGCGAACGGGGTCGATGAGTCACGGAAGCTACGGTGACAGGGAGAGAACCTTCGCTCTGGCCGACCGCGCCAACGTCCTGATGCGTGACTACGGTTCCTCGGCGACGCCCCAGGCCTATGCCGTCTGGTACACCTACGTGTCGGGCGCGCAGCCGCCGATGAACGACGCGATCAAGAGGCTGACCACCGAGAACGGCAGCCTTTCGGATGCCGATATCGATTCCCTCTACGAGACCTATATCGACAGCCGCCGCCTCGTCGCCGCCACCGAGCGGATGAACGCGAACATGCTGGCCGAGATCGAGGGCATCATGGAGGTGATGGACCTTTCCCTCGGATCGACGGCGCAATACGGGGAGTCGCTCCAGGCGCTGTCGCACGACCTCGACGTGTCCGGCCAGAACCGCGCCCGCGTCCGCGAGATCATCACGACCCTGGTCTCGACCACCCGGGAAATCACCGCCAGCAACCGGACCCTCGAAGCGCGCATGCGGGAAAGCCGCAACGAGATCGAGACCCTGCGTGAGACACTGGAAGCGACGCGGCTGGAGAGCCTCACCGATCCCCTCACCGGACTGTCCAACCGCAAGCATTTCGAGGAAAGTCTGCGCAAGATGGTCGATGGCGCCGCGAGCCAGGCGATCCCCTCCAGCCTGATCGTCATCGACGTCGATTTCTTCAAGCGTTTCAACGACGTCTACGGCCACCTCACGGGCGATCAGGTGCTCCGGCTCGTGGCCATCGTCATGCGCGAGCATCTCAAGGCTCGTGTCACCCTCGCCCGTTTCGGCGGTGAGGAATTCGGGATCCTCCTGCCCGAGACCAACCGTGCCGCGGCCGTCGCCATCGGCGAGAAGGTCCGTGCCAGCGTGATGGGCCGTGAACTGGTGAAGCGGACCACGGGAGAGTCCCTCGGCAAAGTGACGATCTCCCTCGGCGTCGCCACGTCGCGCCCAGGCGACACCGCCGTGTCCCTCCTCGAACGCGCCGACCAGTGCATGTTCATGGCCAAGCGCGACGGCCGCAATCGGACCGTGGACGATTCCCGCGTCGCGTTGGAGACGCTCACGGCCGTCGCGTGAGCGTCTCTGCGAGCTGGCGCCGCTCTCGCGTCAGGCCGATGCGCGGAGCGCTTCGGGATTGGCCGGCGTGATCGCCACGGATTCGCCGCAGCCGCAGGACGAGGTCTGGTTCGGGTTGTTGAACACGAACTGCGACGACAGCTTCGTCGTCTTGAAGTCCATTTCCGTGCCGAGGAGGAACAGGAGCGCCTTCGGGTCGACGAACACCGTCACCCCGCGATCCTCCACCACGTCCTCGCCGGGGTTGCGCCCTTCGGCATATTCCATCGTGTAGGACATGCCGGCGCAGCCGCCGTTCTTCACACCGACCCTCAGGCCGGCGATGGGCTTCTCGGCATCGGCGATGATGGCCTTGATCCGGTCCGCCGCTGCGTCGGTCAGGGACAGGACCTTGAAACTCTTGAGCATGGGTCTCTCCGGCAGCCGGGTTCAAGGCCCGGGCGGTTGAGGATGATGGTACGTCGTTAAGATAAGGATGGCGGAGGCCGCGGTCCACTGTCGTCATGCGGCACCAGCCGGCGGTCTTCGGACTATGCTATCATCACGGTCGGTCGAGGACGGATTTCATGGCACAGACGGCACGACGCCTGATGAGCGTAGAAGAATTCTTTGATTGGCAGCAACGCCAGGATTGCCTCTACGAACTCGTCGACGGCGTGCCGGTCCCGCACGTGAAGATGATGACGGGTGCCAGTGCGCAGCACGACCGCGTGACCGTGAACATCATTGCCGCCCTCCACGGCCAGCTTCGCGGAACCGGGTGTCGGCCGACGACGGACGATATCGGCCTGCGCACGGGGATCTCGACCTTGCGCCGGCCTGACGTGACTGTGGAATGCGGCGATCTCGTCTTGGACAGCTACGAGAGCCGGACGCCCAGGCTTGTCGTCGAGGTATTGTCACCCTCGACGAGCACCATCGATCGATTCCGGAAGCTGGAGGAGTACAAGCGTCATCCGACGATCGCTTACATCCTGCTCGTGGAGACTCGGTGGCCCAGCGCGACATTGTATCGGCGCGACGGCGAGTCATGGACGACACAAGCCTTCGAGGCGATCGACGAGACCATCGATTTGCCGATCATTGGGGCAAGGCTGCTGATGACGGATGTCTACGACAGCATGACGTTTGCCCCGCACCGCGAGGCACCGATCAGCTGAGGCGTGCTACCACATGTCGAGGGCGACGCGGGCCTCGTCCGACATCCGGCTCTGGTCCCACGGCGGATCGAACACCATCGTCACGGTGCAGGACTGGATGCCCGGCACGGCGGCGACTGCCGTCTCGACCCAGCCCGGCATCTCGCCGGCCACGGGACAGCCGGGCGCCGTCAGCGTCATGTCGATGGCGACCGTACGGTCATCGGCGATGTCGACCTTGTAGATCAGGCCGAGCTCGTAGATGTCGGCCGGGATCTCGGGATCGTAGACGCTCTTCAAAGCGGCGACGATGGCGTCGGTCAGCCGGTCGAGCTCTTCGGGAGGGATCGCCGAATCGCTGGCGATGGCGGGAGTGTTGGCTCCGCCGGTGATGGTCGAGTCGCTCATGGTGTGGATCCTCAGGCGAACATCATCTCGGCCTTGGCCAGTGCCTCGGCGAGGGCGTCCACTTCCGCATGGGTATTATACAGGCCGAACGAGGCGCGACAGGTGGAGGTCGCACCAAATCGTGTGAGGAGCGGCATGGCGCAATGGGTGCCGGCCCGGATCGCGACGCCGTAGCGGTCGATCACGGTGGCGATGTCGTGGGCATGCGCGCCCTTCATCTCGAAAGCGATGACCCCGCCCTTGCCCTTGGCGGTGCCGATCATCCGCACGGAATTCATGGCTCCGAGACGCTCCTGGGCGTAGGCGAGCAGCGAGGCCTCGTGCGCCGCGATTCTCTCGCGCCCGACTCCCATCATGAATTCCAGCGCTGCGCCGAGGCCCACCGCCTCGATGATCGCCGGCGTTCCGGCCTCGAACCGATGCGGCGGATCGTTATAGCTGATCGCGTCCTGGCTCACCGTGCGGATCATCTCGCCGCCGCCCTGGTAGGGGGGCAGGCGCTCGAGCCATTCCTTCTTGCCGTAGAGCACGCCGATCCCGGTGGGGCCGTAGACCTTGTGGCCGGTGAAGACGAAGAAGTCGCAATCGAGCGCCTTCACGTCGATCTCTTGGTGGACCGCGCTCTGCGCCCCGTCGAGGAGCACCGGCACGCCATGCGCGTGGGCGATGCGAACGATCTCGGCTGCCGGCGTCACCGTGCCGAGCACGTTCGACATATGGGTGATCGCCACCATCTTCGTGCGCGGAGTGAACAGTTTTTCGTACTCGTCGACGAGGAAATTGCCGGCGTCGTCCACCGGCGCCCACTTGATGACGGCTCCTCTGCGCTCGCGCAAAAAGTGCCAGGGCACGATGTTGGAATGGTGCTCCATGATCGAGAGGATGATCTCGTCCCCCTCCCCGATCTGGCCGAGCAACCCCATGGACGAGGCCACGAGGTTGTAGGCTTCCGTGGCGTTGCGGGTGAAGATGATCTCGTCGGTGGACTCGGCGTTGAGGAACTGCCGGGTGGTCTCGCGCGCGCCCTCGAACCCCTCGGTCGCCGCATTCGCCATGAAATGCAGGCCGCGATGGACGTTGGCGTAGCCGGTCTCCATGCAGTTCACCATCGCGTCGATCACCGCGCGCGGTTTCTGAGACGAGGCCGCGTTGTCGAGATAGACCAGCGGCCGGCCATAGACCTTCTGCGCCAGGATCGGGAACTCGGCCCGGATCGCCTCGACGTCGTAGGGGGTGTTGGGGACGGGTGCGTTCATGGCGATACCTGTTGGGCGTCGGAGGCCCGCGACCCTCCCCCCTCTGCGGGGGAGGGTGCCTCGCGGAGCGAGGCGGGAGAGGGACAGCGCTGCCGCTGGATGGCATGTTCGACCGTGTCCATCACCAAACCGAGGTTGCTAAGGACGAGGTCGTTCGTAAATCGCAGGACGGTGAAGCCTTGATCCATGAGCCACACATCTCGCCTGGCGTCGCGCGCCTGGCGGGCTTGCATTTCGTGTGGTTCACCGTCGAGTTCGATGATCAGCCGCACCGAGGGACAGAGGAAGTCGACGATATATGGGGCGACGGGCACCTGCCGCTTGAATTTATGGCCGTTGAAGCGGCCGCTACGGACTTGCTCCCAGAACAGCGCTTCCGCGCGGGTCATCAATCGCCGCTGTTCACGGGCGAAAGAACGCAGGCGAGGCGATATCTTGTTCAGCTTCGGCGCCTGATCCATCGATCGTACCCCTTCAGGGTCGTACACGATCTTTCTTCCCTCGGCGGGTGAAGGTGGCCCGCGAAGAGGGTCGGATGAGGGGAGCGCCCCATCTGGAAGCGTCGCCCCCTCTCCCGGTCGCTCCGCGACCACCCTCCCCCGCAGAGGGGGGAGGGTTTCGTCAGGACCGCGCCGCGAGCCACGCCTCGACGGTTCCGATTAGAGCCTCGCGTGCGCCCTCGTGGCTGACCGACTCGATGGCTGCCCCGAGGAAGGCCTGGACCAGCAGGCTCTCGGCCTGGGCCTTGGGCAGCCCGCGCTGCATCAGGTAGAACAGCAGGTCGTCGTCGAGTGCGCCGCAGGTGGCGCCGTGGCCGCAGGCGACGTCGTCGGCGAAGATCTCCAGTTCGGGCTTGTTCATCATCTGGCCCTCGTCGGACAGGATGAGGCAGGCCGACATCATCTTGCCGTCGGTCTGCTGGGCCGCCTGCTGGACGATGATCTTGCCCTGGAACACGCCCGTGGCCTCGCCATCCACCACGGTCTTGAACAACTCCCGGCTGACGCCGCCCGTGGCGGCATGGTCGGCCAGGAAGGTGGTGTCGGCGAGTTGGCGGCCATTGAGCATGGCGGCGCCGTTGACGATGGCCCGGGCATCGGCCCCGGCGAAGTTCAGGTAGACCTGATGCCGGGAAAGCACCGCGCCCACCACCACGTTCACGGTCTCCACCGCGGCCTCGGCGCCGAGCTTGACGGACAGGGTCGACAAAGCAACGGCCTCGCGGCCCTCCGCATTCAGGCGCGCGTGCCGGAAAGTGGCGTTGTCGGCCACCACCACGTCCATGGCATCGTTGGGCTGGTAGGCGATGCCGTCCGGCCCTTCGTGGCTCTCCAGCACGAGGGCTTCCGCGCCCTCTCCCAGCGTGACGAGCACGCGGGTGGCGGTCGAATAAGCCTCCGTGCCGGTGCCGATGAAGCGCAGGTGCAGTGGCGTCTCGACCTTGGCCCCCGCTTCCACGCTGATCAGCACGCCATCGGCCAGGAACGCGGTGTTGAGCTGGTAGATCGGGTTCTCGGAGGCCTGACGAACGGGGGTCAGTTTCTCCAGAAGCGCGTTCCCGACGGTCAGCGCCTCGTTGAGCGGCGTCACGGTGATGCCGGCCGGGATGCGGCCGAGATCCGACTGGTCGGCGATCAGGTGACCGTTCACGAAGGTGAGGCGCGCGGCCTCGATCCCGGCAAAGCCCTTCGCCTCTTCGACCGCCGCCTTGGCGGTGTCGGATGAGGGCATCTCGGCCGGGTGAGCGGCATCACGAAACGCCGAGCGCAGATCGGTGTATTTGAACGCCTCGACCCGGCGAGTCGGCAGGCCCACGGCCTCGAAATAGCGGAAGGCTTCCTCGCGGGCGATGGACACGCCCGTGGGGTATTTCATCTTCGTGGCTTCGAAGAGTTTCGACAGGGCGGTCTCGGCCGCCGTGCGGAGCGGGGTGATATCGGCCATGATCAGGCGGCCTCGCCCGTGCGGTACTCGGCGTAGCCGGACGCCTCGAGCGCCTTGGCGAGGTCCTTGTCGCCTGACTTCACGATCTGGCCCTGCGACATCACGTGGACCACGTCCGGCACGATGTAGTCGAGCAGGCGCTGGTAGTGGGTGATGACGAGGAATGAGCGACCCTGCGCGCGGAGTGCGTTCACGCCGCCGGAGACGATGCGAAGGGCGTCGATGTCGAGGCCGGAATCGGTCTCGTCGAGGACGCAGAACTTGGGCTCCAGCAGGGCCATCTGCAGGATCTCCATGCGCTTCTTCTCGCCGCCGGAGAACCCGACATTGAGGGCGCGCTTGAGCATCTCTTTGTTGATCTCGAGTTTTTCCGCCGCGCCGTTCACCTTGCGGATGAAGTCCGGGGTGGAGAGCTCGCCCTCGCCGCGCGCCCGGCGCTGGGCGTTCAAGGTCGCCTTGAGGAAGGTCATTGTGCCGACGCCGGGAATCTCCAGCGGGTACTGGAAGGCGAGGAACACGCCCGATGCCGCACGCTCGTCGGGGCTCATCTCGAGGATGTTCACGCCGTCGAGGAGGATCTCGCCATCGGTGACCTCGTAGTCCTCCTTGCCGGCGATGACGTAGGACAGGGTCGACTTGCCCGAGCCGTTCGGCCCCATGATGGCGGCGACTTCGCCGTCCTTCACAGTGAGGTTGAGACCGTTGAGGATCTGCTTGTCCTCGATGGCGACGGTCAGGTTCTTGATTTCGATCATTGCAGCGTAGTCCTGAATCTCAAAGCATCGGGGCGTGACCCGCCCCCCTCTACGGGGGAGGGTGCCTGCGGAGCAGGCGGGAGAGGGGCGACCTCTCCGGATAGCGCGCTCCCCTCACCCGACCCGCTTCGCGGGCCACCCTCTCCCGCAAGGGGAGAGGGGGAAGTGCACGCTGGATGGGGTTGAGGCGCCCTACCCCACCGAGCCTTCGAGGCTGATCGAGATCAGCTTCTGGGCCTCGACGGCGAACTCCATCGGCAACTGCTGCAGCACGTCGCGGACGAAGCCGTTGACGATAAGCGCGGTCGCCTCCTCGTTGGAGAGGCCGCGCTGCTGGCAGTAGAACATCTGGTCTTCCGAGATCTTCGAGGTGGTGGCCTCGTGCTCGAACTGCGCGGAGGAATTCTTCGATTCGATATACGGCACGGTGTGCGCGCCACACTGGTCGCCGATGAGGAGCGAGTCGCAGTTGGTGAAGTTGCGTGCACCCGTCGCCTTGCGGTGGGCCGAGACGAGGCCCCGGTAGGTGTTCTGCGAACGCCCTGCGGAAATACCCTTCGAGATGATCCGGCTGGTGGTGTTCTTGCCGAGATGGATCATCTTGGTGCCGGAATCGACCTGCTGCATGCCGTTCGACACCGCGATCGAGTAGAATTCACCACGGGAATTGTCGCCACGCAGGATGCAGGACGGGTACTTCCAGGTGATCGCCGAGCCGGTCTCGACCTGGGTCCACGAGATCTTCGAGTTGGCGCCCCGGCAGTCGCCACGCTTGGTGACGAAGTTGTAGATGCCGCCCTTGCCCTCGTTGTCGCCCGGATACCAGTTCTGGACCGTCGAGTACTTGATCTCGGCGTCATCGAGGGCGACGAGTTCGACCACGGCGGCATGGAGCTGGTTGTCGTCGCGCTTCGGGGCGGTGCAGCCCTCGAGATACGAGACGTAGGAGCCCTTGTCGGCGATGATCAGGGTCCGCTCGAACTGGCCGGTATCGCGCTCGTTGATGCGGAAATAGGTCGAGAGCTCCATCGGGCAGCGCACGCCCGGCGGGATGTAGACGAACGAGCCGTCGGAGAAGACCGCCGAGTTCAGGGTCGCGAAGAAGTTGTCGGTCACGGGCACGACCGAGCCGAGATACTTTCGCACGAGGTCCGGGTATTCGCGGATGGCCTCGGAGATCGGCATGAAGATCACACCGGCCTTCGACAATTCGGCCTTGAAGGTGGTGGCCACCGAGACCGAATCGAACACCGCGTCGACGGCGACCCGGCGCTCGGGGGCGATGCCCTCCAGCACCTCGACCTCGCGCAGGGGAATGCCGAGTTTCTCGTAGGTCTTCAGGATCTCGGGGTCGATCTCGTCGAGGGACATCGCCGCCGGGCGCTTGGGCGCCGCGTAGTAGTAGATGTCCTTGTAATCGACCTTGTCATAGGAGACCCGCGCCCATTCGGGCTCCTTCATGGTCTGCCAGCGCTTGTAGGCGTCGAGGCGCCAGGCCAGCATCCATTCGGGCTCGTCCTTCTTGGCCGAGATGAAGCGGATCACGTCCTCGGAGATGCCCTTGGCGGACTTCTCCATCTCGATCGTGGTCTCGAACCCGTACTTGTACTGGTCGAGGTCGATCGAGCGGACCCGGTCGATGGTTTCCTGCACTGCAGGCATTGCACGTCTCCTGACCTACACCGGCGTCAAGGGCCGGGGGTTTTCGCGAGAGGATGGCTTGGGTGGGCGGCGCTTCAGGCCGCCTGCCCTCGCCGTTGATATAGGGTCCCCACGTGCCGTTCGAAGGCCGTGAGGAAGCGTGAGCGGTCGCTTTCCGTGCTGTTCCAGCCGAAACTGACGCGCAGCGCCCCCGCAGCCAGCGCGGGGCTCACGGCCATGGCGGCCAGAACGGTCGAGCGGCCGACCTTGCCCGACGAGCAGGCCGATCCGGACGAGATCGCGATGCCGCCGAGATCCAGCGCCATCAGCGCCGTCGCCGCATCGAGGCCCGGCACGGCGAAGCACAGGGTATTGGGGAGCCTTGGCGCGTCGCTGCCGAAGATGACGGCATCCGGGGCGATGCGAAGAAGGGCGGCTTCCGTCCCGTCCCGGAGGTCGGCATCGATGCCGGCGAGATGCACACGAGCGATCCGCGCCGCTTCGCCGAGGCCGACGAGACCCGGCAGGTTCTCCGTTCCGCAGCGCTGGCGCGATTCCTGGCCACCGCCCCGGATGAAGGCCCGATCCAGCGTGACGCCTTCGGCCAGCACGACGGCCCCCGTGCCCTTCGGCGCGGCGAACTTGTGTCCGGACAGGGTGAGGGCATCGAGGCCGAGCCCCGCAAAATCGAGAGGGATTTTCCCCACCGCCTGTACTGCGTCGCTATGGACTAGGGCGCGACCATGCGCTTTGGCCAAGGCGACGATCTCGGCGAGGGGCTGGATCACGCCGATCTCGTTGTTGGCCGCATGGATGGAGACCAGCACGGCCTCGTCACGCGCACGCTCCAAGCCCCGCTCCAGGGCGGTGAGGTCGATCAGTCCGGACGGCAGCACCGGCACGACCTCCACCGATTCCGACGCGAAGCGGTGTCCCGCCAGAACGCACGGATGCTCGGTGGCGCCCATCAGGAGGCGCGTCGGCGCGGGACGTCCGGCCTTGGTCAGTGCGCCAGACAGGACCGCATTGGCCGCTTCGGTGCCGCCGCTGGTGAAGACGACGCGGCCCCGGCCGGCCCCGACCAGGGCGGCGACATGCTCGCGCGCAGCCTCCAGGGCGGCCTTCGCCGTCCGGCCCTCGCGATGGATCGACGAGGGGTTGCCCGGCATTTCCAGCGCCCGCGCGACCGCCGCCGCCACCTCCGGACGAACCGGCGATGTCGCGTTGTGGTCGAGATAGGCGCGCGAAACACTCATGCGTTGGTCAAGGTCCGAACCGACATTTCCTTGCTTTTGCCCCCCGTCATCATGCTAAGGCGCCGGAACAACACGTCTTCGCCAAGCGCCGAGCTTCGGGAGGCGACCGATCCGAGATCTCTCGAAGCGATCTAGTTTAGAATGATTCTAATAACCTAGAATTATTCTAAGAGCGTTTTTAAGAGTGCGGCGCAGCGAGTCAAGGCGCGTTGGCCGACAAGGATGGGTTGCCCTCGCACTGCGGCGCCAGGAGTTTTGGAAAGACCATGCCCGAAGTCATCTTTACCGGACCCGCCGGCCGTCTCGAGGGGCGCTACCAGGCGCCCAAGAAGAAGGGCGCGCCGATCGCGATCGTGCTGCATCCGCATCCCCAGTTCGGGGGCACGATGAACAATCAGATCGTGTACAATCTTTTCTACACCTTCGCCAATCGCGGCTTCGCCGCCCTACGGTTCAATTTCCGCGGCGTCGGCCGCAGCCAGGGCAATTTCGACCATGGCACGGGTGAATTGTCCGATGCGGCCTCGGCGCTCGACTGGGTGCAGTCGGTCAATCCCGAGGCGCGGGCCTGCTGGATCGCCGGCGTCTCGTTCGGTTCGTGGATCGGCATGCAGTTGCTCATGCGCCGCCCCGAGATCGAGGGTTTCATCTCGATCGCGGCCATGGCCAACCGCTACGACTTCACCTTCCTGGCCCCCTGCCCGTCCTCCGGCCTGTTCGTGCACGGCTCCGAGGACCGGGTGGCTCCGGCCCGCGAGGTGATGCCGGTCATCGAAAAGGTGAAGGTGCAGAAGGGCGTCATCATCGAACATCAGGTGGTCGAGGGCGCCAACCACTTTTTCGATGGCAAGGTCGACGAGCTGACCCAGACGGTCGACACCTATCTCGACAAGCGGCTCGGCCCGAAGGATCAGGTGGGCTGAGACCGGCGAGCGATATCCGTCGGCCGTCCGGGATACTACTTCGAAAGCCGGCGTGGCGCCAAGCTCCGCCGGCTTTCTTCGATTAGGGAGAGGTATGCCCGGGCGATCGGCTGAGAGAACGCGAGCGTTGCCTAGCTCTTGATCAAGGCGGTGAAATCCGACCATTGCTCGACACGAAAGGCTCTGATGTCGCGTACCGATTGCGGGAACCAGCTCAGCCTCTTCAGGGCCGTGATGGCCGAGAACAGCTTGGCCAGATCCTCGTCCTTGCTAGTGTAGAGACTGCCCTGCACCCAGTCGAAACCATGTCCGGAGAGGGTGGTGCGGATGTCGCTATAGGCTTGCGACACGCCTTTGGGATGATGGGTCTGAGCCTCCGCCACCACCAGATCGAACGCGATGGCAAACATCACCGCTCTCTGGGATCGTCCAAAACGTCGGTGAGTCGATAATCGATCTCCTCACCGGTCTCCAGCACGCGAACCCGCATCAGCCACTCGCCATCCGCAAGCGCATTGCCCACGCTGACGATCTCATAGACGGGACCGACCTGGCCGAACCGCCGCCACGTCCCGACGAGGCCCTGCGGGTTTGGAAGTGAAACGGATGCCATATCGTTCATGGCGCCATCCTACAGCTTTTTGCGGACCGTCAAACGGGAAGAGCAGGCCCCGCGTCAGGCCCCCGCCGCCTTGTGAATCACCGGCACCGCCGGCGCCCCCTCCCATTCCGAATGGCTCGGGATCGATTCGCCCTTCATCACGATGGTGAGCGGGCGAAGCCGCGCGTAGTCGCCGACCTTGGTGTCGTAGAGGACGGTGGAGAAGGCCCCCACGGACACGCCCTCGCCCACCACTACGCGGCCGACCTTCATGATCCGGTCCTCGTAGAGATGGGTCTGGAGCGCCGAGGTCCGGTTGATCACCGAAAAGTCGCCGATGGTGACGCAATCGAACTCGGTGATGTCGGTGGTGAGCATGCAGACGCCCCGGCCGACCTTGACCCCGAGGAGGCGCAGCATCCAGGGCAGGAACGGCGTGCCGACCAGATGTTCCAGCAGGACCTTGCCGGCCAGGCCCCAGTACAGCACGGCCACGGCCTCGGTGCGCATGGCCCACCACGACCACATCGGCCGCATGCCGGGTTGGTAGACTCCCATCAGCAGCCATTTCACCCCGATCACGGTGAAGGACTGGATGAAGGCGATGGCGACACTGACGACGACGAAGCTGACGGCGAGGCCGGTCCAGTCCTGGGCGAGGATCGCGGGGTAGAAGTAGAAGTCGATGGCCGAGATCGCCAGCGTGATGAACAGCATCGGCGAGAACGAGGTCGAGAACGCCTCGAAGATGCCACGCCGCAGCTTCGGTCCCAGACCCGGCTCGTAGGTCTGAGCGCTGGAACCGAGATCGACCTTCTGGCGCGAGGGCAGCTTGATCGGAGGCGAGCCGAACCACGTATCCCCCGGCGCCATCAGTTCGTTGGCGGGCGGTTTCGACTTGATGCCCACCAGCATGTCGTCGGGAATCACCGCGCCCGGAGGTACCACGGCGTCGTTGCCCACGAAGACGCGTGCGCCGGTGCTCACGGGATGCATGTGCATCCAGCCCCGGCGGATCTCCTCCTCGCCGAATACCACCTCGTCGGCGATGAAGTTGCGCGCGCCGACATCCGCCAGATCGTAGCGCCCGGCGAGGTTGGTGGAGATCTCCGCACCCTGCCCCATCCGCGCGCCCATCAGCCGGTACCAGGCCCGCATGTAGACGGTGGCGAAGAGCGAGGAGAGCGTCTCCAGCGTCACCTCCGCAGCGAGCGCCACCGCCCATTTGCGCAGGTAGAAGCCGCTATGGATCGAGTAGGTGCCCGACGAGACCCGCGGCAGGACGGCCCAGCGGATACCGGCGATGAGCAGCACCGTGCCCGCCGTCATCAGCATGGCGGTGGGCCAGGTCAGCAGCGGCAGGTACCAGTGGTAGTCGATGTCGGTGATGTCGCTGAGCGAGTCGCTGAGCTGGTCGAAGATGTAGAAGGCCGGGAAAATCGGCAGCAGGCCGACGGCCGGGATCGCCGCGAGCAGGAAGGCGTAGACGGCCAGGAACCCGGCGCGCCGGCGGGGCGATGCCTGGGCGGCCTCGGGCAGGTCTGCGGGATCGGCCGTGCCGACCTTGCGGCCGGGCGAACCGTCCCATTGCTCGGCACGTCCCACCACCGTGCCGGTGGGAATTGTCGTCAGATCGGCGATCTCTGCGAAATCGCCGATGGTCGTCTCGGGGCCGATGACGCAGGAGGTGCCGATGGCCACGTCCGCGCCGATGCTGACGGGGCCGATGACGAGTTCGTTGCCCACCACCTCGGCATTGGCGATGACGAGGCGGCCGCCGAGCGAGGCTCCTTCCCCGACGGTGAGGAGGTCGGGCGCGCCGACCTCGATGTCCGAGATGAGGGCGTCCGCGCCGATCTTCGCGCCCAGCAGGCGCAGGTAGATGGCGATGGCGGGCGAGCCCTGGAGCCATTTCACGTGGACGAGCGGGGTCAGCCGCTGCGTCAGCCACCAGCGATAATAGTAGACGCCCCAGAGCGGGTAACGGCCGGGCTTGGTGCGCCCGAGGATCAGCCACTTGGCGGCCACCGCGATGGAGGCGGTGACGGCGTTGATGCCGATATAGACGAGGAGCAGCACCGCCATCTCGCCGAAGAATCCGAGCGAGCCGCCGGTGAGCAGCAGGTAGGTGACGAAGATGCCGAGCCATTGCGAGGTGGCCAGCGCGATGACGAAAGGCAGGGCGAGGGCCTGCGCGGTTCCGCAGAGGACGCGGCGGAGGAGCGGCGGGGCTACGAATCCGAGGTCGCGCACCGCCATCTGCGTGCCGACGCCGCCGGTGCGCTCGATCAGCGCCTCCGACATGGCTCGGAGGGTGCGCCTCGTATAGACGTCCTGCAGGGTGATGGCGGCCAGCGCGGGCGCCTCGCGCACCGCGCCGACGAAGCGGGCAGCGAGCAGCGAGTGCCCGCCGAGATCGGTGAAGAAGTCGGCCTCGAACGGGATCGGCTGGTTTCCGAACACCTGCTTGGCCGCGGCCAGCATCGCCGCCTCGGTCTCGTTGTCGGGCAGTTCCTGCTCGCCCGACAGGTCGGCGACCGTGAGGGTCGCGATGCGCAGGGCCTTGCGGTCGACCTTGCCGGAGGTGAGGCGGGGCAGCACCTCCACCACCTCGAAATGGCCCGGCACCATGTAGGGCGGCATCTGCTCGGCGAGGGTGTGGCGCAGGGCGGCCTTGTCGAATTCCGCTCCCCGCTCCGGGATCAGGAAGGCGACGAGCCGGTCGACGCCGTCGTCCTGGCGCAGGACCACCGCCGCCTGATTGATGCCGGCCTGCGCCTGGATGCGGGATTCGATCTCGCCGAGCTCCACCCGGAAGCCGCGGATCTTGACCTGGTCGTCGATGCGGCCGTGGAAGACGATCCGCCCCTGGGCATCGAGGGAGACCGCGTCGCCCGAGCGGTAGAGAACCGGGTCTGTCCCATCGGAGGCGAACGGGTTGGCGACGAATTTTTCCGCGCTCAGTTCCGGGCGCTGGAGATAGCCCTTGGCGACGCCCGGGCCGCCGATGAGGAGTTCGCCCTGCTGGCCGGGCCCGAGCAGTTCCAGGCCCTCGCTTGCGACGTAGACGGAATAGTTCGGGATCGGGCCGCCGATCGTCACCGGCTCGCCCGGCCGCATCTCGGCGGCGGTGGCCACCACCGTGGCCTCGGTCGGCCCGTAGGTGTTGAACAATTGTCGGGAGGCCGTGGCCCAGCGGGCCACCAGGGGCTCGGGCAGGGCCTCGCCGCCCAGGAGCACGAGGCGGACGCTCGGCAGCGTCTGAGACAGCATGGCGAGCAGCGTCGGCACCGTGTCGAGGACGGTGACGCGGTTCTGCGTCAGGATGTCGGGCAGCGCCTCGACGTCGCCCATCATGGCCGGGCTCGCCACGAACAGCGTCGCGCCGACGAGGTAGGGAACCCAGATCTCCTCCATCGAGAGATCGAACGCCACCGAGGCGCCCTGGAACACCACGTCGTCCGGCCGCATGCCGTAAAGGGCGTTCCCCGAGCGGAGGAAGTGGCAGATGTTGGCGTGGCTGATGACGATGCCCTTGGGCAATCCCGTCGAGCCCGAGGTGTAGATGAGATAGGCGGGATGGGCGGGGGTGAGGCCGGCGCCGCGCGGATCGGGGCGCGGCGCATCCGCCGGCACCTCGGTCAGAAGCGCCTCCGTCGTCAGGGCCGGGGTTCCGGTGGGCGCCTGGGGCGCGAGGGCGGGCGAGACCAGGAGCAGCTTGGCCTGCGCGTCGTCGAGGCACACCGCCACGCGGTCGGCGGGAGCCTCGGCATCGAAGGGGAGCCATGCCGCTCCCGACATCGTGATGCCGATCTGGGCGATCAGGAGGTCGGGGCCGCGCGCCATCCAGAGGCCGACGACGTCACCGGGGCCGATGCCGCGATGGACGAGGCCACGGGCGATGGCGAGCGCACGGGCCTCCACCTCCGCATAGGTGAACTTTGGATGACGGCCGGCCGCGTCCCGGCTCGCGCCGTCCACGATGGCTGGATGGTCGGGGCGCAGGCGGGCGCTGTCGGAAAAGATCTCTCCCAGAACCTCGTCCCGGATGAGGTCCGGGCGGCTCTCCCCGCGCAGCACGGCCTTCCGCTCCGGCGCTCCGGCGCCGCTGTGCGACCCGATCTCGCCCCGTTCGGCCTTGTCCACAAGCGACTCCGCCCGAGGCCGGGTCGTCTCGGCGAGACTGCTCATCCGATGCTCCGCTGCCGGCCCCGCCGCTGCGAGACCGTCCTTTTGGCCGGGTTAGGCGCCCGGATCGTGCCGAAATCGCGGCGCCCCGCTGTGGCCGCGCCCGCTTAGCACGTTTGCCGAGCCACCTAGAACCGGTCTTCGCGGAGAAAGCGGGTCAGGCCCAACGCCAGCGGGACTGGTCGAGGACGAGGACGCTGCCCTGGCGGATCCCCATCCGGGGGGCCTCGCGGATGCTGGCATAGCCGAGGATCACCAGGATGGCGCGGGCGACCCCGCCATGGGCGACGATGACCGCTGGCCGCCGCAGTTCTTCGATCGCCGGCCTGACCCGGTCCACCAGCATGGCGTAGCTCTCGCCATGCTCGCCCGGCGGCCGATAGCCCCAGCGATCCCGGTCGCGCGCCAGGGCGCCACGGCTGTCGCGCCGGCGGATCTCGGCCCAGGTCGAACCCTCCCAGGTGCCGAAGTTGATCTCCATCAGGCGAGTGTCGACGGCATAGGCCTGCGGCGCGAGATCGAGGCGGGCTCGGAGCACCTCCATCGTCTGTCGCGTGCGCGTGAGCGGGCTCGCGACGAACACAGCATCGGCGAGGCTGGCCCCCGCCACGGCCTTCAGCCGCTCGGCCACGCTCTCGGCCTGGCCCAGGCCTGTGGCATTGAGGGGCACGTCGCGCTGGCCCTGGAGGCGGCCCTCCGCGTTCCAGTCGGTCTGGCCGTGCCGGATGAAATACACCGTCATGCGCGCCGGCCGTTCACGGCGGGGTGCCGCGCTTTTCCGGAACGGGCACGGTCGCGGATCGTTGTCGCGCTCAAGGTTGCTCCAGGCGTTACAGGCATCGGCACACTGCTTTCCCGGAGAGGCGGTGCGCTAATGCGGTGCCCGCGGCATCGATTGAATATCGTATAAGGCGGAATGTGATCATGGCGAAGAAGCGCGGCAAGCGGCATTCGGGCCAATCGAACGACGTGAGAACGCGCAAGCCCAAACCAGTCGTCTCACGTCCGGAATCGGACAAGCCGCCCTCCTCCGCCGCCTGGGCCCGTTCGGCGATGCGCCATGCCAAGCGCGAAAGCCCGGTCGACATGGCCGCCCTCGCCTCCTGCGCGGCGGCCGGCATCGTCACGGTGCAGCCGGGCGAGGCGTTGAATCTGGCCGCGATCGACGCCGATGCCGATGGCGGGCTCGACAAGGAGGCGTCCAAACAGGCGCTCCTCGTGGAGCATGGCCGCATCCAGGCCCTGCAGGAGCGGCTCTATGCCGAGCATCGGCGCAGCCTCCTCGTGGTGCTTCAGGCCATCGATACCGGCGGCAAGGACGGTACCATCCGCTCGGTCTTCGAGGGGGTGAACCCGCAAGGGTGCCGGGTCTGGTCGTTCAAGGTCCCGAGCGCGGAGGAGCGCGACCACGACTTCCTCTGGCGCTACCACGCCAAGGTGCCGGGGCGCGGCATGATCGGCGTGTTCAACCGCAGCCACTACGAGGACGTGCTGGTGGTGCGGGTGAAATCCCTGGAGCCGGAGGGCGTATGGCGGCCGCGCTACGACCTCATCAACGATTTCGAGCGGATGCTCACCCTGTCGGGCGTCACCGTGCTGAAATTCTTCCTGCACATCTCGAAGGACGAGCAGAAGGAGCGCCTGGAGGCGCGGATCGCCGATCCCGAGAAGCACTGGAAGTTCGATGCGGCCGATCTCGTCGAGCGCCAGTCCTGGGACGCCTATCAGGGCGCCTTCACGGATGCCCTGAGCCGTTGCTCCACCCCGCACGCGCCCTGGCACGTGGTGCCGGCCAACCGCAAATGGTACCGCAATCTCCTCGTCGCCCGCACCATCGCCAACACCCTGGATGCGATGGACCCGCGCTATCCGGACGCTCAGCCGGGCATCGCCGAGCTGACGGTGCCGGATTGAGGGGGGGACGATGCCGCTGCGTCGCCTCATCCGGTGATGATCACCAGCACCGATGCCGGTGCGCTGCCGAGGCGGCGGAGACGGTGCGGCAGGCCGCCATCGTAGGTGGCGCAGTCGCCGATACCGAGGACGACGCTGCGGTCCGCCACGACAAGTTCAACCTCTCCTGCCAGGACATAAGCGATCTCCTGGCCGCCATGGGTAGGACGATCCTCGGTGAGGAACGTCCCGCCCGGTTCGACCATGTACAGAGCGGCGGCCCGTCCCGCCTCGGCCGGCAGCAGAGCGTGAACCGCATAACCGGCGTCACGGGTCGTGATCCTGGACCCGGCGCGCGCGACGATCACGTCGTCTGCGGCGGCCTTCTCCCCGAACAGTTCGGACATGCTCGCCCCAAGCCCCATCGCGATGGCCTCCAATGTGGCCAGGGATGGAGCCTTCTGCCCGCGCTCGATGCGGGACAGGTGACCCTTGTGGACCCCGACGCGGGCGGCGAGGGCATCGAGGGTGAGATTGCTGCGGCGTCGAAGCGCCCGAATGCGTTGTGCGACGGACATGCCCCCACATGACCGGCTTTCGCTGGGTCGGCAACGCCATGCGCCGTTGACAAATCGAAGACCAGGGGACAACGAAAGATTCATGAGACAACGAGTTGTCTGATAGTTCGCCTTAGGTGACGGCGGTGGGGGGCCGACCATGCGTGTGACGATCGATGCCGTGCTGGTGGGGCGGGTCGCGCCTCTTCCTCCGACCGGCAAGCCCAGTGGCATCGTTAAGTCGGCCTCGGCCAGCCCTGTGCGGATCGGGTTCGATGGGCTGGGCGGCGACGAGCAGGCGGACCGTCGTAACCATGGGGGGCCGGAGAAGGCGCTCCATCACTATCCCCTCGATCACGCTCCGGCCTGGCGAGCCGACCTTCCCGGAGCGCCAGCCCTGATCGAGCGGCCGGGGGCTTTCGGCGAGAATCTCTCGACCCACGGACTCACCGAGGCCGACCTCTGCGTCGGTGACCTTTGGCGCGCCGGTACCGCCCTGCTTCAGGTGAGCCAGGCCCGTCAGCCGTGCTGGAAGCTGAACGCCCGGTTTGTCGTGACCGACATGGCTATGCGCGTGCAGAAGACCGGGCGGACCGGCTGGTATTACCGCATCATCGAGACTGGCACGGTCGGGGCGGGAGACGATCTCGCGCTAGTGGAGCGGGCGCACCCGGACTGGCCGCTGTCGCGGCTGCTGCGGGTCTTCTATGTCGACCGGCTCGATCGGGCGGCGCTAGCTGAGATCGCCGCCCTGCCGTCCCTGTCGACGTCCTGGCGAACCCTTGCCGCACGACGCCTCGACAAGGGGCAGGTGGAGGATTGGAAGCCCCGGCTGCAGGGAGACGCAGGCACCGCCTGACCTTCCAGAGCGCTTGCCCGCGATGGCCGCATGCGCTTCGACTGGCTCCGCATCTTCGGCGAAGGCGGCCCCATGCTCACCGTCCGTAACATCTCCTCCACCGGGTATCGGTCCCTCAGGCGTATTGGCTTCCCGGTGGATGCTCTCTCTGTGTTCATCGGTGGCAACGGTGTTGGCAAGACCAACCTCTACCGGGCGCTCGAACGCCTGCAGGCCGCCGCCGCCGGCACGCTGGTGCGTGATCTCGCGGTGGAGGGCGGGATGGACTCGGTCGTCTGGGCCGGACCACGCAGTGGCAAGGGGCCGGTTCGGGTGGGTTGGTCCGTCGAGCTCGGCGACGAGGCTGCTTCCGTCGCCTACGGATACGAGATCGAGGTCGGTCTGGTGCCCCAGTCGGAGGACGGCCCCAGGGGGGCCGCCTTCCGGCTCGAACCGCAGATCAAGCGGGAGCGGCTCACCGTCTTGTCGGGCCGGCGGCCGGCGGTCATGCTCGAGCGTGACGGGCCTTCCGGCTTCGTGCGCGGCGATGACGGCCGCAAGCGCGCCCTCGGCACGAGTCTTCTCGCCACCGAAACCGCGCTCGCGGCACTTCAGGACGCGGTCGCGTTTCCCGAACTGCATCTCGTCCGGCATGCGCTGCTGGATTGGCGCTTCCACCACGATTTCCGCACCGACGCGGCCTCGGCCCTGCGCCGGCCCTGCCTCGCTGTCACTACGCCGACGCTGTCGTCGGACGGATCCGACCTCGCCGCCGTGTTCGCCACCCTCCGGCATATCCGCCAGGACACCGTCGACCTCGACGAGGCTGTGGCCGACGCCTTTCCCGGTGCGCACCTCGTCATCCCGTCGCCGGGCCGCGAGGCGAGCTTCGGGATGGTCTTTCCCGACTATCCCAAGCGCGTGTTCGAGGCCGCCGAACTGTCGGACGGTACGCTTCGCTACCTTGCCCTCGCCGGCGCCCTCCTCGCCTACCGGCTCCCGCCCTTCATCGCCCTCAACGAGCCGGAGACGAGCCTCCACCCGGACCTGCTCGATCCCTTGGCACGGATGATCGTGACCGCGTCGCGGCGCACACAGGTCTGGCTGGTGACCCATTCGGAGCGGCTGGCCGACGCGATCGGGGAGCGGGGCGGCGTGTCGCCCCGCCGGGTGGTCAAGCGGGAGGGGGCGACTTGGATCGACGGGCTCAAGCTGTCGGGAGAGTTCGCGGAAGCCGACGACGCGTGACGGGGGCTCTCATGCTCAGCTGGTCATGCCCCGTCGCCGTGGTCGGGCCGCCAGCGCCGGAGAGATCCCGGCAGCGACCGCATCATCGCCCCGCCGATCCTGTCGGCATTGCGTTGGTAGAGGATCCCTAGCCCGATCAAGCCGAGACCGATGAGCGACAACGCGAAGGGGAAGAGCAGCGAGTCTATGAAGACCCGGCTCGCCAGATCGCCGAGATAGAGCGCGACGCCAATGGCGCCGAACACCGCGTAGATCCGCCGAGACAGGAAGATGGCGAGGCCGATGAGCGCGACGTTCATCGAGGCGTAGAGCGCCTTCGCCACTTCGCTGTCGGAGAATTGCCAGGTCACCGCGCCCCAGAAGGTGAGGATGCCGGAGAGGTGGAGCCAGAACGCGTAATCCGTCCGCCTCTGGCGCAGGTCCACCACCCAGGCGAAGGCCATGAGGGCGAGTCCGAACCAGAGCGAGATCGTCCGGCGGGTCTCCCAATCGAGATCCGGCCCCGTGGCCCAGAGGCCGATATCCATGGACAGGAACCATAGGGCGACTGCCGCGATCAGGGTGATGAAGCCGAAGCGCGTGGCGCGCAGGGCCACGGCCGAGGCCAGGAGCGTCGCCGCTTCCATGGGCACCCAGCCGCCCTTGATCCAGGTGAAGACGTCGCGATAGGCGCCCGGCCGGCCCTGTTCGCCCCAGCCCCAGCTCTCCTGCAGGCCGTAGACGGCGAGCGGCGTCATGGCCACGGCGCAGGCGATGAGGAGACCGCCGGGGACCAGCAGGTCATGCGCGATGCGAAGGTGCCGCCCGGCGGCGACGAAGGCCGCCGCGTAGATCAGGGCGGTGGCGGTCAGGGCCGGTCCGCCCATCATCCCGAAGGCGAGGGTCGAGAACAGGCCCATGGCGCCGATGACCACCAGGGCACCGGCATACCAGAGCACGTGAGCGAGATCGAAGGCCGCCCCCCGTCCCCGCTGCGCGGCGTAGAAGGCGGAAAGCGCGCGCGCCTGCTCGGCGGTGATGATCCCGGCGGACGCGGCGTCATCGAAGGCGGGGCGGGTCTTCACGATGACGGGGCCTCGGCGGAAAGCGGCCCCTGAGCGGGTCGGTGTTCCGCCCTACTCGCCCCGCGCGGACGGCGCGGCGTGCTCCCGCACGCGGCCCGCCTCACTCCTTGCTGTCGAGCCTCAGGTCAGGGGCTTCCGGGTTCTTCATGCCGACCACGTGGTAGCCGGCATCCACATGGAGGATCTCGCCGGTCATGCCGCGTGACATGTCCGATATCAGGTAGGAGGCGGTCTCGCCGACCTCCTCGATGGTCACCGTGCGCCGCAGGGGCGCGTTGTACTCGTTCCACTTGAGGATGTAGCGGAAGTCGCCGATGCCGGAGGCGGCGAGCGTCTTGATCGGCCCCGCCGAAATGGCGTTGACGCGGATCTTCGAGGGGCCGAGATCGGCCGCGAGATAGCGCACGGAGGCTTCCAGCGCCGCTTTGGCGACGCCCATGACGTTGTAATGCGGCATCCATTTCTCGGCGCCGTAATAGGTCAGCGTCAGGAGCGAGCCACCATTGGGCATCAGCTTCTCGGCACGCTGGGCCACCGCCGTGAACGAGTAGCACGAGATCATCAGCGACTTGGTGAAGTTCGCCTCCGAGGTCTCGACGTAGCGCCCCGTCAGCTCGTCCTTGTCGGAGAAGGCGATGCAATGGACGACGAAGTCGATCCCCTGCGGAAAGACGCGGCCGGCTTCCGCGAAGACGGCGTCGATGGAGGCGCCGTCGGTGACGTCGCAATGCCCCACCACATGGGCATCGAGCTCGCGCGCCAGGGGCTCGACCCGCTTCTTCAGGGCATCGCCCTGGTAGCTGAAGGCGAGCTTGGCGCCGTGGGCATGGGCGCTCTTGGCGATGCCCCAGGCGATGGACCGGTTGTTGGCGACACCGAGCACCAGACCGCATTTCCCGGCGAGCAAGCCGCCGACGTGATCGTGTACCGGGTTCGTGTCCGCCATGAGTCACCTGAGCCAGAGGCCGTCGCGCGCCGGAGCGCACCCGTCCGGACCTGGGGGGAAGCACTCGCGCCGAGGCATCCTTAGCGGAGGTGCGCCGGGGACGGAAGTCCGCGCCTACGCCTGTCCAGAGGCGGTGCGCGCCGCCCGGCGCCCGTTGGCATAGGCGAGGAGGGTCTCGTCCTCGCCGGCGGGCAGCGAGATCGCCGTGGTGGCGAACAGGTCGCCGCGGCTGCCGTCCTTCTTCGGCAGGCCCTTGCCCTTCAGGCGGAAGGTCCGGCCCGAACTCGTCATGGCCGGAACGCGCATCTCCACTGCGCCGGTGAGCGTCGGAACCCGGATCGGGCCGCCGAGGATCGCATCCTCGAGGGCGAGGTCGACGGAGGTGCGCAGATCCGCCCCCTCCACGGTGAAGCGCGGGTGCGGCAGGATGCGGATGGTCAGCAGGGCGTCGCCCGGCGAGGAGCGTGGACCTCCCGGGTTCCCGAGGCCGCGCAGGCGGATGGTCTGCCCGTCCACGACGCCCTTGGGGATCACCACGTCGACGTCGCGCGAGCCGAGCGAGATCCGCAACTTCTCCTCGCTCGCCACCTGCTCCAGGGTCACCGAGAGTTCGGCGGCGAGATCCTCGCCCTTCATCGGTCCCCTGGCGCCCGGACCGCCACCGGCACCGCCCCGGAACGTGTCGCCGAACAGGTGCGAGAAGATGTCCTCGCCGATCCCGCCGCCGCCTGCCCGGTTGCGCGCGGCGCTCTCGAAGTCGAAGCCGGCGGAGCGGGCGCCACCCGGACCGCCGCCGAAGCCACCGAACCCGTCGAAGCCGGCCGGTGCACGGGGCTTGCCGTCGGCATCGATCTCGCCACGGTCGAACTGGCCGCGCTTGGTGGCATCGCTGAGGATCTCGTAGGCGCTGTTGGCCTCCGAGAAACGGTCCTTGGCCTTGGCGTCGTTCTTGTTTGTGTCGGGGTGGTAGGCCTTGGCGAGCTTGCGATAGGCCTTCTTGATGTCGGCCTCGCTGGCGCCCTTGGCCACACCCAGCACGTCGTAGGGATTGCGCATCGTCTGTTATCGGTCTCGGTGCCGCACGGGGCCGGGCTCATGCCCGCCCCTGTCGAAGTCTTCCGCTATGTGGAATGGCTGTTGCTTCTCTGCAACGGTCGTCCGGCAGGATTCGACGGTTCGATCCACGCGTCAACCCGCCGCCACGCCGGACGATCCCAAAGGCGGCACGATCTTGCCAACAGCCAAGCCGTTCTCGTCGTCAGGCCTTCGCCTTGGCAGTGCGGATACGCGTCAATTCCCATTCGCCCCCCGACGGCTTGCAGCCGGTACCGCGCACGAAACGACTGCGCGATGGCGCGATGACCGAGGCGAGGAAGTCCCGACAGATCAGGTCGTTGGCGACGTAGGGAAGGCCTGTCGGGTTGACGGAGCCGCGCAGGGACGAATCCGGGTTGTCCCACTTGACCGGACGGCCGTTGCCCTGCGGATCGAGGGCCACCGCCAGGGCCGCGTGCGCCCGGCGCCAATCCTCGTCGGACATCTCGCTGCCGAAGCTCTTAGGGCGCTTGTCGATGCTGCCCGTGACCAGGGGCTCGGGGACCGTCACGTCCGGCTCCGACTTGCTCTCGCTCTGGAAGGTGAGGATCGGAATCCCGCAGCCGGCGAGCGACAGGGCCAGGACCACGCTGCCCGATGTCAGCACCGCCGTGCACCGGGCGCGGGCCAGACGGGGTGCGACGACGGCACGGATGGAGACGGGTTGGGCTTTACTCTCGCTCCGACGCATTACACCTGTTCTCACGACGTGACTCGAACGACGACAAATCGTGTCCCACGTCGGTGCCCCCGACCCGGATCTCACCAGCAGGATTACGCCTTGGATCGGTTAAGGATCGATGAGCCGGCCACGCCCGGCAGTGTCTCACCCGCCGCCTCCCCCCTCGGGGCCGGTGGAGACTTCACGCTGTCCACAGACCCCTGGGGTCTGTTTTCCGCCTGGATGGGCGAGGCCGAGCGCGCGGAGCCCGAGGATCCCAACGCTATGGCGCTCGCCACGGCCGGCTCCGACGGCCTGCCGGACGTGCGCATGGTGCTGCTCAAGGGGGCCGATGAGCGCGGCTTCGTCTTCTATACCAATGTCGACTCGGCCAAGGGCGAGGAGCTGGCGCAGAACCCCCAGGCGGCCCTCGTCCTGCATTGGAAGAGCCTGCGCCGGCAGGTCCGCGCGCGCGGACCCGTGAGCCACGTGTCGCTCGAGGAGGCCGACGCCTATTTCGCGAGCCGCCGCCGCGAGAGCCGCCTCGGCGCCCATGCCAGCCGCCAGTCCCGGCCCCTGGCCGACCGCGCCACCCTGGAAGCGGAGGTCGCCGCCCTGTCGGCCCGCTACGAGGACCAGCCGGTGCCGCGCCCGGAGAACTGGACGGGGTTCCGCATCGCCCCGGTGTCGATCGAGTTCTGGCAGGACGGCCCCTACCGCCTCCACGACCGCGTCCGCTTCACCAGGGCCGGCGGCGGCTGGAGCGGGGCGAGACTCTATCCGTGACGGGACGGAGCGTGGCGCCAACGAATCCAGGGAGTACGGCGTCACGGAACGGAGGACGTCGCTTCGGCCCCGTATGTGTCCGCCGGACATGCGCGCGGAACGTCGCCTCTGGGCGGTGAGCGGACCGGCCGATCTCCGTGACGATCGGGGATGGACGGCCGTTCCGGTTGGGTCACCGCGTTACGTTCGGCATGTCCGCACCGAGCGCGCGGTGAGCGCCCACGTCAGCAAGGCAGCGGCGCTGAATGTCGCTCCGAGTACCGAGACACCGGGCCAGCCGGCGCGGGCATGGATGGCCGTCGCAGCAGCGGCGCCGAGGGCGCTACCGATCGAATAGAATACCATGTAGCCGCCGATGAGTCGGCTGCTGGCTTCGGGACGCAGGGCGACGATGAGGCTCTGGTTCGTGACATGAACGGCCTGCACGGCGAGATCGAGCAGGACGACGCCGAAGAGAAGGACCGGAATCGATACCGGCAGCAGTGCAATCGGCGCCCACGATGCAAGCAGGAGAAGGAGAGACGCTCCCGTCGTCCATTGACCATGCCCCCGGTCCGAAAGCCGTCCGGCACCCGTCGCGGCCATCGCCCCCGCCAAGCCAACGAGGCCGAACAGGCCGATCCAGCTGTGGGAGTAGGAGAAGGGCGGGGCACTGAGCGGCAGCACCAAGGCGGTCCAGAAGGAACTGAAGGACGCGAAGATCAGCAGCCCGAGGACACCGCGAACCAGCAGGACCGGCTCGCTGAGGAACAGGATGGGAACAGAGCGGAGGGCGGCGACATAGCTCCCGGTGCCGGCCGGGATCCGATGCCGCGGCAGGACACGCACGAGCAGGACGACGAGGGCGAGCGACAGGAGTGCGGAGACGAGATAGACCGCTCGCCAGCCACCGAGATCGGCCAGTAGTCCGGCCGCGAAGCGCGCCGCGAGGATGCCGATCACGATGCCGCTCGTGACCGTACCCACCACCCGGCCTCGTTCGGCCGGTGCCGCGAGCGTCGCGGCGAAGGCGACCAGAACCTGAACCACAGTCGCGAGCAGCCCGACCGCCGCCATGCCGGCCAACAGGATCGCTCCGGTTCGGGCTGTGGCCACCGCCACCAGCGCAAGGACCGAAAAAAGCCCCTGGCCGAGAATGAGGCGACGGCGATCGATGAGATCGCCGAGCGGCACGATGAAGATCAAGCCCAGCCCGTAGCCGATCTGGGTCAGGGTCACCACGAGCCCGATCGCGGCGGGCGAAATCTCGAACTCCCGCGCCATCGCATCGAGCAGGGGCTGGGCGTAGTAGATGTTCGCGACGCTCAAGCCGGCGGAGGCCGCGAAAATCAGGATCGTTGTCTTGGGCAGTCGTCCCTCCGGCGCCGGAGCGATCCGTCCATCTTGTCTGTGCGGCATTGCGGTCCCGTCGATGATAGTCGATCTGGTTTCATCTTGAGACCACTTGTGATCGCCCCTTTCCAGTTCTAAATCGAGACTGGTTGAGGCGGGAGCGCATGGTCATGGCGAAGCGGGTCAGCCTCTGGAACGCCGGGTGCCCGGTTGCGCGCGCCCTCGATGTCATCGGCGACTGGTGGTCCCTCCTGATCATCCGCGATGCCTTCGACGGAACGAGGCGCTTCAATGAGTTCCAGAGTGGTCTCGGCATCGCCAAGGGGATGCTGGCGTCCCGCCTTCGCGACCTGACCGAACGGGGCATTCTGGAGACGGCGCCCGCCTCGGACGGAACCGCTTATCGGGAATACGTCCTGACGGAGAAGGGACGCGGTCTCTTCCTCGTCATCGTCGCACTCCGACAGTGGGGGGAGGCCCATCTCTATGGGCCGAACGATCGCCGGTCCCGCCTGGTCGATCGTGACGTCGGGGCTCCGGTCGCTCGACTGGCCCTGCGATCCGCCGATGATCGCCGTCTCGACTGGTGTGACACGCGGGTGCTGAAACCGGACGTCACCTGACAGGACCGTTGGGTCGGGATCAGGCACCCGAGCGGGCTCACAGGTCGAACGGAGCCCCGGCCCCGGCGTCTCTTCTCCTCGATCGACGACGGGTGGCGGTTCGCGAGATAGGCGACGGCGAGGGAAGCGAGTCCCGTCATGCGCGTCCGGGGATTCTTGATCGCGGGCCTCCTCTCGAAGAGTGCCGGCCAAGACGTGCTGCGGCGCGGGATCGACCCTGGATTTCCCGGCCGGCGCGGCTTAGACCTGGGCATGGCACGGCGGGATGATCTCGGCTGTCCACCGCCTCCGGATCCTGAGGAACGGCTTTGGCCATATCGAGCAATGAACGCCGCCGCGTCATGCTGCTGACGGGCGCAAGCCGCGGAATCGGCCACGCCACGGTCAAGCGCTTCTCCGCGGCCGGGTGGCGGGTGATCACCTGCTCCCGCCATGCCTTCCCCGAGAATTGCCCCTGGGAGATGGGGCCGGAGGACCACCTCCAGGTCGATCTCTCGGACCCCGAGGATACGATGCGCGGTGTGGCGGAAGTCGCCGGCCGTCTCGCCGACGAGGGCGGCCTGCTCCATGCGCTCGTCAACAATGCCGGCATCTCGCCCAAGGGCAGCAACGGCGAGCGCCTCGGCGCCATCGCCACGGAATTCGGCGACTGGCGCAAGGTGTTCCAGGTCAACGTCTTCGCGCCCCTGCTCCTGGCACGCGGCCTGTGCGAGGAACTCACCCGCGCCAAGGGCTCCATCGTCAACGTCACCTCGATCGCCGGATCCCGCGTGCATCCCTTCGCGGGGGCCGCCTACGGCACGTCGAAGGCGGCGCTCGCCGGCCTCACCCGTGAGATGGCCAGCGATTTCGGCCCCCTCGGGGTGCGGGTGAACGCGATCTCGCCGGGCGAGATCGACACGGCGATCCTGTCGCCCGGCACCGACAAGATCGTGGCCGGCATCCCGCAGCGGCGCCTCGGCACGCCCGACGAGGTGGCCAAGGCGATCTACTTCCTCTGCACCGAGGCGTCGTCCTACGTGAACGGCGCCGAGTTGCACATCAACGGCGGCCAGCATGTCTGAACGAGGTGCGCTCTCGGCGCTCCTCGCGGTCTCCGTTCTCGTCGCCTCGCTTCTGAGCGCGCAGCCCGTCCGGGCCGATCCGGTCGTCACGATCCTCGACCTGCCGTTCAGGGCGCGCGCCATGCGCGGCCCCGGCAGCGAGGTCTCCCTGGCTGTGGCGACCTCGGGTCTCCTTCCGCTCGCCCGTCCCAAAGGGTTGAAGGGTGAGGTGGTGGAGGATGTGTCCCTGGCCGTCCTGTGGGGCGACGAGGGCGGCGCCGCTCTGACCCTCGCCGACGGCAAGGTCGCCACCACCCTGCTCGGTGTCGAGGCCATCGACGGACTCGCGGTCTCCGAGACCCCGCGCGGCGCCGTTCCCGGCACCCGGCGCGCGACCCTCGGTCCGCTCAGTGCCCACCTGTCCGACCCCGTCCGCCCCAATGCCAGCGAGTTCGAGCGCGCGGGGACGCTCACCATCCGCGAGCGCCAGCCGGTGGGGATGAGCGCCGATCCGAAACCCGTCCCCATCGTGACCACTGCCGTCACCGCCGGTCACGGCGCCGACTTCGCCCTGCGCCGCCCCATCGCGATTCTCATCGACGGCCGGCCGGTCATCGTGGCGGTGACGGCGCAGGATGGCGGATCGGCCCTGGTCGTGGTCGGCAAGCCCTCGGCAGAGTTCGCGAAACCCCCGGCGGAGTCGGACAAGGCCTGGTCCGTCCTTGCCCGGAGCCCGGTTCAGGCGGCGGGGCCGGGTGGGCAGCCGCTGACTCTCGCGGCGATCGCTGATTTCTCGAAAGCCGGACAACCCCGGATCGCCGCGGTGGCGGCGCCCGACGGGGCCGGCATCCTCCAGCTCTGGGCCTACGAGATGGGAGCCCTGCGCCTGATCGGAGAGGGGGCCGGCTACACCACTCTGTCCCCAGGCGAGGGCGGGGCCGACCTATCGGCCGTTCTCGATGCCGATGGAGACGGTGTGGCCGAGCTCGCCTTGCCCGTGGCGGATCGGAGCGCCCTGGCCATCCTGTCCCTGAAGGACGGCATCCGCGAGGTGAAGCGCATCCCCCTGCCCGGCCTTGCCGCCTTCGGTGTCGCGGCCATCGGCCACGGCCCTCGCGCGCGCCTTCTCGTCGGCCTCGCCGACGGGCGGGTGGCGCTCCTCTCTCCGTAACCGAGAAACGTCGAGCCCATGAGCGAAGCAGCGAGCGAGGACGGTTCCGACGTCCGGCTCTTCCCGGCGCGCCCTTTCCTCGGCGCGTCCATCGCCGTCATCCGCGATGGGCGAGTGCTGCTGGCCGCCAGGGCCAACGAGCCCCTGCGCGGGGTCTGGACGCTTCCCGGCGGGCTGGTGGAGCCCGGCGAGACCCTGGCGCAGGCGGCGTTGCGGGAGCTCGGCGAGGAGGTCGGCGTCTCGGCCATGGTCGTTCGCTCCCTGACCCCGACGGAGATTATCCTGCGGGCCGAGGATGGCCGCGTGCGCCACCATTACGTCGTCCATCCCCATGCCGCCCTCTGGACCGCGGGCGAGCCGGCCCCCGGCCCCGAGGCCCTGGACGTGCGCTGGGCTTTTCCCGGCGAGCTCGCCGATCTCGCCACCACGCCGGGATTACGGGAGACGGTGGAAGAGGCCCTCGCGCAGGTCGCTGGCCTGGCTGGCGATACGGCATCCCGATGAAACCGACGGGCTCCTCGTCTCGACCGGGAAACGGTGTAAACCTGCCCGATGAGGTTCGCGGCGGAGGACGGGGCGTGGCTGTGTCGTGGGTGAGGCGATGCCTGTCGCCTGTGCTGCTGTTCGCCCCCCTCGCGGTGGGCATGCCCGATCTCGCTTCGGCTCAGCAGCGCGCCAACCCGGCGCGGCCCGTGCAGAAGGCCCCCGAGAAGGACAAGGAGCCCCCTGCCCCCGCCGAGCCGCCGCCCGCTCCCTACGACCGGGACCTGATGCGGCTCTCCGAGATCATCGGCTCCCTCTCCTTTCTGCGCAGCCTCTGCGCGGCGCCTGACGCCGCCGAATGGCCGACCCGGATGAAGGCGTTGATGGAGGCCGAAGGGGTGACGCCGGGGCGGCGGGACCGTCTCGCCGGGGCGTATAATCGCGGCTATCGCGGATACGCTCTCACCTACCGGGCCTGCACCCCATCGGCGACGGAGGCGGCGTCCCGCTATGTCGCGGAGGGAGAACGGCTGTCCCACGCCCTGGCCAGCCGTTTCGGGGGCTGAGGCGGCGATGTGTCTTTCGGGAGACAGGGCACAAGGCTGAAGGAAATTCGTCGTATTCGACCTCCGACGTTAACCGCTTCGCAATTCTTGGCTTCCCGAGGCGCGGGCCTCGGCATATGTTTCGGACATCCGCCGAGCCATTCTTCGGCGCAACCGATGTTATCGCCATGCAGATCGACACCGCCCCCGCGCCCTTCGAGGCCGATCTCGACGACAAGCGTGCCGCCCTCGGCTACGTGTCGGAAGCGTTCGCGGAAGGCTGTCTCGACGGGCTCGACGGTGATTGCATGGCCCAGGCGGCCCTGTTCGCCGCCTTCCAGGAACTGGTGATGACCTATGGTGAGGACGCCACCGCGCGGTACGCCGAGGGCTTCCCCGACCGCATCCGTGGGGGTGCCTTCACCACCGCCCCCCAGCATTGAGGCGCGGGACCGGGCCGCAGCCGACCCGTTGACGTTTTGTGTGTGATCGATTGAGCCGCCCGGATAGGACCGGGCGGCTCAATGCGTTTCGGGGCCGGGATCAAGCTCTGCCGGGGGATTCGTTAACCCGGGGGCAGCGCCTCGTCGAACACCACCGCCTCGCCGCTGGACGGGCCGACGAGGTCGCCCTGCCACATCACGCGCCTGCCGCGCACGATGGTGCCCACCGGCCAGCCGGTGACGGTGACGCCGTCATAGGGGGTCCAGCCGCATTTCGACGCGATCCATGCGTTGCGGATGGTCTCGCGGCGCGTGAGGTCCACCACCGTCACGTCGGCATCGTAGCCCACCGAGAGCCGGCCCTTGCGGCTGATGCCGAACAAGCGCTTCGGCCCGGCGCTGGTCATGTCGACGAAGCGGGCCAGCGACAGCCGTCCGTTGGCGACGTGGTCGAGCATGATCGGCACCAGCGTCTGGACGCCAGTCATGCCGGAGGGGGAATCCGGATAGGGCTTGGCCTTCTCCTCGAGCAGGTGTGGGGCGTGGTCCGAGCCGAGGATGTCGGCGACGCCCTGCGTCAGCCCGTGCCAGATCCCGTCGCGGTGCGCCGCGTCGCGCACCGGCGGGTTCATCTGCACCAGGGTACCGAGGCGGGGATAGGCCTCGGTCCCGTCGAGGGTGAGATGGTGCGGCGTCACCTCGACGCTGGCCACGTCCTTGTGGTCGGCGAGAAACACCATCTCCTCCGCCGTGGAGATGTGCAGGATGTGGATGCGGGCACCCGTCTCCTGCGCGATGCGCACAAGGCGCTGCGTCGCCTTCAGCGCGGCCTCGGGCGAGCGCCAGACCGGGTGCGAGGACGGATCGCCCGGCACCCGCAGGCCCTTGCGTTCGCGCAGCATGGGCTCGTCCTCGGCATGGAAGGCGGCCCGGCGCCGGGTGCGCTTCAAAATCTCCGTGACGCCGGCATCGTCCTCGACCAAGAGCGCTCCCGTGGAGGAGCCGACGAACACCTTGATCCCCGCAGCACCCGGCAGGCGCTCGAGGGTGGCGACCTCATGGGCGTTCTCGTGGGTGCCGCCGACCCAGAAGGCGAAGTCGCAATGCATGCGGTGGTGCCCGCGCGCCACCTTGTCGGCGAGGGTCTCGGCGCTGGTGGTCAGCGGGTTGGTGTTGGGCATCTCGAACACGGCGGTCACGCCGCCCATCACCGCTGCGCGGGAGCCCGATTCGAGGTCTTCCTTGTGGTCGAGACCCGGTTCGCGGAAATGGACCTGGGTGTCGATGACACCCGGCAGCAGGTGCAGGCCGGTGCAATCCTGGCGCTCGCCCTCGGCCCGGGACAGGTCGCCGATGGCGGCGATACGGCCGTTTCGAATGCCGAGATCGGCGGCGTGCTCGCCGTCGTGATTGACGATCCTGCCGCCGGTGAGGAGGAGGTCGAAGGGCTGGTCCATCGGGGTCGCTCCTGAACGGCGTTGAGACGCGGGTGGCGGCGGCTTATGTCAGCCTCGCGCGGCGTGCAACGCCGTGCCCTGCCGACAGGCCCGCCGGCGCATCGCGACGATGCGCGCCGGAGGAGCTTTGCAGGATGTCTTTCGAGGAGTTGCCATGCCGATCGCCCTGCTGCCGGACCGCGCCGTCATCGTCATCGCGGGCGAGGAGGCCGCGAGTTTTCTCCAGGGCGTGGTGACCTGCAATATCGAGACCCTCGAACCGGGTGAGGCGCGGCTCGGCGGGTTGCTGACCCCGCAGGGCAAGATCCTGTTCGATTTCCTGATCTGGCGCTCCGGCGACGGCTTCCGCCTGGATTGCCCGGCCGATCAGGCTCCGGCCCTGGCCAAGCGCCTCACGCTCTACCGCCTGCGCGCCAAGGTGACGATCGCCGTCGATCCGACGCTGGGAATTGCTGCCGCCTGGGGCGGGGCCGAAACCGCTGCCGGAACCGAGCGCCTCCGCGACGGGCGCCTCCCGGCGTTGGGCGAGCGCCTCGTCTTCGCCGAGGGTGCGTTCTCGGCCGATGCCACCGAGGCGGATTACCACGCCCACCGCATCGCCCTCGGCATCCCCGAGGGCGGACGCGACTTTGTCTATGGCGATGCCTTCCCGCACGAGGCGCTGATGGACCAACTCGGCGGTGTCGATTTCAAGAAGGGTTGCTATGTCGGCCAGGAAGTCGTGTCGCGCATGCAGCATCGCGGCATCGCGCGCACCCGCATCGTTCCGGTGATCTCCCGCGATGGCGAGGCCGTGACCTCCGGCGCGGAGGTGACCGCAGGCCCGCGCGGGCTCGGCACGGTCGGTAGCGTGTCGGGCGCGCGCGGCCTCGCCATGCTCCGCCTCGACCGCCTCGCCGATGCGGTCGCCGCCGGTGAGCCAGTGCGGACTGGCGCGACGATCCTCGGTGTCGAGAAGCCCTCCTTCGCCACCTTCGCCTTCCCGGAGGTGGCGCCGGCCGGGTGATCGGGGGCGACAATGACACTCGGTGAGCCCGCCTCTCCCCGCCTGCGGGGAGAGGACCGAAGGCACCCCGTCGTGCCTTCGGTGAGTGGAGGCGAAGCCGGAGCGACGGTGAGGGGGCGATTCCGGACGAGGCTCCTTGGGCCGAGCCCCCTCACCTTCGGCTGCCGCCTCGCCGCGCCGACGACGGGGTCGTCGCGGCCCTCTCCCCGCGTGCGGGGAGAGGGGATGCGCACCTGATCGCTCCTGGCGACGACCCGGCCTCCTGGCGTACTCGGTCCGTCTGGCGTTCTTGATCCGTTCCGATTATTCTCGGTTCCATGTCCGACGATTCCACAGGCCTGATCCATCATCCCGACGGCTGCCCGCGCTGCTGGTGGGCCGGGCTCGACCCGGTCTACGTCGCTTATCACGACACCGAATGGGGCGTGCCCGAGCATGACGGCCGGGCCTTGTACGAAAAACTGATCCTCGACGGGTTCCAGGCCGGCCTGTCGTGGATCACCATCCTGCGGCGGCGCGAAGGCTTCCGCCGGGCGTTCGCCGGTTTCGAGCCGGAGGCCGTCGCGCGGTTCACGCAGGCCGATGTCGAGCGGCTGATGCAGGATACCGGCATCATCCGGAACCGCGCCAAGATCGTCGGGACCATCGCGGGCGCCCGCGCCTTCCTCGCCATCGAGGAGCGCGGCCCCGGCTTCTCGCGCTTCCTGTGGGACTTCGTCGAGGGCCAGCCGATCCAGGGCCGGGCGACGGACCGGGCCGGCATCGCCACCGAGACGGAGATCTCGCGGGTCATCTCCCGCGCCCTCAAGACGGAAGGGTTCAGCTTCTGCGGCCCCACCATCGTCCATGCCTTCATGCAGGCGGTAGGCATGGTGAACGACCACCTCGCCGGGTGCCATCGACACGCCCCCTGCGCCGCCCTGGGGGCGGGCCGATGAGCGCCACCGCCCCCCGCGCCTGGCAGCGGATGCTGTCGGGCCGGCGCCTCGACCTCCTCGATCCCTCGCCGCAGGACATCGAGATCGCCGACATCGCCCACGGTCTCGCCCGCGTCGCCCGCTGGAACGGCCAGACCGCCGGGCCGCACGTCTTTTCCGTGGCCCAGCACGCGCTCCTGGTGGAGGCCATCGGCGCGGATCTGGCCCCCGGCCGGACCCGGATGCAGCGCCTCGAGCTCCTGCTGCACGACGCGCCGGAATACGTGATCGGCGACATCATCTCGCCGTTCAAGGCGGCGATCGGACCGTCCTACAAGAGTGTGGAACTGCGCCTGATGGCGGCGATCCGCCAGCGCTTCGACCTGCCGGAGCCCGACGAGGACGAGGTTCGCCTCGTCAAGCGCGCCGATGCGATGGCGGCCCATCTCGAAGCCACCCGCCTCGCCGGCTTTTCGGCGGACGAGGCCAGCGCGGTCTTCGGGCATCTCGACCCGTCGGCTCCGGAGGCCCTGGCGCTGATCGAGCCCTGGCCCACCGCCGAGGCTCAATCGAGGTTTCTCTCACGTTTCCAGATTCTTACGAGCGATCGTTGATGTCGGATATCCACGTCTGCCCCCTGTCGCAGCTGCCCCGGACCCTGAAGCGCACCGGAGCGAACCACCTGATGACGCTGATGAAGGTCGGCACCGCCATCGCACGCCCGGAGGGCATCGCCGACGGGCGCCATTGCGTGGTCGAGGTCAGCGACATCGTCGCTCCCCTCGACGGGCATGTGCTACCGGGTGAGGCTCATGTGCGCCGCATCATCGATTTCGCGACCGTCTGGGATCGGGAGCGTCCGCTGCTGATCCACTGCTATGCCGGGATCAGCCGCTCCACGGCAGCGGCCTATATCGCCGCCTGCGCTCTGTCCCCGGAACGGGACGAGGCCGAGATCGCCCGCGCCCTGCGCGCAGCATCGCCCTCGGCGACGCCCAATGCCCTGTTCGTGGAGATCGCCGACCGCCTGCTTGGACGCGGAGGACGGATGTCCGCCGCCATCGCCGGAATCGGGCGGGGCGCCGACGCATTCGAGGGAAACCCCTTCGCGCTCGCGCTGGGGTGAGGGCCAAGGCTACGATCAGCTTGGAATTGGGATCAATCGAGTGTGGCCGAAACGACGCCACCCTTGACGAAGTGCTCGCCGAGGGAGCAGCCAACGGCCCCTTGGGCTTGTCGGGCAGGCAGGCGCAGGCTTAGACCGGCACGATGAGGGGTACCCTGGGATGACCGCAACGCGATCCGCCGTGGCGGCGACAACCGATTCGAAAGCGTCCGACGAGGGACTCGACCTGCCGTTCGAGAAGGCACTCGAACAGCTCGAGGAGATCGTGCGACGCCTGGAGAAGGGGGATGTGCCCCTCGACGAATCGGTGGCGATCTACGAGCGCGGCGAGATCTTGAAACGGCATTGCGAAGGTCTGCTGCGCAAGGCCGAGGCGCGGATCCAGACGATCACGCTGGGGCCCGACGGGCGCGCGGCGGGCGTCGCTCCCCTCGATGTCGGCTAGGCCACGAGGTCGTGATGATCTGTGGTCTTCTAAAAGTTATTCATCTGCCGCAACAGGTTGCGCGCATGTCTTCCCTCCGGGCGTGAGGTTGATTCGGTGTCACGGATAGAAACCTCGATCCTCGACGGGCTTGACGAGACGTCGGCTCTGCGCGCGCTTCCCGAGAGCCAGCTTCAGGCTGTGGCGGACGCGGTGCGTCAGGAGATGATCGACGCGGTGTCGGTGACGGGCGGTCACCTCGGGTCGGGGCTCGGCGTGGTCGAGCTGACGGTGGCGTTGCATCACGTGTTCGAGACGCCCGACGACCGGATCGTGTGGGATGTCGGGCACCAGGCCTATCCGCACAAGATCCTGACCGGGCGGCGCGACCGGATCCGGACGCTGCGCCAGCCGGGCGGCCTGTCGGGCTTCACCAAGCGGTCGGAGAGCGTCTACGACCCGTTCGGGGCGGCGCATTCCTCCACCTCGATCTCGGCGGCGCTCGGCATGGCGGTGGCGCGCGACCTCGACGAGGCCTCGGCCAAGGCCAAGGGCGCGCCCGCGCCCAGGCGCCGCAACATGATCGCGGTGATCGGCGACGGCTCGATGTCGGCGGGCATGGCCTACGAGGCGATGAACAATGCCGGGGCGCTGCATTCGCGCCTGATCGTGATCCTGAACGACAACGACATGTCGATCGCCCCGCCGGTGGGGGCGATGTCGGCCTATTTCGCCAGGCTCGCCTCGGGCGGGACCTATCGCGGCCTGCGCGAGACGGCCAAGCAGCTCGGCAAGCTCCTGCCGAAGGCGATCTACCAGCGCGCCGCGGCGGCGGAAGAGTACGCCCGCTCCCTGGTGGTGGGCGGCGGCACGATGTTCGAGGAGATGGGGTTCCATTACGTCGGCCCGGTCGATGGCCATAACCTCGACCATCTGCTGCCGATCCTGAAGAACGTGCGCGATTCGGACCAGGGCCCGATCCTGCTCCACGTGGTGACGCAGAAGGGCAAGGGCTACGCCCCGGCCGAGGCCTCCGCCGACCGCTATCACGGGGTGGTGAAGTTCGACGTGCTGTCGGGGGTCCAGGCCAAGGCCAAGCCGAACGCGCCGGCCTATACCCGCGTCTTCGGCGAGAGCCTGATCAAGGCGGCGGATGCCGACGACAAGGTGGTGGCGATCACCGCGGCGATGCCGGGCGGCACCGGGATCGACCTGTTCGGCAAGGCGCATCCGGACCGGACCTTCGATGTGGGCATCGCCGAACAGCATGCGGTGACGTTCGCGGGCGGCCTGGCGACGGAGGGCTACAAGCCGTTCGTGGCGATCTACTCGACCTTCCTGCAGCGGGCCTACGACCAGGTCGTGCACGACGTGGCGCTGCAGAACTTAGCTGTACGGTTCTGCCTCGACCGGGCGGGTCTGGTGGGTGCGGACGGGGCGACCCATGCCGGCGCCTTCGATCTCGCCTATCTGTGCTGCCTGCCGAACATGGTGGTGATGGCGGCCTCCGACGAGGCCGAGCTGGTCCACATGGTGGCGACCCAGCACGCCCATGACAGCGGCCCGATCGCCCTGCGCTACCCGCGCGGCGAGGGGGTGGGCGTGGACCTGCCCGAGCGCGGCGTGCCGCTTCCCATCGGCAAGGGCCGGATCGTCAAGCGCCCCGAGGGGGCGCGGGTGGCGCTGCTGAGCCTGGGCACGCGTCTGTCTGAGGCGCTGAAGGCGGCCGACCTTCTAGAGACGGCGGGGATCGCCGTGAGCGTGGCGGATGCGCGCTTCGCCAAGCCGCTCGACGAGGCGATGATCCTGGATCTGGCGGCGAGCCACGAGGTCCTGGTCACCCTGGAAGAGGGTTCGGTGGGCGGCTTCGGCGCAATGGTGCTGCATCTCCTGTCGGAGAAGGGCGCTCTCGACAGCGGCCGGGTGCGGGTGCGGACGCTGACGCTGCCGGACACCTACCAGGACCACAACAGCCCGGAGGCGATGTACGCCGAGGCCGGCCTCGACGCCGACGGCATCGTCAGGATCGTCCAGGCCGCTCTGCCCGAACAGAAGGCACGCAGTGGTGCCAAGCTCGTGAGCATCGGCAACGGCCAGCGCTGACCGGACGACAAACACGAGAACCCGGCATCGCGGCTCGCCTTCTGCGACGGCCATGATGCCGTGCGAGGCATTCGCATCCTCAACGGCGCCCTGCGCCGAGGATGCGATGGCCGGCTACTTGATGACCGAGCAGGCGAGACGGGCGCCTGCCCCGCCGATGGGCTGGCTGGTATGGTCGTCCTCGTTGGCGTGGATGATGAAGGCCGAACCGTCGGCATCCTTCAACCCGCCCTCGCCCGTGAGCGGCGTCTCGCTCGACACCTCCGCATTCACCGAGCCATCGGCATTGGCATAGACGTTGGGCAGGTCGCCCTCGTCAGGCCCTTCCGGGTTGAGCAGGCCGTGCTTGCTCTGGTCGTGATTCACGTGAGCCTTCGACTTCTCGAACTTCTCCATGTCCGAGCAATCGGCCACGGCGTGGAAGTGAATGCCGTGCCAGCCGGGAGGCAGTCCGCCGGGCTGGATCGCCAGACGCAGCACCAGGGCGCTGGCTCCATCGCGGATGGTGACCGTTCCGATCGGTTCGCCCTTCGTGTTGACGACCTTGCTCTCGTAGGTCTGCGGAGCGGTATTTGCCGCCGGGGCAGGCGCCTGCGCGAGGGCGGGCGCGACGCCGCCCACCAGGGCGAGGACCGACAGGAATCGTCTCATGGCGTTTCTCCTCTCCACGCCGGGGCGAATGTGGAGCTCTGCAAGGAAAATCCCGGCCGCGACCGTGTCCGACGACGATGGCCCGGGCAAGGCTGTCGTCGCGGTCGAGTCGGGTTGCCATGTGTGTCGGCCGAGCCCGGACGGCAACCGCATCCGGACGCCGAAGCAGGTCCGGTGCGGGGCATCCCCATGGGGCATCCACCCAAACGGAATGCCGATTAACATAGCATCGTGGACGCCATCGCAAGCTTTCGTTAAGCTGACATATCAGTCCGACAGCGATTGCCGGGCGGCGCGTGCGGAGGTGGAACGCCGATTTGCGTCCGATCTCTCGGCACCAGCCTGGAGAGAGTCGATGCCAATGCCTCTTCATCGGTTTTCGACCATCGTTTCGGCCCTCGGCCTGTCGGCGCTCTGTGCGATGCCGATGATCGAGGCCGTTTCCGCTCAGGACGCGCCCGTCGCCAAAGACGCGACGCCCGCTCCCGCCGGCCGTGCATGGACCGATCCGCCCGATCGGAAGGCCCCACCCTCGCCCGTCGCCGGGCGCGAGGAGAGCAAGCAGCAGGATGTCGGGAAGGCTGGCGCGACGGCCCGTGCCGGGAAGGCGGCGCGAAACCGCCGTGACGCGGCCGCCAGAATCCGGCCCGCCCCGGCCAGTCGGCATGCGAGCACGAAGGCGCCCGGCCACAGGATCGCCCGACGCTTGGTCCCCGCCGGACGCGAGACCATCCGGCCCGTTGCCGTCAGGGCGACCGCCAGCAGGGTGGCGAGAGACGGGAACTGGACCGTCCGTGCCTTTCAGCCGAACTACGAGGACACTCCCGGCTATCGCTATGGCTACCTCTCGGAAGAGGGGCCGGCCTATCGCCGCCGGGATGACGGGGACAGGGATTATCAATCCGCCCGCCTGAGGGAGGCCCGCGAGGCGGGCTATCTCGTCGTCCGCACCAATGATCCCCGCACGATGCGCGGACGCCCCTTCGAGACTCTCCGCGAGCCCCAGGATCGGGGCGATCCCGAAGACTGATCATGCGCGTCGGGCTTCACCGTCGGCGTTCCCGACTGGGCTTGCGCATGATTCTGCCCATGCAAAAACCCTCGCAGGCAGGAGCCGGCGAGGCATTCCGAGATCGCGGGTGAAGCGGAGGCCGCGCTAGCGAAGGCGGCCGGGGCGTGCCGGCTCGAAGACGATCCGGCGGTGAAACGCACACCAGCTCTTGCCGTCGGGCGCAGGCGCGCCGCAGCAGACGGCACGATCGTTCGGCTCGCCGATGATGAACTTGCAGACGAAGGCGCCCGACTGTGCGAAGGGAACGCGCAATTCGGCCGATGGTTCGGCAATGGCGTCAGCATCGCCGATCTGTGACAGGCGAACGAGTTGATTCATGTAAAACGTACTCGCAGGATCTGCGTCTCTGGCGGGCGCACGCCCGGTGGGACCGTGGATTGAAATCCGCCGTACGAACGGTCCTTCCGCCACGAGGCACGACGATGCCCCGGTTGCTTCCGATCCGCCACGTGACTTTATGGGAAGCCACGATACGACGCTGTCATGATGTCACTGTATCTAGGGATCTTTCGCCCTTAAACAAGTCTCGACGTATCGACGTGCTGCCGCGCACAGATTATGGCGTCTTTCGGCTTGGGTCGAGGTCGTGTTCCCCTCTTCTAGCGCCGAATCTCTTTCTTTTTCGAAAATGCCGGCTTTCCGAATCACTTGTCGCCGGCCGAGGCCGCGCAGTGATTCGCTGGCCGCACGGGTGTTCGAGTCTCTCGAGCTCCCCCGCTCACGCCCGACACAACGAAAAACCCCATGCGCCGGGCGGCACATGGGGTCTGGTCGGTGTTCGAAACCGTGGTCCGGCCCGCTCGCGGCGAGCGGGGCCCCGCCTGCTTACTTGAGCAGCTTGACCAGGGCCTTGCCGGCCGGGGTCTTCAGCTCGGCGGCATCGAGGGTGCCGTCGTTGTCCGGATCGGCCGCCTTGAAGCGGGACTCGACCAGGGCGAGGTACTCTTTCTTGTCGAGGGTGCCGTCCTTGTCCGGATCGGCTTCCGCGATCACCTTCTTGCCGCCGCGACCCTTGAGCTCCTTGGCGTCGAGGGTGCCGTCCTTGTCGCCTTCGAGGGCGTCGAACTTGGCGCTGGCGACGGCCTGGACTTCCTTCAGGTCGATCGTGTCGTCATTGTCGGTGTCGATCATCGAGATGATCTTGTTGCCCTTGGCGGAGGCCGGGGTGGCGACGGCGAAGGGAACGGCCAGGGCGGCGATGGCAAGGAAAAGAGGGAGCTTTGACCGGTTGAGCATGCGTAAACCTCCTAATTGCGTCAGCGTTGTGGAACTATCACAGGCTTTTGCAGATGCGAAGGTGCTCTATTGCAAGGCAGCGGCCCGTACCTGGGGCGGCTGTGGATGACAGACCCTCCGATACCGGCGGATCGGAGCCACAAACGGCACGTGCACACGACACATGCCACTGATGACGGATTGATTTTCCCTACTCCTCCATGAAGGAGCGATGTCGTGGGAAGCAATGAAGGACATGATCCATCACTATGTTGCAGCCCGTCATGGAAACCGGCCGTCGTCTTCTGAGGCGCATCTGGCGTTGGGCCGTCTTCAGGGGGACGGGATTCAAGTACCGGGATTTCGAATCGGCCTTCGAGCGAGGCGATTGGCCGACGATCCTGACACGGGCCCGTGATGGCGAGCGACTCAAGAAAAGCCCGTCGATGATGGGCATGTTCATCCGCGCCGCCGGCGAGATGCGCGACGTCGAAGCATTGGCCTGGGCCGAAAGCCAGTGCCTGGGCGCGCGATGGTCGACGCGGGATCGGTATGCGGTGAGCCAGAGGTTCCTGATGCTCGGCGAAGCGGCTGCCGCATGGGCGGTCTTCACCGCCGATGCGGCAGTGATGGCCGAGGCGAGATTCGCGCATCAGGCGAAATCGTTTCTCCCCCATACCAAGGATGCCGCCCTCCGCTCGGAGATTAAGGCGGCCATGGCGAAGGTCGTCCCTGTCGGGTCTTCCGCTGCGGCTGCCGTCGCGAAGGCGGCGGCCACGACGATTCGATTTCCGTTCTCCGGCTCCGGGCAGCGGATTCAGGGCTCCGTCGAGATCCGGTCGAGCGAGCGCACCCCGCCGCGCCATGCCATCAAGATCGCCGCCGATATCGAGAGCTTCCGGACCAAGGTCGCCCGGGCAAAGCCGCCCGAGATCATCGAGCACCGGGAGGTGTTCGTGGACCGGAACGGCCAGATCTGGAAGGAGGACGGCAGCGTCATCGTCTCGAAGGGAACACCCGTTTCCGGTCTGTCGCGCACGGAGGTGCCAGGCATCGCCACAGGCTTCTTCGCCATCAAGAGTACGCGCGGAATTTATCACTGGCTGGTGGATCGCCTGCCGCTCTTTGCTTGGATGCTGAAGGACGGGGCGCCGGATGCGGCGATCCTCCTGAGCGACCAGGCCCCCTCCTTCGAGAAGGAGACCCTGCGTCTGGCCGGCCTGCCCCAGACGGTGGTGGATGTCGGCGATGCGGTCTTCGTCCAGCGGCTGCTGATCGCCCGCAGCGGCATGCAGGGTTTCAGCTATTGGGACCAGGTGGCACCCGTCATAGAGCGGGTGAAGCGGTCCGCCCGGGCGATCGCCGCGCAGGAAAACGTGAGCGCCGGCGATGCGATCTACATTTCCCGCCGCGATTCGAGCCGGCGGGTCATGAGGAACGAAGCCGAACTCGAGGCGCAGATCACGGCCAGGGGCTATGTGGGCATCGCCCTCGGGACCATGCCCCTCTGGCAGCAGGTCTTCCTCGTCTCGTCGGCTAAGCGGATCGTCGCTCCTCATGGGGCAGGGTTGGCGCATATCGTCTTCTCGGAGCCCGGAACCCACATCACCGAGATCGTGCCGGTCCAGGACGGGACCTACTTCCTGCGTCTGAACTATGCCCGGCTCAGCATCGTGATGGGGCACCGCTATCGGGGCTGGCTCGAGCCTCACCACGGCGCCATGGACAGCTGGACCGTGGATGCCCCGGCCTTCATCGGTTATCTCGACGAGCGGCCCGGCGATGCGGCCGCTCACGGTCGCGTGGAGGATGCCGGCGACCGGTCCCGGATGGGGTGAAGGATCCCTTGTCCGGCGGCGGATCACGCGATTGTTGGACGCGTCCCGACGAATGCACGCCCTCATTCCGGCCACGTCGTTGCAGCAAGGGCTGCGTTCATGAGAGACACCCGGCACCGGCATGGGGGCCGGGCTCGGTCGGCCGGGTCGAAGCGTTCGGCTAAGTCTTTGTCGAGGCGCGATGTATCGATGGGGGCTGTTGCGTCCTCGCGTGACGCGGCATTAGATTTCGGGTTGGGAGATCGGGATTGGGCGCTCGACCGGGAACACGTTCAGTGAAGGGCTGTCCACCGGTCTGCGGGCGAGATGGTTCATGCTGATCTTGGAGAACGTCTGGGTCAGGTCGCTCCAGTCGCGGTCGCATGCGGTTCTGTGCGGCCTCTCCGGGGTCATCCCGACGAACCGTCGCGTCGGCATCCTCTGCGCCTCGAAGATCGAGCGCCGTGCGTTCAGCGACCTCATCGCGGGGGTGCGGCAGCCCGCCATAGGCAAGGTGCGGCGCGAGGCGGACATATCGAGTCCCGTCGGTCGCATGGCTGGGATCGTCGCGCTCCATACTCTGAGGCGGAACTGCGTGTTCGCGGCCAAGATGCACCGCATCGAGCCGGGGAGCCTGATCAAATTCGTCGCCTTCGTGGCCAATATCGATGCCTTCATGGACGTGCCCTACAAGCACGTGCCCGCCGATATCGCCGTGGCGTTTCGGTATGCCCTGTCCTACGGGCTGCCCTACGAGACCTACTTCGTCGACGGTGACATTCTTCCACAAACGGCTGAGTTCACCGACCGTTTCGCCAGCGTGATCAAGCAACGCTCGGCCATGAGCGGCTTCATCGTCATTTCGTCGAACGTCGCCCAGGTGCGGGAGTTTTGCGACATCGTCGGCGTGGTACAGGCCGATAAGATCGTCCTCTACTCCAATGCTCAGCGGGCCATCCACGAATACATGAGGCTGGTCGACCTCAACAAGCCCGACGTCGATGCCACCGAGACCTTGCTGGCGCGGATCCGTCGCGCCCTGAAGCTCGAGGATTGGCCGATGGTGGCCGCCATCGCCTCGTCCGAGATGCAGGACGATCCGGATAGCCCTACGGCGATCTGGCTGTATGGGGAACTCGCCCTGTCGCGGGGGGACCGTCGACGCGGCATCGACCTGATCATACGCGCCTGTCAGGCCAACCCCTCCTTCGAGGAGCCGTGGAAGGCGCTGGCGCGCGTCGCCGAAGACGAGCAGGACGAGGAGAGGCTCAAGCTCCTGGCCTCCGTGCTGATGACCAACGGTCAATGCCGGATCCTGCGGATGGCCGCCAAGATCATCGAGCAGACCGGCACCGATGAGGCGGCCGTCGACGCTTGGCGCCGGGTCGCTGCCGCGGCTCGGACGGATTTGGGCATCCTGGTCGAAGCCGGCGACCGCCTGCTCCGCGCCGGTGCGGGGGAGGATGCGGCTCGGATCTTCGAGGCCGCCTATGCGGCCGATCCGACGAATGGCCGCCTCCTGGTGATGCTCTACCGCAGTGAACTACTCTTTTCCGACAACGAACGGTTGGCCGAATTGGCGGCTCTCATCGTGGAGTTCTACCCGGAGGAAGCCGAACGGGCCGTGCGCCTTGCCCAGCGCGCGCGCCGTCCGGAGGTGAAGGCGATCGAGGATGGCGGCTCGTCTACCCTGCTCGAGTCCGCTGCCGAGGAAGCCCTCCCGGCAAGAATCGGGCGCGCCCTGAAACAGCAGGATGTCGACGCCCTGGCCGAGATCGCCGAGGCCGAGATCCGGCGGGAGGCGGACGGCGCCACCGGCATCTGGCTTCTCGGTGAGATCGCCCTCATCAAGGGGGACCGCGAGCGCGGCGGGGAACTGATCCTGCGCGCGTGCCAGACGGATGCCGAGTTGGAAGAGCCCTGGAAGACTCTGGGGCGTCTCGCGGAAGAGGAAAAGAACGAGGAGCGGCTCAGCTATTACGTTTCCGCCCTGATGACCAATGGTCAGGGCCGGATTCGACGGCTGGCCGCCAAGGCACTCGAGCAGACGGGCGACGAGGAATCGATCCTGGCCGCGTGGCGTGCCGTCGCCCATGTGGCCGGCGCGGATCTCGGCCTGGTGCTGGAGGCGGGTGACCGGCTGTTTCGTTATGGCGCCGCCGGCGAGGCGGCTCAGGTCCTGTCACGGGCGCTTCAGGTCGATCCCAGGAATGGACGCGTGCTGATGCTGCTCTATCGCTGCGAACTGACCTTCTCCGACGACGAGCGCCTGATGGCGCTCGCAGGCCAGATCAACGAGGTCTCCCCGGCCGAGATCGACCGCGCGATCCGTCTCACCTTCAATGCGCGCAAGGCGGACCTCGGCAAGCGGATGAAGGAACGGTTCAAGCAGCCCGCTCCCAGCGACGTGAGCGCCTGAGCGGAGGCGGCCTTACGCCTCCCGCACACCGGGCTTCTGCCCCGGATCGAAGGTGAAGACGACGCCCGCCTGTTCGAGAACCTGACGGACCGCCTGCACCGTGTCGCGTCGCGGGCGGATGGTCGCTTCCGGATCTTCGATCCGCACGATGGTCGAGACCGATACGCTCGCCCGGCGCGCCAACTCGTCCTTCGACAGGCCGGCCATCCCGCGCGCCGCCCGGACCTGTGCGGAGGTGAGATCCCCGCTGCCGCGGCCGATATCTGTCGCGGGCCCGCGAGCGTCCGTGCTCGACGAAGCCGCCTGGAAGCGGCTCTGTCCGGGGACGCTCAGGCACACGCCGACCCATTCCTTCACCGAGCCGTCCCGGTTCATGATTGGCACGCCACGGGCGTTGAACCAGCGATAGACCCCATCGACGCAGAGAATTCTGTAGTCGGTGTTGTAGGCCGTGTCGTGGCTGAGAGCCGTGCGCCAGGCGAAGTTCGTGCGTTCCCTGTCGTCGGAATGCAGGACGTCGATCCAGCCGAGGCCCTGGAACTGCTCGTGTCGCTGCCCGGTGAGCTCTTCCCAGAGCGGCATGTCGATCGACTTCCCATCGGGGCTGACGATCCAGACCACCGCAGCCGTGGCCGAGAGCAGAGCCTCGAAGCGATCGGGTCCCTGTTTGGTGGAATGCTTCGCATCATAGCGATCGGTCACGTCCTCGACGACGCCGATCGCCTGGCTCGGGCGGTTGCCGGGGCCGAGCACCACCTCGGCATGGCTGGCGATCCAGCGCAAAGTCTGGTCCGGCCGGATGATGCGGAACTCGCGCCGGAGCGGCTGGCCTTCGCGCAGAAGGGTCAGCATATCCGTATGCGCGGCACGGTCGTCGGGATGCATCATGGCCTCCACGACGCCGAAGCTCAGGGCAACCGAGGGGGACAGGCCGAGTACGCGATGGAGGCCGATCGACCCGTGGATGTCGAGCTCTTCGAGGTCCGCCGACCAGAAGCCGACATCCGTGGCATGTTGCATGAGCTTCAGAAGGCGGCGGGAGGGCAACCGGCGCGATGCGCCATCCGACCGTCCGGATGGATCCATCGACGACCGTGGCGGCATGCTTCTTTCTCCTTGGCCTATGTGCCGCCTGACATGAACGATTTTATGCCAGGATGTTCCGAAACACTATGTCGTTGCGTGCTTTTCTCTTGCCGCACAACCCGTTGTAGGGCGAATGGGGAATAATTTCGCCCGGTGCATTTTCGGTCCCCGCTGCCATCCCGTGGATGGGCGAGGTCATGCATCTATCCCAGCCCTCCTGTGAGCGCCCGCCACAGCCGCGCCCATGACGCAACCGGCGCGATCGCCCCTTTCGATGCTGGCGAACTCGCATGTCGCGTGCCGGTGACGGGAGCCGAAGAGGGATTCTCGGCGGTCTCGGGCGATGTCGCGGTGGAAGGGCCGTAGCGGTGCGGGGGCGGCTTCGCCCGCCGCACATGACGTCCCGCTCAGCCGACCCGAACCGGTGCGTTGGCCAGGGTCAGAAGGGTCTGGAGCAGGACATCGGCGCCAGCGGTGCAATCGCCTTGAGTCGCCGATTCCGCCTCGTTGTGGCTGATCCCGTCGCGGCATGGCACGAAGATCATGGCCGTCGGGGCGAGGGCGGCGATGTTGCAGGCATCGTGGCCCGCCCCCGAGACCATGCGGCGATGGCTGAAACCCAATCCCTTGGTCGCCGCCTCGACGGCGCCCACCACTCCGGCATCGAACGGCACCGGCTCCTTTCGCCAGATCCGGGTCAGCTCGATGGTGAGCTTGCGCCGGTCGGCGATGGCGTCGAGTTCCGCCCGCAATTCGCTTTCGACCGCATCGAGGGTCTCGGCATTCGGGTCGCGCACGTCGAGGGTAAAGCGGATGCGGCCGGGAATGACATTGCGCGACGGCGCGCCGATCGCCGCTTCGCCGATCGTCGCCACCGCCGTGGGGCCGTGGGCATGGGCGATCCGCTCGACGGCCAGCGCGATTTCGGCGAAGCCGGTGAGGGCGTCGCGCCGGCGCGGCATCGGCGTCGTGCCGGCATGGCTCTCGAAACCCGTCACCACGCCGTCGAACCAGGCGATCCCCTGCCCGCCCTCGACGACGCCGATGGTGGTCCCCTCGGCCTCCAGGATCGGACCCTGCTCGATATGCAGTTCCACGAAAGCGCCGATCCTGCGCTCGCCCACCGCCTCGTCTCCGAGATAGCCGATGGCCTCCAGCGCCTGCCTCACCTCGATGCCGGCGGCATCGCGCCGGGAATGGATGTCCTCTACCGTGAACTCGCCCGCATAGGCGGCGGACGCCATCATGGCGGGCGCGTAGCGCGAGCCCTCCTCGTTGGTCCAGTTGATCAGGAGCAGGGGCGCCTCGGTCTCGATGCCGGCATCGTTGAGGGCGCGCATGACTTCGAGCCCCGCCAAGGTGCCGAGGATGCCGTCGAACTTGCCCCCCGTGGGCTGCGTGTCGAGATGCGAGCCGCAGGCGACGGGAAGACGCGTCATGTCGCGGCCGCGCCGCAGGGCGAACTGGGTGCCGAGCGCGTCGACGCGCACGTCCAGACCCGCCGCCTCGCAGGCATCCCGGAACCAGTCCCGGACCCGGCCATCCTCCTGCGACAAGGTCAGCCGGTTGATTCCGCCGGCCGGGGTGGCGCCGAAGCGGGCGGTCTCCATGATCGTGGACCACAGGCGCGCGCCGTCGACGCGGAGATTGTGGGTCGTGCTCATCGGCGTGTCCGTTGTTGTCTTGGTCCGGATGAAACGAATGCGCCCTTACGCCTCCACCATCTCCGCCCGCTGCGCCTGGAAGCTCCGCGCCGCCTCATCGGTCTTCCAGCAGGCGGCGCGATGGCCCGGTCCGGCCTCGACCACCGGCGGGTCGCCCACGCGGCAGCGTTCCTCGGCAAGGAAGCAGCGCGGTGCGAAGGGGCAGCCAGGCTGGCGGTTGGCGAGGTCGGGCGGGCTTCCCGGGATGGTCTGGAGCCGGGAGCCCTTGGCGAGCGCCCCGTCGGCGCGGCTGCGCAGCAGGCCGATCGTGTAGGGATGATGCGGGTTCAGCACCACCTGCCGGGCCGAGCCCTCCTCCACGATGCGGCCGGCATACATCACCGCGATCCGGTCGGCGACCTCGACGGCGGCACCGAGATCGTGGGTGACGAAGAGGGTGGAGAGCCCGAGCTCCGCCTGCAGGTCGCGCAGGAGCAGCAGGATCTGGATCTGTACGGTGGCGTCGAGGGCCGTGGTGGGTTCGTCGGCGAGGAGGACCTTGGGGTTGCAGGCGAGGGCCAGGGCGATCATCGCGCGCTGGCGCATGCCCCCCGACATTTCGTGCGGATAGGCGTCGAGCCGCCGCTCAGGGCTCGGGATGCGCACCCTTTCGAACTGTTGAAGCGCGCGGGCGCGTGCTTCGGCCGCGCCGATCCCCTCGTGCTGGCGGATCGCCTCCATGATCTGGCGGCCCACCGAATAGACAGGATCGAGGGCCAGCAGCGGCTCCTGGAAGATCATCGCCACTTCGCGGCCGCGCAATGCCGTCAGGTCGCGCTTACCCATGGCCATCACGTCGCGGCCGGCAACGAGGATGCGGCCTTCGATCGCCGTCTTGCGCTCGGGGTTGAGGCGCATGATCGCGCGCAGGGTCACGCTCTTGCCCGAGCCCGACTCGCCGATGAGGGCGATGGCCTGGCCTCGGCCGAGGGTGAGATCGACCCCATCGACGGCGCGGACCTTGCCGCCGAAGGTGACCTTCAGGCCCTGGATGGAGACGGCGGGTTCTGTCAGTCCGCCACTCATCGGAAGCCTCCTTGCTGCGTCGAGGGCCGCGACGGGCTCCTGTCCCTCTCCTTGCAGGCTGCGATAGTCACACATGTCGCCGGCAGCACGGGTCCCCTCTCCTGGAAGGAGAGGGTTGGGGTGAGGTGTGGTCCATCTCCGGAAAGCTCGCACACCTTGTATCTGGAAAGGCGTCCCCGGGTGGTGTCCATTCGAGGGTGCGCCGAGTGAGGTGGCCGCCCCACCCGGCGCGCGGTCCGCGGCGCCCGCCACACCTCTGGCCACAACCGTGGGTGAGCTTTGGGACCGTGGGCCGCTTCGTCACGCACGACCGGACAGTCGCTCGACAGCCCGTCGCATGGACAAGGCAGGTTACCGTGACACACATCGTCTGTGGAGTGGATATCGGCGCCGACACGCTGGATGCCCGCATCGGCCGCGATGGCGCCTGGCGGCAGATGGCCAACACCCCGGAGGGCCGCGCCGATCTGGCGGCGTTCTGTCGGGAGCACCGGGTCGATCTGGTGGCCATGGAGGCCACCGGTGGGTACGAACGCGCGGTCTTCGGCGCGCTCTGGGCCGAGGGCGTTCCGGCCACGGTCGTCAACCCGCGCGCCGTGCGCCGTTTCGCCGACGGCATGGGTGTGCTGGAGAAGACCGACCGGATCGATTGCGGGATGATCGCCTGGTACGCCGCGACCAAAGGCCTGCGTCCGACCCCGCCGGCCACGGCGACCCAGGTCCGGCTCACCGCCCTGGTGGTGCGCCTGCGCCAACTCACGGCGCTGAAGGTCGGGCAGGCCAACCAGGCCCGCCTCGTCACCGAGCCGGAGGTGCTCGCCTCCTTCACCCCCGTCCTGGCGGCCATCACGGCGCAGATCCGGGTGCTGGAAGCCCACATCGCCCAGGCCATCGCCCTGGACCCCGTCTGGACGGCCCTCGACCGATGCTTCCGCACGATCAAGGGCGTGGCCGACCGCACGGTCGCCCATCTGATGGCCGAGATGCCCGAGATCGGAACCCTGTCCAACAAGGCTGTCGCCAAGCTCGCCGGCCTGGCGCCCATCGCCCACGACAGCGGACGCCGCGCCGGCAAGCGCCCCGTGCGCGGCGGACGCGCCGGGGTTCGGGCCGTCCTGTTCGTCGTCGCCGAGATCGTGCGCCGATACGATCCCGACTTTGCCGCCTTCCACCAGCGGTTGAGCCAAGCCGGAAAGCCCAAAAAGCTCGTCCGCGTCGCCCTCGCCCACAAACTCCTCGTGCGCCTCAACGCCAAAGCCCGCGAGATCCGCAAGGACCTCGCTCTGGCCTCTTGACCTGACAGACAGTCGCTCACCCCAACCCTCTCCTTCCAGGAGAGGGAGCCCGTCGCGCATCATGTCGAACCATCCTCGATCGAGGGAACAGCCGTCGAGCACTTGTGTAAATCCGGTAGCCTTGCAGGAGAGGGAGCCCGCGCCGGGTGGGGAAAGGCGGTGGTGGCAAAGCATCATGCTCATGCCGCGACCGACAAGGCGGGCGCCGCCGAATGGCCGGATCCCGGCTGGCGGGCGAGGCAGGCGACGCGGTGAGCGGGCTCGACCGGGGCGAGGGGCGGAACGTGGCTCCGGCAGACATCCTCCACGAGGCTGCAGCGCGGGTTGAAGCGGCATCCCGGCGGCGGGTCGATGGGGTTGGGCGGGTCTCCGGCTAGCGGCGCCACGGTGGTGCGGTTGTCCGGGTCCATCGAGGGCATCGAGGACAGGAGCGCTTTGGTATAGGGATGGGCGGGATCGGCCAGCACGGTGTCGGCCGGGCCGATCTCCACCACCTGCCCGAGATACATCACCGCCACCCGGTCGCAGATGAAGCGGACGACGTTGAGGTCGTGGCTGATGAACAGGTAGGTCAGGTCGAATTCCTGCTTGAGGTCCATCAGCAGGTTGAGCACCTGCGCCTCCACCGACTTGTCGAGGGCCGAGACCGCCTCGTCGAGGACCACCAATCGCGGCTCCAGTGCCAGGGCGCGGGCGATGTTCACGCGCTGCCGCTGGCCGCCGGAGAGCTCGTGCGGGTAGCGGGCGGCGAAGCGCGCCGGTTCCAGGCCGACACGGGCGAGCAGGCTGCGCGCCCGCTCGATGGCTTGGCGCTTGGGCACGCCGTGGACCCGTGGTCCGAAGGCGATGGACCCCTCGATTGTCATGCGCGGGTTGAGCGACGAATAGCTGTCCTGGAACACCATCTGGGCCTGAGCGCGGAACTCGCGCAGGGGCAGCGCCCGACTGCCGATGCGCTCGCCGTCGAACAGCATCTCGCCCTTGTCGTGCTGGGTCAGGCCCATGATGAGGCGTGCGGTGCTGGACTTGCCGCAGCCGGATTCGCCGACGACCCCCAGGGTCTCGCCCTTCCTGATGTCGAAATCGACGCCGTCCACGGCGCGCACGACAGCCTTCTTGCCGCCGATCCCCTTCTTGACGGGGAAATGCTTCACCAGTCCCTCGACGGTGAGGAGCGGCTGTCCCGGGCCGCCCCGGTCGCGGGGGGAGAGCGGGCTCGACGCGATGGGCGTGCTCATGACTTCACTTCCATTGCCGAACGCAGGCCGTCCGAGAACAGGTTGAACGAGATCGAGACGATGAAGATGGCGAGGCCCGGAAGTGCGGCGACCATCGGGTTCACGTAGATCGCCGTGCGCAGGGTGTTGAGCATCAGGCCCCATTCGGGCTCCGGCGGCTTCACGCCGAGGCCGAGGAAGGAGAGGCCCGAGGCCAGGATCATCGACACGCTGATGAGGCTGGTGGAGTAGACGAAGATCGGTCCGAGCACGTTGCCGAGCACCTGCGCGGGCAGGATCGTCAGGGTCGAGGCGCCGGAGAGGCGGGCGGCATCGACGTAATCGCGCGAGCGGATCTGCGTCGTCACGCTCTCCGCCACGCGGGCGATCTGGGGCGTGAACACGCAGGTCAGCGAGACGATGGAGTTGAAAACCCCTGCCCCCAGCGCCCCCGAAAGGGCGATGGCCAGAAGCACCGAGGGGAAGGCGAAGAACACGTCGATGGTGCGCATGAGCACCGTGTTGAGCCAGCCGCCGACATAGCCGGCGAGGATGCCGATGGTGGAACCGAGGAGGAAGGCGAGGATCACCGGCGTGACGCCGATGAACAGGGAGAGGCGCCCGCCCAGCATCAGGCGGCTCAGCATGTCGCGCCCGAGCTCGTCCGAGCCGAGGAGGTAGGTGGCGTCGCCCACGGGCTTCAGCCGCCGCACCATCGAGCCGCGATACGGGTCCATGGGCGTGATCCACGGCGACAGCAGCGCGATGGCGACGATGGCGAGGATGACGAAGGCGGCGGTCATCGCCACGGGATCGCGCAGGAGCTTGGCCAGCACGTTGCCCCAGAAGCCGCGCGAGGCGACGAAGGCCTCCGGCGTCGAGGTGAGTGGGGGCGCTCCCCCGGCGATGTCGATGGCCGATGCGGCCGGACTGGTCCCGAGTGCCATCAGCCCCTCTCGATGCGCGGGTCGAGCGCCGTCTGCACGACATCGACGATGAGGTTGAGGGCGACGAAGAACATCGCCAGGACGAGGATGGCGCCTTGCAGCAGCGGCAGGTCGCGCTGGAAGATCGCGGCGTTGAGGAGGAAGCCGGTGCCGGGCCACGCGAACACCGTCTCGATCAGGATCGAGCCTCCGAGCAGGTAGCCGAGCTGCAGACCCATGATCGCGAGAGCGGTAGGAGCCGCGTTCTTCACCACGTGCTTGAACACGCCGAATTCGGAAAGGCCTTTCGCTCTGAGCGCCCCGACGAAATCCTGGGAAAGGATGTCGCCCACCAGCGCTCGGACGGTGCGGGCGATGACGCCCATCGGGATCACCGACATCGTGATGGCGGGCAGGATGATGTAGCGCAGGTGCTCGAGGTCCGGCTTCCAGTTGCCCGACCCGTCGGGGCCGGCGCCGGTGGAGGGCAGCCAGCCGAGCTGGGCCGAGAACACGATCACCAGGACCATGCCGAGCCAGTAATGCGGCACGCTCACACCGAAGACCGAGATGGCGGAGGCCGCCCGGTCGAGGACGGAATCGCGGAAATAACCGGCGACGAAACCGAACAGGCAGCCGAAAGTGAAGCCGATCAGCGTCGCCACGGAGGCGAGGATCAGGCTGTTGACGACGGCGCGACCGACCTCGCTCAAGACCGGCCTGCCGGTGGCGATGGACGTGCCGAGATCGCCGTGGAGCACCTTCCACAGCCACAGGGCGTACTGGACCGGCAGCGGCTTGTCGTAGCCGTAGGCGATCCGCATGGCGTCGATCGTCTCCTGGGTGGCGTCCACCGGCAGGATGGAGCTGAGGGGATCGCCGTCCGCCAGATGTACCAGCGAGAAACAGACGATGCTGACGCCGAGCGCCACCGGGGTGACGGTGAGGAGTCGGCGGAGGATGAAGCTCAGCATGGGAGCATCCGGAGACCTCGATCGAGTGTGGCGGCTGTCCTCCCCCTTGTGGGGAGGAACTGGCGGTGGGGGTGGCAGGGCGACCCTCGTTCTGCGGAGGCTAGCGGAACCACCCCCACCCTCGGTCCCTCCCCACAAGGGGGAGGGAGGATGCGTCTCACTTCCCCACCGTGATGGGCGAGAAGTCCTGGTACCAATTCTGGGCCTGGACGAAGCCCTTCACCTTCGAGCTCATGGCGCGCGGGTTGGTGTCGTGGGCGACCATGAGGAACAGCGCCTCGTCGACGTATTTCTCGTGGACCTTCTGCAGCACCTTGATCTGCTCGGCCGGATCGAACGTCGTGCGGATCTGATCGAACAGCTTGTCCATCTCAGGGTCGCAGTAATGGCCCCAGTTCGTGCCGTTGGGGGCCGCGAGATTGCACTGCAGGTGGCGGATGAAGCCGGTGAAGGGGTCCTGGATGAAGTAGGAGAAGTTCATGCCCGTGGCGCCACGCGACACGTCGGCCTTCGAGCCGGCCCGCCACAGGTTGATGAGCGCGTTCCACTCGACGACTTCGAAATTCACTTTGATTCCGATATCGGCGAGGTTCTGCTGGATCAGCTCGTTCATCGGCAGGGGCTGCATCTGGCCCGAGCCCGAGGGCGCGATCAGGATCTTCGTGACGATGGGCTTGTTGGGGCCATATCCGGCCTCGGCCAGGAGCTTCTTGGCCGCTTCGGGGTCGTAGGTCGGCTTGAAGGTCGGCGAGCCGAACCAGGCGGAGCCCGGCGGCATGAAGCCCTGTGCCGGGATCATCAGCCCGTTGAGCATCTCCTTCATGCCCTCGCGGTCCACGGCGAGGTTGGCGGCCTTGCGCACGCGGATGTCGTTCCACGGCGAGCCCTCGGCCCGCGACAGGTGCCAGGTCCAGTTATGCGGATAGGCATTGGTGACGATGCCGAACCCCGCCCCCTTGAGGGAGGCGACAGCGTCCGGCGGCGGGGCCTCGATCCAGTCGACCTGGCCCGAGCGAAGGGCCGCCACGCGGGCATTGGCCTCCGGGAGGGGCACCAGCACCAGCTTGTCGAGCTTGGGCACCCGCGCCTTGTCCCAGTATTCGGCGAAGGGGGCCATCTCGGCGCGCTCGCGCGGGGCGAACAGGGTCAGCTTCCACGGGCCGGTTCCCGACGGCGTCTTGGCGAAAGCGTCCCAGCTCTTGCCCAGCTTCTCCCATTGCGCCGGCGAGGACATCATGATCCAGGCGATCTGGTAGGGCAGCGTGGCGTCCGGCGCCTTGGTGGTGATCTCCACCGTCATCGGATCGACCACGCGGTAGCTGGCGACACCGGGGATGCGCGACCGCCCCTGCGCCGACTGGCGCGGATCGAATTGCGGCGCATCGGTCTTGAGGAGCTTGTCGAGGTTCCACACCACCGAATCGGCGGTGAAGGCCGACCCGTCGTGGAAGATGACGCCGGGGCGCAGCTTGAAGATCCACTTGGTCTTGTCGGCGGCATCCACCTCCCAGGAGGTGGCCAGACCGGGGGTGAGGTCGGAGGGCTTGGTCGCGCTCGACAGGTCCCAGTTGATGAGCGCGTCGTAGACCGTATAGCCGGTGAAGCGCATGCCCTCGCCGCCATTGTCGGCCTGTCCCGTGGTGAGCGGGATGTCCGACGCGGTCATGCCGATCCGCAGCGTTCCCTGTGCCCATGCGGACGGCGCCATGCCGCCGGCGGCCAGCGCCGCGGCCACGAGTCCAACGCGAAGATTTTGTGCCAAGCCTCTCATCGTGTTGTGCTTTTCCTCGGTCGACCGATGATCGGCGAAATTGCCGGTGTCCCGAACGCCCATGCAAGGCGCCGGCCAGACTGGACTCTTTCCAACCCCGCCGGTGAAAATGCATACGAAATCCAGCGCGGCAGGGCGGTTCGCCATGCGCTGGGGGCCGGCCCGCCCGGCGGGGGCGACGTCATGGGTTTTGCGCCGTGGCGATCGGCTCTAAACCGCCTCGCACCGGGCATGCGGCCCGGCGGAGCGTCCCGGTTGTCCCTCCCTCCGAACCCCAGGGCCAAGGTGAGCGGCGCCGTCTCCGGCGGCCCCCGGCGCGGGCGCGTGGCCGGCTTCCTCATGGGGCGGGGCTCCCTCTCCACGCCGGGAGCGAACCTCGCGCGCCTGCCGATCGCCCTCGACCCGCGCGGGCTCAGCATCGTCGAAGGCATCCGGGCGGCCTGCGCCTTCGGCACCGTCATCCTGCTCCACGAATTCGTGGCGTGGCCCCCGCTCCTGATCATGGCGTTGGCGGCCAACCTCACCTGCTTTGCTGATATCGGCGGACCGATGCGCTCCCGCCTCATGGTGCTCGCCGTGTTCTCGGTGCTCGGCAGCCTGATCTGGAGCCTGTTCGGGCTGCTCCAGCCCCATGGCCCGGCACTCGTGGTGCCGCTCGCCACCCTCGTCATCTTCTGCTGCAGCTATGCGCGGGTCTGGGGCGTGCAGGAGCAGACCGCCGGCAACGTCCTCGTCCTCGTCCTGGCCTTCGCCCTCGACCGTCCCCTCACCGGCGGCGAGGCCGCCATCGCCGGAGCGATGGTGCTGGCCGGCGGCCTGTGGGCGACGGTGCTGGCCCTCGCTCTGTGGCGGCTCAACCCCTACCGCCCGACCCAGAGGGCGGTGGCCGAGGTCTGGCGCCGGCTCGCTCTGCTCAGCGGCGATCTCGAAGATCTCGCGGCCTCGGACGAGGCCGGCGCGGCGGGATTCGACGACCATGCCCGCGCCCATCGCCGCGGCGTGCGCGAGGCGATCGAGCTCGCCCGCGGCCTCATCGTCGACCTCGCCCGCAGCCGCGAGCGCGTCTCCGACCGCACCGCCCAGGCGCTCATCCGGCTGGAGAGCGCCGAGCAGATCTTCGCCGCCCTCATCGCCCTGTCCGACCGGATCGAGGCCGACCGCAACCCAAACCGCCAGGTCCGGACCCGGCGCCTGCTGCGGCGCCTGCGGCCGCTCCTCCTCGTGGTCGCGCGGGCGATCCGCGACGACACCGTGCTCGACCTGCCGCGCATCGAGCGCTCCATCGCGCGGGCGGGACGCGGGTTCGCGTCCGACCCGGCCCTCAAGTCCCTGGCCGAGCGCATCCTCGACCGCGTCCGCATCGGGGCCAAGCTCTCGACGCCGGAAGGGTACCGCCCCGGCGGCACGCTCCTGGGGAGCGCCAGCCTGCCCCTGCGCCAGCGGCTGCTCGGCCCGTTGAAGGCGAACTTCACCCTCGCCTCGCCGAACCTGCGGCACGCGATCCGCGCCAGCACCGTCACCGCCCCGGTCCTCGGCCTCACCCTGCTCTGGCCGGGTCCGTTCACGCACTGGCTCACCATCACGGTGGTGCTGACCATGCAGCCCTTCTACGCCGCCACCTGGCAGCGGGCGCTGGAGCGGATCGGCGGCACGGTGCTCGGCGGACTGTTCGGCGCCCTCCTCGCCAGCCTCGCCACGACGACCCTGGCGCTCGCGGCGCTGATCTTTCCGTTGAGCATCATCGGCTTTGCCGCCCGGCAGGTGAGCTACGCCTTCTTCATCGCCTGCCTGACGCCCCTGGTGGTGCTGCTGGTGGAGGTGATGGAGCCCGGCCATGCCTCCTGGGAAGTCGCAGGCATGCGCGCCCTCTTCACCCTGCTCGGAGGCCTCATCGCGGTGGCGAGCAGCCTGCTGCTCTGGCCGGTCTGGGAGCCCGATCAGGTCCGCCTCGAACTCAGAAAGGCCGTGAAGGCCCATGCCGATTTCGCGCGCACCGTGCTCGCGAACCGGGCGGAGGCCGAGCGGAGCGGGGCGGCGGAGGCCGCGGCGCGGGCCAGCGGCCTCGCCCTCAACACCCTGGAGGCCGCCCTCTCCCGCGCCCTGCAGCAGCCCCGCGCCGGGCGCCACCCCCAGGTCGAGACCGCGATGGTCGCCGATGCGACCTTACGCCGGATCGGTGCGCGCCTCTCGGCCCTGCGTCATGCCGCCGACCCCAAGCCCGATCCCGCCAGGGAGCTCGCGGGCGAGGCCGGGGACGAGGCGGAGGCGTGCCGCGCCTGGACCCTGTGGATCACCACCACCCTCGCCCGCCTCGCCGAGGATGGCGGCGCCCTGCCCGCCCATCCCGACCTGCCCCGCGCCGAGTCTCTCGTGCGCCTCGTGACGCAGGTGGAACTGTTGGCCGAAACCCTGCGCCCGCAACGGTCGCGCGAGGAGGCAGCCCCCGCCGAGGCCGTCATGGAGTCGACCCGCCGCTAGGTCTTTCCACCCGCCCGGGGCTAAAGGGGGCGTGTCTCGCGATCCCCTTCTCAGGCTGGGCTGATTCTTGGAAGACCTCCTCCACCGATGGCTGCAGGCGACCGGGTCGATCCGGGCCGACGTCCTCGCCCTTCTCGGCATCGTGCTGGCGCTTCTCGTCACGATTCATGCCCTGCTGCGCAAGCGCGAGATCGGCACCGCCATCGGCTGGATCGGCCTCGCCTGGCTGTCACCGATCTTCGGGACGGCCCTCTACGCGATCTTCGGTGTGAACCGGGTCTCGCGCCGGGCGCGCCAGTTGCGGGTGAGGCCGTCACAGCAGGTGGGCTCCCCCGTCATTCCAGACGCCAGCGTGCCCGAGGACCTGCGGCCCCTCGACCGCGCCGTCCGCCGCATCACGCGGCTCGTCCTCCTGGGCGGCAACGACCTCGCCATCCTGCGCAACGGCGACGAGGCCTATCCGGCGATGCTGGACGCGATCGGGGGAGCGACGCGCAGCGTCGCCCTGTCGAGCTACATCTTCCGCAACGACGGCGCCGGGTCGCGGTTCTTCGAGGCGCTGGTGGCTGCGCGCTCGCGGGGCGTCGAGGTCCGGGTGCTGATCGACGGGATCGGCAGCGGCTACTTCTTCCCCGCCATGGCGCGGCGCCTGCGCCGGGCCGGGGTGCCGGTGGGGCTGTTCATGCATTCCGCCCTGCCCTGGCGCATGCCGTTCCTGAACCTGCGCACCCACAAGAAGATCCTCATCGTCGACGGGCGCATCGCCTTCACCGGCGGCATCAACATCGCCGACGAGAACCTCGTCGCCGCCTCCCCTCCGAACCCGGTGCGCGACACCCATTTCCGCATCGAGGGGCCGGTGGTGGAGCAGCTGTCACAGGCGTTTGCCGCCGACTGGGCCTTCGTCATGGGCGAGGAGCTCGACGGTCCACGCTGGTTTCCCCCGCTCGGCGCGGCGGGCGAGATCGAGGCCCGCGTCGTCACCTCGGGGCCGGATGCGGATATCGAGAAGATCGAGTTCGCGGTGATGTCGGCGATCACCTGCGCGCAGCACAGCATCCGTCTCGTCACCCCCTATTTCCTGCCGAGCGAGATCCTGTCCACGACCCTGGCGCTCGCCGCGACGCGGGGCGTGCGTGTCGATGTCATCATCCCGCGGGCGAGCAATCACAGCTACGTGGACTGGGCGACGCGGGCGCATGTGGCGCCGCTGCTTGAGGCCGGCGTGCGGATCTGGCTCGACGAGCCGCCCTTCGACCATTCGAAGCTCCTCGTCGTGGACGGGGAATGGAGCTTCGTCGGCAGCGCGAACTGGGACATGCGCAGCTTCCGCCTGAACTTCGAGCTCAACGTCGAGGTCTACGACCGCGCCTTCGCCGAATGCCTCGACGCCTTCATGCGGACGAAGATGGACGCCCGCCTGACGGCCGACGAGCTCGCGCGGCGGCCCTTGCCCGTGCGGTTGCGCGACGCAGCCGTACGACTAATGCTGCCATACCTCTGACGGTCCGCTCGCCCGCCTGGGCCGGCGCGGGGCCGAGATGTACCACGATGGGCCGGTGGTCGGAGGCGCCGCGCGGCAGCACCGTGCGGCCGAGGCAGGCGAGCCCGCGCACGAGGCAGCGGTCGATGCGCAGGGGCACGAGATCCACCATGGCATGGGTCGGGATGCGCGGCCCGGCATCGCGGAACCCCGGCAGCAGGGCGGGGCCCACGAGGTTGTAGTCGCCGATCACCGCGGCGCGCGCCGGAAGGCTCTGCTCGATCCGCCGCAGCTGCCGCCGGTTGAGCACCTGCCCATGCGAGAGATGGACGTTGGCGACACCGAACTCGCCGAGATCGAGGATCTGGCAGACCCGGTCGACGACTGCGCCCGACGGCAAGGCGACGATGACGGGCGGCGAGGTCCAGGGATGCGGGCTCCACATGGCGAGCCCATGGATGCGGCCGGGCAGCGGCGCCCAGGCATAGACGCCGCCGAGCCGCTCCTCGATCACCGCGATGTCCTTGGTCGCCTCCTGCATCAGCAGCAGGTCGGGCCGCTCGCGCTCCACCAGGGCGACGATGGCGTCGACCTTGGCTCCGGTGCGCCGCAGAAGGTTCCAGCTCACGATCTTGCGGAAGTGGCTGCGGTCCAGCGCATCGAGGGCGTGCAGGTCCGGGAATCGGGCGGCATCCTGGGACGCGTAGCGGCGGTCGTTGAGCGGGCCGCGCCAGGGCAGCGAAAAGTGTCTCTTGTCCGCCACCTGCCCGCCCCCGCCTTGTCCAGCTCGATGCTGCCTGCCTCTAACGCTTCTTGCCCAGTTCGGCTGCGATGTCCTTGATCATATGTCCGACCTTGCGGTGGGCGCTCGTCAGCTGGTCGCGGGTGACGCCCCAGCGCTTCATCCAATGCTCGACGGCCTGCCGCTCGGACAGATCGAGCCTGTCCTTGTCGATGAAGCCGCGCTTGTCCTTCAGGCCTGCCATCCGTCCCGTCTACCTCTATCCGCATCCCCGGCGATGCGCGCCTGCGCACGGCTCTTAACCCATCTGCCGGTGAGGTGACGAACACGAAAAGAACCTCCCCGCCATCGCCGGCGGGGAGGTCTTTCGGGTTCGGAAAGCCCGGCCATGCCGGGCTCTTCCTTAGTTCTGCGCCGCCGCTTCGCGGGTGACCCCCGGGCGCGGCCGGTTGACGGCGACGGTGTCGCCGGTGCGGCTGATCTCGATGGCGTCGGCGCTGCCGCCGAGTTCCTGCGGGGTCGAGAGGGTCACGCTCTGGCCGTTGGCCAGGACCGTCTCGAATCGCACTGCGCGGCTGGTCCCGGTGCGGGCCAGGGTGACGACCACACGGTAGCCCTTGGGTTCGGCAGTGTAGTAGGCGACGCCCGAAAGCTCGCCCAGGGAGACGCTGCCACCGTCGAGGGGCTTGATCGTCTCGGCGGAGGCCGGGAGGGTGGCGGTGCCTACGGTGACGGTGGCAAGGGCGGCGGCGGTGATGAGGCTACGGAATGTCATGGTGACGGATCTCGCTGTCTTGGCAGGGGCGGTGCGCCCTTGCCGGTGAAGCGAAGATGCTGTGCGGTGCATCATGGATCAAACAGATCGGATCGATAATGACTATTGACCATGTCGATCTATCCCGCATTGACCTCAATCTGCTGGTGGCCCTCGACGCCCTGCTCGCCGAGCGCAGCGTCACCCGCGCCGCCGCCCGGATCGGCATCGGCCAGTCGGCCATGAGCAGCAGCCTGGCGCGCCTGCGCACCACTTTCGGCGACGAGCTCCTCACCCGCGCCCCCGAGGGGATGCGCGCCACCCCCCGCGCGCTGGCGCTCGCCGCGCCCGTGCGCACGCTCCTGCGCCAGATCCAGTCCCTGGTGCGCCGCGACGAGGCGTTCGATCCGCGCAGCGTCACGCGGACCTTCACCATCGGCCTGCCCGATTCCACCGAGGTGCTGCTCGGGCCGCGCCTTCTGGCCTACCTGCGCGAACACGCGCCGGGGATCAGCCTGCTCCTGCGCTCCATCGACCGCATCCGCATCCTGCAGGAACTCGACGCGGACCGCGTCGATCTCGGCATCGGCACGTTCAGCCACGGCCAGACCCACCACAAGCAGCGGTTGCTCTACCGGGACCGCTACGTCTGCCTGTTCAATGCCGAGCTCGTCGGACTAGAGCCTCCGATCTCCCTGGACGATTACCTCCGCTTTCCCCACGTGCTCACCAGCCTGAAGGAAACGGCGCATGGGGTGGTGGACGACGCCCTCGCCCTCCTCGGCCTGCGCCGCGACCTCGCGGTGACGACGCCGCGCTTCCTCGCCGTGCCCTTCCTGGTGCGCAGCGCGCCCGTCCTCACCACCATGCAGGAGCGCCTCGCCACCCTCTTTGCCGGAACCCTCGGCCTCACCGTCAGTCCCGCGCCGGTGGCCCTCGACGAGGTGGCGATCTCGATGCTGTGGCACACCTCCTACGACGACGACCCGGCCCATCGCTGGCTGCGCCAGACGTTGCTCGCCCTTGCCGACGACGTGGCGCAGGTCGGTTGAGGCGCTTCGATTCGTGGCCCGGCACCAACGCCGGTCCGGATCTCCTGCCCCCGGCGCCCCGAAACTTGCCAATGCGCGCAGGCGCGTGCTTTGGGAGGGCCGGCATCGGCTGCTCCGCAGCAGCAGGGTTCCGGGAAAGAGGCCGCATGGGTTTGGTAGCAGGAGGGGTCGCCGACGTCGTCGGAGGCTTCGGCGCGTGGCGCATGTGGTGGATGCTGGCCAAGAACGACGTGATCCGTCGGTATCGCCGCTCGCGCGTCGGCCAGCTGTGGCTGACCCTCAGCATGGCCGTGATGATCTTCGGCATGGGCGGGATCTACGCCTCGCTCTTCGGCACCTCCATGGCCGATTACCTGCCCCATCTCGGCACAGGGCTCGTGCTCTGGGGATTGATGTCGCAGACCATCAACGAAAGCTGCTCGAGCTTTACCGATAACGACAGCATCATCCGGCAGGTCGCGCTGCCGCGGTTCACCTACCTGTTGCGGACGATCGCCCGGAACCTCTTCATCTTCGCCCACAACCTGATCATTCTGCCGGTCCTGTTCCTCGTCACCGGCACGGCGATCGACTGGCACATCCTGCTGTTCGTTCCCGGCCTGCTGCTCGTGCTCGCCAACCTGGCCTGGATTGGCTACCTCCTGGCCATCCTGTCGGCGCGGTTCCGTGACATTCCGCAGATCGTCGCGAGCGTCGTCCAGGTCGCCTTCTTCGTCTCGCCGGTCGTCTTCAAGCCCTCGCAATTGCGGGTCGACCATCCCGTTCTCATCCTGAACCCCTTCGCCAGCATGCTGGACGTGATGCGCGAGCCTCTGCTCGGCCATCTGCCGAGCGCGACGTCCTATCTCATCCTGCTCGGCCTACTGGCCGTCGGGTGGCTCCTCGCCCTGGCTTTCTCGGGGAAATATTCGCACCGCGTCGTGTACTGGCTCTGAGGGCAGGATGGCTCATATCGTCCTCGACAAGGCGAGCGTCGAACTCGCCGTCTACAATTCCCGCGGCCGTGCCTTGAAGAGCGAGATCCTGCGGCGCACGGTGGGGGGCGGCCTGCAGAACGACCGCGACAGCAGCGTCCAGGTGATCAAGGCGCTGAACGCGGTCAGCTTCGAAGCGCGCGATGGGGACCGGATCGGTCTCGTCGGCGGCAACGGCGCCGGCAAGACGACGCTCCTGCGGGTGCTCAGCCGGGTCTATCCGCCGACCTCGGGCAGGGCCACCATCGAGGGGCGCATCTCATCCCTGATCGACCTGTCCATGGGCATGGATACGGATGCCACGGGCTACGACAACATCGAGATGCGCAGCATCATGCTGGGGCTCAGCCACAAGCAGGCCCAGGCGATCGTGCCCGACGTGGAGGAATTCAGCCAGCTCGGCGAGTTCCTGTCCCTTCCGATCCGCACGTATTCCAGCGGCATGATGCTGAGGCTCGCCTTCGCCGTCAGCACGGCGGTTCATCCCGACATCCTGATCCTCGACGAAGTGATCGGCGTCGGCGACGCCGCCTTCGCGGAACGCGCCGAGAAGCGGCTGCACGGCATGATCCAGAAGGCCAGCATCATGTTCCTCGCCTCCCACGACAACGCCTCGATCAAACGCTTCTGCAACCGCACGCTCTGGATGAAGGGCGGCACGCTGATGATGGATGGCGCGCCGGAGGAGGTGTTGGCGGCTTATGCGGCGGATGGGGCGGGCTGAGCGCTGGGGACGAGACGCAAAGGTTCCTGACACTCAACCGTGAAGCGATGGCCCTATGGAAAGCAATGGCCGAGTTCGAGATCCAGCCCTTGGTGCTGAGGCAACGCCGCACGGCGGTGCTCGGAGGAAAGGCTCACTAAGCTTTAGCCAAATCGATAATTTGCAGATCGTCACATGGGAGTTGCAAAATAAGCTCAGTGGCTCGCATTGAAGCGGAATTAGTCAGATCGATTCGCCTGTCCGCTATCGGTCAAATCTGTTTCAGTAAGATACTTTTCTATTTCTTATAATTACCGCCTGTACTCATTTGTGCTGACTCATAGTGCTTGCGATCGAAGGAGGGGGGCTGTGACATCTTAAATTATTTGCACTATATACAGACCCAAAATGCAAATCTGCGAGGTGAAGGTGTGACTAAACGCATTGTCGTGACAGGAGGCGCTGGCTACATTGGTAGTCATACGCTGCTGGATTTGCTGTCCCTTGGGCATCAGGTTTGCGTTTTAGACAATTTCACAAATGGTTCGCCCGAGGCGCTCAGCCGGGTGCAAAAACTGGCTGGCCGAGAGGTCGTTTCACATCAGGTCGACGTCCGCGATCAGCATGCGCTGGATGGTGTTTTCGGTTCCTTCAAGCCGGATGCCGTCATTCATTTCGCGGGTCTGAAGGCGGTAGGCGAAGGCGAGGAGCAGCCTGTTGCATACTATGACGTGAACGTGGGCGGCACGATCAATGTTCTGAAAGCAATGGCTGCTTCCAGCTGCCGAACGATCATTTTCTCATCGTCTGCCACCGTTTACGGGGAACCGGATTATTTGCCGATCGACGAAGCCCATCACTGCCGGCCGATGGGAGTATATGGTCGAACAAAACGCATGGCCGAGGAAGTGCTCATCGATTGGGCCAAAGCCACCACAGATGCCAGTGCTATCATACTGCGTTATTTCAATCCTGTCGGAGCTCATGAGAGCGGCGATCTTGGAGAGGATCCCAAAGATATCCCGAACAACCTGATGCCCTTCATCGCTCAAGTGGCGGTAGGGTTGCGCGAAAGACTATCGATCTTTGGCGGCGACTACGCAACCCGCGATGGGACTGGTCTGCGCGACTATATCCATGTCCTTGATCTCGCGCGTGCTCATGTCGCCGCGTTTGACTACGCTTGTCGCAAGCCAACTGGGGCCGACATATTCAATGTTGGCAGCGGAGGCGGCGTAACAGTGCATGAGATGCTCATCGCATATGGGCGCGCTTGTGGACGCAGCTTGCCATTCGAAGTTATGCCCCGCCGTGCAGGCGATATCCCAAGCTCAGTCGCCAACCCAACGAAGGCTGGTAGGCTCCTCAGGTGGGAAGCCCGACAAACGCTCGACCAAATGTGTAGAAGTTCTTGGAAATGGCAATCGCAAAACCCCAATGGATATCGTGGCGTGGCGCCTTGATCTGAACCCACAGAAGTCGCGACGTCAAGTTTAGAGCAATGTATTTTAAGGTTGTTGACTTTAATGAGCGATGACGAATCCGCCTCCGAAGCCGAATTGCTCTATCGAGTGAGGTTAGCTGCGGCTATTACAGATTTATTTGAGGCGCGTCGTATCTTGACGCGGAGCCGACTGGGGTATCCACAAGAATATCTGAAATCTACTTATTTTCACACCGCTGTTTCAGAGGATGCGGCGAAGCCGGATTTAAATGTTGTTGTACATCGCTCGCGGTTGAAGCAGTCGATCATATCCATATGTGGCAATAGCCCCTATGTCTTGAGAGGTTTGATTGGAACAGCCCGCAGAGTGCGTGGAGCCGTTACGGCAGCAAAATTGATAGCCGAATACCCGCGCAGTAAACGTCGCCTTGAAATCAAGATTCAAATAAGAGACGTTCTAGCAATCGAGTTTCCAGAGTTGCTCGCATTGATAAGGGCAAGACGTGCGCTATATCGTGTCATGCGTGTCCGCAATGTTCTGCCATCGCCCGCCTCCACTGCGCCTTACAACTTACAGCACTTTAAAGCGCGCGAGACCGCCACACTTTATCTTTACGATCTCCTGAACGATGCCTCCATGTCCGAAGAATTCCACCGCATGCTGGATCGTATGCTGGATCATGCGGCTTCTTATGGCCGCTTCGAGGCGTGCTTAGCTTTGAATTTCTACGCAGGAGGCGGTGCTGAAAACGCAGGGTTAAATTACCTCCACCACTACTCGATTCGGTCTGGCGGCTCCGTTCTTCTCGTTTTGACCGATTTCGGACACCGCAAAGCACTACCCTCTCTACCGAAGAACGTATTTTTACTTGATATCGGAAAATTTCGAGGGGTTCACATTTCTCAACAACGTCAGTGTATATTATTTAATACGTTGATTGCATTGCGTCCATCCCTGTTTCACATTGTCAACTCGGAGGTTGCTTGGGCGCTGCTACATCGGATGCCAGTTCGGTTTGTGTCCAATATGAAGGTAATTTCCAGCAATTTCGCGTTACAATTCGCTGACCCTCGCCGGACAAATGTCGTTGGTTATGCGGCGGCTAATCTTCCAAATTGTATAACGAAACTTGACGCTGTCGTTACCGACAACCGATGCTTTGCGACGCAAGGAATCAAAACCCTCGGCCTTGGTTCATATCAGGACAAGATGCATGTTGTTTATAACGCATGTAATCTTGATAAATCCGTATCCTATCAAGACGCAGAGTTTCTTCTTCTCGCCCGTATCAAAGATTTACATCAATCATCAAGGATAAAAGTTGTTTGGGCCGGACGGCTCGATGAAGAGAAGCGTATAGACATACTTCTTGACGCCGCTAGATTTTGTCAGGGCTTCTGTGATTTCCATGTTTATGGAAGCCCCGTCGTATCGAGTGAAATGCCGGAATTCGAAGCACTTCAGAAGCAAGGTAACGTCATATTGGAAGGCCCGTTTTCATCTCCGCTCGAATGGGAGAAAAATGACATCAAGCATGTCTTCTTTTTTACCTCACGTTGGGAAGGGATGCCCAATGTCTTAATCGAAGCCGCCTATCTTGGAATGCCTATCTGTGCTATGAATGTAGGTGGGGTAAGTGAATTGATTGAAGAAAATACTGGGTGGTTAATCGAGGAAGAGTGTGCAGCCGAAGATCTTGCGACCATTCTAAACGGTATGCTCGCCAATCTTCAAGAAGTAGAGCGGCGTACCCGCGCTCTCATTCGCTTAGTTAGATTTCAGCACAGCCGAGATGCATATGCTACTCAGATGGATAACTTGCTAAAAAATCTCGCTTTTTTCAGCTAAGTGTTGATCGCAGCGAGAGTGACAATAATATTTCTGCAGTAAACGGGTGAAGAAAGACCTTGAGGATTTGACGTGCATACCACCGTAATTATACCTTACTATAATCATGGAATGTATTTGCATGCTGCCGTACAGTCATGTCTCTATTCGGGGTCCGAAGTCGAGATAATTATTATCAACGACGGAAGCAAAGAGCGCCATGCCGATTCCTACATTGCTAAAGCTGCTGCGCTATCGACCTCAGTTCAGGTTGTTCACAAGCAAAATGGTGGGCTTTCCTCAGCGCGGAATGCCGGAATTTCTTCTGCAACTGGCGAGCTAATTCAGTTTCTCGATAGCGACGATGTTCTGGTTCCTGGAAAGTTGCGAATGCAAGAGCGCCAGCTGATCCACAATCCTGACATGATTGCTTCTGTTTGTGGTTACGCACTTTCAGATCATCACATGTCTGTCGTTGATCGGGCGGGCGATAGTATTTCGCCTTATAAACTAGATCTTGAGAGCATTGCGTTTCGTTGGGAGCGTGGCTTATCCATTCCTATTCACTGCGGTCTGTTCCGGCGCGCTGTATTTTCAGATATTAGATTTGACGAGACGGTGCATGGTAAGGAAGACTGGATATTCTGGGCGAATTTGCTTAGCAAGTTTGATGATTGTGTTTGTTATTTGCCGTTTCTGGGGGCAATATATCGACAGCATGATCGCGCCATGACAAAATTAGCCAATGAGATGGCTGAAAGTTGGGCCGTGGCGTCAAATATTATTGCGCCGACGATTTCCAAGAAGTTTCCTGATTTTCAGCACGAGTCAGACCGCTGGCATCAACATTTTTATCGAGGCCTGCGTTCTGCGTCCGCGCGACCATCCGTGTCAGCACGTCGATCTGAACCGCGCTTTCATAAGTACCGACCGCAGATCAATAGCGTTATAGATCTAAAAAATTATGAATGCATTCAAAGCAATTCGTATCAGAGCGATCCTCTCATAACCTTTGTCGTGCCAGTCTACAATCACGCAGAACATCTCGTCGCGTGCTTGGACAGTTTGAAATTTGATGATTCAGACGTTCGCTATGAAATCGTGGTTGTCGATGACTGCTCGCCGGATCCTAGGGTTCTGGAAGTTTTGCACAATAGGACGAGTGGATCGCGAATTTCCATTTTTCGAGGCAAAGCAAATTACGGGATATCTCAGACTCAAAATGCTGCGGCTCAATTTGCTCGTGGAACGTATCTCGCCTTTGTGGACTGCGACGACTTTCTTGCCCCGGACGCTCTTTCCATAATTGCCTCCGCAATACGAGACAATCATTCGGTTGATTACTTTTTTACTGATCGGATTGATGTCGACGAACAAGGAAATTTCATCCGCGTCGCTAAGTATGGGGGGTATAAATGGATTAGGCCGAGTGGAGATATAGCGCGAGATCTAATGTTCGGTATGGTTGCCTCTCATTTGAAGGTAATCAAGCGGGACGTTTATCTTGCTGCAAACGGTTGCAATCCGCTTTTTTCTGGTGTGCAAGACTGGGATTTAGCGCTGCGACTGTCTTTGGACGCTACGTTCTCATATATTCCACATGCTGTTTACAATCATCGTATTCATGCTGGTTCTGTGACCTCATCCATCAGGTTGGGACAAATGGCACAAAGCAATGAGTTGAGGCACCGTGTTATTCTAAAAAAATTTCAACGCAGTGCTGTCGCCGCTGACGTATTTGTTTCTTGGTTTGATGGTCACCAGACGCTTTTTGATATTGTCGATGTGATATCGGATGATTTTCGTATTGTATTTAGGCAGAAATGCGAATTGCCATTAGAGCAGTTAGAGTTTTTGCGTGAGTTTAATGGTTTTTTTGATCGGCTGGAGCTGACGTCTTTAGTTGCAACTCAATTGATGGGGTTTCTTGGTGGTCAGGATATTCGGATTATCTCGCCTGTGTTTGATTGAGAGCCTTTACTGAGAACGTGGCGTGCCAGCGACGGAGGCGCAGTGCGATCTCATTTTGTGGCTTATGGGCGCATAGTGCCTCACAAAGCTCCCGATCACGGTCGGTTCTTGCTCCAAGCACGACAGCGCAGCGGGAGTTCTGTGAGAGACAATAGATCGTTTGTGCGACTTCCAAGTATGGCTTTCTGTGTCGAATCCGTTTTATCCCTCGTTCGAGGCGGTACATGTGACCACTCACGTTGCGGTTAGCCACTTTGCTCGAGGGTCAGCATTTGGTCATGTCAGCACGCCTGATGGCCATCGGCCGTCTCGGATTGCGTTCCCGCGCTTACCGTCGCCACGTCTATCAGAAGATCGCAGCGCTGACGCTCGGCGCTGCCTTCGTATCGCCGGCTGGCCAGCGCCTGCGGCAGGCGGTGGTGCGGTTCGGCACGCCCGCGCGTCATCCGGACGTTCGGACGGCCGTCGTCGCGCACGTGTACTATCTCGATCTCTTGCCCGAGATTCTGGCTTGCTGGGCGACACTGCCCGATGGGGCTCCGCTTCACCTCACGGTTCCGAACGAAAGGATCGAGCAGGCTCGGCATCTGCTGGGGGGCATTTCCGGGGCGATCCTACACCCGTGCGAGAATCGGGGTCGCGACATCGCTCCTTTCATCGCCTTGCTAAATGCAGGGGCGTTCGACCCTTACGATGCGGTCTTGAAGTTGCACACCAAACGCAGTCCGCATCTGCGTGACGGCGAGGTCAGACGTAAACTTCTCTTCACCATGCTTGCGGGCGGTCGCAACGCGACTCTGCGGCTGTTGGCTGCGTTCGAAGAGCCCGGTACCGGTCTCATCGGCTGGAAGGCCAGCTACCGGGCAGCGCCATCCTACTGGATGGCCAACGAAGCGCGTGTCAGGACCATCGTGCGGCAGATGGGCATGTCGGACGATGCCGTCCGTCTGGGATTTTTTGAAGGGTCCATGTTCTGGTTTCGGCCGGCGGCACTCGCGCGGCTGCGGCATCTCCAGCTGCGCCCCGAGGATTTCGAGCCCGAGGAACGCCAACTCGACGCGACCCTCCACCATGCAATCGAGCGGTGCTTCACCATCTCCGCCTGGGCCGATGGCTTCAGCGTTCGCGGTCTCGACGGGCGAATTCTGAAATGACGCAGCGGCCGGAGTGCGGTGCGACGCTTCCGACGCTGGGCACAGGCGGACATGCGGTGGCGAAACGCCCGTCGTCATGGCGGCCCGGAGGCCCTATTCGAGCCGTTTGAAGGCCTTCGCGCTGTTGTCCTGCCGAAGTGCCGACCTTCCAAGCGCGGCCTCCGGCGGCCCGAGTTGGGCACGGGCACCGTCGATCAGGCCGCGCAAGAGAGCTGTCCAGACCTCGCGTGAGAAGCGGTTTCGCCCGAGATACACGACGATGCGCAGAGGAAGGAGCAGCACTGTCCTGGCCTTGTGGGCGAGAGGAACGTGGCTCATGCGCAGCATGGCCAGCTGGTTGCGCAGGAAGGTGTAGAGCCGTCGTGGCGGCTGGTCCGTAGGTGAGAGGCCGAAGGGAAGCCGGATCAGGCCGCGGCCGAGTTCGTGGGCCATCGGGACATCGTCCGCGATCCAGATGGAGTAGCCGCGGTGGTTGGCCCGCATGCACCATTCCACATCGATGGCATCGATGAAGAAATCCGCTCGGAACGGGCCCACGGCGCGCGCCGCCTCGCAATTCACGAGGGAACCCGACGAGATCACGAATTGGACGCGGGTCGCCTGCGTGTCGTCTGCGTGGCCACTCTGTTCGGGTGGGGATCGCAGCGGCTTGCCATCCCAATCCGTCGGGCGAGGGCCGACGATGGCGGGCTTTTCTCCAGCCTCCTCCAGGTGTGCATGGCGTGCGGCGAGCTGCGGGATCGCGCCGGGCGGCGGCAGGCTATCCTGATCGAGGAGGAACAGGAACGCACCGCCCCGCTCGGTGGTGTGGTCGAGGAGAGCGTTATAGGCGGCGCCGAGGCCGAGATTGCCGCCGGGGCGCATCACGGAGAGGTCAGTGCCTTGCGCCGCCGCGCGCAGGCGGTCCTCCTCCTGCGAGGAGACGGCGGAATTGGCATAGATCACGATCTCCCGCACGTCGGGTGCCAGCACGCCGACGAGGCGAAGGAGGTTCGCTTCGTCGGGATGATAGACGACGATCCCGGCTATCGTCTGCGGTTGCGCGGACAAGGCGGCTTCCTGTTGCGGCATAGGACGGCCGGACTGCCACTCCCATGAGCCCCGCGCAAGCCGCGGAGCGCGTGCGGCGAAAACCATCCGGTTGCGGCGGATGGGGAACCCGCGGCGCCCGAACCCGTTCTGCTCTGGCTAAGAGACTCCACCTTCACCCGCCCGGTTCACGCCGCGGCGGGTTTTTCGTCGCAGGGCGAGGGTGGAATCGATCCTCCTCCCCGCTGTCGCGTTTCCTCCGTTCCAGAAACAATCGGGATGGGAAACGAACCATGAGCGACGGCGCCGCTGCGAGCGACAGTCCCTTCATCAAGGGGCGGAACGCCCGCTTCTACGGCAAGACACGCGACAGCTGTCCCTATTCCGAAGGCAGCGACGATCACGCCGCCTGGATACAGGCCTTCGATGAGGCCGCCGGCGACGAAAGCGCGACGGAAACCGGAACCGTCGATCCGCAAAAGGCGACCTGACCGCATGCCGTCCGGCCGGGAACGCCCGGCCGGCGGTTCCTTTTCACCATGCTCGTGCCCTGATCCGCGCGGGGAGAGGTCTCGAAGGCCGGACGTCCGTCATGCGATAGTCGATCCGTCCTGAACTGTTCCAAGTGCCGGAGCCATCCATGGACGGACGAAGCCCGAAGGGCGGGCGCGGCGCCCGAGCCCTGTCCCAGCACATCCTGCCCGCGGCCGGAACGATGATCGGGGTCTGCACGACGCTCGTCGGGTTGGTGAAGATCGCCGAGGCTCAGATCGGCCCGAGCCACGTGGACGAGGCCGTGTCCCTCACGGCGATCCTGTTCCTCGTCAGTGCGGCGGCCTCGTATCTCTCCATGCGTCTCGACGACGACCGTCCCCTCGCCCTTCGGCTGGAGCGTGTCGCCGACATCTGCTTCGTCATCGGCCTCCTCGGCCTGTCCACGATCACGCTGCTCTTCGCCTACGAGACGATCTGACCCGACGCGGGCCGCTCATCCTCGGCATGCACGCCCCGAACCATCGACGGATGCCTGTGTATCGGGAATAGAGGGGCGCGTTACTACTCTTGCGGGACGAGACCCGTCGCGCGACAACCTTTCGCCGACTGAGAATGCGGCGCATGGGGGACGTCACGATGGGTTGGATTGTCAGGGCTGCGGCGATGGCCGCGGTGGGTGTCGGTGTGCTCGGATTGGGAGCGTGCGGCAGCATCACGCGCGGAACCTCGGAGAAGATGGCGTTCCAGACCGAGCCACCGGCGCCATGATGACCAGCACCAAAGGGTATGCCTGCCCGGCCACGCCCTGCTCGCTCGACGTCGACCGTTCCGACGAGTTCGACGTCACCTTCGCCAAACCCGGTTTTCGGTCTGAGACCATTCCAGTGCGAACCAAGGTTGTGGAACCGGGGCCGCCGGTATGGCGGGCAACGTCATCGCCGGCGGCATCATCGGCATTGGCGTCGATGCCGCCACGGGCGCGGCGTTCGACCATTTCCCCAACCCGGTCGTGGCCACCCTGGTGCCGGACAGCCTGCCCAGTGCGCAGCGCGAACGCAGGCGCCGTGGCAGGCCCGGCGTGTGAGGGCGCAGCCCCGTCCGCCTAGAGCTGGGCCCGACCACGTTGGGTCGGGACACATCTCTAGGCCCTTTTTCTGCCGCACTCTTTGTCGCCGAACCGGCATCCACTTCGGCGGAGAGCGCTCTACGACGTGACCAGGGAGCGGAGGGCGTCGGCGAGGTCGGAAAGGCTGAGCTGGCCCTTCTGCAGCACCCGGTCGGCCTGACCGGCCAGACGCCGGCGGTCGTCGGCGGTGACGTCCTTGGCGGTGAGCACCACCACGGGGATGTCGCGCCATTCGGGTTTCGCCCGCAGGACGCGGAGGAAGCCGAACCCGTCCATCTCCGGCATCATCAGGTCGAGGAGGATGAGGCAGGGCTTCTTCACCGCCACCGCTTCCAGCCCGGCCCGGCCGTGCTCGGCGGAGGTCACCCGCCATCCCTCGCGGGTGAGCATCGCCGTCATCCGCTCGCGCACGTCGGCATCGTCGTCCACCACGAGAACCGGGCCGTCCGAGCCCGTGGCCCGGAAACGCTCCATCGCTTCCTTCAGGTGCCCCCATTCGATGGGCTTGTGCAGGTAGTCGGTGGCGCCCAGCGAGAAGGCGAGGCTCTGCTCGTCGAGCACCGTGACCATGATCACCGGCGTCGCCCCGAGTTCGGGATCGGCGCGCAGCGCCCGCAGCACCGACCAGCCGTCCATGCGCGGCATGGTCACGTCGAGGAGGATCACCCGCGGGCGCATGGCGCGGGCGCGCTCCAGGCCCTCGCGCCCGTCCGCCGCGCTGGCCACGCGAAAGCCGTCCTTCTCAAGGTAGCGGGTCAGGAGATCGCGGGTCGCTGGATCGTCGTCGATGATGAGGACCTGATCCCCCTTGGCGGCGGCGGAGGGCGCCGTCGCGGCGCCGTCATGGGCGATCGCGGAGGTGGCCTGCACCTCGACGTAGCGGGCGGGGATCCGGATCGTGAAGGTAGTGCCCTCCCCTTCGCGGCTCGCCACGTCGATCTGCCCGCCGAGCATGGTGGAGAAGGCGCGGGTGATGGCGAGGCCGAGGCCGGTGCCGCCGAAGCGGCGCGTGGTTGAGGCATCGGCCTGGGTGAAGCGCTCGAACAGCTTGGCCTGCTGCTCCGGGCTCATCCCGATGCCGGTATCGATGACGTGGAAGACCAGCCAGGCGTCCTCGCGATCACCCTCGCGCAGGGCCGAGAGGGTGATCCGCCCGTTCTCGGTGAACTTCGCCGCGTTGCTGAGGAGGTTGATCAGGCACTGGCGCAGCTTGGTCTGGTCGGTATGGGCGAGCCCGAGATCCTCGGCGAGGTCGAGGTCGAGGGCGTTGCCCTTTTTCCCGATGAGGGCGTCCACGGTGGAGGCGACCTCGCGCACCATCTCCGCCACGGGGAAGTCCTCGGCGTAGATCTCCATGCGCTCGGCCTCGATCTTCGAGAGGTCGAGGACGTCGTTGATGAGGCCGAGGAGATGGCGGGCATTCGCCTCGATCTTGCGCATGTCGGCGAGCAGGCTCTCCTGGCCGAGATCCTCCATCTCCTCCTGCAGCATCTCGGAATAGCCGATCACCGCCGAGAGCGGCGTGCGCAGCTCGTGGCTCATGTTGGCCAGGAACTGGCTCTTCGCACGGTTGGCCTCCTCCGCCGATTCCTTGGCGGCTTCCAGGGCCTGCTCGGCCTCCTTGCGCGCGGTGATGTCGGTATGGGCGCCGACCCATTCGCGGACCGTTCCCGCCTCGTCGAGGATGGGGACGCCGCGTACGGCCATGTGGCGCCACACGCCGTCATGCCGGCGCAGGCGGTGCTCGATCTCGTAGAGCGTGACGTTCGAGACCGCGTGGTCCCATGCGAGTTGCGTCTTGTCGCGGTCGTCGGGGTGGATGGCGCCGAGGAAGCCGTGGCCGGCGGCCTCCGTCGGGCTCTGGCCGGTGAAGCGGGTCCATTCGGACGGGGCGACGGCGAAGCCGCCATCCGGCGGGGTCGCCCAGACGATGGAGGACGTGGCTTCGGTCAGGGAGCGGAAGCGCTGCTCGCTCTGGCGCGTGCGCTCCTCGGTGAGCTTGCGCAGGGTCTCGTCGGTGACGACGAAACCGACGCCGTCCACCGTCCCGTCGGAGAGGCCCGCCGCGCCCGGCAGCGGATAGACGCTGATCTGGAGATGGCGGACGCCGCCCGGCGCACTCGGGGTCGGCACGGCGACGTCGATATCGGGCGTGATCAGGCCGTTGTCGCGCGCCGCCTCGAATTTCGGACGGAGCAGGTCTTCGAGCTCGGGAAGCGCGGCCCAGATCGGGCCGCCGAGGGACGCCTGGAATCCGCGCGCGTTCATCGTTTCCAGGGCGCGGTTCATGTGGCGGATCGAGAGCGTGTGGTCGAGGAAGCCGAGGCCCACGGGGGCGTTGGCCAGGACCCCATCGAGGAGCGCCGTCATGCGCTGGCTGTCGCGCCGGCGCAGCAGGGCGATGCGGCCCAGCAGTCCCATCGCCGCCAGGGCCGAGGCCGCGCAGACGAGGGACAGGATCAGCCCGCGCCAGAATTCCGTCGTCTCGGAGCGGGCGAGGCTGTCGCGGGCATGGTCCTGGCCGACTCGCGTGGCTTCGCGGATGCCGTCCATCATCCGCTTGCCTTCTCCGGTCCGGACGAGGGTCACGGCCGCGTCGAAGCCGCTGGCATCCCGCGCCTCCACCACCCGGCGGGCGAAATCGCGCTCACCCGTGATGAGGTTCCGCAACTCCCGGCGCCGGGCGGTTCCGGGATCGGCGGATTCCGATTCCAGCCGGTCGAGCTCGCCGATCTGTCCGTCGAGGGTGTCGACCGCGCGCTTGTAGGGGGTGAGGTAGTTCGGCAACCCGGTCAGGGTGTAGCCGCGCATGCCCGTCTCGAGATCCTTCATGGTCGAGAGCAGGCGCTCGTTCAGCGTGATGATGTCGTGCTGGCGGGAGGCTTCCGTGCGGCTGCGCTCGGCGAACACGTAGTTGGCGAGGCCGGCGACCACGGCGACCGCGAACAGCCCGAAGGCCACGGGCGAGCCGGGGATCCCCTGAAGGGCGGTGGGAACGGTCTTGGGGCCGCGCCAGCGCCAGAGACGGCGGGAGGAGATCGGGTTGTCCATCGGGGCGGCTCGCGGTGATGTCGATGACGGATCGGTGGTGTGCGGGGGACGGTGCTTCCGGCGGGTGCCTATCGTCGCAGCCGGTTGCCCAGCACGAAGCCGAACAGGCCCATGAGGATGATCCCGGCGGCCCCCTCGATCCCGACGAGGAGGTTGGTGACGCGACCCACCGGCTTGACGCCGATCTCGGGAGGGTTGGCCGTCATCATGTTGAGGGCGCTGTAGCTGAGGAGGTCGAGGGGATTGTAGGTGGCGGCCCCGCTGCCGCCCTCCGGGATCAGCCCCCCGGTGAGGCCGAACAGGGCGCCGAACACGCCGATCAGGATCACGAAGGCGCGGGCGATGCGCGACAGGCTCTCCCCGTAATCGCACAGCCATTCCACGAACCGGTCGGCGACCCAGCGATAGCCCGATTGCAGGACGGGCTTCCAGGTTTTCGGTGCCCTGGTCCGCCGGGACCAGGCCGCCCGCGCCTCGGCGCCGGCATGGAGCCGGCCCATGCGACGGCCGCGCTTGTAGGCCCAGCTCGCCTCGTCATGGCTGCCGATGCTCTTCATGTTGTGCTCGATGGCGAGGTAGCTTGCCTGCGCGGCCTCGTATTCGCCCGCGATCTCCTCGCCCACCGCGCCGCCGAGCTGGTCCACCCGGAAGCGGACGCCGGTGAGGAGGGCGCCGGAGAACCGCGCATGGCGCAGGCGGCACGACATCAGGTTGAGCCGCACGAGGTTGGTGTCGGACAGGTCGGCGCCGGAGAGGTCGGCCCCGTCGAGGGCGGCGCCGGAAAGGCTGGCGCCGCGCAGGCGCGAGCCGGTGAGACGCGCCTTCTTGAGGCTCGCCCCGTCGAAATTGGCGAAGGTCAGGTTCATGTCGGAGAGGTTCGCCTCGTCGAGGCGGCCCCCGTCGAACCGGCTGTAATCGGCATCCGCTCCGGTAAAGTCGGCACCCCAGAGATCGGCGCGGGCGAAGGTCGCCCCGTCGAGGAGGGCGCGCTGCATCCGGGCAAAGCGCATGGTCGCGCCCGTGAAGTCGGCATCCTCCAGCATCGCGTCGGAGAAATGCGCCTCGCCGCCGACGATGCCGGTGAAGTTCGCGCCGCTGCAATCGGCCTCGCTGAAATTCGCCTCCTCCAGGATGGCGCCTTCGAAACGGGCGGAGCGGGCCAGCGCTCCGACGAGGGAGGCGCCGGACAGGTTGGCGCCCGAGAGGTCGGCCTCGACGAGGTCGGCTCCGTCGAGATGCGCGCGGGAGAGGCCGAGGCCGCGATGCCGGGCATCCCACCACGGGGGAGCGGCCTCGCCGGGCGGGATGCGCGCCAGCAGCGCCTCGCGCCCAGCCCGGAGGCCGGACAGGGCGAGGCGATCGTCATCGGCGCGGAAGGGTTGCCCGTCCGCTTCCGCGATACGGGTCAGCAGCCCTTCGGTGGCGGCGTGAGCGGGGGGCGGATCGCGATCGGCCATGGCCTCAGCCACGTCCCGCCCGCCCCGGCGCGGCGTAGCGCAGGGCGGCGTCCAGAGCGTCGTTGAGGGAAGTCACCAGCACGTCGGCGGACGTGGTTCGGCGCAGGCGGTCGAGGGTCGAGGGGTCGCGCTCGCGCCAGAATCCGACGAGCACCTTCACGCCGGGAAGCTCCTTGCGGGCCTGGCGGACGGTGAGGCGGATCTGCGAGAGGCTGACCGGTTCCAGATAGGAGAAGCAGATCATCGCGATCTCGTCCGCACGCTCGGGCCGCTTGTCGGCGCGCAGGTCGGCGAGCGAGGTCATCTGGGCGTCCAGACCGTGGCGACCGAGGATCTGGCTCAGCATCAGGGTCGCCGCCTCGTCGAACGGACCGCGGCTCGAGACGCAGAGGATCGGGGTGGCGCCGCGCCACTTCGCGTCGAGATCGTCCCGCGCCAGGACGATTCCGGCGCTGCTGCGATCCGGTCCGGCGGCGGCGATGGCGGCGGCGGCCTCGGCGCTGCCGGCCGAGCCCGACCGCTTGATCGGCGCGAGCTTCAGCCTGTCGACCACGGTGCGGATCGCCGCGCCGACCTCACTCTGGCGCGACCGGTCGAGGGCGCCTCGGGCGAGGTCGTCCTGGGCGAGGCGAAGGCCCGCGAGCACGACCTCGTCGTAATAGGTCACCAATGCCCGCGCCTTCAGCACCTGCCGGCCCTGCTCGATCGCCTCGGCCGGGTCTCCGGCGAGCATGCGCTGGTAGAAGATTTCGGGGGGCGCCAGGGCGGGCTGGTCGCCGAGGATGACGTCGAGGAACCAAAGCCGGTCCACGTGGCGGCCGAGGACGACGAGGCAGACGGTGATCGGCGTCGCGAGGACGAGGCCGATCGGTCCCCAGAGGAAGGTCCACACCGTGGCCGCCAGGATGACCGCCAGCGGCGAGAGGCCGGTGGAATGGCCGTAGAGCAGCGGCTCGACCACATGGCCGGCGATGGGCTCGACGATGAGGAACAGGAGCGCGGTGGCGATGACCATCGACCAGCCGGGATCCACCGCCGCCGCCAGGATCAGGGGCAGCAGGGCGCTGATGGCGCCGCCGATATAGGGCACGAAGCGCAGGATGGCGGCGAGCACGCCGAACAGGATCGGGCTCGGCACGCCGATGAACCAGAGGCCGGTGCCGATGACCGCGCCGAAGGCGATGTTGAGGGCCAGCTGCGCCAGGAAGAATCGGCTGAGTCGGTTGGTGGCGTCGTCGATGGCCGCCGTGGTGCGGCGCAGGTCGCCCGAGCCGGCGAGCCGGATGGCGCGGTTCCGCAGGTCCTCCCGCTGCAGCAGGATGAAGATCGTGAAGAGGAGGATCAGGCCGGCGGTGGCGAGCGGGTGCAGGATCGGCCCGACGAAGGCGCCGAGCGTCGTGGCGAGGGCGGCCTGCGGGGTCGCGACCACCACGTGGAGCGGGTTGGCGCGGCTGCCCGACCGGCCCGGAAGGTCTTCGTCCTTGGGAGGGGCGGGCTGCAGTTCCTCGCCGAGGTCCTGCACCATGTCGACGATGCGTGACAGGGTCCCGCTGCCCGAAGTCGCCTCCTTCACCGAGGCGATCTTCTCGCGGATGGTGATCTGGTAGCGGGGCAGGTCGGAGGCGAGTTGGCCCGCCTCGGTGGTGATGAGCAGCCCGACCCCGATGATCGCCGCGAAGGCCGCCACCACCACGAGGGGCGCCGCCGCGGCGCGCGGCACCATCGCCCGTCTCAGCAAACGCACGGCGGGCACCAGGACGAAGCTCAGGAGGATCGCCAGGACCACGGGCACGATGATGTCGCGGCCGAAATACAGCATCGACGCGATGGTGACGACCAGCAGGCACGAGGCCAGGATCGTGAACACCGGCATCGCCTGCCGCATCAGGCGCGCGGTGATGGGATCGTCACTCATGGAGGATGGGTCTTCTCGTCTCGACGCGTGTCAGTGGAAGCCCCGTCCCGACGGGACGTGCGAACTCCTGGATCGGACCGGCGGTCAGGCCGGCGTTTCCGCGCCGCCCAGTGCCGCGCCGATCTGGGTGAGGAGCTTGGAGAAGTCGATGGGCTTGGGATGGTAATCGTCGCAGCCGGCCTGGATCGCCTTGTCGCGGTCGCCCAGCATGGCGTGGGCGGTGAGCGCGATGATCGGGATGTCCCGGGTGTCGCCGCTGGATTTCAGGGCGCGGGCCGCCGACCAGCCGTCGAGGATGGGCAGGTTCATATCGAGAAGGATCACGTCCGGCCGTCCGGCACGCGCCTGCTGCACGCCGGCCTCGCCGTCATGGGCCAGGATGACGTCGTAGCCGCGCCGCTTGAGACGGCGGGACAGGAAGTCCCAGATCTCTTCGTGATCTTCCACCAGCAGGATCTTGGCCATCAAAGGAACTCCGGCATCATGTCGACCCGACGCGTCGGGGCTGCGTTTGCGTGAGCGGTCGTTCGGGAGGCCGGGATCCCTCACATCCGATCGCTCGTCTTCTGGACATCGCCTTCCGTGCCTGCCGGCCCGGTCGTCACATCCTTGTCACGACGTCCTTGCCCCGCCTCCGTCGAAGACCGGCGCCGGATAGGTCCGGGCATTCGGCGGATGGGTGCAAGAGGCATCGTCCCCTCCCCGCCCGGCCCCGCACGGTCGCTCCCGAGGGCGGCGCGTCCTGGTGTCAGGCGTGGTGACGAAGTGCAACGCACCAATCGTGCTTCCGGTCCTTGAGCACGACAATTCTGTCGCCCGTCATGGAGGGGGAAGGCCTGGAGCGAGACCCGGAGGCGGCGCTAGAGCGCCCGAGTGACGAGGATCGCGGCGATGACGGCGACGGCATCCTCGGTGAAGGCGGCGGGCCGGTCCGAACCGAAGGCGGCGGCCATCCGCGCCCTCGCCCGTGCGCCGCCCAGCGTACCGATGACGGCTCCGGCCGCGCCCGCCAGGCTTCCGGCGACGGGCTGTCCCAGGCCGATCCCGATCGCTCCGCCGCACAGGGTGCCGCTCGCGATCCGCGCGGCGAATTGAATGGGCACGGTGCGGCTCGGCGTGGCGGGAAGCGTGTCCGTGACGAACTCGGCGAGCGCGAGAAGGGTGAGGATGACGGCCGTCGAGCGGTAGCCGAGAAAGGCGAGCCAGCTCCCGTCCAGGGAGATCCAGCCAAGATGCGCCGCCCAGGCGACGGCCGCCGGCGCGGTCATGGTCCGCAAACCCGCCACCATCCCGATCAATCCGGCGAGAACGATCCCGGCCATGGAGTATGTCCCGCTGCGAGCTCATCGTCGAAGCCGGAAGATCGATCGGGCGGGGGCTAAGTCAAGGTGGGCCTATGGAAGCAGCGCCGAGCATGCCTCCGGCGCGAAAAGCCCGGCCCGACGACAACGGGGCCCCGAAGGACCCCGTGATCCGTCACTGGCCGTCGATCTGGCGTCCGAGCTGGGCGATCGCCTTCTGGTAGACGGTGGCGGCGTTCCATCCCTGGATCGCCGCGAAGTTCGGCTCGCCCGGCTGGTATCCGGCTCCGGCCTTCCAGCCGTGACCCTTCAGGAAGTTCGCGGTAGCGTTGAGGGCATTCGGAATGCTGTCGAGGCTTCCGCCGGTGCCGTAGGTCAGCACGTTCTTGGGCAGGAACTGGGTGTGGCCGACCTCGCCATGGGCGGCGCCGCGGGTCGAGGCGTTGAGGATGCCGCGATCGACGAGGGTGAGGGCCGCGTAGAGCTGGTCGGTGAAGAAGTCCGAGCGGCGGCAATCATAAGCGAGAGTCGCCACGGCGGAGAGCGTGTTGATGTTGCCGCGAACCGCGCCGAAGCCCGTTTCCATGCCCCAGATCGCCAGGAGCGGGCCGGCCGGCACGCCGTAGCGCTGCTCGATCGACTCGAACAGGGCGGCGTTGGTCTGTTTCAGCTTACGGCCGCGGGCGACGATGGTGGGTCCGCCGCGCTTGGCCAGGAACTGGTCGAGGGTCAGGCGGAAGCTCTTCTGGCCTCGGTCGGCCGAGATGGTGGCACCGGAATAGGAGGTCTCCATCAGGGCGGCGAGGCTCGCGGCGCTGGCGCGTCCCTTCGCCTCCTGCGCGAACTGGGTCTTCCACGCCTCGAAACCGCTGGCCGTGTTGCCGCACTGGGCCGCCTGCGCCGTGCCCGCCACGCAGGCCAGGGCACCGAGGGCGGCGGCGGTGATGGCCCCCTTGTAGCCGCGTCTGTTCATCCGAAACTCCTTCGTCGCGGCAGCTCTCAAGAGACTGCCAGCTTTGCCGATCGCCCTAAGCCGTTCCGCATGGGAAGGCTACAACCTTGCCGAGGTGTCGGTGCGGCCCGTGCCAGTTCCCGGCAAGATGTGATCTTCCGGTTACCACCCTGACCTTCCGCGACTGCGCTGCCTGCGCCCGATCCCGCAGGTGCGGGACGAATCCGCCCAGCTTCCTCGCGCCGCCAGAAACGCGATGCGCCCGCTCCTTCGCGCCTCTCGGGGGCGGTCCGTTCGTCTCCGCGCCTCGCCCCGGTCTTCGGCTTATCAGGCTATTGTGCAGTGGAGCGCGGCTAGCGGAAATTTATTGACTGATGAAATATCATTTCAGATGAAAAATAGCACCTATGGAATTATCATTAAACTGCGTTATTAGAACAATTACAATGTTTATACTGGTTATTGTCAAGATATGACTTTGGTCATACTTGTTTTTCCGGAGTGTTTCAGGAGTAGACGATGCAAGACCAGACCGGATGCCTGCTTCAGGCGGCGAGGCTCGACCGCCGGGGCGCCAGCCGCTTGCCTTGGCTGCTGGCGGGTGGGGCCGCCCTCGTCCTCGCGGACACGGCCTGGGCTCAGACCAGCCCGGCGGCGGTGCAGGCCGCTTCCCCGACCGCCGTGTCCCTCGATCAGATCACCGTCGACGGCGATGGCAGCCGCACCGTCGGTTACCAGCCCCGGCGGACCAGTTTCGGGGCCGGGTTGGACACCTCGCTCCTCGACACGCCGGCCAACATCGCCGTGGTGCCCGCCACCGTCCTGCGCGACCAGCGCGTGCTGTCCCTCGACGAGGCCTTGCGCAACGTCAGTGGCACCGCCCAGGCCAACAGCCTCGGGGGCACGCAGGAAGGCGTGATCCGGCGCGGATTCGGGACCACGCGGGACAGCTCGATCCTGCGGGACGGCCGCCGCACGGTCCTGCAGCAGAACTTCAACTACGCCATCGAGCAGGTGGAGGTGCTGAAAGGGCCCGCCTCCCTGCTTTACGGCATCTCGGAGCCGGGAGGTCTCATCAACCTCGTCTCGAAGCGTCCCGAATTCACGTCACACGGCGCCCTCAGCGTCACCGGGACGAGCTTCGGCGGCGGCCTCGTCCAGGCCGACGTGACCGGGCCGGTGGAAGGCACCAACCTCGCCTACCGGGTGGTCGGGGATTTTCAGGATTACCAATACTGGCGCAATTTCGGCGCGATCGAACGGCAGGTCGTGGCCCCGTCGCTCACCTGGAAGGGCGACGACACCAAGGTGACGGTGGCCTACGAGTTCTCGCATTATAATATCCCGTTCGACCGCGGCACCATCTTCGATCCGCGCAACGGGCGTCCCCTGAAGGTCCCGCGCGACCGCCGCTTCGACGAACGCTTCAGCCGCGTCGACGCCACCAGCCATCTCGCCAGCCTCGACATCGAGCATCGCTTCAACGACGATTGGCGGCTGCATTTCGGCTACAGCTTCAGCCATCTCGGCTACGACGACAATCAGGTCCGCGCGGTCTCGTACAATGCCGAGACGGGCTTCCTGACCCGACGGGCCGATTCCACGCAGGGCGGCGACTTCAACGCCCATGTGGCACGCCTCGATCTGACCGGACGGGTCGACACCTTCGGCCTGCGGCACGACATCCTGGCCGGCGCGATGTACGAGCGGGTGGACTACTTCCGCAAGACCACCATTCGCGGAGCGAACCAGGGCGGTTTCAACGTCTTCGACCCGATCTATGGTCTCCTCGGCCCGTCGAACCAGGTTTCGCTCACGGGCAGCGACGTCCGCGACCGGCTCAACAACACCAGCCTCTACCTCCAGGATTCGTTTCACCTCACCGATCAGCTCATCCTGGTGGCTGGCGTCAGTGCGCAGATCTACGACCAGCTCGCCTATGCCGGACGTCCGTCCGTGGTCACCACCGACATCAACGGCGTCAAGCCGATCCCGCGCGCCGGGATCGTCTACAAGCTGACGCCCGACCTCTCGCTCTATGGCAGCTTCAGCCGCTCGTTCCGGCCCAACGTCACCGATCTGGAGACCAACGGTTCCCTCGCCCCCGAGGAGGGCGAGGCCTACGAGGTCGGCGTCAAGGCGGATCTCGGCCCCGGCCTGACGGTGACGGGAGCGATGTTCGATGTCGAGAAGGCGAACGTGCTGGTCACCCAGGTGGTGGACGGAGCGCGGATCGCCACCACCGCCGGCAAGGCCCGTTCGCGCGGATTCGAACTCGATTTCGCCGGCCAGATCCTGCCCGATTGGGCGGTGATCGGCAGCTACGGCTTCACCCAGGCCCTCGTGACCGAGGATCCCATCCTCGCGGGCAAGGAGCTTCAGAACACACCGCGCGTGACGGCGTCCGCCTTCCTCACCCACCAGTTCGGCGCGGTGGCGCGGGAGGCCGAGCTCGGCTCGCTGCGCCTCGGCCCCGGTTTCCTCGAGGCCGGCTTCGGCACCCGCTATATCGGCGAGCGGCCGGGCGATGCCGCCAACACCTTCACCATGCCCCACTACCTCGTCTGCGACGCCTTCTTCGCCTATCGCACGGCGGTGAACGGTCGGGCGACGACGATCCAGCTCAACCTCAAGAACCTGTTCGACGAGACCTATTATTCGTCGTCGGCGGCCAGCAACCTGCTGGTGGCCGTGGGCGAGCCGTTCCAGGCCCTGGTGACCGCGCGGGTGTCGTGGTGACGGCAATCCGCCGATAGGCCGATCTCTCGATCCGCCCGAACGGAGGCGGGCCGGATGTGGCATCCGGCCCGCCTCCGTCGTCAGAAGGACAGCCTCATCCCGGCGACCACGTTGCGCGGCGCCCCGGCGAAGACCGAGCCCGTGGTGGCGGCGAGCACGCCTGCGCCGTTCTGCAGGCCTGTCGTGGCGCTGAGGGAGTTCGCGAGGTTCTGGGCCGAGGAGACGTAGGTCTCGTCGAAGACGTTGCGGACTTCCGCATAGAGGCTGATGCGCTTGGCGTAGCCGCCGGTGAGGTCGGCCGCGTAATGCACGTTGGCATTGACGACGGTGTAGCCCGGCGCCTTCAGCTGGTTGGCGTTGTCGATGAAGAACCCGTCCTGGACCACCGCCTCCACATAGGCGCCGAGGCCGGCCAGCGGCCCCGTCGGCTGGTCGTAGCCGATCCGGGCGAGGAGCTGGTGGGCGGGCACGCCGGGAATGGCGTTGCCGGCCCGGTCGAACCGGGTGGTGACCGAGCTCGATCCCGAACATGGGGGGGTGGGCTGAGGGGTGGGAAGGCAGACGACGCTGAGTTGCTCGGTGTATGTCGTGTAGATCTGGTCGTCGAACGTGTAGGCGGCCACCGCCCGCCATCCGGGTGAGAAGGCCCAGTCCGCTGCGAACTCGATGCCGCGATGCTCCGAGGCGGGGGCGTTGAACGTGTAGCTCAGGAGCCCGGCGCCGGGGGATTGCGAGACGAGCTCGTTGCGGAAGAACTCGTAGAAGCCGGTCAGGCTGAGGCGCAGGTTCTCCGTGGGCGTCCAGTCGGCGCCGAGATCGAAGCCGAGATTCTCCTGGGTCTGGAGCTGGGTGTTGCTGCCCGGAAGACCGGCGGGGGTGATGAACAGGTTGCTCGCCGCCGGCGTGGTGTAGCCCGTGGCGGCCCGCCCCCGGAAGGCCCAGGCGGCGTTCGGCCGGTAGACCAGGGCGAGCTCGGGGGCGACGTTGAGGAAGCTGCGGTCGGTCGTCGCCAGCGTCGTCGTCCGCCCCGCTGCCGAATAGCCGTAGGCGAGGTTGCGCCCGGTGATGGTGGTGTTCTCCGCCGCGATGCCGAGGACACCCGTCCACTGATCCGAGAGCGCGACCTCCGTCCGGGCGCGGCCGCCGAGATTCGATTGCACCGCCTCCTGCTCGCCGATCAGCGCGCCGAGGGTCGGCCCGCCATAGGGCGCGCGGTTGAAGGTGGTGATGTGGTTGTCGATGGTGTTGTAGGCGAGCGCCACGTAGCCCACCGCCGGGAGACCGAACAGGTCGCCGCGCCGGGTCAGGTCGGTGAGGAAGTTCCAGGACGGATAGGAGCCGCGCGACGAGGTCGTGTAGAATGGCTGGTTGAAGTTGCGCTCGTCGAAGCCGAGCTGCGTGCGCCACGTGGTCTGCGCGTCGATGTCGTGCTCCCAACGGGCCGCTACGATGGTGCGGCGGTCCTTGCGGCCGAAGCCGCCTTCATCCGCCGTGACGGGGATTCTGGTACCGAAAGCCCCATTGGCGAAGAGCCCGGTGAGGGTGCAGCCCGGGGCCGCGGTGGCCGCCGCCGCCGCGCAGCCGCGCTGGTAGGGGTTGATGCCGAACTGGTCGAGGGAGGAGCGGGCGGGGAGATCCGCGTTCACCTGGTTGTTGATGACCTTCAGGGTGAAGCGGTTGTCCGGGGTCGGGGTGTAGCTCGCCAGCAGGTTGATGGTCTGGGTGTCGTAGGAGGAATGGTCCTGGTAGCCGTTGCCGCGCGCATCGCTGGCGAACAGGCTGATCTCCACCGGGCCGCTGACGCCGCCGACGGTGAAGTAATTGCTGAGATAGCCGAAGCTGCCCGCATCGGTGCCGATCTCGTAGCCGTCGATCTCGCGGCCGGTGCGCGTCCGGAAGGCCAGCGCGCCGCCGGTGGCGTAATTGCCGAACAGGGCCGATTGCGGACCGCGGAACACGTCGATGCGGGAATAGGCGCGCGGATCGACGAGATCGAACCGGGAGGCCCCGTCCGGCTGCGTCAGGATGAACCCGTCCTCCAGGACCACCATGTTCTTGGTGACGCCGGTGGAGCGGGCGTTGTTGCCCCGGATCGAAATGACGACGTCGCGCGCGCCGTTGCCCTGGCGCACGGTGATTCCGGGGCTGTTGACGAGGACCGAGCCGACATCCGTGGCGGGGCGGTTGTCGATCGTTCCGCTGCGCCCGACTTGGGTCACCACCTGCCCCACGGGCCGTTCGATGACGCTGGGGGCCGAGCCCTGGGGCGAGGCGACGCCGAAGCCGCTCCGGCCGGCTTCTCCGACGACGGAGAGTTCCGGCAGGGTGACGCCGTCCTCGGCGGCTTGCGCCAGGGCGTCGGCGTTCGCGAGCGGCAGGGCGGCGAGGGCGAGGATGGCGCGCCGGGCGCCTGTGCGGCGTGGGGCGTGAGGGGGACGGGAGCTGGGCATCGAGGAGGTTCGTTCCGGATCGCGGCAGGGGGGATGCGCCGTGTGGGACGGCGCGCGCTGGATCAGGACGCGGTCGGCGGCGCGCGCGGCTGGCCGGTAGGACGATGCGGACGGGCCGGCACGGATGGCGGCGGGATCGGCCAGGCCAGCGCGTGCCATCCCTGGCGCCGCGCCACCGATGGCGCTTGGGGAACCAGGGGGCTCGACAGCCCGACGGCGCAGAGCGGGCACGCCTTGCAGGCCGGCGCGGCGGGAGCCCGATCTCCGATGGCGGGAGAGCCCTCCGCATGGCCGCAGATCGCCGAATGGTCGAGGGCGGCAAGCGCCCCCGGAATCCGCAGGGCGGCCAGCGGCGCGATCGTCTGTCCCCACAGGACGAGCAGGATCAACCCGCTGCCGAGGCAGAGGCGCAGGGTGCGAAGCAGGCGGATGAGGTCGGTCACGGGCGCGGTTCCCGCGTCGTTCGGATCAGGCCGCCGCCGGTCGCCGGGCTTGGCGCCGGAGGGCCTGGATGCCGAGGTCGAGCCCGATCATGGTGAGGATGGCGAGGCCGGTCAGGGGAAACAGCGCGCCGAGACCGAGGACCAGGGCGGTGACCGTGGCGGCGATCCGGCGGTCTCGCGGCCAGGGCGGGACGCCGAGACCGCCGGCGGGCCGGCGCTTCCACCACATCACCGCAGCGGTGACGCTGAGCAGGATCGTGGCGAGGCAGAAGGCGAGCATCGCCAACTGGTTCAGGCGGCCCCAATACTCGCCCTTGTGCAGGCCGATTCCGTACTGGATCGCCTGCCCGACGCTGCCGAGATCGCCGAAGGCAACGTCCACCAGAGGGACGCCGGTATATTGGTCGAGGGAGATCAGCCGCTGGCGGTCGACGTCGCGCGGGTAGATCGCTGCGGCATAGATGCCGGTGGGACCCTCGGGCAGCGCGACCTCGTAGCCCCGTGGCATGCCGAGGCCGTCGAGGATGGCCAGGGCCCGGTCGAGGCCGATGGCGGGTGCGTCCGCCGGTTGCGAGACCGGCATCGGCGCGTCCTCCATGGTCCAGCCCGCCTGGGTCAGCCGGTCCTTCATCGGCACGGCGGACACCGCCTTGCCCGCCCACAGGGCGCGCGGCTGGCCGAGCCCCGCTTCGTTGGACAGGGCGCGGATCTGCTGGCCCCACCAGACCGACCAGGGCAATCCGGTGATCGCGAGGAAGAACAGGCCGGCGCCGGCCACGAGGCCCGTCACCGCATGCAGGTCCCTCCACCAGACGCGGCTTGCCGGCCTCGCCCGGACTGTCACCACACCTCCCCCTTCCCGCCCCCTTCCCGCGCGGCCACCACAGATAGGTGCCGGTGACGACGAGGATGATCGCGAACCCCGCCACCACCTCCACGATCCCGTTGGCGACCGTGCCGAAATAGCTGAGGCTGTGCAGGCGCCTCACCACCATCATCGGGTCGCTCTCGACGTTCACGACGTCGAGCACATCGGCGTTGTAGGGGTCGAGGTAGACCAGAATCCGGCTGGCGCCGTCCCTCATGCTCACGAGGGCGGAGGCGGTTGCGGAGGCCGGGCCGGTGAAGGAGACCGGCACACCGCCCGGAACGGCTTCGGAGGCGGTGTAGACGAGGCGGCTCGCGCTCACGGTCGCTCGGTTCTGCGCCGCCACCTCGGTGCGGTGGGCGAAGAGCGCGGCGTTGATCTCGTCCTTGAACAGGTAGATCGCGCCCGTGGCCGAGAGCAGGACGAGGAAGGGCAGGCACAGCAGGCCGGCATAGAAGTGCCAGCGCCAGACGGCGCGATAGACGCCGTCGCGGGACACGCGCATGGCGGCCAGCGCCGGGGAGGCGCCCTGTCGGGAAGAAATCATCGGGAAAGGTCCGGGTCTGAGCGATCGAAGAGGTTGATCTCTCAGGCGGACGGCGGACCTCGCGATCCGATCGATTGGTCGGGCGGTGCCCGCGCGGCGGGGACCGCCACGTCCGCACGTGGCGGAAGCGCGGCCGGACGTGCCTGCCAGACCACCGTTGCGAAGGCCGTGTCCTGTCCCGGCGCCTGCGGTCCCGCATGGGCCGCCGTGCAGCACGCATGCGCGCAGGACGGGCTTGCATTGGCGGGATCGTCCGGCGCGACATGCCCGCAGAGGGCGCTCCCCCATCCCGCAGGGGCCGGTGGCGCCATCGTGCCGAGGAACGCCTGGAGGCACAGGCCGTAGAGCGCGATCATGGCGATGATCGCGCGCAGGCCGGCCGTCCCTGGCGAGAGCTTCCGCATCACGGGGCCTTACGGCACCGCTTCGTCCCCCGTCAACGTGGCAGGCGGAACGGTGATGTCCCGGTGTGCGGTATGGCTGTGGGCGACGGAACGGGTGGATGGGCGCTGGATACCGCGACGCCTGTCCCTCAGCTTGGCCGGTCCTCGTCCGAGTGGGTGCCGACCCTCTCCGCCGCGAAGCGCTCGCGTAGCCATGCCGCGGCGGGGCCGCAGCGTCGCTGCTTGTGCCAGACCAGCTCGAGGGCGATGGGCCAGTCGCCCTGATCGAACTGCAGGTCCGGTGTGACGAGGAACGGCGCGGTGAGAGATGCGGCAATGACGTGGTCGGTGACGAAGGCCCAGCCGATCCCGTGCTTGACCATCTCGAGGATCACCCAGTGGCTCTCCACCCACCACACCTCGGCGGCCACCCGCAGGCGGCGCTTCTCCGGTCCGTCGCTCCGCGCCGCCACGAGGATCTGGCGATGGCGCTTCAACTCCTCCCACTCCACCCGTGCCTTCGCGAGCGGGTGATCGCGACCGCAGACGAGCTTGAGGGGCACCCAGCCGATGGTCTGGAAGCCGAGCTCCGTGGGCAGGACCTCCTGGCGCCACATCACCCCCAGATCGGCGGCTCCGGACTGCACCATGCGGCTGACATCCTCCATCAGCGGGAAGAGCAGTTCCAGCTCGACGAAGGGAAAGCGCCGGGCGAAATCGGCGAAGAGGGCGCCGAGCGCATGCTCGGGATAGAGTTCGTCGATGGCGACGACCAGCCGGTTCTCCACCCCCTGCTCCAGGCTGCTCGCCAGGCCGATCAGGTGTTCGCGCCGGTCGAGCACCACGCGCGCTTCCGGCAGCAGCCGCTCCCCCGCCGGGGTGAGCACCGGGTTCCGGCCCGCCCTGCTGAACAAGGCCACCCCGAGATCCGTCTCCAGATTCGCGACCTGCGTGCTGACGGCCGACTGCGCCTTGCGCAGCACGCGGGCGGCACCCGAGAAGGACCCAGCCTCGGCCGCTGCCACGAAGGCCTGGAGTTGGTCCAGCGAGACCGCCATCTATCTGATCCTCAGATACGTTCCAACTTGCTGCGGGAAGTATCGCAGATAGAACAGCGCAAACCAACGAGGCTTTCGAAGGCACGACCATGCGCAGCACACGCGACCGTATCCGCCACGCGATCCTGTTCGAGGTGTTCGGGCTCGCTCTCATCATCCCGCTCGGGGCGCTCACGTTCGGTCTCCACGCCTCCGACATGGGCGTGATCGGCGTGGGGAGCGCCCTGGTCGCGATGATGTGGAACTACGTCTACAATCTCGGCTTCGACCGAGCGATGCAGCGGCTGATCGGGCACACGCGAAAGACGTTGCTCATGCGGGTGGCCCATGCCGCGCTGTTCGAGGCGGGGTTGCTGGCGATCCTGATGCCGCCCATCGCCTGGTATCTCGGCATCGGTTTGGTCGAAGCCTTCTTCATGGATCTCGCGATCGCCGGCTTCTACGTGGCCTACGCCTTCGTCTTCAATCTTGCCTACGATCGGACTTTCCCGGCGCCGATCTGGGGCAAGGTCGCAGCGGAACCGTCCCTCTGAGGAGGGGCCGTCACCCGTGGCTCGCGGGATCGGACACCGCCTTCCTGTCTCGTCCGCTGCGCCCGGCTGCCGCGTGCGTCCGGCCTCGGTCGGGCGCCTCACGCGCCGGCATGTTCGGCGATGTAATGGCCGATGGCGCTGGCGGCGTTGAGCATGTGGGCGCGCATCCGCCGCGCGGCGGCGTCGCCGTCGCCCTCCGCGATGGCGGCCAGGATCTCGCCGTGCTCGGCGCGGGAGGTCCTGATCCGCTCGCCATGGCGCAGCTGCGTGCGGCGAAATCCCGAGAGCCGCGTGCGCAAGGCGAGCGCCTGTTCCAGCAGGAAGCCGTTATGGGTGGCGCCGTAGAGGGCCTCGTGGAACCCGCGGTTCAGCGTGTCGTAGGCGTCGACGTCGCCGGCCTCCACCATCGCCTCCGACCGGGCATGGAGGTCCATGAGGTGGCTGCGCTCGAGGGGCGTCATCCGGTAGGTGGCGAGGCGCACGCACATTGCCTCGAACTCGGCGGTGGCCTCGAACATGTCCATGATCCGCTCCGGCGTCATCCGGGTGACGACGACGCCCCGGCGCGGCCGCAACTCCACAAGCCCGTTGAAGGCGAGCTGGCGCAACGCCTCCCGCACCGGCGTCCGGGAGGCGCCGAAGCGGTCGGCGAGATCCTGTTCGTCGAGGGCCGTGCCCGCGCTCAGGGTGCCGGCGGCGATCTCGTCGGTCAGGGCGTTGCGGATCAGGTCGGAAAGTAGCCCCCGCTCCTCGGCGATGCCGTCCATGGTCGTCGTTCCCTCCCCGCTTGCATGGCCGGACAGCCTTACGGTGTCCCTCATCCCACGATGGCCGGGATCGTCAAGCGGGAGAGGGATGATCCTAGCACGCCCGGAATGCCGAGGCCTCGTCATCCGGCCATCTCGTATTCTTTACCTCGCCGATAATCCATATCGGTATACCCGGCGTTGACTTGATCGCAAGACGGGGTACGCATGGTGCGATACGAAACGGTTTGCGACATGTCGCTGGCGGCGCGTTCCCACGGTCGCCGCCGATGCGGGGCCGGATGACGAGAGGCGGATCGGATGGCCGATTGGCGGGTACAGCGGAAGGCCAGGGACGCCCGGATCGAGCGCGGCCGCGCCCATGCCGAGGGCAAGGTCGTGTCCGCTTCGGCGGTGGTCGACCTGCTGGAGGCGGTGCTTTTGCCCGGCGATCGGGTCTGCCTCGAAGGCGACAACCAGAAACAGGCGGATTGTCTCGCGAGGGGCTTGAGCGCCTGCGACCCGGCACGGGTCCACGACCTGCACATGGTCCAGTCCGGCATCGTGCTGCCCGAGCATCTCGACATTTTCGAGCAGGGCATCGCCCGTCGCCTGGACTATTCCTATTCCGGGCCGCAGGGCGCGCGCATCGCCCGGATGCTCTATGGCGGGCAGATCGCGCTCGGTGCGGTGCACACCTATCTCGAACTCTTCGCGCGCTACTTCATCGACCTGACGCCCAACGTCGCCCTCATCGCAGGCGTCTCGGCGGACCGTGACGGCAACCTCTATACCGGCCCCAACACCGAGGACACGCCGACGGTGGTGGAGGCGACCGCCTTCAAGAACGGCGTCGTGATCGCGCAGGTGAACGAAATCGTCGAGCGGGTGCCCCGTGTCGACATCCCCGGCGACCGGGTGGATTTCGTGGTCGAGGCCGACCGGCCGTTCTACGTGGAGCCGCTCTTCACACGCGATCCGGCGGCGGTCACCGAGACGCAGATCCTGATGGCCATGATGGCGATCAAGGGCATCTACGCCGAATACGGCATCCGCCGGCTCAACCACGGCATCGGCTTCGGCACCGCCGCCATCGAGCTGCTGCTGCCGACCTTCGCCGAGCGGCTCGGTCTCAAGGGCAAGATCGCCACCCATTGGGCGCTCAACCCGCATCCGAGCCTGATCCCGGCCATCGAATCGGGCTGGGTCGAGCAGATCCATTGCTTCGGCTCGGAAGTCGGGATGGACCGCTACATCCGCGAGCGGCCGGACGTGTTCTTCACTGGCTCCGACGGCTCGCTCCGCTCCAACCGTGCCTTCTGCCAGACGGCGGGGCTCTATGCCTGCGATCTCTTCATCGGTTCGACCCTGCAGATCGATCTCCAGGGTAATTCCTCCACCGTCACCACCAACCGGGTGGCGGGGTTCGGCGGCGCGCCGAACATGGGCTCCGATCCCCATGGCAGGCGCCACCCCTCGGACCCCTGGATGAAGGCCGGCGAGGAGGCCGGCGGCACCGGCGATCCGGCGCTACGCCGGGGCCGCAAGCTCGTGGTGCAGCTGGTCGAGACCTTCGGCGATAAGCTCGTCCCTGCCTTCGTGGAGCGGCTCGACGCCCTCGAACTGGCGCGCAAGCTCGATCTCGAACTCGCCCCCGTCATGGTCTACGCCGACGACGTCACCCACATCGTCACGGAAGAGGGCATCGCCAACCTGCTCCTATGCCGGACGCTCGACGAGCGCGAGCAGGCGATCCGCGGGGTCGCCGGCTACACCGATGTCGGGCGCGGGCGCGACCGGGCCATGGTCGAGTCCCTGCGGGCGCGAAAAATCATCCGCCGGCCGGAGGATCTCGGCATCGATCCCCTCGACGCCGACCGTTCGCTCCTGGCGGCACGGTCGATCAAGGACCTCGTGCACTGGTCGGGCGGCCTCTACGAGCCGCCGGCCAAGTTCCGGAACTGGTGAGGGAGCGCCGCACCATGGAAAAGCTGACCTTCCGGCATCGGACGTCGAAGCCCCTGCCCGGCACGAAGGCCCATGCGATCACCGGCGTGGTCGCCTCGGGCAACCTCGAAGTGCTGATGGAGCGCAGCCTCGCGCCCGACGAATGCACCGTCGAGATCGATACCGCGATCAACGGCTACGGATCGGTCTGGGAGGCGGTGGTCTCCGACTTCGTGGCCCGCCGGCAGCCCGGCGGCCTGCGCATCACCATCAACGATGGCGGGGCACGGCCCGACACCGTGACCCTGCGCCTGCTCCAGGGCGCCCGGCTGATGGAGGCCGTGTGATGGCGATGAGCCCCGTCTCCCTCTCCGCCGATCCCCTCGACCAGAGCTGGTACGAGGCCAGCGCCCGCGCCCGCCTCGACGCTCTCGTCGATCCCGGTTCGTTCGAGGAGTTCCTCGGCCCCGAACAGCGGGTGATGAGTCCGCACCTGCCCGCCTTCGACCTGCCGCGCGCCTTCGACGACGGCATCGTGGTGGGACGCGGGCGCCTCGACGGTTCGCTCGTCCTCCTGGCCGCGCAGGAGGGTCGCTTCATGGGCGGGGCCTTCGGCGAGGTCCATGGCGCCAAGCTCGTCGGGCTGCTGCGGGCGGGCCTCGCGGTGAAGCCGACGGCGGTGCTGATCCTGTTCGATACCGGCGGCGTCCGGCTGCAGGAGGCCAATGCCGGCGAGACCGCCATCGCGGAGATCATGCGGGCCATCGCCGATCTGCGCCGGGCCGGCGTGCCGGTGATCGGGCTGATCGGCGGGCGGGCCGGCTGCTACGGCGGCGGCGGCCTCATCGCCGGTACGTGTTCGCGGCTCGTGGTCTCGGAGGGCGGACGCATCAGCGTCTCCGGCCCGGAGGTGATCGAGACCAACAAGGGCGCGGAGGAGTTCGATTCCCGCGACCGGGCGCTGGTCTGGCGCACCATGGGCGGAAAGCACCGCCGCCTCATCGGCGGAGCGGACGCTTTCGCGGACGATACGATTCGCGCGTTTCGCGATGCCGCCCGTGAACAGATCGGCAAGGCGCCGGCCTTCGACCTCGCCACCCTGGAGGCCGAACAGGCCCGCCTCGAAGCCCGCCTCGACCGGTTCGGCGACGCCCGCGACGCCACCGAGATCTGGAGCCGCCTCGGCGTGAACGATCCGGCCGCCGTGCCGGGCTTGGACACGGACCGGTTCGACGCCCTTCTCGCCCGCCTGCCGGAGGGGCCCCATGACGCTCGCTGAGATCCTACATTCGCTCTTCCCCGACGGGCATGGCGTCGAGGTCGTGGACGGCCTCATCGGCGGCGACGGGCCTTTTGGAGCGGGCCGTCTCGCTGTGGTCGGGATCGACGGCAACACCCCGCTCGGGATCGAGGGGGCCTGTCTCCTCGCCGGGCGCGTTCTCGACGTGGTGCGCCGGGGCGGCGGGACGCCGATCCTCGTGGTCGTGGATTCCGACAGCCAGCGCATGAGCCGGCGCGACGAGTTGCTCGGCCTCAACGAATATCTCGCCCATCTCGCCAAGGCGCTGCTCCTCGCCGATGCGAGCGGCCATCCCACCATCGGCCTCGTCTACGGGCACACGGCGGCAGGCGCGTTCATCGCCACCGCTCTCGCGACGCGGGTGCTCGCCGCCCTGCCCGGCGCCCATCCGAGCGTGATGGACCTCGCCTCGGTGGCCCGCGTCACCAAGCTCCCCCTCGACCGGCTGGAAGAGATGGCGGCATCCACCTCCGTCTTCGCGCCGGGCCTCGACAACATGGTGAAAACCGGGGCGGTCCACGCGGTGCTCGATCCGTCGGCACCGCTCGGCCCCCAGATCGAATCCCTCATCGCCGGGAGTTCCACAACGGATGGCCGCGATGCCCTCGGCCAGGAGCGCGGCGGGCGGCTCATGGCCCGTGACATCGCCGGGCGTGTGGTGCGGGCGGCGACGGGCGACGTGGCGCCCCGTGACTGAGGACGAGGCGTCGGATCTCGCCCGCCACGACCTCCTGCGTGTCGATCCGGAATCCTGGGCGCGCCTCCTCGCCGGGCGCCCGGATCTCGACGGCGTTCCCCATCTCGCCGAATGGGCCCGTCGCGGCTGGCCGGTCATCACCCGCCGCCGCGATCCCGGCGAGCGGACGGACCACATCGCCGCCGGCCTGCCGCTGCCGCCGTCCGCCGGCAAGCGCCGCATCGGCCTCGCCGTCCCGGTCTCCGCCGCGAGCCGGCTCGCGCCGGTCAGCCTGGAGCGTGCACGCGCGGCCGCGCCGGAGGGGTGGCGGCCGGTCGTCGACGAGGTGCTGGCCCTCGGGCGCGAGCACCGCCTCGTGCCGCATGTGTTCGGAAGCCTGCTGTGGCAGGAACAGACCGGGCTCCCCTATCTCGGGGCCGGTTCCGATCTCGACCTGCTCTGGCCGGTGACCGGACCCATCGCCCCTGCCCTGCTTGCCGGCCTCGCGGCGATCGAGGCCGACGCGCCGATGCGCCTCGATGGCGAGATCGTCCTGCCCGATGGGGCCGGCATCAACTGGCGCGAATGGCATGGGGCCGAGCCCGGCACGGCGGTTCTGGCCAAGGGGATGGAGCGGTTGGAGCTTCGGACGGTCATCATCGATCGCGACGGCCGGACCGCCTGCATGGGGGCGCAGGCATGAGCGAGCGTATCCGTCCCACGACGGTTGGTCAGACGTACCGGACCATCCCCGACAGCGTCGATCCCTGTGCGTCGGACGCGTGCGCTGCGTTCCATTCGGTGGACAAGGCGGGCAACGGCCGTGGCCGCGCGTCACCCTCCCCCCTCCGCGGGGGAGGGCCGGCGCGTGCCAAATCCGGACCGGACGTCCTTTCAAGAGGCGCGTCACGCCACATCGCCGGCCTCGCGGCCGAGTCCCTGCGGCGTGAACTCGAGACCTATCCGAAGCCCGGCCTCGTCAGTCATGTCGACAGCGGCAGCCATGCGGACATGGATGCGGGTACGTTCCGGCGCAGCGCCGAGGCGCTGGAGCCGTTCTTCGGCGCCCTGGCCCAGGCGGGCGCCGACGGGGCCGCCATGCCGCTTCTCCGCCGGATCGGCCTCGATGCCGAGGCGGCGATGCGGGCCGCGACGGGGGGCGTGAACACCCATCGGGGCGCGATCTTCGGATTGGGTTTGCTCACGGCCGCCGCCGGCGCCCTGCCTTACCCTCCGTCGGCCGGTGCCCTCGGCCAATGCGTGAAGACCCGCTACGGCCATGCGATCCTGGCCGGACCCGTCCTGCTCCATGCGCCGGGCGCGGCGGCGCGGCGGCGCTACGGGATCGGCGGAGCGCCCGCCGAGGCGGCGGCCGGATTTTCGACCCTCTACCGGGTCGGGCTCCACGCCCTGCGCCGGGCGCGAGGGCTGCGGCCGGGCGACGAGGAGGCCGCCCGCGTCGAGACCTGCTTTGCCCTGATCGCCCATCTCGAGGATACCAACCTGCTCCATCGCGGCGGCGAGGCGGGCTATGCTTTCGCCCGCGCCACGGCCACGGCCTTCCTTGCCGAAGGAGGCATCGCGCGGGACGATTGGCGGGCGCGGGCGGCGGCCATCCATCGGGCTTTCGTCGCCCGTAATCTCAGCCCTGGCGGAAGTGCCGACCTCCTTGCCATGACCCTATTCGTCGATGGACTGGAAACGGCATGAGTCTCGCGGTCCTGCTCTCGGGCCAGGGCGGCCAGAATCCCGCCATGTTCGATCTCGTGGCCGATCATCCCGCCGCTCAGGACGTCTTCGCCGCGGCAACACCCCTCCTCGGCGCCGACCCTCGCGACCTCGCCCGGGCGGGCGGCCCTGCCCTGCACGGGAACCGCACCGGACAGATCCTGTGCTGCGTCGCCGGCCTAGCCGTTTGGACCGTCCTGCGGGAGAGGAATCCCGGCCGGGTGGTCCTCGCCGGCTACAGCATCGGCGATCTCGCCGCCTGGGGCTGCGCGGGACGGTTCTCGCCCGCCTCGATCCTGCATCTGGCCGCCGCGCGAGCCGAGGCGATGGATGAGGCCAGCGGGCCGGGCTACGGGCTTGCCGGCCTTCGCGGCCTGTCGCGCGCGCGGGTCGCGGCCCTGGTCGAGGAGCATGGCTGCCATCTCGCCATCCTCAACGCCGCCGACAGCGTGGTCGCCGGCGGGGCGGTGGCCGATCTGGAATCGCTCTGTGCTCGGGCTCTCGCCTCGGGGGCGGCGCGGGCCGTGGTTCTGCCGGTCCATACACCCTCGCACACGCCGCTCCTGGCGGCGGCCAGCGCGCGGTTTCGCGCGGATCTGGCGCGGGCCGAAATCCTGACGCCGTCTCGTCTCGGCCCGTCGCCGCCCCCTCGCCTCCTCAGCGGCCTCGACGGCGCCCCGGTCTTCGATGCCGCCCGGGGCCTCGACAAGCTGGCCGAAGCGATCTCGCGGACCATCGACTGGGCGGCCTGCCTCGACGGTATCCGCGAGGCCGGGGCGCGGGCCGTCCTCGAACTCGGCCCCGGCCATGCCCTGGCGACCATGGCGCGGGACGTCATGCCGGGCGCGGCCGTCCATGCCGTCTCCGATTTCCGCTCCCTGTCCGGGCTCACGGACTGGCTCGCGGCGCAAGACTGCGTGGGCTGACCCGCCCGGCTCTCTTTCGCATCGTCGCGCCACCATCCGTATGAACCCCAGGCCCCGCCGCTGCGTTGACGGTATTCGGGGAGGCTTGACCATGTCGAGATGGATCTACGGGGCCGGTATCCTGGGGGCCGCGCTCGCATCGGCGGGCCCCTGTGCCGCTCAGAACATGGCGCTCACACCGCCCGCGCCGCCGGCGAATACCAGCCCGAGTGAGCCCGTCCGGCATCCCGAGCCTCCTGCACGACCGCAACTCCATGCTTTCAGCGGCGAGCTTCCGAACCAGAGGACCGGTCCGATGCGCAACCGTGTGGTCCGCGACATCTGCATCGGCTGCGACCGCTGAATCGGCGGGTCGGGCGAGGGCCGGACATCATCCAGAAACAGAGCAGCGCGAAACGGATCCGCTGCGCTCCGATCGCCCCCCAGCGAGGCGTGGCGGATGGACGGAGCGGTGTGCCGGTGGTGCGCCGCCCCGTTCATTCTCATGAAGGCGACGCTCGGATCGTTCCCCTCCGACCGCGCGGGGCGAGAGATGGATGGCGACGCGGTGCGGTCATGGGCGTCTCGGTGAAGTCCACCGGAGTCGCGTTTGGCTAGCCGCTACGGCCTCGAGATCCGGGCCGCGACCGCTGCCGACGCGGCGGGCCTTGCCGCTCTGTTCCGGGCATCGGGACATTCCATTGCGGCGAGCGATCTGGCCGAGCGGCTGGAGGCCCTTCGCCTCGGGAGCGGGACGGCCCTCATCGCCGTCGAATGGGGGCCGCCGAGCGGCCTCGTCGTCCTGCACTGGTACCGCTCGCTGACGGCGGCTCAGCCGGTCGCCCAGATCACGGGCCTCCTGGTCGGGCCGGAGGAGCGCCGACGCGGCATCGGTCGTCTCCTGCTGAAGGCCGCGTCGCAGGCCGCCCGGATGGCGGGATGCACCACCCTCGAACTCGCCGCCCCGCCCGATGATGAGACCTTGCTGGCCTTCTGCGACAGCACGGGATTCGAGCGGGCCGGATCTATGTTCACCCGGCCCCTGCGCAAGAAGAGCTGACACCGGTCACTCCGGGAACCGTGCGATTCACCGCGTCGTTGTTGTCCTTGATCACTTCGACCCGATCAAGGAGACCGGCATGACTCGGACTCTCATCCGCACGGCGCTCGCCTCGGCATTGCTCCTCGGCCTCACCGGCGCCGCCCTGGCGCGCGGTGGCACCGGCGGTGGTGGCGATGGGCTCTCGCCTTACTCGGCACTGAGCGGCAACGACCGCTCGGCGGGCGTGAACAACGGCAATTACCGCGATCCCCGCCTCGACCCCTATCTCCAGACCTATGGCCGGCGCTACGTCGCTCCCCGCCCCTATGGCGGCGCGGGCGAATACGGCTATCGCCCCTCGCGCCGGGGCTATGACGGATACGGGTACTGACGGGGCGCCGCCCCGCCCTTAGGCTGGTGCCTTGCGGGCGGTGGCGTCGTCGTCGCCCGGCTCGATGACGATCGGCTCCACCGTCTCGGGCAGGACCTGTGACCGGCATTCCGCCAGGATCGCGTCCGCTCCCTCCTTGCCGATCAGGCCGAGGGAAAGGGCATGCTCGGCCATGATCGTGGTGTCCCCGGCCAGCACCAGGCTGCTGCCGGCCGCGAGGATCGCCTGCGACAGGCGCTCGATCTCCTCGGCCCGGCACGGGTCGCGTGAGACGTTGCGGATGTAGACGGCGAGCACGCGACCGGGATTCTCCGAGACGATCTTGGCATAGACTTCCGGGTCGTGCTGGCCGCTATCCCCGATGAGGACGAAGGGCAGGTCGCCGTAGAGCGCCAGCATGTGGCGGATCAGGTCGCGCTTGTGGTCCTCGGCGCGGCGCGGCACCGGATGGCGCCAGGACAGGCCCCATTCCCGCAGGAACAACACCGGACCCGCCGGAATCCCGTGCTGCCGGAAGAACTCGCTGAGCATGTCGTAGATGCCCCAGGGGGCGCGTGAGACGTAGAGCATCGGGTTCGACTGGTCGCCGGTGGCGCCCGCATGCAGCGCCCGGCTCAGAGACGCCGCACCGGGGAAGGCGACGCGGTCCTCCGCATCGGCCACGAACAGCCGCCACAGCATCTTGAGCTTGTTGGCCACGCCCGTATGCATGATCGTGTCGTCGATATCGCTGATGACGACGAAGCGGCAATTCTCCGGTGGAATGAACACCCGCCCCTGCGCCCGCACCGGCGGATCGGCCGCGAGTTCGAGATCCACGATATGCCAATGGCCCTCGCCGGCGGGTACGTTCGGCGGTTTGAGGCTCACCCGGAAATAGCCGTCGCGGTCGGTCACGGCGGTCGTCTCGGCTCCGCCGAAACGCGCGACGACGGACGCATCGGCGACCTTGCGCCTGCGGATGCGCCGGGCGATGTCGCGGAGATCCGCGGCGATGTCGTCGACCTCGGGGTCCGGATCGCGGCGAGCCTGTCGGAAGACCCGGCCGATCAGGAAGATTTCCTTGCTCGAGCCGTAGCCGCGATAGGCCTCGATCACCGTCCCGCCCGTCCCCTGCGCCCGGCGTACCGGGCGGGCGACGAGGGCCAGCAGGCGCCCGCCCGCCTTGCGCCAGCGTGGCGTCGCCCGTTCGGGGGTCGGAGGGGGTGAGGTCATGAGTCGGCCTGACGCGATACGATCGTGATCGCGATCAAGCCGTCGTCAGGGCCGAAGGTTGCGCGGGACGGTTCAGTTCGAGCGTCGTCACAGCCGCTCGATCTCCGCCAGCAGCGTGTCGGAGAGGGTGATCCCCCCCTCGGCGGCACGGGCGCGGGCGGCGAAGCGGCGCGTTCCGGGCAGCCGCGCGCCGTCCTGTTCCGCCACCGAGCGGGCCATCACGGCGAAGCGCTCCAGGGCATTGCCGGCAAAGGCCGTGGCGTCGATGGCGAGGATGAGCTGGCCGGTGGCGGGAGGCTCGCCCTCGGCATCGAGGAAGGACGTGGCCTCGCTGGCGAAACGCGCTCCGGTGAGGCCGGCGGCGAGCAGTTCCACCATCAGGGCGAGGGCCGTGCCCTTGGCGTCGCCCAACGGCACCATGGTGCCGGCGAGCGCCGCGACGGGGTCCGTGGTCGGGTTGCCCTCCGCGTCGAGGGCCCAGCCCTCAGGGATCGCCTCGCCGCGCTGCTTGGCGGTGATGATGTTGCCCCGCGCCACCTTCGACAGGGAGAGATCGACGATGACCGGCTCCGCCCCCGGCAACGGGCAGGCGAAGGCGATGGGGTTGGTGCCGAAGACCGGCCGGGTTCCGCCCCAGGGCGCCATGGAGGCGGGGGCGTTGGCGAACAGGATGGCGACGAGACCCCGTTCGGCCAGAGCCTCCACCGGCCGGCCCGCGGCCCCGCAATGGTGCGAGCGGCGGATGGCGGCGGCGGCGATCCCCTGTTCGCGGGCGATTTCCGGCAGCAGGGCGATGGCCGTGTCGAGGGCCGGATAGGCGAAGCCGTGGGCCGCATCGATGGCGAGCAGTCCCGGTTTCGGCCGCGTGCTGGTGACGACGGCGTCGCCGATGACCTTGCCCGCCCGCACCTGCTCGCCATAGGCCAGCAGCCGCATGAGGCCGTGGGTCCGCAGCCCGTCGGCCTCCGCCGCGACGAGGGCGCGGGCGACGCTCTCGGCCTGGTTGGGCGCAGTTCCGCAGCGGACCAGGGTGTCCGTGGCGAGGCGATGGGCGGCGTCGAGGCGAAGGACCGGCATGGTGTGGCCTTAAGACAGCTCTCCGTGGCCTGTCGAGGGAGAAGTCCGGCTCGGCACCGGGTATCGCCAAGCTGGCTTTAACTGAGCGCTCTCGATGGTATGATTTAAGACAAAGCGGCCGAGGAATAAGCTGTGCCGTGGCTGTCGACGGGCATGCGTCGTATTTTAAAATGAGAATTTTCGAGGCGTTATTTCAGTGAACCATGTGGGCAATGCGGCGTTATTAGGTCAAGTCCGTAAGACATGAGGAAATAGACTATGAAGATCAAGACATTCGCCGTTGCTGCCGCCTTCGCCGTTTCGCTGGGCGGCGCGGCCTTCGCCCAGACTGCCGCCGGCGGCGGAAGCGCCGAGGGCAACATGAACAATCCCGGCAGCGTGAAGAGCAACGGCGAGAAGGGGGCGGAGCGCATGGGCGGCGCCAGCACCACCGGCTCCACCATGGCTCCGGGCATGGCGAGCGACGTCCCCTCCAATGCGACGCCGGGCGCACCGGCCGGATCGAATAGCGGCAATGCCGCCACCGGCAGCGGTGCCGCTCCCAGCGGCAAGTAAGGGTCCGGGGCGCCCGCCACGAAGGCGGAGTGCCGGACATATGGAGATTCCGCCCCGTTCGCCGAAAGGCGGGCGGGGCGTGCTCATGTCGAGCACCTGAGAATCATCCGGGCGGCCAGTACATTCCGTCGAAAATCATGCGCGCGATTTATCGCTGATTAACCAACTTCGCGCTGAATGGGAGGCATCAAGGTTGATGGTTCCCTAAAACGACATGGACGATCGATGTGACCTTCGCGGCGCTCTTAGCGGAGCCCGGTGAGGTCGTTCGAAGGCCGTGCGGGCAGGGTACGCGTATCCGAGTACAGCCCGCATGATCGACGATGCGTCCTCCTATCGCCGCCGTCCCCGCCGTCCCCGGCCGCGCAGCCGCGTTCTTCTGAAAACGGCCGTCGTGGCGCTGTTCGTCGCGACCTTTCCCCGGTTGACCGGGTTGGACGCGCCCGTTCCCGCCGCGACGGCACCATACGCCGCGAGGCAGGTCTCCCCCGAGGCGCCGCTTGCCGCCGTCGTCCGCAGCTATGCCTGGATGCTCGACCCCTCCCCCGCCTTAGGTGCGCGGACACCGGACTGGCGCGCCTCGGAGCCCATGCAGGTGGCCGGGTTCGCGGCCCCGCAAGCCTCGCCCGTCGAGATCGCCCCCGGTATCGCGCTCGCCGCCGTGGCGCCGGCCTCCTCAGAACTCGCACCCGCTTCAAGGCCGCTCCAGCAGACGGCCCGCCTCGTCCAGCCGATGCCCGCCCCGGTGCCGCGGCCCTTCGACCTGAAGCCCCTCGCCCGCGAGCCGCGCCTCGCCACCCGCCGCCCGTCGTCGCGGACGGTGGTGGCGGCCCGCCAGGACGTGGAGGCCGAGCGGTCGTTCTTCGAGACGGTGTTCGGCCGGCGTGATCCCGAACGCAGCCCCGCTCCCGCCCTCGCCTATGCCTCCGCCGATACGGGCGCCATCGATCTGAGCCAGCGCCGGGTCCTCGACCGCGTGCCCGCCACGGCGGGCGGCGGGACCGCGATCTACGACATCAGCGCCAGCACGGTGACCCTGCCGAGCGGAGAGCAGCTGGAGGCCCATTCCGGCCTCGGCCAGCACATGGACAACCCGCGTCTCGTCCATGTCCGCATGCGCGGGGCGACGCCCCCCGGCACCTACGATCTGACCGAGCGCGAGGCCCTGTTCCACGGGGTGCGCGCCATCCGCCTCAACCCCGTGGGCGGCAGCGCCGCCATCCACGGCCGCGACGGCATCCTCGCCCATACCTACATGCTCGGACCGAGCGGCGCGTCCAACGGCTGCGTGGTGTTCAAGGACTACAACCGCTTCCTGCAGGCCTATCTGCGCGGCGACATCCGCCGCCTCGTGGTGGTGGCCGGCCACAAGGGGGACGCGCCGGCCTCGTTCACGGCGAGGCTCTTCGGCCGCTGATCCCCGGTCGTCTCCCATCCGGCCGATACCCGTCCGACATACTCCTGTACGCCCCGAGGTTAGTCAGAGACGCGTCCTGCATGTCGCAGGCTAACCTCGTGGCGTGCCGTGGCAGAGCGGCAGTCTTTCCTGCCGAGGCGGCAAATGACTTATGTTTGGTCATGGTATTTTTCGGCGTCAATAGCCTGTCTTAATTCATACGAACCGCGTTGCGATATGCTCAAGCTCGAACTTGCTTGAACCGGTGCAATCGACATTCTGGAACTCATGGACTCGGCTGGTGTTTACCACCGGAGCCCTCGGCAACGGGGTTCGGCCCTGCGGCGTCCAGGCCGCCACGGGCGGTCCCGGCGATTGTCCTGACATTCCGGTTTCGAAAGAGCGCAATGAAAGCACTGTGTTGGCACGGCAAGGGTGACATCCGCTGCGATACGGTGCCCGATCCCCGGATCGAGGATGCGCGCGACGTCATCATCAAGGTGACGTCCTGCGCCATCTGCGGCTCGGACCTCCATCTGATGGACGGCCAGATGCCGACCATGGAGAGTGGCGACGTCCTCGGCCATGAATTCATGGGCGAGGTGGTCGAGGTCGGCCAGGGTTTCACCAAATTCAAGAAGGGCGACCGCATCGTCGTGCCCTTCAACATCAATTGCGGCGAATGCCGGCAGTGCAAGCTCGGCAATTGGTCGGTCTGCCAGCGCTCGAACCGCAATGCCGAGATGGCGGCCGCGCAGTTCGGCTACACCACCGCCGGCCTGTTCGGCTATTCGCACCTCACCGGCGGCTATGCCGGCGGCCAGGCCGAATATGTGCGTGTGCCCATGGCCGATGTGGGACCGATGCTGGCGCCGGAAGGCATCGACGACGAGTCGCTGCTGTTCCTCACCGATATCCTGCCCACCGGATGGCAGGGTGCCGAACATTGCGAGATCAAGGGCGGCGAGATCATCGCGATCTGGGGCGCCGGCCCGGTGGGGTTGTTCGCGATCCAGTCCGCCAAGATCATGGGTGCCGAGCGTATCATCGCCATCGAGACGGTGCCGGAGCGGATCGAACTCGCCCGGAAATACGGCGCCACCGACATCATCGACTTCATGAAAGAGGACGTGTTCGAGCGGATCAAGGAGATCAGCAAGGGTGAGGGCGCCGACGGCGTGATCGACTGCGTCGGCATGGAGGCCAGCGCCGGGCACGGCGTCGCCAGCATCGTCAACACGATCCAGGAAAAGCTCACCTCGACCCAACGCCCCTACGCCCTCATGGAGGCGATCAAGGCGGTCCGACCCTGCGGGATCGTCTCGGTCCCCGGCGTCTATGGCGGCCCGATTCCGGTGAACATGGGCTCGATCGTGCAGAAGGGCCTGACTATGAAGAGCGGCCAGACCCATGTGAAGCGCTACCTCGAGACGCTGACGAAGCTGATCCAAGAGGGCAAGATCGATATGACCTCGATGATCACCCACCGCTCCACCAATCTCGCGGATGGCCCCGACCTCTACAAGACGTTCCGGGACAAGAAGGACGGGTGCGTGAAGGTGGTCTTCCACCCGAACTGACGGCATCGACAGGGATATGGCCCGGAACGAGGCCATATCCCACCATGAGCCTCGGCCGTCATTCCTATCCTCGTGCCAGGGCGTCCCGGAACTCTGCCTCCGGCAGAAGTGCGCCGCCGGTGGTCCAGACCACATGCGTCGCCTGCGCAGGTGCGGCGGCGTCGAGATAGGGCCGAATTGCGGCGAAGCCTGCCGCCGCCGAGGGTTCGAGGCGCAGGCCCGGATCGGCCCAGAGGCGTTTCACCCAGGCGAACAGGTCGGCATCGGCGACCGTGACCACCGCCTCGATGAGCGGGCCGACCGTGCCCGCCACCAGCATCGAGGCGCCGGCCACCGCCAACCCGTCGGCGGCGGTGCGGTTGTCGAGGCCGATCTCGTAGACGTCCACCGGGCGCGACAGGCCGGCGGCGAGTTGCACCAGCATGCAGGGCGAGGCGACCGGTTCCACGAAGATGCAGCGGATTGCGTCGCCGAACAGCAGCTTCAGGCCGAGCGTGACGCCGCCGGGCGCGCCGCCGACGCCGCAGGGGAGATAGACGCAGAGCGGGTGGGCTGGATCGACCCTTATCCCGGCCCCGTCCAGTTGGCGGCGCAGGTCGAAGGCCGCCGCCGCATAGCCGAGGAACAGGTCGACGGAGCTCTCGTCGTCGACGAAATGGGCGTCGGCCCGCCCCTCGAAGGCCGAGCGTGCCGCCGCGACGGCGCTGCCGTAATCGCCCCGATGCTCGACCACGCGGGCACCGATATCCCGCAGGCGCAGCTTCTTCCACGCCTTGGCGTCGTGGGACATGTGGACTTCGACCGCGAAGCCCAGTGCCCGCGCCATGACGCCGACGCTGAAGCCGAGATTGCCGGTGCTGCCCACCGCGACCGTATGCGCGCCGAACGCCTCTCGGGCTTCGGCCTCCGCCAGCCGGGCATAGGAATCCCCCGGCCGCAGCAGGCCCTTCTTCAGCCCGAGCCGCTCGGCATAGACCAGCACCTCGTAGACGCCGCCCCGCGCCTTGATGCAGCCCGTGACGGGAAGGGCGTGATCGGCCTTCACCCAGACCGCGCCGCCATCCGGACCCGCGATGGCCTTCGCGACGTGGCCGGCGAGGGGCATCAGGGGCGAGTCGATGCGACCGGTGTCGAGATCGGAAAAGAGGTGGCGCAGCAGCGGATCGAAGCGGCGCCAGCGCGCCTCCGCCGCCTCCACATCGGCCAGGGAGAAGGCCAGGCTCGGCAGGAACTCGGCGGCCGGCCGGAGATGAGGATTGAGCCAGGTGGTGGGCCGGGCCTCGCGCACGCTCGCCGGAATGGCGTCGAGGGAGGGGGCGGGCGACGTGTCGGCATCCATGCTCATGCGTTCCCTTCTCCTATGATCCCGGTGGCCTCAGCGCCGTCGCGGCGCTCGATGGACTGGCGGGACCGCCGCGCGCAAGCCTCGCGCTCAGAGAACCGCTCGCCGTCAAAGATGCCCATCGTCAGAGATCCATCGGCGCATTGTCCACCACCTCCTTCATGACGAAGAAGGTCCGCGTCTGCCGCACTCCCGGCAGGGCGATCAGGGTCTCGCTGTGCAGGCGGTTGAAATCCGCCATGTCGGAGACGCGGATCTTGAGGAAATAGTCGAAATCCCCGGCCACGAGATGGCAGTCGAGCATGGTCGGCATCGCCTGGGCGGCGGCCTCGAAAGCGGCGAAGCTCTCCGGGGTCGAGCGGTCGAGCACGACGCCGACGATGACCAGGGACCCCCGTCCGACCTTTTCCGGCGCGATCCGCGCATGGACGCCGCGGATGTAGCCCTCGTCGAACAGGCGCTGCGTGCGGCGGTGGCAGGTGGCCGCGCTGGTATTCACCCGCTTGGCGATCTCGGCATTGTTCATGCGCCCATCGGCCTGGAGCAGGCGCAGGATCTTCAGATCGATCCGGTCGAGCGATGGCGACATGGAAGAACCTTCCGTATTCCTAGCAGAAACGACGGTTCATGCTAAGCTCGACGGGCTATTTCCCGCAATCTTGTGGCATATTTCATCGTCATTCGAGAGCACCTTTCGCGTGAGTTTTGCTAGCGTTCAGCTCTCCCTGATGCGAGGACGTTGCCAAGCCATGCTGTCGAAATTCGAGCGCTATCCCCTCACCTTCGGCCCGAGCCCGATCGAGAAGCTGTCGCGCCTCACCGACCATCTCGGCGGCGATGTCGAGATCTACGCCAAGCGCGAGGATTGCAATTCCGGCCTGGCTTACGGAGGCAACAAGCTGCGCAAGCTCGAATACATCGTGCCCGATGCCATCGCGAGCGGAGCCGATACGCTGGTCTCCATCGGCGGCGTGCAATCGAACCATACCCGCATGGTCGCGGCGGTGGCCGCCAAGATCGGGATGAAGTGCCGGCTGATCCAGGAAGCCTGGGTGCCGCACGAGGATGCGGTCTACGACCGGGTCGGCAACATCCTGCTGTCGCGCATCATGGGCGCGGAGACGCAGCTCGTGGATGACGGGTTCGACATCGGCATCCGCGAGAGCTGGAAGGCGGCCCTGGAGGATGTGAGGGCCAAGGGCGGCAAGCCCTATGCGATTCCGGCCGGCGCCTCGGTGCACAAGTTCGGCGGCCTCGGCTATGTGGGCTTCGCCGAGGAGGTGCGTGCCCAGGAGGCCGAGATGGGCCTGACGTTCGACTACATCGTCGTTTGCACCGTCACCGGCTCGACCCATGCCGGCATGGTGGTGGGCTTCGCCGCCGATGGCCGCGCCCGCAACGTCATCGGCATCGACGCCTCCTGCACCCCGGCCCAGACCAAGGCGCAGGTGCTCGACATCGCGAAGAACACTGCCGCGCTGATCGGCGCCCCCGACATCACCGAGGACGACGTGGTCCTCAACGAGGATTACGCCTACCCGGTCTACGGCGTGCCCTCGAAGGAGACGGTCGAGGCGATCCGCCTCTCGGCGCGGCTCGAGGCCATGATCACCGACCCGGTCTACGAGGGGAAGTCGATGCAGGGGATGATCGACCTCACCCGCAAGGGTTTCTTCCCCAAGGGCTCAAAGGTGCTCTACGCCCATCTCGGCGGCGCACCGGCCCTGAACGGCTACAGCTACACGTTCCGGAACGGCTGAGACGAGAACCGTTGACGGGCTTGGGATGGACTGCGAGCGCTGCTGCCCCTCTCCTCTCATCCCTACGGCATTCACACATGTCGCGGATGCGCGGGTCCCCTCTCCTTGTGGGAGAGGGAGCCCGTCGCGCCTCAGGCCGAACCGTTTGGGTAAAGCAGATAGACGTCGACCGGCTGTGTGAATCCAGGAGCTCCTCAGAAAAATTTACCCGCGCAAGCATCTCTCACCAAGCACCGCCGGTCCCCGCCGGCGGCAGGGCGGCCACGAGCTGGCGCAGGAACGCCTGCGCCGCATGCGGCAGCTTGCGGTCCCGCATGAGCTGGACCTGAATGCCGCGCCGCAGGCTCGCCTGCGACTGGATCGGGATGCAGACCAGCTCCCCGAGCCGCACCGGCGTCTGCACCGAGAGCGGCGACATCAGCGCGATCCCCCTCGTCCTTCGGACGAAGGGCAGCAGCGCCGTGAGGATGTTGGAGGTCAGCGTCGGCTCGATGACGATGCCTTCCGCCCGGCAGGCCGCATCGAAGACGAGGCGCGCGGTTGTGTCGAGGGGCGGCATCGCCATCGGATAGGCCTGGAGCTCGTCGAGCCGGATTGGCCCCCGGCCGGCCAGCGGATGGCCGGGGGCGGCCAGCGCGACCATCTCCACCACGGTCTCGTAGAACACCGTGACGAGGTTCGTCGGCGCCAGCGCGAAGGTGATGCCCATATCGGCGTCGCCCGCCGCCACGACCTGCGTGACTTGTGCCGGGGGCAGAACCTGGATTTCGAAACGGATGCCGGGATAGAGCGCGTGAAACTCGGCGATGGCGTTCGGCAAGAGGTCGAGGGCGAATCCCTCCGCGGTGGCGACGCGGATGAAGCCCCGTGCCAGCCCGCGCAATTCCTGGATTTCGGCAGCGACCTGCTCGGCCCGCGCCAAGGCCTGCCGCGCATGCTGGGCCAGCAACTCGCCGGACGGACTCAGGACCATGCCGCGCGGCCGGCGCTCGAACAGGACGCAATCGAGTTCCGCTTCGAGATTGGCGATCTGGCGGCTGATCGCGGAGGCGGCGACGTTGAGCTGCACCGAGGCCGCCGCGATGGACCCTGTCCGGGCCACGGCGAGGAAATAGCGCAGGCCTGACATCTGCATGGTCGATCTCCCAAGCCCCGCCGGCTGCGCGAGCATTGCCGGAACGGCACGGCAAGCTTCGACAAATTCTACTTGTTGCGATGCAAAATGCACAACATCATTGCACGACGAAAAAAGCGGCAGGACGAGACGCTGTAGTGTCCGTCGAGATGTCGCGGAGCTGAAGGGATGCAGATCATGGCGAGATACCTTCCCGCGGCAGGCGCCACACTCGCTCTCCTGCTGACGACGTTCAGCGTTCCGGCGCTCGCCGGCAAGGCCAACGACACCCTGGTCTATGCCTCGGACACCGAGCCGGAGAACGTGAGCCCGTATCACAACAGCGCCCGCGAGGGCGTCGTCCTCGCCCGCAACGTCTGGGACACCCTGCTCTACCGCGATCCGAAGACCGGCGCGTATCAGCCGATGCTCGCCACCGCCTGGAAATGGGTCGACCCGACGACCCTCGAACTGACCCTGCGCGAGGGCGTGACCTTCCATAACGGTGATGTCTTCGGCCCCGAGGACGTGGCCTTCACCTTCAACTACGTGCTGACGCCGGAAGCCCGCACGGTGACGAAGCAGAACGTCGACTGGATGAAGTCGACGGAAGTGGTGGACGCCAGGACCGTCCGCATCCACCTCAAGACCGCCTTCCCCGCCGCTCTCGAATATCTCGCCGGACCGACCCCGATCTTCCCGGCCGCTTACTTCAAAAAGGTCGGCCTCGACGGTTTCGCCAAGGCTCCCATCGGCACCGGCCCCTACCGCATCACCAGCGTCGAGAACGGACGCGGGGTGAAGATGGAGCGCAACGCCAAGTATTGGCCCGGTAGCCCCATCGGGATGCCCAAGATCGGCAAGCTCGAATTCCGCGTCATCCCCGATGCCGACAGCCGCATGGCCGAACTCGTCACCGGCGGCATCGACTGGATCTGGCGCGTCCCGAGCGACCAGGCCGACCAGCTCAAGGCCGCGCCCAACGTCACCGTGCTCAGCGCCGAGACCATGCGCGTCGGCTTCCTGCAATTCGACACGCTCGGCCGCGCCAAGGAGAACTCGCCGCTCAAGGATCCCCGCGTCCGCCAGGCGATCTCCTACGCCATCGACCGCAAGGCGATGGTGGACAACCTCGTCCGCGGCGGCAGCCGCGTCATGAACGCGGCCTGCTTCATCGACCAGTTCGGCTGTACCGACGAGGGCGTGCCGCGCTACGGTTACGATCCGGCCAAGGCCAAGGCGCTCCTCAAGGAGGCCGGCTATCCCGACGGGTTCGAGATCGATCTCGGCGCCTATCGCGAGCGCGACTACGCCGAGGCCGTCATCGGCTACCTGCGCGCCGTCGGCATCACCGCCCGGCTCAACTATCTGCGTTACGCGGCGCTGCGCGACATGATCCGGGGCGGCAAGGTCTCCATCGCCTTCCAGACCTGGGGCTCGTTCTCGGTCCTCGACGTCTCGGCCTTCACGGGCGTCTACCTCAAGGGCGGTGACGAGGACCTGACCAAGGATCCCGAGACCATCGCGGCGCTCCAGGCCGGGGACGGCGCCACCGATCCGGCCGCGCGCAAGGTGAAATACGCCGAGGCGCTCAAGCGCATCGCGGCCCAGGCCTACATCCTGCCGCTGTTCTCCTACTCGACCAACTACGCCTTCACCTCGGACCTCGCCTTCACGGCGCAGCCCGACGAGCTGCCGCGCTTCTATGCGGCGAGTTGGAAGTGAGGAGTCGCGAGGCGCGGGTCCGCGCTCACTGAAGGCCTGCCGCTGCACACATCGCGGATGCAGCCCTCGCCGTCCCCTCTCCCCTCTGCGGGAGAGGGTGGCCCGCGAAGCGGGTCGGGAGAGGGGAGCGACGGTTCCGGATAGCGCGCTCCCCTCTCCCGACCCTCGCTGACGCGAGGGCCACCCTCCCCCGCAGAGGGGGGAGGGAGAAGCCCGCGCATCGCGCTCGGCAGAGCCGAACGGTCGTCCGGAGGACGAACGACACGACCCGTAACGAAGGAACCGGCCCATGCTCAGGTTCATGCTGCAACGCATCCTCGTCGCCATCGCGGTCGCCGTGACGGTGTCGGTGGCGAGCTTCATGCTGCTGCACCTTTCCGGCGACCTCGCCGCCGCCATCGCCGGCCCCGAGGCCACCTCCGCCCAGGTCGAGGCGATCCGGGTCCAGTACGGGCTGAACCAGCCGATGCTGGCGCAATTCACCGCCTGGGCGTGGAAAGCGCTGCATTTCGATTTCGGCAATTCCTTCTACTTCCGGGAAAGCGTGGTCGATCTCCTCGCCTCCCGCATGCCGATCACCCTGTTCCTCGGCGTGGTGGCGCTGGCCGTCGCCCTGTTCGTGGCGATCCCGCTCGGCGTGCTGGCGGCGGTGAAGCGCGACACCTGGATCGACCGGCTCGCATTGTCGGTCTCGGTGCTGGGCCAGGCGATGCCGAGCTTCTGGTTCGGCCTGACGCTGATCATGGTCTTCTCGGTGAACCTGCGCTGGCTGCCGGTCTCGGGCAACACGACCTGGAAGCACTTCGTGCTGCCGGCCATCGCGCTCGGCTACTACGCCATGCCCGCCGTGATGCGGCTCACCCGCAACGGCATGCTCGAAGTCCTGGCCTCCGACTACGTGCGGACGGCACGGGCCAAAGGTCTCCCACCGCGAAAAATCCTGATCCGGCATGCGCTCCGCAACGCCGTGATCCCGGTGATCGCGCTGGCCGCCGTGCAGTTCGGCTTCATGCTCGGCGGCTCCATCGTGATCGAGGCGGTGTTCTCGCTCCAGGGGCTCGGGCAGCTCGCCTGGGAGAGCATCGCCCGCAACGACTTCCCCGTGGTGCAGGCGATCGTGCTGGTCCTGGCGATGATCTACATCGCCCTGACGCTGGCCGCCGACCTCCTCAACGCCTTCCTCGATCCCCGGCTGCGCCAATGACCCTTCAGCCGTCTTCCTCCCCGGTGGCTCCCGCCCTCCCCTCGGCCGACCTGCTGGTCCAGGCCGCTCCCCTGCCCGAGGCGAACGCGCCGCTGCCGGCGTCGCGCTCGCCCACCGCGCTGGCCCTCCGGCGTGGCCTCCATCACGGCGGCTTCATGATCGGGGCCGTCATTCTCGGCGGGATCGTGCTGGCGGCCCTGGCCGCGCCCCTGATCGCCCCGCACGACCCCTATGCCCAGGACGTCTCGCGCCGCCTGATTCCGCCGATCTGGAACGTGAAGGGGACCTGGGACCACGTGCTCGGCACCGACAAGCTCGGGCGCGACTATCTCAGCCGCCTGATCTACGGCAGCCAGATCTCCCTTCTCATCGGGATCGCGGCGGCCTGCATCTCCGGCCTGATCGGCACCGTGCTCGGCATCTGCGCCGGCTATTTCGGCGGCAAGGTCGACGCGGTGGTGAGCTACGTCGTCACCACGCGCCTCGCCATGCCGGTGGTGCTGGTGGCGCTCGCCATGGCCTCCCTGGTGGGCGGCTCGCTCAAGGTGGTGGTGCTCGTACTGGGCCTGTTGTTGTGGGACCGTTTCGCCGTGGTGACGCGTGCCGCCACCCGCCAGATCCGCGACCAGGATTTCGTCGCGGCGGCCCGCGCCGCCGGCTTCTCGAACGCCCGGATCCTGTTCCAGGAGATCCTGCCCAACATCTTCAACGCGCTCATCGTCGTGGCGACCCTGGAGATGGCGCATGCGATCTTGCTGGAGGCGGCCCTGTCGTTCCTCGGCCTCGGCGTCCAGCCGCCCCTGCCCTCCTGGGGGCTGATGATCGCCGAGGGCAAGCCGTACATGTTCTTCCAGCCCTGGGTCATCACCATCCCGGGCGTCGCCCTCCTCGTCCTCGTGCTCGCCATCAACCTCCTCGGCGACGGATTGCGCGACGTCACGGCCCCCGAAGGGCGTCGCTGAGCGCTTCCCCTCCCCTCGCATTCTCACCCGACACCGCCGACCCGACACAGAGTGGATCCATGTCCCGACACGATGCGATCGCGCATGCCGCGCGCCACTACGACGGAGGCGGGTTCCGCGCCGTCCTGCAGGATGCCGTCGCCCGTCCCACCGAGAGCCAGACCACAGGGCAGCTGCCGGCGCTCCATGCCTACCTGTCCGACTTCCTCATGCCCGCCATCGCGCCGCTGGGCTTCGCCGGCCGCATCCTCGACAATCCCGACGGCGAGCACGGCCCCTTCCTCATCGCCGAGCGGCACGAGGGCGACGCCCTGCCCACCGTGCTGATCTACGGCCATGGCGACACCGTGCGCGGCTACCCCGAACAATGGCGCGCCGGCCTCGACCCGTGGGCGATCGTCGTCGAGGGGGACCGCTGGTACGGCCGCGGCACCGCCGACAACAAGGGCCAGCACATCATCAATCTCGGCGCGCTCGAGGCGGTGATGGCGGCCCGGGGCGGGCGTCTCGGCTTCAACACCAAGCTCCTCATCGAGATGGGCGAGGAATCCGGCTCGCCGGGCCTGCGCGACCTGTGCCGGGCCGAGGCGCGCGCCCTCGCCGCCGACGTGCTCATCGCCTCCGACGGGCCACGGGTGAGCGCGGAACGTCCCACGCTCTTCCTCGGCTCGCGCGGCGGCTACACGTTCGAACTCGTCGTGAACCTGCGTGAGGGCAGCCACCATTCGGGCAATTGGGGCGGCCTGCTGCGTAATCCCGGCACGGTGCTCGCCAACGCCATCGCGACCCTTGTCGACGGGCGCGGCACGATCCTCCTCGATGCCCTGCGGCCGCCCACGATCCCCGAGGGCGTGCGGGCGGCGCTCGCCGACATCGCGGTGGGCACCGACCCCACCGCGCCGAGGATCGACGAGGATTGGGGCGAGCCCGGCCTCAATGCGGCCGAGCGCGTCTTCGGGTGGAACACCCTCGAAGTGCTGGCCTTCAAGACCGGCGACCCCGACGGCCCGCTCAATGCGGTGCCGCCCCACGCCAAGGCGACGCTGCAGCTGCGCTTCGTCGTCGGCACCGACTGGGAGGGCCTGATCCCGGCCGTGCGCGCCCATCTCGACGCCAAGGGTTTTCTCATGGTCGAGGTGCGGGCGGCCCGTTCCGAGGTGTTCCGCGCCACCCGCCTTCCCGTGGAGGATCCCTGGGTCGGCTGGGCGCTGGCCTCCATCGAGGCCAGCACGGGCAAGCGCCCCGCCCTGTTGCCCAATCTCGGCGGGTCGCTGCCCAACGACGCCTTCTCCGAGATCCTCGGCCTGCCGACCCTGTGGGTGCCCCATTCCTACCCGGCCTGCCTGCAGCACGGGCCGGACGAGCACCTGCTCGGGCCGATGAGCCGGGAGGCGCTGATGCTGATGGCGGGCCTGTTCTGGGATCTCGGCGAGACCGGACCCGGCATCCTGGCCGAGCGCGACGCGAAACGGGAGACCTGACCATGAGCGAGCCTGTCGTCAGCATCCGCAACCTCACCCTGGCCCTGCCGAAGGGAGCGGACCGGCCGCATGCGGTGGAGGATCTCTCCCTCGATCTGATGCCGGGCAAGATCCTGTGCGTCGTCGGCGAATCGGGCTCGGGGAAATCCATGAGCGCCTATGCGCTCACCGGCCTGCTGCCGCGCGCCCTGACCCCCGTCGCCGGCAGCATCCTCTTCGAGGGGCGCGATCTCCTCACCCTCGGCGAGCGCGACTGGCGTGCCTTGCGCGGTCGCCGCATCGCCATGGTGTTCCAGGAGCCCATGACGGCGCTCAATCCGGTCATGCGGATCGGCGACCAGATCGCCGAGATGTTCGAGGCGCATGGCCTCCTCACCAAGGCCGAGCGTCGGGCCAAGGCCATCGCGCTCGCCACCGAGGTCGGCCTGCCCGATCCGGCGCAGATCGTGCGTGCCTATCCGCATCAGCTGTCGGGCGGACAGCGCCAGCGCGCGATGATCGCCATGGCGCTGGCGCTGGAGCCCTCGATCCTCGTCGCCGACGAGCCGACCACGGCGCTCGACGTCACCACCCAGGCACAGATCCTGAAGCTCGTCCGCGACCTGCAGCGGCGGCGGGGCATGAGCGTCCTGTTCATCACCCACGATTTCGGCGTCGTCGCGGATATCGCCGACCATGTGGCGGTGCTCCAGCGCGGCAAGCTGGTGGAATCGGGCTCCGCCACCGAGGTCCTGAGAAACCCGCAGCATCCCTACACCAAGGCGCTGCTGGCGGCGGTGCCGAGCATCGTGCCCCCGGAGCGCGACTCACGGGAAGGCGCGCCCATCGCCCTCTCGGCCATCGGCTTGACGAAAACCTACACCTCGCGCCGTGGCCTGTTCGGGCCGCCGCGCATCGTCCACGCGGTCAAGGAGGTGGCGTTCGACGTCCGGCGCGGCGAGACTCTCGGGCTCGTGGGTGAATCGGGCTCGGGCAAATCCACCACGGCGCGCCTCGCCATCCGGCTCATCGATCCGGACCGGGGCACAATCCGCCTCGGTGCGCTCGATTACACGGCGCTCGGGGCGCGGGCGCTTCGTGCCGAGCGCAAGCGCATCCAGATGATCTTCCAGGACCCCTTCGCCTCCCTCAACCCGCGCCGGACCGTGGAGCAGATCATCACCGCCGGCCCGATCGCCCATGGCGTTCCGGCCCGCGAGGCGCGGGCGCGGGCGCGGGAACTCCTCGACCTCGTCGGTCTGTCGCCCAGCGCCGCCGAGCGATATCCGAACGCCTTCTCCGGCGGCCAGCGCCAGCGCATCGGCATCGCCCGGGCGCTCGCCATGGAGCCCGACGTGCTGGTCGCCGACGAGGCCGTCTCGGCCCTCGACGTGTCGGTCCAGGCCCAGGTGCTCGACCTTCTCGAGGATCTGAAGCAGCGCCTGAACCTCGCGATGCTGTTCATCACCCACGACCTGCGCGTCGCCGCCAAGATCTGCGACCGGATCGCGGTGATGCATCGCGGGGAGATCGTGGAACAGCGGCCGACGGCCGAGCTGTTCCGCCGGCCGGACCATCCCTACACGCGGGATCTGCTCTCGGCCGTGCCTGGACTGCAGATGGACGTGGCCTGACGCGCGAGGGGCGCTACCTGCGCCAGGCGTCGATCCAGGAGGTCACCGGCTCGACCACGTAGGACAGGAGCGAGGTGGCCCAGCCCCTCGCCCTCGCGCCGATCGATGGCTTGCCCTGCCGACGGGCCTCGGCCTCGGCCGCCTGGGCCACCAGCATCGCCGAGACGTAACGATCCTCCAGGGTCTTGCACTCCGCCAAAGCGGCCTTCTGCGCGGCATGGGTCGGCAGGCCGGCGGGTTGCCCGGAAAAGGCTTGCCGCACGCATTTGTGCCAGCGCCGCTCGAGGAGATCGAGATCGACCCCGGCGGCCGGCGCCTCCTGAGCCATCGCCTCTTGGACCATGGCTCCCGCCGATGCCGCGATGCCCCCCATGAAGGCAGCCGCCATCAGGGCATGAGTCGCTGCCCGGCGCCCTGGTCGAGGATACGTCGTCGGCCGAGGCTCGCTAGCGGGCAAGGGCCCGCGTCTCGTCGAGGACGGCTTCCACCGCGGCGATTGCATTTTCCAGCTCCGCGATGCGACGCAGCGTGCTGTCGGCCGGCATCGTTTCATGCTCCGCCGCTTCCAGGATCAGGGCGCGCTGACGAGCTTTGAGACGGTCCAGGAGAGATTCGAGCTTAAGCATGAACCGCACTTAACCGCGCGTTGCGCGATGGACAACATTTGTTTGCACCGAAAATGACGCCCTGTTGATGGGGAATGACCCTGAAACACAAGATTCCACCGGAGTGTGGCCAAGATGAAATAGCGCCTGCGTACTTCACCTCCCCACGGGGCGCCCGGCGAGGGCGGCTCCGATCGGATGCTGAACCTTTCCCACGGCCGCGGGTTCACAAAGCCTCGAGGCAACCCCCACCCCGGAAACCGTGATCATGTCGAAGACGATGTCCGCCGACTTCAAGAGCCGCCGCGATGCCGAGACCGCAGTCGAGCACATCGTCCAGGAACACGGGATCGACCGGAGCGCCGTGACCATTGCCCCCGCCGGCGACGACAACACCGCCGGGACCGAGGCGGCGCGGGCCGATATCGAGGATGGTCGTTTGAAGGAAGGCACCGAGGGCGAACCCGCCCTGGAGGGCGAGATCCGCGTCATCGTCGCGTTCGACGACGGGCTGACCGAGAAGGTGATGACGTCGTTCGAGACCTATGGCGGACGCGCGATCGACGCCGCCTGATCCGCCTCGTCGATCAGTGCTGTGACGGCTGGGCTCGGCCGGAATCCGGCGGGAGGCCGGTGGTCAGCCAGACTTTGAGGGCGTCGAAGGTCCAGCGGGCGCCCTCGATCACGTGATGCGGTGGGCCTTCCTCGCCGGACCGGTCGAGGAAGGCTCGGAACGAGGCCCACATCGCCCCCGTGTCCCGCTTGCCGTAGCCTTCGTAATAGGCGCACCCGCCCGATGCGATCTCCGCCCCGAGGCTGCGGCGGAGGTGATGGGCGATGACCTGCCCGCCCAGGGTCGAGCCCTCCGCGACGTAGAGCGCGCCGAGGAGGGCGGGGCGGGTGTCGAAGCCGGTGCCCGCCGCAAAACGCGGCAGCGCCTCGATCGTGTCCTGCGTCAGTCCGAAATGGACGAGATCGCGTTCCAGCAGGTGCAGCTTGCCTCGCGGCTGCGCGAAGGCAGGTTCGAAGCTCGCGGCGATGGCGGGCTCGAAGACCCGGTGGAACCCCCACCAGCGGGTGAGGAGAGCGAGGTATCCCTCGCGCGTCGCCATCCGCCGCCGCCAGTCGAGCCGGTGTTCCAGGTCCTCGTGGCTGTCGCGCGTCTCCTCCCGGAGCCGTTCGCTCAATGCCGGATGCGCGGACGCGTGGGCCGCGCCGCTCACGGCAGGCCGGCCGGCTCGGGCGCGCCGATCGGTGCGGTCATGATCACCCTCAACCCCGGGTGATTGTTGGTGTTCTCGATGGTGCCGCCGAGGCGGTCGACCATGGCGTTGAGCATCCGCGTCCCGAATCCGCTCCGTGTGCCCGACATGCCCCGGCCCTGATCGGCGACGATCAGCCGGAAGCGGTTGCGATGCTGTTCGAGGCTGATGGCGATCGGCCCGACGGCACCGGCATAGGCGTATTTGTTGGCGTTGATGACGAGCTCGGTCAGGATCAGCCCGATGCTCACGGCGGAATCGGTGGGAATGGTCACGGGGGCGAAATCGGTGCTGAACTGATCCGTCCATTCGAGCCCCATCGACGATTTCATCTCCGTGACCAGATCGTCGAGGTAGCGCGCGAGATCGATCATCTCGACATTGTCGTCGCTGTAGAGCCGCCGGTGGACCAGGGCCACGGCAGACAGGCGGCGCTGCGCTTCGCCAAGGGAATTGCTGAGATCCGCGTTGCCCTCCGCCCTCGCCTGCAGGGACAGGAAGGCCGAGACGAGCTGCAGGCTGTTCTGGACGCGGTGGTTCACTTCCTTGATCAGGTAGTCCTTCTGGACCAGCAGGCTTTCCTTGTCCGCCACGGTGGCGGCGAGTTCGCGGTTGAGCTCGCGGATGCGCCGGGTCTGGCGCGCCTCGTACAATTCGCGCACGATGCGCTGCGCCGCCTCGATCTCGGGCAGGGTCCAGGGCTTGGCATGGCCGCGGACCTCCTCGGTCCAGGCCTCGAAGGAAGCGCGGGGGCTCAGCGTGTCGCCGACGGCGACGGCGGCCTTGTGCGGGTTGCCCGCCCAGTTCACGAGCTCGATCTGCTCGGCCCGGAACCACATCAGGATGATCGGCTCATCCCCCGACAGGACCACGGCGAGGAGACCGCTCGCCAGGGCGCGATAGGCGTCGGCACGCGGGAACCGCTTGCCGAGGGCGTGGGTGTGGAGGGCCTGGGCGCCGCCCACCGTCCGGATCCAGGCGGCGATCTCGCGCAGGTCGGCCTCCTCGGCGCAGCGTCCGGTCCGGTGGAGATCCCGTCCCTGCAGGAGCGCGAAGCCATCGGCCCCGAGCATGCGACGCAGGTCCTCGCTCGTCTCGATGAGGATGTCGGAGAGGGGCGCTTCGCCCAGGACCTTTCCGGAGACCACGTCCTCGGCGCTGCGCAGCTGGAGCCGCTCGCGGTAATCCTCGGCTTCCTCCCGCGACCTGATCTGGCGCGCGACGCTCCCCGCCAGGGCCTGGCAGGCCATCCGCTGTCCGAAGGCGAGGGTGCGGGGCGTGCGGTTGTGGCAGGCCACAAGCCCCCACAGGATGCCGTCCTTGACGATGGAGATCGAAGCCGATGCCGCCACGTCCATGTTACGCAGATACTGGAGGTGGATCGGCGAGACGCTACGCAGGTCGATGTCGCTGAGGTCGAGCCGCGACAGTTCCTTCGGCCGGATCGGCTGCGGCACATAGGCGACGTCGGGGATCACCCGGACGCGGTTGCGGATGTAGAGTGCCCGCGCCTGTTTCGGGATGTCGGAGGCCGGGAAGTGGTGGTGCAGGAAACTGCCGAGCTCGGGGACGCGGCTCTCCGCGATGACCACACCGGCATCGTCGTCGAGGAAACGGTAGATCATCACCCGGTCGAAGCCGGTGACCTCGCGAAACGAACTCGCCGCCCGCTCACACAAGGCCTTGAGGTCAGCGGCCCGCTCGATGGCGCTTCCGGCACGGTCGAGCCAACCGAGCAGGCTGGCGGCATCTGTCCATCGGGCGGCCTGCGGCTCGAGCTGGATCAGCCATTGGCCGTCCTGGAAGCGGGCGGTGGCATCCATCGCCGCGTGCAGGCCCTCGACCTGCCCGATCACGATGGTCTCGTCCTGCGGCACGTCGAGAAGGAGAGCGGCGTGGGTCGGGCCGAGGAGTTCCGACAGCGTCCGGCCGGTCCATTCCGTAGCCAGCAGGCCCTCGATGTCGCCAGCGCCACCGACCACCCTCTGGTCTTCGGCGCCCGCGATCAGCAGAAGCCCGTGCGGCTGGATCGCCCCCGGAACATGGATCGGCTCTCGGTCGCAGACGGTCAGATCGGGGCCGAGATCCGAGACGTCACCGTCCTGACGAGGATCCAGGGCCGGATCGACCGTCCGGGGGGCACTCAGTTGCGTCATACGTCCATTCTGTAGCGTCTCTAGGCCGTCGGAAACCTGAACGGCCAACCTCCCGTATCTTTCGAACCGCGTGTCCGAAAGACAATCCTTCTTGGGCGGCCGAGTAGGAGCCGGCTCGCCGAGCCATCCCGCCGCGTGGAGACACGGTACGGGAGGAAATCTGCCGTCCGTCGAAGGTAGGGCGGGGATTTATTTAGTGACTCTAAACAGCTTTGCCATATCGACGCCACACATAGTTTGCCCGTCTTCTATGTGTACTTTCATACAAACGGAATTGTGTTGATCGAAGCTTGGCTGGACTGACGGGAGCGACTGTCCCGGATCGATTCCGCTCACGCCCCCATGAGCACCGACACATGCGCGGCGACCGAATCGCCGAGCCCCTTGAGGTCGTAGCCACCCTCCAGCAGCGACACGATCCTGCCGTCGCAGGTGCGGTCGGCGATCTCCATCACCTGGGCCGTGGCCCAGGCGAAATCCTCGGCCTCCAGCATCAGGTTGGCCAGCGGGTCGCGCCAATGGGCATCGAACCCGGCGGAGATGACGATCAGATCGGGTTTGAACGCCTCGAGACGGGTGAGGATGCGGCTTCGCATCGCCTCCTTGAAGGCGTCGCCGTCGGCGAAGGGCTTGAGCGGCGCGTTGACGATGGTGCCATGCTCGCCCTCCTCGGACACCGCGCCGCTGCCGGGATAGAGCGGCATCTGGTGGGTGGAGCAGAACAGCACGGATGGATCGGACCAGACGATGTCCTGCGTGCCGTTGCCGTGATGCACGTCCCAATCGACGATGGCCACGCGCTCCGCCCCGTGCACCGTCCTGGCGTGAAGGGCGGCGATCGCCGCGTTGTTGAACACGCAGAAGCCCATCGCCTTGGTGCGTTCCGCATGGTGCCCCGGCGGTCGCATGGCCGAGAAGGCGTTGCGGGCCGTCCCCGTCATCACGAGGTCGACGCCCTGCACCGCCGCCCCGACACCGCGTAGGACGCAATCCATCGTTCCCGGCGAGAGCACCGTATCGGAATCGAGATGGGTCAGCCCCTCGCTCGGCACCGAGCGGAGGATGGCGCGGACCCATTCCTCGGGATGGGCGAGGAACACCGATTCGAGGGCGGCGGCCTCGGGCGAGCGGCGGTCGAGGCCCGAAAACTCCTCTGTTCCGAGGGCCTCCCGGACCGCCTTCATGCGCTCCGGCCGCTCGGGATGTCCGTGCGGCGTGCGATGCTCGAACGCGGCCGCATGATGGAACAGAACGGTCATCGACATCTCCCCTCGTCAATCTGGCATTAGGTATACCAGTTTGAGCGAGGGATGACAGGAGCGGGGATCAGGCTCGCAAGTGCCGGAGGGCCTCGGCGTGGAGGCCGGCATTGGCCGCGGCCACGACCCGTCCGTCGAATGCCGGGGTCAGGGGGCGACCGTCCCAATCGGTCATCACCCCGCCCGCCCCTTCCACCACCGGCACGAGGGCCATGACGTCGTAGACCTGGAGCCCCGCTTCCACCACGAGGTCGCAATGACCGCTGGCGAGGAGGCCGTAGGCGTAGCAATCGCCGCCGAAGCGGCGCAGGCCCACCGCTCCGCTCAGCCGTGCGAAGGCCTCCGCATCCGCGCCATCGAAGATGTCCGGGGAGGTCGCGAACAGGCGTGCCGCGTGAAGGTGCCTGCCGCTCGTCCGGGCGGGCAGAGCGCCGAACCACGCCGCGTCGCCGGTTCCGCACCAGCGTTCGCCGAGCGCTGGCATGTCGATGACGCCGACGATCGGCCGCCCGCCGGAGACCAGGGCGATGAGCGTGCCGAAGAGCGGCATGCCGGTGATGAAGCTCTTGGTCCCGTCGATCGGGTCGATCACCCAGGTGAGCGGCCGCTCGAAGTCCCCGCCCTCCTCCTCTCCGAGGATGCCGTGGTCGGGATAGACGCTGCGGATTTCGGCGCGCAGCAGGGATTCGATGGCGCGGTCGGCGGCGGTGACCGGGCTCGCATCGGCCTTGGCTTCCACCGGCAGTTCGGTGCGGAAATAGTGCCGGGCGAGGGGGGCGGCGAAATCGGCGAGGCGATGGGCGAAGGCGAGAAAATCCGCCTTCGTCGCCTCGTCCCCGGACGGGATCGGCACTGCATCCACGCCCATCACAGGCGCCTCAGCCAGAGCGGCCAGTCGGGATGGTGGAACAGGGTGCGGGCCCGCATGTGCTTCCAGGTTCCGTATTTGTAATAGTCGAAATCGAGGGTCGAGACGGCCTCCTGGATCATCGCCCAGGTCGCCCATTTGAGATCGCCGAGCGCCTTCAGCACCGCGATGCGCGCGTCGATCTCGGGGGTCCAGCGGCCGAAATAGGCCTCGATCATCTCGCGCTCGATGGCGTCGGGGAACGCCATCTCGTCGAACCAGAGGGCGAGCTCGTAGGCGCGCTCGTTGTTGGAGGCGTATTCGAAGTCGACGAGCAGGACATTGTCGGACGCGTCGATCATGAAGTTGCCGGCCAGCGTATCGTTCATGCACGGCACGAGATCGAGGCCGGAGGCCGTCATCGCGGCCTTTGCCTCGGCCACGCAGCGCATCAGATGGGCCTGGTCGGCGGGGAGCCGGCCGCCCACCTCCGCCACCTGCTCCACATGCTCCTCGATCATCGCGAAGATCGTCTTCGTCAGCCCGAGCGGCGTGGAATCGTTGAAGGCCTTCAAAGCCTTCACGGCGTTATGGCGTACGGTGGGGCGCAGGAAGTCGAGGTTCGAGGAGGCGCGGTAGCCCTCGACGAAGGCGAAGATCTCGACGCCGGCATCGGGCAGGTAGTCGATCACCTCGACGCCGTAGCCGCAGGCATGGGCGCGGCGGCTGGCTTCGTTGGCGTGGTCGCGGGTGATGAACATTTCCGTGCCGCGACCGGGCATCTTCACGAAGACATCCCGCGTGTCCCCAATGGCGACGTGCCAGTTGGTGTTGCTGATACCGCCCGCCACCGGCCGGTAGCGCATCGGCCGGCCCTGCCAGGAGGCGATGCCGGCGAGAACACCCTCCAAGGCGCGCTCGCCCTCGCTGATGCCGTCGCCCAAGCCTGTCCAGCCCATCGCCGTTCGCTGCCTCCCGTCCCGAATGCCCGTGTCACAGCCGGCGCAGCCAGCTTTCGAAGTCCCGCGCGCCGATGGTCGTGCGCGCGTGCAGGAGCCGCCAGGTTCCGTATTTGTAGAACTCGATTCCGCTGCGCGCCGAGGTGACCGCGCGGGTGACGCCCCAGAGGCCGCCCATCACGTCGTCGACCGCGCCGTAGAGGCGGCAGCGGTTGTAGAGGCGCTCGTCGAACCGGCCGGCATAATGCTCCACCGCCTCGCGCCGCTCCGGCTCGAAGGCGCAGGCCTCGTTGAGGAGGGCGCCGACATCGAACCAGGGGTCGTTGTCGCCGGCGAGGTCGAAATCGACGAGATGGATTTCCCCCTTCTCGAGCATGATGTTCGAGGCGATGCCGTCATTGTGGCAGAAGGCGAGGTCGATGCCTGACGCGTGGATCGCCTCGCGCACGACGGCCATCGTCGCCACGAGCCGGCCGGTCCCGTCGGGGAGCGGCGCGCCGGCGGCACGGGCTTCGGTGGCGAGGCTCTCGATCCGCTCGAAGGGGCAGACGCGATGGCCGAGACGACCGTCGCCATGGAGCCGCGCCTTGGCGTCCAGCACCTTGGCCAGGATCGCCCCGTCCTGAAGGTCGCCGACGCGGGCGTAGCGCCAGGGCTCGGGCAGGTAGGCGAGGCCGAGCGCCCCATCCGCCTCATGGACCACCTCCGGAGCGATTCCGAGGCGCGCGGCCTTGCCGGCCGCCTGCGCCGCCACGAGCGTTACATCACCCGCCATATCGGCGTGGCGGAGCTTGAGGAAGACCGGCTCGCCCTCGCGGAACGTCACCCGGACGCAATCCGAGGCCACCGCCCGGTGGGTCGGGGACGCCACGGGCGCTGCGGCCAGCCCATAGCGCGGCTGCCTGGCGACCCAGTCCGGCCGTGTGGCGATGACGGCCTCCACGCGGTGGTCGAAAGGGGTGCCGGCCTCGCCGTAGGACATCATCGCTCCGCTCCGAACGCGTCGTTCGGCCGCCTGACGAGCAAGGCCCGTTCCGGAGATCCGCCGGCGCGGCACAGGCGCCATGCGGCGCGTAAGGCCACCGCGAGCCCGGCTTCGAGATCGGCCGGCCGCGTCAGCTCGGCCTCGTTATGCGCGATGCCGTCGACGCTGGGGACGAAGACGATGCCGGTGGGGCATTGGCCGAGCAGGCTGATCGCGTCGTGGCCGGCCACCGTATCCATGCGCAGCGACCGGAGGGACGCTTCCTCGGCGCAAGCGGCGACGAGATCGCACACGGCCTCCGGCAGGAGGCGGATCGGCCGCAGGGTCCGGCCGGGGATCGCCGCCACGACGCCTGCGCGCTCCGCCGCATCCGTGATCGCCGCCTCCGCCATGAGGCTCGCATCGGTGAGGAGGGCATTGTCGGCCGAGCGCAATTCCACGCTCAGTTCCACCCGCGCGGGCACCACGTTGGGGGAGTTCGGCTCCACCAGGATGCGCCCCACCGAGGTATGGAAGCGGCCGGGCCAGCGCTCGGCGATCTCCCTCACCTCGGCGATGAGATAGGCGGCGGCGAGCAGCGCGTCGCGCCGGCGCGGCATCGGGGTCGGGCCGGTATGGGCCTGCTCGCCGGTGAAGACCACGTCGATCTTGGCCGCCCCCCAGTTGCGGGTGACGATGCCGATGCTCGCTCTCGCCTTCTCCAGGACGAGGCCCTGCTCCACATGGAGTTCGAGATAGCAGGACGGGAGCGGCGGCGGCCGGTCCGTCCCGAGGAACCCGATCCCGTCCAGGGCCTCCCGCAGGGTGATCCCGGCATCGTCGCGGCTGGACAAAGCCTCGTCGACCCGGCGCGCCCCCGCATAGGCGCCGCTGCCGAGGAGGCTCGGCCGGAAGCGCGCGCCCTCCTCGCCGGTCCAGTTCACCGCGCAGAAATCCGCCCCGAAGGTCTCGCCCGCCCGCCGCGCCCGCATCAGGGCGGCGCCGATGGCGGCGGCGGCTGCCACGCCGTAGGTCCCGTCGAAGCGGCCGGCCTTCGGCTGGCTGTCGAGATGGGAGCCCATCATCACCAGGGGGGCGCCGGGACCGTCCGCGAGGGGGAAGGTCGCGAACTGATTGCCGACCCCGTCGACGAGGATGTCGGCCCCCGCCCCTCGGGCGGCCTCGGCGAAGAGGCGACGGGCCTGCCCGTCCTCGGCCGAGGCGCAGAGCCGGGTGATGCCGCCGCCCGGCGTCGCCCCGCAGGCGGAGATCTCCGCGAAGAGCGCGTGGAACGCGCGCGCCGTCGCTGCCGCGTCAGGAGCTGATGAGATCGATGTCATGCTGGGTGAAATGATCCAGGAACGGCTGCGGCGGCAGCCGGTCGGTGACGAGGGTGAGCCGTTCCGAGAGCCCGAAGGTGCAGAGGTTCGCCTGACGCCCGAATTTGCGGGAATCGGCCAGAAGCACGCTCTGGCGTGCCTGGCCGCGAAGCACCTTCCGCAGGGCGGATTCGTGCTCCTCGTAATCCATCCAGCCATGGGTGAGGTCGCAGGCCGCGATGCCCATGAAGGCGATGTCGAAATAGAACCGCTGCGCGTAGGCCACCGTCTCGTAGCCGACGAGGGCGTTGTCCCGCGCCCGCAGCATGCCCGGCGTCAGGTTCACCCGCGCGGGGCCGCTGCCGAGATGGAGCGCCACGTCGATGGAATTCGTCGTCACCGTGAGGTTGCGGCCGCTGAGGCGCCGGGCGAAGGCGAGGGTCGTGGTGCCGGTGTCGATGAAGATCGACATCCCGTCGCGGATCAGTCCCTCGGCATTGGCCGCCACCTTCGCCTTCTCGCGCGGGTTGGTCTTCCCCCGCTCCTGGAGCGGCCGGTCCTGGTCCAGGCGGGGCGGCACCGCGCCCCCGTGGATACGCCGCAGGACGCCGCGCTCCTCCAGCACCTTGAGGTCGCGCCGGATGGTCTCCTCGGAGACCCGCAGATAGGCGGCCACGTCGGAGACGCCGACCCGCCCCGTCCCGTTCAGACGGGACAGGATCTCCTGATAGCGGTGGTCGGTCAGCATCGGCGTCGGCGTCTCCCCATTTCGCCCGAGCGTAGCGATTTTGGTGAGCCGAGGCCGCAGGAAAACACGTGTCCCACACGGTGTTTCCCACGGAGATTGCAATCGCGTCGCTCGTGCCGGGCCAAGTCGCCATCGACGCCGGTTTCCGGACCCCTCCGGCGATCGGGAGCCGCGCTGGAGCCGGATGAGCGGGATCGGGCAGATCCAACGCGGCGGGCTGTCCTGTCCGATTGATCATGCCGCCAGAATCACGATGCCTGAGCCGAGATGACGAGGGATGCCGGTGTCGCTTTCCATGGAGACACGTGACGGCCGGTCGTGTGCGGAAAAGGTCCCCGGCGCAGGCCGCCTGTCAATCTGAATCTGACCGAATTGTGGGATTTATGAGTATTTGCCTGAATTTTCCGCCTTATGCCATCTGCGGGATCACACATGCCCGTTTCTGAGCCCGCCTCGTCCGTCCGGCTCTGGAAGGTCCGCCGCGTCGGGATTCTTGAGCCTGCTTCTTCTGGTTGAACGTCAATCGGTTAGCCTCGAAAGCACAATCTGTCGGTGTCGTTCAAAGAATTCGGGTGAGAAATGGAACTTTTCTCGACTGTGCTCCCCGCTGTGGCATTGGCCTTGCGGAACCCTCCCAATCTCACAATTCCCCGCGCCTGGGCTCCTCCGACGAGCACGAGACCCGAAAGGCGCGGGGAACAGCAGCAGGGGGACGTTCGACGATGCCGAGAGACGCGACAGAGAAACCCGCGAGCGCCGCCGTCGCGCGCTCCGCTCGCCGCACCGGGCTTCCGGTCCTCCTGGGCGGTGCGTTCCTCGCCGCGGGCATGCTGTCCGCCGAGGCTCAGACCGCCTCGCCCGTCGGCGAACTCAACGCCCAGACGCAGCCGCGCACCGACCGGGACATCGCCTCCAAACCCGCCGATCCGGTGCGCACCGGGCCGCTCGCGCCCTGGGCCACCGAGATGGCGGCGCGGGGACTGACCTTCGACGTCAACATCTACGACTTCTACCAGGCCAATCCGAGCGCGGGCCTGCGCACGGGCGAGCAATCGAACGCCGCCTATTTCGTGCTCAGCATGACGGCCGACATGCAGAAGCTCGCCGGCATCGCCGGCGGCTCGATCAACTTCACCCAGACCTTCTTCGGCCTCGTGCGCAACCTCAACATGGCCGGCGACATCGGCGACACCACGGTGGGGTACCAGCCGCCCTACACGCCCAACAGCACCCGCCTCTCGCTGCTGACCTACCAGCAGAAGCTGCTCGACGACCGCCTCGTGGTGGAGGTCGGCCGCACGCATCCCGACCGCTATTACGGCCTGCCGCCGTGCAACTCGATCAATTCCTGCTTCCAGGACATGTTCTACTTCAATGCCGGCTTCACCTCGCCGCTCTTCGGCGTCTGGGGCGCCAACATCGCCTACAAGCTCTCGCCGACCACCTATATCCAGGCCGGCGCCTTCAGCGTGAACCCCAACACCAACGTCCTGTCGGGCTATGATTTCGGCTACGAGCGCCTGTCCGGCGCCGTCGTGATGACCGAGATCGGCCGCAAGACCGACTACACGATGGAGGCCTATCCCGGCCGCGTCTCGCTCACCGGCTTCTACAACACCGCCGACCACGACGATAACTTCAAGACCATCGCCGGCACGTCGAAGGGCCTCAATCCGGGCACGCCGTCGCTGCAGAAATCCGGCACGTCGGGCGTCGTCCTCACCGGCACGCAGACCCTGTGGCGGGCCGATGGCGGACGCGATGCGAGCAACCCGCATCCGACCGCGATCTCGGCCTATACCGGCACCGGCTACGCCTTCGACCCGACGATCCCGATCCGCTTCAACTCCTTCGCCGGCCTGCTGCTCTCGGCGCCCGACCAGGGCCGTCCCAACGACACCTACGGCATCAAGGCCAACTGGCAGCGGCTGAACCAGAACTATGCCGACTTCCTGTCGGACGCGAACTTCATCTCGGGCGGCACCGGCGAACCCTATTCGCGCGACAAGTTCGTGTTCGAGGTGAACGCCCATTTCGATCTCGGCGCGGGCGTCGTCCTCGAGCCGGTGGTCCAGTACGTCGTCAACCCGAATTCCTTCTACAATCCCTATACGGCCCGCCGCGCCAAGGACGGGTTCTACGGCGGCTTCACCCTGGTCGTCCCCCTCGGCACCCTGCTGGGCCTCGCGCCGGGCTGAGGCTCTCGGGACCCTGCGGCTTCGACATCGTCAGAGAGCCGGCTCCGTTCGCGCGGAGCCGGCATTTTCGTTTCCGGCGCATCGTCGATGCCGGACCAGAATCCCCTGCGCAAAACAGCGTATGGCGCATCGCACCCGCCCCCGGCATCGAGGGGCGCACCCTCTCCAGGAACCCGCCATGCCCGCCGTCGACGCCCTCTACCGCTATCCGATCAAGGGTCTGTCGTCCGAGGCCCTGACAAGCCTGAGCGTCACCCCGCAGGACGGCCTCGCCCATGACCGGGAATACGCCCTGGCGCTGGGGACCACCCGGTTCGACCCGGAGAAGCCGGAGCCCCTGGACAAGGGCTTCTTCCTAATGCTGCGCAACAACACGGCGCTGGCTGCCCTGTCGACGCGGTTCGACCTCGAAAACCATCGCCTGACGATCCGGCGCGGCGGGGAGGAGGTGTTCGCCGCCGACCTCTCCACCGAGGCCGGGCGCGCCGGGACGGAGGCGTTCTTCGCCGATTACCTCGGCGAGGAGACCCGCGGGCGGCCCCGCTTGGTACGAGCCGAGAACCACAAGTTCACCGATGCCAGCGTGCTCTCACCGGTGATGATGCGCGCGATCTCGGTGGTGAACCTCGCCTCGGTCCGGGCGCTCTCCGAGGCGACGGGGCGGGAACTCGATCCCCTACGCTTTCGCGCCAATATCCATCTCGACGGGCTGGAGCCGTGGCAGGAACTCGACTGGGTGGGGCGCGAGTTGAGCATCGGCCCGGTACGCCTGCGCGGCCTCGCCCGCACGCCGCGCTGCGGCGCCGTCAACGTCAACCCGAAGACCGCCGAGCGCGATGCGAACCTGCCGAAAGCCATCATGAAGCATTTCGGGCATGTGGATCTCGGCATCTATCTCGAGGTCCTCGAGGGCGGGACGATCACCACTGCGGATGGTGTCGCCCTCGGCTGAGGGAGGTCCAATCCCTCTTGTGGGCTTCTGGATTCAGAAATCTGCCCGATAGCCGTTCCCTCTGTCCAAGAGGGTTCGACATGAGGCGCGACGGGCTCCCTCTCCTGGAAGGAGAGGGTTGGGGTGAGGTGTGGTCCATCTCCGGAAAGCTCGCACACCTTGTATCTGGAAAGGCGTCCCCGGGTGGTGTCCATTCGAGGGTGCGCCGAGTGAGGTGGCCGCCCCACCCGGCGCGCGGTCCGCGGCGCCCGCCACACCTCTGGCCACAACCGTGGGTGAGCTTTGGGACCGTGGGCCGCTTCGTCACGCACGACCGGACAGTCGCTCGACAGCCCGTCGCATGGACAAGGCAGGTTACCGTGACACACATCGTCTGTGGAGTGGATATCGGCGCCGACACGCTGGATGCCCGCATCGGCCGCGATGGCGCCTGGCGGCAGATGGCCAACACCCCGGAGGGCCGCGCCGATCTGGCGGCGTTCTGTCGGGAGCACCGGGTCGATCTGGTGGCCATGGAGGCCACCGGTGGGTACGAACGCGCGGTCTTCGGCGCGCTCTGGGCCGAGGGCGTTCCGGCCACGGTCGTCAACCCGCGCGCCGTGCGCCGTTTCGCCGACGGCATGGGTGTGCTGGAGAAGACCGACCGGATCGATTGCGGGATGATCGCCTGGTACGCCGCGACCAAAGGCCTGCGTCCGACCCCGCCGGCCACGGCGACCCAGGTCCGGCTCACCGCCCTGGTGGTGCGCCTGCGCCAACTCACGGCGCTGAAGGTCGGGCAGGCCAACCAGGCCCGCCTCGTCACCGAGCCGGAGGTGCTCGCCTCCTTCACCCCCGTCCTGGCGGCCATCACGGCGCAGATCCGGGTGCTGGAAGCCCACATCGCCCAGGCCATCGCCCTGGACCCCGTCTGGACGGCCCTCGACCGATGCTTCCGCACGATCAAGGGCGTGGCCGACCGCACGGTCGCCCATCTGATGGCCGAGATGCCCGAGATCGGAACCCTGTCCAACAAGGCTGTCGCCAAGCTCGCCGGCCTGGCGCCCATCGCCCACGACAGCGGACGCCGCGCCGGCAAGCGCCCCGTGCGCGGCGGACGCGCCGGGGTTCGGGCCGTCCTGTTCGTCGTCGCCGAGATCGTGCGCCGATACGATCCCGACTTTGCCGCCTTCCACCAGCGGTTGAGCCAAGCCGGAAAGCCCAAAAAGCTCGTCCGCGTCGCCCTCGCCCACAAACTCCTCGTGCGCCTCAACGCCAAAGCCCGCGAGATCCGCAAGGACCTCGCTCTGGCCTCTTGACCTGACAGACAGTCGCTCTCCCTGTCCCTCTCCTTCCAGGCTACGGCCTTGACGGAACTGGTTCGGCGTTGGTCATGAGGGCGCCAGCGAGCATGGCGGAGAAGTGCTCCCATCCGCGGGCCATGATCTTGGGGCCCGGTGGCTTGCCGGCGACATTCCAGCCGCCGTGGCGGGCTACGACCCAGGAGAGCCAGGCCAAGGAACCGGGCGGATGCGGGTTGCGCAGGCGCGCGGTGCTGCCCTCGCGGGCTCGGCCCAGGGCCGCCACCCAGGGTAGGCTGGCCTCGTCCAGCACATCCTGCATCGGCCGCCCTCCGCCCACACGGGCATCGACCAGTTGCAGGATGCGCACCGCCGCGGCCAGCGCCAGGGCCGCCAGCCGGAACAGCTTGTCGGGCACCCGCACCTGGGTCGCGTCGAGGCCCAGACCGTCGCGCTTGAGGGCGCGGAACACCTCCTCGATGCGCCAGCGCAGCCGGTAGAGGCGCACGATCTCCCGCGCCTCGGCCGCGTCGGCCACCGCCCTGGTGGTCAGAAGCCGCCAGCACAGCGGCGCCTGGCCCTTGGGCGGCTCCGGCTCTTCCACCACGACGAGATGCAGCGCCAGCGTCAGCGGCTCGTGGGTGCCTCCTCCGGCCGGACGCTTCAGCGTTAGCGACCCGGCCCGCAGCGTGACCTCCGCCGTCCGCGCCGGCTGCCCGGGCCTGGCCGGGATCGTCACCCGGTCCTCGGCCTGCACCGGCCAGTCCGCCGCATGCGACCGCATCAGCCCGCCCTCGGCCAGAGCCCGGTCGTGGCGGGCGCGGACCAGAAGGTCGGTGCCGGCGGACCGCCGGGCGAAGTGGCTGTAGAGGTCGCCCTCCTGGTCGGCCACCACGATCAGGCTCTCGGCCACCCCGCCCAGGCAGGCCGCCGCACTGCGGGTTCCCGTGATCCAGCGAAAGCTCTCCTTCTCCTCGAGGGACCGCACGTGGCGGGGCCCGACCCGGCCCTCGGCCCGCGTCCAGATCTGGGCATCGATCACCCCCAGCACCGCCTCGTCCTCGGCATCCACGGCGATCACCGGGTGCAGGAAGAAGCCGGGATCGCGCCCGTTGCCGGCCGGACCGAGCCCGTGGCGGCCCGCCGCCTCCCCGGCAAAGCTGATCTCGCTGGTGTCCTGAACGGCCACGATCGGACGTCCCGCGCAGGCGCGGGCCGTGCGCCGGCCGAACGCCTTCAGGATGCCGCCCACCGTCGTCCGCGGCGAGGTCAGGTAGCGATGGGCCGACGCCGTGCCGGCCTCGCTGCCACCGACCGCGCTCAACACCACGCTGCCCGTCGCCACGATCCGTTCGAACAGCCACGCTCCACGAGCCTCCGTCCGAACGTCGCCGATCCCAAGCCCATCCATCCCTCGCCTCCAGCAAAACGCTAAAGGCTGCAAAACCCAAAACACCCGAATCGTTTCCGTAAAGGCCGTAGCCTGGAAGGAGAGGGGACCCGTGGTGCCCGCGAGAGGTGCGACTATCGTAGCCCACAAGGGGGAGGAGGGCTTCGAGTCGTGGCTTCGTCCTCAGCCCGCCGTCACCAGGCTCGGCGCCTTGCGGTAGCCGGTGGCCGCCTCGTAGGCGTAGGCGAAGCCGAGGAGGTCGGCTTCGCTCCACATCCGGCCCACGAAGATCAGGTTGAACGGCGAGCCGCTGGCATAGGCCCCGGCCGGCAGCGTCACCCCGGGCAGGCCGGCGATGTTGATCTCGCAGACCGTGGTCTCGTTGATGGCGAGGCCGCCATGCAGGGGCGGCAGTTCATCGCGCATCTGCGGGAAGACGAGCCCGTCGAGACCGTTTTCGTCCATCACATGGTTGAAGATGTCGAGGTAAGCCTCTCTGAGGGCGAGGAATTCAGAGAGGTCGGGCGGGCGCGTCGGGTCGGCCAGGATCGCCTCGAAGACCGGATATTGGTGGAGGTAGCGCAACACGCCCTTGGGGCCGAACGCATCCTCCTCCGCCGTCGCCTCGGCGAAGGACGCGACGCTCCGGAGCGCCGCGCTCGACCCGAGGCGCTGCAGGTAGAGATGCAGGTCGTAGGGCACGGATTCCATGCCGCGCGCGTCGAAATAGTTCAGGCCCTCGGTGGGCTCGGCGAGCGCCGCGAAGCCCGTGCCGGCGAAGGGATCGGCGACCAGGGTCGCGCCGCAGGCGGTGATCTCGCTCTGCGCCCGCGCGTAGAGGTCCGTTGCCTCCGCCGAGAGCGGCAGGTCGCGCCAGCCGGGACCGAACAGGCCGAGGCGCTTGCCCCGGAGCCCGTCCTTGTCGAGTTTCGACGTGTAGCCGCCCTTGGGGCGCTTGCCGATGCCGGCCACGGTCTTCGGGTCGGCGGCGGTATAGCCGGCGAGCACGTCGAGGGTGAGCGCGGCGTCGCGGACGCAGCGGGCGATGGGGCCGACCACGTCGCGGGTGCTGCCGGCGAGCGGCACGACGCCGGCATTGGGCACCAGGGCGAAGGTCGGCTTGATGCCCACCAGACCCTGCGCCGAGGCCGGGTTCTGGATCGAGCCGCCGGTCTCCTCGGCGAGGCCGAGCACCGCGAGGCTGGCGCCCACCGCCGTGGCCGTGCCGGCGCTGCTGCCGCCGGGCAGGCAATCGGGCGCCGCCGAATTCAGAGTCGGTCCGGCCCAGCTGTCGTTGGCGTGGCTGCCGGTGGCGCTGAGGACGGGGACGTTGGTCTTGCCGAGCATGACGCAGCCGGCGGCCCGCATCCGTGCCACCACGGGGGAATCGGTCTCGGGAATCAGGTCGACGCCGCCGGCCTTGGCGCTGAGGAAGCGCCAGCCCGCCGTGGTCGGCAGCCCGGCCATGTCCATCGGGTCCTTGATCACAACCGGCACGCCCGCGAGCGGTCCCAGCGCCTCGCCGGCGGCGCGGTGCGCGTCGATGGCGCGGGCGTCGTCCAGCGCCTGCGGGTTCATGATGATGATGGCGTTGTAATGCGGGTTGTAGGAGGCGATCCGGTCGAGGAAGGCCAGCGTCAGCGCCTCCGAGGTGACGCCGCTGGCGAAAGCGTCGGCCACGTCGGAGAGCGTCATCTCGACGATGTCGAGGTCGGGGGTTGGCGTCGGGGCGGCAGCCATCGCGGGATGTCTCCTTGGTTGGAATGGAAAGGGTGTACGGAATGGGCCGGGCGGCCTCATTCCATGCCGACGAATTCCTCGATCATCGCCCGGTCGCGGGCGATCTCGGGCGGGATCTCACGGGTGACGACCCCCTTCTGCAGGATCAGCACCCGCTCGGAGAGGCCGGCGATGAACGTCAGGTTCTGCTCCACGAGGAGAATCGTGAGGCCGCGCGCCCGGCCGATGGCCTGCAGCGTCTCGATGATCTCCTCGATGATCGAGGGCTGGATCCCCTCCGTCGGCTCGTCGAGGAGGAGGATGCGGGGATTGCCGCAGAGGCAGCGGGCCAGCGCCAGCAATTGCTGCTCACCCCCCGACAGCGCCCCGCCCGGCCGGTCGAGATAGGCTTTCAGCCGGGGGAAGACACCGAGGATGTCCGCGATGGTCTCGTCCTCGTCCCTGTCGGAGAGGAGGCAGCCCATGCGCAGGTTCTCGCGCACGCTCAAGGTGGCGAAGATCTCCCGCCCTTGCGGCACGAAGCCCATGCCGAGCCGCGCCCGCGCTGTGGGCGAGCGCCGGGCGATGTCCTCGTCCCCGAGGCGGATGCGGCCGGCGGTGACGGGCAGGTAGCCCATCAGGGTGCGCAGCAGGGTGGTCTTGCCCATGCCGTTATGGCCGAGGATGCCGACGAACTCGCCCTCCCCCACGGTGAGCGAGACGCCACCGAGGATCGGGATGCGGCCATAGCCGGAATGCAGGCCCTCGACGGACAGGAGCGCGGGCTTCACCGCCGGGACGGCGTTCGGGCAGGTGGAGAGCGGGATCGGCGGGATCGGCGGGATCGCGTTCATCGTGCGGCTCATATCGGGGCGCTCATGCGGCCTGCTTGCCGAGATAGACGTCGCGGACGCGCTGGTCGGTGAGCACGCGCTCCACGCTGTCCTCCATCAGGATGCGGCCCTGGTTGAAGACCGTGACGGTCCTGGCGATCATCCGGATGAAGGGCATGTCGTGCTCCACCACGATGAGGGCGTGGGTGCGGTTGATCTCGCGGATGAGCTCTGCCGTGCGGTGGACCTCGTCATGGGTCATGCCGGCGGCGGGCTCGTCGAGGAGGATCAGCTCCGGTTCCTGGGCGAGCACGGTGGCGATCTCGACCCATTGGCGCTGGCCGTGGGCGAGCTGGCCAACATTGCGTTCGGCGATGGAAGTGAGCTGGAGCCGGGTCAGCGTCTCGTCGACGATGGAACGCGTCCGGGCGATGGACTTGCGCCGCCCCGCCGCCACGAACACGTTCTCGCGCACCGATAGGCCGTTGAAGACGTTGGGCACCTGGGTCTTGATGCCGACCCCGAGCCTGGCGATCCGGTGCGGCTCGGCCCCGGTGATGTCCGTGTCGCGGAAGCGGATGCGGCCCTCCGTGGGCGTCAACTGCCCGGTGAGCATCTTGAAGAAGGTGCTCTTGCCCGCGCCGTTGGGGCCGATGAGGCAGCGCAGCTCCACTTCGCCGAGGGTGAAGTCGACATTGCCCACCGCCGTCACGCCGCCGAAGCGCATGGTGACGCCTTTGGCCTCGACGAGGGGGCGCAGCGGCGCCTTCGCGTTCATGGTCTCGCTCATGGACGGACCTCCGCAGTCCGGGCGTCGCGGACGGGATCTGACGTTTCGTCCCCGGCCGGGCGCGCTTTCGCCACGAGGTCGGGAATGCGCATCAACAGGTTCCTCACCACCGGCAGGAGCCCCTGCGGGATCAGCAGGACGAAGGCGACCAGCACGATGCCGAGTCCGAGATTGGAATCGACCACGTTCTGCGAGCCGGCCTCGATGATGAGCCACTGGATCAGCACCGCGCCGAGCATCGGGCCGACGAGGGTGCCGAGGCCGCCCACCAGCACGAAGATGATCACCTGCGCCGACATCGACAGGCCGAACACGGTGGGGCTGATGAAGCCGCCCCAATTGGCGTAGAGGCAGCCCGCGAGGCCGGCGACGGCGCCCGAGATCATGAAGGCGAGGAGCTTGTACAGGCGCGGATCGTAGCCGATGAGCTGCGCCCGGGTCTCGTTCTCGCGGATCGCCACCACGACGCGGCCGAAGCGGCTGGCCAGCACCCAGCGCAAGGTGGCGTAGACCAGGATCAGCGCCCCCATGGCGGCGTACCAGATGCCGTCATTGTCGAGCGGGTTGCCCGCGTCGCCGAGTTTGTTCAGAGCCGGGATCGCCGGGATGCCGTTGAACCCTCCGAGTTCCGCCTCGCCGATCCGGTACTGGCTGCCGGAGGTGGTGTTCACGAGCTGGAACAGGATCACCGAGACGGTGAGGGTGATGACGCCGATATAGGCGTCCGAGATCCGGCCGTAGAACATGAAGTAGCCGAGCAGCCCCGCGAACAGGGTCGGCACCAGGATGGCGATGAGGATGGGCAGCGTGCTGTCGCCCATGTTGATCATGGAGACAGCGTAGGCGTAGCCGCCGAGCCCGAGGAAGGCGGCCTGCCCGAAGGACATGACCCCACCATAGCCCCAGATGAAGCCCTGGCTCAGGGCGAACATGGCCAGCGCCGCGAAGCCCGTGGCCTGGACGAGGCCGAACGTGTCGAGGAAGTGCGGCGCCCCGAACAGGAAGGCGAGCATCAGGCCGAGGGTGACGAGGAACCCCATGGCGGAGCGGCGGGCGACGGGATTCATAGGCTGCGCCTCAGGTAGCGGCCGGTGATGCCCTGCGGCAGCACGCGGATCAGCAGGATCGCGGCGACGAGGAGGGCGACGTCGCCGATGACGGGCGTGGTCCTGAACGAGACCAGTTCGTTGATGAACCCGAACACCGAGGAGGCGAGGCCCGTGCCCGTCACGATGGCGGGGCCGCCGCCCAGCACGGTGATGAAGGCTCGGGAAATGTAGGCCGCCCCCATGGACGGGGAGACGCCGGAGATCGGCGCGAGCACGCCGCCGGCCAGCCCTGCGAGGGCCGCGCCGAGGCCGAACGTCGCCATGTAGATGCGGTCGGGCGACACGCCCATGGCGGCGGCCATGCGCGGGTTCTGCATGGTGGCGCGCAGGATCAGCCCGAACTTCGTCATGCGCAGGAGGAGGAACATGCCCGTCAGCACGGCGAGCGCCGTGGCGATGATGACGAGGCTGTACAGGCTGGCGCCGTAGCGGCCGATCTCGAAGCTCCCGACCGGGGTCGAGACACCCCGCACGACGTTGCCGTAGAGCGTGGTGATCAGGCCGATCAACCCGAGGCTGATGCCCCAGGTCGCCAGCATCGTGTCCATCATCCGCCCGTAGAGGAAGCGGATGACGGTGCGTTCCAGGATCAGCCCCACCGCCCCCACCACCAGGGGCGGGAGGACCAGCATGGCGATCCAGATGTTCACGCCCGCCCCGTTCGCCATCACGGCGGTATAGGCGCCGAGCATCATGAACTCGCCATGCGCCAGGTTGATGATGCGCATCATGCCGTAGATCACCCCGAGACCGAGGGTGATCAGCACCAGGGTGGCGATGCCGGTGAGGACGTTGAAGGTCAGGAGCCCCGCGAGATCCATGAAGAGGCGCCTCAGCCCTTCAGGTCGGGCGTGAACTGCTTGTTCATGCGCGGATTCTTGACGAGGTCGCAGGCGCCGCCGGTATCGGCCGGGAACGAATCCGGGAAGGCCGCCAGCTGCTCCCATTTCCGGTCCTTGGGCCGGGCGAGGTAGGTGTTGCGGATGGTGTGGTGGGTGCCCGGATCCATCGTCACCTTGCCTGTCGGCGAGTCGATGCTGATGCCGCTCTCCAGCGCCGCCACGACGGCGTCGCGCTCGATGGAGCCGGCCTTCTTCACCCCTTCCGCCCAGAACATGATGCCCTCGTAGGTGGCGGTGTCGAGCTCGCTCAGATCGGTGACGTCGGCGCCGAACTTGGCCTGCATGCCGGCGACGAAGGCCTTGCTCGCGGGGGTGTCGAGGTCGTTGTACCAGCCGTAGCAGGTGAGGATGCCGTTGGTGGTGGAGGTGTCCATGGTGGTCAGCTCGTCGCCGAGGCCGAACACGCTGGCGCCCATGGGGATCTTGCCCTTCATGCCGGCGGCGTCCCACTGCCGGTAGAAGCCCGAATGGTTGGCGCCGACGAGGGCGGAGAGGACGATCTCCGGCTGGGCCTGCTGGATGCGGCTGATGGCGGAGGAGAAGTTCGTGACGTCGAGGGGGAAGAAGTCGGTGCCGGCCACGGAGCCGCCGCCATCCTTCATGAACTTCGTCATCCAGCTCGCGGTGATGTGGCCGTAATTGTAGTCCGCGGCGACGATGTAGGCCTTCTTACCCCAGTTCTTGAGGGCGTAATCGACGATGTGGTTGACGGTCTGGGCCGGGGTCGAGCCGGTGCAGAAGACGTTGCGGTCGCAGACGCCGCCCTCGTACTGGGTGTTGTAGAAGTAGAGGGTCTTGGAGCGGCCGAAGATCGGCCGGATCGCCTCGCGCGAGGCCGAGGTGATTCCGCCCTGGATGACGTCGACCTTGTCCTTCAGGGCGAGGGTCTGAGCGTATTGCGTATAGAGTTGCATGTTGGACTGGGTGTCGTAGGCGATCAGCTTGATCGGCCGTCCGAGCAGGCCGCCGGCCTTGTTGAGCAGTTCCACCGTGTATTCGGTGGTCTCGATCATCCGCTTGCCTTCGAGCCCGAGCGCCCCGGTCCCGTCGAGGAGGCTGCCGAGCTTGATCGGCTCCGCCGCCAACCCGTTCCGGGCGAAGAACGGCATCGCCACCGCGCCGCCCGCCCCCGCCAAACCGAGCTTGAGCGCATGGCGACGGTTCATCGTGCCCTTGGTCATCAACATCACTCCGCTTCGTGCCGTCTGCACGGACGATCGCCGCCGGCCGCGCGGGAGTGACGTAACAAGATCGATGCCAACAAAACTCACATTACGGGCAAGGTCGGGCGAGCGCCCCAGATGCCTCCTCCATAGGCAGGCCGAGGGCCGTTTCGCCTCGCCTCAAGGCACGAAAGCCACAGATCACGCACGTGCCCCGCATCGGCGCGGAGCGCGTCCCGCGTGGCCGGTCAGGCGGCTCGCACGGTGGCGAGGAAGCGGGCCACCTCCATGCTGAGATGGTCGGATTGCTGCGACAGCGCCGAGGCCGAGGCCAGGACCTGGCTCGCGGCGGCGCCGGTCTCCTCGGCCGCGTTCGCGACGCTGGCGACGTTGGCGGTGACCTGTCCCGTTCCCATGGCCGCCTGGGACACGTTGCGCACGATCTCCTGGGTGGCCGCGCCCTGTTGCTCCACGGCGGCGGCGATGGAGGTGGCGACGGTGCTGATCTCGCCGATCCGCGTGGTGATGGTTCCGATCGCCGAGACCGCCTGCCCGGTGGAGGCCTGGATGCGGCCGATCTGGCCGCCGATCTCCTGGGTCGCGCGGCTCGTCTGGCTGGCGAGCTGTTTCACCTCGGCGGCGACCACGGCGAAGCCCCTGCCCGATTCGCCGGCCCGCGCCGCCTCGATGGTGGCGTTCAGCGCCAGCAGGTTGGTCTGCCCGGCGATCTCCGAGATGATCGACACCACGTCGCCGATCCGGCCCGCCGCCAGGCTGAGTTCCTCGACGAGGGAGGCGGTCCGTGCCGCCTCGTTCACCGCGAGGGCGGCGAGATTGGCCGATCCGTCGACCTGACGGCCGATTTCCTGGACCGAGGAGCCGAGCTGTTCGGCGGCCGCCGCCACGGTGTTGACGTTGGAGGCCGCCTCTTCCGCCGCCGCCGCCACGGTCAGGGATTGCGAGGCGGTGTGCGTGGCCGTCGCCGTCATCGCGCGCGCGGTGCCCTGGAGCTGGCTCGCCGCCGCCGCCACGGTGCCGATGATGCCGCCCACGGCCCGTTCGAAATCCCCCGCCAACCTGTGCATGGCGGCCTGCCGCTGGGTTTCGGCACCGGCGCGCGCGAGCACGGTCTCGTCCTCCAGGGCGCGCATCTCGATGAGGCGCGTCTTGAACACCTGCACCGCATCCGCGATCGTGCCGATCTCGGTCCCCTCCCCCTGGCGCGGGATCGCCACGGACAGATCGCCCGAGGCCAGCGCCTGCATCGGCCGAACCACCGAGGCGATGCCCCCGGTGACGCCGCGGATGATCCAGAACGCGAGCAGGGCCGACAGGACGAGGCCGCCGAGGCCCGCGCCGAGGACGAGGGTCTCGGTGCGGTCGAAGGCCTGCCGGCTCGCGAGGTGGGACGTCTCCGCCGCCTCGTTGTTGATGGCCACGAGCCGGTCCGCCAGCGAGACGCACAGGCGCTGGAGTTCCGTGGATTTCCCCTGCAGCCGCTCGAGCCCGTCCTCGTTCATCCCGCTGCGCGAGAGATCGAGGATCGCCTTGTTCTCCTTCTGGTAATCGAGCCAGGTCGTGTTGAGCGTGTCGTAGACGGCCCTCTCGCGCGCAGAGGTGGCAAGGGAAGCGTAATCGGCGAGGATGCGCGTGACCCTGCCCTGCCGCTCGACGATCTCGGCGTCGTAGCGCTTCTTCGAATCGGGGTCGATCGCGGCGAGATGGCGGTAGATGCTGATCGCATAGCGCCCGATCCAGCCGGAGATCTCACCGGCCTTGGCGACGCTCGGCAGAGCGTCCGACTGCACGCTCACCAGATGTCCGTTGATCGTCCGGGTGGCGGTCAAGGCCACGGCCCCCATGCTCACGAGGAGCAGCGTCGTGATCGAGAAGGCGCCGATGAGGCGCGCACGCAGGGAAAGGCGGCTCAGCATGAAAAGCGTTCCGGTGACGGGAGGCCATCTCTTGACCGTATTCAGCCGGAAGGTGCGTAAAACATCTAAATAATTTTTAAATCGGAGCGGTGGCCCGGTGCGAACGTTATCGCCAAAAACCAGGGCAAATGATCGCTCGATGTGCAGTTTGACTACCATCGTGCGAGCATTGCTCGACGTTAGTCATGCGCTTATGCATTTCCGACATGAACGATATGTGCGGGTGATGCGGTTTTGGGGAAGATCGTCTTGCCGCTCGCTCACGCTTGCTGAGGTGGGAGGGAATCGTCGGCCTCCGTCGCCTCGGCCCTCGCCGCACGGTCCCGCTCGGCCCGCAACTCCTTCTCGGCCATGAGCCAGAACTCGATCTCGAATCCCATCGGCTGGTGATTGCGCTCCCAGAGTTCATAGGCGCGCCGGCGGATCTGATCGAATGTCGGTCCGGTGGTGCGTGCCGTCGGATCTCGCATCATCTGTGCCGTGCCTCGTGCTGATCCTGCCTCATCCGAACCCTGTTTCAGCATATCCCGCCGGCCTCGTTTCGCGTCTGTCGCGTGTGATGGGGATGGGGCCATGGCATGGCCCCGGCGGCGGGACATTCACACATGGCAAGTTCACACATGGCAAGTTCACGCATGGCAAGTTCGCACGTGGCAAGATCGGCAAGAGCGGGCCGATGCCGGGCCGTTCCGTACAACCGCTCTCGCAGTGACAACGATCCACCTCGAACCAGGGCGCCTCGCCGCCGTTGTCGCGGGTGCAAAAGGCGGGCGCCCGCCCCGCTTTCTCCGCCCGAGCGGTTCGCGCGAACAGAACGGGCTTTCGGACGCGCCCCCTGGGGTGTTCCGGCCGCAGGCGAGATGCGGCGGATGGCTCGGCCGATGAAGCAGTGGGGTCCGTCACGGACGGAAACATCCGATAACCGGAGTGTGACCTCCCTCGCCCTGGCGGGATTGGCTGGCGCCTCATCGAGCTCGAGGTCAGACGGACGGGGCGCTTCGGCGACAGCGGGTGTGCTCGGAAGCACGTGATGGTGCGTGCGAGGTGGATCGACGCGTCCCATGTGGGACGGTCGGTGATATGGCCTCGTCCGTGGTGGGAGCGGGATCGGCTCCGTGCCGATTGTCCCCCGTCGCCGATACGAGAGCATGTTCCACCTGATCTTCGGCCTGCCCTGCCTGTACGTCATCACGAGAGTCCTCTGGCCCCTGCCCTGGCCGTTCGCCGTGAAGGCCGGTGTCGCTCTCCTCCTGCTCATCGCGTCGCAGTACCATCTGTGGAGCCGCCTCTCGTCCGGCTCGGTCTTCGCGCCCGAGTTTCCCCGGTCGCTGATCGTGCTGTTCAACTGGGCCTTCGGGGCGATCGCCCTCCTTGCGGCGATGCAGCTGGCCCTCGACGTCGTGGCGCTGGCCTCCAGGCTCCTGCCCGGTGGCGGCTGGGCGATCCCGGCCGGATGGCGCTACGTCGAGGCGGCGCTGGCCATGCTTCTCTCGGCGGTGGCGGTGCAGCAGGCGGTGCGGGTGCCACCGCTCAAGGACGTCACCGTCGAGATCGAGAACCTTCCGGCCGGCTTCGACGGCTTCACCCTGCTCCAGCTGACGGACCTGCATCTCAGCCGCCTGTTCCCGGCGGCCTGGGCGCAGGAGGTGGTGACGCGGTCCAACGCGCTCGGCGTCGATCTCGTGGTGGTCACTGGCGACTTGATCGACGGGGCCCTCGCCTCGCGCCGCGCCGACGTCGAACCGCTGCGTGGACTCCGAGCCCCGGACGGCGTCTGGGTGATCCCCGGCAACCACGAGTATTTCTTCGACTATGCCGGGTGGATGCGCCGTTATGCCGAGCTGGGCATGGGCGTGCTGGAGAACCGTCATACGGTCCTGAGGCGCGGTGCCGATGCCCTGGTCCTCGCGGGCGTGACCGACCTGTCGGCCTCGCATTCGGGCCGGCCGGTGCACGACCTCGACGCCGCTTTGGCCGGTGCGCCGCCCGATGCCCCCATCGTCCTCCTCGACCATCAGCCGAAGGATGCGGCGCGGGCGGCCGCCAAGGGGGTGGCCCTGCAACTCTCCGGGCACACGCATGGCGGGATGATCCGGGGCCTCGACCGGCTGGTCGCGCGCGCGAATGCCGGCTTCGTCTCCGGCGCCTACGCGGTCGGCGGCATGACGCTCTACGTCAACAACGGCACCGGGCTATGGCCCGGCTTCGCCTTGAGGCTCGGGCCACCGTCCGAGCTGACGCGCATCACGCTCCGGGGCAAGCCCCGATCCTAGCCGATGAGGACGACGGCCTTGCGCTCATAGGATCGCTTGTCGATCTCGCCGGCGATGAAATGCGCCACGTCGGCCCGGGAGATCAGGCCGTTCCGCCAGGATGAGGGCTCCGTCAGGACCCTGTAGCGTCCCGTGGCCGAGCCGGGCGTGAGCACGCCGGGCCGGACGAAGGTCCAGTCCAGGCCGCTTCGGCGGATCCGCATCTCCTGGGCGTCCTTGTCGTCGTAGGCCCGCCCGAACACGAGGCGGAAGGGGATGCGCTGCAGCAGGCCGATGGCGTCACGGCTGTCGCCGGTGCCGAAGCCCGTCACGGAGAGGATGCGCCGCACGCCGGCTGTCTCCATGGCCGGTACCAGCACGTTGGTGGCGGAAGAGAACAGGGTCACCGGCCCGAGCAGGTTCTTCGCCGGCACGCCCAGCGCCTGCACCACGACGTCGATGCCCTCCAGGGCGGACGCGATATCGGCGGCGTTCAAGGCGTCGCCGGGGAAGCGTTCCAGCCCCTGGCCCGACAGCGAAATGGTCGCGGCGGACCGGGCGAAGGCCCGCACGCAATGGCCGGCCGCCAGGGCCGCCTTCACGGTTTCCAGGCCGATACCCTGGCTGGCGCCGATGACGAGGACGTGGGCCATGTCCGGTTTCCTGGTCGGTGAGGTGAAGGGGGGCGGAATGGTCGCTCAGGCGACCGGGACGTGCATCGCGAAGCCGAGACCGGCCTCGTCGATCCGGCGGGTGAAGCTTCCGCCCAGGCTGCGCTCGATGGTCTGTTTCAACAGCCGGGATCCGAACCCGCCGCCATCGGACACGACCGCCCCCGAGGATGCCGAGGTCTCCTCCCAATCGAGCGTCAACGTGCCGTCCGAAACACGCCCCGTCACCGTCAGCGTGCCACCTCCCGACAGGGCACCGTACTTGGCCGAGTTGGTGGCGAGCTCGTGCAGGATCATGGCGTAGTCGTTGACCTTGTCGGGAGGCGCCACGGCGGCCTCCTCGACGTCGATCGCGATGTTGCCGCCGTCGAGATAGGGCGACAGGATTCGCTCGGCCAGCGTCCGCAGCCTGACTTTGCCATGGTCGCCGGCCTGTGCCCGCGTGGCGAGGGTGGTCGCCTCGTGCAGCACGCCGAAGCGTTGCGACAGGTCCTCGGCGAAATGCGGGGTCGACGTGGCGCCCCGGGCGACGATGGCGGTCAGCGCCCGGGCGACGGAGAACATGTTCGAGACGCGGTGGGCGAGCTCCGCCGTCAGGAGGTGCTCGGCCTCTTCGGCGCGTTTCTGCCGGGTGACGTCGAGAAAGATGGCCTGGACCCATTCGCCGACCTTGCCGGCCTCCCCACCCACGCCGCGTGCAGAGACCCAGCGTGCGTGAGGGTCGTCACCGATGCGGAAGTCGAAGCTGTAGGGGTGGGAATCCGCCTCGCTCGCCGCCCAGTCGCGCATCATCGCGCTGCGGTCCTCCGCGTTCACGCGCTCGAACAGGTCGTCGATGGGGACGACGGACTCGGAGGTACCCCAGAACTCGCGGCAGAGCCCGTCGAGCTGGGCCAGCCTACGCGTCGGTGACCAGGCCCATAGGGCGACACCGCCACGATGGATGGTGTCGGTAAAGCTCGCCAGCGTCCACTCGTAGCCAGTCGACGTCACATCCTCGGCCATGCAATTCCTGATCGATCCCCGAATATGGGCGATGCCGATCGCATCGCCGGGGGGACAAGCCGCACGGCCGAAATTTGCTCCCTCACGCCATCGTCATCATCCGACCGCAGCGATCGCGTCGCCTTACGAAACCGAAAGCGGTCGGACCGCCCCCATCCTCCCTGGCGTTCGAGGCTTCAGGTCGGGCCGATTCCCAGTTCGACGAGGAGGGGCAGGTGGTCCGTGGCCCGGCCCGACGACGACATGGTCGATCCGCAACAGCGGCCAGCCTCTCGGAAAGGTGGCGGAGCGGACCTTTGCCCGGCGATCCGCCTCGCAGGCGGCGACGACGGATGCCGTGGGACAGGACACGGACGCCGATCGAACGGGAGGGCACGGACTGTGACCGGCGCGCGCGCCCCCCCGCGAAAGAGGATGCCGCTGCGGCGCTCAATCGTCGTCGTCGTCGACGGGGGATCCGGAGGGGATCGGGCTGCCGTTCTCGACCCCGTTCTCGAACATGCCGGGCGGACCGTCGAAGCCGACGACGCCGTCCGGATTGTCCGGCGACACGTTGGGGCCCACCGGCGGTGGCATGGTCCGGTCGAGGCGGCGTTCGATGCGTTCCTCGCGGCGCAGATCCTGGGTGATCGGCACGTCGCGGGGGCTCTGGGCCAGGGCCTCGGCGGCCGGGGACGCCGCGAAGAGCCCCAGCAGGATAGCGGATCCGAACTTCATCTCATGCCTCCAGGCGCCGTATCGGCTCCGTCGACAGAGGTTATCGAGCCGCGGGCAATAAACGCCAGTCAATTCCTATGCTGAAGAACGATTAACACAGGATCTCGAGGAGTGTAGCTTGCGCCGATGCGGGCGAGCGCTACTCGAATCCTGCGCGCACCCTTCATCATCGTCCGCGTATCGGGCGGGACAGCACGGGCGAGGCCGCGCTCGCCTCCGGTCGACCGGCGGATGGGGGGCCGCCGCTGCACCGGCCCGCCCATTGCTAAGCTCCGTCCATCGGCGTCGGGTCTGGTCGCTGGACCACTCTTCCCGTCGATGGCCGACAGCGCGCCGCGTCCCGATCGTTAGCCGCGTTTCGAGACAATGTTCGCGACATCAGGACGAAACAGAGATCTGGAACGTTGTCATCATCGATAGCGGGAGACCTGAATGGACGCGAGCCTCATTGCCATGAACGACGAAGCCAACCGGATCGGCTCCGAGCGGCTTCTGACGCAGCTGCGTGAGGAGGGGCTCGTCTATCGTCTCTGGGTGACGGGCACGGCGAAGGGAAGCCGCCTGCACATGCAGGTGAACGGGCTCGACGACGAACTCGAAGGCCGCCTCGTCCGCGTCCTCAGGGGCCGGGGCATGCATCTCGACATCCAGCCGCTGACCCCTTGAGCCGGCTCGGCCTGCCGCTCACCGGCCCCGGAGCGGCGGCGAGGCGGCGCCGGGCCGTTCCAGCGAGGCGGAGACCGCCCACAGGGCCAACCCGCCCAGCGCCAGCCCCACGCCGACCCACCCCGTGGAGGGCAGGCCGAAGCCGGCGGTGAGGGCGAGGCCGGCGAGCCAGGGACCCAGGGCGTTGGCGAAGTTGAAGGCCGAGTGGTTGAGTGCGGCAGCCAAGGTCTGCGCATCCTCGGCCACGTCCATCAACCGCGTCTGCAGGATGGTGGCGAGGCCGCCCCCGCAGCCGATGAGGAACACCACCGGCGCCAGGGTCCAGACGCTGCCCACCGAGAACGGGTAGAGGGCCAGAGCCGCCGCCGTCCAGACCAGGGTCAGCCCGGCCGCCGGCATCAGGGCGCGGTCGGCGGCCCAGGCGCAGACGAGATTGCCGACGGTAAGGCCGAGGCCGAACACGGCGAGCACTAGCGGGATCGCCGCGGGCCCCGCATGGGTGACCTCGATCAGCGTCGAGGCGAGGTAGGTATAGACCGAGAACAGGCCGCCGAAACCGATGGCGCCGATGGCGAGGGTGAGCCAGACCTGACCGCGCCGCAGCGCCCCGAGCTCGCGGAGCGCACTGGCGCCCGATGCCGGACGTCCGAGGGGCGCCAGGATCCGCAAAGCCACTGCCGTCAGCAGCGCCAGGACGGCGACGAGCCCGAAGCTCCAGCGCCAGCCCACGAGCTGGCCGATCACGTTGGCGAGGGGCACGCCGGCCACCGTGGCGAGGGTGAGACCCAGGATCACCCGCGAGACCGCCTGGGTCCGCCGCTCCCGGGGGACGAGGGAGGCGGCGACGAGGGCGGCCACGCCGAAATAGGCGCCGTGCGGCAGGCCCGCTAGGAACCGGAACAGCAGCATCCCGTGATAGTTCGGCGCCAGGGCCGAGAGGACGTTGCCCAGCGCGAACAGAACCATCAGCCCGACGAGGAGCGTCCTGCGCGCCATCTTGGCCGCCAGCACCGCGATGACCGGCGCGCCGACGACGACGCCGAGGGCGTAGGCGCTGATGACGTGGCCGGCCGTCGGCGCGTCGATGCCGAGATCGGGTGCGAAGGCCGGAAGCAGGCTCATCGTGGCGAATTCGGTGGTGCCGATGGCAAAGCCGCCCATCGCCAGGGCGGTGAGGACGAGGCCGGGATGCCGGCTGGGCGCCGCATCCGGCAGGCTGAGAGCGCCGGAATGGGTATCGAGGGTGGTGCCGGTCATCGTGCCGCTTTCAGGTCTCGCTCGCGGTCGCCACGCAGGGAACAGGCCGCGTGAAGCAGGGCGAGATGGCTCAGGCCCTGCGGTGTGTTGCCGAGATGGTCGCCGGTATCCGGATCGATCATCTCGCTCATCACGCCGACACCTCGGGTGACGGCGCTCAGCGTGCCGGTGAAGACCGCCTCGGCCTCGTCCTGCCTTCCGAGCTCAGCCAGAGCCTCCACCAGCCAGAACGAGCAGGCGATGAAGGCGCCCTCCTCCGTCTCGGCCCCCGAATAGCGATAGAGAAGCGGACCGCGCCCGAGTTCCTCGCGGATCGCGTCGAGGGTGGAGAACAGGCGGTCGCGCCCGTCGAAGCCGAAACGGACCGCCAGGGTCAGGGAGGCGTCGAGCCGGTCGGTGCCGGGATAGAACGTATAGGCTTGGCGCGCCTCCGACCAGCAATGCTCCTCGATCCAGGCCTGGATGCGATCACGCTCCCGCGACCAGCGCGGCACGCAGGTGGCCGCGATATGACCGGCCTCCGCCAGTTCGACGGCGCGGGCGAGCGCCTGCCAGGCGCTGATCTTCGACATCGTGTAATGCTGTGGGACTTCCAACTCCCAGATCCCGGCATCCTTCTGGCGCCAGCGGTCGGCGCATTCGTCGGCGAGATCCGCCAGGACCGTCGCGCTCTTCTGGTCGAGGATGTTGCCGTCCGCGACGAACAGGCTCGCGGTCTCGAAGATGTCGCCGTAGATCCCGTGCTGGTGCTGGCGTGCCGCCGCGTTGCCGACCCGGACCGGGCGCGAACCGCGATAGCCGGCGAGGTCGAGGGAGGTCTCCTCCGGCACCTTTCCCCCGCGCAGGGTGTAGAAGACTTGCGCCCCGTGCTCGTGCAGGCGCGCGATCAGCCAGGAAAAGGCGGCCTTCGCCTCCGGCATCGCGCCGATGCGCAGGAAGGCGTTGACGGTGTAGCCGGCATCGCGGATCCAGGCGTAGCGGTAGTCGTAGTTCTTCGGGCCGCCGATCCGCTCGGGCAGGGACGAGGTGGCGGAGGCGGCGATGGCGCCGCTCGGCGAGTAGAGCAGCAGCTTCAGGGCGAGGCCGCTGCGCCGCACCTCGGAGCAATGCGGGCCGTCGTAATGCAGCCCCTCCGCCCAGTGCCGCCAGGCATCGTCGCTGATATCGATGCGTCCGTCGATCTCCGCGATGGTGGGGATGCCCAAGGGCTCGTCCTCACCGGCCAGAAGCGCCACCAGGGCACGCTCGCCCTCCCCCAGCGTCACCGTGGCGGCGATGGTGCGGTCCTCCTCCTCGAGGACGCGGATGGTGTCGCTGAAGCGGATCACCCCGAGGACCGGTCCGACATGGAAGACGCAGCCATTGGGCGTCGGCTGGAGCCAGGGCGAGAGGGAATCGCCGCGCGTGCCGAAGACGGCGCGGATCCGGAACGTCACCGTGCCGGAGACGCCCTCCAGCCGACGCGCGAGTTCGCACCAGGGCAGGCGGCCGGCGCGGCTGCTGTTGAGGGATTCGGTGACGCGTGCAGTGCCGGTCGCGGTGGTGAAGACCGTCTCCAGCACGTTGCTGTCGGTGCGGTAGCGCCGCTTGATCGTGAACGGGCCGTCGGGCCGAACCTGGAAGTAGCCGCCGTTGTCCGGCTCGAGAAGCCGGTCGAACAGGGGCGGCGAATCCATTTCGGGGACGCACCACCACGCCACCGCGCCGTCCGGCCCGACGAGGACGACGGAGCGGCCATCGCCGAGCGGGGCGTAGTCCTGGATCGGATATTCCCTGCCGTCCGGGTCGATGCACGCGGCACCGAGGGACAGATCGGTGCCCGCCTGGGCTCGGTCATTCATCGCGGAGACTTGTGGAGCGAGGGACGGGAACGGCCTCGAAGCGGCCGGGCCAAGCAGGGTTTGATCCGAGGGCCGGGGACCACTTCTGCGAAACCTGCTTAGTTCAGCGGAACCTTCTCCTTGCCCTTTCCGGGATTCGACGTGTTGATCAGCTCCGGCGACTTCTGTGCCGAGAGCGTCTGCTCCTGGGCCTTCGTGTCGATGCGCCTGGTGCGGGTGAAGGGTTCGAGCGTCTGTGACGTCCCGGTCTGCAGAGCGCGGACGATGCCTTCGATGACGCGGAGATCGGCGAGGCCTTCCTCGCCATCGGGCTCGGGCTCGCGGTCTTCGAGGATGCAATCCGAAAAGTACTTCAGCTCGCCGCCGAAATGGTCGGTGTTCTTGAAGCTGGCATGGCTCTTGTCCTCGCCGATGGTGACAATGTGCTCCAGGGGCTTGCCATACATGTAGGCCGGATTGACCTCGACGCTGCCCTTGGTGCCGACGACCGAATAGCTGTCGAGGGTATTGCCATAATAGGAGAGCACGAACTGGGCGATGCGGTTCCGCGGAAACCGGAGCGTCACCGCGACGGTATCGTCGAAATCGCCGAGGCCGGCTTCGGGGTGACGGATGCCGGTGGCCGAGACCACCTCCGTCGGCTCGTCGCCGAAGATGTAGCGGGCGGCGTTGATCGGATACGGACCCATATCGAAGATCGGTCCCGCCTCGATGCCGCTCGTCGCGCGGTGGTTCTCGGGCGAGACCATCTGGGTGAAGGTCGAGGAGAAGGTCAGCAACTCGCCGAGTTGGCCGGACCGGATCAGGTCGATGGTCGCCAGGGTGCAGGGCTCGAAATGGAGGCGGTAGGCCACCATGAGCTTGGCGCCGGAGGCCTTCTGCGCCGCGATGATCTCTCTCGACTTCTCCGCCGAGATCTCCAGCGGCTTCTCCACCAGGACATGGATGCCGGCCTTCAAGGCGGGAACCGCGAACTCGGCATGACGCCAGTTCGGCGTGGCGAGATAGATCGCATCGATCGTGCCCGAGGCCAGCAGCGTGTCGAACTCCTCGTAGCCGTAGGAATCGGTCACGCCATACTGCGCGCCGACGCCGCGCGCCTTCTCCGGATCGCCGGTGACGAAGGCGACGACCTCCGAATTGCCGGTGTGCTTCACGCCGGGCAGCATGGCCTCCTGCGTGATGTCGCCGAGGGCGACGAAGGCGTAGCGGACCTTCTTCGAGGATGTCAGGCCGAGGGCGGAGGCGATGCTCATGCGGATATCCGTGCGGTTCTGCGTGTCGTGCGGCTTGGGCCGGCATGGAAGGCGGGTCAGGCCGGGGCTGCCGGGCGAGGCGGTCCGCGCGACGGAACGAGGCCCGGCCGAGCGCCGGGTCGGCCGCGCGCCGGCTTCGATGAGAACGCAACGTTGCACTGCAACAGAAGTTGCCGCGTCGCCCGGTCGCGCCCGCCGGGCGGACCCTCGGCCTCAGCGGGAGACGGCGAGCCGGAGGATGCGCGACAGGTCGGCCACGGAATAGGGTTTGCGGAGAAGCTCGAACCCGTGGCTGCCCTCCTCGGCGAGGACATGGCTGTAGCCCGAGGTGAGCACGATCGGCAGATCAGGCCATTTGCGGCGAATCGCGTGGCCGAGATCGATGCCGTTCATGCCCGGCATGACCACATCGGAGAAGACCACCTCGAAACCGGCGGAGTCGCGCGCCAGGGCGTCGAGGGCCTGCTGCGCATCCGTCACCCAATGCGTGACGTAGCCGAGCTCCTGCAGGGCCTGGGTGGCGAAGGCGCCGACCTCCGCGTTGTCCTCCACCACGAGGACGCGGGTGCCGTGCCGCTCGGCCAGGGGGGCTGGCTCCCGCACCGGCTCGGCGGCCACGGCCTCGCCCGCCGCGCGCGGGAGATAGAGGGTGAAGGTCGTGCCCGCGCCGAGGCGGCTTTCCACTACGACCTCGCCGCCCGATTGCTTGGCGAAACCGAAGACTTGGCTGAGGCCGAGGCCGGTGCCCTGCCCCACGCCCTTGGTGGTGAAGAACGGCTCGAAGATCCGGTCCAGCACCTCCGGGGCGATGCCCGAACCCGTATCGGAGACCGAGACGGCGACGAAATCGCCCCGGATGCGGGGATGCGCTCGCACGGCCGGAATGGTCGTGGCGCGGCGGACCCGGATGGTGAGCTTTCCCTCTCCGTCCATGGCGTCGCGGGCGTTGACGACCATGTTGACGAGCGCGGTATCGAACTGGCTCGGATCGGCGTCGATGAGGCAGGCCAGCGGCTGTCCCGCATCGTCGCGGCCGGTCTCGATCTGGGTCACCACCTGGATGCGCGCACCCGTGAGGGTGCCGACCATGTCGGCCACCGAGGTCACGCCCTTGGCGACGTCGAAGACCTCGGGGGTCAGGGATTGCCGACGGGCGAAGGCCAGGAGCTGGCCGGTGAGCTTGGCCGCGCGCGTCACCGTATCCGAGATGGCGTCGACATAGCGCCGCCGGCGTTCCTCCGGCAGGTCGGGACGGCGCAGGAGGTCGGTGGAGGACCGGATCACGGTCAGCAGGTTGTTGAAGTCGTGCGCGACACCGCCGGTGAGCTGGCCCACGGCTTCGAGCTTCTGCGATTGGCGGAGCTGCTCCTCCAGGGCCTTGCGCTCGGTCACGTCGCGGCCGGCGGCGTAGAAATGGTCGCCCTGCGGGATCGCGTTCCAGGAGATCCAGCGCTCGCCGCCATCCGCCGCCATCTGCCGGATGTCGAGGTTGTCGAGGATGGCGCCGCTCCGCAACTGGTCCATGGCCTGCTCGGCCGCCTTGCGGTCGTCGGGATGCACGAAGGCGTCGAACCGCGCGCCGACAAGGGACTCAGCGGGCCAGCCCAGCATCTCGCTCCAGGCCGGATTGACCGAGCGGTAGATACCGTCGAAGCCGCAGATCACGAGGAGGTCGCGGCTCGCGCGCCAGACCAGATCGCGCTCCGTGGTCCGCTCGCGTGCCGTCGTCCTCAGCACGGTTTCGGCCTCGCGCCGGTCGGTGATGTCGTTGAACAGGATGGCGACGCGCCGCTGGACGGGCTCCCCGATGCGCAGGGCGTGCACGTCGAACCAGCGGCCCAGCGTCACCGCTCCGCTCTCGAACCGCACGGGCTTACCGCTGAGCGCGACCTCGCCATAGGTTTCGAGCCAGCGGGGTTCGATGCCGGGAATGACTTCGCTGACCCAGCGTCCCTCGACGTCGCCGAGGCCGGCCTGCCGTGCGAAGGCGGGATTGACCTCGACGAAGCGGTAGTCGATGGCGCGGCCCGTGGCGTCGAACCGCATTTCGACGATGCAGAACCCGGCATCGATGGCGTCGAACAGCGTCCGGTAGCGGGCCTCGCTCTCGGCGAGCTTGCCCTCCTCGGTGCGAAAGCGGGTGACGTCGAGCTGGCTGCCGAAGAAGTAGCGCAGGCGCCCGTTCCGATCGAAGACGGGACTGACATAGAGCTCGTTGCGGAACGGCGTTCCGTCGCGGTGATAGTTGATGATCTCGACCACCACGTCGCGCCGCGCCGCGATGGCGTCGCGCAGGCGCGCCACGTCGGCCTGGTCGGTTCCCGGCCCCTGCAGGAACCGGCAATTGTGCCCGACGAGTTCCTCCGCCGAGTAGCCGCACAGGTCCTGGAAGGCGCGGTTGGCGAAGACGATGGGATTGTCGGGCTGGTTCGGGTCGGTAATGATCTGCGGCATGCGGGTCTTCTCCGCCGCCGTGAACAGCAGTTCCGGCCCCGCCGCCGAGGTCTTCTGGCCGCTCTCCGGGGAATGGATGCCGGACGCGATCTCCGCTTTCAGCCGCGCGATCTCGCCTTCGAGTTCGGCCTCGCGCCGCCGCAACCGGTCGATGTCGTCCTCCATACCGCCCGTTCCCATCCGGCCACCGCGTTCATCCGGGCTTGAGCGAGCCCAACGGTCGAGACCGCGGTCGGCTCCCTAACCCATGTGGGGGGCGGCCGTCGCGCATCCGAGGGGGCCCCGTTCCGCCCTCACGATCGGGCGTCGCTCGCGAGGGAGTGCTGCCTCAGCCGTTCCGGTGACGCCATCGCGCGGAACGACGCAGAGGACCTCCGGGGCGGGGCCGCGATCAGCCGATGACGTCGTCGTCCCATTCCACTCGCGGATAGGAGACCGGCGGCTCGCGCAGCGCCCAGAGCCCAAGGCATCCCACGCCACAGACCGACGCGCTGATGTAGAGGATGAGGTCGAGCACGGACGAGGCCCTCGCAGCAGGTTGACGATGGGCCATTCTCCCGCGGCATGGCTAAGAAAGCTTGAACGTCCGCGAGACGACGGCCCGTGCCGTCCCCTCGACGAGTCGAAGCGCCCGCCAGGGCACGTCTGCGTGGATGTGCGCCGGCGCAACCCATCGGCCCGCCTCCCGGCGTAGAGCCCTCCTCTCTCCCCCGAGAAGGAAAAGGGCGATGTCCGCCAAATGGGTCCTTGCGTTGACGGTCCTGGTCTTCTTGACCACCGGCCGCGCGCCGGGAATGCGTGAGCTGCGAAATCCCGATGCCGAATCCGGCCATTCCCGCATCGTCCACATGGTCAAGCGCATGTCCGAGTGAGGATGCGCGGCCCGTCATCCGCCACCCCATGCGTGCTTGCGGTCAGTGCTACGGGGCAGCGGCCCGCCGGGTGGCGGCGAGGGCCGCCGCCTTGCCCCCGGCCGCGTAGAGGTCGAGGCGGGAATACAGGCCGAAGACCGAGCCGTCGTCGAGGAAGCCGCCGGCCGGGCCGAGGGTGGCGGTGAGGATGGCGTTGGCCTCGTCCAGGGTCACGGCCGGAAAGGCGGCGGTGAGGAGATGTCCGGCCTCCGGCGCGACCCGCGCGACGTCCACCGGCTGGCCGATACGGGCCGGATGCACCACCGGCAGCCCGTAGGTCTGGGTGGAGGCGTAGAAGGCCCCGTTGGCGGCGGCATCCTTGAACCGGCTCCGGTCGGCGGCGGCGCAGGCGGCCACCGTGTCGCCGCAGCCCTCGCGAAGGAAGGCCTGGAGCTCCGCGCGCGCCGCCTTCAGGGCCTCCGGATAGTCGGTGATTGTCACCGCGCCGTCGGTGGCGCGGCTCATCTCGTTGTCGATGGCCGGGTTCGCGCGGGTCTGACCCACATAGGCGGGGTCGTTGGCCAGCAGATGGGCGACGGCATGGAGCGCCACCGCCCTGCCCCCGAGCACGTCCATGGCGTAATGGGCGCCGACCACGATGCGGTTGTTGCCGTACTCGGCCCCGCGCGCGATCATCTGCTGGTAGCGCTCGGGCACCAGCAGGGCGAGGAGCAGCGATTCCGTGTAGCCGTAGGTGGTGTGGCCGCTCGGATAGGACGGGCTGTCCGTCAGGTTCTGTTTCGGGCCGCGCAGCCAGTCCATGCTGTGCGAGGCGGCGCCGAAATAATCCTCGCCGCGATAGGCGAGGAGGCTCGGCTCGGTCTGGAACGGGCGCGAATTGCCGAAGGCGTCGGCACCCGGCGTCCCGGCGGGACGGCCATAGGCCTTGCCGAAGACATCCGTCGTGCCGCCGATCTTGGTGAGGATGGCGCGGGCGGGTTCGGAGACGGGGGCCTCGCCATTCGTCGTCGCATTGGCGAAGAAGTACTTCCCCGCATTCGAATCCGACTTGGTGATGTTGTTGGTGTAGCCGATCAGGCGGGCGAGGCTGCCAGAGACGCTGGTGAAGGTCTTGAAGTCCTCGTAGCGCGCCTTGGCCTGATAGGCCTCCCCGAGGGACGTGCCGAGGCCGTCGGCGAGCTGCGCGGCGTTGCCGTCGGTGATGAAGCAATCGCGCAGGGCGAGGCGCTGCTGTTCGGCGAAGGGCAGCAGCAGGGGCTGGTCATGCCGCCCCATCTGGATGTCGCCGGTGACCGTGAGGTTCGCCGTCAGCGCGGCCTTGCCCTCCGCCGTCGCCGTCAGGGCGCTCACCGGCGCCAGCCCGCGCAGGGCTTCGAGATTCGTCGCCGATTGTGCCAGCGCGTGAGCGGGCGCGAGGGCGAGGAATGCGATGAGCCCGAGCGTGCGGGCCGTGGTCGTGCGGGGTCTGGTCATGGCACCGGAATCAGGCTGACGTGACGGTGGCACAGGCTAAGCAGGTTTAGCGAAAGCGGTCACCGATTTTGCGGCGGATCACGCGCACCATTCCGTGACGCCCTCGTGACCGTTCTCCGGCGGCTGGTCGAGGAGCGCCCCTCGCGGACTGTTCCTCGGAGACATATCCGCGCTTGGCGCCAATGGTGCATCTCGGCTCGCACTGAGCCAAAGCCCATCGGGACCGATGACCGCCCAAAAGTCGCCTTCCACCTCTTGCTGCACGATTCCTTGCCGCACGATTCCTTGCCGCACGATTTCCCGCCGCATGATCCCCCGTCCTAGCCGGCCGTCGCCCGCCACCCGCCGGTCACGTCCGTTCGGCGCGTGCGTCCAGCCTGGTCCGGCACGAGGGGAATCGGCGTGAGCGAGCTCGACGCCTGGGCCGAGCGCCGCCGCATCGCCGAGCAGGCGCGGGGCGAGCGCGCATGGTCCCTGTGGGGGCCGTATCTCGCCGAGCGCCAATGGGGGACGGTGCGGGAGGATTACAGCCGTGACGGCAATGCCTGGCGCTCGCTGACGCACGAGGAGGCACGTTCGCGCGCCTATCGCTGGGGCGAGGACGGGCTCGCCGGCATCTGCGACGAGCGTGGGCAGATGTGCCTGTCCCTCGCCCTGTGGAATGGCCGCGACCATATCCTGAAGGAACGGCTCTTCGGCCTGACCAATGAGGAGGGCAACCACGGCGAGGACGTCAAGGAGGTCTATCACTACCTCGATGCGACCCCGAGCCATGCCTACCTGAAGTTCCTCTACCGCTATCCGCAGGCCGCTTTCCCCTACGAGGACCTCGTCCGCGAGGGGCTGCGCCGGGGCCGCGACCAGCCGGAATACGAGATCGAGGAGACGGGCGCCTTCGCCGAGGACCGCTTCTTCGACGTCACCGTGGAGTACGCCAAGGAGGAGATCGACGACATCCATGCGGTGATCACGGCGACCAACCGTGGCCCGGAGGCGGCGGATCTGCGCCTCGTGCCGCAGCTCTGGTTCCGCAACATCTGGTCGTGGCGCGAGGGACCGGCGGAATCGCGCCCCAGGATGGCGGTCCAGCCCGATGGGAGCATCGCCTGCGAGCATCCGCGCCTCGGCCGATACCGGCTCTCCTATGGCGGCGAGCCGGAGGTGCTGTTCTGCGAGAACGACACCAACCTGCGCCTGCATGGCTGGCAGCCCGACGCCCCCGGCCCGTTCAAGGACGGGCTCCACGCGGCCATCGTCGGGGGCGACGAATCCGCCGTGCGGCGGGATGGCGGGACCAAGCTCGGCCTGCATTACGCCTTCCGCCTCGCGCCCGGCGAAACCCGCCGGGTGACCCTCAGGCTGTCGGCCGGGTCGCGGCCCCGTCCGGTCGACCACGAGGGCGCCATCCTGCTGCGCCGGATCGCCGAGGCGGACGCCTTCTACGACGCCCTTCAGGACGGCATCCGCGACACCGATTCGCACGCCATCTTCCGCCAGGCCGCCGCCGGGCTGATCTGGTCGAAGCAGCTCTATTGTTACGACGTGCGGCTCTGGCTGAAGGGAGACCCGCTCCAGCCGGCCCCGCCGCGCGAGCGCGACGGCGGGCGCAACATCCACTGGCGCCATTTCGCCGGGTCCGACGTGCTCTCGATGCCGGACAAGTGGGAATATCCCTGGTTCGCGGCCTGGGACCTCGCCTTCCACTGCCTGCCGCTGGCCCTGCTCGACCCGGATTTCGCCAAGAAGCAGCTCCTGCTCCTCACCCGCGAATGGTACATGCACCCCAACGGCCAACTCCCGGCCTACGAATGGGAGTTCGGCGACGCCAACCCGCCGGTCCATGCCTGGGCCACCTACCGGGTGTTCGAGATCGACCGCGACCGGCGCGGCGGACGCGGCGATCTCGCCTTCCTCGAAGGCGTCTTCCATAAGCTCCTCATCAACTTCACCTGGTGGGTGAACCGCAAGGACGCCGACGGCCGCAACGTCTTCCAGGGCGGCTTCCTCGGCCTCGACAATGTCGGCGTGTTCGACCGGTCACGCCCGCCCCCCGGCTTCGGCCGCATCCACCAGGCCGACGGCACCGCCTGGATGGCGATGTATTCGCTCAACATGATGCGCATCGCCCTCGAACTCGCGCTCCACAACGACGTCTACGAGAGCACCGCCTCTAAGTTCTTCGAGCATTTCCTGCTCATCGCCGAGGCGATGACCGATATGGGCGGCGAGGGCTTCGGCCTGTGGGACGAGGAGGACGAGTTCTACTACGACGAGGTCGACATTCCCGGCGGCGGGATGCTACCTTTGCGGGTCCGCTCGGTGGTGGGGCTGGTGCCGCTCTTCGCCGTCGAGGTGATCGAGCCCTCGGTGCTGCAGCGGCTGCCGGATTTCGCCCGGCGCCTGAACTGGCTCCTCGAAAATCGCCCCCACCTCGCCTGCCTCGTCTCGCGCTGGGACGAGGGCGGCGTCGGCGACCGCAAGCTGCTGTCGCTCCTGCGCGGGCACCGGATGAAGGCGCTGCTGCGGCGCATGCTCGACGAGGCCGAGTTCCTCTCGGACCACGGCGTGCGCTCCCTGTCGAAGGCGCATCTGGAGCGGCCCTATTCCCTCAACGGGTTCGGCGACGCGTTCACGGTTCGCTACGACCCCGCCGATTCCACGTCGAACATGTTCGGCGGCAATTCGAACTGGCGCGGCCCGGTCTGGATGCCGGTCAACTACCTCGTCGTCGAGGCGTTGCGGCGGTTCCATTCCTATTATGGTGACGACTTCCTGGTGGAATATCCCACCGGATCGGGCACGTTCCTCACCCTCAACGCCATCGCGGACGCCCTCACCGACCGCCTGATCTCCCTCTTCGCCAAGGGCGAGGACGGGAAGCGGCCGGCCTTCGGAGACCGCCCGCCGATCGCCTCGGCCCCCGGTGCCGAGGAGGCCCTGCTGTTCCACGAGTTCTTCGACGGCGATACCGGCCGCGGCCTCGGCGCCTCCCACCAGACCGGCTGGACGGCGCTGATCCTCAACCTGCTGCACCAGAAGGCGCAGAGACCGGAGACGGAGAAGGGGGAAGCGGCGGCGTAACGGGCAAAGCCGGGTCGACCCGTGGTCATCGAGCGGCACGCAAACCCGTTCGAGGGTTGCCTCCGAACTCCCGTGCCGCGGCCATGAACCGTGATCCCGTCTTGTTGTGGCGCTGCAACACCACGGCGAATTAATGGCAGTGAAGAACCGGAGTGTAGTTTGGAAACGTCCTGACTGAGAATATTTATCCCGGAAATACAAAGATTTGCTCAGCCGAAAGCCCGATAATTTAGAAATCATATAAAGTGATACAGGTCTTGCATATTGCGGTGCGGACTCCTTTGCTCGACGTCACGGTCATCAAGCGGTGCTGCCATGATCCAAGGTGGGTGGGGCTGGTGTCATGCCAACGGTTTCAGTCGATGCGCTGCATCGTAGCGAGGGTCTGAAGCTTCAACGCTTTCTGCTTCGGCTGCTCGACAATCCCGCCGACGCTGCCGATGCGATGCAGGAAACCTATCTCCGCCTCATTAAGGCGCTCAACAGGACCGAGATCGAGCACCCGCCGATCTTCCTGTTTTTCGTGGCCCGCAACGTCGCCAACAGCTTGGGAAAGCGTCGCCGGTTCGAGGCCGATCTGTTCCGGCAGGTAACGGACGTCCATCTCGCGAACGGCATCGACGAGACGATCCGCACGGAGGAGCAGGTCGTCGCGCGCCAGCAGCTCCGCCTGGTCGCGGCCGCCATCGATGAGCTGCCGCCACGGTGCCGGGAGGTCTTTCTGCTCAGCAGCTTCGATGGACTTGCGAACGGAGAGATCGCGGCGCGGCTCGGTATCAGCCGCAACATGGTCGAGAAGCACCTCATGAAGGCGCTGCTTCATACCCGCCGTCGCTGCGCCGACTTCTTCTAGTGTTGCGATGCCCTGACCCCGTATGTCGGGAGCTTGCGATCCGGCGCGTCCGCGATGAAGGACCGGATTGGCTGATCCCCTCTCGGCACACCGGTAGAGCGGCATGAACGAACGCATCTCACCGGATGCATCGCACGGGGCGGAGGACGATCCCGTCTATGAGGCCGCCGCTCTTTGGGTCGTACGGCTCGCCTCGGCTGATTCGAGCAGCGCCGATCGAAAGGCCTTCGAGGTCTGGCGCAGGGCCGATCCGGCCCATGCCGAAGCCTATGCGGAGATGGAGACATGGCGTCGAACCATGGGCCAAGTGCCAGATCCGCGCGAGCGTAAGTCCAGGCGGGCCGTGGGGCTGGGCGCCGTCGTGGCGATCGCCCTCTCCGGAATGGCGGGGGCTCAACTCGGTTGGATCGATCGCCTGCGAGCCGATGCGTGGACGGGCGTGGGCGAGATCGAAACGCGGACCTTGGTCGATGGGAGCCGGATCGACCTCAATACCGATACGGCGATTGCGCTGCGTTTCACGGCCGAGGAGCGCGCCGTCGATCTCCTCCGGGGCGAAGCGGTGTTCGATGTCGTGCCCGATCCTCAGCGTCCCTTCGTCGTGCGCGGGAGCGGTGTCAGTGCCCGCGCCGTCGGAACCCGCTTCTACGTGCGGGTCGATGGAGCCTCCGATCCCGTCGGCGTTGCCGAGGGGCGTGTGGATGTCTCGACGGCCGTCGGTCACACGCTGCTCCATCCGGGTGAGGTCGCGTTCCGGGACGCGGCCGACCGCCCCGTCGCGCGGCAGGGAAATGTCGCCCAGGCGATGTCGTGGCGGGACGGCAAGCTCTCGTTCTCCGGCCAAACCCTCCGGCAGGTCATTACTGAGCTCGAGCGCTATCGGCGCGGGCGGATCTTGCTGATGGATTCCGCCGTCGGCGAGCGGCGCTTCAGCGGTACGCTCGATCCGCGCGATACCGACGAGGCCCTCGACGTGCTGGTCGCCACGATGGGGATCCGCCTCACCCGCCTGACGCCGTTCGTGATCCTGGTTCGTTAGAGCGCTCTCCGCCGAAGCGCGAAAAAAGTTCCGGGGAGGACGTCAGGAGATGCGCCGGTCGACGGTCTATCTCCGCAGGGACGAGGAAGCGCGAAGCGCACCGCCCCGGTTTTGGACGGATGGGGCCGATGATGCTGATGCAGGGTCGAGATGTCGGGGCGCGCTGGCTCGCGCGCGGAGCGGTGATCGGGGTTTCGGTCGTCGCGATGAATCAGGCCGCGGCCGCTCAGCAACCCTCCTCCGCGCGCCGGCTCTTTCAAACCCTGCCCCGGTTCGACCTCGTCCCGGGCTCGACACAGATGGCGGAGCATTCCGCCGATCAGACCACGCTCCGCGTCAGGGTCTCCATCGAGGCAGGTCCCCTCGAGCCGGCACTCGCGGCATTGTCCGAACAGGTGCAGCTCAAGCTGGCCTACAAGACGTCGCTGACCGAGAATCTCGTCACGGCGGGCGTCGCCGGCGATTTCCTGCCCCTCGAGGCCTTGGCCAAGCTGCTGGAGAACACCGGTTTGACGTATCGTTCGGCCGGTCCGTCGACCATCACCCTCGTCAATCCGCGCTTCGTCCAGCTCGAAGCGCCGACGGCGCCGCCGGGAGGTGTCCTCCTCGACGAGCTTTCGGTGGAGGCGCAGCGGGCGAGCGCCGTAGATTCGATGTCGGCCGCCACAGGGTTGTCCGCCCCCTATGCCGGGGGCCAGGTGGCACGGGGGGGACGGATCGGTTTGCTCGGCAATGTCGACACGGCGAAAACGCCGTTCAATGTGACGAGCTATACGGACCGCTTCATCCGGGACCGGCAGGCGGGCACCGTGTCCGAGGCACTCATCCTCGATCCCTCCGTCCGGGCTACGCAGACGACGGGTGCGCCCTTCGACTCGTTCTCCATCCGCGGCTTTCCCATCAACGAGGGGACCAGCGGCGAGATCGCCTTCGACGGGATCTACGGCGTTGCGCCGAGCCTGCGCGTCCTCACCGACTATGCCGAGCGCATCGAAGTCCTGAAGGGTCCCTCGGCGGCACTCTCGGGGATCGCTCCGAACGGGGGAATCGGGGGCGTCATCAACGTGGTCCCGAAGCGTGCGGGCGAGGATCTGACGCGTGTCACCCTCGATTACGGTTCGATCGCACGCGGCGGCGGCCAACTGGACATGGCGCGGCGGTACGGGGCGAACCGGGAATGGGGGGCGCGGTTCGTTGGCAGCCTGCGGGGCGGCGATACGCCCATCGATCGCCAGTCCGAGACGACGGGGGTCGCGTCGCTCGCCCTCGATTACCAGGGGGACCGCTTCCGGGCATGGCTCTACCTGCTGGCACAGAACGATCGCTTCACCGCACCCCTGCGCCCCTTCCTTCTCAGGGCCGGCGTGCCCGTACCGAGGGCCGCCGACGGTCGTCTGAACGTGAGCCAACCCTGGGAATACTCGAAGGTGGACGATCGCGGCGGTCTGCTGCGCATGGAGTACGACCTGAGCGACCAGATCACCCTCTTTGCCGACATCGGCGGTTCGCAAACGGGCGTCGAGCGTTACTTCGCATCCGCACCGACCATCACCAACGTCTTCGGCGACACCACCACGGCCCCGCAATACTACAATCTCGGCGTCGACCGGCTCACCTATGACGGCGGCATCCGAACCAAGTTCGAGACCGGGTTCATCCGCCACGCCTTCGCCGTGCAGGCCTCGGTCTACACCGAGGAGACGGGACGGGATCTTTCCGCCGTGCGCGGCAGCTATCTGTCGAACATCTACAATCCCGTCCTCGCCCCCTACATCGCTCCGGTCATCTCGTCGTCTCGGCCGCGCCTGTCCGACAGTACGCTGACGGGGGTCTCGGTGGCGGACACGATGTCCGTCCTCGATGAGCGCATTCTCCTGACCGTGGGCGTGCGGCAGCAGCGTATCGAGGCCCGCAACTACGTCTCGAACGTGGGCACACTGGCCTCGTCCTACGATCAGAGCGCGACCAGTCCCCTCGTCGGTCTCGTCGTACGGCCCTGGGAGAACGTTTCTCTCTACGGCAACTATATCGAAGGCCTGAGCCGTGGCGACATCGCTCCGGCCACCGCGACCAATTTCGGCGAAGTGTTGGCACCCTATGTCGCGCAACAAATCGAGGCTGGCATCAAGGTGGATTTCGGCCGGATCGGCACATCCTTCAGCGCCTTCCAGATCACGCGGCCCATCGGCGAGCTGAGCCCGGACAACCGCTATGCCCAAACCGGCGAACAGACGGTGAGCGGCCTGGAGTTCAACGTCTATGGCGAGATCGCACCGGAGATGCGTGTCCTCGGCGGCCTCACCTTGCTCGACGGCGTGCGCACGCGATCCGCGCTGGCCGCCAATGTGGGTAATCGGCCGATCGGCGTACCCGATGTGCAGCTCAATCTCGGAGCGGAGTGGGATCTGCCCTGGGTCTCGGGCCTGACCCTGAACGGCGCCGTCATCTACACAGGGCGGCAATTCGTCGATACGGCGAACGCCCAGGCCCTGCCGGATTGGGCGCGTCTCGATCTCGGACTTCGCTATTCGACCCTGCTGGAAGGGCGCCGGACGACGTTTCGCGCCAATGTGCTGAACGTGACGGGGACGGATTACTGGACCGGCGTGGCGTCGTTCGGCACGTTCTTCCAGGGGGCGCCGCGCACCTATCTGTTGTCGATGTCGATCGACCTCTGATCGGCGACAGCGCGTTCCCCATCGGGACAGGAACGCATGCCCGTTCCGACGCTCTGTAGGCTTGCCGTCGGGCTCGTCCCCTGGCAGGCGTCGTCCATGCCGGAAACCTCGCCCGCCCGCCGTCCCTTCTCCGCCCTGCGCAACGCGCTCCAAAGCGAGTCCGGCGGCGGGTTGATCCTGATGGCGAGCGCCGTGCTCGCCCTGATCGTCGCCAATTCCCCGCTGGCATCGGGCTATTTCGCGCTGCTGGAGGCTTATGTCGGCGGCCTCAGCGTGCTGCACTGGGTCAATGACGGCCTGATGGCGCTGTTCTTCCTGCTCGTCGGCCTGGAGATCAAGCGCGAGGTGCTCGACGGGCGGCTGCGCACCTGGCCGGACCGTGTCCTGCCGGGGGTGGCGGCGTTGGGGGGCATGGTCGCCCCGGCGCTGATCTATGTCCTCGTCAACCGCTCCTCGCCCGAGACCCTGCGGGGCTGGGCGATCCCCACCGCCACCGACATCGCCTTCGCGCTCGGAATCCTCGCCCTGCTCGGATCGCGCGTTCCCGTCTCGCTGAAGGTGTTCCTCACGGCGCTGGCCATCATCGACGACCTCGGCGCGGTGCTGATCATCGCCGCCTTCTACACCGCCGACCTGTCGCTGCCGATGCTGGCCGGCGCGGGCGTCACCGTGGCGATCCTGGTCGGGCTCAACCGCGCGGGTGTGAGCCGCCTCTCGCCCTATCTCGTCCTCGGCGCGGTCCTGTGGTTCCTCGTGCTGAAATCGGGCATCCACGCCACCATCGCGGGGGTGCTCCTGGCGCTCACCATTCCCCTGCGCCCGAGCCCCGCCAGACCCGACGATCCGGCCTCGCCGCTCCACCAGTTGGAACATGCGCTCCAGCCCTGGTCGGCCTATCTCGTGTTGCCCGTCTTCGGATTTGCCAATGCCGGGGTCTCGCTCGGCGGCATGTCGCCGGGGATGCTGTCCGATCCGGTGACGCTGGGCGTGGCGCTCGGCCTGTTCGCCGGCAAGCAGATCGGCGTGTTCGGCGCGGTCTTGGCCGCCGTGAAGCTCGGCCTCGCCCAGCGCCCGGCCCATGCCGGCTGGTGGCAGATCTACGGCCTGTCGCTCCTCTGCGGCATCGGCTTCACCATGAGCCTGTTCATCGGCCTCCTCGCTTTCGCGGACGATCCCGGCCTCGGCACGCAGACCAAGATCGGCGTGCTCCTCGGCTCCGTGACGTCCATGATCGCCGGGGCCCTCGTCCTCCTCGTCGCGCCCGTACCGAACCGTCGGGCCGGCCCCGCGGCGTGAGGACGCGCCCTCGGTCTCATCCGCCTTTGACAACACAATCTTAAAAGGGATCGCTTAGACTGGTCAGTCGGAGAGCAGGATGACTCGAAAGGCAGGCTCGGCGTTCGGCAAGGCGGCATTGATGGTTTCGGTCGCGGCTGCGGTCGGCGCGGGCCTGTTCTCCAGCCATGGCATGACCGACGACGCCACCGCCTGGCGCAGCGCCTTCGCGCGACCGTCCGCCTTGGCCGTGCCCGACGGCATTCCCGATACGACGGCGATGGTCGAGCTCGGCCGGACGCTGTTCTTCGATCCGGTCCTGTCGCGATCCCGCTCCATCGCCTGCGCCACCTGCCACGAGCCGTCGCGCCATTGGGGTGACGGGCGGATGCGCGGCATCGGCGAGCCCGGGATCGAGCTGAAGCTGCGCACGCCCACCCTGCTCAATGTCGGCTGGATCGCGCCGCTCGGCTGGGACGGCAAGTTCCCGGACCTCGAATCCGTCGCCTTCACGCCGATCACCGGCCCCAACCTCATGAACCTTTCGGAAGAGGAGCTCATCGCCCGCCTGCGCGCCGATCCGGATTACGTCGCCGCCTTCGCCGGGACGTTCGAGGATCGCGAGATCACGCGCGGCGGAATCGAGCGGGCGCTGGCCGCGTTCCAGCGCACCATCGTCTCGGGAAGCGCGCCTTTCGACCGCTGGCGCGACGGCGATGCCTCGGCGATCGGAGCCTCCGCGAAGGCGGGGTTCGCGCTGTTCAACGGCAAGGCCGGATGCCACGAATGCCACAGCGGCTGGGCGTTCACCGACGGGTCGTTCCACGATATCGGCGTCGGCCGGGACGACGATATCGGGCGGGGACGCCTGTTCCCCACGTCGAAGGGCCTGCAATACGCCTTCAAGACCCCGACCCTGCGCGACGTCGCGCAGCGCGCCCCCTACATGCATGACGGTTCGGTGGCGACCCTGCGCGACGTGATCGATCTCTACGATCGCGGCGGCATCGAACGCCCGAGCCGGTCGCCCAAGATCAGGCCGCTCCATCTCTCCGAGAGCGAGAAAGCCGATCTCCTGGCGTTCCTGGACACGTTGACGGCCGCGGAGCCCAAGCAGAAGGCCGCATCGAAGTGAGTCTCCGGCGCGGGCTTCGCAGTCTCGAAGCGCGCCGCTGAAGTCGCCGATGACTGCGCCGACAGGTGACCGCGCGGTCCCGCTCCGGTTCTACCGGAACAACGTCAAGCCGACACCGGCGAGCGACAGGCCCACGATCATCAGCGATCCGCCCCAGGTCTCGTAGGTCGCGGCCCGCGCCGCCACCCGTGTCGAAGCATAAGCGAAGCTGCCGCCTGCGATCAGGGTCGACAGGCTGAGTGTTGTAATCACGCGAGAGCCTTTCTGCTCGATGCGAAGCGAGGGCCTGGGCGCCGCCCCTCCATGACTATCAGAGTTTGCCGAATGATCCCGTCGATGATCCCATCCATGGTCTCGACGAACGGCGACGCTGTTGCTCGGGGGGACGCGCTCGTGCCTCGTCCTCCACAACGCATACGCCGACCGCTCGCCATCCGCGAGTGGCCAAGGACGACAGGCGCCGGAATCACGGCGGGGGCGCCGAATCGCCGGGCGTGTTAACGATGCTTAAAAATCATTAACGAAATCCTTCCAGGATCATTCAAAACTACGTAGAACGAAATCGCTACCGCCGGCCGTCGGCGTTTCAGCTTTCGCCGAGGCTTCATCATATGAGTCTGCGTTGTCGGTTGCCCGGCCCCAGTGCGCTGTCCGCCGCCCTGTTTGTGCTCGTCGCGGGCTCCACTGGTGCCAGTGCTCACGTCAAATGGTTCTGTGCTTTCGACGTCGCTGGTTCGCCGGTCGGTCTTGCCGAGGTACTGTGCGATAGCTTCGAGCAGCTCGTCATCGTCTCGTTCCTGGCCCTGTTCGTCGGCGCGTTGCTCGAGCGGACGATCCTCGGCGAGGCGATGATGCGCTCCCTCGACCGGGTCACGGCCTGGGCGCGGGAGAACACCGAGCTGATGTTCCGGGCGGTCTGCGGCGGCTTCTTCGTCTCGCTCTGGACGCTCGGCGGCGTCATCCTCACGCCCGAACTCACCACCACCAGCACCGCCCTACCCTGGTTCCAGCTCGCCATCGCCGCCGGATTCCTGTGGCGGCAGACGATGCCGCTCTCGGCCATCGGCATCGTCGTCCTGTTCGGGATCGCGGTGGCGAATTACGGCGTGTTCCACCTCGCGGATTATCCCGTCTTCCTCGGTGTCGCCGCCTATCTCGCCCTGACGGGCCTCCGGCGGGAGCTGTTCGGGATCCGGCCCCTCGACATCGTCCGCTACTCGGCCGCGGTGACGCTGATGTGGGCCTCGGTGGAGAAATGGGCCTATCCGCAATGGTCTTACCCGCTCTTCATCGAGCGCCCGGAACTGACGATGGGGTTCGATGGCGCCTTCTTCATGAAGGCCGCCGGCGCGGTGGAGTTCGCCCTCGCCTTCGCGCTGATCTGCACGCCGCTGGTGCGCCGCGTGTCGGCGATCATCCTCGCGGCGACCTTCGTCTCGGCGATCTTCGAGTTCGGCAAGGTCGACGCCATCGGCCATTCCCCGATCATCGTGGCGATGATCGCCATCGCCGCCGACGATGTCCGGGTTCCCCTGCGGGTCCGCCAGCTGGCGACCCTCCCCTTCGGATACGGGGCTGCCCTCGCCAGCTTCATCGGGCTCTATTACGGCGCCCATTCCGTACTGTCGGCGGCCGGGGCGCTGTAGCCCCGGGCCGGCATCCGGGACGCGTCGCGGTCAGTTGCCGTCGACGCGGACCGCCAGCTTCATCTTGGGGTGAATGCCGCACAGGACGGCGAAGGTCCCGCTCGCGGGGAAGACGATCTCGGCCTTGCCGCCGGGCTCCTGATCGCCGGAATCGTAGCGAAAATTCGGCGAGTCCACATAGGCGTGATGCAGGAGATCGCCGTCGTCGTTGACGATCTGAACGGTCTCCCCCTTCTTGATCACCAGCGCGCTCGGCTGGAACGCCCGGCCCTTCTGCGAGATGCGGTAGACCTGTCCCGCCGCCGCCGCATGGAGGGCGAAGGCGGCCACACCGCTTGCGACGAGGGCGAACGCGAGACCGAGTGAAGTGATGCGTCTCATGCCGTCCGCCGATACAAATTCGCCCTTTTGCATCCTTGCCGGTGCAAGTAAACAGGCTGTTAATTGGCCAAAATTTCCAAAGATTTCAAGCCCGACTTAACTATTGCAGGCGAAGAATTTACGATGGGCCGGATGAGACGAACTGGATGACATCTATCCACGGTTGGAAATCTGCCGAGGCAGGCGAGAGGAACTGGCCGAGGCCCATCACCGCGGTCGCCTCTTTCGCGGGCACCATCCGCGGCCGGATTCTGGTCGCCTTTCTCGTCATGAGTGCCATCACGGGCATCCTCGGATTGTCGGCGGCTTCGGGGATTCGCCGGGCCGACGAACTCGTGAGCCGGACTTTCGATCAGTCGCTCATGTCGATCAACTATGCGCGGGCCGCCGCCGCCGATTTCGCCAACATGCGCTCGCTGGAGGCCCGGCGGCGAATGAGCGCCGACCCCGGCGTGAAGGCGCAGCTCGAGGGCAGGCTCGACAGCCTTCGCCACGTCTTCGCAGAGGATCTCGCCGTGGCGGTCGAGCGCGCCCAGTCGAGCCGTGCGACCCAGGCGGCCCAAGCCGTGGAGCGGGCGGTGAAGGATTGGGATGCCGCCCGTTCCGTCCTCGCCGGCCGCGATACCCGGGATCCCGATTGGGAGGCGGTCGACCGGCATGCCGGCGCCGTCGAGGAGCATCTCGACCTCTTCATCAACCACACCGCCGGCGACGGTTTCATCTACCGGCAGCAAGCCAGGGCCATCGTCGCCCGCGAGACCCAGATCAACCTCTTCGGCACCCTGCTCGCCCTGGTCATGTCGGCCTCCGTCGCCTTCCTGCTGGCCCGGCGCATCATGCGGCCGGTGGCGGATGCCTCCATGGTCGCGTCGCGGATCGCCGCCGGCGACCTCAGCGTGACGATCCCGTCCGGCAGCGCCGACGAGCTCGGCGCCCTCCTCGCCTCCATGGGCGTCATGCGCGACAACATCCGCCGGGCGATGGAGCAGGAGGTCGCCCAGCGCATCTCGGCGGAGGCCCATCTCGCCGACGCCCTGGAGACCTCCCTCGAAGGCATCGTCGTGGTCGACGAATCCGGGCGGATCGCGCTCATCAACGGGCAGGCGGAGGATTTCCTCGGGTTCGGTCATCAGCCGCTCCCGCGGGACACGTCGATGGCCCACGTCGCCTTCGAGGGCAACGCGCTCGCCCGCACCCTCCTCTCCGAGGACGACGATTGGACGATGCCGCGCGAGACGCAGCTCTTCGACGGGCGCTGGCTCCGGATCAGCCGCAGCCGCACGCGTACCGGCGGCTTCATCGCGGTCTGCAGCGACATCACCCTGCTCAAGGTCCAGGAGGCGCATCTCCAATCCACCAACCTTCGCCTCGACACCGCCCTCGACAACATGTCCCAGGGCCTGTGCCTGTTCGATGCCGAGGGGCACCTCACCGTGGTCAACCGGCGCTATTGCGAGCTGTTCGACCTCGCGCCGGACGACCTGCCCCTCGGCACGCCCTACGAGGACGTGGCGTCGCTCTATCTGGCCTCGGCGGAGGAGGGCACGGTCTTCGAGATCGAGGGACGGCAGATCTCGGCCGCCGGTTCGGGCTTCCGCCAGATGAGCAACGGACGGGTCCTCGCCGTCACGCACAAGCCCGTGGCCGGGGGCGGCATGGTCTCCACCTACGAGGACGTCACCGACCGGCGCCAGGCCGATGCCCGGATCGCCTACATGGCGCGCCACGACGTCCTCACCGGCCTGCCCAACCGCGCCATGTTCGGCGAGCGGATCGAGGAGGCCCTGGCCCATCTCGGGCGCGGCGGCATGTTCGCCGTGCTCTGCCTCGATCTCGACCGCTTCAAGGAGGTCAACGACACCCTCGGTCACCCGGTGGGAGACGAACTCCTGAAAGCGGTGGGCAACCGCCTCACCGCCTGCCTGCGCGAGGTCGACACCGTGGCCCGGCTCGGCGGCGATGAATTCGCCATCATCCTGGCGGGCGTGACCTATCCGGAAGAGGCCACCATCCTGGCGCGGCGGATCGTGGACGTGATCAGCAACACCTACGAGCTCGACGGCCAGCAGGTCGCGGTCGGCGTCAGCATCGGCATCTGCCTCGCCCCCGGCGACGGCACCAGCTGCGACAAGCTCCTCAAGAACGCCGACGTCGCCCTCTACCGCGCCAAGGCCGACGGGCGCGGCACCTGGCGCTTCTTCGAGGTGGAGATGGACATCCGGCTCCAGGCCCGCCGCGCCCTCGAACTCGACCTGCGCGAGGCCGTGGCCCAGGGCGCGTTCGAGATGGTCTACCAGCCGATCTACGATTTCCGCGGCCGGCGCGTCGGCGGGTTCGAGGCGCTGATGCGGTGGCGCCATCCCGAGCGCGGGCTCGTCTCGCCCGCCGAGTTCATCACGGTCGCCGAGGAGATCGGCCTGATCGTGCCGCTCGGCGACTGGGCCCTGCGCACGGCCTGCAGTGAGGCCATGCGCTGGCCCGACGGTATTCGGGTCGCGGTCAACGTCTCGGTGGCCCAGTTCCGGGACGGCATCGTCATCCAGTCCGTCAAGGACGCGCTGAGCGTGAGCCGCCTCCCGCCCGCCCGCCTGGAGCTCGAGATCACGGAATCGGTCCTGCTTAGGGACAACGCCGCCACCCTCGCCACCCTGCACGCCCTGCGACGCCTCGGCGTCCGGATCGCGATGGACGATTTCGGCACGGGCTACTCGTCGCTGAGCTACCTGCGCAGCTTCCCCTTCGACAAGATCAAGATCGACCAGTCCTTCGTCCGCGACATCACCGCGGCCGACGAATCCGCCTTCATCGTCCGCGCCGTCATCGGCCTCGGCCTCAGCCTGCACATGCGCACCACCGGCGAGGGGATCGAGAACGAGATCCAGTTCGAGCGCCTGCGCCAGGAAGGCTGCGACGAGGGCCAGGGCTACTATATCGGCCGCCCCGAGGGCGCCGGGAGCATCCCCGAAGTGCTGGAACGCTGGTCGGGACGGCGCGGCGTCACCAAGCACGCGGTGGCTTGAAGGGGCTGGTTGGCGGTCCCGGCTCCGGCGGCACGCTCGACGACCCCAGCAACTAGGTGCCGTAGAACCGCGCATTCCCTCCCCCCTCTGCGGGGGAGGGTGGCCCACGAAGTGGGTCGGGAGAGGGGAGCGCGTTGTCCGGAGAGGCCGCCCCCTCTCCCGCCTGCTCCGCAGGCACCCTCCCCCGCAGAGGGGGGAGGGTTTTCACGCCGCACCGCGTCGGTCGTTCCCGTGATCCCCATCCAGCGCCCGGCTGATGCTGGTCCGGCGCACCCTTCATCGCGCCTCCCGAAAATCTATTGTGGCGCGGGGGGCGGAGCTGGGTCGGTCGGCGCCGGGTCTGCCGGTGCAGGATCCGCCGCGCTCGCCGTCTCGGTGGATTTGGCCAGTTCCGGATAGGCCTCGATCATCGATGCGCCGTTGAGGGGCTTGCTCTGGCCGTTGTGACAGGTGGTGCAATTCACCTTCGGCACGTCGCCGAGCACGCCGAGGCGGGCCGTGGGGAAGGTCGAGGTCAGCGGCTCGAGGTAATTGCCGTTGATGTCCCGCACCATGCGGATGCCGTGCCAGGCGGTGGTGCGCTGGGGCGTGCTCTGCGACCAGTTCGAGATCGCCCTGGTGTTGTGGCAGAAGGTGCAGTTGACCCCGAGCCCCTCCGACATGTGGATCATCAGGCCGTAGGTCTTCTCGGCATCCTGGATCGGCTTGCCCTTGGTGGTGGGAAGCGCCGTGGTGGCGTTCACCCGGATGGCGTTGTTGTCGATATTCTTGTCGGCGAGGTATTCGGTGAGCGTGTCGTAGGGCAGCGAGGCGAGGCCCACCGAGGCCTTGGCCAGGTTCTGCCCGTTGTTGCGGGCGATGAAGCCGCCGGGCCGGTTCGGGCCGGGATCGGTGAACCAGACATGGGCCGGCACCGGCTGGCCGCGGTGGCAGGTGAAGCAGGTGACGCCCGTGCCCCCCACATGGTTGTCCTTCCAGCTCTCGTTGATGTGCTGGGTCATCTGCAGCATCCGGCGGGCGACCTTCTTCTGGTAGAGGCTGTCGTCGGCCATGTTCTCGGTGTTGTGACAGTAGGTGCAGCCCTGTTCGGGGCTGACCCATTCGGTCATCGAGACCATCAGGCGGTTGAACTCGTTGACGCTGACGTTCTTGAGGACCTGGACGTTCTCGTAGGTGGCGCCGGCGAGCTCCTCGCCGGGCTCGGCCGGGTCGGCGGGTGCGGGGGCGACATTGGCCGCCTTCGTCTCGGCCGCCCCGTCGCGGGTATGGATCTGGTCCATCGCCGTGCCGCGAAAGCCGTTCTGGGTGGTCTGGAGCGGCGGCCGGTCCCAGCCGGACGTGCCGAACATCGCGATGGTGAGGAAGAAGGCGATCGAGCCTGCGAGGACTGTGAAGAACGTCTTCATGGGACCGCCCCCGGCATGTTCAAGGGATCGACGACCGGCGCATAGACTTGCGGATAGGACGGGGCGACGCCGTGCTTGACCGCCCAGAGGTACCAATTGTCGACCACCGTGCCGGTGAGCAGGATGCCGATGCCGCCGGTGAGGGTGGTCAGCACCGCGAACCACCAGGCCCAGCGGTGGATCGATTCCATCGTGGCGTTGAAGCCCATGGTCCAGCGCCAGAACAGGGCGGCGCGCTCGGTGGCGGTGCCGCGATCGACGATCTGGTCGATCTCACGCTCGCCGCCGAAGCGGCTCACCGCCAGGATGGTGGCGCCATGCATCGCGAAGAGCAGCGTCGACCCGTAGAGGAAGACGATCGAGAGCATGTGGAACGGGTTGTAGAAGAGGTTGCCGTAGCGGAGCGAGAAGGCGGCGGTCCAATCGAGATGCGGGAAGATGCCGAAGGGCACCGCCTCGCTCCACGACCCCATCAGGATCGGCCGGATGAAGCCCAGCACCAGGAACAGCCAGATGGCGGAGGCGAAGGCCCAGGGCACGTGGGTGCCGAGGCCGAGCGCCCGGGCGCGGCGATAGAGCCGCACCCACCACAGCAGGATCGAGGCGGTGAGGAAGAAGCCGGCGATCAGCCACCATCCGCCCTCCTGCAGCGGCGGCAGGATCTTGAGACCGTATTGCGGTCGCGGCGGTTCCAGGGCGAGCCAGGGCAATTGGCGCACGAACTGGACCGGGTCCCAGTTCACGCTCGCCCACATGTTGAGGCCGACGATCTCGAAGGCGATGAGGAAGCACACGCCCGAGAGGGCGCCGAGATAGCCGATGTAGATCGGACCCACCTGGGCGTTGCCGAACAGGCCGAACAGGTAGCTGTGGAACGGCGTGCCCCAGCGCCGGTCGACATCGACGGGAACGCCGAGTTCCGGAATGGTGGAGCGGACTTGGACCTCGGTGAAGATGTTTTGATAGTAGGCCATGGTCGTCGTGCCCCGCTAAGCAGGTTTCGCGGAAGTGGTCACCGGTTTCGCGTCATGAACTCTGCGGCGCCCGTCAGCGCCAGACCGGGAGATTGAGCCACCAGCCCCACCATTCCGGCCAGCCACGGGTCCAGAACGGGCCGCTGATGATGATGCAGACGGCGCTCCAGAAGCCCGCCGAGAGGGCGAGGAACAGGCCGAGCCGGTGGATGCCCAGCGTGCCGATCGAGTAGCCGATCGTGTCGCGGAAGAAGGTGTCCTCGTGCTCGGGCGTCTTCACCACCTGGCCCTTGCCCGGATTGGTGGCCGACAGGATCAGGGCGCCGTGCAGGGACAGGGCGAAGGTCGTCGTGAAGAAGAACGACACCGCCAGCATGTGCGCCGGATTGTAGTGGAAGTGCAGGTACTGGTAGCCGGTGTTCGAGACCCAATCGAGATGGGAGAGGATGCCGTAGGGGAAGCCGTGGCCCCAGGCGCCCATCAGGAACGGCCGGATCACCACCAGCGAGACATAGGCGAAGATCGCCACCGCGAAGGCGAAGGGCACGTGGTAGCCGATGCCGAGCTTGCGGCAGATCTCGACCTCGCGCAGGGCCCAGGACGAGAAGGCCCCCACCGCGCAGAAGGTGATGATCTGCCAGAGGCCGCCCTCCTTGAGGGGTGCGAGCGCCAGCCCGTATTTGAGGTCGGGCGGCGCGATGTTGATCTGCCAGATGTTCCAGGTCGGCCCCAGCGCCGCGCCATAGATGATCAGCGCGGTGCCGAGCACCGAGAAGAACAGCGTCGTGACGCCGAAGAACCCGACATAGAACGGCCCGACCCAGAAATCGAACAGGTCTCCACCGAGCAGCGTGCCGCCGCGGACGCGGTATTTTCGTTCGAAACTCAGCATCGCCATCGCGAATACCTCCCGGCTTCACAGGTCACGATTCTTGATGGATGGGCGCATCCGTCAGGGTGCGCGTTGTCCCCCTCCCCCTTGTGGGGAGGGGCTAGGGGTGGGGGGGGCGCCGCTTGCCTCCGCAGCGTGAGGGTCGCTCAGCCACCCCCAGCTCCAACTCCTTCCCACAAGCTCGACGGATCTCGGGCAGGCCCGAGATCCGCTGGGGAGGAGGGCCATCCCGCCGGTCAGGCGGGCATCGTCGGCAGGACCAGCGTCTGCGCATTGGCGGCGCGCGGGGCCTTGGGGCCTTCCAGCCAGTTGAACCGGTCGGTGCTGAGCAGGATGAAGTGGATCAGCAGCGCCAGGATGAACAGGAAGGTGAAGAGCGCCACCAGCGTGCGGCGCGGATCGAAGAGAAGCCAGACCTTGTGCATGGGTGCGTTCCTCCTCAGGAGATCATCGAGACGAGGCCGTGCGCGGCGCTCGTGACGGTGTCGAGGGCGGCGTAGCCCTTGGGGCCGGGCAGCCACGGGCGCCACATCCAGACGAGGATGTGTGCCACCACGGCGATGGCCGTGAAGATGATGAAGCTCGTCAGGAAGATCGCGTGGAACTCCTTGGCTTCGGGTTCGGTCAGCCCGGACAGGCTGCTCGCTTTCTCGATTCCACTGGACATGATGTGAGCCTCCGCTTTCGTCTGGCCGTGCGTGCTCCACGCGCGGCGGGTGAGGTCGCGGGGGCCGGCAACGGCGCTCGCGACGGTCGTTCCCCCCTCGTCGGACGGGAGGTCGTTCGGGTTCCGGATTGGGCGGGCATCGGCCCGGGGCGATCCGGCCCCGGAAAGCGTCAGCCCATGAAGACGAAGGGGATCGCCGACACGGCCATGGCCTTGGCCTCGCCGAAGACCGAGCGCCGGGCGATGAGCCCGTGGCCCGCCGGAGCCCGGGCCGGGACGAGGCGCTGGAGCGCCGCCGCCGCGAGGAAGAACGGATAGGTCGCCACCAGGAGGAGGCGGAACTGCAGCGCGTGCCGCTGCAGGCGCGACGGGGCGGGACGCGACAGGGCCTGGCGGGAGGGCATGGTCATCGACTGCATGGCGGAGATCTCCTGTCCGCGATCCGCGGCGGTCGGCCTCGCGAGGAAGCCGGTTCTCGACGGAAACGGCGCCGCGCCGCTCCAGCCGGAAAGAGGGTGTGGGGCGCGGGCGCTCATGCCGCCGCTCCGAGGGTGAGGACCGCGTGCGCGCGCTCGACCTCGGCAGGGCCGACGCGCTCCTGCCCGGCATTGCGCGTGGCCCGTTCGGCCGCGTCGCGCAGGCGCTTGGCCACCGAGATCCGCACCAGCACCGGATGGGCCTCGACGAGGTCGTCGAGGAGGGTGCGGGCGGCCTCGTCCCAGGGCAGTTCGCGATGGATCCGCGCCGGCGTCGCTTCGACCCGGTCCATGTCGCGGGCCAGCGGCAGGATGTGGAAGAGCATGTCGAACAGGGCGTTGCAGACCTCCTGGATGAGGTAGGTCGCACCCGAGAAGCCCATGAACGGCGTGCCGGTATGGCGGCGGATGATGGCGCCCGGAAACGAGGCCGGCACGAACACCGCCCGCGATCCGCATTCGGCCGCGTACATGCGCTCGTTGAAGGAGCCGAACAGGACGAGGGGCGGGTTGGCCTTGATCGCGTCCCGCACCGCCGCGTTGTCGGTCTTGGCGCCGGGCCGGCGCGAGATCGCGAAGGTGCAGGGCAGGCCCATCTCGTCTTCGAGGAAGCGGCGCACGCCCCGCGCATAGGTGTCGGAGGCGACGATGCCGAAGCTCGCGGTGCCGAAGAAGTCCTGGGTCACCGAGCGCCACAGATCCCAGACCGGCTTGATCGTGGTGTGGCGCTCGCGCTCGATGAAGGGTTCCGGATCGAGGCCGAGGATCTCACCGAGCTTGCGCAGGAACTTGGTGGTGGCGTGAAGCCCGATGGGCGCCTGCAGGTAGGGCCGCTCCAGGGCTTCGCAGAGCAGGCGGCCGAACTCGCGGTAGAGGCAGATATTGGCATCCGCGTTCACGAGTTTGGGCACGTCGGCGAGATGCGAACCGAGCGGAAAGGCGAGGTTCACCTCGGCCCCGATCCCCTCCACCAGGCGGCGGATTTCGGCCAGATCCGAGGGCATGTTGAAGGTGCCGTAGGCCGGACCGATGATGTTGACGCGGGGGCGCTCGCCCTCCTTGCGGGGGGGCCGGGCCGGGATGCCCTTCTTGGCGAATTTGCGGGCGCCGTATTCCTGCCAGAGCCAGGACATCGCCCGGTCGGCGGTCTGCCACTGGTCCTCGTCGATGGTGCGCGGCAGGAAGCGCTGGAGGTTGGTGCCCTCCGGCGTCACGCCGCCGCCGATCATCTCGGCGATGGAGCCGGTGACGACCACGCTCGGCATGCCGGGATCGAGGGTCGCGTGCGCCCGCTTCATCGCCGCCTCGGTGCCGTGGCGGCCGAGTTCTTCCTCCGCGAGGCCGGTGACCACGATGGGCAGTTCGTGCGGCGGCAGCGCGTCGGTGTAGTGGAGCACCGAGGTGACCGGCAGGTTCTCGCAGCCGACGGGACCGTCGATGACGACCTGCAATCCCTTGATGGCGGTGAAGACGTAGACGGCGCCCCAATAGCCGCCGGCCCGGTCGTGATCGAGGACGAGCATCAGGTCATCTCCCCGATCGGGTTGTGGGAGGGTTTTCCGCGCGTCGCCGAGGCGACGTTCTGGCGGATTGTCGGCACCTCTTCCCAGATCCCGGCGGCATGGCCCTCGCCGACCCCGTCGAAGAAGTCCCGCATGGCGTCGAACCGGTGCCGGTTGCCGAGCGCTGTGTTGATGACCTTGGCGAGCGACCCGGCTCCGGCGACGCCCATGAGCGGGCGGGCCGAGATCAGGTTGGTGAAGTAGAGGGCGGGGATCGCCCGCTCCTTGGCCGCCTGCACCACCGGCGTGGTGCCGATGGCGAGGTCCGGGCGGAACTCGCGCATGGCGGAGAGGTCGTCCTCCAGGGAGGCGCGGAAACGCACCATGACGCCGCGTGATTCCAGCCAGTCGCGGTCGGCCTCCGAATAGGGCGTGCGCGGGCAGGCGGTGCCGACGTAGCGAAGGTCCGCGCCGCTCTCCACGAGGAGCCGGCCCACGAGGAGTTCCGAACCCTCGTAGCCCGAGAGGGTGATCCGGCCCGTGATCGGCGTGGCGGCGAGCGCGCCCCGGATCATCGGGAGGAGCCGGTTCTTGGCGGCCTCCACAATGGCGCGCGGCACGGCGCAGGCCTCGCCGATCCGGTCGAGCCAATCGGCGGTGCCGTCATGGCCCACGGGGGCGGAGCCGACGATGGGGCGGCCGGCAAGCTCGAATTCGCGGATCGAGGCGGTGTAGAACGGGTGGATCGCCGCCACCGCCGCGCAGTCGAGCGCCGCGTAGAGTTCGCGCCATTCGCGGGTCGGCACCACGGGGCCTGCGCTGAGGCCCAGCGGCTCGAGCAGGCCGCCGATCACCACCGGGTCGGCCGGGAACATCTCGCCGAGCAGCGTCACGCTGGGGCGCTCGGAGCGGCCGAGGCGCGGCGCCTGTACCGGCCCCTGCTCGGCTTCCGTGCGGGCGAATTTCAGCATGGCCCCGGCGAGCACGTCCTTGGCTTCCGCATGGGTCGGCACGCCGAAGCCGGGCACGTCGATGCCGATGATGCGGACCCCGTCGATCTCCTTCGGCAGGAGCCGCAGCGGCACGCCGGAGGCGGTGGGGACGCAGAGATTGATGACGACGACCGCGTCGTAATCGGCGGGCTTGGCCACGTCGAACACCGCCTCGCGGATGTCCTCGAACAGCTTACCGGTGACCAGGGTCTCAGAATTGAACGGGACGTAACCGACGCTGCGCTTCGCCCCATAGAAATGCGAGGTGAAGGTGAGGCCGTAGACACAGCAGGCGGAGCCCGACAGGATCGTCGCGGTGCGGCGCATGCGCAGGCCGACGCGCAAGCTCCCGAAGGCCGGGCACATGCTCTGGGGCTGGTCGTGCGGCCCCTGGGGATAGTCTTGTCGAAGTTGCTCCAGCGTCTCCGACATCCCGGCGGCTTCGGCGGCCGCCCGCATCGCGTCCTTGCCGGAATGGCAGCCGAGCCCGTCGGACTTGGTGGCGGCGAGGTTCACAGCCTCCGTGGGGGCGGTGGCCAGGGTCGAGGCGGGGCGCTCGTGACGAGCGCGAAGATCCGTGATGTCGAGGGAGACGGCCATGCGCGTCAGACCTCGTCGTAAACGACTTCGAGGGACGGCTTCACGACCTGGGCCGTGCCGCACATATCCTCGAACGTGGCGGGGACCAGGGTGACGCCGCGTCCCACGGCCTCGCCCTTGAACAGGCCGAGCAACCCGTCCTGGGAGAGCGGCGTCGGGTGGTTCGGCGCGGCCTCGTGGACGTTCTTCGCGAGGTCGGCGAAGAGCGACCCCCATTGGCTCTCGGGCCGGCCGATGATCTCGTAATTCGCGCTCTTCTTGCGGATGTCGTCGTCGGCCGGGATCGAGGCCAGGACCGGGATGCCCACGGCGGCGGCGAAGGCCTGGGCCTCGCCGGTGCCGTCGTCCTTGTTGATGACGAGGCCGCCCACACCCACGTTGCCGCCGAGCTTGCGGAAGTATTCCACCGCCGAGCAGACGTTGTTGGCGACATAGAGCGATTGAAGATCGTTCGAGCCGACGACGATGACCTTTTGGCACATGTCACGCGCGATCGGCAGGCCGAAGCCGCCGCAGACAACGTCGCCGAGGAAATCGAGCAGCACGTAGTCGAAGCCCCATTCGTGGAAGCCGAGTTTTTCGAGGAGTTCGAAGCCGTGGATGATGCCGCGCCCGCCGCAGCCGCGCCCGACCTCCGGCCCGCCGAGCTCCATGGCGTAGACGCCGTCACGCTTGAAGCAGACGTCGCCGATGGCGACCTGCTCGCCGGCGAGTTTTTTCTTCGTCGAGGTTTCGATGATGGTCGGGCAGGCGCGGCCGCCGAACAGGAGCGAGGTGGTGTCGCTCTTCGGGTCGCAGCCGATGAGCAGGACCTTCTTGCCCTGCTGGGCCATCATGTAGCTGAGATTGGCCAGGGTGAACGACTTGCCGATGCCGCCCTTGCCGTAGATCGCGATGATCTGCGTCTCCTTGGTGGCGGAGACGGGGGCGGCATCCGGCTCGATGGCGGCTTCGGCGCGCAGGAGTGCGGCTCCGTTCAGCTGCATGTTCATGACGCGGCTCTCCAATCGAGGATCATCTTCAGGCATTCGGGCTCGCCGAACGCCGTGCGATAGGCGGACGGCGCCTGCGCCGCCCTTTCGCGATGGGTGATCAGGCCGTCGAGGGAGAGACGCCCCCCCTCGATCAGGGTCAGAACCGCGGCGAGATCCTCCGGCCGCCACTGGGCGGCGACGCGGATGCGGGCCTCGCGCAGGAAGGCCGGCGGGAAGGCGAAGGAGAGCGGCGCCTCGTAGAAGCCGGCGAGCACGATCTCGCCGCCCACCTTGAGCCGCCCGATCAGCGTGTCGAGGATCGCGGCGTCGCCGCTGACATCGGTGATGGCGCCGTAATCGCGGGTCTCGTCCACATCGGGATGAAGGACCTCGTAGCCGTGCGCGCCGGTGGCCCGCACCGCGTTCGTCTCCCACACCACCGGCTCGCCGCCGGCGATCCGTGTCAGGCGGGCGAGGAGCCGCCCGAGCACGCCGTGACCGACGATGAGGGTGCGACCCGAGGCGGTTGGGGACAGGGCGTGATAGGCGGTGGCGGCGAGCGCGATGAGGATGCCGTGTTCGCGCAAGGCAGCATCGATGGGAACGAGCCGCGCGCCCTCGCTCACCAGGCGGGAGGCCGCGCCGCCGAACAGGCCGCGCACCGGGCCGAAGCAGCGGGCGCCGGGGACGAAGACCCGCTGCCCGACGGCGAGGCCGGAGGCGGGGCCGGCTTCCAACACCTCGCCCACCGATTCGTAGCCGGGGACCAGCGGATAGCCCATGCCGGGGAAGGGCGGCATCCGGCCCGTCCAGAGCAGGCGCTCGGTGCCGGTGCTGATGCCGCTCCACAGGGTCTCCACCACCGCGTCGGCCGGGCCCGGAGCATCGAGGGCGAGTTCAGCGAGCGACAGGTGTTCGGGGCGTTCGAAGAGGACGGCGAGCGCGTGCATTGTGGTCGACCCTCCCCTGTCTCGTACCTCGACCCGATGGCGACGGGTTCGGTACTTGTTCGATGTGTCATCCTAGATTGACACTTTTATTCGTCAAGCCTTACTTACGCCGCAGCGTGTCAATTCGTCTGGACACCAGCAGGCGGGTGAGGAGCGGGCGCCGCGTCGGGATCTCGCGGCAGTCGCGGAAGCCGGCCTCCTGGAGGAGCGCGGTAAGCTCGGCAGGGCGGCGGCAGCGGCCGCTTCCCATCGCCAGCAGGTAGAAGCCGAAATACGCCTCGGTGACCGGCTCGGCCCCCGGCGTTCCCGCCATCGGCTCGGCGATCAGGAGCGTGCCGTCATCGCCGAGCGCGTCGTAGGCGGCGCGCAGAATGAGGCGGACGGTGTCGTCGTCATGGTCGTGGACGACCCGGACGAGGGAGATGACGTCCGCACCCTTCGGCAGGGGCGCGGTGCGGAAACTGCCGCCATGGGCCTCGGCACGGTGGGACAGGCCCTCGGCCGCGAAGCGCCCGGCGGCGCGGGCGGCCACCGCCGGCAGGTCGAACAGCCGGACTGAGAGATCGGGCGTCGCCCGCATGACCGCGCGCAGGAAAGCCCCCTCGCCGCCCCCCACATCCATGAGCAGGCGGTGCCGCCCCATCGGATAGGCGTCGAGGATGTCCTCGGCGATGAGGGATTGGGAGGCGGCCATGAGGGCCGAGTAATCCGCCACCGCCTCGGCCGGGATCGCCGCGTCGCCGGCCGTGCCCGCATAGGGCCAGTAGGCGGCGAGCCGGCTCGTGCCGCCCTCCCCGCGCAGGAGCGCCACCGGGTCGCGCAGATCCTCGTAGAGGAGCGCGTGGTGCTCGATCATCGCGGCAATGGAGGGATTGCCGATCAGCGCCGCCCCGAGATCGGCCAGGGCGAAGCGCCCGTCGGACAGGCGCCGCAGCAGGTTCAGCGAGACGGCGGCGTCCAGCAGGCGCAGTGCCCGCTCCGGCCGCAGGCAGATCCGCTCGGCCAGGGCCTCGAGCCCGAGGGGGCCGGGGGCGAGGATCGCGAACAGGTCGAGCCTGATGCAGGCGAACAGGGTCTGCGAATAGACGAAGCCGGCGCAGAGATCGAACAGCGCGCGGGTGTTGCGCCGCGCGATTCCCCGCGTCAGGGGAAATGCGGCGGCCCAGCGCTGGAAGGCCGGATTGGCGATGGTGCGGTTGCGGAAGCCGAGCCAGCGCTCGCGCCAAGGCAGGGCGCGCTGTCGCCCTCCCCCCTCTGCGGGGGAGGGTGGTCGCGGAACGACCGGGAGAGGGGGCGACCTCTCCGGAAATGGCGCTCCCCTCTCCCGACCCTCGCTGACGCGAGGGCCACCCTCCCCCGCAAAGGGGGGAGGGTTCGCGGCTGGCCTTTCACGCGATGCGTTATCAGTGAACGACACGGGTCTGCCCCGCTCACGCCAATTCCCGTGCGAGGCTCGCCGGCAGGAACAGGCGCGTCTGCGCCTCGATCTCGGCGCGGAGTTCATCGGCGCCGGGGCAGGCGGGGATCACCTCCACGGCTTCCCGCACGAGGCGCTTGAGCCGGGAGAGCGCCCCGGCCATGCCGAGCAGGGCGGCGGCGTTGGGCCGGCCCAAAGTGGCGTCGCGGCCCACCGGCTTGCCGACCTCCTCCTGGCGGCAGGCGACATCCCGCAGGTCGTCGGCGACCTGATAGGCCTCGCCGAGGCATTCCCCCAGTAGCCGCCACGGGAGCGCCTGTGCGCCCGCCGCCGCCGCGCCGGTGACCGTGGCCGCCGCGAACAGCGCGCCGGTCTTGGCCTGCTGGTACTCGGTGAGCCCCACATGGCGCTCCGATTCCCAGGCCTGCCCGGCGGCGATGCCGTTGGGGGATCCTGCCGCGCGGGCGACGAGGCCGACGAGGGCGGCGAGCCGGCCCGGCGAGCGCGCCGCGCCCCGCGCCAGGGTCTCGAAGGCGGAGACGATGAGCGCGTCCCCGGTCAGCACCGCCAGGGGCTCGCCGAACGCGGCATGGACCGAGGGTTTCTGCCGCCGCATCGGCGCATCGTCGAAACAGGGCAGGTCGTCATGGACCAGGGAGGCGCAATGGATGAGTTCGATCGCCGCCGCCGCCGCGTCGGAGGCCGCCGGATCGTCGTCGCCGCAGGCCCTCGCCACCGAGAGGCAGAGCCTGGGCCGGATGCGGTGGCCGCCGGGAAAGACCGCGTAGCGGATGGCTTCCGCCAGGAGCGGCGGCGCGCCGGGCGCCTCCGCATGGGCGACGGCAGCGTCGAGCGCCTGCTCGATCCGGCGGTTGGCATCCATGGCGCCACTCCCTGGTGTCTTTTCGTATTGCCATTGCAAACTGTCAGATAATATTGACACTCGTCAAGGCAGAAACGGGTGACACAGTGGCGGCACAGCGGGTTGCGGTGATCGGAGCGGGGATCGGCGGGCTGGTGGCGGCCCTGCGCCTCGCCCATGCGGGGCTCGACGTCACCGTGCTCGAGCGCGCGGCCGCGCCCGGCGGCAAGATGCGCAGCGTCGCGGCGGACGGGGCGCGCGTCGAGGCCGGCCCCACCGTCTTCACCATGCGCTGGGTGTTCGAGGAGATCTTTTCGGAATGCGGCGCCGACCTGTCGGACCGCGTGGGGTTGAGCCCGGCCTCCATCCTCGCCCGCCATGCCTGGGGGGCGGGGGAGCGCCTCGACCTGTTCGCCGATCCCGAAGCCTCGGCGGCGGCGATCCGCGCCTTCGCCGGGCCACGCGAGGAGGACGGCTACCGGCGCTTTCGCGCCCGCGCGGCGGAGGTCTACGGCACGCTGGAAGGGCCGTTCATCCGGGGCGAGCGGCCGAGCCCGGTCGATCTCGGCCGCCGCGTCGGCCTGTCGGGCCTCGGCGGGCTGTGGCGCATCCAGCCCTTCACCACCCTGTGGGGGGCGCTGGGCGAATATTTCCGCGATCCCCGCCTGCGCCAATTGTTCGGGCGCTACGCCACCTATTGCGGCTCGTCGCCCTTCGAGGCCCCGGCGACGCTGATGCTGGTGGCGCATGTGGAGAGCCAGGGCGTCTGGCATGTGGAGGGCGGCCTCAGCCGGCTCCCCGCCATCATCGCCGATCTCGCGGAGGAGCGCGGCGCCCGCATCCGCTATGGTGCGCAGGTGGCCGCCATCGCGGTGGAGACCGGGCGCGGCATCGTCGGCGTCGACCTCGCCGATGGCGAGCGGATCCCGGCCGATCTCGTGGTGGCCAATGTCGATGCAGCGGCCCTCGGCGCGGGCCTGTTCGGATCGCGCGCGGCGCGGGCCGTGGAGGCGGTGCCGCCGAATGCCCGCTCGCTCTCGGCGGTGACGCTCTGCGCGAAGGCCCGGAGCTCGGGCTTCCCGCTGGTGCGGCACACCGTGTTCTTCTCGGGCGATTACGCGAACGAATTCGCTGCGCTGCGCGCCGGCCGGCTCCCCGACGACCCGACTGTCTATGTCTGCGCGCAGGACCGCGCCGACGACGATTCGGCCCTCGACACGCCGGAGCGCCTGCTCTGCCTCGTCAACGCTCCGGCCCTCGGCCGGGAACGCCCCCTCGCCCCCACGGAGATCGCCACATGCGAGACCAACCTGCGTCGGAAACTGACGGAATGTGGGCTGACGATCGAGGCGACGCTGGGCTCGGTGACCACCGATCCGGCGGGGTTCGAGCGGCTGTTTCCGGCGACGGGGGGCGCCCTCTACGGCCGGGCCTCGCACGGCTGGATGGCCTCGTTCAAGCGTCCGGGCGCAAGGACGGCGCTGCCGGGGCTGTATCTGGCGGGGGGCAGCGTCCATCCGGGGCCGGGGGTGCCGATGGCGGCGCAATCGGGGCGGATCGCGGCGGACAGCCTGCTGGCCGATCTCGCCCAGACGGGCCACGCTTCGACACGCCGGTGGCGCGGGACGGTTACGTCTGGTGGTATGTCGACGCCCTGAGCGAGGACGGCCGCCAGGGGCTCACGATCATCGCCTTCATCGGCAGCGTGTTCTCGCCCTATTACGCCCTGGACCTCAGCCGCGACCCGTTCAACCACTGCACCCTGAACGTCGCGCTCTACGGGGAGCGCGCCAACCGCTTCTGCATGACCGAGCGCGGCCGGGATGCCTTGAGCCGGGATGCGTCGCAGATCCGGATCGGCCCGAGCGGTCTCGCCTGGGACGGCACCACCCTCACCATCACCCTCGACGAGGTGACGGCGCCGATCCCCTCGCGGGTGCGCGGCACGATCCACCTGCGCCCGAACGGCTTCACCGCTGAGACCTTCACCCTGGACGCGACGGGCCAGCACCGCTGGTGGCCGATGGCGCCCTCCTCCCCCGTGGAGGTGGCCCTCGACGCCCCGGCCCTGTCCTGGCGCGGCACCGCCTATTTCGACACCAACCACGGCGACACCGCTTTGGGCCGGAGCTTCAGCGACTGGACCTGGTGCCGGGCCGACCTGAAGGACGGGTCGGCGATCCTCTACGACGTGCGCCGCCGCGACGGCAGCCTCCAGAACCTGTCCCTGCGCTTTGCCGCCGACGGCACGCGCCGCGACATCCGCCCGCCGCTCCCCGCCGCTTTGCCGCCGACGCGGTTCTGGCGCATGCCCCGCGCCACCCGCAGCGACGACGGGGCCTCCACGGTCGTCCGCACCTTCGAGGACACCCCGTTCTACGCCCGCTCGCTCCTCGCCTCGACCCTCGACGGCGAGCTCGTGCGCCCGGTCCACGAAAGCCTGTCCCTCGACCGATTCCGCAACCCGCTGGTGCAGTTCATGCTGCCGTTCCGCATGCCGCGTCGGGTGGGGTAATGGTGGGCTGTGACACTTCTGCAGTGGGTTGGCCTCAAAATGCGAAGCTCACTCTTCAGCGGGATCGATTTTCGAACCTACGGAATGCAAATGTTCGCTTCGAAACCGCGAGGGTAGCCATGAAACAGAAAAATCGAGTTGAGTGATGTCCGCATTGCTCATTGCGGCAAGCCCATCTCTTGATGGCTCGTGGTGAAAATCTGACGCTTGGTACCCGCCCCGAAACGTCTGTATCGGGTGGATACCAGACATGCCTGTGTCAGAGGCTCAAAGTGATGCACTCGGACGTGCTGCACTTCATTCCGCCGATCAGCGGCGCATTCCGCCAGTATTTCACCGTTCCGATACCGCAGATGGGACATGGCGCTTGGGAGGCGAACGGTTGACGATCCCGCTCCCGCTCGAAAGCCTTTATCAAGTCGTAAGCTGGTGCCATCGCCTTCTCGACGCGATCGCCAAACCCTGGATGGGGCTCGCCTGAGTGGTTCGATAGTTCGGCCTTGAGGTCGTCTCAGAGGGCTTTCGCATCGGTCGTCATTTTTCACTCATAGCGCATGGCTACTCTGGGTCGGAAGCCGACCCAGAGTAGGGGTTCCATCCGTTAGACGTCTATTGCTGTCTACCCAATTCACCAGTGTGCCGTGCGATAGCATCGGAACGGTACTCTGTCGGATCTTCCCCGCTCCTTAAAGAGCCGGACCTTGCTTTGAGCCCTTTCGGGTGAAATGCTGAATAAGATTATAAATCTTGGATGTCTTCTGGGATGTGCCGTTCGGCCAGGGTAACGCTCTCGGCGTTGCGCTCGCCAACGATCGTAATCAGGGCGGCCATCGCTCTGGAGTAGGGTAATAATGACTTGGCGTTCGAGGCTTTCGTTGGCCTTTAGGTGGGCCTATTTTTAGCCGATAAAGCCTATTTAATCGGATTTATAAGCGGATTGTCATACCAAAATAGATGATCCAATCAGATCTCCTCATCCTGAGGTGCCCTTTGCTCAAGCAAAGGGCCTCGAAGGAGGGCTCCAGTGGTCGCGCGATCCCTGGAGCCCTCCTTCGAGGCCGCTACGCGGCACCTCAGGATGAGGTAAGGTCTTGGAAAAATACATCAAACAAGCTCTGAGGGAGAACCGAGCCGCCGAGATACGCGCCCTTCCGGCCAACGCCACTCCACTCCCCCTCCTAACCTCCATCGAACCGCACCCGCGCCGCCTCGATCTCCGCATGGCTCCGCTCCGCCCAGCGGATGAGCACCGCCAGGGGCTCCATGAGCGTGCCGCCGAGATCCGTCAGGCGATACTCCACGCTGGGCGGTTTGGTGGGGTAGACCGTGCGGGCGATGTAGCCGTCGCGTTCGAGGTCGCGCAGGGTCTGGGTCAGCATGCGCTTCGAGAGGTCGGGGATCAGGCGGAGGATCGCACTGAATCGGTGCGGGCCGCCGGCGAGCGCGGTGAGGATCAGGATCGACCATTTGTCGCCGGTCCGGTCCAGCACGTCGCGGACGGGACAACGGGCGGCCTCGAACGCTTTCGTCCGCCAGCCCGCGAAGGTCCGCGCCAGTTCGGCCTGAGCCGGTGCGGGGGCGGTTCCCCCGGCGTCACCTTGTCCCAAAATCCTGCCTCCTTCACAGCCGATGCGGTCTCACTTAGTTCCCTTGTACTGAAAGTGAACCACGGGGAACATCTCCATGTCCGACACCACCCGACCGACGATCTTCGTCACCGGCGCCTCCGGTCAATTGGGGCGCCTCGTCATCGCGGCTTTGCTGGAACGGGTGCCGGCCGGCGCCGTCGTCGCGGGTGTGCGATCCCTGGAGGGCGAGGCCGCCCAGGCCCTGCGAGACCGGGGCGTCGGAGTGCGGGTGGCCGATTACGCGCGGCCCGAAACCCTGGCCGACGCCTTCCGGGGCATCGAGCGCCTGCTGCTAATCTCATCGAGCGAAATCGGCCAGCGCGTCGCCCAGCACGAGACCGTCATCGCGGCGGCGAAGGCGGCCGGGATCGGGCGGCTCGTCTATACCAGCCTCCTGCATGCCGACACCTCGCCGCTCAGCCTCGCCGGGGAGCACCGCGCCACGGAGGCCGCCATCGCCGCATCAGGCCTGCCGGCGACGATCCTGCGGAACGGCTGGTACACGGAGAACTACACCGCTTCGATCCCCGGCGCGCTCGCCGGCGGCGCGTTCCTCGGCAGCGCCGGTGACGGCCGGATCGCTTCGGCCGCGCGGGCCGACTTCGCCGAGGCTGCCGCCCTCGTGCTGACCGGCGACGGACATGACGGGCGAACCTACGAACTGGCGGGGGACGAGGCCTATACCCTGGCCGATCTCGCCGCCGAACTCTCGCGCCAGACGGGCCGCGACATCCCCTACAGGGACCTGCCGCAGTCGGACTATGCGTCGCTGCTCAAGAGCTTCGGCCTGCCGGACATCCTGGCCGATTCCCTCGCCGCGTGGGATGTGGATGCCGCGCACGGCGCCCTGTTCGACGAGAGCCGCCAACTCTCGACGCTCATCGGCCGCCCGACGACGCCATTGTCCACCACCATCGCCGCCGCGCTGGGGTGAGCGGGGCATCGGGTCTGACCGTCTCCGGATGATCCATACGGTTTCCCGCGAGCGCGGGTCCCCTCTCCTTCCAGGAGAGGGAGCGCGTCGCGGCTCATCTCGACGCGGCTCAGCCGCCCGACGACGGCGTTATCGGCCAGCATCGCCGCCGCGCTCGGGTGAGCCCGACATTTCGGATCAGATCATCTCCGGACGATCCATGTGGTCGCCTGCAAGCACGGGTCCCCTCTCCCCCTTGTGGCTACGGCCTTTACGGAAACGATTCGGGTGTTTTGGGTTTTGCAGCCTTTAGCGTTTTGCTGGAGGCGAGGGATGGATGGGCTTGGGATCGGCGACGTTCGGACGGAGGCTCGTGGAGCGTGGCTGTTCGAACGGATCGTGGCGACGGGCAGCGTGGTGTTGAGCGCGGTCGGTGGCAGCGAGGCCGGCACGGCGTCGGCCCATCGCTACCTGACCTCGCCGCGGACGACGGTGGGCGGCATCCTGAAGGCGTTCGGCCGGCGCACGGCCCGCGCCTGCGCGGGACGTCCGATCGTGGCCGTTCAGGACACCAGCGAGATCAGCTTTGCCGGGGAGGCGGCGGGCCGCCACGGGCTCGGTCCGGCCGGCAACGGGCGCGATCCCGGCTTCTTCCTGCACCCGGTGATCGCCGTGGATGCCGAGGACGAGGCGGTGCTGGGGGTGATCGATGCCCAGATCTGGACGCGGGCCGAGGGCCGGGTCGGGCCCCGCCACGTGCGGTCCCTCGAGGAGAAGGAGAGCTTTCGCTGGATCACGGGAACCCGCAGTGCGGCGGCCTGCCTGGGCGGGGTGGCCGAGAGCCTGATCGTGGTGGCCGACCAGGAGGGCGACCTCTACAGCCACTTCGCCCGGCGGTCCGCCGGCACCGACCTTCTGGTCCGCGCCCGCCACGACCGGGCTCTGGCCGAGGGCGGGCTGATGCGGTCGCATGCGGCGGACTGGCCGGTGCAGGCCGAGGACCGGGTGACGATCCCGGCCAGGCCCGGGCAGCCGGCGCGGACGGCGGAGGTCACGCTGCGGGCCGGGTCGCTAACGCTGAAGCGTCCGGCCGGAGGAGGCACCCACGAGCCGCTGACGCTGGCGCTGCATCTCGTCGTGGTGGAAGAGCCGGAGCCGCCCAAGGGCCAGGCGCCGCTGTGCTGGCGGCTTCTGACCACCAGGGCGGTGGCCGACGCGGCCGAGGCGCGGGAGATCGTGCGCCTCTACCGGCTGCGCTGGCGCATCGAGGAGGTGTTCCGCGCCCTCAAGCGCGACGGTCTGGGCCTCGACGCGACCCAGGTGCGGGTGCCCGACAAGCTGTTCCGGCTGGCGGCCCTGGCGCTGGCCGCGGCGGTGCGCATCCTGCAACTGGTCGATGCCCGTGTGGGCGGAGGGCGGCCGATGCAGGATGTGCTGGACGAGGCCAGCCTACCCTGGGTGGCGGCCCTGGGCCGAGCCCGCGAGGGCAGCACCGCGCGCCTGCGCAACCCGCATCCGCCCGGTTCCTTGGCCTGGCTCTCCTGGGTCGTAGCCCGCCACGGCGGCTGGAATGTCGCCGGCAAGCCACCGGGCCCCAAGATCATGGCCCGCGGATGGGAGCACTTCTCCGCCATGCTCGCTGGCGCCCTCATGACCAACGCCGAACCAGTTCCGTCAAGGCCGTAGCCTGGAAGGAGAGGGAGGCGGTCGCGCCTCGAGTCGAACCCTCTTGGATAGAGCGAACGGCCGTCGAGCGGATGTGTGAATCCGGTAGCCCCAAACGGAAAAGGAACGCGGTCAACCGGCGGGATCGTCCGGCTTGCGGCGGGCCGCCTCGTCCCTGTCCCGTCGAATGCTGCGCCGGACGACGATGAGCTGCCAGATCGCCAGCCCCAGCGCGAGGGCGAAGACGAGGCCGATGTCGAAGGCGGCGAAGAGCCGGTCGCTCACGAGGGGGCGGGCGCGCGGCCGAGCGCCTCACGCTCGCGCAGGGTCTCCACGAGATCGAGCACCTGCGCCACCTGCGCCGGCACGTTCCACCAGGGTGGGATTCGGGGCGCCATCGACGGACGCGCGGCCACCGCCTCGATCAGGAACAGGATTTCCGGCAGGGGTTTTTCGCGCAGGGCCGCCCTGTCGTCCGTGGAGACGAGGGCGCGGGCGAGGAGCGCGAGCTTCCGGCGCCCGTCCACGCGGGCGCGCCTTGAGACCGAATCGTATCCGGCCCGCTCCACCTCGCGGCCGATCTCGGCATAGATCAGCCGCGCCGCGCGGATCGCCGGGCGGCAGGCGGGAGGCAGGCCGGCGATGCCGGATTCCGAGCGCGCGTAGAGAAGCTCGGCGGCTGCCAGCAGGCGCGCCACGATCCCGCCGAGGGCGGGCGTGAAGGCGGGTGCGCAGAGGAACGCGTCCGGGTCGATCCCGGCCTCCCTCAGCCAGGATCGCGGCAGGTAGAGCCGGCCGGCCCGCGCGTCCTCGCCGACATCGCGGGCGATGTTGGTGAACTGCATGGCGATGCCGAGGTCGCAGGCGCGGGCCAGCACGTCGGGGTCGCGCACGCCCATGACCAGGGTCATCATCGCCCCCACCGAGGCGGCGACCCGCGCCGCATAGGCGGTGAGGTCGGCGAGCGTCTCGTAGCGGCGGCCGACCGCATCCCAGGCGAGGCCCTCGATCAGAGCGGCGGGCAGCGCCTGGGGAATGGCGTGATCGGCGACGATGTCGGCGAGCGCCCGGTCCGCCGGGGCGTCGCAGGGCCGGCCGTCATAGGCGCAAGCGAGGCGCGTCCGCAGCCTCGCCACGGCGGGAGGGCGTCCGCTCGCGGCGACATCGTCCACCGCGTCGTCGGAGAGGCGGCAGAAGGCGTAGAGCCCGTAGGCCGGCCTGCGGATGGAAGGCGGCAGCAGGGCGGAGGCGGCAAAGAAGCTGCGCGACCCGGTGCGGATCGCCGCCCGGCAGGCGGCGTGGTCGGCCGCCTCCGCATGGGGGATCGCCCAGAGGGGCGGCCGGGCATAATCAAGCGAAGACGCGCGCATCCGGCACCACGGTATCGAGAATTCGGGCGGAGGAGAGGACGCCGGGCAGGCCGGCGCCGGGATGGGTGCCGGCCCCCACGAGGTAGAGCCGCGCCACGTCCTCGGAGGCGTTGTGCGGCCGGAACCAGGCCGATTGCGTCAGCACCGGTTCGAGGCCGAAGCCCGAGCCGCGAAAGCTCAGGAAATCGGCCGCGAAATCCCCCGGATGCGTCACCTTCGAGGTCACGATGCTCTCCGACAGGCCCGGCATCACGGTGGCCTCGAGATGCTGCGCGATGGCGCGGCGATAGGGCTCCGCCTCCGCCGCCCAATCCTGGCCGCCGGCGAGGTTGGGCACCGGGGAGAGCACGTAGAACGCGTCGCAGCCCGGCGGCGCCAGCAGCGGATCGGTGGCGGTGGGGCGATGCAGGTAGAGGCTGAAATCCGTCGACAGCACCTTGCGCCGGAAGATGTCGTCGATGAGCCCGCGATAGCGCGGCCCCATCAGGATGGTGTGGTGGGCGATGTCCGGGAAGGTCCGGTTCGTGCCGAAATACCAGACGAACAGGCCCATGGAGGAATGCGACCGGTCGAGCCGCCGGTCGGTCCAGCGCCGCCGCACGCCCTCGGGCAGGAGGGTGCGGTGGGTGAAGGCGGAATCGGCGTTGGAGACGACGATGTCGGCGGCGATGCGCTCGCCCGAGGCGAGGGCGACGCCGGTGGCGGCCCCGTCCTCCACGAGGATGCGCGAGACCTCAGCCCCGCAGCGGAGCGACCCGCCCTGCCCCCGGATCAACCCGGCGAGCCCGTCCACCAGGCGGCCGGTGCCGCCCAGCGCAAAATGCACGCCCCAGCGCCGTTCGAGATGGGCGATGAGGCAGTAGATCGCGCTCGCCCGGAACGGGCTGCCGCCGATGAGGAGCGGGTGAAAGCTGAAGATCGTCCGCAGGCGCTCGTCGCGGATGTGGCTCGCCACCACGTCGTAGACGCTGCGATGCCCGCCCAGACGCACGAGATCAGGCATGATCCGCAGCATGTCCGCCACCGAGCCGAAGGGCACGTGGCCGAGCCGCTCGAACCCGACCTCGCAGATCGCCCGCGAGCGCTCCATGAAGCGCTCGTAGCCGGCGACATCCCCGGGCGAGAACCGCGCCACCTCTTTGCGCATGGCGTCGAGATCGCCGCTGTAATCGAAGGTCGCGCCGTCCTCGAAGCGGATGCGGTAGAACGGCAGCATCGGCGCCAGGACGACGTCGTCCTCCATGCGCCGCCCGCACAGGGTCCAGAGTTCCTCGAACAGGAAGGGCGCGGTGACGATGGTCGGCCCGGCATCGAAGGTGAAGCCGTCCTGGCGATGCACCCGCGCCCGCCCGCCGGGCTGGTCGAGCCGCTCCAGCACCGTGACCCGGTAGCCCCGCGCCCCGAGCCGGATCGCGGCGGCCAGCCCCCCGAAGCCGCTGCCGATCACCACCGCATGGGGGCGCTTGGCCGGCCGGGACGAGGAGGTCGGCACATCGCTGAGTGTCAACATAAGGTGACACTATCAGGGGAAATTGGGGAGGCAAGAGGTGATTTGGGCGGGGGCGATGCGAGCCAGGTTTCAGGCGCTTCAGAAGTTAGAGCTTCGCTCCCGACAACTAAACCGTTTCAGTTTGAAGCGGTTGTACGCGCTGCCAACACTGCCCGATAGCGAGCCGAATGTGAGTTCCGGCTAAGAGTGCATACTGATCCATTGCGGACTGCACGAAGGTCCGGTCTTCGGCTTAGTACTGATCCTCAGCTTGTGCATCCAGCGAGGGCACCCGCGTCTATCTCGCCACCACAGCTCGCCTGATCGAGAACGACGGGGATTTGTATCGAGGGCCGACGCATGGCGTGCCAACGGAGGTCTGGAGCCCCAGGCAGCAGGTGTTCGCGCCCTACATCGGTAGTCGCGAGAAGCCGATTGAGTGGGGTCACGTCATCGGTACCATAGAAGCTCAGCGCCTCATCGACTACCGCTGATCACACTAGGCCGAAATACTCTTCGGCCGACAGCACCGGGACGCCCAGCACCGCGCACATGTCGAAGACCGTCGCGAACTTTGGTGAGCGGTGGTCGGAGATGACTCCGAAATTGTGCGCCATCGCGATGGCCGAGAGGAAAACGCCGGTTTCGTTACTCGCGAGGATCGGCTTCCCACACCCGTTGGCACCGATCGCCTGACAGCGATGGAAGACATCCTCGTCTGGCTCGAATATTCGGCACTGATCAATCATAAATGGGGCGGCCAGCGCTGGGTCGTTGCTGAACCGCTCAGCCTCTGTGTGGCAGATGTGCAGAGTGCCGTCGTGGCAACGGCTCACGCAATGCGTGATGCGCGCATTGCTTTGCGTGACGAAAATGGCCTTCGCCGTGCGAAAGTCGATCAGCCAGCCTTTGACGTTGGGAAGCGGCATCAGGGCAGCGCGACCTCGAAACGCCGAGTTGCGAGCGAGAACGCGCGCTCCTGCAGGGTGGTCGACAACCCGATGCCATCAACAACGTCGATCGCATCGATGATCTTTTCATCAATGGCGCGCTTGGCCAGGACCACCGGTAAGTATCCCAGTTCGCCGATGCGTTTGGCGTGAGGTGCCCCGCCTCCAGCTGCAGGTGCGGTCTCCTTTTCTTTGTCCTTCTCGGCGCTGGGCTTGGCGGTGAACATCAATCGCCAGTCCCGAAAATCCTTCTGGGTTATGTAACCGGCTTCGACGAGGCGAATAGCGGCGGCGTGCTTGCTCAGCAGCGATTGTGCTGACGCGGCTGCGATGAAGCTGGTGGTATCTGTCCGAAGTTGCTTGCTGAAGTTCTCGACGGTCGCGGCAAAGGCATCCATCGGCGCCAAAAACTCAGCCGCGAAGACGTTGCAGGAGCGCTCGATCTTGTTGCGCGCCCGAAATGGATTCGAAACCCCATCGGCGCCGATCAGCGCGTGCGCATACTCGTGCGCGAACGTGAAGAGTTGCGCCTTTTTCGAGGACACTGTGCGGTTGACGAAGATGGTCGGCAGCCCTGCGGCCGGGTTGACATAGAACCCCATGTAGTCGGTGGCTGGCGCATCGTTCACGTTGACGACGCCACCCTGCACCTCGAAGAACAATCGCAGCGCTCCCAGGAAACGCTGCTCTGGGGCCCCCGCGAAGCCGAACGCTTCCTGCCGCTGGGCGAGCCACTGGTCGAACACCCAGCGTAGCTCGACGGCGCGCGCTTTAAATGAGTTCGCCAGCTGCACACGCGGGGCGAGCTCGACGGGGGTGTAGCCAAGCTCAGCGGCAATCTGGCCGGTGAACTGTGAGATGCGCTCCGACGCCAGTAGCGTTTTCACGCCGGGCGGGCTCAGCGCGGCCGGCGTGGGATCGGCTTTCCGAAAATCCGAGGGTAGTGCTGGCAGATTCGGAATGGCGTCGCTGGCGAGCCGGTAAAGCGGGACACCATAGATGTCCGCCAGCTTCTGCATCTGGAGGCGCGAGGGCTCTCTCTCGCCGTCCTCGAATTGAGAAAGGCGGTCGGCCGCGATCTTTGCGAATCGCGCGACGTCAACCATTTCAAGTCCGCGTTGCTCGCGAACCCCACGCAGCGCACGTCTACCCGGCATTGTCCCCCCCGGAGCGCACTATGGCAACCTACGGTGATTTCTCAAGCCTCCTGCAGCTCGGCGTGGGTATCGGAATTGGGCTTTCGTTGTTTCGTGCACCGGTTGATCTCCGCGTCTCCAAGCTGACGCGCACCATGGATAACGAACTGACAGCCCTCCGCGGCGCGAGCATGCCGTTTGCCAAAGTGAAATGGCGAGACGTGCAGCAACTTCGATACCGTTTCGCCCAGGTGCGACTCACCCTAGAGCGGCAGCAGCTGCGCTTCATGGTCATCGCGCTGGCGTTGGCGCTGCTGAATCTGGTGGCGCTGGTCGAGGCCACGCTGGACAAGGATCGCCCCGCATGCGGTGTCGAGCTCTACGGTTTACTTTTCGTGGCGATCGGCGGGTTTGTCGCGCTGCTCTCCGTGCTGGAGGTGCTGGCGAGGTACCACTTGGGTCCGATCCAGCGGGAACTGCAGCTGATCCAAGCGCGACGGGCGCCGCCGGCGGGCGCTGCGCTGGCGTACGGGCCGTGATGTTGCAGCAGTCAGGCGGCGCGGCGAAGCCTCACGCCACCGTGGCAGCTGCAGGGCCGCCGTGTACGACTTTCGTTTCGATGGCTACCGAGCATCGCGGTGAGCGCTCGGTGACAGGCCTTTCGGGTCAGGCTGCTTGAGCAAGCTCCTTGATTGGGGTCCAATTCCACAGCAGAAGTTCGCCCAGGCGTCGACTGAAACGAATAGTCGCTCAACCGCGACACGCCAGATTATCGAAAGTCGCTCGAACGGACGCGGACCACGGACGCACGATTGGCTTGATCGGCCGGCGAAATCGCACCTTTGATGCTCACCATCGCACCCGATGGCTTTGGGCGATATCAGCTCTTGATCGACCATCGGTAGCGAGTTTGTTGATCAAGGTGGCGCCATGCTTCGCCTCGCCACCAGGACGTGGTTGTGGCCGCAAAGGGTGGGGTCTGTCCGCTATCTTCGTCGAGCTGCTGTAGAGCGCGTCCGAAGAGCCAAATAGCCGCTACATGGCCGCGAGTGGTCGATGCGGAACGTCCGTTTCCGAGCGAGCAACCAACTTCCGGTGATGGCGCAGTGCCGCCAGCCCTCGTTGGCAGAATGAGCCTCCACTGCCCCCTGGTCACGGCAAAACGCTAGCCCCGACCCCTCCCCCACAACCAAATCCATCGCCGCAAAAATCACCTCCGCCACCTTGTCCGGCGCCTCCTCATGCGCGAGGTGGCCGAGGCCGCGGAGCAGTTCCACGCGGGCGTGGGGCAGGCGCTTCTTCAGGGCGAAGGCGGTGTCGGGGAGATGGCCTTGTCCTCGCTGCCGACCACGAGGAGCGTCGGGGTGGCGAGGCGGGGGATGGCGCGGTCGAGGGTGGCGAGGTCCCAGTTCGCCATCATGCCGAGGGCTCCGGCCACGTGGCCGGGTGTGCGGAACAGGCGTCGGTAGAGATCGAGCCCCTGCGGGTCGAGGCGGGAGCCGGTGCCGCGAATCAGGCGCTCCACCGCCGGGCGGTCGGCGGTCCAGGCGAAGAGTTTGGGCGTGACCGGGTTGAGGAAGAGCAGCCTTGCCATGCTGGGGAACAGCACCGAGGCGAGGCCGGGAAACGGCGTGAGCGCGCCGTTGAGCGCCACCAGGAGGTCGGGCGCGATCCGCCCGTCGAGGCAGAGCCGGACCAGGAGCGCCGCCCCCGCCGAATGTCCGACGACCAGGCTCGGGCGGAGGGCGAGGCTGTCGAGGAGGTCGCCCACGGCGCCAGCCATCCCCGGCAGGGAGAGTTTCGCGGCGGGGAGCGGCTCGGTGAAGCCGTGGCCCGGCAGGTCCGGGGCGACGATCCGGAACCGCGTGGCCAGGAGCGGCATCAGCCCCCGCCAGGAATGGGTGGCGGCCCCCGTACCGTGGAGGAGCAGCACGGTCGGCGCCCCGTCCTCCCCCATCTCCTGGATGTGCCAGTTGAGGCCGGAGGCCGTGACGAAGCGGCTCGCCTCCCGGTGCGGCCAGTCGGCGCCCTCGCGCTCCCAGCGGGGTCGTTCGGCGGGCGCGCGCATGCTGGTGACCTTATTCCCTCGCCGACCGGATCGCGGCGCTCATCACCCCGGCATCGGCATGGGGCAGGGGCAGATAGCGCGCCCCCATGGCGTCGGCGAGGCGGCGCGCCGAATCCTGCGGTCTTTGGGCGGTGTCGATCAGGATGGCGCGGAAGGCCGCCTCGCGGAAGAGCCGGGCCGCCTTGAGCGAATCCTCGCCCGCGCGCTCCCGCCCCGCGATCCCCGACCGGGCGACGTTGGCCCTGCCATCGGTGAGCATCACCACCACCGGCGTCCCGCCGCCGCGCCTGACTCCGAGGGCCACCGCTCCGGCGGCGTCGATGCCGGCGGCGAGCGGCGTCCCACCGCCTCCGGGCAGGGCGGCGAGGCCGCGCCGCGCCCGCACCAGGGAGCGCGTCGGCGCGAGGACCAATTCCGCGCCGGCACCCCGAAACGCCACGAGGGCGACCTTGTCCCGCCGCGTATAGGCCTCGGCCAGAAGCAGTTCGACGGCGCCCTTGGCCTCGGCCAGCCGCTCCAGGGCGGAGGAGCCGGAGGCGTCCACGGTGAAGATCGTCGTGGTCTCGGTCCGCTGCCGGAACCGGGTGATTCGGATGTCGTCGGGGCGGATCATGAGACAGGTGCCGCCCCCTCGGCCCGCCGGCGGAGGCTCTGCCAGGGGCGGCGGCGCGCAAGGTCGCGATGAGATCGAGCCGGCCCCGGCGCGGATCGCCCGGCCGCGCGCCCATGGGCCGGCCGGAACGGGCGGAGGCGGCCTTCGCCCCGGCCTTGCCGGCCCTCGGCATCCGCAGGCGCGGGCCGTCCCGCATCAGCATCGCCAGGAGCCCGGCGGGAATCGCGGCGCGGGCGGCCTCGACGATGCGGTCCTCGCTCGCCTGTCCGGTGCCCTCCTCCGGCTCGGGGCCGGGCTCCCGCTGTTCGGGGGGCGACGGCTCGCCCTCCTCCGGCTCCTCCCCGGGGGCGGATTCGTGTTCGGGGAGGCGGGTGGCGCGGTGGCCGAGGACGAGGCGCGCGGCCTCCCGCGCATCCGCCTCGGCGATCTCCGCGCGCCCGTCGAGGCGGGCGAGGAGGCGGGCGACCCGAAGGGCGAGGAGCGGCGCGCGCAACGAGGCGATGCCGAGCCGGGCCGCGACGTCGCTCAGCTCCGCGACGGGATCGTGGCCGCTCCGCGCACCGCCATGCGGCGACTTTTCGGAATTCGGCGAAAGGCCGTCGCATGGCGGTGGAAGCACCGGTCGCATGGCGCTCGGCGGCACGTCCGTGAGGTCGAGATGGAAGGCCAACCGATCGGCCAGGGCGGCCGGGGCGGCCTCGTCCTCGCCGATCCCCTCGTCGAGGAGGATGAGCCCGAACCTCGCCGGCCGGGTCTCCGCCAGCCCGTCCCGCTCCACCCTCACACGCCCGGTATCGAGGGCGGCGGCGAGATGCGCGGCGGTGCCCTGCCCCATCAGCTCGGCCATCGCGGCGACGAGCAGTCCCCCATCGGCCTCGGCCAGCAGCCCGGCCTGGGCCACCGGCCGACCGGCCGCAAGCGTCGCCGCGAGGTCGAGCCCGCCGACGAGCCGGTCCTCGGCGATGCCCGCCGGTATCCGCCGTAACGGCTTGCCGGGGTTGAGGTTTTCGCGAAGGATCTCGAGCCAGCGGTCGCGCACCGGACCGGCCCCGGCGCGCAAAACCACGCCTCCGCAGCCATGCGGGTCGGCGGCCACGAGCCGGGCGATGCGCAGGGCGTCGGCCCAGATCGCCGGACCCTCGCTCACGCGCCCAGCACCTCCTCCACCGCTCGCGCGACGCGGGCGGTGGAGCCGGATTCGTCGAGCGGGTTGCGGCGCAGGCGGTGGCGCAAGGCCGATGGGGCGACCTGCCGGAGGTGGTCGATTCCCACGGTGTCGGCCCCCTCATAGGCGGCCAGCGCCCGGGCGGTGCGCATCAGGGTCAGCTCGCCGCGCAGGCCGTCGGTGCCGAGCGCGAGGCAGAGCCGGGCCGCGGCCTCCAGGGTCGCATCGGGCATGTCGAGGGTGGGCAAGCGCGCCCTGGCGGCGGTGAGCCGTTTCTGCAGCGCCCGGTCGGCCTTGGCATAGGCGGCGCAGAACCCCGCGGGGTCGCGCTCATAGGCGTCGCGCCGGCGCACCACGTCGATCCGGGTGGGAAGGTCGGTCGGCGTCGTCACCTCCACGGCGAGGCCGAACCGGTCGAGGAGCTGGGGCCGCAGTTCCCCCTCCTCCGGGTTGCCGCTGCCCACCAGAACGAATCGCGCCGGGTGCCGGATGCTCAACCCCTCGCGCTCCACGGTGTTGATCCCTGAGGCCGCCACGTCGAGGAGGAGATCGACAAGGTGGTCGTCGAGGAGGTTGACCTCGTCGATATAGAGGAAGCCGCGATTGGCCCGGGCCAGCAGCCCCGGCTCGAACGCCTTCTCGCCGCGCGTCAGGGCGCGTTCGAGGTCGAGCGCGCCCACCACCCGGTCCTCGGTGGCGCCCAGCGGCAGGTCCACCACCGGCACCGGCGCGAGGTGGCTTCGCCGCGCATCGGTGCGGCCGGAACAATGCGGGCACTCGCCGGCCGGCTTGGCGGGATCGCAGGAATACGGGCAGCCGATCACCGCCTTCATCGGCGGCAGCAGGGCGGCGATGCCCCGGATCGCCGTGGACTTGCCGGTGCCCCGGTCGCCGAAGACGAGGACGCCGCCCACGGTGGGGTCCACCGCCGCGATCATCAGGGCGCGCCGCATCTCGTCCTGGCCGACGATGGCGGAGAAGGGGAAGGTGACGGGCGGGGGCGTAATGGACGGTTCGGGGTCGCCCCGGGGCCTCCGGAGTGCCTCGTCGAGGCCCGCTCTGCGCTCCGGCGCGTCGGGACGCGAGCGAGGATGGGAGGCTGGTCCGGGAGACACCGTTCGGGTCGTTCCATTCAGGACCATAGGCCGTCTCCCGGTGTCTCGACATGGTGTGCGTCTCTCCCTCTCCCCTCTGCGGGAGAGGGTGGCCCGCGAAGCGGGTCGGGAGAGGGGAACGCCGGTTCCGGAGAGGTCGCCCCCTCTCCCGCCTGCTCCGCAGGCACCCTCCCCCGCGGAGGGGGGAAGGGTCTTGCCTTCACTCCGCCGCCGCCTGCTCCACACCCATCCGCGTCCAGATGGCGGCCAGCGCCCCGACGAGATGGTCGATATCGGCGTCCGAATGCAGCGGCGACGGGGTGATCCTCAGGCGCTCCGTCCCGCGCGGCACGGTGGGGTAGTTGATCGGCTGGACGTAGATGCCGAACTCGTCGAGGAGCGTGTCGCTGATCGCCTTGCACAGGACCGGATCGCCGACCATCACGGGCACGATGTGGCTGTCGTTGGGGAGGTAGGGGATGCCGGCGGCGTCGAGCCGGGCGCGGACCTGGGCGACGCGTTCCTGATGCCGCTCGCGCTCGGTGCCGCTGGCTTTCAGGTGTCGGATGCTCGCCGCCGCGCCGGCGGCCACCGCAGGCGGCAGCGAGGTGGTGAAAATGAAGCCCGAGGCGAAGCTGCGGACGAAATCGCAGAGCTTGGCCGAGCCGGTGATGTAGCCGCCATGGACCGCGAAGGCCTTGCCGAGCGTCCCCTCGATCACGTCGAGGCGATGGGCGAGGCCTTCCCGCTCGGAGATGCCGCCGCCGCGCGGGCCGTAGAGGCCGACCGCGTGGACCTCGTCGAGATAAGTGAGCGCGCCGTGGGCTTCGGCCACGTCGCAGATCTCGGCGATGGGGGCGACGTCGCCGTCCATGGAATAGACCGACTCGAAGGCCACGAGTTTGGGCCGCGACGGGTCGATCATCCGCAGCTTGCGGTCGAGGTCTTCCGGGTCGTTGTGGCGGAAGATGTGGCGCTCGGCGCGGGACGCCTTGATGCCCTCGATCATCGAGGCGTGGTTCTCGGCATCCGACAGCACGACGCAGCCCGGCAACTTGCCGGCCAGCGTGCCCAAAGCCGCCCAGTTCGAGACGTAGCCGGAGGTGAAGAGGAGGGCCGCCTCCTTGCGGTGGAGGTCTGCGAGCTCGCGCTCCAGCAGCACGTGGTAATGGTTGGTGCCGGAGATGTTGCGGGTGCCGCCCGCCCCCGCGCCGCAGCGGTCCAGCGCCTCGTGCATGGCATCGAGCACGACGGGGTTCTGGCCCATGCCGAGATAATCGTTGGAGCACCACACCGTCACCGGGCGCTGCCCGCCCGGGCTGTGATGGGTGGCGTGGGGAAAGCGGCCATTCTGGCGCTCGAGATCGGTGAAGACGCGGTAGCGGCCCTCGCGATGCAGACCGGACAAGGCATCGCCGAAGAAGTCTTCGTAGTTCATGGCCGTCCCCTTCCCTATGGATCGCGATGTTTCGCGTTGGTTGTTTGAACTCGTCTCACCGGAGCGTCAGAGAGCGTTCCCTCTCCCCTCGGGCGGGCTGCTGGATTCACACATCTGCTCGACAGCCGTTCCCTCGATCCAAGAGGGTTCGACATGAGGCTCAACGGAACTCCCTCTCCTGGAAGGAGAGGGCTGGGGTGAGGTGTGCGAACTCTCCGAAAAGGTCACACACCTCACCCTGTCCCTCTCCTTCCAGGAGAGGGGACCCGTGGTGCCCGCGAGATGTGTGAACATCGTAGCCTCTGAGGAGGAGGGTCGGGATAGGAGAACCACTTCTCCCGAAAAGCCAGTGCCGCTCCCTACCCCGCCGGCTCTGCAGGCACCCTCCCCCACATAGGAAGGCCGGTTCGGGGTCCCGGCAGCCTTCGGCAGGCTCCAGGCCCACAGAGCCGCCGAGGGCAGCGGTAGCATCAGGAAGCCGTGCTCCAAGGTCGCCAGCGCCATCAGCGTGGTGACGATGGTGAAGCCGGCGATCTCATGGGGGCCGACCCCCTCACCCATCGCGGCCCGCGCGAGCAGGATCGTCACCAGGGCGGCGATGGCCACGGAGAACGGGAACAGCGCATTCATGCGCCGGTTCCTCAGGAAGCAGGCGAGATAGCCCAGGCGTTCGGGCAGGAACTCGGCATTGAGGTTGCGCACGCCGAGGAACATGTTGAGCCGCGCCGACAGGTTCATTCCCCAGAGGATCAGGTAGGTCCACAGGGCGAATTTGTTGGGCTCGCCCCAGGTCAGGGCGAGAATGCCGGCCATCCCGGCAACGATGGCCGCTTCGTGCCACAGGCTCGTGGCCGCCGCCGCCCGGAACAGGGCGAACCCCGTCGTCGTGGGAGGGCAGCCGGTTTTGCGCGGCCCCGCGACGTAGCCCATGTAATAGCTCATCTCCTGCCAGCCCCAGACGAGGAGTGAAGCCGTGAACGCCGTGTAGGCGCCCGCCTCGCTGGTGTCCCCGGCGCTGGCACCGATGGCGTAGAGCGCGGCCATAAGCACCAGGGTGCCGGCCGCCATGCTCCAGGGATGGGTGTGGCGGGGGCGGTGATCGAGCAGGATGATGAGACCGGTGGAGAACCACCAGATCAACACCGCGTAGAGCGCGGGAACGGCGTGGGCGGCCATCCTCCCGCGTCCTACCAGACCGGCTCGAGGCGGATTTCGGCGGGCATCGGGTTGTCGATGGTGGGCAGGGCATAGAGCCGGACGAAGTTGAGCGCCGAGGCCGCGATCCAGGCGCCCTGTTTCAGCCTCCCCACGATGCCGCCCTGCGCCTTGGCGTCGGCGAGCTTGTTGGAACAGACGAGGAGCCGGTCCAGCGCCGCCTTGAACTTCGGATTGTCGAGGTCGAGGGTGAGCGGGAAGGTCTGTTTCGAGATGTCGGAGGTAATCCGGAACACCTTGAAGTCGTAATCGGTGGGGTCGACCCCGAGCGCCTTGTGGAAATGCGGCCGGCAGTGATCGCGCACATACATGGTGGCGAAGACGGCGAGCAGGAAGAACTTGATCCAGTAGCGGTTGATGCCGGTGGTCAGCTTGGGGTTGGCCCGCATCAGCAGCGCGAAGGCCTCGCCGTGGCGGAACTCGTCGTTGCACCACTTCTCGAACCACTTGAAGATCGGGTGGAAGCGTCGGTCCGGATTGCGTTCCAGCTCCCTGAAGATTGTGATGTAGCGGGCGTAGCCGATCTTCTCGGAGAGATAGGTGGCGTAGAAGATGAACTTCGGCCGGAAGAAGGTGTATTTCTTGGACTTGGTCAGGAACCCTAAGTCGACGCCGATGCCGAAATCCTTGAGCACGTCGTTGATGAAGCCGGCGTGCCGCGCCTCGTCGCGGCTCATGAAGCCGAACAGCTCGCGGATATCGGGGTTCTTGGCGCGCTTCCTCATCTCCGCGTAGAGCACGCAGCCCGAGAACTCGGCGGTGATCGACGAGACGAGGAAATCCATGAACTCGTTGCGCAGGTCCGGGTCTAGGCCGGACATGTCGAGGTCGAATTCCTCGTTGCGGGTGAAGTGCCGCTTGTTCGGGTCGGCGCGCAGTTCCGCGATCAGGACGTCCCATTGCTTGCGCACGGGCTCGACATCGGTGCGGTCGAGTTCCTCGAAATCCGTGGTGTAGAAGCGGGGCGAGAGGAAGGTCGTCTCCTGGGCGGCCTTGGTGCCCTCGTTCATGGGCAGCTTCGGCGTGACGGCCTTAGGGGCCTGGTGCTGGATCGAGACGTTCACAGGCGCCTCCTCTCTGAGAAGCTGACTTCGTAGAGTTCGGTGAGCTCGAAATTTCCGGCGAACTTGGTCCAGAGCCGTTCCAGCAGGCCGGCACGTATGACCGTGGCGGTGCGGCGGACCACGATGCGCTCGCCGTAGGGCACGGATGTCGGCGCATCGTGGACCCGGACCTCGTCGCCCGGCTCGATCTCGAACGCGGCGTCCAGGGTCACATGGGCGTGGAGCGTCTCGGGGGTCTGCTCGATCTCGACGGTGCAGGGCACCTCGACAATGCGACGTCCGAACGGCGCGATCATCGGGCGGCTCCGCTGTCGGCGAGCCTCGTCTCGGGAAGGAGCCTCGTGAAGGCGACGAAGTTCGACGGGCCGAAGGCGCCGAGGTTGACGGTGCGGCCCGTCGACGGGTCGGAGAGTTCGAGGCCGCCGTCGGTCAAGCGCGTCAGGCGGAAGGGCTGTTCCCGGTCGAGGCCGGCGCGCAGGCGGGCCTGGCCGAAGCCGCGTAGGGTGGCGCGGACGAAATTGTCCTGGCCGGGCTCGATCGTGGCGACGACGTCCTGTGAGCGCGCATCCCGGATGACGATGGCGCCGTCGGCGCGGTCCTCCGGCTTCAGGTCGACGGAGCGGACGATCCGGGCCGGCGGCATGTGCGAGAGGCCGATCCCCTCGCTGCGGCCGACCCCCACCACGACGGTCACGAACCCCATGAGCCCGAGCGCCCCGATGACCAGCGGTCGCGGAATCCGGGCGGCATCAGCCTTCGCCGTCATCGCGTCTCCTCCCTGATTTCAACTCGCGTTGGCGAGGCGCGGCGGGCGAACGGCCCGTTGCCGCGCGATGACCATAGGAGTCGCAGTTTCCTCGGTTGTGTCAAGTGCACTTGACAGTGCGCGAGCAAGGATTTCGGCGGCGCGCTTTGCATCCGGCACCGATCGCATCATCGGTTCGGGGTTCGTGACCGCCCAGGGACGGGCGTGAGGCCAGAGATGGAGGTAGGCCACGCGGTTGCCCCTGCGCAGCCGTAAAGGCAGGTCACCACTCCCGCCCGTAAAGACCTTGCACCCCGCGCCTTCGATCAGGCTGAAGGGTAGGTTGAGGGTCATCGGCAGGGCGATGCCGAGGCGCATCACCACCCGGCGGTTGGTGATGGTGTAGGTGGTCGAGCGCGCCGAGAGCCAGCCGAGGAGGCCGAGCAGCGCGACCGCGCCCGTGCCGACGAGGAGTGTCGGCCCGGCGAGAAGAGCGGCCTGTCCGAAGGCACCCTCGCCGAGGGTCGGCAACGCCGCCCACAGGGCCAGGCCGACGAACCAGAGGCCGACGAGGCGGGCATGCAGCGCCCGCGCCGCGATGCCGAAGGCGCAGGGACGACCCTGCCAGAGGATATGTTCTCCGGGTGGCAGAGGCGCGGGCAGGCCCGGCGGCGCGTCGAAGGCGTTGGCAGGCACGCCCAGGGGGGATTTCGCGGCGCGGCTCACAGGAACGGCTCCTGGCGTTCGGCCGTGGCGTAGAGGGTGCCGGCGCCGAAGAAGGCCATGATCCGCTCCTCCTCGTAGAGGGTCACCGAATCCGGGTCTTTCTGGCCGGGGATGTCGGCGAATTGGTGGGCCAGCAGGGCCTCGGTCTTCACCGTGCGCGAGAACCGCCCGGTCCGGCAGAAGGTATTGGGCATCAGCACCCTGCGCCCGCCCGAACCGAGCTCGACCTCGATGTAGCGGACCATGGATTCGCCGCGGTCGATCCAGAGATCGGTGACCGTGCCGGCCACCTGCCGGTCGGCGCCGAACACGGTCATGCCAATCGGGTTCGGGCCGTCCTCGTGGACCACGAAATGCTCGGCGACCCGAAGCGGAACGATCCGCTTCTCGTCGTCCCAGGTGCGGTCGTGGTGATCGTCGCGATGGGCGTAGGAGCCGGGGCCGATCTGGTCGTGCAGGCCGTCGCCGTCCGGCTCGAGCGGCGAGCCGGGCCAGACCTCGCGCTTGTGGCCCTTGTAGTTCCAGGCCGGCTGCATGTCGGTCTGGGGGGCGGTCTTCACCAGGCCGTTGGAGAGCAGGAACTGCTTCGGACTGGGGATCAGGATCGGGTCGGGGCGCTTGAGGCCGCCGGCCGTCTCGCTCTCCAGGGGATAGCCTTCGCGCCGGTCCTCCTGGCGCAGGTAGAAGACGAGGCCGGCGAAGAAGATCCAGAACGCGTAGAGCACGACCTGGGCGACATCGACATAGCCCGTGATTTCACCTCTTGGCATGATCAGGCTCCTTGACCGGGAACGGAGGACGGCAGGAGGGCGCGTGCCGCCCTGCCGCTTGTGGCGGTGTCACGACCGGTGGTGTCTCGGACCAGCGGTCCGATGGCGACGAGGGTCGCGAACAGCAGGGCGATCTCGATGTGGTAGACGATGAGGTAGCCCACGGAGGGATCGCTCATGGCCTCGCCGAGCGCCCCGGAAGCCGAGAGGCTGGAGCCTACGTCGCGCAGGATGCCGCTCGCGGCGATGGCGATGCCGGCGGCGCTGGCCTGGACCGCGCCCCAGGCGCCGAGCGCCAGGCCGGTATCCTCGGGCCCCGCCTTCGCCATGGAGGCGGTGAGCGTGCCGTGGGCGAACAACCCGCCGCCGAGGCCGATCAGGGTGACGCCGGTGGCGAAGAGCTGGGCCGAGGCGAGGGGAGCCGCGAAGATCACCGCCGAGAAGGCCATGATGCCGACCCCGCTGCCGGCGGCCGCCACCCGGAACGGATCGCCGCCCCGGTTGAGCCAGCGCGCGGCCAGCAGCAGGCCGACCCCGCCGCCCGCCGCGAGCATCGCGGTGAGCGCCGTGGTGGCGGCCACCGGCAGGTGCAGGATCTGGCCGCCATAGGGTTCGAGCAGGATATCCTGCATCGAGAAGGCGGCGGTGCCCAGCCCCGTGGCCGCGAGGCGCCGGCGGGCGAGCCCGCTGCCGGCATAGGCGGCCCAGGATTGCGAGAAGCTCGGGCGCGGCAGGTCCATCGCCGTGCGGCCGGGCTGTCGCGCCTCCTGCTTCCACAAAGCGATGCCGTTGAGCACGAGGGTCACCACCGCCGCGCCCTGGATCACCTGGATCAGCCGTAGGGCCGAGAAGTTCGCCAGCACCAGCCCGAAGGCGACGGCGCTCACCACCATGCCGACGAGCAGCATCGCGCAGAGGAGCGCCACCACCCTCGGCCGGGCATGGGCGGGGGCGAGATCGGTGGCCAGCGCCAGCCCCACGGTCTGGGTGGTGTGGAGGCCGGCCCCCACCATGACGAAGGCCAAGGCCGCCGCCACATGGCCGGGCCAGACCGGGCCGGTGGTATCGCCGGACAGGATCAGCAGGGAGAACGGCATGATGGCGAGCCCGCCGAATTGCAGCAGGGTGCCGAACCAGATGTAGGGGACGCGGCGCCAGCCGAGCACCGAGCGGTGCCTGTCCGAACGGAACCCCACCAGCGCCCGCAGGGGGGCAAAGACCAGGGGCAGCGACAGCATCACTGCCACGATCCAGGCCGGGACTTCGAGCTCGACGATCATCACCCGGTTCAGCGTGCCGATGAGGAGCACGGCGGCCATGCCCACCGTCACCTGGAACAGGGACAGCCGCAGCAGCCTCCCCAGCGGCAGTTCCGGCGTCGCCGCGTCGGCGAAGGGCAGGAACGGCATCAGGCCGGGGCCGAGGCGCGTGAGCAGGCGGGCGGTGAGGTCGGCGGGTTTCATGGGCTTGCTCCCTTCTCCCCTCTGCGGGAGAAGGTGGCCCGCGAAGCGGGTCGGATGAGGGGAGCACCACGTCCGGAGAGGTCGCCCCCTCTCCCGGTCGCTCCGCGACCACCCTCCCCCGCAGTGGGGGGAGGGTCGAGGCGCTTCAGCTCGACGGCGTTCGAGAGGTAGAACCCGCTGTTGACCCGCTGCGTCCGCCCCACCGCGAACCCGGCGAGCGCGGCCTCCCTGCCGATCCGGCGGCGCAGCCCGCCTTCGGTGATCGGCACGATGGCGGGCGCCCGGTCGCCGCGCGGGAACAGGCGGCCGGCGGCGTGCATCACGGTCAGAAGCGCCGTGCACGGGGCCACGGTGAAGACCAGGGATCCGTCGGTGCGCAAGCCGAGTTCGGCGAGCGCCCGGACGATGTCGCCGGCGCCGTAATGGATCAGCGAATCCATCGCCACCACATGGTCGAAGCGCCCGAGCCGGGGGTCGAGCATGTCGCCGACGCGGAAGTCGATATGGTGACCGCCGAGGAGTTCGGCGCTGCGCTCACGGGCCAGACCCACCAGCGTCGGCGAGACGTCGATGGCGACCACCTCCGCCCCTCGGCGGGCGGCCTCGACGCTGAGGGCTCCCGTCCCGCAGCCGGCATCGAGGACACGCCGGCCGGTGAGGTCGTCGGAGAGCCAGGAGAGCAGGTTCGCCCGCATGGCGTCCCGCCCCGCACGCACCGTGGCGCGGATCTTCGAGACCGGGGCGTCCGTGGTGAGGCGCGCCCAGGCCTCCACCGCCGTGCGGTCGAAATAGGTGGTCAGTTGCGAGCGGCGCGCCGCGTAGCTGGTGCTCGTCATGGCGCCCACCTCAATCGAACCCGAGGAACTCGAACAGGTCGCGGTCCTTCATCGGCATCGCCGAGAGCGGCTTGCCGCCGGCCCAGAGATGGGCGGCCAGCCGCATGTACTCGTCCGTCACCGCGATGAGCTCCGGCGTCGGCTCCATCTCGAAAAGGGTCGACTTCTTGAGGCGCGAGCGCCGGACCACGTCGAGGTCGGGGAAATGCGCGATGCGCTCCAGGCCGACGGCGGCGTTGAAGCGGTCGATCTCGTCCGTCTTGGCCGAGCGGTTGGCGATGACGCCACCGAGGCGCACCGGATAGTTCTTCGACTTCGAATGGATCGCGGCGACGATCCGGTTCATGGCGAAGATCGAATCGAAGTCGTTGGCGGTGACGATGAGCGCCTGGTCGGCATGCTGGAGCGGAGAGGCGAAGCCGCCGCAGACCACGTCGCCGAGCACGTCGAAGATGACGACGTCGGTATCCTCCAGAAGATGATGCTCCTTCAGGAGCTTCACCGTCTGGCCGACGACGTAGCCGCCGCAGCCGGTGCCGGCCGGCGGGCCGCCGGCCTCCACGCACATGACGCCGTTATAGCCCTCGGCCACGAAGTCTTCGATCCGCAATTCCTCGGAATGGAACTGCACGGCCTCCAGGGCATCGATCACCGTGGGGGCGAGGCGCTTGGTCAGGGTGAAGGTCGAATCGTGCTTCGGGTCGCAGCCGATCTGGAGCACGCGTTTCCCGAGCTTCGAGAAGGCCACGGACAGGTTCGACGAGGTGGTCGACTTGCCGATGCCGCCCTTGCCGTAGACGGCGAAGACCTTGGCGGTGCCGATCTTCAGCGCCGGATCGAGCTCGACCTGGAGGCTGCCTTCCTCGCGGCGCGTGGCGACGGGGTTTCGGATGGCGATGTTCATGCGGCGACCCCTGCGGTGATGCCTTCGAGACGGTCTTCGAGCTCCTCCTCGGCACGGTCGAGCGCGTCGCGCGTGGCCGCATCGGGAGTCCAGAAGCCGCGCTGGTGCGCCTCGATCAGCCGGTGCGCGACCTTGGCGGACGCGGTCGGGTTGAGGGCGGCGAGGCGCTCGCGCATCGCCGGATCGAGGAGGTAGGTCTCGGTGATGCGCTGGTAGATCCAGGGCGCGACGGCGTTGGACGTGGCCGACCAGCCCATGGTGTTGGTGAGATGCGCCTCGATCTGGCGAACGCCCTCGTAGCCGTGGCCGAGCATGCCCTCGGTCCATTTCGGGTTGAGCATCCGGGTCCGGGTCTCCAGGGAGACCTGCTCCGAGAGGGAGCGCACGACGCCCTCCCCCCGGGTCTGGTCGCTGATGAAGATCGGCACGGCCTCGCCCTTGGCGCGGGCCACCGCCCGGCCCATCCCGCCGAGACCGTCGAAGTAATGGTCGACGGAGGTCACCCCGACCTCCACCGAATCGAGGTTCTGGTAGGCGAGGTCGACCTTGGCGAGCACGCTGCCCATCAGGGCACGCTGGGCGGTGGGCCGGCCGTTGCGGCCATAGGCAAAGGATTTGCGCCGCGAGAAGGTCTCGCAGATCTCGTCCTCGTCCTCCCAGCGGCCGGATTCGACGAGGTTGTTGACGTTGGCGCCGTAGGTGCCCTCGGCGTTGGAGAACACCCGCAGGGCGGCGGTCTCCATGTCGATGCCGTGCTCGTCCATGTGGGCGAGGGCATGCTTGCGCACGAAGTTCCGCTCCGACGGCTCGTCGGCGCTGGCCGCGAGATAGGAGGCTTCCGCCAGCAGCTTGGTCTGGAGCGGCAGCAGATCGCGAAAAATGCCCGACAGGGTCACCACCACGTCGATGCGCGGGCGGCCGAGCTCGTCGAGCGGGGTCAGCGTCGCGCCGCAGAGGCGGCCATAACCGTCGAAGCGCGGGCTTGCGCCGATCAGGGCCAGGGCCTGCGCGATGGGGCCGCCCTCGCTCTTGAGGTTGTCGGTGCCCCACAGGACCAGGGCGATGCTCTCCGGTAGGGGCGCGCCCTCGTCCCGGTAGCGGGCGAGGATGCGGGCGACCTGCCGCGTGCCGTCGGCCACGGCGAAAGCCGAAGGCAGGCGGTAGGGATCGAAGCCGTGGATGTTGCGCCCGGTCGGCAGCACGGTTGGGTTGCGCAGGAGGTCGCCGCCGGCGACGGGCGGGATGAAGCGACCGTCGAGCGCCCGCAGCAGGGCGGGAAGCTCGTGGTCTTGCGCCAGCAGGGCGTCGGTCTCGCGCAGGGCGGCGAAGGCGGCGCGGTGCTCCTCGTCGAGGGGCAGGTTTGCCACGGCCAGCGCCCGGTCGAGAGGGGCTCCCGCCACCAGGGCCTCGATGCCGGCGCGGTCGGGCTTCAGGCCGCCCGACGCGTCCGCCAGGGCGAGCAGCAGGTCGATCCGTTCCTCGGCGGGCGTGCACTCGCCGACCACGTGCATTCCGTGCGGGATCAAGGTGTGTTCGAGTTCGCTAAGGGTGAGGCCCAGCGCCAGGACCCTGCCGGACATGTCCCCGGACCAGGGCGGCTCGGCCGAGGTCAGGTCGAGGGCGGAACCCTGGGCCTGGATCATCTGGCCGAGGTCGCGGCGCTCGGCTTCCGCCTCCGGCTCCAGGCCGCGCCAGCGCTCGATGGAGGCCTTGAGGTCGATGAGGCCCCGGTAGAGCCCGGCCTGGGTAAGGCTCGGCGTGAGGTAGCTCACCATGGTGGCGGCCGAGCGGCGCTTGGCGATCATGCCCTCGGAGGGGTTGTTGGCGGCATAGAGGTAGACGTTGGGCAGCGGCCCGATCAGGCGCTCGGGCCAGCACGAATCCGACAGGCCGGTCTGCTTGCCGGGCATGAATTCCAGCGCCCCGTGGGTGCCGAAATGCAGCACGGCGTCGGCGCGGAAATCCTCGCGCAGGTAGCGGTAGAAGGCGGAGAAGGCGTGGGTCGGGGCAAAGCCGCGCTCGAACAGCAGCCGCATCGGGTCGCCCTCGTAGCCGAAGCCCGGCTGCACGCCGACGAAGACGTTGCCGAATTGCGCACCCAGCACGAAGATCTGCGAGCCGTTGCTGTTCTGGCGTCCCGGCGCCGGACCCCATTGCGCCTCGATCTCGGAGAGGTGGCGTTCGCGCCGGACATGGTCGTCGGCCGGGATGCGGTGATGGACGTTGGCGTTGGTGCCGAAGCGGGCGGCGTTGCCGGCCAGTACCGCATTGCGCAGGTCGTCGACGCTGTCGGGCACGGCGACGTCGTAGCCGTCGGCCTTCAGGCCCTTCAGGGTGTTGTGGAGGGACTGGTAGACCGAGAGGAAGGCGGCGGTGCCGATGCTCCCGGCATTGGGCGGGAAGCCGAACAGGACGATGGCCACCTTGCGCGCGGCCCTGTCCTTGCGGCGCAGGGAGACGAGGCGCTCGACGCGGGCGGCGAGCATGTCGGCCCGCTCGGGGTGGACGCTCATGTCGCGGGCATTGGCGCCGGGCGAGCGGCTGGAACGGCCGCCGAACACCATCGGCGCGGTGGCCCCGTCGAGTTCGGGGATCGCCACCATCATGGTGGCCTCTACGGGGGAGAGGCCGCGGTCGGAGGCCTCCCATTGCTCCACGGTCTGGAATTCGAGGGCGTGGGCGGCGAGGTAGGGCACGTCGAGGTCGCGCAGGGTGGTCTCGGCAGCCGCCGCATCGTTGTAGGCGGGGCCGCCCACCAGGGAGAACCCGGTGAGCGAGACGAGGGCGTCGATGGCGGGCCGGCCGTTGCTCCGGAAGAACGCCTCCACCGCCGGGCGGTTGTCGAGGCCGCTGGCGAAGGCCGGCACGACACTGAGCCCGCGCGCCTCGAGGGCGGCGATGACGCCATCGTAATGGGCGGTGTTTCCGGCGAGCACGTAGGAGCGCATCACCAGCAGGCCGACGCGGCCCTTCACCCCCGCGGACGGGACCGGCAACCGCGAGGGATCCTCGCCGATCCGTCCCTTCATGCGGGGATGGTAGAGACCGGTCTCGGGGTAGCTCAGGGGGGCCGGAGCGGCGGCGATCCGGCGCCAGCTCTCGCGCGGCCCGGCGGCGTAGCGGCCGACGAGAAAGCGCACGAGGTTGGCGATGTTCTCGTCCGAGCCCGAGAGCCAGTATTGCAGGGTGAGGAAATAGGCCCTGACATCCTGGGCCGAGCCGGGGATGAAGCGCAGGATCTTGGGCAGCCGGCGGATCATCGCCATCTGGCGGGCGCCGTTGCCCTGGGCGCCGGTCTTGCCGCGCAGCTTCTTGAGGAATTCGAGGGCGCCGCGCTTGGTGCCGTCCATGTCGAAGCGGTTGAGGCGGGTGGTCTTGACGATCTCGCTGGCCGAGAGGCAGCCGATCATCGCGTCGCAATGCGGGCGGCGGGCGAGCAGTGCCGGATGGATGGCGCGGACGTGCTCGTCCATGAACAGCATGGTGGAGACGACGATGTCGGCGCGGGCGATGTCGGCCTTGCAGGCGGCCAAAGCCGCCGGGCCGGTGTCCCATTCCGCCGCCGCATGGAAGCAGAGCGTCAGCCCCGGCATCTCGTCGCGCAGCCGGTGGCGAGCGCGCTCCAGGGCGCTGGCCATGTGATTGTCCATCGTCACGACGACGAGGCTGAGGGCGGGACGCTCAGCGTCCGAAATGCGCTTTGGCATCGTACAGCGTCTCGACGGTGATGAGGGGGAGCGCCCGCTCGCGGGCGAAGCGTTCGGTGTTGGCGCGGGCTTTGCCCCGCACGAAGAACGGGATTTTTCTGAGTTCCTTCTCGGCGTCGGGAGCCCACGTGCTGTGTGCGGAACCGGAACTCCCTCCCCCCTCTGCGGGGGAGGGTGCCTGCGGAGCAGGCGGGAGAGGGGGCGACCTCTCCGGAACTGGCGCTCCCCTCTCCCGACCCTCGCTGACGCGAGGGCCACCCTCCCCCGCAGAGGGGGGAGGGACGGGTTGGTGGCCGGGTCCGAGATGCGAGGGCGCGGCGTCGGCGTGGAACTCGGAATCCTCGCGGAACATGCCGAGCAGATGTTCTTCCAGCCCCATCATCAGGGGGTGGACCCAGGTGTCGAACAGGACGTTGGCGCCCTCGAATCCCATCTGTGGCGAGTGCCGGGCGGGGAAATCCTGGACGTGGACCGGGGCCGAGATCACCGCGCAGGGCAGGCCCAGACGCTTGGCGATGTGGCGCTCCATCTGCGTGCCGAGGACCAGTTCGGCGGCGCTGGCCTGGATCGCCGCCTCCACGTCGAGGTAATCGTCGGTGATCGTCGCCTCGATGCCGTGGAGCGCCGCCTCGGCCCGGATCTCGCGGGCGAAGTCGCGGGCATAGCTGCCCAGACCCACCACTCTGAAGCCGAGTTCGGTGGCGGCGATCCGGGCGGCGGCGAGGGCATGGGTGGCGTCGCCGAAGATGAAGACGCGCTTGCCCGTGAGATAGGTCGAATCGACCGAGCGCGAGTACCAGGGCAGCCGCGAGGGCGCGCCGGACAGGACCGGGGCCGGATCGACACGGGCGACCGCCGCCACCTCCTCCACGAAGCGGATCGTGGCGGCAACACCGATCGGCACGGTCTCGACCATCGGCTGGCCGAAGGCTTTTTGGAGGTGCTGCCCGGCGGCGCGCGCGATCTCGGGATAGAGCACCACGTTGAAATCGGCCTCGCCGAGGCGGCCGAGATCGGCGGGGCTCGCGCCGAGGGGCGCCACCACGTTCACGTCGATGCCGAGGGCGTTGAGAAGCTTCCGGATCTCCATGAGGTCGTCGCGGTGGCGGAAGCCCAGGGCCGTGGGGCCGAGGATGTTGCAGGACGGGCGCCGTCCGGCCTTCCCGACCGTCTCCGCCTTCGGGCCGCACAGGGTCCGCACCAGCCGGTAGAAGGTCTCCGAGGCGCCCCAGTTCTCCTTCTTCTGGTAGGCGGGCAGGTCCAGCGGGATCACCGGGATCGGCAGGGCCAGGGCCTTGGCGAGACCGCCCGGATCGTCCTGAATGAGTTCGGCGGTGCAGGAGGCGCCGACGATCATCGCCTCGGGGCGGAAGCGCTCGTAGGCGGCCGCCACCGCGTCTTTGAAGATCGCGGCGGTGTCGGAGCCGAGGTCGCGCGCCTGGAAGGTGGTGTAGGTCACCGGCGGGCGGGCCTCGCGCCGCTCGATCATCGTGAACAGCAGGTCGGCATAGGTGTCGCCCTGGGGGGCGTGCAGCACGTAGTGCAGGCCGCGCATGGCGGTGGCGACCCGCATGGCGCCGATATGGGGCGGTCCCTCGTAGGTCCAGACGGTGAGCTGCATCGGGCTACACCTCAAGCCGGGTACGGCGGACGAGGGGGCGCGCGAACAGTTCGGCGAGGTCGCCGGCCTGGTCGTAGCCCTGGATCGGGGTGAACAGCAGCTCGATCGACCATTTGGTCGCGAGCCCTTCCGCCTCCAGTGGGTTGGCGAGGCCGAGCCCGCAGACGGTGAGGTCGGGCCGGGCCTGGCGGCAGCGGTCCATCTGATCGTCGAGGCTCTGCCCCTCCACGATCCGGGTGCCGCGCGGCAGCAGGGCCATCTCGCGGTCGAGATGCCCGCGATGGAGGTAGGGGGTGCCGACCTCCACCAGTTTGGCGCCCATCTCCCGCGAGAGGAAGCGCGCCAGGGGGATTTCCAGCTGCGAATCGGGAAAGAAGAAGACCCGGCGCTGCGTCAGCATCGCCCGGTAGGGGGCGAGCGCCTGCTCGGCCCGGCGCAGCCCCGGCGCGGTGGCGGCCTCGAACCGTCCGGCCGCCACGCCGAACGCATCCGCCGCCGCCTTGAGCCAGCCCGTGGTGCCTTCGGATCCCAGCGGGAACGGAGCGGCGAGCCGTGTGGCGCCCCGCTCTTCCAGCGCTCGCGCCGTGTCGGCGAGGAAGGGCTGGGCCAGGAGGTAGCGGGTGTTTTCCCCGACAGGCGGCATCGCGCCGGCCCGTCGCGCGGGCAGGAACCGCACGGGGCCGATTCCCATCTCCGAGAAGATCCGGGCGAACTGGTCCTCGACCACGTCGGCGAGCGCGCCGACCACTAGGAGCGAGGTCTCGGCATTGGCCGCCTCGGCCGGCATCTCGGGCACGAGGGAGGCGAGGCAGGCATCCTCTCCTTGGGTGAAGGTGGTCTCGATGCCGCTGCCGGAATAGCTCAGCACCCGCACGTCGGGCGCGAGGCTGCGCGACAGCCTCTGTGCAGCGCGGGACAGGTCGAGCTTGATCACTTCCGAGGGGCACGACCCCACCAGGAACAGGAGCTTGATCTCGGGCCGGCGCGCCACGAGGCGGCCCACCACCGCGTCGAGTTCGTCGTTCATGTCGGCGAGGCCGGCGAGGTCGCGCTCGTCCATGATGGCGGTGGCGAAGCGCGGCTCGGCGAAGATCATCACCCCGGCCGCCGACTGGATGAGATGCGCGCAGGTGCGGGAACCCACCACGAGGAAGAAGGCGTCCTGGATCTTGCGGTGAAGCCAGACGATGCCGGTGAGCCCGCAGAACACCGCCCGCTGGCCGCGTTCCTGCCGGATCTCGAGGCCGCGCTCGTTCTCGAACGCGGTGAGGGGCGCGTGGGCATTCATCGCGCGCCCTCCGTGGAGAGGACGGCGCGGGGCGACGCCTGCAGGCGGGCGGCGCGCAGCTTCAGCAGGAATTGCGCGGCGTTGACGGCGTAGGAGGCATAGGCCGCCAGCGCCAGGAGCATCAGCCCCGTCGTGTCGAGGGCGCCCGTAGCGAGCGCCACGAGATAGGCGGTGTGGAGGGCCAGCACGAGCATGCTGACCATGTCCTCCCAGTAGAAGGACGGAGCGAACAGGTAGCGCCCGAAGACGTCCTTCTCCCAAATCGAGCCGGTGACCATGATCGCGTAGAGGACGAGGGTCTTGACCACGATGGAGGCGTTGGCGGCCGACGCGCCCTCCCCCGTCGCCAATGTGCGCAGGACGAGACCGAGGCTGATCAGGAAGACCAGGAACTGGAGCGGCGCGAGGATGCCCTGCACCAGGGTCCAGGCGGAGGCGTCGCGCCGGGCGCGCTCGGCCGGCGAATAGAGAGGTCGTCTCGGCTGGCCTCCTCTTGCAGGCATCGGCTCCACCCCGTCTCGACCTGGCCCCGCATGTCGGAGGCCCGTTGAGAGGGAGGTTAGGAACCCGCCGGAAGAGTGTCAAGCTAGCTTTACGTCGTTTTCATTTTACAGACTTGATGCAGAATAATGTGAGAGGCAGGATTGCCAAATCGTTGGTAACCGGTATCGTCATCGTCAAGGCCCGCTTGTAACAATTATTATGTTGCTAGCAGCGTCAAAGGCATTCGCAAGTCGATGATGCGAAGTTCGACACTCAAGATCGAGCTGGATCAAGAAGCCGTCAGCAACATTGGGAGGTTCCAATGGATGACGTCAGTTCGCTTCGGGCGGCCTCGATGTTTGAGAGGTCGTCCAGCGAAGCCCATCCGCAACGCAATAATGCATTATATCCCGATCGACCGTTTCAGGATCGGGTCCGGGCCTGGGACCGCGACCTCGCCAGCGTGGTGGAAGCCGAGATCATCCCGCGGTTGATGCTGGCCCATCGGGCCGACCCCCGCTCCGAGCGCCCCGGCATCCTGCCGACCCCGGACCAGATCGCCGAATTCGCCACCCTGGTGCTCGCCCCCGATTGCGACGATGTGGAGAGCCGGATCGTCGTCCTCATCGAGGACGGCCTCGCCCTCGACAGCCTGCTCCTCGATCTCCTCGCCCCCACGGCACGCCATCTCGGCCACCTGTGGGAGGAGGACCTGTGCGATTTCGCGGAACTCACCATCGCCATGGGGCGCCTCCAGCGCATCATGCACGACCTCACCGCCCGGTTCCGCTCGGAGCCGGCGCCGGACCCGCACGGGCGCAGCATCTTCCTGATGGCCTGCCCGGGCGAGACGCACAGCTTCGGCCTCTCCCTCATCGAACGCTTCTTCCGCGATGCCGGATGGGACGTCACGAGCGCGGCGCACGAGCTCCATCCCGACCCGATCCGGACCGCCCGCACGGGCTGGTTCGACGTGATCGGAGTGTCTCTCGGATCCGAAACCCTCCTTCCGGCCCTCGCGAACATGGTGGCGGAGCTTCGGCGCGCCTCGCGCAATCCGTCGGTTCGTGTCATGGTCGGTGGGCCGATCTTCACTGAAAACCCCGCCCATTCGGTTCTCGTCGGCGCTGACGCGACGGCGAGCGATGCCCGTGTCGCCATTTCCATCGCCGAGAGCTTGCTTGATCCGCGGGCCAGACCCTGCTGAAAGACCGGCTCGACGTCGTCACATCGTGGTGATCCTTGACCAGTCTGGCACTTCCTGCAGCGGCGGAAACGTTCGCAGCGCTTCGCAAAACCCTCGGTCCCCTCGATGCGGAGGCGGCCGGACTCCTCGTCGCCGCGGCGACGGACCTCGCGTTGATCGTCGACGCGGAAGGGGTCATCCGCGACGCGGCCTTCGGCAATGCCGATTTCACCGACGAGGGCTGCGAGACCTGGCTCGGCCAACTCTGGGTGGACACCGTCACGGTCGAGAGCCGGCCCAAGATCGCCGCCCTCCTGCGTGACGCGGCCCCCGGCGCGGTGACGCGCTGGCGCCAGGTGAACCATCCCTCCGCCACCGGCATCGACCTGCCGGTGCGCTACTCGGCCCTGCGCCTAGAGACCGGCGGCCCGGTGATCGTCATCGGCCGCAACCTGCGTGCGATGGCGGCGCTGCAGCGCAAGCTCGCGGAGACCCAGCAGGCGCTGGAGCGCGACTACCTGCGCCTGCGCGGTGCCGAGACCCGCTACCGCCTGCTGTTCCAGCTCGCCGGCGAGCCGGTCCTGGTGGTGGATGCCGCCACGCGCCGGGTCACCGAAGTGAACCCGGCCGCCGCCCGCCTCATCGGCCGCGCGGAGAAACGCATCATCGGCCAGGACGTGGTGGACCTGTTCGACGCGGGCAGCACCCGCGAACTCGAATCGTTGTTCGCCGGCCTGCGCGTGACCGGACAGGCGGGCGACCTCGTCGCCCGGCTCGGCAACGGTCGCGGCGAGACCCGCGTCGCCGCCTCGCTGTTCCGGCAAGAAAACGCCACCAGCGCCCTCCTGCGGCTGTCGGCCGAGCCCACCGACGCGGCTCCCCCGAGCCGGGCCGGGGCCTCGGCCCTCGACGTGATTCAGAGCCTGCCGGAGGGATTCGTCGTCACCGATCCCCAGCGGCGCATCCTCGCGGCCAACTCCGCCTTCCTCGATCTCGTGCAACTCGCCACCGAGGAGCAGGTGCGCGGCGAACCCCTCGACCGCTGGCTCGGCCGCGACGAGACCGAGGCCGCCGCCCTGTTCTCTACCCTCGGACATCACGGCTCCGTGCGCCACTACGCCACGAGCCTGCGCGGCGAGTACGGGGTGGTGGAAGAGGTCGAGGTCGCCGCCGTCTCGGTCCCGGGCAGCGGTCAGCCCTGCCTTGGCTTCACCATCCGCTCGACCCCCCGCCGCACCGCCGCCGCACCCGGCGGGCGGGAACTGCCGCGGTCCGTCGAGCAGATGACCGAGCTGGTCGGGCGGGTCTCCATGAAGAACCTGGTGCGCGAATCGACGGACCTGATCGAGCGCCTCTGTATCGAGGCCGCCCTGCGCATCACCCGCGACAACCGCGCCTCGGCCGCCGAGATGCTGGGCCTCAGCCGCCAGGGGCTCTACGCCAAGCTCCGCCGCTACGGGATCGGCGACCTCGACGGGCCGGATCTGGCCGACGACGAATGAGCCTCGGCGACGGGCGACCTGCGTCCGACTGTCGCTCTTATTTGTCGACCCAAGTGTAAATCAAACTTGACACACCGAGGCGTCGGAACCTAGCTTCGACGTCATGGCAACGTCGGTCTCCCCCGCTCCTTCCGCCATCCGCGGCCCCCCCGCTCCCAGCGCCCTGCTGGAGCTGTTGAAGCCGATCACCTGGTTCGCGCCGATGTGGGCTTTCGCCTGCGGGGTGGTCTCTTCCGGGGTTCCGGCGAGCGGGCACTGGCCGGTCATCGTCGCCGGGATCGTGCTCGCCGGCCCCCTGGTCTGCGCCACCTCCCAGGCGGCCAACGACTGGTACGATCGCCATGTCGACGCGATCAACGAGCCGAACCGGCCGATCCCGTCCGGCCGGATGCCCGGCCGCTGGGGCCTCTACGTGGCACTGGCCTGGACCGCCCTCTCCCTCTCCGTCGCGGCCGCCCTGGGGGTGTGGGTCCTCTATGCCGCCCTGTTCGGGCTGGTCCTCGCCTGGATCTACAGCGCGCCGCCCTTGAGGCTGAAGCAGAACGGGTGGTGGGGCAACGCCGCGGTGGGGCTCTGCTACGAGGGCCTGCCCTGGTTCACCGGTGCCGCCGTGATGGCCGGCGCCCTGCCCGACCACCGCATCCTCGCCATCGCCTTTCTCTATTCCGTGGGTGCCCACGGCATCATGACCCTCAACGATTTCAAGTCGGTGGAAGGCGATTCACGCATGAATCTCCGCTCGCTGCCGGTCCAACTCGGGACCGACCGGGCCGCCCGCCTCGCCTGCCTCGTCATGGCCCTGCCCCAGCTGGTGGTGATCGCCCTCCTCTACGCCTGGGACCGGTCCGGGCATGCGGTCTTCGTCGCCGGCCTCCTTGCCGCGCAGCTCGTCCTGATGTCCCGCCTGTTGAAGAATCCCCGCGGACGGGCGGCCTGGTACAACGGCACCGGCACCACCCTCTACGTGCTCGGCATGCTGGTGGCGGCCTTCGCCCTCAGGGCACTCGCGCAGCAGGGAGCCGCGTGATGGCGCTGACCTTGGGCTGGCTCGCCATAATCCGCCTCGGCCTCGTCCAGACCGCTTTGGGCGCCGTGGTCGTCCTCATGACCTCGACCCTCAACCGGGTCATGGTGGTGGAGCTCGCCTTGCCGGCGATGATTCCCGGCGCCCTCGTGACCCTCCATTACGCCGTGCAGGTCCTGCGCCCGCGCTGGGGCTACGGCTCGGATATGGGCGGGCGGCGCACGCCCTGGATCGTCGGCGGCATGGCCGCCCTCTGCCTCGGCGGTTTCGGCGCGGCGGCGGCGACCGCCCTCATGGAAACCCATCTCTCCGCCGGCATCGCCCTGGCGATCCTGTCCTTCCTCACCGTGGGCATGGGGGCGGGTGCGGCGGGCACCTCCCTCCTCGTGCTCCTGGCGGGCGGCGTCGAGGCGCGCCGCCGGGGGGCTGCGGCCACCATCGTCTGGGTGATGATGATCGCGGGCTTCGCCATCACCGCGCCGATTGCCGGACATTTCCTCGATCCGTTCTCCGGCGCCCGGCTGGTGGCCGTGTCGGGCACGGTGTCGCTCCTCGCCTTCCTCCTGGCCGTGCTCGCGGTCGGCGGCATCGAGCCGGAGCGGGCGCCGTCTAGCCATGCGGAGGACGCCCCGAAGAGGCCGTTCCGCGAGGTATTGGCACGGGTTTGGTCCGAGCCGGCCTCGTGCCGCTTCACCGTCTTCATCTTCGTGGCGATGCTGGCCTACAGCGCGCAGGAACTCATCCTCGAACCCTTCGCCGGCCTCGTCTTCGCGATGACGCCCGGCGTCACCACCAAACTCTCGGGCCTGCAGCATGGCGGCGTCCTCGCCGGCATGCTCACGGTGGCCGGCCTCACTATGGGGATCGGCGGCCCCTATCTCGGCTCGCTGAAAGTATGGACCGCCACCGGCTGCGCCGGTTCGGCCCTGGCCCTGGCGGGAATCGCCGGCGGCGGCCTCATCGGCCCGGACTTTCCCTTGCGCGTGGCGGTCTTCGCCCTCGGCCTGTTCAACGGCATGTTCGCCGTGGCCGCCATCGGCTCGATGATGGGGCTGGCGGGGGCCGGCGGCGAGGCCGAGCGCGGCACCCGGATGGGGGTCTGGGGCGCGGCCCAGGGCGTCGCCTTCGGGGCCGGCGGCTTCCTCGGGACCATGGCGGTGGACCTCGCCCGCCTCGTCAGCCCCGAGCCGGTCCATGCCTATGCCGCCGTGTTCCTGGCCGAGGCCGCCCTGTTCCTGGTGGGCGCGCTTCTCGCCCTCAGGATCGAGCACGCGAGCGCCACGTTGCTGCGCCGTGTCGCTCGCCCGCGACGGCCCGTGCTTCAACCCCGCTATCGCTGAGGTGAGACCCATGCCGGAGCCGGAGATCTTCGACGTCGTGGTGGTGGGGGGCGGCCCGGCCGGGGCCACCGCCGCCACCGATCTCGCTCGGATGGGGCGCCGCGTCCTGCTCCTCGACAAGCCGGGCCGGATCAAGCCCTGCGGCGGCGCAATTCCTCCGCGCCTGATCCGCGACTTCGCGATTCCCGACCATCTGCTCGTCGCCCGCGTGCGCTCGGCGCGGATGGTCTCGCCCAAGGACAAGCGGGTCGACATGCCCATCGGCGACGGCTTCGTCGGCATGGTCGACCGCGAGCATTTCGATCCCTGGCTGCGCGACCGCGCGGCCCTGGCCGGAGCCGACCACCGGGCCGGCAGCTTCACCCGCATCGTCCGCGACGACCATTGCGGTGCGGTGGTGCATTACCGCTCCGGCAATGCGGAGCACCGGGTCCGCACCCGCCTCGTCATCGGCGCGGACGGCGCGAGTTCCGTGGTCGGGCGGGCCGAGATTCCCGGCCACGCGGCCATGAAACAGGTCTTCGCCTATCACGAGATCGTCCGGCGCCCGGCGGATGGAAGCGGCGATGTCGAGGGGACGCGCTGCGACGTCTACTACCAGGGCAAGCTCTCGCCGGATTTCTACGCCTGGGTCTTCCCCCATGGCGACACGATCAGCATCGGCACCGGCAGCGCCCGCAAGGGCTTCTCCCTGCGCGGAGCGATCCGCGCCTTGCGCGCCTCCACCGGCCTCGATGCCGGGGAGACCCTGCGCCGCGAAGGCGCGCCGCTGCCGCTGAAACCCCTCAGGCGCTGGGACAATGGCCGGGACGTGCTTCTGACCGGGGATGCCGCCGGCATCGTCGCCCCGGCCTCGGGAGAAGGCATCTATTACGCCATGCTCGGCGGCCGGCTCGCGGCGGAGGCGGCCGACACCTTCCTCGCCACCGGCAAGGCCACCTCCCTGGCCCTTGCCCGCCGTCGCTTCATGCGCCTGCACGGCCGCGTCTTCCTGATCCTGCGCATGATGCAATGGGTCTGGTACCGCAACGATGCCCTGCGCGAGCGCTTCGTCTCGATCTGCAAGGACAAGGACGTCCAGCAGCTCACCTGGGATTCCTACATGAACAAGGAGCTGGTGCGGGCAAAGCCCGCCGCCCATGTGCGGATCTTCTTCAAGGATCTGGCCCACCTGTTCCGCTGGGTCTCCCCGTGACCGGCGGGTTCGAGACCGGCCCGGTGGCCACCGCGGCGGCTGCCGCCCTCGTCACCGCCCTGGCCGGCGGGCTCCTGACGACCACCGGCCCCTGGTATCGATCCCTGCGGCGTCCCTCGTGGAAGCCGCCGGACTGGGCCTTCGGCCCGGTCTGGACCACGATCTTCACCCTCACGGCGATCTCCGCCGTGATCGCCTGGCACGCGGAGGCCAGAACCTCGGCGCGCGTCGCATTGCTCGCCGCCTACGGCGTCAACCTCGTCCTCAACATCGCCTGGAGCGGCATCTTCTTCCGCCTGCGCCGGCCGGACTGGGCCTATCTCGAAGTGATCGCCCTGTGGCTCTCCATCGTGGCGCTGATCGCGGTGACGGCCCAAGCCTCTGGAATCGCGGCTCTCCTGCTCGCCCCCTACCTCGCCTGGGTCAGCGTCGCGACCCTGCTCAACCGGGCGATCGTGCGGCTGAACGGGCCGTTCGGTGAGGCTCGCCCCGCTCGCAGTATCGGAAGCCGGGTATGATTCCGGATGCGGCGACCCTTGCGGCTCTGTTCGCTTCCGGGCGGATCATCGATGTGATCCTCGGTCTCGTGGCCCTGGAGGCCGCTGCCCTCGTGGCATGGCGCCTTTACGGCGGAGATCGCCCGCTCCTTCCGCCCCTTTTCTGCAACCTCGCCTCCGGCGCGGCACTGATGCTGGCGATCCGGGCCGCGCTGATTGGCTCGGATTGGACGGTGGTAGCGCTCTGCCTTTTCGCCTCGCTCATGGCGCATCTAGGGGAGGTCGCGTTGCGCATGTTCGGGGGGTCGCGTGGCGCATCCGATCCGACCATGCCCGAGCTTCGCCAACCGGGCAGAACGGTCACGAGGCGTGCCTGAATTGCAGCTGTCCAACCTTCGGCTTCATGAGTGGAGAACCGGCTTCATGCGTCGCATATCTGCCCTCCTGCTCGGTTCGGCCGGCCTCCTCGCCGCCGCGAACTGTGCCTCGGCCCAAGATGCGGAACAGATCAAACGCGGTGAATACTTGGCGACGGCGGGGGATTGCGTCGCCTGCCATTCGGCGCCGGGCGGCAAACCGTTCGCGGGGAACTACGTCCTCAACACGCCGATCGGGAAGATCCGCACGCCGAACCTCACACCGGACGACGAGACCGGGCTCGGCAAATGGACCGCCGACGACTTCTACCGCGCCCTGCACGAAGGCATCGACAACGAGGGCAGCTATCTCTATCCGGCCTTCCCCTTCGCCTGGTACACCAAAGTCACGCGCGACGATTCCGACGCGATCTTTGCTTACCTGCGCTCCCTCGAACCGGTGAAGGAGCCGCGCAAGCCTTCCGAGATCCCGTTCCCGTTCAATATTCGCACGGCGCTCATCACCTGGCGCACCGCGTTCTTCACAGCGGGCGAGTTCAAGCCGGATCCGAACGCCAGCGCCGAGGTCAATCGCGGCGGCTACCTCGTGGAGGGGCTCGGCCATTGCGGCATGTGCCACAACGCCAACAAGATCGTCGGAAACAGCGGGCTGGCGGGAAAACTCGGCGGCGGGGTCATCGACGGCTGGTACGCCCCCAATATCACCCCCGACGACCACACCGGCATCGGCGCCTGGACCGACGATCAAGTGGTCGAATACCTCAAAACCGGCGCCGCTCCGGGCAACCGGCCGGGCGTCGCCGCCGGGCCGATGCGCCAGACCATTGAGGAATCCCTCTCCAGGCTGACCGATGCCGATTTGAAGGCGATGGTCGCCTACCTGCGCACGCAGAAAGCCAAGGAAAGCTATAAAATCAAGGATATTCAGGCCTTTAACCAGGCCGATGCGCCTGGGGCTGCGACCTATCTCAGCTACTGCTCCTCCTGCCACAAGCCGGACGGCAAGGGCGTCGAGGGGGCGATCCCGGCGCTCGCCGGCAACACGTCCGTCCAGGCTGAAGGCCCGGAGACAGTGATCCGCGTCATTCTCGGTGGGCTCGCCGCCCAGAACGGCTACGCGCCGATGCCAGCGGTGGGGGCGGGCATGACCGATCAGGAGGTCGCCGACGTGACCGATTACATCCGCAACGCCTGGGGCAACAGCGCCCCCGTCATCGCCGAGCGCGGCATCGTCGGCACCGCCCGCGCCGCCACGCAGACCATGCTGGCGGGAACGGCACCCTGCGCCGTCATCGCCCAACCGGATGTGGCCAAAGCCATCGCCAACGCACTCACCGCGACGAGCCTGAAGGGGTTGGCGCAGGAGAACTTCATCCCGGTCGTCGACGCTCTGTTGCCCAAGGTCAAGGCCGCGGCCGTCGGCGCGAAAGATGACGACATCGTCAACGGACTGACCACGGCGTTCTGCCAGGCCGCCCGCAACGACCCGGCCTATGGCAAGACCGGCTGGCACGCGGTGATCGGGAGCTTCTCCAGCATCGTCTACAGCCAGATCAGGAACCCCGAAAAGCGGGCCGCCCTGCCGGCCCCTGCCGGTACCGTGCCGACGCCATGATCAATACGGGACGACGGTGACAGCATCGGCGCGTATGGAGACTGTAGGCTTTCCGTCGATAATTTTAGCTTGAGCGGCGGTCGAATTCCAAGCGCGTATGAATCCAGTGGACTTGAAGGGAATATCAAATAAATATTGATGCATTTATCGTTCATCGACTTGTTCAAAGAACGGCAGGCTATACGAATGTGACCTTTGGGTGACAACGCCGCTACGATTAAGGGATGGAGGGAATGGGATCCGGTGCTGGTGCGTCGATGAGGGAGAGCTTGCTCGAATGCGTCGCTTTCCCTGTCGCGCTCCCGGAAGAGGCACTGGATGATTCACGGTTTCCGCTACGCAACCTCTACGCTCGGTCTCTCCCTGTGCGTCGGCCTCGGCCTGACGACCGTCGTCTCCGGGGCAGCCCTGGCCGGCTCGGCGGCGCAACCCGGGCAGACGGTCGGCCTTCCGGCCGGCGCCCAACTCCCCGTCGGTCTCTATTTCGTCAACACGTCGAGCTTCGGCGTCCGCGACACCCGACCGCTCGATTCCGAATCGAACATCAACTTGCCTACCTTCCTCTGGGCGACGCCGTGGAGCCTGCTGGGCGCGCGGCTTAACCTCGCGGCGATTCAGCCGGTTGTGGCATCGAGCCCGCGCGGCACGCCCTACCAGAGCGGCATCGGCCAGCCTCTGCTCGCAGCCCAGCTCGCTTGGAATCTCGGCAACGATATCGGGATGAGCTACCTCTTCGGCGGATATCTACCGATCGAGACGAGTTTCCTGACCCAGAACGCGTCGCTGAGCCACCGTTTTGCCGCGACGTATAGCGGCAACGGTTTCAACCTCACTGCCAATCTGCTCTACGGGATCTTTGTCGATCCGGTGACTGCACAGGGCGTAGTCTATCCCGACTATCTGAACCTCGATCTCACTGCGACCAAGAAGTTCGGCAAGTGGGAGGTCGGCCCTGTGGCCTTCGCTTCCACCGATCTGCCCACGCGTTTCCCCGGCTATCGCCGCCAGGGTCAGGTCGCGGTGGGCGGCCTCGTCGGCTACAATTTCGGGCCGGTGAACGTCCAGGCCTACGTCACACGGGACGTGGCCGAGCGCAATTATGGTGGCCGCGAGACACGCGGCTGGCTGCGGCTCATCGTGCCGATCTACAAGGAGAGCACCAATTCGGCGGCGCCCTCGACTCCGCTGAGTGGGCGGCAATCCCTGCGGTAGGGCATTGGCACGGGGCAGCGACAGGCGCGCGGCGTGCCACCTGTCTCGCTGCTCCGCAGGCAGTCGGTGCTCCGTTGAGACAATCCCGGTGTTTACCGTAAACCGCCCATTAATCCGACTCGTCGAAACCTAGCGATCGTCGGGGCCGCAGCGGCGTTCGCTGGTCCCCACGCGTGGTTTCAAGGGTAACGGTGTATGCGTAGCGTTCACACGGCGATCGACAACGTGGTTCCTTTCCGGCGTCCTGGTAGGCCCCAGCCCCAGCCCCCTGTCGTCTCGCCCTCCCTCGCCGCGCGGCGTGTGGACCAGCGCGCACTCATGGATGCGGTCTATGCTAGCGGGACGCTCGCGGTCGCGGCCGGTGACCGCGAGACCAAGCTGATCGCTGCCCGTCTGCAGGTCTATGGCTTTCTCACCGTGGAGGAATTGCGAGAGGATAGTGTATTGCGGCGCCTGCGTCCGTCTGAGGCTATCCGCGCTCAGGTCGATCGTCCGTGGCGCCTGTCGAAGGCCGCCTACGGTTCGGGCCTGTCCGTAACGGTCCCAGCCGCCGATGATTTTCTGTTCGATTCTTCCGCTGGCGCGTCGGCCTGATTCTCCTCGCGAAAGCGGTCTTCTCACGGCCCGTCGCGGAAGGCTCGTCGGCGTGCCCTGCCGGGGTGAATTGACAACTGGGTTGTCGAGCACCGTCACGCTCCATGACCCGGTAAAATATCCCCCTATCAGCGATGATCCCCTTTTCAGCCTGCGACCCTGGCAGCCGGCCCATGCCGGTCATCGTGGTGACTCTCAGCGAGCTACACCATGTCAAGGAATACGACCTTTCCCCTGCGTCGCAACTGGCAGCAAGATCATCCCGCACGACGTTGACACCGCCAGAGCTCAAGTTGTTCTGAATTGAAAGTTCACGTTCGGCGCGTGAATCTGGCATGCCACAACGAACGGCCCCCGGTGGTCTCTTGGGCACCGCGTCCTGATGAACCGCGGCGCCCGACAGACTTCGTGTCGAGGCGGATTTTTCGGTTAAGCGTCGTGGAGCCTTTAACCCCGTGGAAGCATCGAGCCCGCAAGAAGGCATTGACTGGGATCACGGAATTGGCGTGAGTTCGACAGAGACGCACTCGCACCGTTCCCCTCCTGGCAGCCGCCGGGGGGGTATTTCAGCGGTCGCGCTTGTCCACCACGGCGCATCCGGTCATCGGACCGCGGCTTCCGTTCATCACCGAGCACGTGACCAGGGCTGTCGCCGCGTCTGCATGACTGTGTCGGGTGACAACCGCCTGCTCGCGGGCGCGGCGCGCGGCCGCCTCGATCAGGTCGGCTCCGATGCCGGTGGCGATCCGCCCGGCACGGCCGAACAGGTCATAATAGGCATCTCCTGGCGTCTCGCCCCTGAACTGCACGCCGACCGCTGACGGGTCACCGCAGGCAAGCGTCAGCGTCATCCCGTCTGTCGCCGACATCTCGGCGAAATCGATGGTGCGGTTGACGAGAGTGGCTTTCGTTTCGGCGACCACACTGTCGATGAGATCACCGCAGGAATCGGCGCGTGCCGACAGGACTGAGAGCGAGAGCACGGCGGCGGTCAGGATGATGAGGCGCATTGACGGTAAAATAGGCGCGCCGCCCGCCCTGTCGAGGTGGACCATCCCATATGCGACGATAGCTATTGAATGATCGTTCATTGACTCGTGAATGAACGTTCAATAGACATGGGGGCGACAGGAGGGCGCCATGGCCGAGTTCATTTGCTATGATGATGTCGATGCGCCGCGCCAGTGGGATGCCGGGCGCGTCCTGGCTTCGATCCGTTCCGCCTCCGGGCCGTCAACCCTCTTGCCGGGACTGCTGATCCTGGTCGGTTGGCTCGCTTTCCTGGGCTGGACCGGTGCGGGCTCCGACGGCTGGCAGGCGCGCGTCTGCGCCGATCACGCCGAGCAATCCTGGTCCTGGCAGGCACGGTCCTGCGGAAAGACCCAACAGGAAGGCGCGGGCCTCGGCGCGGACCGGAGGTCGGCATCGTGAGCGCCGGTGCCGCCGTCGAAGTGAGGTCCGGCCCCTCGGCCAGGCGCCAGGACATCCTCGATGCCGCCGAGACCTGCTTCGTGCGGAACGGTTTCCATCGGACGACGATGCAGGATCTTGCACGCCAGGCCGGCATGACGGCTGGCAACATCTACCACTACTTCAAGTCGAAGGAGGCCGTGGTCCTGGGGCTCGCCGAGCGTGAGCGCGGGCATGGCATGACCCTCGTCGAGGAGATGGAGCGGGCCGGCGATCGTCGCGGCGCCCTGATGAGGATCCTCGAACGCTACTTCGCCCAGGCGACCCGCGAGAGTGCGGTCCTGCGCGTCGATCTCTGGTCCGAAGCCACCCGCAATCCCGACATCGCCACCATGATCGATCGGGGCGAGACCGAGGCTCGCCTCTGGTTCGTCGAGACCCTCGCGTCCCTGGCCTCTTCGCCGGCCTGCGATGCCGCCGCCCTCTACGACGAGACGCTGAATCCGCTGATGAAGGGCATCCTCGTCAACCTGGCCCTCCGGCCAGCCTTCGATCCGGCCCCGGCCGTGGCGCATCTGTGCGCTCTGATCGAAGCGGGTTTGGCCGGACGGCTACCGACGGCGTCATTCGTATCAGAATCCGGCGCCCTGCTCGCCTCCCCCGGTCGTCCATCACGAAACGTCTTGGAGAGCAGCCGATGAGTGCCGTCCTCAAGGTCGTCCGTCCCGCGATCCTCGTCATCGGCCTCGGCCTGCCCTCTGGGGCGGTCATCGCTGAAGTGACGCCCGCCCCGGTTAGGCTGGCGCCAGCAGTGAGCACCGTCGAGGCCCGGCGGCGCGAGATCGTCGAGCAGGTCGTCGTCACCGGAACACTCGTCCCCCGCGACGAGATCCTGGTGACCCCCGAGATCGAGGGCTATCGGGTGACCGAAGTCCTGGTCGAAGAGGGTATGCGCGTGGAGAGCGGTCAGGTCCTCGCCCGGCTCTCGCGCGACCTGATCGACCGCCAGATCGCTCAGCAGAACGCCCTCGTCGATAAGGCCGCCGCCGTCGTGCCGCAGGCTCAGAGCAGCATCGAGCAGGCGCAAGCCGCCGAGATGGAGGCTCGCCTCTCTCACGACCGGGCAAAGCAACTCATGCAGAGCGGTAACGGCACGGCAGTGATCATGGAGGGGCGCATCTCCGCCCTGCGCCAGGCCGAAGGCAAGCTCGCCTTCGCCCGCAACGGTCTCGTCATCGCCAGGGCGGAGCTCGCCCAGGCGAAGGCCTTGCGCGACGAACTCGATCTACGTCTCGCCCGCACCGAGATCCGTGCGCCCGAGGCCGGGATCGTCAGCCGTCGCGTCGCCCGCGTGGGCATGGCCGCCTCGTCCACCACCGAGCCCCTGTTCCGGCTGATCGCGCGCGGCGAGATCGAACTCGAAGGCGAGGTCATCGAGACCAAGCTGCCGCTGCTGCGCGAGGGCACGCCTGCCTCAATGGAGCTCCCCAATGGTGAGCGAGTGCGGGGCAGCGTGCGTGCGGTCTATCCAGAGGTCGACAGGGCGAGCCGCCTCGGCAAGGTCCGCGTCCGGCTCGATCCCGATCCCCGCCTGCGCATTGGCACCTTCGCCCGCGGTGCCATCGAAATCGCCCGGACGCGCGGCGTAACCGTGCCCCAGGCCTCCGTCCTCTATGGTGGGCCGAAGCGCAGCAGCGTCCTTGTGGTGACGGACGGGGTCGTGGAGGCACGTGAGGTCCGCGCTGGCCTCTCCGACGACGACGACATAGAGATCCGCGCCGGTCTTGCCGAGGGCGAGGCCGTGGTCGCGCGCGCTGGCAGCTTCCTGCGCGACGGCGACCGGGTCCGCGCCGTCCCTGTCGCGCTATCGGCACCGGCCATGGTGGCCGGTCCGTCGCGCAAGGAGACCGCGGAGGCGGGCCAGCCCTAGGGCTTGCTCCGGCCTACTTCCCCTCCCGCACCATCAGAACGGGTTGCCGCGATGCGCCTCAACATCTCCGCCTGGGCGATCCGCAAGCCGATCGGCCCGCTGGTCCTGTTCCTCGTCCTCATCGTGCTCGGCCTTGTCAGCTTCCGGGGGCTGCCGGTCACGCGGATGCCCAATATCGATGTTCCCATCGTTTCCGTGGCGATCACTCAGTCGGGGGCGGCGCCCTCCGAGCTGCAGACCCAGGTCACGAAGTGGGTCGAGGATTCGATTGCCGGCGTGCGCGGGGTGAAGCACATCACCTCGGCCATCACCGAGGGCTCGTCAGTGACCACGGTCGAGTTCCGCCTCGAGGTGAACACCGACCGCGCCGTCAACGATGTGAAGGACGCGGTATCCAAGATCCGCATCAACCTGCCCCGCACCATCGACGAGCCGGTGATCAGCCGCGTGGAGATCGCGGGCCTGCCGATCCTGATCTACGGTGTGAAGGCGCCGGCCATGACCCCAGCCGAGCTGTCCTGGTTGGTGGAAGACAAGATCGCCCGCACGCTCCAGGGGGTGAAGGGCGTGGGCGGCGTCGAGCGCGTGGGCGGCGTCGCCCGCGAGATGCGGGTTGTGCTCCAGCCCGACCGGCTCCTGGCGCTCGGCATCACCGCTGCGGAGGTCAACCGCCAACTGCGCCTCACCTCCGCCGACATGGCGGGCGGGCGCGGCGAGGTCGGCGGGCGCGAGCAGTCGATCCGGACGCTGGCCGCCTCCCGCACGGTGCGCGATCTCAAGGCGACCTCCATCGTCCTCGCCGGCGGCCGCAAGGTGCGTCTCGACGATCTCGCCCTGGTGCAGGACGCCATCGAGGAGCCGCGCACCTTCGCCCGCTTCAACGGGGAGCCGGTGGTGGCCTTCGCGGTGTCGCGCGGTTCGGGCGCCAGCGACGCCGAGGTGGCGGCTGGCGTCGAGAAGCGGATCGCGGAGTTCCGCGGGACCTATCCCGACCTCGAATTCGAGACGATCGATTCCTCGGTCTCGGCCACCATCGGCAGCTACGATTCGGCCATGCACACGCTGATCGAAGGTGCCGTGCTTGCCGTCATCGTGGTGTTCCTGTTCCTGCGTGACGGGCGCGCCACCCTCATCGCCGCCGTCGCCCTGCCGCTCTCGGTCTTCCCGACGTTCTGGGCCATGGACGCGATGGGTTTCACCCTCAACGGCATCAGCCTTCTCGCCATCACCCTCGTCACTGGCATTCTGGTGGACGACGCCATTGTCGAGATCGAGAACATCGTCCGGCACATGCGGATGGGGAAATCCGCCTATCGCGCCGCCCTCGAAGGCGCCGACGAGATCGGGCTTGCCGTCATCGCCATCACCGCGACCCTCATCGCGGTCTTCGCTCCGGTCTCGTTCATGGGCGGCATTGCCGGGCGCTACTTCATGCAGTTCGGGCTCACCATTGCTGTCGCGGTGTTCATGTCGCTGCTGGTGGCGCGGCTGATCACGCCGATGCTCGCCGCCTACTTCCTCCGCGACCACGGCCACCACGATGAGCGTGAGGGATGGGTGATGCGCGCCTATGGCCGGCTGGTGGGCTGGTCCGTGCGCCACCGGGTGATCACGCTGATCGTCGGCCTCGCACTCTTTGCGGCGTCGCTGGCCTCTACTGGGCTGCTGCCCTCGGGCTTCGTGCCGAAGCAGGACAACGCCCGCACCCTCTTCATGGTGGAACTCGCCCCGGGCGCCCGGCTGCCCGACACGATCGCCGTGTCCGACCGCCTCGTCGCCCGCATTCGCTCCCTGCCGGAAGTCACCTCGGTCTTCGTAGATGGCGGCCGCCAGGTCGGCGGCAAGAAGGAGACGCGGCTCGCCACCCTCATCGTCAACCTCACCCCGAAGAACAGCCGCGCGAAGAAGCAGGCGGCCGTGGAGACCGACATTTCCGCCCTTATCGCCGAGGAGCCCGATATCCGCTCCTGGTTCCTGCGCGATTCCGGCCAGCGCGACCTCGCCCTGGTGGTCGGCGGCCCCGATGCCGAGGTGGTGGCCGAGGTGGCCGCCCGGCTGCAGCGCGACATGGCGGCGATCCCCCACCTCGTCTCGGTGATGTCCACCGCTCCCCTCAACCGCACGGAGGTCCGGATCCGCCCCAAGGAGGGCTCGGCCGCCGATCTGGGCGTCTCCACCGACACCATCGCCGAGACGGTGCGGGTCGGCACCATTGGCGACATCGGTCTGAATCTCGCCAAGTTCAACGCCGCCGACCGCCAGATTCCGATTCGGGTCCAATTGCCCGAGAGCGCGCGGGGCGCGGTCTCGCGCCTGGAGAATCTCAAGGTTCCGGCCAAGAACGGCACCGCGGTGCCCCTCGCCGCCGTGGCCGACATCGAGCTCGACCAGGGCCCCGGCGCCATCGAGCGCTACGACCGCGTGATCCGTGTGGCGGTGGAGGCCAACATGGAGGGGTCGGACGCCCTGGGCTCCCTCATCGCCCAGGCCCTGGAGACGCCGACCGCGAAGTCGCTGCCGCCGGGCGTCACCATCCGCCAGACCGGCGATGCCGAGATCATGGGCGAGGTGTTCTCGGGCTTCCTCCTCGCCATGGGGGCCGGGATCATGATGGTCTACGCCGTGCTGGTGCTGCTGTTCGGCAACTTCCTGCAACCGCTCACTATCCTGTTCTCTCTGCCCCTCTCCATCGGCGGGGCGATCCTCGGCCTCCTCATCCTCAACATGCCGATCTCGATGCCCGTGGTCATTGGTATCCTGATGCTGATGGGACTGGTGACGAAGAACGCGATCATGCTCGTGGACTTCGCCGTCGAGGAGATGGCGCGGGGCGTCGATCGGGTCACCGCCATCGTCGATGCCGGCCGCAAGCGTGCGCGCCCCATCGTGATGACGACCATCGCCATGGCCGCCGGGATGGTGCCTTCGGCGTTGGCGCTCGGTGTCGGTGGCGAATTCCGCGCGCCGATGGCGGTGGCGGTGATCTCCGGTCTCATCGTTTCGACCCTGCTGTCCCTGGTCTTCGTGCCGGCCGTATTCCTGCTGATGGACAGCCTCGGCACGCTCATCGGGCGCCTGTTCGGTCGCTTCGTCGGTGCTCGCGACGAGGCGGCACCCGGCCCTGCCCCGAGCGTTGGCCACTGACGCGGCAGAGCCCGGATCAGGAACTTTCCCGAACCCTCCGTCCGGCGAAGTCTCCGGCCTGCGGATCGCGGGACATTTGGAAGCACATTTCGCGCGCCCTCGCCTATAGTTCGGCTTGTCAACACGTCTATCGGCCCGTTGCCGACGCGAGGGCGAAATGAAGAGCCTCAACCCCAAGCACAGTCGTTGCCGCCATGTGTGTCTCGCCGATCTCGGCGGCGCTCATCATGGGACGATTCTGACGAATGAGGTTGATGGTCATGGGTTATCACGACACGCGATTTGAGGCGGTTGGGTCCGGCCCCGCATGGGTTGTCGGCGGCGCCATCACGCCGAGGCACTTTCGCCGCGCCTATGGCAGGGCGGCGGTGGCGGCTGCCATCGAGAACGGGCTGATGCCCGAGGAACTGTCCGAAGTGCTGGGTGGCCGCCGTGTCGTCGAGGCCTTCCCGGTCGATGGCGGCGAGAGCGTCTCCGACTACGCCCACCGGGCGGTGGCCGAGATGATGGTCGCCTATCTTAGTTACGCCCCGGCCTGACCGGCCGCCGGCTTCCCAGACATTCGGCCTCCCAGACATTCCACGATCCATGAAGGCGGGCCGCTCGCGGCCCTGGAGACGACCATGACCAACGACCTGCTGTCCCGACGCCGCCTGCTGAGAGCGGGCGCCACCGTCGCGGCCGCCCTGCCCCTCGGCCTCACCGCGACGGCGGGGCGTGCCTGGGTTCCCGGCCCTCCCGCGCCCTTCGATCCCGGTCCCCTCTGCGCGCCGGCGGCGGCCACCGAGGCATGGAGCGGCCCGCTCCGGCCCATCAAGCTCGCCTGGAACGCCAACGCCGTCTGCACGGCCGCCGCCCCCGTCGCCAAGGAGCGCGGGATCTTCGCCGCTCACGGGCTCGACGTGGAGTTCATCAATTTCGGTGGGTCCACAGAGGCCCTGCTGGAGGCCATCGCCACCGGCAAGGCCGATGCCGGGATCGGCATGGCCCTGCGCTGGCTGAAGCCCCTCGAACAGGGATTCGACGTCAAGATCACCGCCGGCCTCCATGGCGGCTGCCTGAGGCTGCTCGGCGCGAAATCCGCCGGCATCAGCGACATCGCGTCCCTGAAGGGCAAGACCATCGCCATCAGCGACCATGCCAGCCCGGCCAAGAACTTCTTCGCCCTGCTCCTGTCCGATGTCGGCATCGATCCCGACCGGGAGGTGGAGTGGCGGCAATACCCGGCCGATCTCCTCAACCTCGCCGTGGAGAAGGGCGAGGCCCAGGCCCTGGCCGATGCCGACCCGCGTACCTTCATCTGGCTCAAGGACCCCCGCTTCACGGAAGTCGCCACCAATCTGACGGGCATTTTCGCCACGCGCTCCTGCTGCGTCGTGGCCCTGCGCGGCAGCCTGATCCGCAACGACCGGGCGGTCGCCACCGCCCTCACCCGCGCCATCCTGGAGGGTGGGCACCGCGTCGCCACCGATCCGGTGGACGCCGCCGGCATCTTCTCGAATTACGGCGGCAAGGGCTCGGTGGAGGATCTGGCGGCGATGCTGCGCAGCCATACCCATGATCACCGGCCGGTGGGTGTCATCCTCAAGCAGGAGATCGCCCTCTACGGCGACGAACTGAAGCGCGTGAACGTGATCCGCCGCTCCACCGACACGGCGAAGTTCGCCGACCGCGTCTACGCCGACGTCCTGAGCTGAGGGGCATCCATGTCGAGTTCATTGACGGGGGCGTTCGGCGGCGGCTTCCGCCGGGCGGCCGATGCGGATGCCACGCTATCCAGCCGCTCCGCATTGCGGACCCGTCTCGCCACCCAGTGGTGGGTCGGCCTCCTCGCCGGTTCCCTCTGGCTCGCCCTCGCGGGCCTGACCCTCGTTCTCCCGGAGAACGGCGACTTTCCCTATTCCTCCACGTTCGGCCAGGGGGGCGGACTGATCGGTGCGGCCTTGCTTCTGGCGAGCCCCCTCCTCCCGGTCCTCGGCCGGGTCGGTGCCCGCCTGCGCCACTGGGGGCCGTGGATCGTCGCCCTCGCCCTCGCCTTCACCATCTGGGAGCTGGCGACGGCCAAGCTCGAATGGCTGCCGATGCCGTTCTTCCCGCCGCCCCAGGCGATCCTCGAAGTCTTCGCCGAGGATTGGCCGAAGCTCGGCGGCAGCATCGTCAATTCGCTGATCCTGCTGTCGGGGGGGTACGTCATCGGCGCCGCTTCGGGCTTCGTCCTCGGCGTCGCCGTGGGCTGGTCGCGCACGGCCGGCTACTGGGTCCATCCGGTCCTGCGCTTCGTCGGACCGCTGCCGGCCACCGCCTGGTTGCCGCTGGCCTTCTTCGTGTTCCCCTCCTCTTGGTCGGCGAGCACCTTTCTCGTGGCCCTGGCGACGGGTTTCCCGGTGACGGTGCTGACCTGGTCCGGGATCGCGGCGGCCAACAAATCCTATTACGACGTCGCCCGGACGCTCGGCGCCTCGCAGAGCTTCCTCATCCGCAAGGTCGCGATTCCGGCGGCCCTACCCCACGTCTTCGTCGGCCTATTCATGGGGCTCGGTGCCTCCTTCGCGGTCCTCGTCGTGGCCGAAATGCTGGGCGTGAAATCCGGCCTCGGTTGGTACCTGCAATGGGCGCAAGGCTGGGCGGCCTATGCCAACATGTATGCCGCCCTCATCGCCATGGCGCTGATGTGCTCGACCCTCATCACCCTGCTGTTTCGCCTCCGCGACCGGGTGCTGTCCTGGCAGAAGGGCCTCGTCCAATGGTAGCGGCCACCCTCGAAGCACCGGCCGGCGCCTCCTCCATCGACCGGGGGGGAGCCCTGACCGTCAGGCGCGTCTCCCACGCCTTCGACATCGGCGGCACGCGCCTGCCCGTTCTCGACGACATCGACCTGACCATCGCGCCGGGCTCCTTCGTCGCCCTGCTCGGCCCTTCGGGCTGCGGGAAGTCGACGCTGCTGCGCCTCGCCGCCGGTCTCGAACCGCCGGAATCCGGTTTCCTCGCCCTCGACGGTGGGACGATCGCCGGCCCCGATCCGGAGCGGCTCCTCGTGTTCCAGGACCCGACGCTCTATCCTTGGCGCACGGTGCGGGGGAATGTCTCCCTGGGCCTGGAGGCGCGCGGCCTGCTGCGCCGTCATCGCCACCGGATCGACGAGGCGCTGGACCTCGTCGGGCTCGTCGACTTCGCCGAGGCCTATCCCCACCAGCTCTCCGGCGGCATGGCCCAGCGCACGGCGCTCGCCCGGGCCCTGGTCAACGATCCGCGCCTGCTCCTCCTCGACGAGCCCCTGGGCAAGCTCGACGCTCTCACGCGCCTTGCCATGCAGGGTGAACTCGTCCGGCTCTGGCAGGAGAGCCGCTTCACAGCGCTCCTCGTCACCCATGATGTCGAGGAGGCCCTCATCCTCGCCCAGCGGGTGATCGTGCTGAGTGACCGGCCGGCTCGGATCAGGACCGAGATCGCGGTGGATGCCCCCTATCCCCGCCGCCGCGACGACCCGCAACTCCTGAGCCTGCGCACCGAGATCCTCGGTATCCTCGGGGAGAAATGACCGCCATCCGAGAGGGCAAACGACCGCCATCGGACGGGGTCAACATGCGCCATCCGACGGGCTTTACTCCAAGGCGGACGATCCGCCGGATCCTGCGTGTTTCGCGCTCGAAACTGGCCTGGATTCACGCGGGCGGAGGATTGTAGGAGCCACAGGTCGAGAACGGGGAGGAATGCCCCCGCCCTCCCATGGATGACGCCCTCGTCCACCCCATCGTCCCGCACTCGGTACGGTCTGCGACAAACTGGGGACAGATCGTGAATCGCGGGAGCCGAGTCGCGTCGGTCCACGTTTGCCGACTCCCGACATCAATGATGGGCAGCGCACTCCCCGATGGCAAAACGCCGGACTAGGACGTCTCCCGACAGCGCCTCCGAAGAGGTCGTCGCTCCCCTCGTTCCCATCGGCGCCCTGGCCGTGGCGCTCCTCGACCTCGTGGCCGTGAACAAGCCCCTGATCCACATGGTGCGCGAAACGCACCGGCAAGACGCCATCGCGGCCATCCTGCGCGCCCTTGCACCCGATCGCAGCGTGGCGATCTACCCGGAATGGGATTGCCTCCCCTTCGACCGGACCTCACCGTCGCGCGGCGTCATGGGGCAGCGCACGGGCGTGTTGCGCTGGCTCACGGATGCCGCCGCCCTCCCCGATATCGTCCTGACGACCGCACCCGCACTGATCCAGCGGGTTCCACCGCCCGAGACATGGGCGGAGGCCCATCTCGAGATCCGCGTCGGCGACGATTTCGACCCCAAGGCGATTACCGCGACGTTGCAGCGCCTCGGCTACATCCTGGACGACCGGGTCGACGAGCCCGGCGAGGTGGCGGTCTGGGGGCGAACGGTGGACGTGTTCCCGGCTGCCGCGCCGCGCCCCTGCCGGATCGAGCACGAGGACGGCCGCGTCATCGCGATCCGGTCCTACGATCCGGTCTCCCAGCGCTCCCTGGCGGAGGCCGAGCGACTGGTCATCGACCCGGCCACGGAGATACTTCTGCCGGAGGGATCGGAGAACCAGTTGCGGCCCTTCACCGGTCAGGAGCATCAGCTTCCCCGCTTCTACCCTACGCTCACGACGGTGCTCGACTACGTTCCGGATGCCCGCCTTGTTATCGAGACCGGCGCCGAACAGCGCGCCGCCGCCTTCTTCGAACAGATCGCCGAAGGGCGCGATGCCGGCGACCGGAACCGTGACCTCGGCGAGCTCTACCTCGACCCCCGGAGTTGGACGTCCCTTCAAGAGACGCGCCGCGTCGCCACCGCGTCGGCGGAGGAATCCGAGGATCTCGCGATTCCGGCCTTCGTGCGGAAGGCCCGTCCCAATGCGGCCCTCGCCGAGACCCTGCGCCGGCATCTCGAAAGCGGCGAGCGCATCCTGCTGACGGGACCGGAGGAGCCACTCGGCCGCCTGATCCGCGTCGCCGAGCGGGTGATGGGGCGCAAGGCCCGGCGCGTCGCGAACTGGACGGAGGTTGCCCGTGCCGGGCCCGGCGCGATCCTGGCGCTGGCCGCTCCCATCGAGGCGGGGTTCAGGGTACCGGGACAGGGTGTCTGCGTCATTGCAGCCGCCGACCTGTTCGGGAGCCGGGCCGCCGCTGCGGCCGAGGGCGAGCCGACGGCGAGCCTTCCCATCGGCGAGGTCGAACTGCGCATCGGCGATGTGGCGGTCGATCGCGACAACGGTCTGTGCGTCTTCGAGGGGTTGGAGCATGTCGAGACCGGAGCGGATGGCGGCGAGGACGCCCTGCGTTTGCGGTTTGCCGGCAACGCGATCCTGATGGTTCCCGTCTCCCAGGCCGACCGGATCTGGCGTTACGGGTCCGAAGTCGAGGCGGTGACCCTCGACAAGCTCGAAGGCGGGTCCTGGGGGCGTCGGCGTCTCGAAGCCGAGGCCTGCATGGCCAAGGCGGCCCGCATGATGCTCGCCGATGCCGAGGCACGCCGGGAGGTCAAGGCGCCGGTCCTGTCACCCCCGGTCCGGGAGTTGGAGCGCTTCGCCGCCGGTTTCGGATTCAATCTCACCGCCGATCAGGCACGAGCCGTGAACGGGGTGATGGGCGATCTCGCCTCGGGGCGGCCGATGGATCGGCTCGTCTGCGGCGATGTCGGCTTCGGGAAGACCGAAGTGGCCCTGCGCGCCGCCGCTGCGGCGATCTTCGCCGGTCGCCAGGTGGCCGTGGTGGCGCCCACCACCGTTCTGGCCCGGCAGCATGTGCAGACCTTCACCCGGCGCTTCGCCCGGTTCGGCATCGAGGTCGCCCATCTCTCCCGCCTCGTCTCGCCGGCCGAGGCGAAGCGCGTGAAGGCGGGGCTCGCCGACGGCAGCATCCGCCTCGTCATCGGCACCCATTGCCTCACCGCCAAGGGCGTCGCCTTCTCCGATCTCGGCCTCGTGGTGATCGACGAGGAGCAGCGCTTCGGGGCCAAGATGAAGGAGGCCCTGCGCAAGACGGCGGGAGACGGCCACGTCCTCACGCTCACGGCGACGCCGATCCCCCGCACCCTGCAATCCGCCCTGGTGGGCCTGCAATCCCTCAGCGTCATCGCCACGCCGCCCGCGGTGCGCCAGCCCATCCGCACGGTGATCGCGCCGTTCGACGCCGATGGCCTGCGGGACGCGCTCCTGCGCGAGCATCGCCGGGGCGGACAGAGCTTCGTCGTGTGCCCGCGGATCGAGGATATCGGCCCCATGGCGAAGCGTCTCGCCAAGCTCGTCCCCGACCTGCGCACGATGATCGCCCATGGCGAGCTCAAGGCGGCGGACATGGACGACGTGATGGTGCGCTTCGCCGATGGCGAGGGCGACGTGCTGCTGGCCACCAGCATCATCGAGAGCGGCCTCGACGTGCCCCGCGCCAACACGATGCTGGTCTGGGACGCCGAGCGTTTCGGCCTGTCGCAGCTGCACCAGCTGCGGGGCCGGGTCGGGCGCGGCCAGCGCCGGGGCGTCGTCTACCTGCTCCACCAGCCGGAGAAGCCGCTGAGCCCGGCGACGGAGAAGCGGCTACGCACCCTGGAAGCTCTCGACCGGCTCGGTGCGGGCTTCGCCATCAGCGCCCGCGACCTCGACCTGCGCGGGGCGGGAGACCTTGTGGGCGAGAATCAGGCCGGCCACGTGAAACTGATCGGGCTCGGCCTGTATCAGCACCTTCTCCATCTCGCCCTGAGGGCCGCGAAGGGCGAGACCGCCGAGGATTGGACCCCCGAGATCCGGATCGGTCTCTCCGGCGGCGTGCCTGCGGATTACGTACCGGAGCCGGAGGTGCGCCTGAGCCTCTATACGCGGCTCCTGCGCCTGACCACCGCGGACGAGGTCGAGGCGCTACGCCACGAGGTTGCAGACCGGTTCGGCCCACCGCCGGAGGCGTTCGAGGCCCTTGTCACCCTGGCCCGGCTCCGGGTCGGGTGCCGCGCGCTCGGAGTCGCGCGGTTGAGCGGAGGACCGCAAGGCCTGGCGGCGGATTTCCGTGCCAATGCCCCGCCGATCCTGCTGCCGGTCAACGCGCATATCGAGCGCCGCGACCGCCGCGTGCTCCTGCGCGCGCAGTGCGAGGATGCCGTCGAGCGCGGCCATCTCGCGGCCCGCCTCCTCGAACGCCTGCGGGAGGCCAGTGCCCGGCGCCCCGCCAAGGAGACCCGGAGCGGATCGTCGCCGATGCGGAAGGCCGGTTGAGATCGGCGCTGCCCGGACGGGGAGTGTGATCGCTTGCCCCGGGGCCTCTGGAGGACGCCTCGGGGCAAGCTGCGGCGGATCATTCCGGCCGGACCACGTCGTGGCGACGATGGTGGGGCCGGGCGAGGCCGAGATTCTCGCGGAGCGTGGTCCCTTCGTATTCCGTGCGGAACAGTCCGCGCCGCTGCAACTCGGGGATCACCAGCGTGGCGAAATCGTCGAGCCCGCCGGGGAGCGTCGGGGGCATGATGTTGAACCCGTCTGCGCCATAAGCTTCGAACCGCTCCTGAAGGGCATCGGCGATCCGGGCGGGTGTTCCGATCAGGGTCCAGTGGCCCCGAGCGCCGGCGATGCGCAGGTAGAGCTCGCGGATGGTCAGGCCTTCGCGCCGGGCGATGGTGACGAGAAGGTCCTGCCGGCTCTTGCCGCCCTCCGTCCCGCTGGCCGGCGGAACGGGCGCATCGTCGGAATAGCCGGAGAGATCGAGCCCTGCGAGCTGTTCCAGCAGCGAGCGGCCGACGACGGGATGGATCAGCTCTTGCAACGCGCCGTACTTGTCCTCGGCCTCAGCCATCGTGCGGCCGACCACCGGGAAAGCGCCGGGCAGGATCTTGAGTGAGTCGGGCTCGCGACCGTGCCGGCCGAGCCGGCCCTTCACGTCGGCGTAGAAGGCGGTCGCATCCTCCAGGGTGGTCTGGGCGGTGAAGACGATTTCGGCGGTGCGGGCCGCCAATGCCTTGCCGGCCTCCGAGGAGCCCGCCTGCACGACGACCGGGTGGCCCTGCGGCGGGCGGGGCACGTTGAGCGGGCCGCGCACGGAGAAATGCTCGCCCTCGTGCCCGAGCACGTGCAGCTTGGCCGGATCGAAGAAGCGGCCCTCCTCGCGATCACGGACGAAGGCGTCGTCCTCGAACGTGTCCCAGAGGCCGGCGACCACGTCCACGAATTCCTCGGCGCGGGCGTAGCGGCTGGCATGGGCGAGGTGGCTCTCGCGGCTGAAATTATAGGCCTCCCGCGGGTCCGCCGAGGTGACGAGGTTCCAGCCCGCCCGGCCTCCGCTGAGATGGTCCAGGGAGGCGAACTTGCGGGCGACGTGGAACGGCTCGTTGTAGGTCGTGGAGGCGGTGGCCACGAGGCCGATGCGCTCCGTCACCGCCGAGAGGTGGGAGAGCAGGGTCAGCGGCTCGAACTGCCCGACGTAACGGATCGCCGTGCGGCTCAGGGCGTCGATGTCGTCGCCTCGGATGCTGACTCCGTCGGCCAGAAAAATCAGGTCGAACTTCGCCGCCTCGGCCACCTTGGCGAGGCGGCGGTAATGAGCCGGATCGATCCCCGCATCCGCCTGCGACGAGGGATGCCGCCATGCCGCGACGTGGTGCCCGCCCGGATAGAGGAAGGCACCGAGGCGCATCGTGTCCCGGCGACGTGACATGTGTCTGTCCCTGATCTCTTGTTCGAAGGGGCGTTCAGGCCGAGCCGACCCGGTATTGGCGCGGCGGGGCGGTACCGTTCACCGCGAAATCGCCCACCGCCCTGTCGCGGTAGATCCGGGGATTGTGCGAGGCGATGGTGCGGGCGTTGCGCCAGTGCCGGTCGAGGCCGAGACCGCTTTTCACCGCCGAGGCGCCGAGCGCATCGAACAGGGTCGTGGTGGCCTCCAGAACGAGGTTGGTCACCACGCTCACCGCCTGGTTCACCTCGATGTCGGCGATGCCCGCCGCATGGTCCGCCGCTTCTCCCGTGCGATGGATCTCGTAGGTCCGCTGCAGGGACTCCGCCGCTTTGAGGACGATGGCGCCCGCCGCGTAGGCCGCCCCGCGCACGCGCCCGACCACTTGTTGGATCTGGGGATCGTCGCCGGCCCGGTCGCCATTGCCGTGGCTGTAGACACGCTTGCGCTCGGCCACGAGCCGCGACACGTCGATGGCGGCCGAACGGCCGATGCCGGCCAGCGTCGCCAGATGGACGAGCTGGAAGAACCCCATCGCGTAGGGGAAACGCTCCGGATCGGGCTTGATCAGCTCCGGCCCGATGAGGACGTCCGTGAAGATCGCCGTGCCGCTCGCGGTGAGCGACTGGCCGAAACCGTCCCAATCGTCGACGATCTTGACACCCGGAGCCCGCACCGGCACGGCCGCCACCAGGGACGCGCCCGCCTCGTCCTGGGCCGAGACATGGATCCAGTCGGCGAAGAGCGAGCCGGTGGTGTAGAATTTCCGGCCGTTGAGCAGCCATTGCCCGCCCCGTGGCCGTAGGACCGTATCGAACTGCCCGACCTTGGCCTCGCCGGTCTCGGACACGCCGCTGCCGACGGTCTGGCGATCGCCGATCCGGCCGGTCCAGCGCGCCCGCCATTCCGGCGACGACGAGCACAGCATGTCCTCCGTGAAGCCGAAATGCGCGCGCAGGGCGTTGGTGATGTTGGGATCCGCCTCCGACAACTCGATGAGGAGGTTGAACAAGTCGGGCAGGCTCGCGCCGTGGCCGCCCTCTTCGCGTGTAAGGCGCAGGGTGGTGAAGCCCGCCTGTTTCAGCCAGTCGATCTCGTCATGGGGGAGCGTGTGCGCGAGATCGCGGGCGATGGCGGTGGCGCGGATGCGCGCGAAGACCGGCCGGAACCCGGCCGCGAGCGCCTCGTAGCCCGCGCTCGGCCCCGCGCCCCATCCCGCTTCCGTTTGAGACATTCCGCCGATCCCGTGCCTGTGATGCCGTTATGCCGAAGGGGCTCGCCCTCGATGGCCCCCGGCATCGTGGTCGTCCTGATCGTCAATCCGGGCAGGGCAGACAAGTATAAATATGGTCAGATGTGCGATTTGGAGATGTTATGCTCTAAATCATCGTATAATAGACGATGTATGCTTGAAAGGGATGATCGTTGAAAGATCATTCTTGTTGACCGGGTCCGGTCTCCGGCTAAGCTCATGTGCAGGAATGCCTCCCGCATCGCGTTAACGAGGCTTCTCTCCATCGCACGATACCGTCGCCCCGGATTGCCTGGATCTGTCATGAGCGCACGCCGCGAATTGAGGCTGAACGCCTTCGAGATGGGAGCGCCGGGCCATACCTGGGCCGGGCTGTGGCGGCACCCGCGCGACGCGGCGGCGCACTACAATACCCTCGATTACTGGGTGTCGCTGGCTCGCACCGCCGAGCGTGGCCTGTTCGACGGGATCTTCCTCGCCGACGTGGTCGGGGTCTACGACGTCTATGGTGCCGGCCCCGCCACCGCCGTCGCCCGGGCGGCGCAGGCGCCGAACCTCGATCCGTTCCTGCTGGTGCCGGCGATGGCCCATGCCACCACGCATCTCGGCTTCGGGGTGACGGCGAACCTCACCTACGAGCATCCCTATACCTTCGCCCGCCGGCTCTCGACCCTCGACCATCTCACTAAGGGGCAGATCGGCTGGAACGTGGTTACCGGTTACTTGGACAGTGGTGCACGCGGCATGGGCCTGGGCCAAGCCCGCGAACACGATGCGCGCTACGATGCCGGCGAGGATTTTCTGGAGGCCGCCTACAAGCTCTGGGAGGGAAGCTGGGAGGACGGCGCGGCCCTGCGCGACCGGGCGAGCGGCCTGTTCACGCAGCCGGGCCGGGTCCACCGCGTCACCCATGACGGGCCGAGCTACCGGGTCGACGGGCAGCATCTCAGCGAGCCGTCGCCGCAGCGGACGCCCGTGCTTTACCAGGCCGGGGCCTCGTCGCGCGGACGTCTCTTCGCCGCCCGCCATGCCGAGAGCATCTTCCTCAACGGCCAGACCAAGGCCATCGCGGGCAAGGCCGTGCGCGCCACGCGGCAGGCGGCCAAGGAGGCGGGCCGCGATCCCTACGACATCCGGATGTTCCTCGGCGCCACCGTGATCGTGGCGCCCACCCGTGCCGAGGCGTTCGATCTGCGCGACGAGTACGCCCAGTATCTCGACGTGGAGGGCCAGCTCGCCCTCGTCTCCGGCTGGACCGGGATCGACCTGTCCGGGCTCGATGCCCATGAGGGGCTCGCCTACGTCAAGACCAACGCCATGCAGTCGTTGCTCGAGAACCTGACGCTGCCCGGCGAGCGCCCCTTCACCCGCGCCGACTTCGCCGAGTTCGGCCCGCGCGGGGCACGGGCTCCCTTCATCGTCGGATCGCCCTCCGAGGTGGCCGACGAACTGCTGTCCTGGGCCGACGAGGCCGATATCGACGGCTTCAACCTCACCCGCGCCGTCGCGCCCGAGACGATCGAGGCCTTCGTCGACCTCGTCGTGCCCGCGTTGCAGGACCGGGGCGCGTTCAAGACGCGGTATCGCGAGGGCACGCTCCGCGAAAAGCTGTTTCCGGAGGGCGGCGCCCTCCTGAAGGCGACCCATCCCGGCGCCCGCTTCCGCCGGGCCGGCGGCGAGACCCGCGCCTCCGCCGCCTGACGGCTCCCCTCCCCTCCTCCGAGACAGGCTCACCGATGCCCCCGCTCTGTACCCGCCGCTCCCTCCTCGGCCTCGCGACCGTCATGCTCGCCCTGGCCGGCGGCCCCGCCCACGCCGAAAAGCCCCTGCGCATCGGCGCGACGCCGGGGCCGGTGGGGCAGACCCTGGCCTTCGCCGCCGATCTCGCGCGCAAGCAGGGGCAGAATGTCGAGATCGTCGAGTTCACCGATTGGGTGACGCCCAACGAGGCCGTGGCCTCGGGGGATATCGACGCCAACCTGTTCCAGCACGTGCCCTACCTTCAGAATGCGATCCGCTCGCGGGGCTACAAGCTGGTGGCGGTGGAGGGCGCGATCGTCCTGCCGGTGGGCCTGTTCTCGAAGACGGTGACCAGCCTCGACACGATTCCCGACGGCGCCTCGGTGGCCATCGCCAACGACCCCGTCAACGCGGCGCGGGGATTGCGCCTGCTGGAGACCGCCAAGCTGCTCACCCTGAAACCGGGCGTCGGCGACGAGGCCTCCGTCGCCGACATCGTCGCCAATCCGAAGCGCCTGCGGATCCTCGAACTCGAAGCGGCGCAATTGCCGCGCGCGATGGACGACGTGACCCTGGCGCAGGTCAGCTTCACCTACCTGATCGCCGCGGGCGGCGACCCCAAGACCTCCCTCATCACCGACGGGGTCGGGGACCGGCGCTACACGCTGAGCTTCGTCGCGCGGCCCGACAATCGCGACGATCCGCGTCTGGCCGCCTTCATCCGCAGCTTCCGCTCGGCGCCGGTGCGGGACTACATCGAGCGGACCTACAAGGGCTTTCTCGAGCCGGTCTGGTAGCGCGGCGTCGGATTTCAGATCCAGTCCCGACCCGTTTTCGCAGGCGTGAGCCCACCGTCCGGACGAGCCCCACACGACGCCCGAATGCGGTCGCTCAGGCACTCCCGAACAGAGAGACCCTCCATGCCCCTGAACCGTCGCGCCCTGCTGGGCGGAACCCTTCCCCTGCTGGGCGGAACCCTCGCCCTGCTCACGGCCTCCACGGCCCGGGCGGCGGCACCGCTCAAGGTGGTCGCCTCCTCGGTGCCGCATGCCGAGATCCTGACCTACGTCCAGGACAAGCTCGCTCCGGACCTGCCCCTGCGGATCATCGAGATCAGCGGGGACATCCGCCCGAACCGCCTCGTTCTCGATGGCGACGCCGACGCCAACTTCTTCCAGCACGTGCCTTATCTGCGCAGCGAGGAGGCCGAACTCGGCACTCGCTTCGCCGTGACGGCGAGCGTGCATGTGGAGCCCCTCGGGCTCTATTCGCGCCGTATCCGCAGCCTCGCCGACCTGCCGAAGGGGGCGACCGTCGCCTTGTCCAACAACGTCACCAATTTCAGCCGCGGCTTGAAACTCCTGCAGGAGAGCGGCCTCATCCGTCTTCGGCCCGGCGGCGACGGCACCTTCGCCACGGCGGGCGACATCGCCGAGAACCCGAAATCCTTGAGCTTCGTCGAGGTGGCGCCGCCGCAATTGCCGCGCTCCCTCGACGACGTGGCCCTCGCGGTCATCAACGGCAACTACGCCCTCGAATCCGGGCTCGACCCCGCCAAGGATGCCCTCGGGCTGGAGCGGGCGGAGGGCAACCCCTACGCCAACGTGCTGGTGACGACAGAGGCCCTGGCCCAGGATGCGCGCATCCTGACGCTCTCCTCCCTCCTGCAATCGGCGGAGGTCGCCGGCTTCATCCGCGAGCGCTATCGCGGCGCGGTGATCCCCGTGAGAGGCGCCTGACCGGCGCGCGCCGGTACGTCGGGGCGGCTGTCCGTGGTGAAGCCGTCCCGGTTCGGCATCCGCACCTTCGGCAGGGAGGCGGCATCGAGTTCCGCCCCCTCCGGCAGGATGCCGTTGAGATGCAGCACATAGGCGCTGAGGGCGTAGGTCTCGTCGGCGCTCAGGGATTGCGGCGCGTCGTAGGGCATGGCGCGGCGGATGTAGTCGAACAGGGTGGTGGCATGGGGCCAGAAGCTGCCCACCGTCCGCACCGGCTTGCCCGTCGCGAGGGTCCCCTGGCCGCCGACCAGCCTGTCGGCGGATGCACCCTCCCCCTGCGCCCCGTGGCAGGCGGCGCACCGCGCGCCGAACAGGGTTTCCCCCTGGCGCACGCTGCCATGGCCGGCGGGCAGGCCCTGCCCGTCGGCCCGCACGTCGATGTCCCACAGGGCGAGGATGCTTTGGCTCGCCGGCTGCCCGATCGCCAGAGGGCCGAGCCCGTTGCCAGGGAGGGAGACGGGCCCGGACGGGTCCGCCAGGGCGGCGCCCGTCGTCGTCAGGCAGGCGAGAAGGCCGAGGCCGCTAAACCGCATGGCTCACCCCCCCCTCGGCGGCGATGTGCCAGCCGGTGATTCCGTTGTTGTGGTAGAAGGATTGGGTGCCCCGGACCGAGACCAGCGCCGCACGCGGCGGCTGGACGTAGCCCGTCTCGTCGGTGGCCCGGCTGAGCAGATGCGCCGGGCCGCCCTCCCAGCGCCAGGGGAGCCGGAAACGGGTGAGGCATCTGGGCAGGATCGGACCCTCCAGGGCGGCCGCCTGCCAGCGCGCACCGCCATCGGTGGAGACCTCGACACCCGCGATGCGGCCGCGCCCCGTCCAGGCGAGGCCGCGGATCTCGCGAAAACCGGGCGTGCGCAACTGTTCGCCGCCCGACGGCGTGGTGATGACGGATTTGGCTTCCATCACGAAGGTGAACTGCCGTGCCGACCCGTCCGGCATCAGGTCCGTGTATTTCGAGGTTTCCTCGCGGGTCTGGAACGGCTGGTCCCCGACCTTGAGCCGGCGCAGCCACTTGATGCTGAGATTCCCCTCGACCCCCGGTACGAACAGCCGCAGGGGGTAGCCCTGTTCCGGGCGGAGCCGCTCCCCGTTCTGGGCATAGGCCAGGATCGCGCCGTCCCGCGCGAGGTCGAGGGGAATGCTCCGGGTCATCCCGGCGGCGTCCGCGCCCTCCGCCAGGATCCATGCGGCGCCGGGTTTCACCCCGACTTCGTCGAGGAGAGTCGCCAGTTCGACCCCGGTCCATTCGGCGCAGGAGAGGAGACCGTGGCTTTCCTGGATGGTCCAGCCCGGCTTGGCCCCGAGCCACGGCGTGTTGCCCGAGCATTCGAGGAAATGGATGCGCGAGACCGACGGCATCCGTACGAGATCGTCCATGGTCAGGATCAGCGGGCGTTCCACGAGGCCGTGGATCGCCAGCCGGTGACGCTCCGGGTCGATGGCCGGCACCCCGGCATGGTGGCGCTCGAAATGCAGCCCATTGGGCGTGATGATGCCGTGCAGGTGCTGAAGCGGCGTGCCGGTGGAGGAGGCGCCGGGAAAGGCCGGCGGCGTCCGCGATCGGCGCCCCAGAGGCTCGTAGGGCGAGGGCCGGCCATAGGGGGGAGAGGCCGAGGGCGCTCCGGGCGTCCGGCTCCAGTCGGGGATGGCGAGGGGATCGCCCGCATCCAGGGCGTGGGCGGCGGTGGCGATTCCGCCCGCCGCGCCGCCGGCCAGCCGAAGGAAGCCGCGCCGGCTCGAAGACCGGCGCGGTGCGCGCGATGTGTCAGACGGCATGAAGATGGGGTCCGAATGGGCGTTCGGTGGAGAACGCGAAGCGAGATGTCGGGGCTGGTGGCGAAAGAAGAGCGTGGCTGCGTCTCTCTCGATGACCTTCATTGGACCGTATCCAGCCTTCGCAATCAACGGCATGGATTTTTCATTTCTTGTAGAGACGCGAACACATCTTCCCTCGAACCGGGACTCCGGGGGCGAATTTTCCGGATCGGGTGGTGCCGCTTGGGCAATGCCGCGATTGCCGTGCCCGACGCCGCGCAGGCGGCCCCGCCCGAATACGAGTGCGCCTGGTGGATTGTTCTCTCGTGGCGGTGTTGTGGGGATGGATTTTGCTTGATGGGTGAGCGATTTGACAATCAGTTTTATTGAACGCGCCAAGTATAGCTCATAGAAATACGAGATAGACGATAATGATTCCGTTCCACCGCCCCGCACCTGCGCGTGCCGGGCGCATGAGGTGTGGCGAGTGCCTGGAATTCAGATCGAGCGCGGCGGCGATGCCGTCCCGCCGCCGCCGGATGCGCTGATCCGTTTCGAGCAGGTGGCGAAGACCTACTCCACCCGCGACGGCGCCGGCGTTTCGGCGCTCAGTGGGATCGACCTGTCGGTGACGGCCGGTTCGGTGCTGGGGGTGATCGGCCGCTCGGGTGCGGGGAAATCGAGCCTGATCCGGCTCATCAACGGGCTGGAACGCCCGAGCGCCGGTCGGGTCAGTGTCGGGGATGCGGAGGTCTCGTCCCTCGACGAGCGCGCGCTGCGCCGGATGCGCCGCGGCATCGGCATGATCTTTCAGCATTTCAACCTGCTCTCGTCCCGCACCGTCTCGGGCAACATCGCCCTGCCGTTGGAGATCGAGGGCCGGGCCAAGGCCGCGATCCGCGCCCGTGTCGAGGAATTGCTGGCCCTGACCGGGTTGGAGGAGCAGCGTGACCGCTACCCCGCCGAACTCTCGGGCGGCCAGAAGCAGCGGGTCGGCATCGCCCGGGCCCTGGCCACGGGGCCGAGCGTCCTTCTCTCCGACGAGGCCACCTCCGCCCTCGACCCCGAGACCACGCGGTCGATCCTGGCGCTGCTGCGCCGCATCAATCGCGAACTCGGCCTCACCATCGTGCTCATCACCCATGAGATGTCGGTGATCCGCGCCGTGGCGGACCGCGTCGCCGTGCTGGAGGCGGGTCGTATCGTCGAACAGGGCGACGTGTTCGAGGTCTTCACCCGCCCGCGGGCCGAGACGACCCGGACTCTCCTGGCCGGCGAGATGGGGCTGACCCTGCCGGCAGCACTCCGCGCCGGGATCGAGACCCGGCCGATCGCGGGAGGCAGGGCGGTCCTGCGGATCGCCTTCCGCGGGCCTCACGCCAACGACCCGATCATCGCACGGCTCGCGCGAGAGACCGGCATCGACGCCAACATCCTGTCCGGCACCGTCGACGAGATCGCAGGCCAACCCTTCGGCTCCCTCACGGTCGGCCTGCAAGCGGGGCCGGACGTGGTCGGCCGGGCACGCGCCTTCCTCGACGCCCACGGTCTCGTCTCCGATCTCCTCGGCTACCTGCCGGCCCACAGCGCGGAGGCTCGCCGTGTCGCCTGAAATGATCCGCCTGCTGCTCCAGGCCACCGGCGACACCCTGTCCATGGTGGCTGTGGCGGCCGTTCTCGGCACGCTGTTCGGCCTTCCTCTCGGCGTCTTCCTGGCGACCAGCCGGCGCGGGGAATTGCTCGCCGCGCCCTGGCTCAACGGCGTGCTGGGCCTCGTCGTCAATGCCACCCGCTCGACGCCCTTCATCATTCTGGTGGTGGCCATCATCCCCTTCACCCGCCTCATCGCCGGAACCTCCATCGGGATGTGGGCCGCCACGGTGCCGCTGACGGTGGCGGCGACCCCCTTCATCGCCCGCCTCGTGGAGGCGGCGATCCGTGAGGTCGATGCCGGGCTGGTGGAGGCGGCGCGCGCCTTCGGGGCCGGCCCACTCACCATCATCCGCAAGGTGCTGATCCCGGAGGCTCTGCCCGGCATCCTCCTCGGCCTGACCCTCGCGGTGGTGTCGCTCCTCGGCTACTCGGCCATGGTCGGCGCCGTCGGCGGCGGGGGGCTGGGCGATCTCGGCATCCGCTACGGCTACCAGCGCTTCCGGCCCGAGATGATGCTGGCCGTCGTCGTCGTGCTGATCGTGCTGGTCCAGGCGGTCCAGACCGTCGGTGAGCGTCTGGCCAGCCGGCTCAACCGGCGCATCCGCCGGGCGTGATCCCGCGCCTGTAGGTTTCGTCAGGGCACTCACCCGATAATCCGCCCGCAATGTCCCATATAACGAACGGCGGGCATGAGGAGATAAATCGACGTTCTCCGGCATATAAGCACTCAGCTGGAAATATTCTTCGCATTGCTGCGGCGGGATCGATAATGACTACGGTTCGCCTGTTCTAGAGACGGATCATCTCCTTTGTCTGTTCTATAAAGAGAACGATTTCATTGACGGCGGGGACGCCGCCGAGCAGATTTGAAGGACATTTTCTCTACCCGGCTCCGCGTCCCGCGTCCGAGTTCGACAGCAGGTTTCCTCATGACGACCCGACGCCTTTCCCTCTCGCGCCGGAAGGCTGCGGCTCTTCTGGGTGGATTCGCCCTCTCCCTGGCGAGCCTCGGCCCTGCGGCCGCCGGCGAAGGTCAACTGCGCATCGCCAAGCAATTCGGCGTGGTCTACCTGCTTCTCAACGTCGTCGAGGACCAGAAGCTCATCGAGAAGCACGGCAAGCAGGCGGGCCTCGACATCAAGGTGGAGTACGTCCAGCTCTCCGGTGGTTCGGCCGTCAACGATGCGCTGCTGTCTGGCAATATCGAGATCGCCGGCGCCGGTGTCGGCCCGCTCTTCACCCTCTGGGACCGCACCCGGGGACGGCAGAACGTCAAGGGCGTCGCGTCGCTCGGCAACTTCCCCTACTACCTCGTCACCAACAATCCCGACGTGAAGACCATCGCCGACTTCACCGAGAAGGACCGCATCGCGGTCCCCGCCGTCGGCGTCTCGGTTCAGTCGCGCATCCTGCAACTGGCATCGGCGAAGCTCTGGGGCGACAAGGACTTCGCCAAGCTCGACAAGATCAGCGTCGCCGTCCCGCATCCGGAGGCCACCGCCGCGATCATCAAGGGCGGCACCGAGATCTCCGGCCATTTCGGCAACCCGCCTTTCCAGGAGCAGGAGCTCGCCGACAACCCCAAGGCCCGGATCGTCCTCAATTCCTATGACGTCCAAGGCGGCCCGGCCTCCTCCACCGTGCTCTACGCCACGGAGAAGTTCTACAAGGACAGCCCGAAGACCTACACGGCGTTCCTGGGCGCCCTCGACGAGGCCGCGACGTTCATCACCCAGAACCCGGAGAAAGCCGCCGAGATCTATCTTCGGATCAATGCCAGCAAGATCGACCCGGCGCTCCTGACCAAGATCATCACGAATCCTGGGGTGAGCTTCAAGGTGAAGCCGGAAAACACGATCGGCCTCGGCAAGTTCATGCACCGGGTCGGCGTGATCAAGGCCGAGCCGTCGGCCATCGGCGACTACTTCTTCGACGATCCGCGCATCAGCAGCGGCAGCTGAGGCGGCACGCCATGAATTTCGCAGCCCCCCGCTCCGACTTTGCCATAGCCGGGCATCCGGAACCCCGCATACAGGCTTCCGCCCGGCGTGAGGAAGCGCGCGCCCGTTCCCCGATCGCGGCCGACGCATCGCCGCTGTTGCGGATCAAGGGTGTGACGCTCGAATACCGCACGCCGGAGCGGGTGGTGCGCGCCACCCATCGCATCGACCTCGATATCCACCAGGGGGATCGCTTCGTCCTGCTCGGGCCGTCCGGCTGCGGCAAGTCCACCCTGCTCAAGGCCGCAGCCGGCTTCATTCGCCCCGTGGAGGGGGAGATCACCCTTGGCGGTGTGCCCGTGCGCGAGCCCGGCCCCGACCGGATCGTGGTGTTCCAGGAATTCGACCAATTGCCGCCCTGGAAGACCGTCGCCCAGAACGTCGCCTTCCCCTTGCGCGCGGCCCGCGCCCTCGGCCGGCGCGAGGCCGCCGAGCGGGCGCGGCACTACATCGACAAGGTCGGGCTGACGCGCTTTGCCGACAGCTACCCGCACCAGCTCTCGGGCGGCATGAAGCAGCGCGTGGCGATCGCCCGGGCGCTGGCGATGCAGCCGAAGGTCCTGATGATGGACGAGCCCTTCGCGGCCCTCGACGCCCTGACCCGGCGCCGGATGCAGGAGGAATTGCTGTCCCTCTGGGACGAGGCTCGCTTCACCCTGCTCTTCGTCACCCATTCCATCGAGGAGGCCCTCGTGGTCGGCAACCGCGTGGCGCTGCTCTCGCCCCATCCGGGCCGGGTGCGGGCCGAGTTCAACAGCCATGCGTTCGATCTGACCAGCATCGGGAGCCGCGATTTTCAGGACGCGGTGCAGCGACTGCACAGCCGCCTGTTCGAGGCCGCACCCGAAAGCCGCGCATCTACGGAGGCCTCCGCATGAGCAATGCCAGTCTCGCGGGCCGGCCCCTCGTGCCGCCGATCCGACCGGAATACGACCATGTGCTCGCCCCCTTCGTCGAGGTGCCGGTGGAACGGGTTCTGCCGTTCTCGACCCGGCTCTGGCAGCAGGATTGGCTGCGCAAGGGCCTGATCATCGTCGCCCTCGTCCTCGTCTGGGAGGGGCTGGCGCGCTGGCAGGACAACGACCTGCTGCTGCCCGGTTTCGGCGCCACCATGTCCGCCCTGATGGAGGGCCTCGTGAACGGCGAACTGCTGGACCGGGTGCGGATCTCCCTCGTCGTGCTGCTGCAGGGGTATCTCGCCGGAATCGTCCTGGCCTTTCTGCTGACCACGCTGGCCGTCTCGACCCAGTTCGGCCGCGACCTGCTCTCGACTCTGACGGCGATGTTCAACCCGCTGCCGGCGATCGCCCTGCTGCCGCTGGCCCTGCTCTGGTTCGGCCTCGGTTCCGGCAGCCTGATCTTCGTCCTCATCCATTCTGTGGTGTGGCCGATGGCGCTCAACACCTATGCGGGCTTTCAGGGCGTGCCCGAAACCTTGCGCATGGCCGGGCGCAACTACGGCCTGCGCGGCCCGTCCTACGTGATCCAGATCCTCATCCCCGCCGCGCTGCCGGCGATCCTGTCCGGCCTCAAGATCGGATGGGCCTTCGCCTGGCGGACGCTGATCGCGGCCGAGCTCGTCTTCGGCGCCTCCTCGGGGCGCGGCGGCCTCGGCTGGTACATCTTCCAGAACCGCAACGAACTCTACACGGACCGCGTCTTTGCCGGCCTCGTCCTCGTCGTCGTCATCGGCCTTGTCATCGAGAACGTGGTGTTCGCGGCGTTCGAGCGGCTCACCGTGCGGCGCTGGGGCATGGCGCGTTGATCGTCGGGCGATCGTTCATCACGGCGGAACTGGCAGGCCCCCGAGATGCGGCCGGATGATCGTCAGCATTCGTTCGGCCGAGGTGCCCGGCGGGAAGAAGCCGAGATAGGTCCCCGACCGGTCCATCAGGTAGATGAAGGCGGAATGGTCGATCGTGATCTCGCCGTTCGCGCCCACGACCCTTTCGAAGTACACCCGGTAGGCATCGGCGGCCTGACGGATGGAAGCGGAATCGCCCGTCAGGCCGACGAGCCGGGGCGAGAAGTTCGGGACGTATTCGGCGAGATGCGCGACGGTGTCCCGTTCCGGATCGAGGGTGACGAACAGCGGCTGGACCGAATCGGCCTCCGCGCCCAGCAGGGTGAGCGCGCGGGCGATCTCCATGAGGTCGGTCGGGCAGATGTCGGGGCACGAGGTATAGCCGAAATAGACCAAGAGGAGCTTGCCGCGAAAGTCCGTCTCGGTGCGTGTGCGCCCCTCGTGATCGACGAGGGTGAAGGGTCCGCCCACCGGCTCGCGGTTCCACATCAGCACGTCCATCAACTCCGCCGACGAGCGTCGCGCCGGCTCAGCGCCCTTGGCCGGCACCATGGGGTGCGAGGCCAGGAGCGACATGAGCAGCGCCGCGGCTTTGGAGCTACGCACCGAAGGTGAGGCGGCTGCCCGTGGTCGGCACGATCACGTTGGCGGGCATCTGCGCCTGGGCTTCCAGCGCGAAGTTGAGGCCGCTGCAATGCATCGGGATCACCACGTCGGGGTCGAGTTTCCGGATCTCGGCGACGATCTGTGCCAGATAGTCCTTCGGCGCCGGCCCTAGATGGAACCCGCCGACGATGGCGTGGACCTTCTCGACGCCCGAGACGGCTTGCGCCTGACGCACCGAATTGACGATCCCCACATGGCCGCAGGAACTGATGACGACGAGGCCCTTGCCCTTCACGTTGAAGCAGGTGGCGTGTTCGTGGACATGCTCGTCGGGGATGATCTGCCCCTGCAGTTCGGCCAGCGAATAATGGGTGGCATCGCAGCCGAGACCGTCCTTGATCCCGCGTTCCACGAATGTGTTGGGCAGGATGCGCTCGATGGAAGAACGCTTGATCTGGCCCGTCGTGAAGGCGTGGCCGGCCACCACCGTGGGCGTCTCGCACAGGACGGTCCTGATCTTCTGCGCCGTCAGTTCGCGCCGGTCGAGCTGGCCGAAATCCGTGAACTGCCCCTGCACTTTGCTCGGGCTGACGCGGTGGCAGAAATTGTCCTCGCCGCCGGCATAGAGCGTCAGGTCGGCGGGGAGCGAGGCGCGGTACTTATCCAAAAAAGCGCTGAGGCCGCCGTAATGGTCGTGATGGCCGTGACTGACGATGAGGGCGTCGATCTTGGACGGGTCGACCTGCAGGATCTCGATGTTGTTCAGGAGCGCGTCAGGACTGTAGCCGAAATCGAGCAGGATCGTCCGCGCCTCGTCCGCACGCTGCGATTCCGCGAAGAGCGACAGGCCCCATTGGTTGTGCAGGACCTTGCGGTAGTCGCTGCCGCGCCCGTTGCCGGGCGGCTGGTGGACGACGCCCTGCACCGTCGCCGGCTTGAGGAACTGGTCGTGGGAAGAATCGATCAGCACGCGCAGGCTGAGCCTGTCCACCGTCGGCACCTCGATGCCTGCGGCATTCGCGATCTCGATGCAGGAGAACCCCGCGGTCGCGCTCGCGGCAAAAGCCGCCGAGGCCCTCAGGAAGCCGCGCCTGTCGATCTCTCCGGCCATGCCATCCTCCCCGACGCTCACGCATCACATGTCTCACCATGTCGTCGGTTATAGCCGAGCTTTTCCCGGCGGGTATTCTGTATTTTCATGATGGCGAAGGTATTCGTTCTGCATTCGGCGATGTCCCTGGAATTCCATTTCTTCGGGGTGCCGGTCCCGCTGCATGTGCGACGCTCCGCCTCGACAGAGTTCCTCATCTGCACGTCGCGTGCGTCCCGGCTCCCCCTTCGGACAGCATGAGTGGCCCGCGTCCGGTCTGCGGATGGAGGGCCGCGTGCCCCGATGCGGCGCGGCTCCAGGGTGAAAGCAAGGAAAAGCCATGACGCACGCGTGAGTCAGAATAGCGTTCCCACCTTTGCAAGAACAACGGAAGCCCATTCTGTCGCCACCACACTATACAAGTGTCGTCACAAGACGAATCCAGGATTGCCTGGGCCGTCATCGACGAGGCGGCGGGCCGATGGGCGACATAGACTCGTATCTCGAGGCGAAGCGCCGCGCGCTCGACCTGCGCACCAGGCGCATTCGCGAAGGCGAGGTGTCGGCAGTGTCCCTGGCGGCGCGCGCGACGGTGGAAGGCGGCAGCGGCGTGCGCCGGGTCGGAATCCGCCGGCACGCGATCGTCAGCGACAGCGGCCCTGATCTCGCGGGCTTCGATCTCGGGCCGAGTTCGCCGGAACTGCAGCTCGGGGTCCTCGGCTCGTGCCTCGCGCATACGGTGCTGATCCAGGCCGCGCTTCAGGACGTGCCGATCACGTCGCTGGAGGTGGAGGTCTCCGGAACCTTCGATCCCCGTGCGGGCGCGGAGGGTTACGAGGACGTCCACGTCCATCCGCACGACCTGTCTTACGAGGTGCGTCTCGATTCACCGGCCGATCCGGCCCGGATCGCGGCGCTTCACGCGCGGGTCGAGAAGGCCTGCCCCATCCTCAACCTGCTGCGCCTGCCACAGGGCGTGAGCGGTCGCTTCACCGATGCCGCTCCGGTTCGCCGGGCGGATGCAGATTCAAGGGAGATCAATCCGTGACGATTACCAGACGCCGCGTGCCGGGCCTGCTCCTCGCGCTCGGAGCCAGCCTCGCCGCCCTCACCGGCGCCGTCGCCGAGGAGGCCGCGCCGAAGGAGTTCCGGATCGGCTACCAGAAGATCGGCCTCATCGTCGTCGCGCGGCAGCAGGGGGTGATCGAGAAGCGCCTCGCCGCGCAGGGGACCAAGGTGCAGTGGGTCGAGTTCCAGGCCGGGCCTCCCCTGCTCGAAGCCCTGAGCGCGGGCAGCATCGATTTCGGCTATACCGGAGACGCGCCGCCGATCTTCTCGCAGGCGGCGGGCGGCAACCTCGTCTATGTCAGCGCCGCGGCGCCTTCTGGCGACGGCGAGGCGATCCTGGTCAAGGAGGCTTCGCCGATCCGGTCAGTCGCCGACCTGAAGGGCAAGAAGGTCGCGTTCGGTCGCGGCACGAGCGCGCACAACCTCCTCATCGCCGCCCTGGAGAAGGCCGGCCTGACCTTCGCGGACATCACGCCCGCCTACCTCACGCCGGCGGATGCGGGCTCGGCCTTCGCCAACGACAGCGTCGACGCGTGGTCGATCTGGGACCCCTATTTCGCCGTGGGGCAGGCGCGGAGCAAGACCAGAATCCTGGCGACCTCCGGCCAGACCCTCGACGTATCGGCCTACTTTCTGGCGAACAGAACCTTCGCCGACAAGCATCCGGGCATCATCGTCCATAGTCTGGCGGGTCTCTCCGAGGCGGCCGCCTGGGCCGACGGGCACCGCGACGAGGTGGCCAAGGCGCTGAACGCCGTGACGGGTATCCCCTACGAGATCCAGAAGGTCGCGGCGGACCGCACCCAGTTCGGGGTCCGGCCCCTCACCGACGCGATCCTCTCGGGGCAACAGGCGACGGCCGACCGCTTCCACCGTCTCGGGCTCATCCCCCGTGCCATTCAGGTGCGTGACGCCGTCTGGACCCCGCCGCGCACCTGATCCCGGCGGCCCGCCCCGTCTACTTGCAAGCCCCGGAGCCCCACCATCGTGACCACCCTCGACCCCATCGCGAGTCTGTCCCTGCCGGGAGCTGGCGTCCCGGCCCGGCGGGTGCCGCCGAAGGCCGTCTCCCCCTCCCTCTCGCGCCACACCGCACAGGCCGGGTTCGGCCCCTACGGTCTTTTCGTCATCTCCTGGCTCGCCCCCGTCGCCCTCTTGGTGGCCTGGGAAGTCCTCGCCCGTGCCGGCTGGATCTCGCCGCAGGTGCTTCCGGCGCCGAGCAAGGTTCTGGCGACCGCCTGGAAGCTGACGCTGAACGGTTCGCTGCTCATCGATCTCGGCACCAGCCTGCTGCGCGCGGCGGTGGGCTTTGCCATCGGCGGCGGCATCGGTTTCGCGCTCGGAACCCTGGTCGGGTTTTCCCGTCTCGCGGAGGCGGCCATCGACCGGAGCGTCCAGATGATCCGCGCCATCCCGTTCCTCGCCCTGCTGCCCCTGGTCATCGTGTGGTTCGGCGTCGGCGAGAGCCAGAAGATCTTCCTCGTGGCGCTGGGCGTCGCCTTTCCGATCTACATCAACACCGTGCTCGGCATCCGGCAGGTGGACCCGAAGCTCGTCGAACTCGGCCGGGTCCGGAACCTCTCTCCGATCCAGCTGATCCGCCGCATCATCCTGCCCGGTGCCCTGCCCTCGATCCTCACGGGCATCCGCTATGCCCTGGCGACGGCCTGGCTCGCCCTGGTGGTGGCCGAGACGATCGGCGCGCAATCCGGCCTCGGCTTCCTCGCGATGGATGCCCGCGAGTTCCTGCGCACCGACGTGATCGTGCTCGCCATCGTGCTCTATGCGCTGATCGGCATCGCCGCCGATTCCATCGCCCGGCACCTGGAGCGCTCGCTCCTCGCCTGGCACCCGAATTTCGGGGACCGCCGATGAGCCGCGCGCATGCCGGAACGGCCGTCACCGCGCCAACTCCCTCGCGTCCCGTCGTCGTCGTCACCGACCTCACCCGCGCCTACGGTTCGCGCGTCGTCATCGACGGCCTGAACCTCGTCATCGAGCGCGGTGAGTTCGTCGCCCTGTTGGGCGAGAGCGGTTGCGGCAAGACCACCCTGCTGCGCGCCCTGGCGGGGCTCGATCCCGTCGATCACGGCCGCATCGACGCGCCGGGGGAGGCCGCCGTCGTCTTCCAGGAGCATCGGCTGCTGCCGTGGGACAGCCTCTGGCGGAACGTGGCGCTGGGCCTGCCGGACCGGGGGGCCCGGGAGCGCGCCGCCGCCGCGCTCTCCGAGGTCGGGCTCGGGCACCGCCTCGACGATTGGCCGCGCAATCTCTCCGGCGGTCAGGCCCAGCGCGTGGCCCTGGCCCGCGCGCTCGTGCAGGAGCCGGAACTGCTGCTGCTCGATGAGCCTTTCGCGGCCCTCGACGCGCTGACCCGCATCCGCATGCACGGGCTCGTCAAGGAACTCGTGGCCCGCCACCGGCCCGGCGTTCTCCTCGTCACCCACGATGTCGACGAGGCCATCTCGCTTGCTGACCGCGTGCTGGTGATGCGGGCGGGGATCATCGCCGCCGAGCACCGGCTCGACGGCTCCGGCGATCGGGTGGCCCTCCGCCTCCGCCTCCTCGCCGAACTCGGCGTTCACGCCGAACCCGAGCCCGACTGAGTGTTTCCCAGAGGATTTTTCGGCGGATGCTCACGCCCAATCGGATCCTCCGCCGACTTCGATCCTCCAAGCCGACCACCTCATCCTGAGGTGCCCTTTGCTCGGGCAAAGGGCCTCGAAGGAGCCCTCCAGACACCAGAGCGATCCCTGGACGCCTCCTTCGAGGCCGCTACGCGGCACCTCAGGATGAGGTAAATCCTTGGAAAAACACCTCAAACAGGCCCGCCTGAACTTCCCCTCGTAGTCGATCGGCCAGAGACTCCCATGACGACCTCCTTCCGCTCCCCGTCCTCCGGCCCCTCCCGCCGCCGTTTCCTCGAGACGTCCCTGCTCGGTGCAGGCGCCCTCGCCGGTGGTCTCGCGGGCCATTCGGCCGCTGCCGCCACCGGCCGCGCGACCGACACGCTGCGCCTGACCTGGGGCTATACCGGCCTCACCTTCATCGCCAAGGAGCGCGGCGAGCTGGTGAAGTCGCTCGCCAGGGACGGGATCAAGGTGGAATGGGTCGGCCCGTTCCCCAACCATGCGCCGACCCTCCAGGCGGTCACCGGCGGCACCGCCGATTTCAGCTTCGGCGGCAGCACGACGCCGGCGCTCGCTGCCATCTCCGCCGGCTCGCCGCTGGTCTTCACCCAGTTTCTCATCTACAGCCCGCGCACCACCGCCATCATCGCCAAGGACGGGTCCGGCATCGACAAGGTCGAGGATCTCGTCGGCAAGTCGGTGGCCGTGAACCGGTCTGGTCTCGGCGAGTTCCTGGTGGTGGCGGCACTGGAGAAGCACGGCATCGACCGTTCCAAGGTCAAGTTCGTCTATCTCAATCCGCCCGATGCCGCCCCGGCGCTCGCCTCCGGCAAGGTCGATGCGTGGTCGATGTGGAGCCCCGGCGTGGACATCGCCCGCTTCGACTACAAGGCTCACGACATCTTCCTCGAAGAGCGCGACCTGCCCTTCCAGATCGATTTCACCTCCTACCTGACGCGCCGGGATTTCGTCGCGAAGAACCCCGATCTCGTCCGCGCCTTCCATGCGGCTCTGAAGAACGACGCCGATTGGGCGTCCGCGAACACGGAAGAGGCCGAGCGGCTCACGCAGGCCAAGGCAGGCTACAGTGACCGGGTGCGCGACCACTTCATCGGCCTGCGCAAGCAGTACAAGCTCTACGCGACGGACGACCAGGCCTTCCTGTCGGAGTTCCAGAAGGCGGCCGAGTGGCTGGTCACGCGCAAGGTCCTGCCCGAGCCGGTGACCGTCACCGATCACCTCGTCCGGGTCTGACGGGATTTTTCGCCTCGTGGCAGGCTCCGGTCCTCGGGGCCGGGGCCTGCCGCGGGGTCACCGCCCGAAATCTTCAGGATCGAGGGCGTCGATGCCGCGCGAACGTGCCCGCCGTGGATCGGGCTACGGCATTCACACATCCGCTCGACGGCTGCTCCTTCTACCCAAGAGGGTGCGACAGGCGCGCCGGGCTCCCTCTCCTGGAAGGAGAGGGTTGGGGAGAGGTGTGGTCCATCACCGGAGAGGCCGCGCACCTCACCCTGTCCCTCTCCTTCCAGGAGAGGGGACCCGCGCATCCCGCGAGAGGTGTGAATGCCGTAGCCTGGAAGGAGAGGGAGCCGGTCGCGCCTCGTGTCGATGCCTTCGGCTGGCTAGAAAAGCCGTCGAGGAGATGTGTGAATCGATTAGGTGGAGGGGGCGGGTCAGGCCATTCCGGTGGGAACGCCGATCGGCGTGAGGCGCGGCAGGGGCAGGGTGTTCCGGTCGGAATGCAGCAGCGTCAGGCAGTGATGCCTGAGTTTCGTGAAATGCGGATCGGCGATCAGATCGCGCCGGCGTGGCCGCGCGAAGTCGATGGTGAGATCGTCGAGGATGCGCCCCGGCCGCGGTGTCATCACCAGGATGCGGTCGGCGAGGAAGATCGCCTCGTCGATGTCGTGGGTGACGAAGACGATCGTCGTGCGATGCTGGCTCCAGACCTTGAGGAGCAGCTCCTGCATCGTCATGCGGGTCTGGGCGTCCAGCGCGCCGAAGGGCTCGTCCATGAGGAGGACGCGGGGGCGGGTGATGAGCGCGCGGGCGATCTCGACGCGCTGCTGCATGCCGCCTGAGAGTTCCGCCGGATAACGGTCCTCGAAGCCGGCGAGCCCGACCTCGGCGATGAAATCCCGGGCCTGGTCCAGGCGTGCGCGTTTCGGGACGCCCTTCATCTTGAGGCCGAAGGCGACGTTGTCGATGACGCTGCGCCAGGGGAACAGCGTGTGGTGCTGGAAGACGATGCCGCGATCGGGATGAGGGCCGGTGATGGCCGCCCCGTCGAGGCTGACGCGGCCGCGATGCAGGGTGAGATGCCCGGCGACGGCACCGAGCAGGGTCGACTTCCCGCAGCCGGAAGGACCGAGGAGACAGACGAACTGCTCGGGCGCGATGTCGAGGTCGATGTTCTCGACCACATCGAAGGCGGCGGCCCCCCGGCCGAGGCGGATGACGCCGCCCTCCATGGCGACATGGCCGCCCGACGAGGCCGCCGGCGCGATGCGCGAGGACGGCACCGGTGTCTCCAGCGCGATCGACCGGGTCATCGTTGCGCTCCGGCGCTGATCCACGGCGTCATCAGCGCGCCGGCCTGTCGCACCAGCAGGCTGGACCCCATACCGAGCAGACCGATCAGCAGCATGCCGACGACGATGTCGTCGTAGTTCTGCAGCGTATAGGATTCCCATGTGAAGTAACCGATCCCGTACTGTCCCGAGATCATCTCCGCCGTCACGAGGCAGAACCATGCCGTTCCCATGCCGATGGCGGCCCCCGTGACGATGCTCGGCGTGGCACCTGGCAGGATCACCTCGCGCAGGATGGCGGCCTTGCCGGCGCCGAGGCTGCGGGCGGATGCGACGAGGCGCGGGTTGACGTTCTCGACGCCGTGAATGGTGTTGAGGAGGATGGGGAACAGTGCGCCCGTGAAGGTGATGAACGCCATCGACAGCTCGGATGAGGGAAACATCAGGATCGCCAGGGGAATCCAGGCGACGGCGGGTATCGGGCGCAGCACTTCGAGGGGCGCCAGGAGGAGGTCGTTGGCCAGTCGGGAGCGGCCGATGGCCAGACCGAGGCCGATCCCGGCGGCCAGCGCCGCCAGGAAGCCGAGGAGGACCCGTGTCAGGCTGGCGGCCAGATGCGGCCAGAGCGTCGGGGATCGAACGAGGGCCAGGGCCGCGCGCGCGGCCTCGGCCGGGCTCGGCACGTTGCGGAAGCTGACGAAGCCGAGATCGACCTTGCCGGTCGCGGCGAGATGCCAGAGGGCGAGGCTCGCCAGGAGGGACGCGGCCCGCAGGGCGATGCGCCGCCCGGGAAGCAGGCGCGGGGCCGCGAGCCGGGTCGGATCGCCCGCCCGCGCGCCCATCGGCGCGAGGGATGCCGCCGCGGAGGAACTCATCGGGCGCTCAACCGGGCGCCGCCGCTGCGCGCCGTCGCGAAGTCGATGACCTCACCGCCCTGGTGCGCGGCATGGGCCTCGGCGTCGCCCTTGAGCAGGAAGGCGTCGAGGCGCTTGTCCCTGTCGCGTACGAACCACGCCTGGGTCGCCAGGAGCTTGATCCCCGATTGCCGGTCCTGGGCGTAGAAGGCGCGGGCCTCGCGCCCCTCGCGGGTCAGGGCCGCCAGACTGGCGAAGGCCGCCTCCGGCGAGGCGTAATGCCGGACCTTGGGCTCGCCCCGGACCCAGATCTGGGCGACGCGGGTCGGATCGGTGATCGGCTGCCCGGTCCCGGCATCGTCGGCCACCAGGGGCGCCTGCGCGTAGTCCTTGAGGCGGACTTCATAGTCCAGGCCGGCCTGGGCCGAGGCGGCGCGGATGAAGCGCTCATCGACGAACCGGTCGAGGTCGATGTCGGAATCGGCTTTCTTCAGGAGCTTCAGGGTCTCGAAGGAGGTCTTCACCGCCTGTCGGTATTCCGGCTTCCAGGTCACGTCCCGGGTCTGGAGGCCGAGGGGGCCGTGGAACAGGTAGGCGACTTCGGCCTCGATCCCCGTGACCGCCTCGATCAGCTCCGCATATCTCTCCGGCTCGGCGGCGACGAGACGGTCCGCCTCGATGCCGGCCCGGAGATAGGCCGTGACGATCTCCGGGTACTTCTCCGCGTAATCCGCATCGGCGAGGGCGCCGTGGAAGGTCGGGGCCCCGGCCTGCGAGCCGTCGTAGATCTTGCGGGCGAAGCCGCGCCAGGGGAACAGCTCGGCGAAGGGCACGAAGTCGGCATGGGCGTCGATCTTGTTGGCGAGCAGGGCCGAGCCGGCGACTTCGGGCGCCTGGGTGATGATCGTCACGTCCCGCGCCGGATCCCACCCTTGCGCTTGCACGGCGCGGAGCAGGAGTCCGTGCGCCGTGGATGCGAAGGGCACGGAGATGGTCTTGCCCTTCAGGTCGGCGAGCGACTGAACGGAGGATTCCTTGGGCACCACGATGCCGTTGCCGCTGCCCTTCACGCTGCCCGACAGCACGCTGACGAACAGGCTCCGGCGCCCGGCCTTGGCGAAGGCATAGCCGTTGAGGGAACCGGGAAAGTCGGCCATGGCGCCGAGATCGAGCTTGCCCGCCACCATCTCGTTGGTCAGCGGCGCGCCACTGGTGAAGTTGCGCCATTCGATCGCGTAGGTCGCATCCTTGTACTTGCCGTCACGGGGCAGGAACTTCTCCAGAAGCTTCAGCTCCCGGATCAGCAGGCCGCCGGTGGCGCAATTGATCGTGGTGTCCTGGGTGCCGACCGCGATGCGGATCGTCTCCGCCCGCGCCGCTCCGCAGGCCATGACTGTGAGAAGAAGCGCCGTCGCCGTACGGGCAAGAGGCCGGCCGAGGGGTCGGGCAAAGGTTCGGGCAAGCGGGCTGGGCTGGATCACGCGACGGTCTCCATCGGACGGAAAGGTCGCCACGATGCGGCGCCGGGGGCGGCGTCCGGTCGGCGTCTCGAGGCTTTGGCGACGCGCCCATTAAGCGGCGGCCGACCGCATCGCGGCGAGCAATTAATTTCATCCCGGTCGGATGTAGTGTGGAGTTACGAAGCATTTCCGGCGTGACGGAAACAATATCTCTTTCCTTGTAGAGAATGAGGAGTTTCTGTTGTCGCGAAACCTTTCTTTGGAATTGCTCCAGGGGAAGCGGGGGCGATAATCGCAATGCCGCGTGATCCAGCGCGTCGCGGGCGATTCCCCGTCGTATCGATCGTTCGAGAGCGGTTCCCATCATGTCTTCGGCGGCTCTCGTACAGTCCGAAACCCGCAGGCCGGCTCCGCTGATCGCCAGTGCGCTCTTCCTCAGCGAGACAGTCGACGGGCTCGATGACGGCGCGAACTTCCTGGACGGCCTGTCCGCGAGCGAGATCGCCCGCGTGCGGGCGGCGGGGCGCTCGCTGACCCTCGCCCCCGGCGACAGCGTGTTCACGCAAGGAGCCCCCCATGCCGGGATCTTCCTCATCGAGGAGGGGCGGGTCCGGGTCTTCTATTCCGGCCCGTCCGGGCGGCAGGTGACCCTCGCCTATTGGACGCCGGGGCATTTCATCGGCGGACCGAGCATCTATGGCGGCGGCTCCCACCAATGGTCGGGCATCGCCATCGAACCGGTGCGCGTCACCGTGCTGTCGAGCGCGACCCTGCGCAGCCTGATCCGCCAGATGCCCGACTTCGCCCTCTGCCTGATCGCGGCGCTGGAGGCCAAGGGCCGCTGCTACACGGCGATGGCGCAGATGCTGGGCACCCGCTCGGTGATCGAGCGGTTGGCGCAACTCCTGCTCAATCTCGGCGATCTCTACGGGACGAACGAGGGCGGCACGGTGGTGATCCACCGCCGCATCACCCATGACGAGATCGCCGCCCTCGTCGGCTCCACCCGGCAATGGGTGACGATGATGCTCAAGCGCTTTCAGCAGGACGGGATCGTGGCGGTCGACAAGGCGCATATCCGCCTGCTGCGACCGGGCCGGCTACAGGAGATCGTGCTGACCGAGGGCTGACGCCGCGGCCCGGAGGGGACGATGCACTCGCGGGACCGCGAGGATCGTCGCCCGTGTGTGCCGGCGGGCCGCCGCCCCAACGCTCGATGCCCGATCCGACGGGACCAGCGCCCAAGCGGATCCCGCTCGGGAACGGAGCGACTCAAGGGGCGCAGGGCCGATCGCGGGCCCGAGCTCACTGAGCCTGCTTAGACCCGCCCAGCTCCATCCTTCATCGCGGTTGCCGCCGCGGCCAGGCCCCAGCGGACGATCTCCTCGGCTTCCGCGGCCGACCCCGCCTCCGCGTAGCAACGCAGCTCGGGCGCATTGCCGGACGCACGGAAGTGGATCGTGCGTCCCCCGTCGAGTTCGACCCTGACACCGTCCTGTTCGTCCAAGGATTGCGGCGTGCCGAGCGGGCGGAAGAAATCCGCGCGGAACGCCTCCCGGCCGAGTTGGCGCAGCAAGGCGCCGCTCCGCTCCGCCGGCGTTTCGGGCAGGCGGTCGCTGGCGGTCTCGCCGACATTCAGGGAGACGACGAGTTCCGCGAGCGTCATGGCGGCGTCCCGTGCCGCCGCCAGGGTCGCCACGATCGGAAGGATCGCGTCGCGCGTGGGCAGGGCCGCGAGGATCCTGTCGCCGACGGCAATGTCCGAACCGAGGAGGAAACCGCCATTGGCCTCGAAACCGACGACGCTCGCGGCTCCGTCGCCCTGCGCCTGGCCCATCCCGGCGATGACGAACGGCGAGCCGACCTTGGTGCGCAGCACGCGTCGGAAGCCGCCCGCATGCTCGATGGCCGAGCCCGCCGTGACGGGGACGACCACCGTGTCGACGCCGAGATAGCGAGCGGTGATCAGCCCGAGGACATCGCCCCGGACGATCCGACCGGCGGCGTCCGCGAGCAGCGGCCGGTCCGCGTCGCCATCGGTCGTCACCAGCGCGTCGAAGCCGCCCGATGCCATCGCGTCGCGGATGAACGCGATATCCTCCGGGCGGTGGGCTTCGGTGTCGATCGGCACGAAACTATCGGAGCGGCCGATGGCGACGATGTCGGCCCCGAGGGCGGCCAGCACGTCGGCGAGGAGATCGCGCGCCACGGAACTCTGCTGATAGACCGCGATCCTCTGGCCGGCCAGGACGGTGGAGGGGAAGGCATCGGTGTAGCGCTGACGGTAGCGGTCGATCGCCCCCGGTTCCGGCGTGGCGGCGTCAGTCGGCGGCATGTCGCCGACCCGAGAGATGTCGCCCAGGGCGGCGAGGATCGCGACCTCGTCGGTCTTGGTGATCTCGCCGTCGGGCCGATAGAATTTCAGGCCGTTGCGATCCGAGGGAATGTGGCTGCCGGTGACCATGACGGCGCAGGCCCCGCGCCGGAAGCCTTCGAGCGCGAGGGCCGGTGTCGGCAAGGCCCCGCAATCGAACACGGTAAAGCCGGCCCCCGCCGCGGCGGCGGCCACCGTCGCCGCGATCCCCTCGCTGCTGTCGCGCAAATCCCGCCCGATCACGACGTCGCGACTGCCGCCGGCCGTCGCGGCGATCGAACGGAAGAACGCGCTGGCATAGGCGTAGCTCGGCCATCCCACGAGGTCTGTCACCAATCCGCGCAGGCCACTGGTCCCGAATTTCAGACTGCTCATGAGCTTTCCACTTGCGATGGGCGCGACGGTGCGACGAACACCGCTTTTAGGTGGAGTGTGCCGCCGCCTCAATCGGTTCCCGGCGGGTCGTCTCACTCGATTTCAAGCGCCGGGGCACATTGCCATGCGGCCACCAGGCGCTCGGGGGCCTGCGCGACCCTCACCCTCACCCTTACCCCCGCCACCGCTTCCGGCCCCGGGCACGATGGCGCAGCGGAGCTTTGTGAGTCGACGCGTCATGCCGGAATGGCGCCACTTCAGGTCGGTTGGCGGCAGGCTTGAGGCCGCTTCACGCAATCGCGGTGATCCGATGGAGAAGCGACATCAGGTCGGATTGGCGCCGCGTCTGCGTCTTCGAGAAGATCGACGCCAGATGTGTCCGCACGGTCCACAAAGTGATGCGTTTGTCGGATGCGATTTCCGCGAGTGTCTTTCCAAAGCAGATCTGCTTGGCGATGCTGGATTCGGTCTGCGTAAGGCCGAACATTTTCTGCATGACTTCGTTGCTGGGGTCCGGGTTCTCGTTCAGATCGACAATCGTCACGAGCGTATAGCCGTAAGCGTCGGTTTCATCGCCAGCGGGCATGGCGTGAATGGCCAGGGAGCGCTTTCCCTGGCGCGGCACCATGATCCACGACTCGAACCTGTGCCGGAACCGTGTTCCCCCCGCTTCGAGCAGTTTCTTGAAGCCGGCCCTCAGGTCCACGGAGTTGGGCGTTTCCTCGTCGTTGAATTCCTGGATGGCCCGGATGGCCGCCTGATTGGATTCCACCACATCCCCGTCGGAATCCAGAAGCAGCGCGCCACAGTTCATGCGATCCAAAACGCCGAAGAAACGGCTGTTGAGCGACACGATTTGCTCCCTAATACAGATTTGTTCAGTATTATCGTGTCCGACGCCTGCTACGTCTTCGGCGCTACAGGAACGGAGCCTGCCCGATTTGCCTTGCGAGCGGAAAGGCATCCAAGGCGAGATGAAATCTCCAAAATCCGCATTCCCTCGTCCAACTACTCAAGTAGTCATCAAGGCGGCTCGCCAAAAACTTCGAGCGCCGCAAAATCATTCGCACATGCCTTATAGAGATTGTTTTCACAATGAAACGTACATGTTCATAATTCTCGCCCGCTCCGATTGTTGCTAGTCCAGATTACGGGGCGGGTCGATATTTTTACATCCCCACGATAACTTGTTGACCGACGTGGGAAATTCTCGATTTTCAACAGATCGGGGATCACGACTCGCTCTCTGCTCGAGTGATGATTTCGGTTTGTCATCACTCATATGAGGGAGGCCGGCGGGATTTTATTTGTGGGTCGCTCCCTCGGACGCGCGATGTCCGACGTTTCCCCACAACCTGAACGTTGAATTGCATTTTTTTGAAGTAACGACCGGTGATGGGCTTCCTTTGGCGTGCCGCCCCCGCCGGTCCAGCGGGCACGCTCATCCCACGTGTTGCAACCCCTCCGGGGCGAGGGTGCGGAGGCAGGGAAGGGACGGAGACGGGATCCCGACCTGCAGCGAGGGATCGGCGCGGAAAAGCCGCTTCAGGAACCCCGTCACCGCCTGGATGCGGGGGGAGAAGCGCAGGTCCGTATGCACGTTGAGCCAGAGATCGCGGCTGGTCGAGGCGCTTTCATGGAGCACGGGGACGAGGTCGTCGCGCCCGTTCACGGCGAAACTCGGCAGAAGCACGAGGCCGAGACCGCCGGCGGCGGCGTTCTTCTGTGCGATCATGCTGTTGGAATGGAACACGATGTGACGGTCGAGCACGACGTCGTCGAGCCAGCGGACGCAATCCACCTGGATGAGATCGCTGATGTAGGAGACGAAGGCGTGATGGCCCAGCTCGTCGACGCTCCGCGGCGTGCCGGCCCGGGCAAGGTAGGCGGGGGCGCCGTAGAGGCCGAGCCGGAAGCGTCCCACCTGTTCGGAGACCAGCCCCTGGCCCGGCGGTTTGAAGAAGCTCAGGAAGAGGTCGGCTTCGCGCCGGTTGACGTAGACGGTCTGGGATGAGGTGACGAGTTCCACCGCGAGATCCGGATGGGTCTCACGCAGGCGCACGAAGCGCTCGGCGAGGTAGAGCGAGGCGATGCCCTCCATCGTCGCGAGCCGCACCCGCCCGCTGGCCTGTGCTGCCGAGGGAGAAACCTCCTCGCCCATGGCGATGACCGCGCTCTCGACCCGCTCGGCATGCCCGAGGAGGCGCTGGCCCGGCTCACTCAGGCGAAGCCCTGACGGCACGCGCTCGAAGAGCGCGATGCCCAGCGCACTCTCCAGATGGGCGAGGCGGCGGCTCACCGTCGATTGATCGACCTTCAGGCGCTTGGCCGCCCCGGCGAGGCTGCCGCCCCTGGCGGCGTTGAGGAAAACCTTCAGGTCGTCCCAGTCGAGCAGATCGAGCGCAGCCATGGGGATCGGTTGGCAAGACTCGCGCCAAGCCCGGCCATCCGGTCGCCACCCGCGCCGGCCCCTTCCGCAAGGCGCCTTGCAGATTTGCCCACTTCGCGCGCGCCGGGCGCCGGCTAGGCTGGTTCACGAAAGGGTGAGTTCATGCTTCCACGCTTCAAGGCCGCGGCGATCCACGCCGCCCCCGTCTTCCTCGACGCCGCCGCCACCACCGACAAGGCGGTCTCGTTGATCCACGAGGCGGCGCGGGCGGGGGCGGGCCTCGTCGCCTTCCCGGAGACCTTCATCCCGGCCTTTCCGGTCTGGGCGGCGCTCTCGGCTCCCATCGACAACCACGACCTCTTCGCCCTCATGGTCGAGCAATCCGTCCTGGTCGACGGGCCGGAGATCGGGCGCATCCGTCAGGCGGCGCAGAAGGCGGGCATCGTCGTGTCCTTGGGGCTCAGCGAGCGATCGCCCGTGAGCGTCGGCTGCCTGTGGAACGCCAACCTCATCATCGGCGCGGATGGCGCGATCCTGAACCATCATCGCAAACTGATGCCGACCTATTACGAGAAGCTCATCTGGGCCCCGGGCGACGGCGCCGGGCTGAAGGTCGTGGAGACCGGGATCGGGCGTATCGGCCAGCTCATCTGCGGCGAGAACACCAACCCGCTGGCACGCTATGCCCTGATGGCGCAGGGCGAGCAGTTCCACATCTCGTCCTGGCCCCCGGTCTGGCCGACGCGGCGGCCGAAGGGGGGCGGCAATTACGACAACCTGGCGGCCAACCGCCTGCGGGCCAGCGCCCATTGCTTCGAGGCCAAGGTCTTCGGCCTCGTGACGGCGGGCATGCTGGACGGCAAGGCCTACGACTTCCTCACCGCCCGCGATCCCGGCGCCGCCGACGTGCTCGACGGGACGCCGCGCGCCGCCTCGTTCTTCGTCGATCCCACGGGGGCGCAGATCGGCGAGGCGCTGCAGGAGGAGGGGATCCTCTATGCGGAGATCGACCTCGATGCCTGCATCGAGCCCAAGCAGTTCCACGACGTGGTCGGCTATTACAACCGCTTCGATGTGTTCGACCTCGGGGTGAACCGCCAGCGGCTCGTTCCCGCCCGGTTCCGCGACGGCCCGGAGCTTGCTGCCGCGTCCGAGCCCCCGGCCCCACCAGCGAACGGCGCGTGAGCGACCGACCACGCGGAAGTCCGCTCCTCTTCCTTGCGTCCGCTCCTTCGCCCCCGATCCTTCGCCTCAACGACCCAGAATGGAGATGTGCCATGACCATCGACCGTCGCAAGCTCATCCTCGGAGGTGCCGCCGGACTGATGCTGCCGGATCTTCGTGGAGCCCTCGCCCAGAGTCCGGCCCAGATCGGAACGTTCCCCGGGGGCGTCGGCGCGGACTCGGTCTTCGTCGGCCTCAACATGCCGCTCACCGGGGTCTTTTCCGGCGACGGCAGCGACCTGAAGCTCGGCTATGAACTCGCCATCGCGCAGATCAACGCGGGCGGCGAGATCCCCGCCGCCTGGGGGCTCAAGGGCAAGGGCGTCCTCGGCCGCCAGATCCGCCACAAGATCGCTGATACGGAGGGCAAGCCCAACGTGGCGGTCCAGGCCGCGACGCAGTTCATCCAGCGCGACAAGGCCATCCTGTTCCAGGGCTCCGTCAGCAGCGCCGAGGCCATCGCCCTCGAGGAGCTCGCGAGCCGCGACAAGGTCCTCTACATGGTCGGCATCGCCGGCTCGAACGACGTCACCGGCAAGAACTGCCAGCGCTACGGCTTCCGCTCGCAGCAGAACGCCTACATGGCCGCCAAGGCCCTCGCCCCCGTCGTCGCCAAGGCGCTCGGCAAGAAGCTCAAGGCCGCCTTCCTCGTTCCCGACTACACCTACGGCCAGACAGTCTACGATTCCTTCTCCAAGTTCTCGAAGGAGCAGGGCTGGACGCAGGTCCTCAAGGAGACGGTCCCCCTGGGGACGGCCGATTACAGCTCGGCCCTCCTCAACATCGCCAACAGCGGCGCCGACGTCTTCGTCAACATCTGCTTCGGCTCGGATGCCGTGGCCTCCACGAAGCAGGCCGAGCAGTTCGGTGTCCTGTCCAGCATGAAGCTCGTGGTGCCGAACCTGTCCTCGTTCCAGGACAAGGAAGTCGGCCCGGAACTGATGCAGGGCGTCTACGGCTCCTGCGACTTCTGGTGGACGCTGCAGGACCGCTTCCCCCTCGCCAAGACCTTCGTGGACGCCTTCCTCGCGCGGAACGCCTATCACCCGCGCTGGGGCGCCCACATCGCCTACATGCAGACCTATCTCTGGGCGCTCTCGGTGGAGAGGGCTGGCGGTTTCAACCCCGTCGACATCATCAAGGTGATGGAGGGCTCGAAGGCGCAGCCCTACGAGACCACGATCGGCCGCGTCTATTTCCGCGCCGAGGACCACCAGATGGTCCGCCCGATCCCGATCCTGCGCGGCAAGGCGCCCTCGGCCATGAAGGGGCCGGAGGATTTCTACGAGGTCGTCGACCTCGTGGACGGCGAGACCGTAATGAACCCGCCCGATCTCTTCGGGTGCAAGCTCGGCCCCTACAGCTGAGGCGCGCCATCATGCCGAGCACCGCCGTCCTCCTCTCCCAGGCCTTCAACGGCCTCGCTCTCGGCAGCCTCCTGGCTCTCGTCTCCAGCGGGCTCACCATCATCCTCGGGACGCTCGGCGTCCTGAACTTCGCCCATGGCGCGCTGTTCGCCGTGGGCGCCTACACGGCCTTCGTGATGATGCAGGCCACGCACTCCTTCGTGCTCGCCCTGCTCGGCGGCTGCGCCATCATGCTCATCATCGGTTTCACGATGGAGCGGCTCGTCATCCGCCACTTCTACGCCCGGCCGGACGAGGACCAGATCCTCGTCACCTACGGGATCGGCATCGTCCTGGTGGAGGGATTGCGGGCCGGGTTCGGCGGCAACAGCCAGCGGGTTCCGGTGCCCTCCTGGGGCATCGGCGCGACGAAGCTGGGGTTCATGGTCTACCCGACCTATCGCCTGCAGCTCATCGGCATCGTCGCGGCGCTCCTCGTGGGCCTCTACCTCGTGCTATACCGGACCTCGGTCGGCCTCGTGGTGCGGGCCGGCATCGAGAATGCCGGCATGGTCGGCATCCTCGGCATTGACGTGCGGCGGACCTTCCTGCTCGTCTTCGCGGTGGGCATCGTCGCCGTCGGCCTCGCCGGCATGCTCTACGCCCCCGTGGTGGCGGTGACGCCCGACATGGGCGCGAGCTTCATGGTGCAGTCCTTCGTGGTCATCGTGCTCGGTGGCCTCGGATCCTTTCCCGGCGCCATCGTCGGCGGACTCATCGCGGGCGAGATCATCAGCCTCACCAGCGCCTTCGATTCCGCCTACTCGGAAGTCATGCTCTACGGCCTGATGGCCCTCGTCCTCGTGGCGCGGCCGCAGGGCCTGTTCGGCACGGAGGGACGCGTCTGATGACACGCGGCCCCCTCCGGGCGCTGTTGCCCGAGCTCGCTCTCTTCGTCGTTCTCGTCGCCGCCCCCGTCCTCCTGCCCCCGCTCGGCTTCTCCCACGACCTGCTGTCGCGGGCGCTGAACTGGGCCCTGTTCGGCCTCGGCTTCGACATCCTCTTCGGGCTCGCCGGCCTGCTCTCCTTCGGGCAGGCGGCCTTCTACGGGGCCGGCGGCTTCGTCGCCGCCTACCTGCTGGTCTCGGGGACGATCCAGAGCGTCTGGCTCGCCTTCCTCATCGGCACGCTGGCCGCCGGCCTGTTCGGCATCGCCGTCGGCTGGCTCGCAGTGCGGCGGATCGGCATCTACTTCGCCATGATCACCCTGGCCTTCGGCCAGATGGCCTACTTCATCCAGAATTCGTCCCTGTCGGACTACACGGGCGGCGAGAACGGAATCGCCGGGGTGCCCGTTCCGGCGATCGGCTTCGGTGATGGCGCCTTCCGGATCACGGCGGGCCTGCCGATGTACGCGCTTCTTGCCGCGACCTTCTTCCTCGGCTTCGTGCTGGCCCGGCGCATCGTGCGGTCGCCGGTGGGCCTGATCCTGAAGGCCATCAAGGAGAACACGCCCCGCGTGGCCATGCTCGGGCACGACGTCCCCGCCTACAAGCTCGCGGCCTTCACCATCGCGGCCCTCTATGCGGGCCTCGCCGGAGCGATGCTCGGCTCCTTCCAGAGCTACATGCCGCCGGACGCCTTCGCGCTCGAGACGTCCGGCCAGCTCGTGGTGCAGACGATCGTCGGCGGGGTCGGCACCCTCGTCGGCCCCCTGGTGGGGGCGGCGCTCTGGCTCTGGCTACGGGACAACCTTCAGCTCATCCCCGGCCTGGGCCCTCTCTGGAAGCTGATTCTCGGGGTCGCCTTCATCGGTCTCGTGATGGGCCTGCGCCGCGGCATCTGCGGCGAGATCCTGCATCGTTGGGAGCGTCGTCGCGATGCGGCGTTCCTGCGTGCCGCCGAGACCCGCACCGAGGCGATGGAGGCGGCGACCGGCGCGGTCACTCCCGAAATCCCGGCCGAGGTCGCGCTCCCCATGCCCCGGCCGGCCATCGACGGCCGCGCGTCGCATGCGGAGATCGCCCTGGAGGCTCAGGATCTCGCCCGCCATTACGGAGGCCTGAAGGCCGTGGACGGGGTCAGCTTCCGGGTCCGGCGAGGATCGATCCATGCGGTGATCGGACCGAACGGCGCCGGCAAGAGCACCCTCTTCAAGATGCTCTCCGACGAGGTGAGCCCGAGCGCCGGCTCGGTCCTGCTGTTCGGTGAGCGGCTCACGGGGGCGGGGGTGACCCGCGCCGCCCAGCTCGGCGTCGCCAAGAGTAACCAGCTCAACCAACTCTTCCTCAACCTCACGGTGCGGGAGAACCTGCGGGTGGCCGCCCTCGCCCGGGCGCGTGGCAGGTTCCGCCTCGATCTCCTCGCCCCCTCGGTCGGGCGGGCGGAGGTGGAGGAACAGGTGGAGACCATGCTGGCCATCCTCGATCTCGGCCCGCGGGCGGAAACCCGCGCCAGCATCCTGGCCTACGGCGAGAAACGCCGCCTCGAAATCGGGATGGCGCTGGCGACGAGCCCCAACGTCCTCCTCCTCGACGAACCGCTCGCCGGGATGAGCCCCTCCGAGCGGGTCGCGACCTGCGCCCTGATCCGGCGGATCGGACGGTCCTGCACGATCCTCATCGTCGAACACGATCTCGATGCCGTCTTCGACCTCGCCGAGCACGTGACCGTCCTCAGTGACGGGCACCTCCTCGCGGATGGGGCGGCCGAGGATGTGCGCCGCGATGCCGCCGTGCGGAAAGCCTATCTCGGCACGGGGCCGGAGGAGGACGAGACCGGCGAGTCCGCTCGCATCCGGGGAGCCATCAATGAGCCTGCTTGAGGTCGAGACCATCAACACGCTCTACGGGGATTCGCACGTCCTGTTCGACGTGTCGCTCCGGGTCGAGGAGAACGAGGTCGTGGCGCTGCTCGGCCGCAACGGCGCGGGCAAGACGACGACGCTCCGGACGCTCATGGGCGCCCTGTCGCCGCGCAGCGGGACGATCCGCCTCGACGGCAAGCCGATCCACGGCTTGCGGCCCGAGAAGATCGCGCGTGTGGGGATGCAACTCGTCCCGGAGGAGCGCGCCATCTTCGGCACTCTCACGGTGGAGGAGAACCTGCGCGTCGCCCGCCTGACCGCGCAGAAGCCATGGTCCCTCGACCGGATCTGGGAGGTTTTCCCGCGATTGAAGGAGCGCCGGGCGTCGCGGGGGCGCACCCTGTCGGGCGGCGAGCAGCAGATGCTCTCGATCGCCCGGGCGCTCATCCGCGATCCCCGGATCATCCTCCTCGACGAGCCGTTCGAGGGCCTGGCCCCCCTCATCGTCCAGAACCTGATCGCCTTGACCCGGCGCCTCGCGCAGGAGGGCCGGACGATCGTCGTGGTGGAGCAGAACGTGGCGGCGGTGCTGAGCTTCGCCCAGCGGGTCTACGGTTTCAACAACGGCCACGTCGTCTACGAGGGGCAGGCCGCCGATCTCCGGGCCGACGCCGCGCCGATGCGGGCCTTCATGGGGCTTGCCGGGGAGTAGTCTTTTCGGCGTGGCGGTTTGCGGTTTGCGGAGAGGACGACGTGAAATCGGCCTGCACACGATTCCCGACACGACGCGGCATGCGAGAAGAGCACACCGAAACGCCTCGACAGGGGCTTTGCGCCCTGAGATAAGCCTCCGGCGATCGCTGGATGACGAGGCGTTTTAAGTCTTTGTCGCCGCGTCGCATTTTTCCGAGAAGCGGCTCCGGATCCCGAGCCGGCTCTGTAGGGAGAGGCGAACATTGGCGATTGATGAAGAGGCTATTGCCGAGAAGACGTTCCTGACCTTCCTCCGGAATGGAGAGCGGGACGCCTTCCTCCAACTGGAAGCCGAGTTGCTGGGCCAGTCGGTCGAGAAATGGGGAGCCCTCGTAGCGGCGTATCGCTCCCTGCTCACCCTCGACGATATTGCGGCGGAGGCCGGGCTCGACGAGCGGTTTCGTCCGAAGATCTGGTGGATGCGCAGTCCGTTTCCGGGAAACTTCGGCGATATCCTGACGCCCTACGTGCTTTGGCATGCCTTCGGCGTCATGCCGCGCTGGTACAGTTCGAAACAGGCGGACGGGCTCTGCATCGGCAGCATCGCCAAGTTCGCCCGGCCCGGCATGTATCTGTGGGGGACCGGCATGCCCCGCAGCACCGACGACATCTGCCCGACCGCGATCTACTCGGCGGTTCGCGGGCCGCTCTCGCGCGACGCCGTTCTGGCCGCCGGTGGGCAATGCCCTGAAATCTACGGTGATGCCGCCATCCTGCTGCCCGAACTCTACGCGCCTGCGGTGGAGAAGACCCACAAGGTCGGCATCATCGCGCACGTCCTGCAGGAAGCGCGGATCCGCGAGGCCGTGGAGGCGATGGGCGCCGACCACGTCAAGGTCATCTCGCTCCTCGCCGTGTCGTTCGAGGACATCGAGCGGGTGATTCGCGAGATTCTCTCCTGCGAGGAGATCGTCACCACCTCGCTGCACGGCCTCATCGTGGCGCATGCCTATGGTGTCCCCGCTCAATCGGCGCGGCTGTCGGAGGGCAAGAAAGAGGCGAAGGATTCCTTCAAGATGCGGGACTACAAGCAATCGGTGGGTCTCTCCGACGAAGCCTTCGAACTTCCCCGCACGTTCGGCGACCTCGCCTGGCTCGAGCGCCGCGCCTGCGTGTTGCCGCCCTCCCCCCTCGATACGAAGCCTCTGCGCGCTGCCTTCCCGTTCCCGGTCCGATTTCAGGAGCCGCCACCCGCGAGGACCTGAGCAGGTTCGCATCGGCAAGCCAACGCTTCACCTCGCTTGGGCCTTTGGAGTGTCGCAGGTTTCGGGGCGCAAAACCGGTGACCACTGTTGCTGAACCTGCTTATACCAGACCTCGATGAGTCTGACTCATCGAGGTCTGCCCGCGCGACTGCGCGGCGGCGGTCGTCCGCCGGACCTCACTGCCCCTGACCTATGGGTCAGGGGCAGTGAGACTTAGTATTAGGGGCCACGCGGAAAGACCGGTCCTGTCAGGCAAAGGGCTCCCGATGCGGTTGCATCGGGAGCCCTTTCGTTTTCGGGCCGCTGCGACTCGGAGCGCCTCGGACAAGACCCGGCCACCACCGGCTCTCGTTCGAGGTACTGCGGCGCGGCGGGAGTTTTAAAGTGCGCTCAGTTCAGCGCCACGGTGAAGGCGCCCTGGGTCTTGGAGCGGATTTCCTCCTCGGTGACGCCATCGGCGAGCTCGACCAGGACCATGCCCCCATCGCCCTTCTTGTCGATGGTGAAGACGCCGAGATCCGTGATCACCATGTCGACGACGGCGGTGCCGGTCAGCGGCAGGTCGCAGGCGGTGAGGAGCTTGGGCGCCTCCGATCCGTCCTTCCCCTTGGCGGTGTGCTCCATCACCACCACCACCTTCTTCACGCCGGCGACGAGATCCATGGCGCCGCCCATGCCCTTCACCATCTTGCCGGGGATCATCCAATTGGCGAGGTCGCCGTTCTCCGCCACCTGCATGGCACCGAGGATCGACAGGTTGATGTGCCCGCCCCGGACCATGCCGAAGGAATCGGAAGACGAGAAATAGCTCGTGGTCGGCAACTCGGTGATCGTCTGCTTGCCGGCATTGATGAGGTCGGGGTCTTCCTCACCCTCGAACGGGAAAGGCCCCATCCCGAGCATGCCGTTCTCGGATTGCAGCTGCACCGACATGCCGTCGGGAATGTAGTTCGAGACCAGGGTCGGAATGCCGATCCCGAGGTTCACGTAGTAGCCGTCGCGCAGCTCCTTGGCGGCGCGCGCCGCCATCTGTTCGCGGGTCCAGGCCATGGTGTTGTCTCCCTTGGATGTCAGACGGCAGCGGCGGAGGCGGCGGTCTCGCCACGCTTGCGCGTGGTGCGCTGCTCGATCCTCTTCTCGCGGATCGCCACGTGGATGATGCGCTTGACGAAGATGCCCGGCGTATGGATCGCGTCGCCGTCGATCTCGCCGGGCTGGACCAGATGCTCCACCTGGGCGACCGTCACCTTGGCGGCGGTGGCCATCATCGGATTGAAGTTGCGGGCGGTCTTCCGGTAGACGAGGTTGCCTTCGGTATCGCCCTTCCAGGCATGGACGATGGCGAGATCGGCGAACAGGCCCCGCTCCATCACGTAATCCTCGCCGTCGAACTCACGCACCTCCTTGCCCTCGGCGATGAGGGTGCCGACGCCGGTCTTGGTGAAGAAGGCGGGGATGCCCGCCCCGCCCGCGCGGATGCGCTCGGCCAGCGTGCCTTGCGGGTTGAACTCGATGGCGAGTTCGCCGCCGAGATACTGGCGGGCGAATTCCTTGTTCTCGCCGACATAGGACGAGATCATCTTGGCGATCTGGCGGGTCTGCAGCAGCTTGCCGAGACCGACATTGTCGATGCCGGCATTGTTGGAGATGACGGTGAGATCCTTGACCCCTGACGCCTGGATCGCGTCGATCAGCTCGTCGGGGATGCCGCACAGGCCGAAGCCGCCGGCCATGATCGTCATGCCGTCCTTGAGCAGGCCGGCGACCGCCTGCGTGGCGTCGGAATATACCTTCTTCATCTCAAGCCTTCCTCCCGAAATCCGGTCCCTGGCGCCGTTTCGGGCCACCCTGCGAAACGCGAGCCAATCCCGCCTCCCCGGCCCGGCTCGCGCGGGGCTCGGATTGACCAGGGAGGGCCGCGTCCGTCTGTCCTGTCTCTGCGCCAGGACATGCTCTGCCTCTGCGCCAAGACATGCTCTGCGCCAGGACATGGCGTTTCGGCAAGATCCTGCGAGCGCCCATCGTGGTGGAAAGGATAAGGGTCACGAGACCTGTAGCAGGTTGAGCTGTCGGGGAAGGACGGCTCCGAGGAGGAGAGCGTGTTTCCGAATGCTCCACTGCGGAGAAATGATGCATGGCAGACAAACCCCGTCCGGCTCGCTATGGAATGGAACGGGGGGCAGGTTTTCGAAGATCGACCGCAGCGGCTGGGCGAGGCCGTGCGCGGGACCGCGCGTCGCGGTTTTGCTCCGATAGGGAGAGATATGCCGCTCCGTCGCCTCCTGCCGGCCGTCTGTATCGGCAGCCTCGTCCTCGCCCTGATCGGTGCCTGCCTGCCCTGGTCCGTGGCCTCCGCGCGCCTCACGCGGGGCGTCGGCAAGTCGCTGGCGACCGGTTACGGAATCGCGATGACGGCCGAGGGGCCGGCGGGCATCGCCCTGCTGCCCATTCCCCGGCTGGATTTCGAGGGAGTCCGACTCAGCGCCGGGACGGTCGATGGGCCGCTTCTCGCCGAGGGCGGAACGCTCACCATCAAGCTCGGGATCCGCGCCCTCCTCGCCGGCCGCATCGAGGTCGATACCCTCTCCCTCGAGCGCACCACGATCGCCCTCCCCCTCGATGACGGGGATCGGCGCTGGGGCGAGCCGTTCCGCCGGCTGAAGGCGCGACTGACCGAGGGCGGCGCGTCGCGTCCCCGTCGCATCAGCCTCACGGATGCGACCCTGGTGGGGCGCGATCCGCGCGACGGCAGTGCCCAGACCGCCAGCGACGTCGATCTGGTCCTCGCCTGGCCGTTCTGGAGTTCGCAGACCAACGTCGCGGGAAGCTTCGTCTGGAACGAGACCCCGACCCGGTTCTCGCTGTCCGGGGTTCGCCTGGACGAGCTGTTCTCGGGCCGTGAATCCCCGTTCTCGGCCAGCGCGACCTGGCCCGCGGGCCAGATGACGGCGGAGGGAAGCGGCAGCCTCGCCGATGGGGTGTCGCTTCGCGGTCAGGGCAGCCTGCAGACCCGTTCCCTGCGCGAGACCTTGGCCTGGGCGGGGACGGACATCGCCCTGTCGCCCTTCCTCGATACCTTCGCCGTCGACGGCACGTTCGAGAGTTCGGGCCGCAACCTGCTCCTGCCGACCATGCGTCTGCGGCTCGGTGACAACAGCCTGGAAGGTGCCGGCTCGATCAGCTTCGGCCAGGGCCGCCCGGCCCTGCAGGCGACCCTGGCGGCGGAGAGCCTGAACCTCGCCCCCGTTCTGGCCACCCTGGTCCGGGTCTTCGGATCGGACGACACGTTGAACGCCAACGGCTGGAGCCGGCAGAGTCTGGCCCTGCGGCCCTTCACCGGCGGCGACCTCGACCTACGTCTCTCGGCGGGCACTGCCCGCCTCGGCCCGGTGGTGATGGAGGATCTCGCCTCCAGCCTGCTGGTGCGCGACGGCAGCGTGGAGGGCTCTCTCGTCCGCGCGATGGTGCGGGGCGGCCTCGTCAAGGGACGGTTCGGCCTCACCACCTCCGCCACCGATCGCGGCGAGACCGAACTGCGTGCGCAGGGGGCTTTCGACCAGCTCGATCTCGGCGCCCTCCTGGTCGATGTCGGGCAGGAGGGCTGGATCCTGGGCAACGCCCAGGGGCAGTTCACCCTGGAGGGATCGGGCCGTACCGCCGCCGGGCTGATCGCTCACCTCAACGGACGTTCGTCCTTGGCCATGGAGAACGGTACCCTCGCCGGCCTCGACCTCGCCGACGTGATCCACCGCAACGGCGTCGCCGCCGATGGCGCCCTGGTCCGCCGGAACGGCCGTACGCCCTTCGAACGCGCGGGGGTGATCCTGCGCTTCGTCGACGGGATCGGCGAGATCACGGAGGGAATGCTGAAGACCACATCGTTGTCCGCATCGCTGCGCGGAACCCTGTCGCTGCCGGAGCGGACCCTCGCCGCCAGGGCGGAACTGACACCCCGTGCCTCCACCGACACCGTCCTGCGGCCGGTCTCACCCCAGACCCTGTCTTCGGCCCAGGCGCAGGGGCCGCTCTTCGACATAGACGGCCCCTGGGATGCCGTCGCCGTTCGTGTCATCCCGCGCGAGGGCGGTTCCGACCTCGACTCCCGGGGCGGCTCGATCCTGGCGCCCGATGCCATGCAGGGTCCGCGCACGGGGGCGCTCGACCTGCCGACGCGCGTGCGCGCCTACGTGCCCTGAGTGCCGGCGGAGGGGCGGCCGGTAAGGAAGGACGCCGTCAGCACGACGAGGGTGACGCCGCCGACCAGGAGCGTCGAGGCGGCATTAATCTCCGGGTTCACGCCGAGGCGGACCTGGCTGTAGAGCCGCATCGGCAATGTCGTCGCCCCCGGCCCCGAGACGAAGCTCGCGATGACGAGGTCGTCGAGGGAAAGGGTGAAGGCGAGGAGGAACGCCGCGACCAGGGACGGTGCGATCAGCGGCAGGGTAACGGTGGCGAAGACGCGGATGGGGCCTGCCCCCAGATCCGCCGCCGCCTCCTCCAGGGAGCGGTCGAGCCCCTTCAACCGGGCGCCCACCACCACGGCGACGAAACCGAGGCCGAGGGTGGCGTGGGCGATGACCAGGGTCACGAGGCCGCGGTCGAGGCCGAGCCCGACGAAGAGCAGCAGCAGCGACAGGCCGGTGATCACCTCCGGCATCACCATCGGCGCGTAGACGAGGCCGGTGAAGGCGCCCCGTCCGGTGAAGCGGCCGCTGCGATCGAGAGCCAGCGCCGCCAGAGTGCCGAGGACGGTCGCCACCAGGGCGGCGAGCGAGGCCACTTTCACGGAGACGAGGGCGGCGGCGAGGAGCGGGCCGTCGTTGAGGAGCACCCCGTACCAGCGTGTGGAGAACCCGCCCCAGACCGTCACGAGAGACGAGGCGTTGAACGAGAAGACGAAGAGGACGGCGATCGGCGCGTAGAGGAAGGCGAGCCCGAGTCCGAGGCTGAGGCGGTTGAGCGGGCTCATCGGCCGACCTCCCCTCGTCCGCGTTCGGCATCCCGGAACAGCACGATCGGTCCCACGATGAGGACGAGGAGCAGCACCGCCACCGCCGAGGCGAGGGGCCAGTCGCGGTTGGAGAAGAACTCGCTCCACAGGACGCGGCCGAGCATCAGCGTGTCCGAGCCGCCGAGGAGATCGGGGATGATAAACTCGCCCACCATCGGAATGAAGCAGAGGAGCGCGCCCGCGACGATGCCGGGCCGGGCCAGCGGCAGCGTGACGGTCCAGAACGCACGCGCCGGCGAGGCCCCGAGATCGGCGGCGGCCTCCGTCAGGGTCGGGTCGAGGCGGGAGAGCACCGCGTAGAGCGGCAGCACCATGAAGGGCAGGTAGGCATAGGTCAGCCCGAACATCACCGCCGCCGGCGTATTCAGGATATCCAGGGGGCGGGCGATGAGACCGGTCCAGATGAGGCCGGCATTGAGCAGGCCCTCGGGCTTCAGGATCGCGATCCAGGCGTAGATGCGGATGAGGAAGCTCGTCCAGAACGGCACGATCACCAGGGCCACGAGGAGCGGCTGGAGCCGGGCCGGCGAGCGGGCCAGCGCATGGGCGACGGGCGTGCCGAGGATCACCAGGATCGCCGTCGCCGTGGCCGCATAAAGCAGGGAGGACAGGGCTGCGTCGCGATACAGGCTGTCGCCGGCCAGGGTTTCGAAATTGGCGAAGTCCAGGGCTTCGAGGAACGCCCCCCATCCGTCGATTCCGGCGCTCCAGTCGAGTACCGGCAGATAGGGCGGCTGCGCCGTCGCCGGCGAGGACAGGCTGATCTTGAGGGTGATGAGGCAGGGCAGCAGCACGAAGGCGGCGAGCCACAGATACGGCGCAACCGGGATGAGCCGCTTCATCACGCCGCCATGACCGTCGCGGCGTCGGGGGCAAAAGACAGGCGGACCGGGGCGCCGCCGGCGATCCCGGTTCCGGCGGGCAGGGTCGCGCGGATCGTGCTGCCGTCCACCATGCGGATCTGAAGGCGGATGCGGTCGCCGAGATAGGTCGAGCCTTCGACGTGCCCATCGAGGGCGTTATGAGCCCCGGCGGCCATCGAATCGACGGGTGAAGCCCCGATGCGCTCGGGGCGCAGGGCGACCAGCGCGGGGGCGCCGGCGACCGGGGCGCCCTCCCCGATGGCGAGGACCGGACCGAGGGCGGTCTCGACCCGCACCAGCGCCCCGTCGGTGTCCCTGACCGTCCCCGGGATGAGGTTCACGTCGCCGAGGAGGCCGGCGACGAACCGATTGACGGGCCTTTCGTAGAGCGTCTCGGGCCGGCCGATCTGGACGAGACGGCCCTTGTCCATCACGCCGATCCGATCCGCGAGCGCCATGGCCTCGGAAGGGTCGTGGGTGACGATGATGAAGGCGGTGCCGAGGCGGCGCTGGATCGCGCGCAACTCCCCCTGGGTCTCCTCGCGGAGCCCCCGGTCGAGGGCGCCGAGGGGCTCGTCGAGGAGGAGGACCTTCGGTTCGCGCGCCAGGGCGCGTGCGAGGGCGACCCGCTGGCGCTGGCCGCCGGACAGGGTGTCGGGGGCCCGGCTCTCGAAATCCTCCAGCCGCACCAGGCGGAGCAACTCCTCCACGCGGGCGGAGGCTGCCGAACGGCCGAGGCCCTTCAGCCCGTAGGCGATGTTGCGCGCGACGCTGAGATGGGGAAACAGCGCGTAGGACTGGAACATCATGTTCACCGGCCGCCTGTGCGGGGCCAGGCCGGTGAGATCGGTGCCGTCGAGGCGGATCGCCCCGCCCGTGGGCGTCTCGAACCCGGCGATCAGGCGAAGCAGGGTGCTCTTGCCGCAGCCGGAGGGGCCGAGCAGGCACAGGATTTCGCCCGACGGCATGTCGAGCGAGAGATCCGCCACCGCGTCATGGGTGCCGAACGTCTTCGTCAGCCGTTGGAGGGTGAGGAACGGGACCACGGCCTTCCGCGCCGTCAATTGTCCTCGCGCAAGGCTTCGGCAACCCGCGCCTCCAGCAGGTCGGGCCGACGGATGACGAGGGCGCCCCTTGTCCGGTCGATCAGGCCATCGGCCGCCATCACGGTGAACTCGCGGGTCACCTGCTCGCGCCGGCAGCCGATGCGGGCGGCCAGCACGTGGTGATAGGGCGGCGGCGTCACCACCCGTTCGCCGTCGCCGCCGGCGCGCGGCACGGACAGGCGCAGCAACTCGGCATAGAGGCGGTGGCGCAGGTCGAGGAGCGCGTGTTCCATCAGCCGCGTGTTGAGTTCGCGTACGCGCTTGGCGAGCAGGCGGAACAGACGGTCGGCGATGGCCTCGGAGGCGAAGATCATCTGCCGGAAGATCGGGGCCGGGACGACGCAGACCTCGCCGCGGGTCAGGGCGGTGACGTTGGCCGAGCGGCCGATTCCGTCGAGGGCCGCGAGCTCGCCGAAGAACGCGCCGCCCCGCATCTCGCCGAGGATCACTTCCTTGCCCGACTGCGACCGGTTGAGGATGCGGACCTCGCCGGAGGCGAGGAAATAGACGTCGGTGGAGATGTCGTCGTAGTCGACGAGGACTTCGTTCTCATCGAACCGGCGCCAATGACACCGGGTCTCGTAGGCCGACAGCTCTATTCCCGGCTCCTTGAAGAAGGGGATTGTCGCCAGCCGTCCTGCGGTCACGGGTATCGTCTCCTAAAGCGCGTGATCGTTAAGCTGCCGGTCCCGTGGGTCAACCCATTCCGGCGGCCCATCCCTACCAAAAAGTCGGTCCGCCGGATTTTGGGGTCCGCTGCGGCCCCGCGATCGTGCGGAGGAAAGCGACCTCTCCTCGCGCGTAGTTTACCTGCCTTTGCGATCGCGCGGGGTTACGATACGCGCATACCGGAAATGAACACGCTGTCTCATGACAATCCCGGTTGATCGCTCCGGGAGCCGAGAAGTGCTGGTAAGGTCAGCGTCATCGAGAGAAGACGCCGCGGGCGCGACCCGTCAGCCAGGACCATCCAGGATCGAGGCGGAAGTCCCCTCGCCGTGGTGGACGCAAGACGTCGCGGCCAATTCCCCCGCCCCATCGATCCAGGCCGTGCACGACGTGGCGTCGGCGAGTGCGCGCCAACGGCAGGCGACCCTGTCCGCTAGCTTCCGTCTGACGGGCTACGGCCTACATACCGGGCGCCGCGTCACGGTCACCGTCGCACCGGCTGGCGACGACCACGGCATCGTGTTCCGACGCGACCTCGGCCGTGGCCGCACGGTGGATGTGCCGGCACTGTGGACCTTTCGCGAGACGCAGCCGCTCTGCACCGCCCTTCGCTCGCCCCACGGCCCCCTGGTCCGGACCGTGGAGCATCTTCTGGCCGCGCTCTACGCCCATCGCATCGACAACGCGCTGGTCTGCCTCGACGCGGAGGAACTGCCGATCTTCGATGGAGGCGCCCTGCCCTGGTGCGAGGGTCTGCGCGCGAGCGGCCAGACCGAGACCGACGCACCGCTGCGCAGCATCCGGGTGCTGCGGCCGGTCGAGGTCCGCCAGGACCACCGGACGTTGAGGATCGCGCCGGCGGATGCGCTTCACCTCTCCGGTCGTCTCGCACTCTCGCGTTTCGACCCCATGCACTGGTCCGGCACGATCACCCGGGAGGTGTTCACCGAGCAGTTGGCTCCCTCGCGCAGCTTCGGGCGGGCCAAATGGGCGATTCCGGCCAAGATCTACGGCACGCTGCTGGGCAAGCCGCTGCTGCGGGGGGCGAACCTCTCCTCGACCGCCTGTATCGTCGGCGGGCGGATCATCGGCGGGATGACCGTGCCCGACGAGCCGGTGCGCCATCGCATGCTGGATCTGATCGGCGATCTGGCGCTGGCTGGATGCCCGATCCTCGGCCGGATCGAGGCCGCGCATACGGGGCACGAACTGAACCACGCCCTGGTCGCGGCCCTGATGAACGATCCCGCCGCCTGGGAACTGACCTGACCAGGGGGCCGCGGGGGCGTCTCAGCCGAGTCCGGCCAAGGCCAGCACGATGGCGAGGACGAGGGGGAGCGCCACCCCGGCGATCACGGTCTGGGTGGCCGTGATCCCTGCCATCAGCGGCGCGTCCCCGCCGAGCTGGCGCGACATGATGTAGGACGACGAGGCGGTCGGCAGGGTCTGGAACAGCAGGGCCGTCACCGCGGCCGGACCCTTGAGTCCCAAGGCGAGGCAGGCCGTCACGGTGGCGGCCGGCATGAGCCCGAACTTGATCAGGGAGGCCACGGCGACCGGCCTGATCCAGCTTCGCGCCGATCCGAAATCGAGGGCGGCGCCGACGCAGAGCAGGCCCAGCGGCAGCGAGGCCTGGCCTAAGGCCCGCAGCATCGGCTCGAGTCCCGGCGGCAGTCCGAGCCCCGAGGCCTGGAGCGCGATGCCGCCGAGGCTGCCGAGGACAAGCGGATTGAGGGCGATCTGCCGCGCGAGGCCGAGGGCCGAGGGGCGGCCCGCCGTGCCGAAACGGGCGAAGACCAGGACGCAGAGGACGTTGACCGTCGGCACGATGGCGGCGTTCGCCACCGCCGCCAGCGCGATGCCCTGGGCGCCGTAGAGGCCGGCCGCCGCCGAGACCCCCACATAGTTGTTGAACCGGACCCCACCCTGGAACACGGAGGTGAAGGCCGGTCCACCGAAGCCGAGGCGCGGGCGTGCCGCCAGCACCAAGCCCGCCACCACAAGGGTCGAGAGGACCAGGACCAGGGCGAGCGCACCCACGGGCACGTCGGCGAGGCGCGCGGTGGCGAGGCTGTCCAGGAGAAGGCTCGGAAGCAGCACGTAATAGGCCAGGCGTTCGGCCTGCGGCCAGAAGCTCTCGGCGAGAAAGCCGAGGCGGCGCAGGGCCGCGCCGAGCCCTATCAGGAGTGCGATCGGCACGAGGGCGGCGAGAAGCGTCAGGGTCATGGCGGCCGGATTACAGCGCTCCGCCCCCGCCGGATACGGCACCCTGCTGCCCTCACCTCGTGACGCTCCCCTTGCAACCCTTGCCGCGCGCCGCCAGAAGCCTCTCATGCTCCGCGTCAACGACCTCACCTACCGCATCGGCGAGCGCCTGATCCTCGACGGCGCCACCTTCGTCATTCCGGACCGGGCCCGCGTCGGGCTCGTGGGCCGCAATGGCGCGGGCAAGACGACGCTGTTCAAGGCGATCCTCGGCGAATTGCCCACCGAGGGCGGCACTGTCTCGATGCCCAAGGGCATGCGCATCGGCGCCGTGGCGCAGGAGGCTCCGGCCGGTCCGGAAACGCTGCATGCCGTGGTGCTCGCCGCCGATACCGAGCGGGCTCGCCTGATGTCGGAAGCGGAGCATGCCGACGGCCTGCGCCGGGCGGAGATCGAGACCCGGCTCGTGGACATCGAGGCGCATTCGGCGCCCGCCCGCGCCGCCGCCATCCTGCACGGCCTCGGCTTCGACGCCGAGGCGCAGGGGCGACCCTGCTCCGACTTCTCGGGGGGATGGCGCATGCGCGTGGCGCTGGCCGCCGTGCTGTTCTCCGAACCCGACCTGCTGCTCCTCGACGAGCCCACCAACTACCTCGATATCGAGGGGACGATCTGGCTCTACGATTACCTGGAGCGTTATCCGCGCACCGCCGTCATCATCTCCCACGACCGCGACCTGCTCGACGAATGCGTCGACCACATCCTCCATCTCGATCGCGGCAAACTCAGCATCTACCGGGGCGGCTATACCTCTTTCGCCCGGCAGGTCGCCGAGAAGCGTGTGCTCCAGGCCAAGGCGAAGCAGAAGCAGGATGCCGAGCGCGCGCATCTCCAGAGCTTCGTCGACCGGTTCAAGGCCAAGGCCACGAAGGCGCGACAGGCCCAGTCCCGGGTCAAGCGGCTGGCCAAGATGGAGATTATCGCCTCGGTGATCGAGGACGATGTGCCGGCCTTCCGCCTGCCGAGCCCGGAGCGTCCGCTCTCCCCGCCCATCGTCGCCATGGAGCGGGTGCAGGCGGGCTATCCGGACCGGATCGTCCTCTCGGGCCTGAACCTCAGCCTCGCCCCCGACGACCGCGTCGCGCTGCTGGGCGCCAACGGCAACGGCAAGTCCACCTTCTGCAAGCTCATCGGCGGGCGCTTAGCCCCCTTGAGCGGCGAGATGCGGCGCTCGGGCAAGATGGAGGTGGCCTATTTCGCCCAGCACCAGCTCGACGAGTTGCGCCCGGCCGAGAGCGCCTACGCCCATGTCCGCGACCTGATGCCGGACGTGCCGGAATCGAAGGCCCGCGCCGCCGCCGCCCGCCTCGGCTTCTCGGGGACCAAGTCGGAGACGCCAGTCTCGCAACTCTCGGGCGGTGAGAAGGCGCGCCTCCTCATGGGGCTGGCGGCCTTCAAGGGGCCGCATCTCCTCATCCTCGACGAGCCCACCAACCACCTCGACATCGAGAGCCGGCAGGCCCTGGTGGAGGCGATCAACGACTACGAGGGTGCCGTCATCCTGGTGAGCCACGACCGCTTCCTCGTGGAGGCCTGCGCCGACCGGCTTTGGCTCGTGGCGAACGGCAGCGTGAAGGCCTTCGACGGGGACATGGACGATTACCGCCGCTTCGTCCTCGCCGGTCCCGAACGCGAGGCTCAGACGAGCGCGTCCGAGGCGACGGGCGGGGTGAAGGCGGTGGAGCGCCGCTCCAATGCCGACCGCCGCGTGGCTCTGGCTCCCCTGCGCAAGAAGCTGGAGGGAGTCGAGGCGCGGATGAAGAAGCTCACGGACGCCATGGCCAAGATCGATGCGGCGCTCGCCGACGGCACCGCCTTCCAGACCAACGCCGCCAAGGCCGGCGAACTCGCCAAGATGCGTTCGGACGCGGCCGCCGCCCTGGACGCGGCCGAGGAGGAATGGCTGGAGCTGAGCGGCGAGATCGAGGGCGCGACGGCGTAGCGAGGGGAAGGCCCGGATCAACCGGGGAGGCTTCGCGTTCTCCCCGACCGACTTGCCTCACGGACGATACGATGCCCCAACCGATCCGCCGCGACAGGCCCGCATCCGGCGTGAGCCTCGCCGCCAAGCTCGCTCTCCTGCCCCTCGGCGCGGCTGGAGCATGGATCGCATGGAGCCGGTTGGAGATCGACCACGATCAGACGCTGCATCCCGCCCTGCCGGGACGGCACGAGCGCCTGGAAACCCCGGCCGGGGATATTGGCCTCTATGGGGACACCACCGCGCCGGGTGTTCCGCTACTGTTGATCCACTCCGTCAACGCGGCGGCGAATGCCTACGAGATCCGTCCCCTCTACCGACATTACGCGGGGAGCCGCCCGGTCTATGCCCTCGACCTGCCGGGTTTCGGTTTTTCGGAGCGCAGCGACCGGGTCTACACGCCCCGCCTGATGACCGACGCGATCCAGGCCGTCACCGCGGAGATCCGCGCTCGACACGGCGGCGGACAGATCGATGCCGTCGCCCTGTCCCTGTCCTGCGAGTACCTCGCCGCCGCTGCTCTCGAGGCGCCCGGCGATTATCGCAGCCTCGGCCTCATCAGCCCCACCGGCTTCGATTCCCGCTTCGTCGGCCGGCATCGCGACCGGACCCGGCATGGCGGCGCCGTCGCCCGCGCCCTGCTGAACGCGCCCCTCTGGGGGGAGCCGCTGTTCGATCTCCTCGTGAGCCGGCCGAGCATGCGCTTCTTCCTGGAGAAGACCTGGGGCTCGAAGGACATCGACGAGGGTCTGCTCGCCTACGACCACGCCTCGGCGCATCGTCCGGGGGCGCGGAATGCGCCGTTCTCGTTCCTGTCCGGCGCCCTGTTTCCCGACGCGCCGGGCCGCCTCTACGAGGCGCTCGCCCTCCCGGTCTGGATGATCCACGGGGTGCGCGGGGATTTCGTGAACTACCCGCATGCCGACCGTGTCGCCGGCCGCCCGAACTGGACGCTGGACGTCCTGCCCACCGGGGCCTTTCCGCATTTCGAGGACCCGGCGGCGGTGACCCGGCACTACGATGCGTTCCTGGCCGACCGCCACGGGTAGAGCCGGGGCTGGTCCGGCATCGACGGGCGGGGTACGTCCGGTATGACCCGTGAACTCATCCCTAGGTTAAGCCGATGCCCGACCTCACCCTCGCCGCCGCCCAGACCATCGTCGCCACCGCCCTCGCGACGGCGCGCGGGCACAGCCTGAAGCCCCTCGCGGTGGTGGTCTACGATGCGCGCGGCGCGCTCAGGGCCATGGCCGCGGAGGACGGTACGTCCCTGCGCCGGGCGGAGGTCGCCATGGGCAAGGCCAATGGCTGTCTGGCGCTCGGCCTCGGCGGCCGCGCGATCCACAAGCGGGCCGAGGAGCAGGCCTATTTCGTGGCGGCCGTGAGCCATCTCGTCGGTCCCGCCGCGCTCGTGCCGGTGCCGGGCGGCGTCCTGATCCGCGACGGCGATGCGGTCATCGGCGCCGTCGGTATCTCGGGCGATACCTCCGACAACGACGAACTGTGCGCGCTCGCCGGAATCGAGGCGGCCGGCTTCACCACGCAGACCGGCGCCTGAGCGCCGCCATGCGCCCGGACCGGCGCGCCTGCCTCCTCGGCGGCGGGGCCCTGCTGGTGGCCGGAACCGGCCCGGCGCGTGCGGCGGCGTCGCCCGTCTACCGGCGCGGCAACGACGCCGATCCGGAAACCCTCGATCCGCACAAATCCTCCACCGTGGCGGAGGCGCATATCCTGCGCGACCTCTACGAGGGGCTGCTGACCTACGACAATCACGGCGCCATCATCCCCGGCGCGGCAACGCACTGGACCGTCTCCGACGACGCCCTGACCTACACGTTCCACCTGCGCGAGGACGGACGTTGGTCGAACGGCGATCCCGTGGTGGCGGCGGATTTCGCCTTCGGACTGCGCCGGATCCTGCTCCCCACGACGGCGGCGAAATATGCCGAAGTGCTGTATCCGCTGAAGAACGCCCGCGCGGTGAACCAGGGTGAGGCCGCGCCGGAAACGCTCGGCGTGACGGCGCCGGATGCGCGGACCCTCGTCGTCACCCTCGACCGGCCGACGCCCTACCTCCTTGAACTCCTCACCCACCAGACCTCCCTGCCGGTACACCCGCCCTCGGTCGCCCGGTTCGGGGACGCGTTCACCCGGCCGGGCAACCTCGTCAGCAACGGCGCCTACGCTCTCGTGGACATGGTGCCGAACGACCGCATCACCTTGCGGCGAAACCCGTATTTCCATGCGGCGGCCGGCGTTTCCATCGAGACCGTGGCGTTCCTGCCGACGCCCGACCTGTCCAGCGCGGTCCGCCGCTACGCCGCCGGCGAGATCGAGTCCCTGGCCGATCTGCCGGGCGACCAGATGGCCTCCCTCAAGGCGAGGTTCGGCGGTCAGGTCGTCCTCGGCCCGTCGCTCGGGCTCTATGCCCTGGCCGTGAACACCCGAAAGCCCCCCTTCGACGACGCCCGCCTGCGCCGGGCCCTGTCCCTGGTGATCGACCGGGAATTCCTGGCCGAGAGGCTGTGGGGCGAGACCATGGCGCCGGCCTATTCCCTGTGCCCGCCGGGCCTCGACAATTACCGCCCGCCGCCGGAACTTGAAGGCCGCAACGCCCTGCCGATCGACCGCGAGGAGGAGGCGCGGTCACTCCTCGGCGAGGCCGGTTTCGGCCCGGGGGCCGAGCCCCTCCGGGTCGAGTATCGCTTCAACAGCACCGACAACAACCGCAACACGGCGGTCGCTATCACCGACATGTGGCGAGGCATCGGCGTCGAGACGCGCCTCGTCTATACCGATGCCAAGACCCATTTCGCCCATCTGCGCGACGGCGGCGATTTCGATGTCGCCCGCATGTCCTGGTTCGCCGATTACTCCGATCCGCAGAACTTCCTGTTCCTGCTGGAGACCGGCAATGACGGGCTCAACCCCGGCCGTTACAGCAATCCGGCCTATGACGGGCTGATGCGCGAAGCGGCCTCCGAGCGCGATATCGCGGCACGTGCCGACATCCTGTTTCGCGCCGAGACGATCGTCCTGCGGGACCTACCCTGGATCCCGGTGCTCCATACCCGCTCGAAGGCGCTGATCTCGCCCCGTCTCACCGGCTACCATCCGAACCTGCGCAACGCATCGCCGACGCGCTTCCTGAGGCTCGAACCGTGAGGCCGGCGGCGGCATGATCGGTCTCATCCTGCGCCGCCTCGCCCAGGCGGTCCCGACCCTGTTCCTCGTGGTCACCGGCAGCTTCTTTCTGATCCGCCTCGCCCCCGGAGGGCCGTTCGACCTGGAACGTCCGCTGCCGCCGGCGGCGATGCGCAACCTCGCTGCCGTCTACGGCCTCGATCAACCGCTGATCGTTCAGTACGGGCGCTATCTCGGCGCGCTGATGCGGGGCGATCTCGGCCCGTCCTTCTCGTTCCGCGATCTCACCGTCGCGGATCTCTTCGCGCGCGGCCTGCCCGTCTCCATGACCCTGGGCGGCCTCGCCCTCGTCCTCGCGTTGGCCTGCGGGATCGGCCTGGGAAGCTGGGCCGCTCTCCGTCGCGGCGGATGGATCGACCGGGCCATCGGCCTTCTCGCCGGGCTGACCCTGGCGGTGCCCAACTTCGTCGTGGCGCCGCTGCTTCAGATCGTGTTCGGGCTGACCCTGCGCTGGCTCCCCGTGGGAGGCTGGGAGGGCGGCGCGCCGTCGCATCTCGTGCTTCCCGTCCTCACCCTCGCCCTGCCGCAGGTCGGCGCCATCGCCCGCCTGACGCGGGTCTCGCTCAACGAGACCCTGAACGCCCAGCCGGTCCGCACCATGCGCGCCATGGGCCTGCCGCCCCATCGCATCGCCCGCCACGCCCTGCGCGGGGCGCTGCTGCCCGTGGTGTCCGTTCTCGGACCGACCGCCGCCGCTTTGCTCACCGGCTCCGTCGTGGTGGAGACGATCTTCGGCCTGCCCGGCATCGGTCGCGCCTTCGTCGATGGGGCGCTCAACCGCGACTACACCCTGGTGATGGGGACCGTGGTGCTGGTGGCCGTGTTCGTCACCCTCCTCAACATCGTCGCCGACATCGTCTGCGCCCTTCTCGATCCGCGCCTGAGGACGGCCCGATGAGGCGCGCATGATGAGGCACGCTTGGACCCGGTTCGCGCGCAACCGCGGCGCCCTCGCCGCCTTCCTGCTTCTCATCGCGATGACGCTCGCTTGCCTCGTCGGGCCGCGTCTCACCGGCCACGAGCCGGGGCGGATCTACCCCGACCTCGTGCGCACCGCGCCGGGCCTCGCCGCCCATCCCGAGCCCGACGAGATCGCCCCCGCCCTCACGCGCCTCGCCTTCCGCATGCGGCTCTCGGTCTCGGACATCGCGGTCACCGGCGACACGGTCCGCATGGTGTTTTCGGGGATCTCCAAGCCCGACGATGCCAAGTCCTTCGAGACTAAGCCCATCGACGAACGGGTTCTGGTCTACCTGCCCCGCTCGGACCTGTTCGGCCCCGCCTCCATCGTCGAGCGCCGGGACGGGGGGCGCCGCCTCGTGGTGGAGGCTCCTCTGCGGCGTCTGCGCTTCCTCATGGGCACCGACATGCTGGGGCGGGACGTCCTCACGCGGAGCCTCGTGGCCGGGCGTGTCTCCCTCCTCATCGGGGCCGTCGCCACCGCCGTGGCGCTCCTCGTCGGGATCGCCTACGGAGCGCTCGCCGGCTATCTCGGCGGCGCGGTCGACGCGGTGATGATGCGTGTCGTCGACATGCTCTACGCCCTGCCCTTCGTCTTCTTCGTGATCATGCTGCTGGTGTTCTTCCGCTCCGGGCTGGGGCTCATCCTGGTGGCCATCGGCGCGGTGGAATGGCTCGACATGGCCCGCCTCGTCCGTGCCCAGACCCTCTCCCTGCGTCATCGCGATTTCGTTCGCGCCGCCGAGGCCCTCGGCTTGTCCACGGCGGCGATCCTGCGCCGGCACATCGTCCCGAACACCCTCGGTCCCGTCACGGTGGCGGCGACGCTCCTCGTGCCCAAGGTGATCCTGCTGGAGAGCTTTCTGTCGTTCCTCGGCCTCGGGGTGCAGGAACCGGCCACGAGTTGGGGCGCGCTCATCGCGGAGGGCGCGCGCGCCCTCGAATCCGCCCCGTGGATGCTCGCCGGCCCCGCCGCCTTCCTCGTCTCGACCCTGGTGGCTCTCAACGTCCTCGGTGACGGCCTCGGCGACGCCCTCGATCCCCGAATCGCCGGGAGGTGACGGCCTGAGGGCCGTGGCCCTACAGGATACACGCATTTGCTCGACAGCTGTTCCCTCGATTCAAAAGGGTTCGGCATGAGGCGCAGCGGAACTCCCTCTCCTTCCAGGAGAGGGGACCCGTGGTGCCCGCCAGATGTGTGAATGCCGTAGGCCGCGGCCCGACCGAACCGGTATGGATCCCGCCGGCCTCGAATGGGCATCGACCCTATGCTCCCGAGGGTCGGTTACGCCACCGATCTCAGGTCGGCGATGTCCGCCGTGAAGGTGTGGATGCAATTGCGTCCCCGAGATTTCGCCTCGTAGAGGGCACGGTCCGCGCGCTCGATGGTGCGGTCGATGTCCCTGTCGGATGGCTCGGCCTCGGCGATGCCGATGCTGATCGTCGCCAGGAGGCGGTTGTTGTCCGGCTCGAACACGGTGCTGGCCACGCTCTGGCGAATGCGCTCCGCGATCAGTGCCGCGCCGACGGCGCTGCTGTCGCCGAGCAGGACAACGAACTCCTCGCCGCCGAAACGCGCCACTTTGTCCGTCGTCCTGATGGTATCGTTGATGATGGAGCCGACCTTGCGGATGACCACATCGCCCGCCGGGTGGCCATAACGGTCGTTGACCCGCTTGAAATGGTCGATGTCGATCATGAGCACCGCGATGGGACGGTGATGGAGCTTGAAGTCGTTCAAGGCCTCCTTCGCGAGGGGAAGGAATGCGCGCCGGTTGAGAAGGCCCGTGAGAGCGTCCTTATTGGCGATGAGCTGCAGGGCCTGGAGGTCGGCGCCGATGCGCTTGACCCGGTCCTGCGCGGCCTGCACCGCCCGTGACGCTTCGTTCTCGATGTCTCGTGCATCGGACTCGGCGGTGCCGATCCGTCTCAGCAGGGATCTGACGGCGGCGGACAGGCGCAGCACCTCGGGCGAGCCATGGACCCGCTCCGTCATCGTCGCATTCGGCTCACGGCCGATCCGGTCCACCGCATCCGTGAGATGGGTAAGCGGGCGGCTCAGGCGCGTCACCACCAGGAAGATACCGAGAACGCCGATCGCAGCGGCGCCGAGGCCGATCAGGGTGATGAGGAATGTCAGGCGGTGGGCACCCGCGAGCGCCGTATCCACCGGTTGGAGGGCGACCACGATCCAGCCGAGACCGGTATAGTCGCCCCGGCCGCGGGTGGCCGAGACGGCGGCGAGCCGTTTGCCGTCCGGGCCGCTGGCGATGAAATGTCCCGCCGCGAGATCGGCGGGGGAGTAGGGTGTGGTCCCGAGGGCCGGCCCGAGGAGCACGCGGCCGGTCCGGTCGAGGACGACGATCTCCTCCTTCAGCTCCGGCCTGCGCGAGGAGAGGACTTCCCGTCGCACCACGTCCGCCCAGCTCCAGCTGAGATGGCTTCCCAGGACGCCGATGATCCGGCCCGACGCATCGGTGACGGGAGATGCGAAATCGACGAAGCGGAACGGGGTCTTGTCCGCACTGGGCTTGAGCAGGCTCTGCAGCAAGGCCGCGACGTGAACGTCCTCGGCGACCGCGCCCTTCATTCCATCGATGAACCACGGACGCTGCCCGACATTCGCGCCTTCCAAGATGCCGCCGGTCGCCGCCCGGACCTGTCCGGTCTCGTCGGCAAATCCGATCCAGGCATAGTCCGGAAGGGTCTTCTGCATCGTCTGCAGGACTTTGCGCAGACTCCCGGTCCCTTCCATCCAGTGAGGCTGCAGCGGATCAAGCGCAGCCACATTGCGAATTTCGCGCAGGCGCTCCGCCATGTCCTGGTCCAGGCGATCGGCGACGGAGCGGGCCACCTGCAGCAGGGCGTTCTGGGCCATATCGGTGGCTTGCTCGCGCGCCAGCAGCGCGGAGCCCAATGTGCTCGCGGCTACGATGGACAGGCCGACAGCCCCGGCGAACAAGCTGATCTGGTGCCGCAGGGATATCTTGTCGGCGAGCCGTCGCAGCATCGATCGTCACCCTCAATCAGACCTGACCCTGCAACTCATAGGCTTGCGAGAACGTCAATCCTTAGAGTCAATTTTTCGTATAAAAAGGACTTGTCGCAAATTAGACATAGACGATGGAATGTTCCATTCTGCGATGGTCGAACAGTGCATGGCGGCCACAGTCACGCTTTTGGCTATTGACCATGATACTGGCAGTATATTCGTAGTATATAATCTTTAGGATGAAAATTTCGGTATAGATGTATCTATTATGCGGTAAATTCTACCTATATTTTTGAATTATGTGTAAATTTGTCGTATTAAGGCAATTCATGGATTATTGTTTGAGCACTTCGATTGCCATAAGCTGTTGATTATTGCATTTAATTCATCATCTACCTTTATCTCAGTCCTATTGCGCTGTAGTGGTGAGCCGCCATTCAGCCGCGCGAACCAGTCGCTCTTTGCCGGGCGGAGCGGCCGCCGAATGGTCGACCTAAGGTGGAGGCTCGTATCCGCGCCGTCGGCGCGCGCCTGCGCGGCCGGGCCGGATGCTCACCGGTCGGCCAGGAGGCCGGGATAGACCACCCGCACCGCGCGCCGCTCCGCCGGGATGTCGGCGGTCGGGCGGCCCTTGATCGCCGCAACCGTACTTCCCGTCGTCGTCACGTCGGCCGGGCGCAGGCGCCAGCCTTCGGCGCCGCGCGGCGGCCTGTGTGACGCCTCATTGGCGCGCAGGGGCGGCGGCGCGAGCGCGGCACTCGCCAGCATCGTGGTGGCGAGGATGGCGGAGAGGAGGCGGGGATTCATCGGTCGAGGCACCCGGAGACGCATGCTCTGAGTGAAGCGTGAACAGGTAAAGACGCCGACGGAACCGCGAGGCTTGGCCGTTCATTGCCAACAACATTCGTGTCCGAGAGTTAACGAGGCGTCGATGACGAGTATGGTCGAGGCAAAGCCGGGCTCCGCCCCGCCCGAGCGGGTTCCGATGGGCACGGTGATCGACACCGATATTTCCGCTCGTCTCGACCGACTGCCCTGGGGACGCTTCCACATCCTCGTCATCGTCGCGCTGGGCATCACCTGGGTGCTCGACGGCCTCGAAGTCACCCTGGCGGGCTCCCTCGTGGGCGCCCTGCGGGCCGAGCCCATGAGCTTCACCGAGTTCGATATCGGCCTTGCGGCGAGTTCCTATCTCGTCGGCGCGGTGGTGGGGGCGCTCGGCTTCGGCTGGCTCACCGACCGGATCGGCCGCAAGAAGCTGTTCTTCATCACGCTGGCCCTGTACCTCGCCGCCACCGCGGCCACCGGCCTGTCCTGGGACATCTACAGCTTCTGCATCTTCCGCTTCCTCACCGGCGCGGGCATCGGCGGTGAATACACCGCCATCAACTCCACCATCCAGGAACTCGTCCCAGCCCGCGTGCGCGGCTGGACCGACCTCGTCATCAACGGGTCGTTCTGGATCGGCGCGGCCCTCGGCTCCTTCCTCTCCATCGCGGTGCTGCGCCCCGGCATGATCGACCCGGCCTGGGGCTGGCGCATCGCCTTCTTCGTCGGCGGCGGCATCGGCCTCGTGATCTTGGCTCTGCGGACATGGATCCCCGAGAGTCCGCGCTGGCTCGCCACCCACGGCTACGTCGCTGAGGCGGACCGGGTGGTCACCAGCATCGAGAAGCGCTTCACCGACGAGGGCATCACCCTGCCGCCGGTGGACGAATCCAAGCGGATGAAGCTGCGGACGCGCAGCCACACGCCCCTCAAGGAAGTCTTCGGCACCATGCTGGTCGGCCACCGCAAGCAGACCCTGGTGGGCCTCGCCCTGATGATTGCGCAGGCCTTCTTCTACAACGCCCTGTTCTTCACCTACGCCCTCGTGCTCCAGCGCTTCTACGGGGTGCCGGGGGACCATGTCGGCTGGTACCTGCTGCCCTTCGCGCTCGGCTCCTTCCTCGGACCGCTGCTGCTCGGCCGGCTGTTCGACACGATCGGCCGCCGCCAGATGATCGCCTTCACCTACGGCATCTCGGCGGTGCTGCTCACCGTCACCGGCTACCTGTTCAAGATCGAGGTGTTCGGTCCCGTCGGCCAGACGGCGGCCTGGATGGTGGTGTTCTTCTTCGCCTCCGCCGCCGCAAGCGCCGCCTACCTCACCGTGGCCGAGACCTTCCCGCTGGAGATCCGGGCGCTCGCCATCGCGGTGTTCTACGCGCTGGGCACCGGCATCGGCGGCGTCTCCGGTCCGCTCCTGTTCGGTGCCCTGGTGGAGACGGGGTCCCGCGACAACGTGCTGATCGGCTACGGCATCGGTGCCGCGCTGATGCTGATCGCCGCCATCGTCGGCGGAATCTGGGGCACGGCTGCCGAGGGCAAGTCCCTGGAGGATGTCTCGAAGCCGCTGGCGGCGGCCTGATGGCCGGGCGGTTCCGAGGCGCTCCCAAATGCCTCAGAACCGCTCCACCCACGGACGCAGCGCGACCTCGGAGGTCCAGGCGCTGCGGTCCTGCCGCAGGACGTCCCAATAGGCCGAGGCGATGGCGTCGGGATCGAGCAGGCTGTCGGGGGCGTCCGCCGGCTCCGGGCGGGAGGCGCTGCGGATCCCGCCGTCGATGACGAAATGGGCGACATGGATGCCCTTCGGCTGGAGCTCCCGCGCCAGGCTCTGCGACAGGCCGCGCAGGGCGAACTTGCCCATGGCGAAGGCCGCGGATTCGGCATAGCCCTTCACGCTGGCCGAGGCCCCCGTGAACAGGATCGCGCCGTGGCGCCCCGGCAGCATGCGCCGCGCGGCGGCCTGGGCCACGAGGAAGCCGCCATAGGCCGAGACCATCAGGGATTGGCGCACCGCCTCCGGGTCGAGATCGGCGACGGGGCTGCGCAACCGGCCGCTGGCATTGTAGATCACCACGTCGGGTGGCCCCCCGAGGGCCGGTTCCATCCGGGCGAACAAAGCCTCCACCTCCGACGGGTCGGCGGCATCGCAGGAATGCAGGGCGGCCCCGGTCTCGGCCGCCAGTCCTTCGAGCTTGCCGATGGAGCGCGCGGCGAGGCCGAGGCGAAGGCCCTCGCGGGACAGGCGCCGCGCCAGCGAGGCGCTCAGGCCTTCGCCGGCGCCGACGATGAGGGCACGCTGGTAGGTTGCGATCATGGGGCGTCTCCGGGGCGCAGGATTCGGATGTTCGACATGTGTACGCCGGAGAAAGCGTCCTGCGTCAGCCCTCCCGCCGATCGCGAAAGAAATCGCGCAGGAGCGTGGCGGCCTCCGCCTCGCGCAAGCCGCCATAGACGTCCGGCGCGTGATGGCAGGTGGGCTGGTTGAAGACCCGTGGGCCGTGTTCCACCCCGCCGCCCTTCGGATCGAGGGCCGCGAAATAGACCCGGCGGATGCGCGCGAACGAGATGGCGCCGGCGCACATCGGACAGGGCTCCAGGGTGACGTAGAGGTCGCAGCCGGTGAGGCGCTCGTCGTCGATGGCGGCGCAGGCGGCGCGGATCGCCAGGATCTCCGCATGGGCGGTGGGATCGCGCAGCGCCCGCGGGCGGTTATGGGCGACGCTGAGGACGATGCCGTCCCGCACGATCACGGCGCCGACAGGCACCTCGCCCTCTCCGGCCGCGCGGCGGGCGGCGTCGAAGGCGAGGCTCAGAGGGTCGGTCGCGGCCTTCGGGGAGACGGGGGCAGTCACGATGGTCGAGCCCAAGCTACTGTCTTCGTTAGGAAAATGGCCCGGTCGAGATCCCGTGATCCGGTCCGGCAGGAACCTCGCGGCGATGGAGCCGTTTCCATCTCGACGCGGCAAAGCCGCAGGATCTTTTCAGGAGCGAACGATGAGCAGCACCACCGACAAGATCAAGGGTCTCGCCAATGAGGCGGTCGGCAACGTGAAGCAGGGCATCGGGAACGCCACGGACAACGACAAGCTCAAGGCGGAGGGCAAGGCCCAGGAACTGAAGGGCGAAGCCCAGAAGACTGTCGGCGATGCCAAGGACGGCGTCAAGAATGCCGCCGACACGGTGAAGAGCAAGCTCTGAGCTTCGGCCCTATGCATTAGCGAATGAGTTTGAGAAGGCGGCCGGGAGGCCGCCTTTTTCATGTGCGGCTGCAACGCCCCCTTGCACGGCGGGCGGGCCGCTCCACGCGCAATCGCTCGCAACCTCGCCTCCGCTCTGTTATGGGGCTCGGATGAGCGACAAGACAGACGAACAGACGGGCGGGTCCGAGGACGCGCCCGAGACCAACAACGTTTCCGGCGAAGCGTGGTCCCCGGCCACCGATGCGGGCGTGCCCGGCCCGTCCGCCGAAGAGCAGCCGGCCCCGCGCCGGGCCGCGCCCGCCAGAGGCGGCGACGCCCCCCTTCGACGCAAGGCGGCGTTGCCGCGGCCGGCGGCCAAGGCCGCTGAGGCGGGTGCCGCCGGTGATTCCGAGGCGGCGACGCCCGAGGGCGACCGTATTGCCAAGGCGATCGCGCGCGCCGGCATCGCCTCCCGCCGCGACGTCGAGGCGATGATCGCCGAGGGCCGCGTCACCCTCAACGGCAAGGTCCTGACCTCGCCGGCCATCAACGTGACCGATGCGGACGAGATCACCGTCGACGGCGAGCCCCTGCCCGCCCGCGAGCGGACCCGGCTGTGGATCTATCACAAGCCCCGGGGCCTCGTGACCACGGCCCGCGACCCGGAAGGACGCCAGACCGTCTTCGAGGCCCTGCCCGAGGACCTGCCCCGCGTGGTCGCCATCGGCCGCCTCGACATCAACACCGAAGGCCTGCTGCTTCTCACCAACGATGGCGGCCTCGCCAAGGTGATCGCCCATCCCGATACCGGCTGGCTGCGGCGCTACCGCGTCCGTGCGCATGGCGACACGACTCAGGCCGAGCTCGACAAGCTGCGCAAGGGCGTCACCATCGACGGCATGGATTACGGTCCGGTGGACGCGGTCCTCGACCGGGCGTCCGGCGATAACCTCTGGCTGACGCTGGGCCTGCGCGAAGGCAAGAACCGCGAGGTCAAGCGCATCCTCGAACATCTGGGGCTGGCCGTGAACCGGCTGATCCGCCTGTCCTTCGGTCCGTTCCAGCTCGGCGACCTTGAAGTAGGGCTCGTGGAGGAGATCCGCACCAAGGTGCTCAAGGAGCAGCTGGGCCCGACCCTGGCCGACCAGGCCGGCGTCGATTTCACCAGCCCCAACCGTGAGCCGATCGCCCCGTTCGGTTCGCCGAAGGCCGCTCAGCAACAGACCAAGCAGCCCGCGCGCAGCGCCTCGGCCGCCGCGGCCAGGAGCGCCGGGCGCAGCTACGACGACGCCCCGCGCGGTGGTGAGCGTGGTGGCGACCGCCCCCTGCGCAGGCCCGCCGAACCCGCACGGGTTCCCACCGGCGGCAACAGCGCCGGCCCCCGCCGCTCGGTCTGGCGCGCCGAAGACGCCGCGCCGCAGGAGGATGGTGCACGCCGGGTCAAGATCCCCCGCCGTGGCGCCGATCCCAAGGCTGAGCGTGAGGCCTCCGCCGCCCGCGGCCGCGAGCGCGTCGGCGCGATCAACACCGGCGAGCGCCGGGTTCTGGTGGAGCGCCTGAAGGCGAGCCCTCAGGAGCCGGCCCCCGAGCCGCATCGCCGCGACCGGGGCGCCCGGCGTGACGATACGGGCGCCGCCGAGCGCCCGGTCCGGACGCTTCGCCAATCCGATGCCAAGGCGGCCCGTCGCGAGGAGGCCGATGCCCGGCCGCCGCGCAGCGATTCCAGGCCCCCGCGCCGGGACGATGCTCCGCGCGGCGGTTTCGGGCGGCCCGATGGTGCCGAGCGGCGCGGTCCGCCGCGTGGCGGCGACGAGCGTCCGCGCAGTTTCAAGCCCCGCGACGGCGGCGGTTTCAACGACCGCGCGGAACGTCCGGCCTTCAATCGCGGCGAGCCGCGCGGGGACAGGCCGGCGGGATTCCGCAGTGAGAAGCCGGCCTTCAATCGTGGCGGAGACGATCGTCCCGGTGGCGGCCGGCCGGGTGGGTTCAAGCCGGGTGGGTTCAAGGGCGCGGGCTTCAAGGGCCGCTCCGACGACCGCCAGGGCGGCGACCGTGACATCGGCGCCGAACGCTCGGGCGCCGATCGTGGCGGCTTCCGCCCGGGCGGTAAGCCCGGTGGGTTCGGCAAGCCCGGCGGATCGGGCAGGCCCGCCGGGGCCGGAAGGCCGGGCGGGTTCAAGGCCGGCGGTTCCTCCCGTCCCGGCGGTTCGGCCAAGCCCGGCGGCTTCGGCAATCGCGGCGGCGGCGCGGGCGGCAAGCCCGGTGGCGGGGGCGGACGTCCGCCCCGTGGCGGCTCGCGGTGAGGATCGTCGGCGGCGACCTGCGTGGACGCCGCCTCGCCACCCCGAAATCGGACGCGATCCGGCCCACTTCGGATCGCCTGCGCGAGGCGCTCTTCAACGTCCTCGCCCATGCCTATGACGACGCGGTGGCCGGCGCGCGGGTTCTCGATCTCTTCGCCGGAACCGGGGCGTTGAGCTTCGAGGCCCTGTCCCGCGAGGCGAGCTACGCCCTCTTGGTGGACGAGGGAGCGGAAGCGCGCGGTCTGATCCGCGAGAACATCGATGCGTTGGGCTGCGCCGGCAAGACACGGCTCTTCCGCCGCGATGCGACCAAGCTCGGTCCCGCCGGCACCAGCGGGACCTTCACCCTCGTCTTCTGCGATCCCCCCTACAACCGGGATCTCGCGCCGGCCGCCCTGGCCAGCGCCTCCGCTGGCGGCTGGCTCGCCCCCGGTGCTCTGGTGGTGGTGGAGGAGGCGGCGGGCGCCAACGTCGCGCTGCCGCCCGGCTTCACCGAATTGGAGCGGCGGGTCTACGGAGACACCGCCCTGGCCTTCGCGCGCTTCCAAGCCTGAGGTTCGACCCTGCGACCCCGGCGCGCGCCGGGAACCCCGGGGCATCGCCGCCGCGTTGCTCCGCCATGGTCCTCGATGCTGCCACCCGCGCTCCCGTCACGGCCGAACCGGCGAAGGCCGGGCCGGTAGAGGGTGCGCGTGACGCGCGCCTGTGGCGGCCGCGTCGTGTCCTGGTGACGCCGGCGGCCCTTGACCATGCCCATGGCCGCGCGATGCTGGCGCGGGCCGAGGCGCTCGGTCTCCCGGTGGAGCGCCTGAAAAGCAACCGTCTCACGGGACTGCGCGACGAGGATCCGCGCCGGGCCTATCGCGAAGCGAAGGCGACCCTCGCCATCGTGGCGGCGCCGCCGAGCAAGCTGCGGCTGCAGCCGATCCCGCCCAGTGCCGACTGGCGCTTCGATCTCGCGGAGGGCTGCCCGGCCCATTGCCAATATTGCTACCTCGCCGGCTCCCTGTCCGGGCCGCCGGTGACGCGGGCCTATGCCAATCTCGACGCGATCCTCGGGAACCTGCCGGCCTATCTCGGCGAGGGCAGCGTCACCTCGGCCCAGGCCGGCCGGGTCGAGGAGGGCACCACCTTCGAGGCGTCCTGCTACACCGATCCCCTCGGCATCGAGCACCTGACCGGCTCGCTCTCGGCGGCGATCACGCATTTCGGCGCCTGGGACGCGGCGGTGCAATTGCGGGTCACAACGAAATTCGCCGCCGTCGCGCCGCTCCTGGCCCTGCCCCATCGGGGCCGGACCCGCGTGCGGTTCTCCCTCAACGCGCGTCCCGCCGCGCGCTACGAGGGCGGCACCGCCAGTCTCGACGCGCGTCTGCAGGCGCTTCGCGCCATGGCGCGGGCCGGCTACCCGGTCGGTCTCACCATCGCTCCGATCATCGCCGTTCCCGATTGGCCGGACGCCTATAAGGGGCTCCTGCGGGAGGTGGCGGAGGCGCTGTCCGGCGTATCCAACCCCGACCTCACCGTGGAACTCATCACGCACCGGTTCACACCGGGGTCGAAGGACGTGCTCCAGGGGTGGTATCCCGGCTCCGACCTGCCGATGCGGGAGGACGAGCGCAGTCGCAAGCTCACCAAGTTCGGCTCGGTGAAGTACGTCTATCCCCGCGATCTGATGCGGACGATGCGAGAGACGATCACCGCCGCCGTCGCGCGCGAACTCCCTTTCGCCCGGATCCTTTACTGGACCTGAGTGACCGATCCGCCCAACGCTCGGCCTCCGAACGTCCCCGTCTCAGCCCGGACCCGTCTTGCCGTCTGCATCGAACCGTGTCCGCGCGGCCTGAATCGTGGGCAGGTTCGCGAAGGCCCAGGAGCCGAGTGCCTGGACGGGCACCTGCAGCGAGCGGCCGAGCTCGGTGAGTTCGTAATCCACGCGGGGTGGGATCGTCGGCGTGACCGTGCGCGACACGAGGCCGTCTCGCTCCAGGCCGCGCAGGGTGAAGGTGAGCATCCGCTGCGAGATGCCGCCGATGATCCGCTTCAATTCGTTGAAGCGTCGGGGGCCGTCCGTGAGCGTCATCACCACGAGGATGCTCCACTTGTCGCCGACCCGCGCCAGCACCGTACCGACCACCCGGCAATCGCCGGGGCGGTGAATGGGCTGTGCCTCGGTTACCTCCGTGTGTCCGGGTTCCACGAATGTGCCTCCTTGCGCGAGCGCCGCTCCGGTACTCTATAGCGCCTCGGTATCATTCTGATACCGAGGATCGAACATGAATCTTCTGCACATCGACAGCAGCATCCTGGGTGAGCATTCCGTCAGCCGCGCCGTCTCGGCCGCCATCGTCGCCCGTCTCCAGGCGGGGGCACCGGACCTCGAGACGACTTATCGCGATCTAGCCGCCACGCCGATCCCCCACCTCTCGGGGGCCTATCTCGCGGGCCATCAGCCCAATGCCACCAACACGCCCGACATCCAGAACGACGTCGCGCTCGGCCGCACGGTCCTGGCCGAATTCCTGGCCGCCGACATCGTGGTGATCGGCGCGCCGCTCTACAATTTCACGATCTCGTCCCTGCTCAAGGCCTGGATCGACCGTATTCTCGTGGCCGGCCAGACCTTCAAATACACCGAGAACGGCGCCGTCGGCCTCGTGCCCGAGAAGCGCGTCATCGTGGCCGTGGCGCGTGGCGGTCTCTACGGTCCGGGTTCGGCCGCCGCCTCGGCGGAGCATGCCGAGACCTATCTGCGGGTCGTCCTCGGCTTCATCGGCGTCACCAACCCGGAATTCATCGTCGCCGAGGGGATCGCCCTCGGTCCGGAGGCCCGTGAGAAGGCCCTCGCCGGGGCGCTCGAAGCCGCCTCCGTTCTGGCTGCCGCCTGAAGGCCTAGCGCCGGCCGAACAGCCGCTCGATATCGTGGAGTTTCAGTTCCACGAAGGTCGGGCGGCCGTGGTTGCAGGTGCCGGCGAAGGGCGTCGCCTCCATCTCGCGCAGGAGCGCGTTCATCTCCTCGGGGCGCAGGCGCCGGCCGGCGCGGATCGAACCGTGGCAGCTCATGCGCGAGAGGATCGCGTCGAGGCGCCGCCCGAGGGGGCCGCCCTCGGTGCCGTCCGCACTCCCCTCCTCCAGTCCGCTCTCGTCGAGGGCGTCGAGGATGTCCCCCAGAAGACGGCGGGTGGACGAATCGGCCAGCGCCACGGGAACTTCGCGCACGAGGACGGCGCCGGTGCCGAAGGCCTCCAGCGTCAGGCCGAGACGGTCGAGATCCGGGGCGGCGGCAACGAGGCGTTCGGCATCCTGGGGCGCCATCTCCACCACGTCGGGGATCAGGAGTCCCTGGCGGGCGATGCCGCCGGCGGCGCGTTCGCGCTTTAGCCGCTCGTAGACGAGGCGTTCATGCGCCGCGTGCTGGTCGACGAGGACGATCCCGTCGCGGGTCTGGGCGACGATGTAGGTCTCGTGAAGCTGGGCGCGGGCGGCACCCAGCGGGTGATCGTCCGGCAGCGGCTCCACCTCCGGCTCACGGATATCGGCGCCCGGCGGCGCGAGATCGCCGGAGAACAACGCCTGCGCATTGTCCCCGAACCCCGTCTCCGGTCGGTCGAACGCCGCTTGCGGGGCCTCGAACAGACCTCCGCGCGCACCGAAGGAGGATGCCGGCGCATGGCCGGCGGGCGCGCCGAACGAGGGCAGGCCCGGCGGAAGCGCCGCCCTGCCCGACCAGGCGCCACGTCCAGAATGTGCGGTCATTGCCGGTCGCATCGTCGGTGAGGGATGGCCCGGACGCAGGGCGTCCAGGGTACGGGCCGCGCCGGTGCTGGCGTTGCGCGCTCCGACCTGCCGCAGGGTCTCGTGGATGGCGCTGACGATGAGGGCGCGCACGAGGCCCGGCTCGCGGAAGCGCACCTCGGTCTTGGCGGGATGGACGTTCACGTCGACGAGGGCGGGATCGCAGGTGATGGCGAGGCCGAGCACCGGATGACGGTCCGAACTCATCGTGTCGGCATAGGCCCCGCGCACGGCGCCCAGGAGCAGGCGGTCGCGCACCGGGCGGCCGTTGACCGTGAAGTGGATCTGGTTGCCCGCCCCGCGATGGTAGCTCGGCAGGCCGATATGGCCGGACAGGGCAAATCCCTCCCGCGCCATGTGGAGGGGGGCGGAACTCGCGCCGAAATCCGGCCCCAGCACCGCCGTGAGCCGGCGCAGGTCGGCGTCGTCGCCGGTCTCGGCGGAAAAGACGAGGGGGCTGCCGCTCTCCGAACGGAGGGCGAAGCGGATCCGCGGCTGCGCCACCGCGAGACGCCGCAACCCGTCGGCGATGGCCAGCGCCTCGGCGCGGTCGGATTTGAGGAATTTCAGCCGCGCCGGTGTCGCCGAGAACAGGTCCGTCACCTCGATCCGCGTGCCGCGCGGGCTCGGTGCGGGACGGACCTCGCCCTTGATGCCGGCATCGACCACCAGGGTCGATCCGGTCTCGGCCTCGGCCGTGCGGCTGGTGAGGGAGAGGCGGGCCACCGCCCCGATGGAGGGCAGCGCCTCGCCGCGAAAGCCGAGGGAATCGATACGGGTCAGGTCGCCGCCGGGAAGTTTCGAGGTGGCGTGACGCTCCACCGCGAGGGCGAGATCGTCGGCGCTCATGCCGGCGCCGTCATCCACCACGCGGATCAGCCGGCGGCCCCCCGCCTCGATGGTCACCTCGATGCTGGTGGCGCCCGCATCGATGGCGTTTTCCACCAGTTCCTTCACGGCGGAGGCCGGGCGCTCCACTACCTCGCCCGCGGCGATGCGGTCCACGAGGATCGGGTCGAGGCGGCGGACGGGGCGGAGTACGGGCGGCATTCCTCCGACCATAGGCGAGCGCGCCGCCGCCTCAAAGCGCTGCCCGCGTCATCGCGGTGGGCAGGGCGCGGTCAAAAGAAGGGAAAGGCGAGGCCCCGTCCGGCCTGGACCCAGGCGGTCGCGATGACAATGCAGAGGAGGCAGGCCGCCAGCGTCACGAGCAGTTGTCGCCGAGGTAGGCCAAAGGCGATGAAGCCGGCGGCTGCGAGCGGCACGATCTGTTCCCCATGCATGCCGAGGAAATGCGCGATCCTCAGATCGCCGCCCGCCCGGTTCCAGCCGAACAGGGGCAGGCTCGCACCGGTCGGGCCGACCGCATGGCCGTGGTTGACGCTGAGGGCGATGCCGGTGGCGGCCCCGAGGATCACCGTGGTCGCGAGGCCGAGAATCACGGCCAGGCGCAGGCTTGGTTCGAGGCCGAGGCGCGGCCGGGCCGCCACCGCGATGGCCAGGGGAATCTTGGCCGCGAGCAGGGTCAGCGCCATGATCCCCATTAGGGCGTAAAGGGCGGCGTGAAGCGGATCACCGTCGTTGAAATGCGAGGCCTCGGCCCGTGCCGCCTGCACGGTGATGTAGCCGAGCTCGAACCCGCCGGCGACGACGAGCAGTAGTCGGCTGCTGCGCAGTGAGCGGGAACGACGCCGATCCTGCCGGACGTAGCCGGTGAACCAGGCGAAGGTGAGGGCGTATAGGCCGACCGAGACGAAGAACTTCGCGGGCTTCGTCCAGACGAACACGCCGTCGATGAGCCGTCCATCGATGAGGGGCAGTGCCAGGGTGACGGCGCCGGTCAGCAGGCAGGCGACGCCGAAGGCGGTGAGGACGGGATCGTCCGCGCGGAGCCGGGCGAGGGCCGTGGAGCGGCGGTCCTGTCCGGCGAAAGCGGGCGCGATCATGGCCGGGTCTCCAGGCCGAGCCTGCCGGTGCTGAATCCGATGACGAGGGCGAGGAGGAGACCGGCGGGGCCGACCAGGAAGGTGAGGACGAGGCAGGGCAGGATCAGCAGCGGCGAGAGCCCCGCCCCGATGCCGGCTCTGGCGATCCAGGTGCCCACGAAGAGATCGAAGGCTAGATAATGGATCCAGCCGGCGGTGAGGGCATGATCGTCGGCGAACAGGGACCTCACCGCCTCGACGGAGTCGAAGCCGCCTTTCGCACCGGCAGCCAGTCCCGCCGCAAGGGCACCGAGATAAGCCACCGCCAGGAAAGCCGGCAGGACGAGGCCGGTGCCGATCCAAGTGGCCCTTCGGAGCCGGGGAGCGAACAGCGCGACGGCGAGGGCGACCCAGCCCAGGAGGGCGATCGTGCTGCAGAGGGAGAACAGGCTGGCTGCGGGGATCACGTCTTGCCCGACCTCATCTTGACATCGTATAGATCGAGCATGAGCGCGCATCTTGACACTGTCAAGTCATCGAAGGACGTCGGAGCCGCAGAGGCCTCGCCCTACCATCACGGCCATCTGCGTTCCGCCCTGATCCGGGCGACGACGGCCATCCTGCGGGAGCGCGGGATCGACGGGTTCTCCCTGAGGGAGGCGGCGCGGCGGGCGGGCGTTTCGCCGGCGGCCCCGCAGCATCATTTCGGAGATGCGCGCGGGTTGCTCACCGCCGTGGCGACGGAGGGGTTCCGGATGCTGGGCGACGCGCTGGCCGCCGCCGATTCCACCGCGACCGACCGCGATGGGCGTATCCGCGGCCAGGGCCGGGCCTATATCGCCTTCGCCCTCGACCACCCGGCCGAGTTCGACACGATGTGGCGCTGTGCGCGGATCGATACGGGCGACGCGGCCTATCGTGCTGCGGCCGGTCGCGCCTTCGGGCTCCTGAAAGCGGCGGTGGCCGGAACCCCTTTCGAGGATGACGGGCTTCCAGCGGCGTCCAATCCCGTCGCCCCGGACCCCAGGGCCGTCGCCTGCTGGTCCCTGGTCCATGGTCTCGCCCGGCTCGCTCTCGACGGGGCGCTGGGGCCGACCGACGCGGTGCGTAAGGTCATCGACGAGATGCTGGAGCCGGTCCTCGACTGCCTGACCGTGTGATGCCGGGACGACGCGCGCTCATCTCGCGAGACTGGTGGCGGATCCGCTCCGGATTTCGCTGGGAAGGCCCGTCGTCAGGCGACCCCGGCCCGCAGCAGGTCGTGATAATGGACGAGACCCACGGGGCGCTCGTTCTCGACGACGATGAGCGAGGTGATCTTCATCGATTCCTGGATTTCCAGGGCCTTGGCGAGAAGGGTCTCCGGGCTCACGGTGCGCGGCCGTATGCTCATCAGCGCCTCGACCACGAGGCTGTCGAGATCGGCCCTGAACACGTTGCGGCGCAGGTCGCCGTCGGTGAGGATACCGGCGAGGCGGCCGTCCTCCTCCACCACCACCACCGATCCGAAGCCCTTGGCGTCGATCTCGGCGATGGCGGCCCGCATGCCCGTGCCGCGCCGCACCACCGGCAGCTGGTCGCCCGCATGCATCACCTCGCGGACCTGCCGGAGCGAGGCCCCCAGGCGTCCGCCGGGATGGTAGATGCCGAACTCGCGGGCGGAGAAGCCGCGGGCCTCGAGCAGGGCGATGGCGAGGGCGTCGCCGAGCGCGAGCTGCATCGCCGTTGAGGTGGTGGGCGCGAGCCCGTTGGGACAGGCTTCGCGGGCCTTGGGCAGGGTCAGGCAGACATCCGCCTCCCGCCCGAGGGTCGAGCCGGCATTCGCCGTGATGGCGATGAGGCCGACCCGGTAGCGCCGCGCATAGCCGATGATGTTGGCGAGTTCCGTGGTCTCGCCCGACCAGGACAGGGCGACGACGACGTCCTCCGGCTGGATCATGCCGAGATCGCCATGGCTGGCCTCGGCTGGATGGACAAAGAGTGCCGGCGTGCCGGTGGAGGCCATCGTCGCGGCGATCTTTCGGCCGACATGGCCCGATTTGCCCATGCCGGTGAGGATGGCGCGGCCCTTGGCGGCGGAGATGCGGGCGACGGCGTCCGAGAAGGCGGTGCCGAGACCGTTGCCGATGGCCTCCATCAGGCAGCGCAGGCCCTCGTACTCGGTCTCGATGGTGCGCAGGGCCGAGGCGATGGCGGGCGCATGGCCGGCATCGGGGGGCGACATCCGCTTCTCCGCTGCAGCACCACCCATGACACTCCCCGCCTTCGCCGGCGCGCGCGGCGCCATGACGTGCCGCCTATGCAAGGCGAATGTGGTCGGATGGGGGCTTGGGAGTTCGGGACGCCGCGCACCGGTATCGGCGGCGGCATGGCTATCGAGGGCGGCCGGCAGGAGTCCCATGCGGCCCAGTGTATGGAACTATACTTCGCCGATGTCGAAAAATTTCCATTGACAACAAGTGATCGTTAACCGTTCGCCTGGAAGGTTAAAATCCAAGTAAAGGCTGATCGTCGCGGTCCGCGATCAGGAAGAGGTTTCCATGTCGATCCAGACACGCTCGATTCGTGCCAAGCTCATCACGGCATTCTCCCTGCTTACTTTGTTCGTCGTCGGCCTGGGGGTGCTTGGTATCGTCAGTACGCAGCGCATGCGCGAGCAGGCTCTCGATATCGAAAATAATTGGCTTCCGAGCGTCCGTGTCCTCGGCGAGATCGATACTCTGACGGCGCGCAACAACGGCGTCATGCTGCGTCACACGCAGGAGACCGACCCCCAGAGACTGGCGACCATCGAGGGCGACCTCGTGCGGTTCGGGAAGAGGATCGACGAGAAGAAAGCCGCTTACGAGCGGATGATCGCCTCGCCCGAAGAGCGCGAACTCTACGAGACGTTCACGCGCGAGGCCGCCAAATTCGCCGCGATCCGCCAGACCATTCTGGACATGTCCCGCAGCGGGGAGAAGGCGCAGGCCTTCTCGTTCTACGAGACCAAGGGGATCACCATCCGCCGGGGCATGTCGGACGCCCTCGAAAAGCTTGTGAGCCTGAACAATGTCGGAGCGGATCAGGCGCAGGCACGCAGCAAGACGGTCTTCGAAGAGACCCGGACCCTGGGCATCGCCGCCATCGTCGTCGCGGTCGTCCTCTCCGTCCTGTCCGCCTTCCTGATCATCCGCGGCGTGAGCCGGGGCATCGATTCCGTGGTGCAGCCGATGCAGGCGCTCGCTGCCGGCGACCTGTCGGTGACCATCCCGCACCAGAACGTCAGGACCGAGATCGGGCGCATCGCCGATGCCGTGCAGGTGTTCAAGGACGGATTGCACCGGATGAAGGCTCTGGAAGACGAGACCGCCCTGGCCCGTGCCGGCGCGGAAGCACAGCGCAAGGCCGCCATGCGGTCCATGGCCGACGGCTTCGAATCCGCCGTGGGCGGGATCGTCCAGAGCGTGTCCAGTTCGGCGACGGAGTTGCAGGCCACCGCGCAAAGCATGGCCGGCACCGCGACGGAGACCGCCGCGCAATCCACCAGCGTCGCCGCCGCGGCGGAACAGGCCGCCTCGAACGTCACCACCGTGGCGGCCGCGGCCGAGGAACTCGGCTCGTCGGTGCAGGAGATCGGCCGTCAGGTCAGCGCCTCGGCCGGCTTGGCCCATGTCGCCGTCGAGGAAACCGCGCGGACCGCGCTGCTCGTGAAGGACCTGAACAGCGCCGTGGCGAAGATCGGCGACGTGGTGACGATGATCAGCGCCATCGCGGGCCAGACCAACCTCCTGGCCCTGAACGCGACCATTGAGGCGGCCCGTGCCGGCGAGTCGGGACGCGGCTTCGCCGTCGTCGCCGCCGAGGTGAAGGAACTCGCCAATCAGACCGCCAGGGCGACCGAGGAGATCGGCGGCCATATCGCCTCGATCCAGGGCTCCACCGATCAGGCGGTCTCGGCGATCGGCGGCATCACCACCCGCATCCAGGAGATCAGCGCCGTCGCCACCACGATCGCGGCCGCGGTGGAGGAGCAGGGTGCCGCCACGCAGGAGATCGTCCGCAACGTGTCCCAGGCCGCCACCGGCACGGGCGAGGTCACGGTGAACATCGCGGGCGTGGCCGGCGCCGCCGAGGAGACCGGCGCTGCCGCCAGCCAAGTTCTCGGCGCGGCATCCGAGCTGTCGCGCCAGTCCGAGCATCTCAATGCCGAACTGGGCCGCTTCCTCGCCACGATCCGCGCGGCCTGACCGGGGTCGGGCTCCTGCGCGGGAGCGCCGTCTCCCTCCGCGACAGGTCTGCTCGCTTCATGGGTTCGCCACGAGCGGCACGTGGCGATTGCCCTCCGGGGTCGGCCATTCCGACTCGGAGGGCGACGGCGTGGCGCCGGATGTCCCTTGGTCGACTGGCGAGATCCGCCCCCGGTTCGGTATGCCTTTCGGATGCAGCGCGTCATCGTCTTGGGACCGCCCGGAAGCGGAAAATCGACACTGGCGCGGCGTCTCGGCGCCGCGCATCACCTGCCCGTCTTCCACCTCGACCAGGCCTACTTTCGTCCGGGTTGGGAGCCCGTGCCGGCAGCGGAGTTCCGTGCCGAGGTCGAGCGCCTCGCGGCCCTCCCCCGCTGGATCATCGACGGGAACTACACGGACGTCATCGGGCCACGCTTCGCGGCGGCGGATACCCTGATCTATCTCGATCTCCCGGCCTGGCTGACGATGGCGCGCGTGATCCGGCGCCTGGCGGCGAGCTATGGCCGGGTCCGGCCGGACGCGGCGCGCGGATGCCCGGAACGGCTCGACGCCGAGTTCCTGCGTTACGTCTGGACCTGGAACCGCAAGAGGCGAGCCCGGAACCTCGCCCTGATCGAGAGGTTTCCCGGCAAGGTCGTCATCCTGGCGAGCCGGACGGAGCAGCGGCGGTTCGACGGTGCGTGACCCTTCTCTGATAGGTGCTCGCGTCGGTGGGGGCGGCTGTCATCGCCGGCCTGCCCTCGCTAGAGTCCCGGCCGCCCTCGTAGGAACCCGTGCCCGCCCATGCCATCACCACGCACCGCCGCGAAGCACGCCGAACTCGGCCCCGATTTCTACGACGTCGTCGCCGCCGCCGACTTCCCGAAGACGATCCTGCGCTACCGGAACCGGCCCTGGTCGGCGCGGGTGGGGCTCGACGACCTTTCCGACGAATCGTGGGTCGCGCATTTCGGCCGGTTCCAGCCCCTCGCCGGCAGCCTGCCCCAGCCTCTCGCGCTACGCTATCACGGCCACCAGTTCCGCTCTTACAACCCCGATCTCGGCGATGGGCGCGGCTTCCTGTTCGCCCAGCTCCACGACCTCGCTGACGGTCGCCTTCTCGATCTCGCCACCAAGGGCAGCGGCACCACGCCGTGGTCGCGCACGGCCGATGGCCGCCTCACCCTGAAGGGGGGCATGCGCGAGATCCTCGCCACCTCCATGCTCGAGGCCCTGGGCGTCGACACCTCGAAGACCTTCAGCCTCATCGAGACCGGCGAGGAACTGGAGCGGGGCGACGAGCCCTCCCCCACGCGGTCCAGCGTTCTGGTGCGCCTCAGCCATTCCCATATCCGCATCGGCAGCTTCCAGCGCCTGCTGGCGCTGGACGAGCCGCACAACATCGAGAAGCTCCTCGATCATGCGGTGCGCACCTATCTGCCGGAGGCCTGGCGCGACGAGACCGCGCCCCGTGCGGTGGCCTTCCTGGAGCAGGTCTGCCGGCGGGTCGCCCGCACAGGCGCGCAGTGGATGGCGGCGGGGTTCGTCCACGGGGTGCTCAACACCGACAACATCAACATCACGGGCGAAAGCTTCGATTACGGCCCGTGGCGCTTCGCGCCGACCAGCGACCCGGGCTTCACCGCCGCCTATTTCGACGTCCATGGGCTCTACAGTTTCGGCCGCCAGCCCGAGGCCCTGTTCTGGAATCTCAGCCGGCTTGCGGAATGCCTGATGCCGCTCGCCGACCGCGACGCCCTCGAAAACGCCCTCAAGGTTTTCGGACCGAGCCTGCAGGACTCGTTTGCCGATGCGCTCCTGGCCCGGCTCGGCCTCGCCAAACCCGCCGATGAGGCCGACCTGCACCGCTTCGTCGCCGCGTTCTGGGGTTTTCTCGCGAAGAGCCGGGCGCCGTTCGAGCAGACCTTCTTCGACTGGTACGGCGGTCTCGCCAGTTCCGACCGCGCGGCGGCGGGCCCCTCTGCCGCCTTCTACGAGCGCGAGGATTTCGCCGCCGTCCGGGCCAGCCTCGCATCCTTGTCCCCGGTGGAGAACATCCGCCTCGATCATCCGTATTTTGCCGGGGCCACGCCCTGCACGATGCTGATCGACGAGGTCGAGAGCCTGTGGGATCCCATCGCCGAGCGGGACGACTGGTCGGCGCTCCATGCCAAGCTCGATGCGATCGCCCAGATGGCGGAGGCCTACGGCACGGCGCCGTCCACCGTCGCCTGAGACGACGCCCTGTTTCGGACACAAGGCTGCGTTGTTCTGGGCGATGGCGGCGGGCGACGTCCGCCTGGACGGCTCGATGACGGACATTCGGATCACGGCAGGCACCTTCGGCGAGGGCGTGGCCACCTACGAGAACGGCGTGTTCCGTTTTCCCAACGGCGAGGTACGCGGCGTGGAGGACCTCGCCGATCCCGGGCTCTCGCCCGAAACGACGCCGGAGGCGCATTGGAGCGGTGACATCGTGCGCGGTCTCCAGGGCGCTCTCGCCACCTCGACCAAAGCCTTGCCGTCGCCCTTCGGTTTTGCGGCCTCCTTCGTGGGACTCGGGCTCGACGTGCTCGAATCCTCGGCCACTACCACCGCGGCCTTGCCGATCTCGTTCAGCGATGGCGCCAGCGCGACGATGGCCGCCGACGGCGCCGTGGCGGCCATCATTCTGCGTGACCGTGAGGTGGTGCGCCTCGCCCTCGAGCGGAGGGCCCCCGCCCCGGCGGCCCAACCGGCCCCGGCACCGGAGCCGATGTTGCCGGCATCGGATCCGAACGATCCGACCCTGACCTCAATGTTCCAATACGAGAAGCGCAAGGGACGCCTGCGCCGCGTCGTCACCGAGAAGACGCCCCAGGAGACGTGAGCGGACGCCGTGGTTTTCTTGCGCGCCGGAGTTTCACCTCTCCCGCGCCGCGACTGGGTTCGCACATCTCCTCTTGCAGGTAGACCGCGTCCCTCTCCCCCTTGTGGGGAGAGGTCAGGAGTGGGGGTGGTTCCGCCAGCCTCCGCAGCTTGAGGGTCACCCGACCACCCCCACCTCCAACTCCTCCCCACAAGGGCTACGGCCTTGACGGAACTGGTTCGGCGTTGGTCATGAGGGCGCCAGCGAGCATGGCGGAGAAGTGCTCCCATCCGCGGGCCATGATCTTGGGGCCCGGTGGCTTGCCGGCGACATTCCAGCCGCCGTGGCGGGCTACGACCCAGGAGAGCCAGGCCAAGGAACCGGGCGGATGCGGGTTGCGCAGGCGCGCGGTGCTGCCCTCGCGGGCTCGGCCCAGGGCCGCCACCCAGGGTAGGCTGGCCTCGTCCAGCACATCCTGCATCGGCCGCCCTCCGCCCACACGGGCATCGACCAGTTGCAGGATGCGCACCGCCGCGGCCAGCGCCAGGGCCGCCAGCCGGAACAGCTTGTCGGGCACCCGCACCTGGGTCGCGTCGAGGCCCAGACCGTCGCGCTTGAGGGCGCGGAACACCTCCTCGATGCGCCAGCGCAGCCGGTAGAGGCGCACGATCTCCCGCGCCTCGGCCGCGTCGGCCACCGCCCTGGTGGTCAGAAGCCGCCAGCACAGCGGCGCCTGGCCCTTGGGCGGCTCCGGCTCTTCCACCACGACGAGATGCAGCGCCAGCGTCAGCGGCTCGTGGGTGCCTCCTCCGGCCGGACGCTTCAGCGTTAGCGACCCGGCCCGCAGCGTGACCTCCGCCGTCCGCGCCGGCTGCCCGGGCCTGGCCGGGATCGTCACCCGGTCCTCGGCCTGCACCGGCCAGTCCGCCGCATGCGACCGCATCAGCCCGCCCTCGGCCAGAGCCCGGTCGTGGCGGGCGCGGACCAGAAGGTCGGTGCCGGCGGACCGCCGGGCGAAGTGGCTGTAGAGGTCGCCCTCCTGGTCGGCCACCACGATCAGGCTCTCGGCCACCCCGCCCAGGCAGGCCGCCGCACTGCGGGTTCCCGTGATCCAGCGAAAGCTCTCCTTCTCCTCGAGGGACCGCACGTGGCGGGGCCCGACCCGGCCCTCGGCCCGCGTCCAGATCTGGGCATCGATCACCCCCAGCACCGCCTCGTCCTCGGCATCCACGGCGATCACCGGGTGCAGGAAGAAGCCGGGATCGCGCCCGTTGCCGGCCGGACCGAGCCCGTGGCGGCCCGCCGCCTCCCCGGCAAAGCTGATCTCGCTGGTGTCCTGAACGGCCACGATCGGACGTCCCGCGCAGGCGCGGGCCGTGCGCCGGCCGAACGCCTTCAGGATGCCGCCCACCGTCGTCCGCGGCGAGGTCAGGTAGCGATGGGCCGACGCCGTGCCGGCCTCGCTGCCACCGACCGCGCTCAACACCACGCTGCCCGTCGCCACGATCCGTTCGAACAGCCACGCTCCACGAGCCTCCGTCCGAACGTCGCCGATCCCAAGCCCATCCATCCCTCGCCTCCAGCAAAACGCTAAAGGCTGCAAAACCCAAAACACCCGAATCGTTTCCGTAAAGGCCGTAGCCACAAGGGGGAGGAGGGCCGGGCGGCGCTGCCCGCGAGATGTGTCGAATCGTAGCCCATGCCGGGGTCGTGGCGTGCCTCAACCGTCGATGACGCTCACATGCGCGGCCACGACCTTCCAGCCGTCGGCGAAGCGGATCCAGGTCTGGCTCTGCCGGCCGACCTTGCCGGGTGATCCGTCGCGGCGGAACAGGGTCATCGCCACGGCCGTATCCCGCCCATAGGCCGTGATCACCGTATCGGACAGGGTGCGTTCCAGCCCGGCCGGTGAGCGCGCGCGGCGGAAGGCGCGGATCGCGTCCATGCCGTAGAGATTCTCGCCCCCGCCATAGCGGATGGTGCGGGGATCGTCGTGGAACAGGGCTTCCAGCACCGCCACGTCGTTGCCGGTGAGCGCCGCCTCGTAGGCCGCGAAGGCGGCCTCGACCTCGGCGATCACGTCGGGTGCGTCGATCTCCATCTGCTCGCTCACAGGATCGCATGCGGCGCGGAGACCACGCCGTCCCGTTCCAGTTGCCGCGCGACCCGCAGCGCCAGATCCTCGCGCCACGGGGCGGCGATGACCTGGACGCCGAGGGGCAGGCCCTCGTCGAGCCGCACCGGCACCGCCACCACGGGCAGGCCGATGAACGAGATCGGCTGAGTGAAGACGCCGATATTCGCCCGCACTGGCAGCGTCACCCCGTCGAGTTCGAAGGTGACCTGGCCCGATCTCGGAGCCCGGCAGGGGGTCGAGGGGGCCAGGATGATGTCGACCTCACGGAACAGGTCGAGCATGGCCGCCCGGTACCAGCGGCGGAAGCGCTGGGCTCGCTCGACGAAGGGTGCGGGAATCATCGCCCCCGCGATCAGCCGGTCGCGCACGGCCGGGTCGAAATCGACGGCGCGGGTCCGCAGCCGGTCGAGATGGAGGGCGGCGCCCTCGGCGGCGGTGATGAGATAGGCGGCGGCCCGCGCCCGTGCGGCTTGCGGAATCTCCACACGGCGCTTGGCGCCCAGGGATGCGGCGAGGGTTTCCACCGCCACGAAGGCCTCGCTATCACCGCCACGCGCGAAGTATCCGCCCGCCACGGCGATCCGCAGGTCGCCGATGCCGTCATCGAGGCTCGGCATGGCGGGATCGGGGGCGCGGGTGGTCGCCACCGGGTCGTCCGGATCGGGGCCCTGCATGGCATCGTAGGACAAGGCGAGGTCGGTGACGCTGCGCGCCATGGGACCGAGATGATCGAGGCTGCCGACGAAGGGGAAGCTCCCCGCCCGCGTCAGCCGGCCGTAGGTGGGCTTCAGGCCGAAGCAGCCGCAGAAGGCGGACGGGACGCGGATCGAGCCGTTGGTGTCCGAGCCGAGGGCCAGGGGGACGAGGCCCGCGCCGATGGCGCCGCCCGACCCGCCGGACGAGCCGCCGGACATGTGCCCGAGATCGTGCGGATTGCGGGTGGCGCCGTCATGGACGTTCTCCCCGGTGAAATCATAGGCATACTCGCCCATATTGAGGCCGCCCACGAGGATGGCCCCGGCGGCTTCGAGCCGTCGCACCAGGGCGCCGTCCCGTTCGGCGGGGGCGAGATCGCGGTTGATCTTCGAGCCCGCCCGCGTCGGCAGGCCCGCGATGTCGATGAGGTTCTTCACCGCGAAGGGCACGCCCGCCAGCGGCCCGAGCGCCTCCCCGCGGTTCCGCGCCGCATCGACGGCGTCGGCTCTCGTCAGAGCGCGTTCGGGCAGCACGTCGGTGAAGGCGTTGACCGCCGCGTCCACCCGCGCGATGCGCGCGAGCACGGCCTCGGTCACCAGACGGGCGCTGATCGCCCCATCCCGGACGGAGACGGCGATGTCGGCCGCGTGCATCGTGCTCGGATCGGTCATGCTGCCGCTCACGCCGCGAAGACCGGAGCCGGCTCCGCCTCGTCGGGCAGGGGAAATCCCGCGACGAGGCCGGCGGCGCCGTGGAGTACGGTGAGGTTCGCCCCCACCGCCGCGACCCAGGCGGGATCGAGGGGAATGCCCAGGAGGGCAGAGGCGGCGTCGATATAGGCATCGAGCCCACCCGATGCGGGCTCGGTCTTCGGTATCTCGGCCATCGCTTCCTCCTCAAACCCCGATCCGGCGGAGCCGCCGCATGTGGAGGAGCAAGGGTCGGGCCGGACCCGGTGACGATCTCACGGAAGCACCCCGACGTCATTGGCCTCTATGGTGCCTTCCCCTCGGCGAGGGGAAGCGTCGGCTCGCCCATTCGCCGTTCTGGGGATCGTGAGAGCGGCCGGAACGGGGCCGCTTCAAGGTTCAGGATGTCCGAAAGACTTGCGCTCAGCGCGGACCAGTTTGATGGGCAGCGGCGGCTAAAGGGAGGAAACCGGGTGCCGAAGGTTGTCTCTGGCGTGATCTTCCCGGATAGGAGTGTGGTCAGCGCGTGCCCAGATCACCGTGCCGCCTGACCACCTCCATCACTCGGAATTCTGCGTAGATCCGGTTCAAGCCAACGGCAGAACCACGCGGAGATCCTGCCCGCGGCCAACATTGTGCCAAGGGGGCTGAAGATAGAATTTATAGCCGCCGTCCCCATCCGGCAGGAACATCTCGCCCGATCGGGGAAGCCAATCGAGGCTCAGGCTGGCATAGGTCTCCAAGATGGCATGAAACGGCTTCCTGTGCCGCATGCTGACGTAGCGGCCGGATCGAAACGCGAGAGGCTGGAGAAGCGAATCCCCCACCGCTAGGCCCCGGTCGACGACCGCGCAATCATGCCGGAACAGGTGATCCGGCGTGATCAGCGGCGTGTCGTACGTGATGCCGACCGCCTCGGCACGGTCCGGGTCGATCCCGATCGACGTGATGTAACGGCAAAACTCTGTCCAGTGCGCCTCGAAGCGCGCGTAAGGCCCGTGAAAGCGCATGGCGAGCAGCGTGGAGGGTTGCCACTCTCCGACGAGTGCCGGTTCGCTGCCGGCAAGTCGGGCGGGAGAGCGCGGTGGTAGAGCGCGCTGCGCGAACATCCGGTACTGCGAAGGCACGCTACCGAACTGACGCTGGAAGGCGCGCACGAAGGCTTCATGGCTGGCATAGCCAGCATTCAGCGCGATGCGGGTGATCGGCTCGCCGCTCATCTGGAGATTCATAGCGGCGCGGTCGAGGCGCGTCCGGCGCATGTAGGCGGAGGGCGTCTCGCCCATCACATGCTGGAATAGGCGCTGGAAGTGGAACAGGCTGAGTCCGACATGGCGTGCGATGTCGGACAGGCCGATTTTCTCGGCGGGGGTGCGCTCGATGAGCCGGATCGCGCGGGCGATCCGGGGTTCATCGAGCATGAGCGGCGGTGGCCGTGTCGGTGTGCTCGGCGCGCGATGCGCGATCCTCGGATCACGAGTGAGGAGATCCTGCTCCCACGCGATCTGATCCGCCGGATGCTCCGCCATCGTGCCTCTGCCCGAAACCGAACCGCAAGTTCGATCAAGTCCGAACTCCTCGTTCAAGCTAGACCATAAATCTCACGGCGGTGCCGGACAAGTTTTGCCCGGACCTTAGACCGTCCAGAGTGCAAAGACCTGCGGAGATAGACATGAAGCGCGTTCTACTCGGAACCGTAACCCTTCTGGCGCTAATGCCGAGGGCGTGGGCTGCGGATGTGCCGGTGCGCTCGCCGCAACTCCTATCGCAGCCGACCCCGACCTTCACGTGGACCGGCCTGTACATCGGCGTGAACGCCAGCGGGGTTGTCGATGGCGACTTCCGGGCATCCACGCTCCCGCCGCTGCCGTCAGCTACGGGCCGGCTCTCGGCTGCCGGCTACGTGGCCGGCGGCACCGTCGGCTACAACTATCAGCCCATGCCGGGATACGGCTTGGTTGTCGGCATCGAAGGCGACGCCGGTTACGCCGACATCCACAATCAGGCGCGTGTCATCATCCCCTCACTGGGGGCAGCCAGCCTTGGCGTGCAGACCGACACGTACTTCGCCACTGTGCGCGGGCGTTTCGGCTACGCATGGGGACCGTTGCTGGCCTATGCGACGGGAGGGTGGGCGTTCACGCAGATCGGCGCAGACGCCAGCGCCGTGATCCCGGCCTTTGCCCTCGCCGGCACATTCGCGCGGACCAGCGCATTCGACGGTTACACGGTCGGCGCCGGCCTCGAGTTCGCAATCTCACCGAACGTCTCGCTAAAAGGCGAGTATTTGTATGCTGATTTTGACAAGCGTTTTGCGGTAATCCCAGGGCAATCCATTGCAAATGTTAAGTCTGGTCTAAATATAAACCAACTAAAAATCGGAATTAATTACCGCTTCGATGTGTTCTGATGTCGTTAATCGATCTTGATCATTAGTATCTGATGATTATGACAATAAAATTTTATATAATGGCTTGGCGGTGGAGCTAACGATCGCGGCATTCGCGAGGCTGGTTGCTTTAGCAATAATATTTTCTGTATGTATAATCTACGTATCGAATGGTGTTGAGACTGTATTCGTCATCAGCTTCGTCCTATCGCTGTTGTCCTGGCTGGGGATTATGGAAGCATTTGCCTAAGCAACCGCGGCGATGGTGTTCCTGGCGGCGGTTGCGTGGGCAGCGATGCCGGTATCGGTCAAGGGTATCCTGGCCGAGCATTCCGAACGGGCGATCGCGGATATCTAGCGGGAAATGAAGTCGCGATAGAGATTGCTGATCGTATCGGGAAGGCAAACGCAGTCTGATCCGGCGGAACCGTCGTATCCCGGGGAGCAAGGGTCGGGCCGGACCCTGTGACGAACTCATGGAAGCACCCCGGGCGTCACGGCCCTTTGTAGGAGGTCGAGCGTCCGCCGTCCGGAGATCGTGAGAGCGGGCGAAACGGGTCCGTCGGACCCGATGGCATCCGATCCTCACCATCGTTCCGGATGATGTCGAACTCGGCTCTTGCCTTATATGCACTGTGCATCTAACTAAGATGCAGAACGCATATAAGGTTTGCCCCGTGACCGAAACCGAATTCCTGGCCGAGTACGATCCCGCCGCCTACGAGCGCCCTGCCCTCGCCGTCGATCTCGTCCTGCTGGGCTTGCGCGAGGGCCGCCCGGCGGCGCTGCTGCTGAAACGCGAACAGCACCCGCATGCCGGCCGCTGGGCGCTGCCCGGCGGCTTCGTGGGGATCGACCAGACCCTCGATGCGGCCGCCCTCCATGTCCTGCATGAGAAGGCGGGGATAACCGGGGTGCATCTGGAGCAGCTCTACACGTTCGGCGCGCTCGCCCGCGATCCGCGCATGCGGATCGTCAGCGTGGCCTATCTCGCCCTCCTGCCGGAGGCGGCCCTCGCCGAGGCGCTGGAGCGCGCACCCTCCCTCGTGGCGGCCACGATCGAAGTGCCCTGGTCGGGCGAGGCGGGCGGAGACGTGGTGGCACTGTCGCCCAAGGGGGAGGTTCTGCCCCTCGCCTTCGACCATGCCGACATCCTGGCGATGGCCATGCTGCGCCTGCGCGGAAAGCTCGATTATTCGGATGTCGGCTTTGCCTTCCTGCCCGAACATTTCACCCTGCGACAGCTGCAGGACGTGCACGAGGCGGTTCTCGGCTCCACGCTCAACAAGCCGGCCTTCCGACGCCGGATGCTCGACCGGGGCTGGCTGGCGCCGACCGGAGCGCGCGAGGCCGGAACGTCGTTTCGCCCCGCCGAACTCTACCGATTTCAACCGTCCCGCTGACCCGACAGGAGGTTTCCATGGCGTCGATCCGCAACATCGGCCTGATCGCGCAATTGCGGAGCGAGGCGAGCAGCCACGTCATCCGCTATCGCAAGGGACGCATCCGCCAGAGCGGCCGGGGCCTCGTCTTCTGGTTCCGCCCGGAGACGTCGAGCATCGCCGAGATGCCCATGGACGACCGCGAGATGACGCTGTTCGTCCGTGGCCGCAGCCAGGATTTCCAGGCCGTCGCCGTGCAGGGGACGATCGGTTGGCACGTGGTCGATCCGGAACGTCTGGCCAGCCGTATCGATTTCTCCATCGACCTTCGCACCGGCAAGCTCCAGGGCGAGCCGATCGAGAAGATCGAGGCGCGCATGGCCGGCATCGCCAGTCAGGCGGTGCTGCAATATCTCGGCGGTAAGCCGGTGCGAACGATCCTCGATGCCGGCCCCGAACCCCTTCGCGGGGGGCTGGAGGCCGTATTGGCGGCGGACCAGTCCCTGGCCGAGATCGGCGTGGCCGCCGTGTCGGTGCGGCTCACCAACCTCGCACCCACGAGCGAACTCGAACGCGCGTTGCAGACGCCGACCTTCGAGGCGCTGCAGCAGAAGGCCGACGAGGCCACCTTCTCCCGTCGCGCCCTCGCCGTGGAGAAGGAGCGCGCCATCGCCGAGAACGAGCTCGCCACGCGCACGGAACTGGCGCGTCGGGAAAAGCTCCTCATCTCCGAGGAGGCGGAGAACGCGCGAAGTCGCGCCGCCGGTCTCGCCGAGGCGCAGGGCGTCGAGGCGACGGCGGAAGCGGAGCGCATCCGCCTCGTCGAGGGGGCCAGGGTCCTGGCAGAGGCGCAGCGCGTCGCGATCTACCGCGACCTGCCGCCCGCGATCCTCCTCGGCCTCGCCGCGCAGGAGCTGGCGGGCAAGCTCGACACGATCGAGCATGTCAGCGTGACGCCCGATCTCCTCGCTGCCGTGATGGGTGAGTTCCACAAGGCCCGTCCCATGGTGGGAGCGCGATAGGCATGGCCGCCCTCACCCACCGCGCGGTCTTCGTCATCCGCGAGACGGATTACGAGGCGCTGATCGCCCGGCACGCGACGAACGGGCAGGCGCGGTTCTTCCTCGAGAGCCGTGGGCAGAAACTCGAGGACGTCCTGGAGCGGCACGAACGGTTCCACGCCGTGCTCGCGCGGGCACGGGCCTCGGTCCCTGGCGAGTGGCGCCAGGCCCTGGTGCGGCGTGCGGACCTCGACCGCTTCTTGTTCGCCGCGGACGACGTCGTCGTCGCCGTGGGCCAGGACGGGCTGGTGGCCAACGTCGCCAAGTATCTCGGCGCGCAGCCGGTGATCGGCGTCAACCCGGCGCCCGACCTCTATGACGGGATCCTCGTCCGGGTCGCCGTCGAGCGGCTCGGGCAGGTGCTCACCGCGAGCGTCAACGGCGCGGCGCAGGTGGAGCGGCGCACCATGGTCAAGGCCGTGCTCGACCATGGCGAGACGCTGTTCGCGTTGAACGAGATCTTCGTCGGGCACCGCAGCCACCAATCCGCGCGCTACCGGGTCGAGGCGGGCGGCGAGGCGGAGGATCAATCCTCCAGCGGGCTCATCGTCGCCTCCGGTACGGGGGTGACCGGCTGGGCGCGGTCGATCGCCGAGGCGACGCATCTCGCCCTCCCCCTCGGCACAGAGGAGGCGGCGGTGGGCTACTGGGTGCGCGAGCCGTTCCCGAGCGTCACCAGCGGCACGCGGCTGCGCGCGGGGAAGCTGACCGATGCCGGGCTCGTCGTCACCTCACGGATGAACGACGGCGGCGTCGTCTTCGCCGACGGCATCGAGCAGGATTTCCTGGCCTTCGAATGGGGCCGCCAGGTCAGGCTCTCGCCGGCGGATCGCACGCTCAATCTGGCGGTGGCCTAACCACCTTCGCCGGCAAGCTCGTCGCATCCGCCTTGGCCCTTCATCGGGGAAAGACGGGTCTTTCCTCGTCGTCGTCTGGTGTCACGCAGCCGATGGAAGGTCGCGTGCGGCCTTGCGCAAGACGTCGTTCATGCGGGTCTGCCAGCCGGAGCCAGTTGCCTTGAAGGCCTCCACGATCTCGGGATCGAGCCGGATCGTCACCGGCACCTTGGGGTTCGCGGCGACAGGCCGGCCCCTGGCGCCCTTGCGCACCGACGTGATGGCCGCGAACTCGTCGGCGGTCAGAACCTCGCGCGCGGGGCGCATCTCCGAAAGCTCCGCATCGGTCAGGGCCGGGGCGTCGTCATTGGTCAGGTTTGGCTTGCGAGCCATAGCGCACGCTCCTTACGGTTGGCCGGGCGAAGGGAGATCACCCTGAAGCCATCGGCAGTCGGGGTGAATACGAGCATCACGGTGCGGTTGCCGATCTTGCCGATGCCCTGGAAGCGGCGCTTGGGATAGGCGAACCGCGTATCCTGCCGGATCACCGACGTCTCAAAGACGAAGCCTTCCGCAACGTCGAACGGAAGGCCGCGCTCCTCGGCGTTTGTCTCGCTCTTGGCGGGATCGAGGGTGATCGGCATGGATTTGATGTACGCACATCAAACTCCGTCCGCAAGGATTTTCGTGCGTACAAAAATGGCTGCTGATGGAAGAGATCGCGTCGCGGGGTGACGCTCTGCGATCCGATGCCGGATCAGGCAGAAAAAAGCCCGCTAAGTCATGGACTTAGCGGGCGAAAACTGTGGTAGCGAGGGAGAGATTTGAACTCCCGACACAAGGATTATGATTCCTCTGCTCTAACCAACTGAGCTACCCCGCCATAACAAAGGAACCCGCGCGGTGCGGGCGCCCCTGAAGAGATCGGCGGTATAAAGAAATCCGCCTTCGGGTGTCAACGGGGAGTTTGCGACTTGGCCACTCCCAGGCGCGGTTTTCTCAGAGCCGGGTGCCCAGGATCTCGGCCACCTGCGGGATGTCCTTATCGCCACGGCCCGAGAGATTGAGCACCATCAGATGCTCGGCGGGCTTCGTGGGCGCGATCTCGAACACCTTGGCGAGGGCGTGGGCCGGCTCGAGTGCCGGGATGATGCCCTCCAGCATCGAGCACAGCTTGAACGCCTCCAGCGTCTCGGAATCCGTCGCCGAGAGGTAGGTGACGCGCTTGGCCTCGTGCAGCCAGGCGTGTTCGGGGCCGATGCCGGGATAGTCAAGGCCGGCCGAGATCGAGTGGGCGTCGGCGATCTGACCGTCCTCGTTCTGCAGCAGGTAGGTCCGGTTGCCGTGGAGCACACCCGGCTTTCCGCCGGACAGGGAGGCGGCGTGCAGGCCCGAGGAGATGCCGTGGCCGGCGGCCTCGACCCCGTAGATCTCCACCTCGCGGTCGTCGAGGAACGGGTGGAACAGGCCCATGGCATTGGAGCCGCCGCCGATGCAGGCGATGAGCGAGTCGGGCAGGCGCCCTTCCATCTCCAGCATCTGCTCCCTGGTCTCGCGACCGATGATCGACTGGAAATCGCGCACCATCGCCGGATAGGGGTGAGGCCCGGCCACGGTGCCGATGCAGTAGAACGTGTCGGCGACGTTGGTGACCCAGTCGCGCAGCGCCTCGTTCATGGCGTCCTTGAGGGTCTTGGTGCCGGATTCCACCGGGATCACCTCGGCGCCGAGCATCTTCATGCGAAAGACGTTGGGCGCCTGGCGCGCCACGTCGACGGCGCCCATGTAGACGACGCATTTCAGGCCGAACCGGGCGCAGAGGGTGGCGGTGGCGACCCCGTGCTGACCGGCGCCGGTCTCGGCGATGATCCGCGGCTTGCCCATGCGGCGGGCCAGCATGATCTGGCCGAGCACGTTGTTCACCTTGTGCGAGCCGGTATGGTTCAGCTCCTCGCGCTTGAAGAAGACCTTGGCCCCATGGCCCGGAGCCGACTTCGTCCGCAAGTGCTCGGTGATTCGCTCGGCGTAGTAGAGCGGGCTTGGGCGGCCGACGTAATGGGTCAGGTGGCCGTTCATCTCCTCCTGAAAAGACGGATCGGCTTTCGCCTCCGCATAGGCCTTCTCGAGGTCGAGGATGAGCGGCATCAGCGTCTCGGCGACGAAACGACCGCCGAAGATGCCGAAGCGGCCGCGCTCGTCCGGTCCGTTGCGGAACGAGTTCGGAGAGGGGGCGATGGTCACGGTTGTCGTCCTTCGCGTCTTCGGCCGGCGGGTCTCCGCCGGGCCTGTGCGTTCGGTATCGGGTTGCGCCAATGCCTAGACCCGCGTGGGGGGCGTCTACAATGCGGCGAACGCGTCGATTTGTGAAATCGGACCCTATTCGTAGGCCCGAACCGCCGCGATGAAGGCGGCGATGCGTTCCGGGCTCTTCTCTCCCGGCCGCGTCTCGACGCCCGAGGAGACATCGACGGCGCGCAGGCCCGTTCGGGCGAGGGCTTCGGCGAGGTTCTCGGGGGTGAGACCGCCCGAGAGCATCGTCCCCGCCGGCAAGGTTTTCCCTGCGAGAAGACCCCAATCGAAGGCGAGGCCGTTGCCGCCGGGAAGTGCCGCGTCCGGCGGCGGCTTGGCGTCGAGGAGGATGCGGTCGGCTGCCTCGTACGCGGCGATGGCGGCGAGGTCCGAGGGCGTCGAGACGCCGAGCGCCTTCATCACGGGGCGACCGCTACGGTCGCGGATGGCCGCGACCCGCTCGGGCGTCTCGTGTCCGTGGAGTTGGATCCAGTCCGGATCGACGGCACCGAGGGCCGCATCGATCAGGGCGTCGTCGGGGTCCACGAGGAGGAGAACCCGCTCCGCCCTGCTCTTCGCCCGGTCCGACAGCAGGCGCGCCGTCTCCAAAGGGACATGGCGCGGGCTCTTGGGGAAATGCACGAAGCCGACGAGGTCCGCCCCAGCCGAGAGCGCCGCGTCGAGAGTGTCGGGCGCGCTCAGCCCGCAGATCTTGACGCGGATCGACGGCATGACGGCACTAACGCGGCGCGGGGAGCGCGACGCGGCTGTCGAGACCGGGATAGCGCTCGGCCGGGGCTGGCTCGCTCGCCGCTACACGCGACTTCAGGCGCTCGGTCTCGCCCTCCAGGCGACAGATTTCGCGGCGGCGGGCCGCGCTCGTCCGCCGTGTGCTCGACTGACCCAGCCACGTGCCGATGCCGCCGCAGAGGATGCCGATGGCGACGGAGGCGAAGATGAGGACGTAGAGCGGCAGCGGCAGGCTGAAGGCCGGCGTGTCCGTCGTGAACGGATCGAAGGACAGGCGGACGACCTCCCGGTTGGCGACGGCCAGGGCGACGACCACGATCGCCACGGGAAGCAGGATCAAACCCTTGAAGAAGCGGATCATCGAGACACTCCGGTCGATGGGACGAGGCTGTGCATGGCGTTCAGGATTCCTCGTTTTCGGAGGGCTCCTCAGCGCCGATCCCGGCCTCATTGAGTCGTTGGCGCATCTCCTTGCCCGTCTTGAACACGGGGATGGCCTTCTCGGAGACGGCAACGGGCTCACCGGTGCGCGGGTTGCGCCCCCGTCGCGCATCGCGGCGCTTGACCGAGAAGGCGCCGAAGCCGCGCAGTTCGACACGGTCGCCGCGCGCCAACGCCTCGGCGATCGTGTCGAGGATCGCCTTCACCAGGGTCTCCACGTCGCGCTGGTACAGATGCGGGTTCTGCTCTGCGATCCTGAGCACGAGCTCCGACTTGATCATGCGGCGGTCTTCCCTGAATTCATGCGGTTCCGGCACCCCTGCGGACGTGATCCGGGCAGGCGTGGTTCGGCGTCGCCCTCAAGGCGCATCGGCGGAACCCGGACGCCAGAGGGCGAGCATGCCCCCTTGTGCGAGACCTGCCGTCTCGTCGCCGGCCTGACGCAGGCGCGTGGCGAGGCCGCCCAGCCCCAGTAGGTCGGCCCCCATGCCGAGAGCCGACCAGAGCTTGAAGTCGCTCTCGGATTTCGGCTTCCAGTCGCGCACGGGCAGACCCTTCGCGACGTTGCGCTCGGTCTCGAGCCAGGCGATCGCCTGACGCTCACCGCCGACACCGTCCACCAGCTTCAGCGGCACGCTCTGGCGGCCGCTGAACACGCGCCCGTCGGAGACGGTCGCGAGTTCTTTCTCGGAGAGCTTGCGCCGCTCTGAGACGAGGCCTTTGAACCAGGCGTAGGTATCGCCGACGACGGAGGCCAAGGCGGCGCGGGCCTCGGGCGAAGTCGGAGTGAAGCCCGACGGCTCTGCCTTCAGCGGCGACGACTTCACCGACTCGACCTTGACCCCGACCTTGTCGAGGAGGCCGGACAGGTCGGGATACTGGAACAGCACGCCGATGGACCCGACGAGGGCGGTTTCCCGCGCGACGATATGATCGGCCGCGATGGCGGCGATATAGGCGCCCGACGCCGCCGTGCCGTCGACGAAGGCCACCATCGGCTTCTTCTCGGACAGCGCGCGAAGGTTGCGGTAGAGTTCCTCAGAGCCGGTTGTGGTGCCGCCCGGCGACGAGATCGAGACAATGACGCCCTGCACCGCGCCGGCGTCGCGGACCCGCTCGATGAGCTTGATCGTCGATTCGCTGCCGGCGATGAAGCCGCCGATAGAGATGCGGGCGATCTGCGGTTTCACGGCCGGGAAACCGAAGCCGTCACTGCCCCGGACCCGGTAGCCCAATGTCCCGACGGCGACGATCAGCCCGCCGATCCCGACGACGCGCCACAGGGAGAGCTTGCGGCGCAGGCGCCGGCGATCGATCAGAAGTTCGGCGTCTGCGGCCATGCGATCGTCCCGCTCCCTTGACTCGTCCGCCCGCTGCGGGCGGCTGTTCGCTCACGGGACGTCAGGATGCACCGGTCAGTGCCTCCATCGTCCCCCAGAGATCTGTTCCACACCCGCCGCCGGATTGCACCAAGCCGTTGGCAGCTCTCGCATCCTTCCGCCGGAAGACCGATGGAGTCTGGGGTACGCGAAAGCAGGGCCGTGTTCTAGCGCCCCCTCCGGTAGACCGGCAAGAGGACTCGTCGACGGGAAGCGAGGCTTCGGCACAAAGCCGTTGGGGATGGTGGCTCGACGGGTGGTTCGATCGCTCGGCCGAGACAGAATCCTCCGCTGTCGAACTGGCGACATCGGAGGATTCCTGCGTTCTCCTTCACTCGCTCAGGGAGCGAGGTCGTGGACCGGCTTCGTCGTGGTGGTGCGGTTGCTGTTGAGAACGGTGTTGCTGACCGGTGTCTGCTTGAGCGCCTCGACGTCGATCTGCGGGGGAGCCGGGAGCTGCAACTGCTCGCTCGTATAGGCCCAGGCCTGCGCGACCCGCTCCGGATCGTCGTTGAGCTTCAATCCGTAGCTCGGGACGATCTGCCGGAGCTTCGCCTGCCATTCCGGCGACGAGACCTTGGAGGCGAACACCTTTTCCAGCACCTTCAGCATGATCGGGGCCGCGGTGGACGCGCCCGGGGAGGCGCCGAGCAGCGCCGCGATGCTGCCGTCCTTCGCGCTGACGATTTCCGTACCGAGCTTCAGAACGCCGCCCTTGTCCTTGTCGCGCTTGATGATCTGCACGCGCTGGCCCGCCTGCCACAGGCGCCATTCTTCCTTCTTGGCCTTGGGGAAATACTCACGCAGGGCGGCGATGCGGTCATCGTCCGAGAGCATCAGCTGGCCGGCCAGATACTCCACTAGGGGATATTCATCCACGCCCACGCGAACCATCGGCCAGACGTTGCTGGTGGTCGTCGAGGACAGGAGGTCGAAATAGGAGCCCTCCTTCAGGAACTTTGTGGAGAAGGTCGCGAAGGGACCGAACAGCAGGACGCGCTTGCCGTCGAGGACGCGCGTGTCCAGATGCGGAACGGACATCGGCGGCGAGCCGACCGAGGCCTTGCCGTAGGCCTTCGCCAGATGCTGCGTGGTCACATCGGGATTCTCATTGACGAGGAACGAGCCGCCGACGGGAAAGCCGGCGTAGTCCTCGCCTTCGGGGATGCCGGATTTCTGCAGGAGATGCAGCGATCCGCCGCCCGCGCCGATGAACACGAACTTGGCGTCGAAACTCTGCTCGGACCCGTCCTTGAGGTTCCGCGAAACCACGCGCCAGGATCCGTCGGGGTTCTTGTCGATGGTCCGGACCTCGGACGAGGCCTTCAGGTCGAAGTTCGGCTGGCTCTGCAGATGCGCGACGAACTGACGGGTGATCTCGCCGAACTCCACGTCGGTGCCCAAAGAGGTCCAGGTGGCTGCGATCTTCTGCTTGGGATCGCGGCCCTCCATCATGAGGGGAACCCATTTCCGGATCTGCTCGGGATCGGTCGAATAGTCCATGCCCGCGAAGAGCGGGCTCGCCTTGAGCGCGGCATGGCGCTTCTTGAGAAAGGCGATGTTCTCGTCGCCCCACACGAAGCTCATATGTGGGGTGTAGTTGATGAACGAGCGGGGGTTCTTCAGGACGCCGTTGCGAACCTGCCACGCCAGGAACTGGCGCGTGACCTGAAAGGCCTCGTTGATCTCGACGGCCTTGGCGATCTCGATATGACCGTCCTTCTTCTCTGGCGTGTAGTTGAGCTCCGCGAGGGCGGAATGGCCCGTGCCGGCATTGTTCCAGCCGTTGGAACTCTCCTTCGCCACGCCGTCGAGCCGCTCGATCATCTGGATCGACCAGTTGGGTTCGAGTTCGCGCAGCCATACACCGAGCGTGGCGCTCATGATGCCGCCGCCGATCAGAAGGACATCGACCTTCTTCGCCGGAGGGGCCGCGAGAACCAGGGAGCCGGGCACGGCCACGGCCGCCATCCCGGTCAAGGCCGTGCCGAGGATCTGCCTGCGGTTCAGGGCAGGCGCCGTGGAGGAAACGCCCTTGGGCGGGCACATATCGTTGTCATCGGCGCTCATCGCCATACCTCGTTCTGCGGAACACGTCCGAAGGACCCTCATCGGACGTCTGTCCGTCCAGGGCATCGGATCGAGAGGATCGGAGGAGCGCTTCTTCCCAGAGGGCATTCTTGCCCGGTGTGCTGGTTTGACCAGTCTGCCGGATCGATGCCCCGCCGATCCCGGTCGGTAAAGGGGTCGGCAGTAGTCTTCCAGCTATTATTTGTCAGTCCGATGGTACGATTGGACGCTCTGGCTTTCTCTCTGGAATATTTACAGACGAGAGGTCAATACGACGCCTCGTGACTTCGGGTATTTTTCCATGTCCGAAAGGATTCCGCACGGGCAGCCCAGCCGTGGAGGACGGCGAGCCGGCGCGAAGGGCATCTTCGGCGACCATCCGCGAAGCGCCAGGGCTGTTTCAGCTGATCGACCTGCGGCCCGAATGTCCCATCCGGGCTGCCGCTCCGGAGTCCCGTCCGGTACCGGCGATGTCTCGAACAGTGGCGTTTGCAGTTCGAGCCGATCCCTCGGTGCCCGCCTCCTAGACGATGGCCCGGAGGGCAACAATCGGCGGGTCGCCGCAATCCGTTCAAATGCCGGGTTTTGAAACCGCCACGTGAGAGCGAGCCCGCTCGAAAGAGACCGTGTCGAGACAGAGAAACGCCCGCGCGGGAGGCGATCCCGCGCGGGCGTCCAGTGTGCGGTCACCGGCTCGGATGAGCCGGCGACCGTTGGTTTCCGCGCCGGATTTAGTCCTGCGCGTCGTCCTTGTCGTCGCTGGTGCGGGCCTTCTTGAAGGCGGCACCGAGGATCTCACCGAGGGAGGCGCCGGAATCGGCGGATCCGAACTGAGCCATCGCCTCCTTCTCCTCGGCCATTTCCAGGGCCTTGATCGAGAGCTGGACGCGACGCGCCTTGCGATCGAACTGGATCACGCGGGCATCGAACTTCTCGCCGGCGGCGAAGCGCTCGGGGCGCTGATCGCCACGGTCACGAGCCAGCTCGGCCCGGCGGATGAAGGTGGTGAGGTCGGTGTCGACGATCTTCACCTCGACGCCCGAATCCTTCACTTCCAGCACTTCGCAGGTCACGATCTGACCCTTCTTGAACTCGCCGGCCTCCGTGAAGGGGTCACCGCCGAGCTGCTTCACGCCGAGCGAGATGCGCTCCTTCTCGACGTCGACGTCGAGAACCTGGGCGCGCAGCATGTCGCCCTTCTTGAACTCCTCGATGACCTGCTCGCCGGGACGGTTCCAGTCGAGATCCGACAGGTGGACCATGCCGTCGACGTCGCCGTCGAGACCGATGAACAGACCGAACTCGGTCTTGTTCTTGACCTCACCCTCGACCTCGGAGCCGACCGGATGCTGCTCGGCGAAGGCCTCCCAGGGGTTCTGGAGGGTCTGCTTGAGGCCGAGCGAGATGCGGCGCTTGACGGGATCGACTTCGAGGATCTGCACTTCCACTTCCTGCGAGGTGGAGACGATCTTGCCCGGGTGAACGTTCTTCTTCGTCCAGGACATCTCGGAGACGTGGATCAGGCCTTCGATGCCCGGCTCCAGCTCCACGAAGGCGCCGTAATCGGTGATGTTGGTGACACGGCCCTTGAGCTTGGCGTCGACCGGGTAGCGCTGGGCGATGCCCTCCCACGGATCGGCGAGCAGCTGCTTGATGCCGAGCGAGATGCGGTGGGTCTCGTGGTTGATCTTGATGATCTTGACCTTGACCGTCTGGCCGATGGTCACGACCTCGGACGGATGGTTCACGCGGCGCCATGCCATGTCGGTGACGTGGAGCAGGCCGTCGATGCCGCCGAGATCGACGAAGGCGCCGTACTCGGTGATGTTCTTGACGACGCCGTCGATGACCTGACCCTCTTCGAGGTTGGCCACGAGCTCGGAGCGCTGCTCGGCGCGGCTCTCTTCGAGGACGGTGCGGCGCGACACGACGATGTTGCCGCGGCGTCGATCCATCTTGAGGATCTGGAACGGCTGCGGGGTGCCCAGCAGCGGGGTGACGTCGCGGACGGGACGGATGTCCACCTGCGAGCGCGGCAGGAACGCCACGGCACCGTCGAGATCGACGGTGTAGCCGCCCTTGACCTGGTTGAAGATCGCGCCGGTGACGCGCTCGTTGGCCTCGAAGGCCTTCTCGAGCTTGACCCAGCTCTCCTCGCGGCGGGCCTTGTCGCGCGAGATGACGGCCTCGCCGAGCGCGTTCTCGATGCGGTCGACATAGACCTCGACCTCGTCGCCGACGGCCAGTTCGCCTTCGCGGCCGGGGCCGTTGAATTCCTTGAGGGCGACACGGCCTTCCGTCTTGGCGCCGATGTCGATGACGGCCACGTCCTTCTCGATCGCGACGACGCGACCCTTGACGACGGAACCTTCGGTGATCTCGTGCTCGAGGAAGCTCTCCTCGAGGAGAGCCGCGAAGTCGTCGCGGCTCGGGTTACGCTGCAGGGCGCTACCAGCGGTCATTCTGTCTCCTGACAGGCCTCATGGTCGAGGCCGGCGTCGGCGGTTCGTGTGACGGGACACCCTCGGCGATCGCCGCCCGCGCGCCCCCTGGAGGACTCGGCAGGCTCACCTCCCGCAGGAGGGCCGACGCAATCTGGAACAATGGTCGAGGGCCATTCCCCAACGGTCCGATGGCGGGACGAAAAGCCCGCGCACAGTCGAATCCGAAGGGAGGACGGCGCTGCCATAACCGATCGCGTCCGTTTCGGCAACAGAACGCTTGCGATCCGCGTCGGAGGATGCGTTCACGTAAGCATCCAGCGCGGCGTATCGGCGTGGCGCAGCCAGATCGCGGAGGCGACCGAAAGCGCCTCGAGCGGCATCTCCACGTCGCCGCGGCCCTTGTCCCAGAGTTCGATTCCAGAAAAGCCGATCTTGCGGATCGTCAGCCACGCGCCGAAGGGGAATGTCGCGTCGGTCCCCTGACCGGGGCCGAAACATTCCTCGAAAGCCAGGGGATCGATCATCATCTGATCGTATTTCCGGAGGTGCTCCACCATCGAGACCTTGGACCGGAACAGGATGCGGTCGCGGATATGGGACGAGAAACACGGCTCGTATTCCGTCAGCGTCATCCGGAGCTTGCCTCCGATGCGCAGATAAGGCGGGTTCGGCCCATCCTCGCTGAAGTTGAGCGGGCTCCAGCCTTCCTCACTCATCAGTGATTCGGCCAGTGTCACCGGTTCCGATGCCACCAGTCGCGGATCGGTGTCGCGAGCCGCCGTATCGGTATCGGGGCCGGTTCCCGTGGCCAGGATGTCGGACCCGATCGTGTGGCCGCCCGGCTCGTAGTCCGCCACGTCGTGTGCCGTCTCGTGAGAGGCCATCATTCGCCCCGTAAAAGTGTCCCCGGCAATCGAGGGCGATCAATATTGCGCATTTTCTTATGCTTGGCGATCATGCAGCGCACCAAGACGACAAAGGCGCCGCAACAGCGGCGCCTCCGGTAGGATGTCTTTTGGTTGGCGGACGCCCGACGCGACGATTATTCCTCGTCTTCGTCCTCGGTGCTGCGCATGCCCTTGAGCTTGGCGAAGACCGAATCCGCGTTGAGCTTCTCGTCGCGCTCGTTGCGGTGATGCTCGTCGGCTTCCTCGAAATTGCCGGCCGTGGAGACTTCGGTGGGCAGCAGGGTCGCGCCGGCGTCGGTCGGCAGGACAGCCGGGCGGTCCTTGGCGGCGCGCTGGACTTCGAAATCGAGGTCGATCTGCGTGCAGAGGCCGAGGGTCACCGGATCCATCGGCTGCAGCGAGCCGGAATTCCAGTGGGTCCGCTCGCGGATCTGCTGGATCGTCGACTTGGTGGTGCCGACGAGGCGGATGACCTGCGCGTCCTTGAGCTCGGGATGGTTGCGCAGCAGCCAGAGGATGGCGTTCGGCCGATCCTGACGGCGCGACAGCGGGGTGTAGCGCGGACCCTTGGTGGTGCGCTTGACCTCGGGCAGCTTCACCTTCGAGACGGCCACCTTGAGCTTGTAGTTGGGGGCTTTCTGCGCCTTCTCGATCTCGTCACGGGTGAGCTGCCCGGTGGTGATAGGGTCGAGGCCCTTGATCCCGGCGGCGACCTCGCCATCGGCGATGCCCTTCACTTCGAGGGGGTGCAGCTTGCAGAAATCGGCGATCTGCTCGAAGGCGAGGGACGTGTTCTCGACCAGCCAGACGGCGGTCGCCTTCGGCATTAGCGGACCTTGGGACATGCTCTGTGGCTCCGACGTTAGCGGGGGAACGGGCGGCGCCGGGCATCGGTCCGCAGGCTCCGGATCAGTCGATCCGGAAGTCCCGTCTCACGCTCTCAAAAGGGGATCAGCGTATATAGGCGGCTGCCGGAGGGCGCGCAATTGCCTTCACGTCCGGTCATCGACGATGGACAGCCGGATACGCCCGCTCTCCCACGTCGATTGGCAGCCGTGCGGCGTCGACCGTCAGACGAACAGGCTCGAGACGCTCGATTCCGTGGCGGTCCGGCCGATGGCCTCGCCGAGGAGCGGAGCGATGGTGGCCACGCGGATGTTGCGAGCGAGCTTGACCGCCTGCGTGGGCTGGATCGAATCGGTGATCACCAATTCCTTCATCCGCGAGGCGGCGATGCGGGAAACCGCGCCGCCCGAGAGCACGCCATGGGTGATGTAGGCCGACACGTCCTTGGCGCCGGCGTTGAGCAGGGCCTCGGCCGCGTTCACCAGGGTGCCGCCGGAATCGACGATGTCGTCGACGAGGATGCAGGACCGACCCTCGACCTCGCCGATGATGTTCATGACCTCCGATTCACCCGGGCGCTCGCGGCGCTTGTCGACGATGGCCAGCGTCGCGTCGATGCGCTTGGCGATGGCGCGGGCGCGGACCACGCCGCCCACATCGGGGGAAACCACCATCCACTCCCTGGGGTCCAGCCGTTCCTTGATGTCGCGCACGATCACCGGGGCGGCGAAGAGGTTGTCGGTGGGGATATCGAAGAAGCCCTGGATCTGCCCCGCATGGAGATCGAGGGTCATCACCCGGTCGGCGCCGGCCTCGGTGATGAGGTTGGCCACGAGCTTGGCCGAGATAGGGGTGCGGCCGGAGGTGCGTCGGTCCTGCCGGGCATAGCCGAAATAGGGGATTACCGCCGTGATGCGCCGCGCCGAGGAGCGCCGCGCCGCATCGATCATGATGAGCAGTTCCATCAGGTGATCGTTGGCGGGAAAGGAGGTCGACTGCACGATGAAGACGTCCTCGCCGCGGACATTCTCTTGGAGTTCGACGAAGATCTCCATGTCCGCGAAGCGGCGGACCATGCACTTGGCCAGGGGAAGCTCGAGATAGGCGGAAATCGCCTCCGCCAGCGGACGGCTGGAATTTCCAGCGATGATCTTAATCGAGGACTTCATGCCGCCGTCTTCATCTCTCGATTCCTGCGCCGCGCCGGATACCGACCCCCTCGGCGCGGCACCCCTTACAGCCCCCGACCCGGTGTCACAATGCCTTCACCGATCATTGAGGGCTGCCCTGCACAGATCACGGCTCCAACAGGCGATGGAGGTGGACGATGAAATAGCGCGTCTGAGCGCTGTCGACGGTGGCCTGCGCCTTGGATTTCCAGGCGCTCTGCGCGGAGGCATAGTCTGGAAAGATTCCGACGATGTCGAGCCCCTTCACATCGCGGAAGTTGATGCCTTCGAGGTTCTCGAGCTCGCCGCCGAAGACGAGATGCAGCTTCTGTCCGCTATCGATCGTGGTGGTCATCGTCTCTCCTTGGCAGGCCGTGGGGCCTCTGGCACGGGGTGGGATCGAGGGTGCGGGCCGACATTCGGCGCCGCGCTTTAACGGTGTTCGCAACGCGAAGCGAGATACCGCATGTCGGCAAGCATCCGCCGCGCCAAGAGTCACGGCCCCGCCATGCGCCGGCCACGGGACTCACAGTTCGAACAGGGATTGCTGAGGCGGGGCCTCCGCCGGCTTTCGCGGCTGCCGCTTGCGCTTCGGCGGCCCCTCCCCGCCGGGCGCCGTATCGTCCGCGGCCTCGGACCGGGCGAACCGCGTGCCGTCCGCGAATTCGAGGCCGAGGCGCTGGCCCGGAATCACCGAGGCGGCGGCGCGGATCGGGGCTCCGGTCTCGTCGCGGACCAGGGCGAAGCCGCGGGCGAGGATGGCGCGGTAGCTCAGCGTGCCGAGAAGCGCCGCGAAATTGCCGAGCCTGTCGCTCCGCCGCTCGATCAGGCGGCGGATTGCCTGGCCGAGCCGCGTATCGAGGGCGCCCAGGCGCTCGGCGCGGCGGGCGTTCTCCGTGCGGGCACGGACGAGGGTCTGTTCGCGGGCGACGACGAGGCGCCGGCCGAGATAGGCCAGCGCCTCGCTTTTGCGCGTCGCGTAGTTCTGCAGGGCGGAACGGGGACGGTCCGCGACGAGGGCGAGGCGGCCGCGCGCCTGGGCCAGCCGCAATTCCGGCGGGTGCCGCCCGATCCGATCGAGCAGGCGGCCGAAACGCGCCCGGTGATCGCGCGCATTGCCGGCGAGCGCCGGCATGAGCCGAGCCTCGGCGAGGTCGAGCCGTTGGCGTTTTCCCGCGAGGAAGGCATCCGCCCCCGGCATGGCGCGCAGGAGCGCACGCAGGTCGGAGCCTTCGCGGTCGAGCTTGCGCCGGACGGCTTCGCCCTGGCGGTGGCCGAGGTCGCGGATCTCGGCGACGAGATCCGCGCGAACGGGAACGGCCATTTCGGCGGCGCCCGTGGGTGTCGGCGCGCGGCGATCCGAGACAAAATCGATGAGGGTGGTGTCGGTCTCGTGGCCCACCGCCGAGATCAGGGGGATGGTGCTCTCCGAGGCGGCGCGGACAACGTTCTCTTCGTTGAACGCCCACAGATCCTCGATCGAGCCGCCGCCCCGGGCGACGATGAGCACATCCGGCCGTGGGATCGCTCCGTCCGGCGGGAGCGCATTGAAGCCGCGGATGGCGGCGGCGATCTCCTCGGCCGCCCCCTCCCCCTGGACGCGCACCGGCCAGACCAGGACCGGCCGGGGAAAACGGTCTTCCAGCCGGTGGAGGATGTCCCGGATGACGGCGCCGGTGGGCGAGGTCACCACGCCGACGACCCGGGGGAGATAGGGGATCGCGCGCTTGCGCTCGGCGGCGAACAGGCCCTCCGCCGAGAGGACGCGCTTTCGCTCCTCCAGCAAGGCCATCCAGGCGCCGATCCCGGCGGGTTCGAGGGTCTCGACGACGATCTGATAGGACGACTTGCCGGCGAAGGTGGTGATGCGCCCGGTGGCGACGACTTCCAGCCCCTCCTGGGGACGCTGGCGCAGGCGGTTGAAGGTTCCCTTCCACACCACCGCGTCGATGCGGGCGGTGCCGTCTTTGAGCGAGAAATAGGCGTGTCCGGAGCCGTGCTGGCCGCGATAGCCGGAGATTTCGCCGCGCAGCCGGACATGGCCGAACGCGTCTTCCAGCGTCCGCTTCAGGGCCGAGGCGAGGTCCCCCACCGACCATTCGGGCGCGTTGGAGGTGGCCGGCGTCGACGCGGCGGGATGTGAAGCAGGGGGAGGAACGAGGGCCATGGCGCGGCGGACGCTAGGCCGGGCCGGCACGCGGGTAAACCCCGGCGCGGTCCGTCAGAACATCAGAGCCAGCAGGAGAATGCCCGACAGGACGGGGGCGACGCCGATGGCGAGCGCCCAGGGCCAGAAGCCCGGGATGTGGGGGGGACGGTTGTCGTTGACGGGTCTCACCGAGGTGCGGCCATTCACGATGAACTGCGACAAACGCAGTCCGGACCCGGTTTGCGGGACCATCGGCAGGGCGGTGGAGTGGCGACATCCTGGCATGACGTTACTCAACCCGCAGACGGCCCGTATCGTTCCTGCGACGGTCATCGATTGCGTGAGGTCGGAAGTGGTAATCGGGGCATCGATGCGATTGGCGCACCAGAACTTCCGCGAGCACCTGCCTCGCGGGAAGACTGTCCATCTCTCGCTTTTCGGGGGAAACCCTGTGCGGGAAGGCCCGCCGCCCGGCGCTGCGGGCCTTCGAGGATGCTATGTTTCTGGCTGACCGTTCGCTACTTGGCCACTCGCGCCAGCTCCGGCATCCCGGCATGCCTTCTGCGTCTTTCGAAGCGTGACTTATGAACATCCTTCTTATCGGCTCCGGCGGACGCGAACATGCCCTGGCTTATGCCATCGCCAAAAGTCCGCTCTGCTCCCGCCTGTTCACGGCCCCGGGCAATCCGGGCACGGCCGAATACGGCGAGAACCGTCCCGATCTCGCGGTCACCGACCATGAGGCGGTGAGGCGGTTCTGTGAGACCGCCGAGATCGGCCTCGTGGTGGTCGGGCCGGAGGCGCCCCTCGTGGCGGGCCTCGTGGACGATCTCCAGGCGGTGGGCATCCGCGCCTTCGGACCCACCAAGGCCGCGGCGCAGCTCGAAGGCTCGAAGGGCTTCACCAAGGATCTCTGCGCCGAGCGCGGCATCCCGACCGCCGCCTTCGCCCGCTTTACCGAGCGGGACGCCGCCCTCGCCTATCTGGCGCAATCCGGTGCGCCCATCGTGGTGAAGGCCGATGGGCTCGCCGCCGGTAAGGGCGTCGTGGTGGCGGAGACTCTGGAGCAGGCCGAGAGCGCGGTCCGCTCCATGCTCGGAGAGCCGGGCGCCGAGATCGTCATCGAGGAGTGTCTGTTCGGCGAGGAGGCGAGCTTCTTTGCCCTCTGCGACGGCACGAACGCGGTGCCGATCGGGACGGCGCAGGACCATAAGCGCGTGTTCGACGGGGATCGCGGCCCGAATACCGGTGGCATGGGCGCCTATTCCCCGGCCACCATCCTGACGCCCGCGCTCGAACGGGAGGTGATGGACACGATCATCGCCCCGACGCTCGCCGGGATGCGGGAGCGCGGGACGCCCTTCACCGGCATCCTCTATGCCGGCCTGATGCTGACGGCCGACGGGCCGAAGCTCATCGAGTACAACACCCGCTTCGGCGATCCCGAGACCCAGGTGCTGATGCCCCGTCTCGCCTCCGATCTGGTGCCGGCCCTGCTCGCCGCCTGCGAGGGCGACGTCACCGGCATCGCGCTGCAATTCGACGCCCATCGCGCCGCGCTGACCGTGGTGATGGCGGCGGCCGGTTACCCCGGCGCGGTGATGCGCGGTTCGACGATCCGAGGGATCGCCGAAGCCGGCGCCAACAACGCAGTCATCGTGTTCCAGGCCGGCACGCGGGCGGAGAATGGCCGTATCGTCGCCGATGGCGGCCGGGTGCTGGCGGTGACGGCCACCGGCGACAGCATGATGGAGGCCCAGGCCCGCGCCTATGCGGCGGTGTCGCGGATCGACTGGCCCGAGGGCTTCTGTCGCCGGGACATCGGTCGGCGGGCCGTGGCCCGCGAAGTGGCGGGGGACGGCATCTGACGAAGCCGCGCCCTTGAAATTCCGTGCGCCCGCTCATCTTGCACGGTGACGGCCGGTATCGCGCCGGCGCGGAGGACTCCACCGATGGGCTACGTCTCGAAGACCGTGATGGAAGAGGGCAAGGCCGCCAAGATCGCCGGCCAGACGGATGCGTCCAACCCCTACCCCGCCGGATCGCAGAACAGCGCCGACTGGCTCGAAGGCTACACCTACGACGAGGCCGAGCAGAACGTCGACAACGACTCGGACGAGTAGCCGCCCGGTTCAGTCCTTCGTCCAGACCTGTCCGTGATAGACGAACACGTCCGGTCGGTTGGCCAGCGCGGCGAGACCGGAAAAGGCCGGGTCCTGAACCGAGATCACGCTGGTGGGGATCGCCTCCATCTGCGTGACGAAGGGCGGCTTGTGCTCGAAGGATTGCCGGAAATCGCCCTTCTTCAGGATGGGCAGGATCCGCGGGGCGATGCCGCCGCCGATATAGACGCCGCCCGTGGCGAGGAAGGTCAGTGCGAGGTCGCCGCAGACCCGTCCGAGCAGCTTGGCGAACAGGGTGACGGCCTCGGCCGCAACCGGGTCGCTGCCGTCGAGACCCGTGTCGGTCACCTTGGCGGGCTCGGCATCCGCCGCCTCCCGCCCGGTTCGCGCGAGATGGATCGCCCTGTAGAGCCGCGCGAGGCCGGGTCCCGAGAGCAGCGCCTCCACCGTCACCCGCCCTTCGAGACGCTCCACATGCCGCCAGATCTCCTCCTCGGCCGCATCGGCGGGGCCGAAATCCACGTGGCCGGCCTCGGTGGAGACGATGGCGAGATGGTTCGCGTAAGCGATCACGGCCGCTGCGCCGAACCCGGTTCCGGGGCCCAGGACGAGCCTCGTGCCCTGGTCGCCCCTCAGCCCGCCATCGCGATAGGGGCCGATCGGCGTCAGGTCGGTGGGGGCGATATCCACGGCGCCGGCGGCGACGGGGACGTAATCGTTGACGACCACGGCCCGCGAGAGGCCGAAATCCCCGCCGATCCGCGCGCCTTCGATGACCCAGTTCGCATTGGTGAGACGGACGGAGGGACCATCGATCCGGGCGGCGACCGCCAGGATCGTCGAGCGCGGCGCCGGCCCGGCATGCGTCTCCAGAACGGACCGGATCGCGGCGCTCGGGTCGGGGAAGGCGTTGGTCGGGACATGGCCGACGATCTCCGCCCCGGCGCCCGCCTCAGGCACGAGTGCGAAACGGGCATTGGTGCCGCCGATATCGCCGACGAGGACCGGGAACTCGAACATGCGTGCGGTTGTCCTTCGCGCTGGAATCCGGGGTTTCACATCTCGCCCGCCCTTGAAGGGGGTGCAGGGCGTCACGGTTGGGACTGGAAGACCGGCCCCGATGCGGGATCGCGGCCGGTCGCGCCCTCAGGCCGGCGGCAGGGCGTCGGGGTCGATCGGCGCGCCGTCGGCCCACGCATAGATGAGTGCGCGCACGGCATCGGGATCGGTGAGGCGTCGTGTGGCGATCGTGTCGCTGCCGCCGATGCGGACGCTGACCCCGCCCTCCTCGTTCACCACGGCGAAGGCCTTCTCGTCGGTGAGGTCGTCGCCCAGAAATATCGCGCGGCGGCCGGCATAGGGCGGCGCCGCGGACAGGGTGCGGATGGCGTGCCCCTTGGTCGCGGAGGCCGGCACGATCTCGCCGACCGCCTTGCCCAGCTGCAGCCGGTAATCGGCGCCGAGATCGGAAGCGGCCGCCTTCACGGCCTCCTCGGCTTTCGCGGCGTCGGTGGGCGTGGCGAGGCGCCAATGCACCGCGACGGAAGCGCCCTTGTCCTCGATCAGCACGGATTCGAGGTCGCGCACGGCGTCCTTCAACCCCGTGATGCGGGCGCGCAGGGTGGGATGATCCTCGGCACGCCCTCCGGACACGATCCCGTCCACCCGCCGCTCGACCCCGTGAAGGCCCGCGACATCGAACCTGGCGGGCGAGAGGAAATCGTCGATCACCGCGATGGGACGGCCTGTGACGATGGCGAGCGCCCCGCCGAGCCGGTCCCGCAAGCGCAGGAGCGCGGGCGCGAGGTCCGGGGGCACCATCACTTGGTCGGGTCGCGGAGCGATCTCCACGAGGGTGCCGTCGAAATCGAGGAAGAGGGCGAAATCCGTCACAGGCATTGTCCCAGGGTGTCTGGCTCGGGAGGGCCGGCTCAACCGAGACGGCCGTCCATCGGAGCGGCCGAATTTCTATCATCCGCGTCGCGAGCCGGGCTAGCATGGCCCGCGCCACGCGCAAACGCCGTGTCTCGAATATCACCTGCGCGCCGGTCCCCGTCGCGAAAACGGCCTCCCGGTTCCGGGAGGATGCTCGACAGACAACTCCCTGATACGCCTTCGAAATTGGATGATTCCGATGCAGCCGACCCCCCTGCCCTTCGGCCCCGGCCAGGAAAGCGTGTGGGATTATCCCCGCCCGCCGCGGCTGGAGCGGGTGTCCCGGCGCCTGCGCGTGGTGTTCGCCGGTGCGACCGTCGCCGAGACGGTGGCGGGGTACCGCGTGCTGGAAACGAGCCACCCGCCGACCTATTACCTGCCCCCCGGCGATGTGGCCGACGGCGTGCTCGGGCCGCCCACCATGGCGGGGATCTGCGAATGGAAGGGCCGCGCCGTCCTCTTCGATGTCGTGGCCGGCGGCCATCGGGCGCCGGGCGCGGCCTGGGCCTACCCGACGCCGACGCCGGATTTTATGGTCATTGCCGGCTTCGTCGCCTTTTATGCCGGGGCGATGGAGGCCTGTTTCGTCGGCGACGTGAAGGTCGAGCCGCAGCCCGGCGGCTTCTATGGCGGCTGGATCACGCCGGAGGTCATCGGCCCGTTCAAGGGCGGACCGGGCAGCATGGGCTGGTGAGCGCCACGGACCGGGCTGTCGATGCGCCACGCGGCGGGCCTTCGATGCGTCATGCGACGGCCCTTCGGCGTTTGACCGACAGCCGGCAAATACCGGTACCCATGGCGCCGAACGATGCTCTAAAGGCCGGGGTCAGGTTCGACGAGGCGGCCGCGCGAGGGCGGTGAAGACGGAGAGGCGCGCATGCAGGACATCCCTGTGGAGAACATCCCGGTCACCGACCCCAAAACCCTCGGCCTCTGCCCCGAGCGGCTCGAGCGGGTCGATGGCTGGATGCGCAGGCTGGTGGCCGAGGGCAAGCTCGCCGGCCTCTCGGTGATGCTGTCGCGGCGGGGGGAGACCGCCTTCTTCCGCGCCCATGGTCTCGCCGACATCGCCCGCGCGACGCCCTTTGCCGCCGATACGATCACCCGCATCTACTCGATGACGAAGCCGCTGACCTCGGTGGCGGTGATGATGCTCTACGAGGAAGGGCGCTTCCAGCTCGACGACCCGATCACCCGCTTCCTGCCCGAATTTACCGACATGCGGGTCTTCACCGGCGGCAACCGGGTGAAGGCCGAGACCGTGCCGGCCCAGCTCCCGATCACCATCCGCGACTGCCTCACCCATACGGCGGGCTTCACCTACGGCTTCATGGAAGCGACCCTCGTCGATGCGCTCTACCGGCAGAACGGCGTCGATTTCGGCGAGAACCAGGATGCGAGCCTCGCCGAGGTGGTCGCCCGGCTGGCGCGTCAGCCCCTCCTCGCCCAGCCCGGCGCGGAATGGAACTACAGCGTCGCCACCGACCTCCTCGGCCACCTCGTCGCGGTGGTGTCGGGCCAGGATTTCGGCGATTTCCTGAAAACGAGGGTGATCGACCCGCTCGGCATGGTCGACACGGATTTCCACGTGCCCGCCGACAAGGTGTCCCGGCTGGCGGCCAATTACAGCCTGTTCCGCGATCGCAGCCTCAAGCTCTACGACGACGCGGTGGGAAGCCGCTTCGCCGCCAAGCCCGCGATCGCCTCCGGCGGGGGCGGCCTCGTCTCGACAGCGTCGGACTACATGCGCTTCTGCCGCTTCATCCTCGGGCGCGGCGCCCTCGACGGCGTGCGGCTCCTCGGCCGCAAGACGGTGGAGCTGATGCTGATGAACCATCTGGGTGGCGACCTCGCCTCGATGGGCCAGCCGCGCTTCTCGGAATCGTCCTATACGGGAATCGGCTTCGGGCTCGGCTTCTCGGTCATGCTCGATCCGGCGCGGGCACAGATCGTCGGCACCCCCGGCGAGGTCGCCTGGGGGGGACTCGCGAGTACCTCGTTCTGGATCGACCCGGCCGAAGACCTCGCCGTGGTGATGCTGGCCCAGCTCATCCCGTCCTCGGCCCTGCCGATCAGGCGGGAGTTGCGGGTGCTGACCTACGCCGCCCTGGTGGAGTGACGGGGCTTCGGGCGATGCGTCGCCCCGGATTTGGGAACCGGGACAGCGCAGGCCGGCATGAACCGGCGTGACGATGGAACCCTCCCGGCCTCGATCCGTGGACGGCCGCCCCGGTGTCGAGGTCGCGCAGAGACGTCAGCGGCAGAGGCTTTGCCGCGCGAGGCAGGGCAGCAGGCTGTCTTCGGGGAAGGGCAGCGTCACCTCCCCTGTCTTGGATTCGAGCCTGGAGATCGCCCATTCGCCCTTCGCATCGGCGACCGGCTCGATGAGCCAGCGCAGGGCGCGGACCTGGTCGCGGCCTCGCTCGGCCGGGAGCCGCGCTTCGACATATTGCTTGGACCACCACAACATGCCGGAGGTCGGGAAGGTGACCGTGACCTTCTGCTTGGCCGCTTCGCAGACGAGCTGACGGACCCGGAAGCCGTTGCCCGCTGCGGCCTTCGGCCTGATCGGCCCCCTCCAGCAGGCCGGAGCCGCCGCCGGACGCCTTGAGGGCTTCCTGGCACCGAAGCTCGTCGCGCCGGGCGGCCAAGGCGCGGCTTCCTTCCTGGCAGGCCTGGACGAGGGGCCTGAGACTTTCATGCGACGGAATCATGCCGCGCCCGCATTGCAGGATGGGTGAGGCCGTGATGTCCGACGATGGATCGGCGGCTGCTGCTGATCCGGTGTGGCGGGAGCCGGTCGGTCTGCCGGAACCGCCGCGCCGGGCGCCGGGCGCCGGGCGATCCCGGTCGCGTCGTCCACCGCCGCCCGGCCCGGTGGGTGCTTCGCCGGACGGCCCTGAGCCGGTCACGGCCCGCATCTCGGCGACGGCGCCGATGGACCGTGGCTCCATACCTGGGAGAGGTCGTCACATGGGAAAGGTCGTCGCGCATCCGATCCTCGGACGCCCACCGCGCGATCTCCCGCACCGTCAGGCGCTCGCCCCGCCTCGGCACGATCCGGCAAGGCGGGATGAGGTCGGAGCGGTCGCCGGCGGGTCCGACGAGCCCGGAACCGGATCGAGCGGTTCCGGCCGGTACCCTACTCGGCGGGCTTGGCCGCCGGCTTCGGTGCGGTGGAGGCCGGTTTCGTGGAGGAGGCGGCCGGCGCGCCGGTCCCCGTGGCGGCCGGCGTGGGCTTGGGTGCCCATTCCGGATCGGAGCGGGGACCGCCCGGGCCGTTGGTGGGGCCGGTGATCTGTCCCGGCGCCGTATCGGTGACCTTGGTCCAGGCCTGCGACATGCACATGAAGCGCAGCATGCAGCCGCGCACGGTGAGGTCGCCGGGCTTCTCGCTCCAGATCGTCACGTCGTAGAACGATCCGTCCTCGGCGTTGTAGATCTTGCCTTCGTAATGGTTCTCGGCGTTGGGCTTGATGCCCATGACGAGCTGGTGGCCGAGCGAAGGGCGGGCCTGCTTCTTCGGGTCGGGGTTCTTGAAGTCGACCCGGGGCTGCCCCTTGTCGTTCAGCGGCACCTTCAGCCAGACGACATAGCCGCATAGGTGATCGTTCTTCGCGCCGCATTTCTCGAGACGGACGCGAGCCCGCCCGTCCTCGGTGAGCCAGGTTCCGCTCGGATCGTTGGGAGCAGCCATGGCGAGGCCGGACATCGCGCTGAGCGCAAGACCGGCCACCGGCGCCAGGAGGCGCCCGGCCACGGCCGAAATGGGTCGATACGTCATCAAGAACATCCTTAACCCGCCCCGAAACGCCGCTGTCCGTGCCCATGCCGTCCGCCCGTCCGGGGCGCGTGGTCAAGCACGCGGTGGCGGGAGCCGCCCCTCGTCTGAAGGCCCCGGCTTCGGATGCGAACGTGACCGGATCATGACCGGCTCAGGGCGTCCTAACGGATTTCGCGGAAGCCGCGAGAGAATTTTTCGTGAGGTTCGGGGTGTCTCGCCAAAGAAGATGCCGCATGAAAAAGGGCCGGTGCTCACGCACCGACCCCGATCCCGCCACCGACGAGGAACGCTGGCTTACTCGGCCGCCGTCATGTCGGAGGTGAAGTGACCGCACCAATCCTTGGACGCCACCACCGGCCACAGGCCCGGCGACTTCGGCTCGGGCTGGCTCACCGGCGGGTTATAGCGGCAGAGACCTTCGTCACCGGCCGAGAGACCGCCATTGATCTTGTGATCGTCGAAAAAGCGGCAGCTCTCGCAGGCCGCGCTGGTGATGTGTGCCATGTGTCTCTCCCAAGGATCCGGTCCAGGAGGAGGAGGCATATCGGCCCCCGCCATCCGCGTGGTTCTTAATTAGAATAACTCCAGACTGTGGTCAAGGGTGTCACGCGGCGCGATCCGGCGGCTCGTCGCTGGGCCGCCCGGAAGTTGGCACGCAACGAGCAGGGTCGGCGCCCGACCTGACACCGGCGACTGTACGCTACGGCGCGTTTCGTCTTTCGATGACCGCATGGTGTCCGACGGATTTCCGGACCGATTTGAACGGAAGGCCGGTGGCGCGTAACGGCGGGAGGGGTCCTTGGCGTTGCCTGCAAGACGACCCGGGTGGTTTCCCACGGTCGGCCGTTCGTCCCTTGCGGTGTACGGCCACTTGCCGGCATCGGAGCCGGTCCCGCCCGGTTTCAACCCGAACGAAGCACGCGGGCTACGCGTTGCAATCCCACCGATGCCCGGGACTAGTCATGGAAATGGACGCTCTCGGCGACCGGCACGCGGCCCATCCGCATCCGGTTGCCCGGCGCATCGTCGTCGGGATAGCCGAACGACATGCCGAACAGCATCTTCATGTCCGGCGAAATGCCCAGAACCTCGCGGATCGTGCCCGCGTAGAACCCCAGCGACGTCTGCGGGATGCCGCCCAACCCCCTCGCCGCGAGCGACAGCAGGAACGTCTGGCCGTACATGCCGATGTCGCCCGCGGTGCGCACGTCGTCGCCGAACGACGGCATGAACATCAACGCAACCTGCGGCGCGCCGAAGAAGGACAGGTTCTTGGCGGCGGCGCGGCGGCGGCCGTCCTTATCCTCGCGCATGACGTTCATCGCCTCGTAATAGGCCTTGCCCTGCGCGTTCTTGCGCTCGCCATAGCAGCCATAGAACGCGGCCATGTCGAACGAGAAGTCGCCTGAGAACTCGCCCGTGTCGTTCTTCGCGTGCAGGATGCGCGACAGGTCCGCCAGCTTTGCGCCACGGACGATATGCACGTCCCACGGCTGAGTGTTGCAGTTCGACGGCGCGCGTTGCGCATCCTCCAGCACCGCTGCCAGCACCTCGTCGGGCACGACGCGATCGAGGAAGCCGCGATAGGATCGCCGGGTCCGGACGGTCTGCCGGAACGACAGCGTGCCGTCCGGGGTGGTGATGGATAGAGAATCGGTCATGGATACCTCGCTGTCTTCTTGAAGCATTCAGCTCAGCCGCGGGTCGCGGCCATATTGCGCGGGCACGCCCAGATGATCGCGCAGCGTCGTCCCTTCGTAATCGTGGTGGAACAGGCCGCGCTGCTGAAGAATCGGCACCAGTTCGTCGACCAGCTTCGGCAAGCCGTCTTCATAGACGTCCGGGCATAGCCAGAAGCCGTCGCAGGCACCGGCCTCGAACCAGGTCTGCATATGGTCGGCCGCCTCGACTGCCGGCCCGACGATCATCGGATGATAGTCGATGACGCCGTGCGCCAGCACGTCGCGGAGCGACCAGCCCTCGCGGGCGATCCTCAGCGCATGGACGGAGCGCGGGTCCTGCGGCGACGGACGCGCGGCGGCGCGTTGCGCGGCGCTGAGCGGCCGATCGAGTTGCGTCGGGTCGAGCGCCAGCCCGATCATCTGGCCGAGATAGCCGATGCGCGGTTCGAAGCTGTGGCCCGACATCGCGATCCGGCGGTCCAGGGCCGCCCGCCGGTCGGGCGCGATCGTCGTCATCAGCCCGGCGAAGAACTTGATCTCGTCCGGATCGCGACCGGCGCGTTCGGCGGCGTCGCGCAGGGCGTCGCGTTGTGCCTTTGCGTCTTCCATCGAGAACACCGCGCCGATCACGCCGCTGGCATAGCGCCCGGCGACCTCCAGACCCAGATCGCCGCCGCCGGCCTGGAAGATCACCGGCTGGCCCTGTTCGGACGGCGGCAAAGCCAGCGTGCCGCTGGTCGCGAGATGCCGGCCGCGCAGGTTGACGGGCCGGATCTGCGCCATGTCGGCGAAGCGCCCCGACGCCTGGTCGTGCAGCCACGCATCGCGGCCCCAGCTACCCCACAGCGCCTGCACGATCTGGACGAACTCGTGGAGCCGTTCGTATTTTTCGCCACGCGGCGGCAGGGCACGGCCGAAATTGGCGGCGATCGCGGGATCGCTGGTCGGCACCGCGTTCCAGCCGGTGCGACCGTGGTTCATCAGGTCGAGCGCCTTGAACTGACGCGCCAGATTGAACGGTTCGCTGAACGTCGTGGAGCCGGTCGCCACCATGCCGATCCGATCCGTCCCGCGCGCGACGGCGGCCAGCGTCATCATCGGCTCGATGTTCAACTGCTGGGCATCGGTGCCCGTATCCGGCTTCAGCGTCGGGAAATCGGGCATGAAGAGGAACTGGAACTTCCCCCGCTCCGCCATCTGCGCATAGTGGACCAGGGTGTCGAAATTGGTGAAACCCGTCGGATCGACGCCCGGCATCCGCCATGCCCCCGGCTGTGCGCCATAGCCGTTTCCGAAGACCATCCCGATGAGCAGCGTCTTGGACATTCGAGGTTCCGATCCTGCCGGCCACCCCCCGCCCGGCGGCACGACTTAATTAAACGGAGAGTACCCCCGTTTCGAAAACCAAGATATGGGGAGACTCCCCGTTTATCAAGGAGGAGTGTCAGTGACCTCGTCGTCCCTCTCACGGATGCCCCGCAAGGATGCGTTGCAGAACCGCGCGCATATCCTCGACGTGGCCGGTCGGGCGATCGGGGAGAGCGGCGTCGACGTGTCGATGGACGCGATCGCAAAGCTCGCGGGCGTCGGCAGCGCGACGCTGTACCGCCATTTTCCAACGCGCGATGCCTTGCTGGTCGCGCTGCTCGCACCGCATCACGAGCGCCTCCATCGGGACAAGGCCGCGATCGAGGCGGCCGGCGGCGACAGCGGCCGGATGCTGGAACGATGGATCGACGCGCTGGGCGACTGGATGCGCGCCTATGACGGTCTGCCGGAACCGCTGCGCGCGGGCTGGTCCGTGACCGCGTCGCCGTTCAAATCGACCTGCGACGGGATCATCGAAAGCACCGAGGGTTTCCTGCGTGCCGCGCAACGTGACGGCTTTGCGCGGCCAACCGCGTCGGCGACGGATATCTTCCTCGGATCGCTGGCCGTCGCGTGGGCGAGCGGGCGATCGGCGGCGCGGACCGACACGCGGGATCGGCTACGAGACCTGCTCCGCAACGGGTGGTCCGCAAACGAGGCCGAGGCGGCCGGGGGATCGGGCACGGCCGGCGAGCACCACCCTGCGCAAACCGGTGACCGCTGATCTTCGTCAGGCAACTCCAACCGTTCGAGCCGATCCCCGCGTGGGAGGAGGATGATGGGGTGGACGCCCGCCGGCGGCATCACGGATCCTAATGCGATCCTTATAAAATCGTCCTTGCTTCCGTCTCGAACCCTAATGCGGTTCCAGTCCAAATAGTCCGACGAGAGCGACCGGTCATGGCATCGGCCCTCGAAGATAAACGGACGCACCATGCTCGACATCGTCTTCATCGCGACGGGGCTCGCCTTCTTCGGCTTGGCCGCCGGCTACGCCATCCTCTGCGAACGTCTCTGAGGGACCCGCCATGACCCTCGATCTCACGCTCGGCGCCCTCGTGACCCTGGGGCTGCTCGGATACCTCGCCTACGCCCTCGTCCGCCCCGAGCGGTTCTGAAGGAGCATCCCCCATGACAATCAACGGCTGGATCCAGATCGCGCTGTTCTGCGCGGTCGTCCTCGCGCTCGCCCGTCCTTTGGGCGGCTACATGACCCGCGTCTTCGCGGGTGAGCGCACCTTCCTCTCGCCCGTGCTCGCGCCCGTCGAGCGCGGGCTCTACCGGGTTGCCGGCATCACCTCCGCTCAAGAGCAGCACTGGCTGGCCTACGCCCTGTCCATGTTGGCCTTCCATGTTCTGGGCTTCCTCGCCCTGTACGCGCTGCTGCGTGTGCAGGCGGTGCTGCCGTTCAATCCGGACGGGCAGTCGGCGGTCGCGCCCGACCTCGCCTTCAACACCTCGACGAGTTTCCTCACCAATACGAACTGGCAGTCCTACGGCGGCGAGACGACGATGTCGTACCTCACCCAGATGCTCGGGCTGACCCACCAGAACTTCCTGTCCGCCGCCACCGGCATCGCGCTCGCCGTCGCCCTGGTGCGCGGCTTCTCGCGGGCCTCGGCCAAGACCGTGGGCTCGTTCTGGGTCGATCTCACCCGCACCACCCTCTACGTGCTGCTGCCGCTCTGCATGGCGCTGACGCTCTTCTACGTCTGGCAGGGCATTCCGCAGACGCTCGGCGGTGCCGTCGAGGCGACGACCCTGGAAGGCGTCAGGCAGACCATCGCGGTCGGCCCGGTGGCGAGCCAGGTGGCGATCAAGATGCTCGGCACCAACGGCGGCGGCTTCTTCAACGTCAATGCCGCGCATCCTTTCGAGAACCCGACCGCCCTCGCGAACTTCGTCCAGATCGTCTCGATCTTCGCCATCGGCGCGGCGATGACCAACGTCTTCGGCCGCATGGTCGGCGACGAGCGCCAGGGCTGGGCCATCCTGTCCGCCATGGGCGTGCTGTTCCTCGCCGGGGCCGCGGTGGTCTACTGGGCCGAGAGCGCGGGCAGCCCCGTCCTCAACTCGTTCGGGCTGACCGGCGGCAACATGGAGGGCAAGGAGGTCCGCTTCGGCATCGTGGCCTCCGCCCTGTTCGCGGCTGTCACGACGGCGGCGTCCTGCGGCGCGGTCAACGCGATGCACGACAGCTTCACGGCGCTCGGCGGCATGATCCCGATGATCAACATGCAACTCGGCGAGATCATCGTCGGCGGCGTCGGTGCCGGCCTCTACGGCATCCTCGTCTTCGTCATCGTGACGATCTTCGTGGCCGGACTGATGGTCGGCCGCACGCCGGAATACCTCGGTAAGAAGATCGAGGCGCGCGAGGTCAAGATGGCGATGCTCGCCATTCTGTGCCTACCCCTGATGATGCTCGGCTTCACGGCGCTGGCCACCGTAGTCGCCGCCGGCCTTGCAGGCCCGGCCAATGCCGGCCCGCACGGGTTCTCGGAGATCCTCTACGCCTTCACCTCGGCTGCCGCGAACAACGGCTCGGCCTTCGGTGGGCTCACGGCCAACACCGCCTTCTACAACACCACGCTGGGCCTCGGCATGCTGTTCGGGCGGTTCTTCGTGATCGTTCCGGCGCTCGCCATCGCCGGGTCGCTCTCGGCCAAGAAGACCGTGCCGGCCTCGGCGGGGACGTTCCCGACCCATGGCGGGCTGTTCGTCGGGTTGCTGGTCGGCGTGATCCTCATCGTCGGCGGCCTGACCTTCTTCCCGGCCCTGGCACTCGGGCCCGTCGTCGAACACCTCGCCGGCGGCCTCGGCCAGACCTTCGCGGTCGGTGGCTGAGATGCAGCATGCCATGCCCCTCCCGACGCAAAGACGCGCCGCCTTGCGACGCGCCCTGGTCCGCCACCGACCGCGGTCCCAGCCCTGGAGCCGGATCGGGCGCGACAGGGAGGACGTCCGGCTCTCGGACGTCATCCTCGCCATGCTCGGCCTGACTATGCTCGGCGCGCTCGGCCTGATGGCCGGGGCCGTACTCCTCGGACGCGCCCTGGCGCCCTGACCCCTCGGCACGGCGCGCTTCCGCGCCTGCCCCCAACGTTTCTCATCCGGACAACCGCAATGGCCCGTTCAAACTCCACAAGCCTTTTCAGCGCCGCCCTCGTCGGCCCGGCACTGATCGGCGCCCTGACCAAGCTCGACCCGCGCAAGATGATCAAGAACCCGGTCATGTTCGTGGTCGAGGTCGTGGCCGCTTTGACCACCGTCCTGTTCATCCGCGACGTCCTGACGGGCGGCGCGAACCTCGCCTTCTCCGGCCAGATCATCCTCTGGCTCTGGTTCACAGTGCTCTTCGCCAACTTCGCCGAAGCCATCGCCGAAGGGCGTGGCAAGGCCCAGGCCGACAGCCTGCGCCGCACCCGCACCGAGACCATGGCCAAGCGCCTGAAGGGTACGGGCCGGGAGTTCGAGACCATCCCCGGCAACGACCTCAAGGTCGGCGACGTGGTCCTCGTGGAGGCCGGCGACATCATCCCGTCGGACGGCGAGGTGATCCTCGGCGTCGCCTCGGTCAACGAAGCCGCCATCACCGGCGAATCCGCCCCCGTCATCCGCGAGTCCGGCGGCGACCGCTCGGCGGTCACCGGCGGCACCCAGGTGCTGTCCGACGAGATCCGGGTGCGGATCACGGCGGCGGCCGGATCGACCTTCGTCGACCGCATGATCGCCCTGGTCGAGGGCGCCTCACGCCAGAAGACCCCGAACGAGATCGCGCTGAACATCCTGCTCGCCGGCCTCACCATCGTCTTCGTCTTCGCGGTGGCGTCGATCCCGAGCTTCGCGAGCTATGCCGGCGGCGCGATCCCGCTCATCGTGCTGGTCGCCCTCTTCGTCACGCTGATCCCGACCACCATCGGTGCGCTGCTCTCGGCCATCGGCATCGCCGGCATGGATCGGCTCGTGCGCTTCAACGTGCTGGCCATGTCGGGCCGGGCCGTGGAGGCCGCGGGCGACGTCGACACCCTGCTGCTCGATAAGACCGGCACCATCACGCTGGGCAACCGCCAAGCCACTGAGTTTCGTCCCGTGCGGGGCGTCTCCGAACAGGATCTGGCGGATGCCGCCCAGCTCGCTTCCCTCGCCGACGAGACCCCCGAGGGCCGCTCCATCGTCGTGCTGGCCAAGGACAAGTACGGCATCCGCGCCCGCGACATGGGAAGCCTGAACGCCACCTTCGTGCCGTTCACCGCCCAGACCCGGATGAGCGGCGTCGACCTCGACGGTTCCTCCATTCGCAAGGGCGCCGTGGATTCGATCATCGCCTCCGTGAGTCGGCAGCCGATGGCGACCCGCGGCTCCAGCGCGGCGCTGGCCTACAGCCCGGGCCTCGCCGACGAGACGGTGCGCGAGATCCAGTCCATCGCCGAGGACGTGGCCAAGGCCGGCGGCACCCCGCTTGCGGTCACGCGGGACGGCCAGCTTCTCGGCGTCGTCTATCTCAAGGACATCGTGAAGGGCGGCATCCGCGAGCGCTTCGCGGAACTGCGCCAGATGGGCATCCGCACGGTGATGATCACCGGCGACAACCCGATGACCGCCGCCGCCATCGCGGCGGAGGCCGGCGTCGACGACTTCCTGGCGCAGGCGACGCCGGAGGACAAGCTCGCCCTCATCCGCAAGGAGCAGGCCGCCGGCAAGCTCGTCGCCATGTGCGGCGACGGCACCAACGACGCCCCGGCGCTCGCCCAGGCGGATGTCGGTGTCGCCATGAACACCGGCACGGTGGCGGCCCGCGAGGCCGGCAACATGGTCGACCTCGACAGCGATCCCACCAAGCTCATCGAGATCGTCGGCATCGGCAAGCAGCTCCTCATGACCCGCGGGGCCCTGACCACCTTCTCCATCGCCAACGACGTCGCCAAATATTTCGCCATCATCCCGGCGATGTTCCTGGTGCTCTACCCGCAGCTCCAGGCCCTCAACGTCATGGGCCTAGCCTCGCCCGAGAGCGCGATCCTCTCGGCGATCATCTTCAACGCGCTCATCATCGTCGTGCTGATCCCGCTGGCGCTCCGTGGTGTGTCCTACCGGGCGGTCGGGGCCGGTGCCCTCCTGCGCCGCAACCTCCTGATCTACGGGCTCGGCGGCATCCTGGTGCCCTTCGTCGCCATCAAGGCCATCGATCTCGCCATCACCGCCCTGCACCTCGTCTGAGTCGCTTCTCCAGTGGACTTTTAGGACCATCGCCATGTTGAACCAGCTTCGCCCCGCCCTTGTCCTGCTGACCGCCCTGACGGCCATCACCGGGCTTGCCTATCCCCTCGCGATGACCGGCGTCGCGGGAGTCATGTTCCCGGCCAAGGCTGCCGGCAGCCTGATCGAGCGCGACGGCAAGGTCCTCGGCTCCAGCCTCATCGGCCAGTCGTTCACCAGCGAGCGCTACTTCCAGGGCCGCCCCTCGGCTACCGGCGCGGCCGACCCGACGGACGCCACGAAAACCGTCCCGTCGCCCTACAACGCGGCGAACTCGTCGGGCTCCAACCTCGGTCCGACCAGCGCCGCTCTGGTCGAACGGGTGAAGGCGGACGTCGCCGCTCGCCAAGCCGAAAACCCATTCCGTCCGGTCCCGGTGGACCTCGTGACCACGAGCGGCTCGGGCCTCGACCCGGACGTCTCGCCCGATGCCGCCCTATTCCAGGTTCCCCGCGTGGCCAAGGCGCGTTATCTCTCCGAGGACCGGGTGCGGGGTGTCGTCGAGGCCCAGGTGCGGGGCCGCTTTCTCGGCATCCTCGGCGAACCCCGGGTCAACGTGCTCGCCCTCAACCTCGCCCTGGACGACCTGAGGTAGAGGCAACTTTGCCAGATGAGCCGCTTGCCTTCGTCGATCCCGCACCACGATCCCGACCGGCCCTCGCCCGATGCGCTGCTGAAGGCCGCGCGCCGCGAGGACGGCCGCCGCGGCCACCTCAAGATCTTCCTCGGTGCGGCGCCCGGGGTCGGCAAGACCTACGAGATGCTCACCGTGGGGCGGGCCCGCCTGAAGGCCGGCACGGACGTGGTCGTCGGCGTGGTGGAGACGCATGGGCGGGCAGAGACCCTGGCGCTCGTCGAGGGCTTCGAGGTCGTAGGGCGCCGTCCGGTGCCCTATCGCGGGACCATCCTGGAGGAGATGGACCTCGACGCCCTTCTGGCGCGCCAGCCGGCCCTCGCCCTCGTGGACGAGCTCGCCCACACGAACGCGCCGGGCTCGCGCCATCCCAAGCGCTACCAGGATGTCGAGGAACTGCTCGACGCCGGCATCGACGTCCATACCACCCTCAACATCCAACACGTCGAGAGCCTCAACGACGTGGTGGCCCAGATCACCCGCATCCGGGTGCGCGAGACCGTGCCCGACGGCATCCTCGACCGGGCCGACGACATCGAGGTGGTCGATCTCAATCCAGACGACCTCATCCAGCGCCTGAGGGACGGCAAGGTCTACGTGAAGGGCAATGCCGAGCGCGCCCTGAAGCACTACTTTTCGCGGGGCAACCTCACGGCGCTGCGGGAACTCGCGCTGCGTCGGACCGCCGACCGCGTCGACGATGAGCTTTTGAGCCATATGCGGGCCAATGCCATCGCGGGTCCCTGGGGGGCCGGCGAACGGGTTCTGGTCTGCGTCAGCGAGGACCCGCGTTCCGCCGGACTCGTGCGTCACACCAAGCGCCTCGCCGACCGGCTGCACGCCCCCTGGACGGCCCTCACCGTCGAGGGTCCCCGAAGCACCTCCCTGGACGAGGCGGCGCGGGACCGCATTGCCGACACCCTACGTCTCGCCGACCGTCTCGGCGGCGATGCCGTGACCATTCCGGGCGGGCGCCGCGTCGCCGACGACATCCTCGCCTACGCCCGCTCCACCAACGTCAACCACATCATCCTCGGCAAGGCCGACCGCTCGCCGTTGTTCGAGCTTCTCAACGGCTCGGTGGTGCACGACATCGTCCGGCGCTCGGGCAACATCAGCATCCACGTCATCACCGGGGAAGCGGCGAAGGCCGATCCGGTCCCCCCGAAGATGATCGCCACGGCTCCGGCCAAGCCGCCCTTCGCGCCGATGCCCTACGTCGTCGGTGTCCTCGCCACCACCGTGGCCCTCGGCCTCGCCCTTCTCGTCGAGCCGTATCTCGGCGTCGAGAACGCCGATCTCATCTTGCTGACCGCCATCGTCGCGGTGGCGGTCCGTTTCGGCCTGGGGCCGTCCCTCTTCGCCGTGCTGGCGGCCTCGTTGTCCTACAACTTCTTCTTCCTGCCGCCGGTCTACACGCTCACCATCGCGGACCCGACGAACATCGCCGCGTTCCTGCTGTTCACGGGGGTTGCGGTGGTGGTCTCGAACCTTGCGTCACGGTCGCGGCGGGAGGCGATGGTGTCGCATGGCAGGGCCCGGGCCACGGAACGGCTCTACGGCTTCAGCCGCAAGCTGGCTGGCTGCGCCACCCTCGACGACGTCCTCTGGGCCACCTCCGCCCAGGTCGCGGCCATGCTCCGGGTCCGGGTGGTGGTGCTCATGCCCGAGCAGGGGGCCGTCTCGGTCCGGGCTGGTTTCCCGCCCGAGGACACCCTCGATGCGGCCGACCTCGGGGCCGCGACCTGGGCCTTCGACAACGTGCGGCCGGCCGGCCGTGGCGCCGACACCCTTCCGGGAGCCAAGCGGCTGTTCCTGCCGATGCGCACGGGCCGCGGCATCGTCGGGGTCATCGGCCTCGATACCGACGGCACGGGCCCGATCCTTACGCCCGAGGACCGGCGCCTGTTCGATGCGCTGGCCGACATGGCGGCGCTCGCCATCGAGCGGGTCCGCCTGGTCGAGGACCTCGACAGGGCCGAGCGCGCCGCCGAGACCGACCGCCTGCGCCAAGCCCTCCTGACCTCGATCTCGCACGACCTGCGCACGCCCCTATCCTCGGTACTCGGGGCGGCCACGACCCTGCGCGACCTCGGCGAGGTCCTCCCGCGCGATGCCAAGACGGACCTGCTGGCGACGATCATCTCGGAATCGGAGCGGCTCAATCGCTTCATCGTCAACCTCCTCGACATGACGCGGCTGGAGGCCGGGGCGGTGGCGGCGAGCCTCACCCTCCAGGACGCGGGCGAAACCGTCGACACGGCCTTGCGCCGGCTCGGCCCGATCCTCGCCGGTCATCGCATCGTCCTCGACATCCCCGCTGGGCTGCCGGCCGTGCGCCTCGATCCGGTGCTGTTCGAGCAGGTCCTGGTCAACCTGCTCGACAACGCCGCCAAGTACGCGCCCGAGGGCTCCACGGTCACGGTCAGGGGCCAGGTCGACCACGGGCACGTCCGCCTGCAGATCCTCGACGAGGGCGACGGATTGCCCGAGGCCGACATCGAGCGGGTGTTCGACAAGTTCTTTCGCGTCCGCAAGTCGGACAGCGTCCGGGCGGGGACGGGCCTCGGCCTCGCCATAGCGCGCGGCTTCGTCGAGGCCATGGGCGGCACGCTGACGGCCGGCAACCGCCGCGACCGCCTCGGGGCGGTCTTCACCATCGTCCTGCCGATCCCCGCGGCGGGCCTCGGTCATTCGGGTATCGCGGCATGAGCATGAACATCCTCGTCATCGACGACGAGCCGCCGATCCGAAAGCTCTTGCGCATGGGCTTGGCCACCCAGGGATACGAGACCTTCGAGGCACCCGACGCCCGCACCGCCTTCGACGTCCTGTCCCGCGAGGCGATCGACCTGATCATCCTCGACCTCGGGCTGCCTGACATGCGCGGGCACGACCTGCTGCGTCTCATCCGCAAGGATTTTCGCGATCTGCCCGTCGTCGTCCTGTCGAGTCGGGACGACGAACCCGGTAAGGTCGAGGCACTCGATCTCGGCGCCGATGACTACGTGACGAAGCCCTTCGGCATGGGCGAGCTCCTTGCGCGCATCCGCGCCGCCCTGCGCCATCAACTCGCGGTTCAGGGCGAACGCGCCGTGTTCGAGGTCGACGGACTCAGCGTGGACCTGGTTCGCCGCCTCGTCCGTGTGCGCGGCGCCGAGGTGAAGCTCACCCCGCGCGAGTACGACTTCCTGCGCGTCCTGATCCAGCATGCCGGCAAGGCGCTCACCCACGCCCAGCTCATGAGCGCGGTCTCGACCTCCTCGGACCCGCAGTACCTGCGCGTCTACATGCGCCAGCTCCGGCTCAAGCTGGAGGCCGATCCGGAACGACCGCGCATCCTGCTCACCGAGACCGGCGTCGGGTACCGCCTGCGCGCACCGGATGATGAGGTCCGTGTCTGACGGCCAACCCGCCTCAGCCCGACGCATCCCATCTCGCCTCCCGTCCGAAATCCCTGGAGCGAAACCTTGAACGACCCCCTCCACCCGCGACCCGGTCTCGCGTCATGACCATCGACGAACTGCTGTCGCCGGAGCACGTGTCCGTCGGAGTCCGGGCGTCGGGCAAGCCGATGCTCCTGGAGGATCTCGCCAGGCGGGCCGGCCAAGCCTTCGACCTCGATGCCGCGACGGTCCGTATGGCGTTGGAGAGGCGGGAAGCGCTGGGCTCGACCGGCGTGGGCGATGGCATCGCGCTGCCCCACACGCGATTGGACAGCGTCCAGCGTCCGCGGGGCATTCTTCTACGTCTCCGCGACGCCCTCGACTTCGATGCCATCGACGAGCGCCCGGTCGATCTCGTGTTCCTGCTGCTTCTCCCGGCAACGCCCAAAGGGACGCAGCTGAACGCGCTTACCTGCGTCGCCCGCCGCATGCGTTCGCCCGAGACCGCAGCCGCCATGCGGGCGGCCCGGGACGCCGTCGCCCTCTACGCCATCATGCGCAGCGGCGAACCCGTTAGATAAGGGTGAGGGATACGGCGCCGATCCCTTCGAAACCGGCACGGACCCACCGACCGGGAACGACCGATACGAGGCCGGTGCAGCTACCTGTCGTGACGATGTCGCCCGCCTCCAGGCGGCGCCCTCGCTCGCTCGCTCGGCCACTAGGCCGTCCAGGCGACTGCGCCGATGGGCCAGCCGAACGTGTCCGCCCCTCGGCCCCGGGCGACGGTGTTCCGGTCGAGGTCGACGGTGACGGTTGCCGCGGAAAGATCGCGTGAGCGCCGATCCATCACGCGGGGGCCTCGGACATGGATGACGTCGAGCCCGAGATCGGCCGTCGCCGTGCGTTCGTTCAACGGGGTGCGAGGGGGAACCCGACGTCCGAGGAGGTGCAGTTCGAGATGGCAGGAGAGGCAGGCATCGGTAGCTTCGCGCCCGCCGGGCGAACCATCCGAGGGGGCCTCGAAGGGGCGCCCGAGGACGAAGCAGTACCCGGCTCCGACGCCGATGATCCCGTGTGGAAGAAGGAAGGCCGTGCCATCGTCCAGCATGGCCCCGTCGAGCGGGGGGGGCGATCACTGGTCCGGAGCAGCCAAGGAGCCGAGCGGTCGTGGAGCAGGTGGCGCCGAGGGCGTAACCGACCTGGGCGTCCGCCAGGATGCGCAGCGTCGCCTCCTGCACGTCCTCGGCCTCGGCCATTCCGGCGAGACGATGGAGGCCCGCCTCATGGCTCACCCCGCCGGAGCGATGGGCCGATGCAAGGCTTTTCGCGATGTGCTCGACCTCGTCCGGCATCAGCCTCATGGCTTCGAGCCCCGGACGAACGACATCCGCTTGGCGTGGGGGCGCCGGATCGGACGCCATCGCCCATGACCCTCCTTTGAGCGGGAGACGTGACGGCGCGATGCGAAATGGTGGATCAGCGCCACCACCGGCAAGCCGATGCAGAGCGTTGCCATGGTGGCGGGGGGAAGGCCCAAGGCCCATCCGGCACCGGCCCCTGGGACGAGCACGCCCCCTGCCATGGCGAAGCGCATGACGAGTCTGCGGGCCCGGCGAGCCCGCAGACGTTCGGCCGCGTCACCCATCTCAGATTCGCAGTTCGATGCGGCCCGTCGCGATGACGACTGCGTCCTGACGATGGCCGGTGATGTCCACCGCATAGTGGATCGCATCGTGCCGCGTGCGGAACAGGCCGCCGCCCAGGCCGTGGGTCTCGACGGCGACCCAGTGTCCCTGCGGATCCTGGCCGACGATGAAGCTGGTGGAGGCCGCTTGGGGAGCCGTGGCAATGATGGAAGCGTCTGGGAGGGGAACGGGCATGGATCGGCCGGGGTTCGCGCGATCCATCTTCGGGACCGCGTCCCTAAGCTGGACCCGACCGCATAAGGGTTCGAGCGGGAGACTGGGCCTTCTGCATAAGTGTCCCATCAGGATTCCCGCCGAATGACCGGATCGACGCCGACGGTCACTCGCAACCGTACCGACGGCGGCCCGCCTCTTCCCGGAGTGCCGCAGGCCGCTGCGGGGGATTGTGCGTTTAAGTGGGAAGCGGTCCATGGTTCGGCGCGCGGGATGGTTCACCGTGCCATTCCTTGCCTTGGTCGCCGCTGGGCTCGCCTATGCGTGTCTTGCGCGGCCGATCACGCTCGTGGTCGCCGTGGCACCGAACAGCGGCAGCGAGCCGGTGCAGCCGCAGGCCCTACGGCGTCAGGATGGTGACGGGCGTGGTCGGCTCGCGCTGCCGGGCGCGGATATCGCAGGCTCGGCGGGTTCGCTGGGTTAGGGTTACGTGTGGAACGACAAGCCGCCCAGGCCAAGGCGGCTCCAGCCCGGCCGGTTCGTGCCGGCCCGTGGATCCTCGAACGTCGTCCGGCTCTCTCGCCCGATGCCCCTGGCTGGCGTATGACGGACTGCGAACGGCTCGGAGACCGATCTTGTACAAAGTGAAGGCAATCGATCACGCCGGACGCGCGCGTGTTTTCGCGTGCGGCACCGCTGATCAGGCCCTGGAGAAAACCTGGGAGCTGGCAGGCCGGGGCTTCAAGGATATCTGCGTGGCCGATCCGAAAGGCCGCGAAATGAAAGCGGCCGCCTTTGAACGCGCCATGGACCTCGATGTCGACTGGAGCTGAAGTCGGCAAGCGGCATAAAAGCGCTTCACACCATCGTTCGCGTCGCGCTCATCCTTTTCATCAGGACCAGCCCTGACGAGGGACCCGTGCTTCGATAAAAGCGAGGCGATGGTCGATATGCAGCACACGGCGCGTCCCGAGACGCATTCGCCCGTCTCGTTGCGCATTGCCGACCCCGTCGAGATCCACGCTCACCTGTGGCTCAGACGTCGCTGAATTCTGATGCCAACGCTTGTTCGACGTACGTTACGCGGCCTCACAAAGAATTCTTTGCTGGCGACCATCGATTATAGTAGCGACCAATCGAGCGACGGGCGTATTGGCGAGTGCTCTTCCACGGTTGGACATCGTATGAAGCACGGCTTCGAGTGCCAAAACTTTATCGGTCGTCTTCTGGCATGACGCCTCAAGGGTATCCAAAGCTTTAGCAACGTCATCGACTACCGTCGATTGCGTGCCACCTAATGCCTGATCGATCTTTCGTACACAGACATTGAGTGGCGTCATGCGTGCATCATTGCACGACGGACAATCCGCCGCAATCAGTCAGGTAAACTCAGAATCGCGTCATAGCGCAGGCATTGGATTTGACCGCCGGCTATGGTGTCGAGCAATCGATAGTGTGGGCGTGAATCGGGGCACCGGCCTCCTTGCCCATTTGGATCGATCGCCCCTTGGCTGGTAAGTGAGGCCGTTCATTCGAAAAGGGTCACGGCGATTTCCGAAGATGCATGGTCGACCGTGCTGGGGCTGGTGGCGGTCCTGGTGCTGGTGTTCGCAAACGGGTTCTTCGTTGCCGCTGAATTTGCCCTCGTCTCCGTGCGCCGCTCGCGGGTCGCGGAACTCGTCACCGAACGTCGCGCGCATGCGAGTGCCCTGCAGCGGGCGACCGACCGGCTCGATGCCCATCTCGCCGCGACGCAGTTCGGCATCACGTTGTCGTCCCTTGCGTTGGGCTGGGTCGGCGAACCCGCCCTCGCTCACCTCGTCGAACCTGCGCTGACATGGCTGCCGATCGGGCTCAGCGCGGTCGCCTCCCATACCGTCGCGGTCGTCGTCGCGTTTTCCATCATCACGTCCCTGCACATCGTGCTCGGCGAGCTCGCTCCCAAGAGCCTCGCCCTCCAGCGTAGCGAGCGCACGGCACTGGCCGTCGTCCGCCCCCTCAGCCTGTTCCTCCTCGTCTTCCGCCCCGCGATCCTCTTCCTCAACGCCCTCGGCAATGGGGTGCTGCGCCTCTGCGGCCTCCAGCCGGGACATGGCGAGGGATCCCTTCACTCGACGGCGGAACTCAACCTGCTGATCCAGGCGAGCCAGGAAGCGGGCCTGATCCGGGAGGTTCAGCAGGAGGCCGTCGAGCGCATTTTCGCCATCGGGGAGCGAAAGGTGCGGGACATCATGACTCCACGCCACGAGGTGTTCTGGGTCGATCTCGATGACCCGCGAGACGTGGTTCTCAAGGCGATCCGCGAATGCGACCACGCTCAGGTGGTCATCAGCCGCGGAGAGGTCGACGAACTCGTCGGCATCGTGCGCAAGCAGGACCTGCTCGACCAGGTCCTCGACGGCAAGGAGATCGACCTCGCCGTGGCCACGCAGCCGCCCATCGTCGTGCACGAGAGCATGACCATCCTGGCCGTCCTCGAGACCTTCCAGAGCCAGCCCATGCGCATGGCCGTGGTGGTGGACGAATACGGGACGTTGGAGGGCATCGTCACGCAGACGGACCTCCTGGAAGCGATTGCGGGCGACATTCCGGAGGTGGGCGAAGAGCCCGACGTCGTCGAACGCGCAGACGGATCGCTCCTCATCGACGGCATGATGCCGGCCCGGCAGGCCTTCGAACGCCTCGCATTCTCCGAGACGCCCGACAGCGACGACTTCACCACCCTGGCCGGCTACGTCATCTTCCAACTTGGACGGATCCCCGGCGTCGGTGATGCCTTCGATGCGGGAGGATGGCGCTTCGAGGTGGTCGACATGGACGGGCGTCGCATCGACAAGGTCCTCGCCAGCCGGAGGCATTGACCACGCGGCGGCATCCGACGTGACCCCCGGCTTCATCCAGCCGGATTAAAAGCTGAGACGCTCATCCGTCAGGTCGCCAGCCCGAGGGCGGTGCGAGCCTCGGCCGGGCTGGCGACCCGCCTGCCATGGCGGGTCACCGCGTCCACGGCGCGGCCGACGAGTTCGGCGTTGCTGGCCGCCAGGCGGTCCTTCGTGATGCGGATGTTGTCCTCCAGGCCGGTGCGCACTGCGTCGGCCCCGCGAGCCAGGGCCCATTCCATCACGACAGCCTGATTGCGGCCGATGCCGGCCGCCGTCCAGGTCGCTTCGGGCAGGATGCGCCGCATCTCGCCGAGCAGGATGTCGAGCAGGTGCTCGTCCGCCGGCATGGCGTTCTGCACGCCCATGACGAACTGCACATGCGGGCGCGCGTCCATGAGGCCCGCCTCCACGAGGCGCCTGGCGCCGTGCAGGTGCGAGAGGTCGAAAATCTCGATCTCCGGCCGGACGCCGTATTCCTTCATTTGGCTGGCGAGCGCCGTCACCAGGCTCGCGGGGTTCTCGTAGACGATGCTGGGGAAGTTCACCGAGCCTGTGGACAGCGACGCCATGTCGGGCCGATGCTTGAGCGACAGGCCGCGCGCGGCCGGGTCGCGCCCGCGTCCTCCGGTGGAGAACTGCACGATCATCCCGGGGCAATGCCGGCGCAGGCCCTCCTGCACGGCGGCGAACTTGTCCGGGTCGGAAGAAGGGCTCTCGTCGTCGTTGCGGACGTGGATATGGGCGAGCGTCGCGCCGGCCTCGAAGGCCCGATGCGTGGATTCGATCTGCTCCGCGATCGTCACCGGCACGGCCGGGTTGTCCGTCTTGCGAGGCACCGAGCCGGTGATCGCCACGGCGACGACGACGGGGTTGACGCTCATGGTTCCATCCTTCCGCGGCAGGTCGAAGAACACGGTTTCGGCCTCGCCGCAGAGTAGGATGCTGTTCGCCAGATCCTCGCGAACCCGACGAGACACGTATCCGCACTCCAGGCGAAGGATGCCTTTTCGCCCGGAAAGGCGGTTCGTCACAACCGCCCGGTGCCTCGATCCGAGCCCGCGATCCAGCTCTGCCTCAACCGCCGAACATGAAGTGGTCCGCCGTCAGCGAGGTCGGGAGGACGTCGTGGACGATGATCTTGTTCGACGGATCGGTGTCACCGATGACCGTGATGACCGCGTCACCGCCGCTCGTGCTCCCGATCTTCAGGTCCGTGAACGCTGAGACATCGCCGCCAAAAGCGAAGTGATCTTTGAGGATGTCGAACTTGTAGATGTTGTCCCGGCCGTTCCCTTCCGGGAAAACAAACAGATTGGAGCCCCCACCGGCAAAGAGCTTGTCGTTTCCGGCGCCCCCAAGGATGGTGTCGCTCCCCTTTCCGGCGACGATGCGGTCGGCGCCGCTCGTGCCGATGATCGTCGCGCTGTTATCGACCGTGCTTGCCGAGTTTATCGTCATGCCGCTCGAGACACCGGACATGTTGAGCGAGGATCCGCTCCGCACGTGGATCAGTTCGATGCCGTCGAAGTTGCCGTCGTTCAGTTCGACGCCGCTGTCGGTATCGATGAAGAGGATGTCCTTGCCGTTGCCGCCTTCGACCTTGACCGGTGTGCTCGTGACGACGAACCGATCGTCACCCTCCATGCCATAGAGGGCATCGGAGCCTCCGCCGCCTCTCAAGGTGTCGTTGCCCCAGCCGGTTCGGATGACGTCACCGAAGACTCCACCGGTCAGAAATGACTGGGCGTCGGTTTCGCTGAAATCGTAAAAGTATCCAGCAGAGGCATCCGTGAACTCGGAGGGGAACGAAGGGAACGGCAGCCCGCCTTCCTGGATGACGAGGATGTGCAAGTTGCTGCTGTCGCTGTCTAAGTTGGGAATGACGCTTTCGGGTCCGAGGTAGATCGTCGTTGCACTTAAGTGGATAGGATAACCTTCGACGTATGTTTCACTGTCTTCTTCGTCATAATCGGCGCCTGTTGTGTACCTGATAGTCGCCATGATCTGTCTCCCAATAGGCGGTGATGCCTTCCAGGGCGCCTTTTCGCCATTCCATCGTTAAGAAATGATGGATCGAGCGTGTTATTTTCGCTCGAATACAGTACAGATCCACAGCGTGGTCGCTTTTATGAATGATAGTCGATATCAACAGGATCGTGTTCTAATAGGTTGCGGTCACAACTATTTTGTCGAGCGCACCATTTAGCCGTAGGTCGAAGTATCATTTTGGCTGTGTCGAGGTTAAAGGGGGCTGGGCTAGGGCAGGACTGTACCAGCGATATCCCGACAATGCTTGGCCTATCCTGCCCCGGAACCGGAGCGGCGCGAGTTCATCGGCGCGATTCATTCGGCGTCATCTCATCGACGCGGCCGTCGTCCAGCCCGATCGTCATCCGGACTCCCGTTGTCGCAGCCGGGCGGCTGGGTCATCGAAGGGGGCACCAGGGACGACACGCCTCATGTCGGCACGGCCGAACCGCACCGATACCCGCCCTATCGTCGGTCCGGACACCACACTGATGGACTATTCCGGTTCGAAGCCGTGACTTGACAGACGGCAAGTTCGCCCCGACCCGCTTCACAGTTCAGGCGCTCTCGGGATCCTCGTCGTCCTCTTCGATCAAGCTCAGCGTGCGCAGGATCGCGAGGGCGACCATCTCGGCATCCACCTCGCCTTCGGCCGTGGCCGGCAGGATGGCCACGGTGCTGACTTCCTGTCCTGAGAGACGCCCGACGACGACCTTGTAGACCTCCCCGCCGGGCGCGTCGTCGTCGCGGACGAGGCAGACGCGGTGATCGCCGGCCTCCCCGTAGACGCGCTCGGTCGTCACCTCGACCCGGTCGTCGTCGGCGACGGGCTCCGGCCGACGCGGCTGACCGAAGGTCGGACGGATGATGTTGCTCATGTCGACCCTCCCGGTCGCGTTGGCTCAGACGTCGAGGTTGGCGACGCTGAGGGCGTTTTCCTGGATGAACTCCCGGCGCGGCTCCACCACGTCGCCCATCAGCTTCACGAACAGGTCGTCGGCATCCTGCGTGTCCTTGATCCGAACCTGGAGGAGCGAGCGCACCTCGCTGTCGAGGGTCGTCTCCCACAGCTGCTGCGGGTTCATCTCGCCGAGCCCCTTGTAACGCTGGAGCTGCAGGCCCTTGCGCCCGAAAGCCATCACCGCCTCGAACAGGCCGACCGGCCCGTGTAGCACGGTCTCCTCGCCCTTGCGCGCGTAGGTCACTGGCTCGCCGTAGATCTCGCGCAGGGCCTCGGCGCGGTCGGACAGGCGGCGCGCCTCCTGCGAGGCGATGAGCGAGGCGTCGAGGGTCACCACCTGGCGCACTCCGCGCAGGGTCCGGCTCAGGATGTAGCCGCCCTCGCTGACGGAGCCTTCCCAGCCCTGCTCGATGTCGTCGGCGATGACGTCCATGCGCCGGGCGATCTCGGCGGCGCGCTTCGTCGCCTCGTCGGGGTTCTCGTCCACGTTGGTGCGGAAGGCCCCGGCGATCATCGCCTGTTCCACCGTGGCGCGGTCGTAGCGCGTGTGCAGAGCCTGCATCAGGCCGCGGAACTGGCGCGCCTCCTCCACCAGGGCCTTCAATTGCGGCCCGCCGAACTCGGCGCCCGATGCGAGCCGGAGCACCGCCCCGTCGACGCCGGCATCGATGAGGTAATCCTCCAGCGCCCGCTCGTCCTTGAGGTAGATCGCGGTCTTGCCCTTGGCGGCCTTATAGAGCGGCGGCTGGGCGATGTAGACGTAGCCGCGCTCGATCAGCTCCGGCATCTGCCGGAAGAAGAAGGTCAGGAGCAGGGTGCGGATGTGCGAGCCGTCCACGTCCGCATCGGTCATGATGATGATGCGGTGATAGCGCAGCTTGTCCGGGTTGAAGCCCTCACGGTCGGTGGAGGAGCGGCCAATGCCGGCGCCCAAAGCCGTGATCAGCGTGCCGATCTCGGCCGAGGAGAGCATGCGGTCGGCGCGCACGCGCTCGACGTTGAGGATCTTTCCGCGCAGGGGGAGGACGGCCTGGAAGTGGCGGTCGCGGCCCTGCTTGGCCGAGCCGCCGGCGGAATCGCCCTCCACCAGGAGGATCTCGCATTTCGACGGGTCGCGCTCCTGGCAATCGGCGAGCTTGCCCGGCAGGGATGCGATGTCGAGGACGCCCTTGCGGGTCACGGTCTCGCGGGCCTTGCGCGCCGCCTCGCGGGCGGAGGCCGCGAGGATGACCTTGCCCATCACGGATTTCGCCTGGGCAGGGTTCTCCTCGAGCCAGTTGGAGAGGCCCTCGTTGAGGACGTTCTCGACGGCCGGGCGGACTTCCGACGAGACCAGCTTGTCCTTGGTCTGCGACGAGAATTTCGGGTCGGGCACCTGCACCGAGATCACGGCGGTGAGGCCCTCGCGGCAATCCTCGCCGGTGAGGGTGATCTTCTCGCGCTTGGTGATGCCGGTGGATTCGGCATAGCCGGTGATCTGCCGGGTCATGGCGGCGCGGAAGCCTGCCATGTGAGTGCCGCCGTCGCGCTGCGGGATGTTGTTGGTGAAGGGCAGCACGGTCTCGTTGAACGAGTCGTTCCACCACAACGCCACCTCGACGCGGATGTTGTCGCGCTCGGCCCGCACGAAGACCGGCTTCGTCATGCCCTCGATCGGTTTGCGCGAGCGGTCGAGGTAGCGCACGAAGGCCTCGATCCCGCCCTCGTAGAACAGTTCCTCGCGCTTGTGCTCGGCATGGCGCGCGTCGGTGAGGACGATGCGCACGCCGGAATTGAGGAAGGCGAGCTCGCGCAGGCGCTTCTCCAGCGTCGCGTAGTCGAACTCGATCATCGTGAACGTGTCGGTGGAGGGCAGGAACGACACTTCCGTGCCGCGCCGGCCGTTGCCGTCGCCGACGATCACCAGCGGCGACACCGCGTCGCCGTGGCGGAACTCCATCGCGTGCTCCTTGCCGCCCCGCCAGATGCGCAGGCGGAGCCATTGCGAGAGGGCGTTGACGACGGAGACGCCGACGCCGTGCAGGCCGCCGGAGACCTTGTAGGAATTCTGGTCGAACTTACCGCCCGCATGGAGCTGGGTCATGATGACCTCGGCGGCCGAGACCCCCTCCTCCTTGTGGATGTCGGTGGGGATGCCGCGGCCGTTATCGGACACCGTCACCGAGCCGTCGGCGTTGAGCGTCACCGTCACCACGTCCGCATGGCCGGCCAAGGCTTCGTCGATGGCGTTGTCCACCACCTCGTAGACCATGTGATGCAGGCCCGACCCGTCGTCGGTGTCGCCGATATACATGCCGGGCCGCTTGCGCACGGCATCCAGACCCTTGAGCACGCGGATCGATTCCGCCCCATAGGCCGTAGCCGCCAGGTTGCGGGAGGTGTCGTCGTCGGTCATGTCGGACATCAAGTTCCCCAGGCAGGCGGGTCTTTGCTTGATTTTCGTGCCCCGGCTCGGTCCCCGGGTACGCCTGCGATTCGTTCAGTGGGCTATATATAAGCGGTGCGTCTTGAAAATGCACCGCATGAGCATACGCGGTCCCCGTGTCTTCCCGCCGACTCGGAGGCTTGCCGCCAAGCTTGGCATCGCGGCAATCTCACCCCGCATCGAGGGGCGCGCCGACCCTTTCGAAAACATACCGTGCAGGGTATGAAGAATGGGCTGGCAGGTCGAGCTTCACTATGAATTCCGGCGTGAGTTCGATGAGCTGCGGGAGGCGGTTCAGGACGAGTTGTTGGCCATGATCGAGCTTCTGAAGGTCGCGGGCCCCGGATTGAGACGGCCCGGGGCGGATACGCTCAATGGTTCGAAGCATGCCAACATGAAAGAGCTTCGCTTCGAGGCGGACGATGGTGTCTGGCGGGTGGCCTTCGCCTTCGATCCTGTTCGAACAGGCATTCTCCTGGTCGCCGGGGACAAGTCCGGTGTTTCCGGGAAACGTTTCTACACAGCGTTGATCAAGCGGGCCGACGCTCGGTTCGACCAGCATCTCAAGGCCATGCGCAGGGATGGGAGCCCCCGGTGACCGATGACCATCACCCTGTTTCGGCGGACGACATCCTCGCGACGCTCACGCCGGAGCGACAGGCACGGATCAGAGCGCGCGGCGCCGAATTGATCGCCGAAGAGTTCGCGTTGAGAGACCTGCGACGCGCCGAGGAGATCACCCAGGCAACCGTCGCCGAACGGCTGGGTGGCCGTCAGGTCTATGTCTCGCGCCTCGAGAAGCGTGCGGACATGAAGCTATCGACCTTGCGTGCCTATGTGCGGGCGATAGGCGGCGATCTCCAGCTCCTGGTGACGTTTCCGGAAGGCCGCACCGTCCGTCTGAAAGACATTGGTGCGGCCGTTCCCCGTGTTCGCAGAAGCCCGGCCCGGAAGATCAAGACCGCCGAATGACATCACCGACCGGTCTTCGGTCTCACTCCTGCAGGAACGGATTGGTCATCCGCTCCTCGCCCAGCGTGCTGGTGGGGCCGTGGCCGGGGATGAAGGCGATGTCGTCGCCCAGCGGCAGGACCTTCTCCTTGATGGCGCGGATGAGCTGGTCGTGGTTGCCGCCGGGCAGGTCGGTCCGGCCCACCGAGCCCTTGAACACCACGTCTCCCACCAGGGCGAAGCGCGCGTCGCGGCTGACGAAGACGACGCTGCCGGGCGAGTGGCCGGGCGCATGCAGGATGTCGAAGGCGAGATCGCCCACGCTCACCGCGTCTCCCTCGGCGAGCCAGCGGTCCGGAATCACCGCGCGCGCGCCGTCGATGCCGTAATTGGCGCCCGTCTCGGGCAGGCTGTCGAGGAGGTAGCGGTCGGCCTCGTGCGGGCCCTCGATCGGGACGCCGAGCCGTTCGCGCAATTCGTCGGCGCCGCCGGCATGGTCGATATGGCCATGGGTGAGCAGGATCTTCTCGATGGTGATGCCCTGGTCGCGGATCGCGGCCTCGATCCGGTCGAGGTCGCCGCCGGGATCGATGACGGCGCCGATCTTGGTCTCGTCGGACCAGATCAGGGTGCAGTTCTGCTGGAAGGGCGTCACCGGGATGATGCCGGCGCGGGGCGTACCTGCCATCGGGACCGTCTCTCCGTCGATTGGGCGCGAGGATCGCGCGGGAGCCGCCTGTCTAAGCGGGTTCGCGCCGGCAAGCCAACGCTTCCGCTCCCTCGGGCCTCTGGAGCGTCGCGGGTTTTGGCTCGTCGGGCCGTCCGCGGTGCCGCGTGCCGACGATTGCCGCCGCGCCGCCAAAATTCGGCCTCGCCGGCTTCCTAGACGTGGCCTATCTGGACACCGGCACCGTCCAGGACAGGCCCGCCGGCCTGAGACGACGACACGGCCACCCTCACGCCAGCCGGGGCAGTCCCTTGAGCACATGCTGAAAACCGCCTTCGTCGCCGCTCGCGACAGGCAGCGCCTGAGCGAGATCGCCGCCGTCCTGATCGGCTACGGTGTCACCAAGGTGGTGGAGCGCCTCGGCCTTGGCCATCTGGCGCGCTTCGCCAAGCGCCGCCGGCCCCAGGTGGACGTGGCGCGCCTGTCCCAGCCGCAGCGCGTGCGCCGGGCGATCGAGGCCCTGGGGCCGACCTTCATCAAGCTCGGCCAGATCCTGGCGAGCCGTCCGGACCTGCTGACGCCGGAATGGACCGAGGAGCTGGAAAAGCTCCACAGCCAGGTCCGACCCATCGCCTGGGACAAGATCCGTCCGCAGCTGGAGGCCGATCTCGGCGCGCCGCCCTCCGAAATCTTCGCCGAGTTCGACATCGTCCCCCTGGCCGCGGCCTCCATCGCCCAGGTCTACCGGGCGCGGCTGATGTCGGGCGAGGAGGTGGTGGTGAAGGTCCTGCGCCCCGGCCTGCGCAAGATCATCGAGGCGGACCTGCGCCTTCTGGCGCACGCCACCCGCATCGTGGTGGACGAGTGGCCGGAATTCGGCCGCTACCAGCCCCACGAGCAGATGCGTCATCTCGCCAGCGGCCTCTACGGCGAGCTCGACCTCATCAACGAGGCGCGCAACTGCGAGACCATCGCGGCGATCTTCGCCGACCGGGACGACATCGTCATCCCCAAGATCCACTGGGAGTTCACCTCCGAGCGCGTCCTCGTCCAGGAATTCATTCACGGCATCCCGCCCAACGACCATGCCCGCTTGGACGCGGCCGGGATCGACAAGGTCAAGGTCGCCCAGAAGGGCACCGACGCCTTCCTCAACATGGCGCTGATCGAGGGCGTGTTCCACGCCGACCCGCATCCCGGCAACATGCTGGTGATGCCCGGCAACCGCATCGGCTTCATCGATTTCGGCATCATCGGCCGCCTCTCCGAGCGGCGGCGCACCCAGCTCCTGATGCTCATCGGCGCGATGCTGAAGGAGGATTCCGACGGGCTGATGGCCGTGCTTCTGGACTGGACCGGATCGAGCAATCCCGACCTCACCAAGCTCGAATCCTCGTCCCAGGCCTTCATCAACCGACATGCCGGCTCGGTGCTGAATTTCGGCGACCTGCTCACGGACTTCATGACCATGGCGCGCGAGAACGACCTCGCCATGCCCACCGACCTCGCCATCCTGTTCAAGGGCCTGGTGACGGCCGACGGCGTGATGCGCCATCTCGACCCGAAATTCGACCTCTTCACCGCCGCCGGCCCCACGGTGAAAAGCAAGCTCGCCTCGCAATTCTCGATCAAGGGCATCACCCGCAAGGTCGAGGCGGTGGGGGCGGGTCTGTTCGGCGCTGCCTCCGAACTGCCGACCCTGATCCACCTCATGCTGGTGCGCCTGAAGCAGGGCCGCGTCACCGTCGAGATCGAGCTGAAGGGCATCGAGAAGCTCACCCGCGGCATCGAGCGCGCCGCCGCCCGCATCGCCGTGGCGCTCATCGTCGCCGCTTTCGCGACCCAGCTCGCCCCCCGCTTCATGGACCTCGGCACCCCGGCCTTCGTCACGGTGGGCGCGATGGTCTGCGTGATCGGAATCGGCTGGTTGGTGCTGCTGGGGCGGAACAAGTAGGCGTGCGCCGCCCCTGAGCAGGGCTCGCGACAGCAATCACCGGTTTTGCATTCCAAAACTTGCTCAGGACGTCGAGGCGGGTTCGGCTTCGCGGGGGCGGATGCCGGAATAATCCACCGTCGCACGCGCCTTCGACAAGTCGTGGGCGTTCTGGAGGTTGAGCCAGAATTGCGGCGCCGTTCCAAACCGGACGCCGAGCCGGATCGCGGTATCGGCCGTGATGCCGCGTCGGCCCCGGATGATTTCGGAGACGCGATGGGGCGGCACGCCGATCTCTGCCGCGATCTGCCGGGCGGAGAGGTCGAGGGGCGTAAGGTACTCCTCCACGAGGATTTCGCCGGGATGGGTGCGGATGCGTGCCATGGCCGATCTCCTGTGCGGTCGCACGATCATGCCCTCGATCACGGCACCGGGACAGTACGGAGCCAACCTGCGCGTCGCAGCGAGAGAATGGCTGGGTGAGTCGTCTGCGGGCGTGATGGGACTTGGCACGGGTGGGTCCCTGGCAGGGAGCGCCGACGGGCCGCCGGGCTCGCTGTGACGCGACCTCGCAGACGACAGGTCGAAATATTCTGCGATAGAAAATTTCTTCTAGGTTGTAAAAATCATACGATAAATTACCTGAAGTCGGCGCCCCATATTGGGCTGCCAACGAAAGGGTTTACGCACCATGGCTGATCGCGCGGTCAGGAAGACGGGAAAGAACGCTCAGGGCGACATCACCGCATTGTGCAACGACGGCGACGTCTGGTCTCCGCGCCGGAAGCAGGATGCCATCAACGACATCGAGACCGGGCTCCACACCTATCATGTGCCTTGGACCAACGGACGAACCGAGATCCGGGTCGTTCAGGGCCCGAACGGCAAATACCTGCGCACGGATCGCGATCAGACCACCCGGAACAACCTGGACGATCTTCCGGATTGCTGATCCCGTTCAGGGGCGGGATTGGACGCCGCGGCCGGCACGCCCTCGGCCGGGCCGGCCCGGTGCCTGCAAGGCAGACTCACCCCACCCGTCGCTTCAGCGGCGCGTCGAGGCCGCCGAGCCGGAACCAGTGGTAGCCGTAGCGCTCCATCATCAGGCAGTGCCGGCCATCGTCATCCGCCTCGCTGCGACGGCCGGTGAGGAGATCGACCAGGACACGACCCTCCGGTCCCTCCACCTCCGGTGAGAGGGAGACCTCCATCGGCGTTCCGGATAGGTTGTGGACGCAAAGCACCGAATTGCCCTCCCAGTCGTAGCGGATCGCCAGGATGGCGGGCGAGGCCGTCTCGATCACCACGAAATCGCCCCAGCCGATTTCCGGCATCTCCTTGCGGGTGCGGATGACGCTCTCCATCCAGTTGAGCAGCGAGCCGCGGTCGTGGCGCTGGCTCGCCACGTTCACGTGGTCGAAGCCGTAGGCGCCGCTCCCGATCACCGGCAGGGTCGGGGTTTCGCTCTTGGTGAAGCCTCCGTGCGCCTCCGCATTCCACTGCATCGGGGTGCGGGCGCAGTCGCGTTCCTTGAGCGACAGGTCGTCGCCCATGCCGATCTCGTCGCCGTAGCGCAGCACCGGCGTGCCCGGCAGGGTGAACATCAGGGAATAGGCGAGCTCGATGCGCTGCTGGTCGCCACCCAGCATCGGGGCGAGACGGCGCCGGATGCCGCGGTCGTAGAGCTGCATCCCCTTCTCCGGCCCGAACGCGGCAAAGACCGCCTGGCGTTGGGTCTCGGTGAGGCGTCCGAGATCGAGTTCGTCGTGGTTGCGCAGGAACACCGCCCATTGCGCCGAATCCGGCCGGTTCCAGGTCTTGCGCATGGCCTTGGCGAGGGGACGGCCGTCGCCGGAAGCCAGCCCGTAGAAGAGAGCCTGGTTGACCTGAAAGTTGAACAGCATGTGGAGCCGGTCGGCATCGTCGCCGAAATAGTCGAGGTCCTTCTTCGGCAGGATGTTGGCCTCGCCGAGAATGATGGCGTCGCCCTGGCGCCATTGCAGAAACTCGCGAAAATCCCGGAGCATGTCGAATTGCTCGTCGGGCTCGCCCGTGACCTCGGGGCCCTTCTTGGCGATGACGAAGGGCACCGCATCCATGCGGAAGCCCGAGACGCCGAGCTGGATCCAGAATCCCATGATCTTCTGGATCTCCGCCCGCACCGCCGGATGCGCGGTGTTGAGATCGGGCTGGAACGGCATGAACCGGTGGAAGTAATAGGCCCCCGCCTTGGCGTCGCGGGTCCAGGTCGTGGTCTGGACGCCGGGGAACACCATGCCCTCGTCGGCATGGGGCGGCTTCGATTTCGACCAGACGTACCAGTCGCGGTAGGGGGAATCCGGGTCCGATCGGGCCGACTGGAACCAGGGGTGCTGGTCCGAGGTGTGGTTGACCACCAGATCGATGAGGACGCGCAGGCCCCTCTGCTTGGCCGCGTGGGTAAACGCGACGAAGTCGCCGAGCGAGCCGTAATCCGGGTCGACGCCATAGTAATCGGTGATGTCGTAGCCGCCGTCGCGCTTCGGCGAAGGCTGGAACGGCATCAGCCAGATCGCCGTGATGCCCATGCCCTGCAGGTAATCGAGCCGGCGCTCCAGTCCGACGAAGTCACCGATGCCGTCGCCGTTGCCGTCGAGGAAGGTCCGGACGGACAGGCAGTAGACGACCGCGTTCTTGTACCAAAGGTCCTTGATCATGCGACGCAGGTCTCCGGAGGGCCGCGCCGGCGGGCGCATCCGGCTGCAACGTCGATGGGGACGGAAGCGTTGCGGGAGGCCGGTGCCGCGCCGGTCTCCTTAAATCAGCCGCCTTGTGCATCCCATCTCGGGCCGTGTGCGTTGCGGCTGCCGATCCTGTCGTCCGTGCCCTGTGACGCGTCCTGGATTTCGGTGCCCTCCCCTCGATGAATATCATCCTGATCAAGCTGTTCGCGACGGCGCTGACGCTCAGTCAGGTGACGACGCGGCCGGATGCGGTGAAGACGCAGTTCGATCCGGTGGCCGACAAGGCCCAGGTGGTGCAGATCCTGCGCGACGGCTGCGCCCATATGCGCAAAGCCTTCGACATCGAGGACATCAACCTCGACGAACTGATCTCCACCGCCATGGAGGACCCCTCGGCCATCGCCGGAGCCTCCGCGCCGAAACTCCTGCACGGGCTCGATATCGGCGAGCTCAACACGAGCTACCGCCAGTTCTGCAACGGTGAGAACCCGGCGAACTCGCCCTTCGACGCGGCCGAGGTCATCGCCTTCTACAACAAGGCCGTGGCCGACCTGCCCTCGGCCCAGGACCTGAAGGACCGCAAGCTGCCCGGCGCCAGCCTGATCCTCGACGGGGCGGGAAAGCGCTACGCCGAGGCGTTCGAGGCCAATGGGCGCCGTCTCAGCGTGCCGATCTCCGACGTGCCGGTGATGGTGCAAAAGGCGTTCGTGGCGGCCGAGGACAAGCGCTTCGAGACCCACAAGGGCATCGACGAGCGCGGCGTCATCCGGGCCTTCATCGGCAACCTCGCCTCGCCGGGCCGGCCGGCGGGGGGCTCCACCATCACCCAGCAGGTGGTCAAGAACCTGTCGGTGGGCGACGACGTCACCTACGAGCGCAAGATCCGCGAGATGATCGTGGCCTCGCGCCTGGAGGAGATCCTCGGCAAGCCGCAGATCCTCGAACTCTACCTCAACGGGATCTATCTCGGCCGCGGCTCCTACGGGATCGAGATGGCCGCGCGGAGCTATTTCGGCAAATCCGTGGGCCAGCTCACCGTGCCGGAGGCGGCGCTGCTCGGCGGCATGCCGAAGGGACCGAACTTCTACAATCCGGACAAGTATCCCGACCGCGCCAAGGAGCGCCGCGCCTATGTGCTGGCGCGGATGAAGGACGAGGGCGTCATCACCGAGGCGCAGCTGACCGAGGCGGCCAACGCCCCCCTCGGGTTGAAGCCGATCGAGACCACGCGACGCGATTCCGGGTTCTACTTCGTCGATCACCTCACCCGCGAGGCGCGCACCTTCGCGGGCATCGACTCGCTCACCTCCGCCTCCCACGTGGTCCGCTCCACCATCAATGCCGGCCTCCAAACCGCCGTAGAATCCGCCCTGCAAGACGGGCTCGCCACTTACGAGCGCGCCACCGGGCGCCAGCGCTACGAGGGGCCGGAATTCAACCTCGCCGACAGCATCGCCAAGCTCGGCGGGGCCACGCCCGCCGTGGAGGGATCGGTCCAGTCGGTGCCGCTCGTCGTCGGCGGCGAGGCGAAACCCAGATCGGCCACGGACAAGCCCGCCCCGGCTTCGGCCGCCGGGCCGAAGCCGGTGCCGCAGAAACCCGTCTGGCAACGCGCCCTGGAGAGCGCGCGGCCGGTGCTCTACGACGTGCATTGGCCGCTGGCCGTGGTGCTCGAATCCGGGCGCGGACCGGTGAAGGCGGGGCTCGCCGACGGGCGCATCGTCAGCCTCGATCCCGGCATCGCCAAGGGCCGGCTCCAGACCTACGACGTGGTGCGGGTGAAGCTGCGCGACCCGAAGGCCAAGGCTCTCCGCGCGGATCTGCGCGTGCGTCCCTCGGTCCAGGGCGCGGCCCTGGTGCTGGAGAACCGCACCGGGCGCATCCTGGCCATGGACGGGGGCTTCTCCTACCCGTTGAGCCAGCTCAACCGGGTGACGCAGACCGTGCGCCAGCCCGGCTCGACCCTGAAGCCGCTGACCTATCTCGCCGCGCTCAATGCCGGTCTGCAGCCCAACACCCTGGTGATGGATTCGAGCGTGACCCTGCCGCCCATCGGCGGTGTCGGCCAGTCCTGGAGCCCCAAGAACTACGATGGCGGCGGGTCGGGCGCGACGACCCTTCGGCGCGGGCTGGAATTCTCGAAGAACCTCGTCACCGCGCGCCTGCTCCAGGGCGGTATCGCCGATACGCCGCCCGCGAGCCTCACTCGCATCTGCGACCTCGCCCTCGAAGCGCAGCTCTATGCCGAATGCGAGCGCTACTATCCGTTCGTCCTCGGCTCGCAGCCGGTCCGCATGGTCGATCTCGCCGCCTTCTACGCGGCCGTAGCCAACGAGGGCGCGCGGCCGGCGCCCTACGCTCTGGAGGCGGTGGAGCGCGACGGCACGGTCCTGTACAAGCGCGAGCCGAAGGAGCCGGTGCGGATCGGCTCGGCCGACAGGGTGGCCTTCTATCAGCTGAAGACCATGCTGCAGGGCGTCACCAACCACGGCACGGCGGCGGCGCTGGCCCGCTTCTCGGGCTCCATCGCCGGCAAGACCGGCACGTCCGAGAACGAGAACGACGCCTGGTTCGCCGGCTTCACCAACGAGATCACCATCGTGGTCTGGGTCGGCTACGACAATGCCGACGGCACCCGCCGGACCCTGGGACGCGGCCAGACCGGCGGGCATCTCGCCGTGCCGATCGCCGGAACCATCCTCCAGGCCGCCTGGGCCAACGGCGTGGCGCGCACCCCCCTCGCCCCGCCCTCCCCGGAGGCGAAACGCCTGCTGGCCGACCTGCCCATCGACCCCCGCAGCGGCGAGCGCGTCACCGGCGGCGGCTTCCTCGAGCATTTCCGGCTGAGCAACGGTCGCGTGGCCGACACGCAGTACCAGTTGCTCCCGCGCGAGGTGCAGACCGCCATGCGGCCGGATTCCGAGGATGGCGACACTGGTGGCCTCGACGACGGCGCCGATGTGGTGGGCGACCTCTACGGCAACCTCACCAGCCGGCGCGGGGCCGAGCCGGATCCCCTCGACCCCTTCGGCGAACGACCGTCGCAGCCCCGCGGCCGCCGAGCGCAAGGGGATGGCCAAGGGAATGGCTATGGCTACGAGGGGTCGCGGAGCCCGGCATGGCCCGGCACCCAGCGCTCGCCCTTCGGCGAGGACGAGCCGCCCCGCGCCCGCCGCCGCGATCCCGACTACCTGTTCGGCGACGACCCGCGCTACTGAGGCGCGGATCCCCTCTCCTCATCAGCAAACCGAGGCCCCGACGTGAAGACGCAGCTTCCGGCGACACGTGTCCTTGTCCAGATTTTCAGCTTCCTGCCCGTCCTGGCGCTCGGCGTTCCCGCCTCCGCGCAGGAGGGGATGAAGGTCCAGGTGCCCGCCGACCGGATCAAGGAGGTTCCCGCCATCGAGGCGTCGGGCCTCGCCAGTCTCAAGCCCGGCACGATCCTGTTCACCGACCACAGGGACAATCCGGCCAACCCGGAGAGCGGCCTGACGCCCTATCTCGAATGGCGAAAGCTGCGCCCGGCCGAGCAGGCGGCCCTGGCGCCCTACCCCGCCTATGCCGAGCCCGATTACAGCGTGACGCTCAACGGTGTCTCGAAGCAGCGGCACGAGACCCTGAAGGTCTATGTGGCGCAGGGGCGGTTCGTGGTGGCCAAGCCCGCGGAATCCATCGACCTGTCGGCCTTCGCCAATCTCGGCTTCGTGTCCAAGATGGACCCCGTCATCAAGCACAAGACCTTGAGCCCCGCCGAGGTGACGCCCACCAAGGACCCGGCCGCCGCCTTCGCCCGCCGCCCGGACCGGGCCTGGTGCGAGGGTGCCGCCGCCTGCATCGAATCCCGCTACGACCTCGAGGGCAAGCTGCCGCTCGGCGTGAAGCTCGCCAACAAGCTGGAGGACGGCGCCTCGAAGAAGGTGGCCGAATTCGTCTCGTTCCAGAGCGAATTGCGGACCCTGCCGGCGGCCGAGGCGGCCTCGCTCGCGGCGCTCACACGGGTCGACACGCCGGTGGCCGGCGGCCTCGAACAGACGATCTTCTGGGTCAACCAGATCCTGCGCTTCGGCAAGTTCCTCGCCGTGTTCCAGCCGATGCCGAACGATCCCGGCAAGACGGTGGTGACCACCTACATGGCGCTGGCGATCAAGGCCGATGTCCTCGACCGCAAGCAGGAATACGCCCGCGTGCCGGTTCTGAAGAACCTGCTCCCGGCCCAGGTTCTGATGGGCAATTCGTCCTTCAACACCGGCACGTCGATCAGCGCCGGCCTGCCCACCTACGCCCGCAACCGCATGATCGCCTTCGCGGACGCTCTGGCGAAGAACTGAGTGGTGAGTGTCGGAGCCTGTTTGATTGGATTTTTCGACAAATTTCTATTCCAGAATCGATCATCCAATCAGACCTCCTCATCCTGAGGTGCCCGCATCAGCGGGCCTCGAAGGAGGCCTCCAGTGCTCGCGTGATCCCTGGAGGGCTCCTTCGAGGCCGCTCTGCGGCACCTCAGGATGAGGTAAGGCCTTGGACAAGCAACGCGAGCAGGCTCTCAGTTACCGCGGCTGACGATGGAGGGCATCGACGGGGCGGTGTAGGCGCGGTTCACGTCGCGACGGGTCTGAGTGCCGTTGGTGTCGTTGGAGCGGCGGTAATTCTCGGTGCTGAAGCTGTCCGAGAAGCCGCTGCGGTCGGCGCTGTTGCAGGCCCCGAGGGCACAGAACAGGCCGGCGGCGACGAGGAAGGCGGTGGGACGCATCGGAAGTTCCTGGTGTGCTGGTCCTGCTGGACCGATCGCCCCTGTCGTGGTGCCGGGGAGGTCGCCGCGTCAAGCACAAGGATAACGAAACGTCACGGCTTACCGGCAGAGTGATGTTCCCGCGCCACGAAAACGCTCACTACGCTTCACGACATTCGGGCATCGGAGGCGCATTCGTGCGGAATCGCCGCCCCTGGATCTGGTGCTCCGGCCCACCTTGGGCGACACATTGTCCGACATGAGCAACGTAGTCCCCTTCACCCGCCCCCGCGCCCCCGTGGCGCCACAGATCAGCGACGTGGTTGCGGTCGCAGACGATCTGTTCGCCGCCCTGGAGCTGCTTCAGGGCGTCACCCATCGCGCCGCCGCCATGGGCCGTCCCCGCAGGGAGATGGAACTCACCGTTCGCAACCTGCGCGAGGCCGTCAGTGCCGTGGAGCGGGCGCTCGACTGCATCGGCGAAGGCGACGAGGCCGGCCAGGGCTGAGCCGAGACCGCGCCGGAGCGCGATGAGTCCGGGCGTCTCGTCGCTCGCATGAGCGACAGTGCGATGGAGGTCGTCGACGGGTGGGCGCGGGTCCCCTCTCCTTCCGGGCAGGGCGATCGCATATGCCGATTTGCTCGTCGAAAATCGAATCGCAGCACCCCGTCATCCCGGGGCCGCGCAGCGGAGCCCGGGATCCAGAAACACAGACGGTGCAGGACTTTGCACCGTCGGCGGCTCTGGATTCCGGGCTCGCCTCTGGCGACCCGGAATGACGGCGTGGTGCCATGTGCAATCGCCCTGCCTTTCAGCAGAGGGCACCTGCGCATCCCGCGAGATGGACGACGGCAAGATGGGTGAATGCCGTAGCGCCCGCCAGGCGAGAAGCGCGCGCCGAATTCCGCCCCGACGATCATATTTCCTGGCACCTTCGTGCACTTATGGACAGACGCCTCATCGGTGATAGGCTATGGCGCGAGACAGAAGGTGAACACCGCGTGTCCCATGCTCTCGTCGACTGAGTCCTTCCTCGAAGGCAATCTCCTGCTGAAGGCTCTGTCCCCGGAGGATCGGGGATTGCTCGCGCCCCATTTCGAGCATGCCGACGTTCGGCGTGGCGAGACCCTGTTCACCGTCGGTGCCAAGGTGTCGTTCATCTCGTTTCCCTGCGAGCAGACGGTCATCAACCTGATCGTCTCCATGCGCGACGGGCGGAGCGCGGAAACCGCCACGATCGGGCGGGAGGGCGCCGTGGGCGGCGTCGTCAGCCACGGCAGCCTCCCGGCCTTCAGCACGGCCCTGGTGCAGATCGGCGGGCCGGTCCTGAGGCTCGATGCCGCCAAGCTGCAGGACGCCAAGCTCCGCTCGACCACCCTGCGCAACCTCTTCACCCGCTACGCGGACTGCCTGCTGGGACAGGTGCTGCAATCCGTGGCCTGCAACGCCCTCCACCCGATCGAGGAGCGCTGCCTGCGCTGGCTGCTGACCCTGCAGGACAGGATCGGCACGGACACGCTTCCCGTTACCCACGAGCTCCTGGCCAACATGCTCGGTGTCCAGCGGACCTATCTCACCCGGATCCTGCGGACCCTGCAGATCCAGGGGCTGATCGAGGTCGGGCGCGGCCGCATCACCATCCTCGACCGGGCCAGGATCCAGGAGGCGGCCTGCGAGTGCCACGGCGCCGTGGTGAGCCATTTCGAAACCGTGCTGGGGGCCGTCTACGATGCCGACGGGCGGATGCTCTCCGTCGATCCTCCGACACAGCCGCGCCAGGACGATCCCGTCCGTACGGCGGAAGCGGTCTGATCCCGGGATGGTCGAGCGCCGTGGGAGTGGACGAGGCGTGCCGCTTCGGTGGAGACCTTCTGGGCTCAGACTCCAATCTCATATCCGTGACGGAAAGCGTGGGGGCAACTTGCGAAATCTGACGGCGAGACTTGTTCGCCGCAAGATCTGACGGCATCTGATGGGACGGCGACCGACCGAGTCTGACGCGAATACGATGACCATTGCGAAAGTACCGTCACCCCTCCGCGGGAGCCGTCGCGATCCTTCATCGCCGGTGCCGGCCATGGCCGTCGGCGACGGGCCGGACGGCGTCGGTGCGAATGCCGGCGGCGACAAGCCGTCCCGCGACCGGAGCTCCATCGATGAGCGCTATCGGCTGGTGGCCAAGGCGACCAGCGACGTCGTCTGGGACTGGGATCTGGTGCACGACACCATCGTATGGAACGAGGCGCTCGCGACGTCCTATGGCTGGCCGCCGGCTCATGTCGGCCCGGGCTCCGCCTGGTGGCTCGGCAACATCCATCCCGACGACAGGGGCGCGGTCTCCGCCGGTCTGAACGCCCTCTTCGAAGGGCACTCTGACCTGTGGAGCCATCAATACCGCTTCCTGAAGGGCGGCGGTGGCTACGCGGACGTGCTGGATCGCGGATATCTCGTGCGTGACGCTTCGGGCGTGCCGCTGCGGATGGTCGGTGCGATGCTCGACATCACCGTGCGAACCCAGTTGGAGGCACAGTTCCGCGCGGTGTTCGAGGGCGCGAATATCGGGATCGTCCAGTTCGATCCCCGCAGCGTCCTGGCGCTGCGGGTCAATGCCAAGCTCTGCGAGATCTGGGGCGCGCCGGAATCCGAGATCGTCGGGTGCTCGCTGGCCCAATGGACGCCCGCCGAGGATGCGGGCGAGCGCGACGCCCTACATCGGCGGCTGGCCACCGGCGAGACCCTGCAGGACAGCTTCGAGAAGCGCTATCGCCGGCGGGACGGGCGGCTCATCTGGGCAAGGGTCAACCTGGTCTCGCAGACCCTCGGCGACGAAGTCCACGCCATGGCGATGATCGAGGACATCACCGAGGAGAAACGCGCGGATGCACGCCGTGACGCCCTCCTCAGCCTGGGCGACCGCCTGCGCGAACTGCGCTCGAACGCCGAAGTCGTGGCGATGACGGCGGAGATCCTGGGGCGGACCCTGGCCACGACGCGGGCCGGCTACGGCATGGTCGACCTGCCGGCCGGACTGGTGACGGTGGCGCATTCGTGGTCGTCCGACGGACAGGTCTTTCCGAGCCAGACCCTGCCGCTGGACGAATATCCCGCCAGCATCGCCAGCCTGCGGCGCGGAGAGGTGCTCGCGGTGGCCGACCTCGCCTCCGCCTCCGACCTCGATACGGATGCGGCCCTCTACATCGCCCAGGGCGTCCGCGCGGTGATCTCCGTCCCCCTGCTCCGGCGCGGCCGCCTCGTGGGCGTGCTCTACGCGACGGAGGCCTCGCCGCGCGCCTGGACCCAGAACGAGATCGATTTCGTCCGCGACGTGGCGGAGCGGGCCTGGAGCGGGCTGACCCGGATCGAGGCGGACGAGCAGCAGCGCATCCTCAACCGCGAACTCAGCCACCGCATGAAGAACACCCTGGCGATGGTTCAGGCGATCGCGTCGCAGAGCCTGCGCAACGTCACCGACATCGAGGCCGCCAAGCATGCCCTCGCCGCGCGCCTGATCGCCCTGGGCAAGGCCCACGACATCCTGCTGACCGGACAGCGGGAGAGCGCGGAGATGGCGGCGGTGCTGACGAGCGCCCTGTCGCTGCACGACGACCAGCAGCCCGGCCGGTTCCACCTGTCGGGTCCCGACATCGTCATCGGCTCGAAGGCGGCGTTGTCCCTCGCCCTGATGATGCATGAACTCGCCACCAATGCCGCCAAGTACGGCGCCCTCTCCCGGCCGGACGGCCGCGTCACCGTGGCGTGGAGCGTGGTCGCGGCGGACGAGGACGACACGATCCACCTCACCTGGTCCGAGCGCGGCGGCCCGCTCGTGCATCCCCCGACCCGGAAGGGCTTCGGCTCGCGCCTCATCGAGCGTGGGCTCGCCGGCGCGGTGGGCGGCGAGGTCTCCCTCGCCTACGAACCGGAAGGCCTGGTGTGCCGGGTCATGGCGCCACTTTCGGGGTTCCAGGGAAATTTCTAGCAGCGGAAGGCGTCCCGCTCGCCTGGCCCTTTCGGTCGTGAAAGCTTCGTCTGGTCCCGACGGTGGGCAAAATCCGACGCCGATATTGTGGCTGTACGCTTTTTGTTCTAGCTGGGTGACGGATATGCGTGGCGTGCGTCTTGCCCGCCCGGCCCGTGCGCCCGACATGGCGACCGATGGCGGGGCCGTCGTCGTCGACCTCGCCGCATGACGTCTCGGAGACGATCGCCGCCGAGCGTCGTTGTCGACTGCCCGTTCCTGCAAGCCCTGCCGCCCAAGTCCTGCCGCTCAAGCCCTGCCGCCGAAGAGACCCAATGGCCAAAGCAAAAGCCGCCGCCAAGACACCACGGGGCCTGAAGACCCAAGCCGCGCAGGCGCAGGAAGAGAGCGTCGAGGCGCGGATCGAGAAGCTGTTCGAGGGGAGCCCTGACCGTCGCGTCATCGCCGTGCGTGGCGCGCGCGAGCACAACCTCAAGAACATCGATCTCACGATCCCGCGCGACAAGCTCGTGGTCTTCACCGGCCTGTCGGGGTCGGGCAAGTCGTCGCTCGCCTTCGACACGATCTATGCGGAAGGGCAGCGCCGCTACGTCGAATCGCTCTCGGCCTATGCCCGCCAGTTCCTCGAGATGATGTCGAAACCCGATGTCGATCAGATCGACGGGCTCTCCCCGGCCATCTCCATCGAGCAGAAGACGACGTCGAAGAACCCGCGCTCCACCGTGGGGACCGTCACCGAAATCTACGATTACATGCGCCTCCTCTGGGCGCGCGTCGGCATCCCCTACTCGCCCGCCACCGGCCTGCCGATCGAGAGCCAGACGGTGAGCCAGATGGTCGACCGCGTGCTGGCCCTGCCGGAGAAGAGCCGGCTCTATCTCCTCGCCCCCGTGGTTCGGGGCCGCAAGGGCGAGTACCGCAAGGAGATCGCCGAGTTCCAGAAGAAGGGCTTCCAGCGTCTTCGCATCGACGGCGAATACTACCCGATCGACGATGCGCCCAAGCTCGACAAGAAGCTCAAGCACGACATCGACGTGGTGGTGGACCGGCTCGTGGTCCGGGCCGACATCGCCGCGCGGCTGGCCGATTCCTTCGAGACCGCCCTGGAACTGGCCGACGGCATCGCGCTGATCGAATTCGCCGACCCGGCCGAGGGCGAGACCATCACCTTCTCGTCGCGCTTCGCCTGCCCGGTCTCCGGCTTCACCATCGCCGAGATCGAACCGCGCCTGTTCTCGTTCAACAACCCGTTCGGCGCCTGCCCGACCTGCGGCGGCATCGGCCACGAGATGCGGATCGACCCCGAGCTGGTCATCTCCGACGTCAAGCTCAGCCTCAAGCGCGGTGCCGTCGGCCCCTGGGCGAAATCCACCTCCCCCTATTACGGCCAGACCCTCGATGCCCTGGCCGGGCATTACGGTTTCAAGACCAGCGTGCCGTGGTCCGACCTGCCGGAGACCGCGCACAAGGTGATCCTCTACGGCTCCGGCCGCGAGTCGATCCGCTTTGCCTATAACGACGGCATGCGTGCCTACGAGGTGAACAAGCCGTTCGAGGGCGTGATCCCGAACCTGGAGCGGCGCTACAAGGAGACCGAGAGCGATGCGTCCCGCGACGACATCGCCCGTTTCATGAGCGAGACGCCCTGCGCCTCCTGCGGCGGCAAGCGCCTCAAGATCGAGGCCCTGGCGGTGAAGGTCGCCATGCAGGACATCGGCGACGTCACCGCGCTCTCCGTGCGCGAGGCGCATCGCTGGTTTTCCGAACTGTCGGAGAAGCTGACGCCGAAGCAGAACGAGATCGCCTTCCGCATCCTGAAGGAGATCCGCGACCGGCTCACCTTCCTCGTCGATGTCGGCCTCGACTACCTTACCCTGGCGCGCGGTTCGGGCTCGCTCTCCGGCGGCGAGAGCCAGCGCATCCGCCTCGCCTCGCAGATCGGGTCGGGGCTGACTGGGGTGCTCTACGTGCTGGACGAGCCCTCCATCGGCCTGCACCAGCGCGACAACGAGCGCCTCCTCGGCACGTTGAAGCGCCTGCGTGACCTCGGCAATTCGGTGATCGTGGTCGAGCACGACGAGGATGCGATCCTCCAGGCCGATTACGTCGTCGATGTCGGCCCCGGTGCCGGCATCCATGGCGGCCGGATCATCGCCCAGGGCACCCCCGAGGAGGTGCTGAAGCACCCCGACTCCCTCACGGCGAAATACCTCACCGGCGAGATGAGCGTGCGGGTGCCTACCGCCCGGCGGAAGGGACGGAAGGGCAAGCTCACCCTCGTCGGCGCGCGGGGCAACAACCTGAAGGACGTGAGCGTCGAGATCCCGCTCGGCACCTTCACCTGCGTCTCGGGCGTCTCGGGCGGTGGCAAGTCCACCCTCATCATCGACACGCTGTACAAGGCGGTCGCCAAATCCCTCAACGGCGCGATGGAGCACCCCGCCCCGTACGAGCGCCTCGACGGGCTCGAGAACCTCGACAAGGTCATCGACATCGACCAGTCGCCCATCGGGCGCACGCCGCGCTCCAACCCGGCGACCTATACCGGCGCCTTCACCCCGATCCGCGACTGGTTCGCGGGACTGCCGGAGGCGAAGGCGCGCGGCTACCAGGCCGGCCGCTTCTCCTTCAACGTGAAGGGCGGGCGCTGCGAGGCCTGTTCGGGCGACGGCGTCATCAAGATCGAGATGCACTTCCTGCCGGACGTCTACGTCACCTGCGACGTGTGCAAGGGCCGCCGCTACGACCGCGAGACCCTGGAGGTGAAGTACCGCAACCATTCCATCGCCGATGTCCTCGACATGACCGTCGAGGAGGCTGCCGACCTGTTCAAGGCGGTGCCGACGATCCGCGAGAAGATGGAGACCCTGGCGCGGGTCGGTCTCGGCTACGTCAAGGTCGGACAGCAGGCCACCACCCTGTCGGGCGGCGAGGCGCAGCGGGTGAAGCTGTCCAAGGAACTCTCCAAGCGCGCTACCGGCCGCACGCTCTACATCCTCGACGAGCCGACCACCGGCCTTCACTTCCATGACGTCGCCAAGCTCATGGAGGTGCTCCACGAACTCGTGGACCAGGGCAACACCGTGGTGGTGATCGAGCACAACCTCGAGGTCATCAAGACCGCCGACTGGGTCATCGACATGGGTCCCGAGGGCGGCGATGGCGGCGGAATCGTCGTGGCCGAAGGGACGCCGGAGCAGATCGCCAAGTCGAAGGCGAGCCATACCGGCCGGTTCCTGCGCGACGTGCTGGCCCGCCGCCCCCTCGCCGAGGTTACCGCCAAGGGTCGGGACGCGGCGGAATAGGCGTTCCGTCCCGCCGAGGCCGAGCCAGATTCGACACTCGCGGGGAACGGGGGGCCCGCTGCGGTGCACAGGCTCCCGGAAAGCGGTGGGCGCGGCCTTCCGGGAATGCGCAAACCCCTGCCCGTGATTGCGCAATCGTCCCGTCCCACGGATCGCCCGCAACGGCTTGGCCGTTAAGCGTTATTTTGCAGACGCGTTGCTCAATGCGACGCCACGCCCAGCGGATTCCTGCTGAGAAAGTTAACAAAACCTTACGCTGCACCGCGTCGAAATTGCGGCTTTTCCGCAACGGTTCGTTTGGAACTGCCTCGATCCGAAGCATTGGACTGTCAATCCGATCCGACCTGTAGAATAGTTCTCAGCGTTGAGACACGAATTCGGGCCGCAAGGGGGGCCCTACGCACCAGATGTCAGCAAGCCGCGAAAACGCGGCACTCGGCACGATGGTTCGTAGGTCTGCGCGGCGAATGCCTGAAATCCTTGGGAAGGACTAGACAATGACGAAGAACTGGCTGGCCACCGGCGCACTGGCGCTGACCATGGGCATGAGCGCCACGGCTTCCTACGCACAGACCACGACTGTTCCCGGCGAGCAGGTCGGCCTCGCCACCGGCGCCCCGCTGCCCGAGGGCATCTACGCCCTGAACACCTTCGTTTACCAGTCGCGCGACAAGTCCGACCTCGATGTCGGGGTCAACATCCCCGTGCTGGTCTGGTCGACCCCGCTGGTTCCGCTCGGCGGCCGCATCGAGCTCCTCGTGGCTCCCCCGACCGTCTTCACCTTCGGCAAGAGCGGCCCGTCCGGCCTGCGTGACACGTCGATCAACGTCGGTACCTTCGTCGGCGGTATCTGGGCCTTCGACCTCGGCAACAACTTCGGCGTCAGCTTGCTCGGTGGTGTCTACCTGAACGAGTTGAACGGTGACCGTGGTGTCCTGCGCACCAACGCCGGCGCTCTCGCCAACACTGCCGTGCTGCCCCAGCTCTCGTCGAACACCTACCGCTTCGGCGTTGCCGCCAGCTACACCGGCGATGGTTACAATCTGACCGCGAACCTCACCGCCAACATCTACGATTCGCCGTCCTCCTTCGGCAGTGGCCGTGACTTCGGCACGATCTACTCCCTCTCCGACTCGCTGAACATCGATCTGACCGCGACCAAGAAGTTCGGCAAGTTCGAGATCGGCGCCATCGCTTACGGCACCCTCAACTTCGACATCAGCGCCAAGGGCGGCGGAATCATCAATGCAGCTCAGGCCGAGGGCCGTGGCCGGTTCCTGATGGGTGGCCTCGTCGGCTACGACTTCGGCTTCGCCACCGCGCAGGTCTACGTCGCCCGCACCGTCGCTTCCACCAGCTTCGACAGCACCGAGATCTCGGGCCGCCTGATCGTTCCGCTGTACTCGCCGACCCCGGTCGCCGCTGTCGCCGCTCCGATCATCCGCAAGTACTGATCTCGAACTCAGCGGCGAGGGTTGACCTCGCCGCCGTGCAGATCACAAAAGCCCGTCCGACCTTCAGGTCGGGCGGGCTTTTGCTTTGAAGGAGACGCTCGCGTCCCGCCATATCTCGCACGAACACGACTTTCCGCAGCGTTCCCGAAACTTTTCTCTTCCGGGCTCCGTAACGAGCGATGACCCCCGCGAAGGGGATAGCTCGAGAGGAACGCTCCATGACCAACGCCCGTCGCCCCGTGGCCTCCACGTTCGCCGCCGTCGCCCTCGCCTTCACCATTGGCGCCGCTTTCCCGGTGGCCGCCCTCGCCAAGAACCCGATGGTCGGCGGCGCTCCGATGTATACGTCGAAGAACATCGTCGAGAACGCGGTCAACTCGAAGGATCACACGACCCTCGTCGCTGCCGTGAAGGCTGCCGGCCTCGTCGACACCCTCGCCGGTCCCGGCCCCTTCACCGTCTTCGCGCCCACCAACGCGGCCTTCGCCAAGCTGCCGGCCGGCACCGTCGAGACCCTGGTGAAGCCCGAGAACAAGGCGACGCTGACCTCCATCCTGACCTATCACGTCGTCCCCGGCACCCTGACCGCCCAGGACCTCATGAAGATCGCCAAGGACGGCGGCGGCGAAGGCCAGATCAAGACCGTGCAGGGCACCCCGCTCGTGGTCCAGAGCAAGGGCAAGGCCGTGTACCTCACCGACACCAAGGGCAACACCGCCAAGGTGACCATCGCCAACGTGATGCAGTCGAACGGCGTGATCCACGTCATCAACGGCGTTCTGCAGCCGTAATACGAAGTCTCACTGACCCTGACCCGTAGGTCAGGGTCAGTGAGGTCCGGCGGACGACCGCCGCCGCGCAGTCGCGCGGGAAGACGTCTTTCTGGACCCGCAACTCTCACCCCGGCTCTCTTGGAGCCGGGGTTTTTTGTTGGGCTTCCGAAAACCCCCGCGGTCGCAGATGGACGATCGCGCTTCCGCTGCTCCACCGGGAGGCCTCTCCCTTATCAGTCCGCGCGGCTGAGCTTCCGTGCGCTGGCGAAGCGGTTGAGGAAGCGCGGCTCCTTCTCCGGCGCCACGCGGATGGCGAGGTGGATCGTGCCCGCCTCTTCGGCGCGGCGGTCGAGAACCTCGGCATTCTCGTAGAGCCAGTTGAGCGCCGCACCGTCCTCGGGCGCAAGGGTGACGGCGAAGGTGGAGCGACGCTTGGCGATCCGCGCCTCGATCCGGCCGGACAGGGCCGCCAATCCCTCGCCCGTGAGGGCCGAGACCAGGATCGGCACGTCACTGTCCCGGTCGTTGCGCCCCTGGGCGCTCAGGTTGAGGAGGCGCGTCCGCTCCGAATCGTCGAGCAGATCGGCCTTGTTCCAGACCTCGATGATTCGCTCGGCCGTGGTCTCGATCCCGAGTTCGCGCAGCACGTCGCTGACATCCTCCGCCTGCGCTTCCGAATCGACATGGCTCACGTCGCGGACATGGAGCAGGATATCGGCCTCGATCACGTCCTCCAGCGTGGCGCGGAAGGCGGCGATGAGGGCCGTGGGCAGTTCCGAGATGAAGCCCACCGTGTCCGAGAGGATCACCGTTTCCCCATGCGGCAGCTTCGTCGCGCGCGCGGTCGGGTCGAGGGTGGCGAACAGCATGTCCTTGGCCATCACCTCGGCCTTGGTGAGGGCGTTGAACAGCGTCGACTTGCCGGCATTGGTGTAGCCGACGAGGGCAACGATCGGGTACGGCACCCGCGCCCGGCTCTCCCGGTGCAGGCCGCGCGTGCGGGTGACGCTGTCGAGCTCGCGCTCGATCTTCGTCATCCGCTCCTGGATCATCCGGCGATCGGCCTCGATCTGGGTCTCGCCAGGGCCGCCGAGGAAGCCGAAGCCGCCGCGCTGGCGTTCGAGGTGGGTCCAGGACCGGACGAGGCGGCTGCGCTGGTAGGCGAGATGGGCGTGTTCGACCTGCAGCGTGCCCTCGCGGGTGGAGGCGCGCCGGCCGAAGATTTCGAGGATGAGGCCGGTGCGGTCGATGACCTTGCAGCCGAAGGCCTTCTCCAGGTTGCGCTGCTGCACCGGCGACAGGGCACAATCCATGACGACGAGGCCGATCTCCTCGGCCTTGATCCGGCCTGCGAGCTCTTCGACCCGGCCCTTGCCCAGATAGGTGGAGGGGCGGATGCGCGAGACCGGCGCGATGATCGCCTCGGTGACGTCCAACTCGATGGCCACGGCGAGACCCGCCGCCTCATCGATTCGCGCCTCGCTGGAGCGCGTGATCTCGGCCGGTCCGCTGCCCATTCGGGGAGCGGCGGACCGGGTGAGATAGGGGCCGATCACCAGCGTATGGGTCGCGGCCGCGATCTCACCTTCGGGAGCGGCCATCGCCTGGAGCCGGGCTTCGCCCGGCGTTGTCATTTGCGTCATGAAATTCGGTTCGACCCTGTCCCCTGAAGATGAGGAGAATGGGCTTTTGCCGACGTCAAACAAGGGCAGTCTTCGATCCTCGTTCGATGTTCGGCGTCAGATGTCGGGCAACGTCTCGACTCAGGCAAGACTGCCGACGTCGCTTCACGCCTTCTCGGGCGCCGTCTCGTCCGGCTCGAACAACTGGACCGGGTGGCCGGGCATGATCGTCGAGATCGCATGTTTGTAGACGAGCTGCGAATGCCCGTCCCGTCGCAGGAGGACGCAGAAGTTGTCGAACCAGGTCACGACGCCCTGGAGCTTGACGCCGTTGACGAGGAAGATCGTGAGCGGGATCTTGTTCTTGCGGACATGATTGAGAAACGTGTCCTGCAGGTTCTGAGCGCGTTCGCCCGCCATTTTTTATTAATCCTTCTTAGAAACCTGCCGCCCGCCGTGACTGGCGGGTTCTTGTTGGTTCGAATGCGTAGCAGACCGGTGAAAACAGACAACCTCGACTATTACACGGTGATTGTCACGCACATGCAAGGGGCACGCACATGTAAGGGGAAGGTCGCCTAGGCCCTCAGGGGCCGATGCCGAGCGACTTCAGTTTGCGGTGGAGGGCCGAGCGTTCCATGCCGATGAACTCGGCGGTGCGCGAGATGTTTCCGGAGAATCGTGCGATCTGCGCGATCAGGTATTCGCGCTCGAAGATTTCCCTCGCCTCGCGCAGGGCGAGACTCATCAGCTTCTCGCCCCCCGCGCCGTTCGGCGTCGTCGGAACCAGGGCGCCGATCTCGGTGGGCAGCATCTCCGAGGTCACTTCCTGCTCCGGATCGGTATGGGTGAGGATCATCAGCCGCTCGACGTTGTTGCGCAGTTGGCGGATGTTGCCCGGCCAGTCGTGCGATTGCAGCACCGCCATGGCGTCCTCGGCGATGCGCCGGCGGGCGAGGCCGGTGGCGGCCGAGATCTGCTCCATGAAGAAGTTGATGAGCTCGGGCACGTCCTCGCGCCGCTCGGACAGGGACGGCACCCGGATCGGCACCACCGAGAGGCGGTGGAACAGATCCTCGCGGAATCGGCCGGCGGCGATCTCCTCGGCGAGGTCGCGCGAGGAGGAGGAGATGATGCGCACGTCCACATGGACGCGGGTGGTGCCGCCGACGCGCTGGAAGTTCTGGTCCACCAGCACGCGCAGGATGCGGTTCTGGGTCTCGCGCGGCATGTCGGCGATCTCGTCGATATAGAGGGAGCCGCCATGGGCCTCCTCCAGGGCTCCGACCCGGCGGGCGCGGCCCTCGCCGGCCTCGACGCCGAACAGTTCCGCTTCCATGGTCTCGGGCGTGATCATCGCCGCGTTGATGACGACGAAGGGACCGCTGGCGCGGGACGAGGCGGCGTGAAGGGTCCGCGCCGAGAGTTCCTTGCCGGAGCCCGGCGCGCCCAGGATCATCACGCGCGCATTGGTGGGGGCGACCCGCTCCACCGTCTGGCGCAGCTGGTTGACCGCCACGGACCCGCCGACGAGCCGGCTCGCCTGGCCGGAGCGCGCCTTGAGGTCGCGCACCTCGCGCTTGAGGCGGGAGGCTTCGAGGGCGCGTTCGGCCACCAGGACCAGCCGGTCGGCCTTGAACGGCTTCTCGATGAAGTCGTAGGCGCCCGCCTTGATGGCGGCCACCGCCGTCTCGATGTTGCCGTGGCCCGAGATCATCACCACCGGCAGGTCGGGATGTCCGAGCTTGATCTGGTCGAGCACCTGCAGCCCGTCGAGGCGCGAGCCCTGCAGCCAGATATCGAGGAACACGAGGTGGGGGCGGCGCGACTCGATGGCCGCGAGCGCCTCGTCGGAGCCTCCGGCCGTCCGGGTCCGGTGGCCTTCGTCGTCGAGGATGCCGGCGACGAGGTCGCGGATGTCGGCCTCGTCGTCGACGATCAGAATATCGGCGCTCATGACGTCATCTCCGCGATTGGGGGTGCCGTCGGTGCGGCAACCTTCTCAGCCTGCGCGGAGGGTTTCCCCTCCGTCGTCTTTTCCCGGGTATCGAGGGGAACGCGCATCCGCACGCGTCCGCCCCTGCCTACGGGATTGTCGTTCAGTTCGATGCCGCCACCATGCTCTTCGAGCACCTTGCTGACGATGGCGAGCCCGAGGCCGGTGCCGCCCTCGCGGGTGGTCATATAGGGCTCGAGCAGCCGCTGGCGCCCCTCGACGGGAAAGCCTTTGCCGTTGTCGGTGATCTCGATCACCGCGAACCCCTCCTCGACGAGGAGGCGCAGATCGACCCGCCCCTTGCCGAGTTCGGCTTCGGGCACGGCGGAGACGGCCTCCACCGCGTTCTTGAGGATGTTGGTGATCGCCTGCGACAGGAGCCGGATGTCGAAGGCGGCATGCAGGCGGTCCTGCCCGGCCTCGGTGAAGGCGAAATCCATGTCCGGATGCGCCACCCGCATCATGAACAGGTTCTGCTTGGCGATCTCGCTCAGGTCGTTCCGGGCGATGGCGGGCTTGGGCATCCGCGCGAAGGACGAGAACTCGTCCACCATGCGCTTGATCTCGTCCACCTGGCGGATGATCGTCGCCGTGCACTGGTCGAACACGTCCTTGTCCGCCACGATGACCTTGCCGTATTTGCGCCGGATGCGCTCGGCCGAGAGCTGGATCGGGGTCAGCGGGTTCTTGATCTCGTGGGCGATGCGGCGGGCGACGTCCGCCCAGGCGGAGGTGCGCTGGGCCGTGACGAGGTCGGTGATGTCGTCCAGCGTCACCACGAAGCCGCGGGCGCCGCCTTGCGCCTGCTCGCTGGTGACGCGCACGGTAACCGTGCGCTCGCGCCCGTCGCGGGTCAGCTGGATCTGCTGCTGGAGGGCGCGCAGGCGCCCCTCGCCGCCCTCGGGCAGGATGGCCTGGAGCTCGGGCACGGCCTGGACCAGCGGCTTGCCGATGATGGCATCCGCCTTGAGCCCCAATGTGCGCTCGATGGAGGGGTTGGCGATGGTGACGAGGCCCGCCGCGTCGACGCCGATGACGCCGGGCGAGACACCGGAAAGGACCGCTTCGGTGAAGCGGCGGCGCCGGTCGATGAGTTCGCTCGCCGCCGTCAGCCCGTCGTGCTGGCGGCGCAGCTCCTGGGTCATCTTGTTGAAGCTCTCGCCGAGATGGGCGAGGTCGCCGTCGCTTTTCCGGGCCGGGACCTGGGCGTAGAAATTGCCCGAGGCGACCTGGTCGGCCGCGTTGATGAGCCGGCGGATCGGCGCGACGAACCGGTTGGCGAAGTTGAGGCCGAACCAGACCGCCGAGAGCAGGGCGATCAGCGCGATCAGCACGAAGATCGAGGCGAAGCTGATCTGGATCGAGCGCTTGAGGGAATCGTAGGTGAGATACTCGGCGGCCGCTGCCCGCGAGACGCCGGGGAAGTCGACGGCGAGCTGGCTCACCTCGCGCTGCACCAGCAGCACGGCCCCGTCATAGGCCGGCATCCGCAGCAGGGCGGCGAAGACCCTCCCCTCGCTCGGCCTCAGGCAGATCGTCTCGTTGGATTTGGCGGCCTCCTCGAAGGCCGCGGCGGAGGGCAGCCTGCGCTCCTTGAGGACGTCGATCTTCGCCCGTGCCACGAGCTCGTTCGGTCCGCGCATGATCTCGGCGACCGGCAGTCCTAGCGCGGTGGCCCGCGTGGTGAGGAAGTTCTCGAACCACTCCCTGTTCACGTCGAAATTCGGCCGTGCCCGCGTGAGGTCGTCCGTGAGGATGCGGATCTCGCGGGCGAGCGACTGGCACTGGTTCTCCTGGTAGGCGTCGGCCACCTCGACGGATTTCAGCACCACGTCGCGGACGCGGTCGGTGAAGCCCAGCGAGAGCCCGCGATCGATCGTCACCGCCGCCACGACGGCCAGCAGCACGGTGGGCAGGATCGCGATGAGGCTGAACAGGCCGACGATGCGGGTGTGCAGGCGGGCCACCGCCGCATTGGCCCGGCGCGCATGCAGGAAGACCCGCGCCTCCCAGGCGATGATGACGAACAGGCTGAGGACCAGGAAGACGTTGATGCCCAGCAGCGTCAGGCCGATCGTCGGCGTCGGTGTCACCCGGATCACGCCGGCGAGGATCAGGAAGGTCGCGATGGCCGAGATCAGGGCCGTGGCGACGACGAGCGCGCCGATCCAGCCGGGGCCGCGCGGCGCCGCCCGGATGGTATGAGGTTCAGCCTCGCCCTCCGGTGAGACATCGTCTCCCGGGGCGGCCGATTGTCTGGAACGTCGAAGCCACGCCATGGCTGATGCGTCGCCACAACAGTGTGGCGAAATTAATACGAATCGGGCCATCGTGGCGGTCGACACAATGGGCGCTGCACGCGCCGCGACGGCGCCTCAAGTCCTGAAACCGATGGCACCGCAGCGATCTGCGACCGTTTCTTGCTTGGAAATCTCTCGGTCGACCGGCCGAGAAAATACATTATTCTCCAAGCCTCCCCTCAATTCTCCAAGCCTCCCCTCACACCGAGTTCGCAATGCCCGAGACGCCCGTCTATTCCTCCGCCGCCGTTGCCGCGCCTCACCATCTGGCCGCCACCGCCGGGCAGACCGTGCTGGCGCAAGGGGGCAACGCCATCGAGGCCATGGCGGCCATGGCGGCGACCATCGCCGTGGTCTATCCGCATATGAACGGCATCGGCGGCGACGGATTCTGGCTCGTGCGCGAGCCGGGCGGGCGGGTGCGCGGCATCGAGGCCTGCGGCCCGGCCGGGTCCCTCGCCACGGTCGCTCGCTATCGCAGCCAGGGCCATGAGACGATCCCCTCGCGCGGGCCGGATGCGGCGCTCACCGTGGCCGGCGCTATCGGCGGCTGGCGTCTCGCCCTCGACCTCGCCAGGGCGCTGGGCGGCCGGCTTCCCCTCGACACCCTCCTGGCCGATGCGATCCGCCACGCGCGCCAGGGCTGCGCGGTCTCGCCCTCCGAGGCCCGCTACGTGCCGAAGGAAATCGACACGCTCCACGACCAGCCGGGTTTCGCCGAGACCTTCCTCGACGGGGGCAAGCCCTTCGCCGCAGGCGCCACGCGGCGCCTGCCGGCTCTGGCCGACACCCTCGAACAGCTGGCCCATGCCGGGCTCGACGATTTCTACCGGGGCGATCTCGGCCGCGAGATCGCCGCCGATCTCGACCGCCTCGGTTCGCCGGTGACGCGGGCCGACCTCGAAGCCTATGCGCCGCGAGAGCGCGCGGCCCTGTCGCTGCGCCGACGCGACGCGGTTCTCTACAACTTCCCGCCGCCCACTCAGGGCCTCGCCGCGCTCATCATCCTCGGCATCTTCGACCGGCTGAAGGTGTCGCGGCCGGAGAGCACGGCGCAGTATCACGGGCTGATCGAGGCGACGAAGCGCGCCTTCGCCATCCGCGACCGCACGGTCACCGATTACGACCGGCTGAGCGTCGATCCGGCGAGCTTTCTCACCCCGGAGAGCCTCGACCGCGAGGCGGCCCGGATCGACATGCGCCGCGCCGCCTCCGTGCCTCTCAAGGGACCGGGCGACGGCGACACCGTCTGGATGGGCGCCATCGACAAGGACGGCCTGGCCGTCTCCTACATCCAGTCGATCTACTGGGAATACGGTTCGGGTATCGTCCTGCCGAAGACCGGCATCCATTGGCAGAACCGCGGCACCTCGTTCTCCCTCGAGAAGGGCGCGGTGAACCCCCTGGAGCCGGGGCGCCGGCCGTTCCACACCCTGATCCCCGGATTGGCCGCCTTCGACGACGGGCGCGTCATGTCCTACGGCAGCATGGGCGGCGACGGGCAACCGCAATTCCAGGCCCAGATTTTTTCGCGGTATGCGGACTATGGCATGAGCCCGGCCGAGGCCGTCGACGCGCCGCGCCTGCTCTACGGGCGCACATGGGGTGCCGAATCCCTCAGTGTGAAGGTGGAGGACAGGTTCGATCCGGCCTGCATCGCCGAGCTGCGCTCCATGGGCCATGAGATCGAGGAACTCGGCGGCTCGTACATCGATTCCCTCGGCCATGCCGGCATGCTGGTCCGTCATCCCGGCAACGGGCGGATCGAGGCGGTCCACGATCCGCGCTCGGATGGCGGATCGTCCGGCCTGTGAAACGGGTCCCCGCCGGGGATCGGACGATCGAGACCTTGAGACCGGAAGGTTCATGATGGCGGATGGCGCGATCACCCAGCGGGAATACTGGAACGGCGAGGTCGGAGCGCGCTGGGCCCGCAACCAGCGCAGGATCGACGCGGTCTTCGCGCCGCTCACCGCCGCCCTGTTCGAGGCGGCGCGCCTTCGGGTGGACGGCTCGGCGCTGGATATCGGCTGCGGCGCCGGCGACTGCGCCATCTTCGCCGCGCGGCGGCTCGGCCCGAGGGGGCGTGTGGTGGCGGCCGACCTCTCCGCGCCCCTGCTCGACGTGGCGCGCGAACGGGCCGGGATCGAGGCCCCCGCCCTGGCGCCGATCGCGTTCGTCGAGGCGGATGCCCAGGTCCACGAGTTCGGCGATGCCGCTTTCGAACACGCGATCTCGCGCTTTGGGGTGATGTTCTTCGAGGATTCGGGCGCCGCCTTCGCCAATATCCGCAAGTCCCTGGTTCCCGGCGGGAGCCTGACCTTCCTGTGCTGGCGGCGGATCGAGGACAATCCCTGGATCACGGTGCCGAGGAACCTCGTCCTGCCCCTCGTGCCGGAACCCGAACCCGGCCCCGCCGACGCGCCCGGGCCGTTCCGCTTCGCCGAGGCGGAGACCCTCGGCGCGGTGCTGGCGCAAGCCGGCTTCCTCGACATCACCCTCGAGGCGATCGACCGGCCGCTCACCCTCGCCCGGTCCGGCGAGGGCGCCGCCCGGGATGCGGCGGAGGCCGCCGCGGATTTCGCCACCGAGCTCGGCCCGGTCTCCCGTCTCCTGCGCGATCAGCCCGATTCGGTCCGTGAGGAGGCTCTCAGGCGGGTAAGCGACGACTTCGCCAAACGGGCCGTCTCCGGCGCCGTGACCTTGGAGGCCGGCTGCTGGCTGGTTTCCGCGCGGCGCTGACGGCGAGCCCGCGCCGTCTGGTATACACTTTGCGTCTCCGTGCCTGCAGCATGGAGTGCATAATGGATACGACCCTTTCCCGGCAGCGCTGGATCCAGCTCGGCCTCGGCCTCGTCGCCATGATGGCGATCTCGAGCCCCCAATACGTCTGGACGCTGTTCACCAAGCCGCTCATCGCGACGACGGGCTCGAGCCTGCCGCAGCTGCAATGGACCTTCACGATCCTGATCGTGCTGCAGACCTTCTTCTCGCCGGTCCAGGGCTACCTGATCGACCGGTTCAGCCCCAAGCTGATGATCGCTTTGGGCGCCATCCTCTCGGGCCTCGGCTGGGTGCTGGCCGCGCGCGTCGACACGCTCTGGGGCGTCTACGCCACCTACGGCCTGTTCTGCGGTCTCGGCACCGGCATCGTCTATGTCGGCATCGTCGGCCTGATGGTGAAGTGGTTTCCCGATCGCCGGGGCTTCGCCGTGGGTGTCGTCGCCGCCGGCTACGGCATGGGCGCGATGCTGAGCACCTTCCCCATCAGCGACATGCTCACCGCCTCGGGCTACCGCCACACGCTGACGGTGTTCGGCATCATCCTCGGCGCCGTCGGCGCGCTGGCCGCCCTCGGTCTCAGGGCGCCCCGCGCCGACGAGGTCCTGCCGGCCCCGGCCCGCAACCTCTCGACCTGCGTCCACGACACGGCGCCGAAGGAGATGCTGAAGACGCCGCTGTTCTGGCTGATGTTCGCGATGATGACGATGATGTCCACCGGCGGCCTGATGGTGGTGGCGAACTTCGCCTCCTTCGCCCGCGACTTCGGGGTGGCCGACGCGATCATCTTCGGCTTCGTGGCCCTGCCCTTCGCCCTGACCTTCGACCGCATCACCAACGGCCTCACCCGGCCCTTCTTCGGCTGGGTCTCGGACAAGATCGGCCGCGAGAACACGATGGGCATCGCGTTCGCCGCCGAGGCGGCGGCCATCGCGCTGCTCCTCGTCTTCCGCGAGAATCCGTATGCCTTCGCCCTGCTCTCCGGCGTCGTGTTCTTCGCCTGGGGCGAGATCTTCTCGCTGTTCCCCTCGATTCTCACCGACACGTTCGGCACCAAGCACGCCACCACCAATTACGGCTTCCTCTACATGGCGCAGGGCATCGGTTCGCTCTTCGGCGGACCGATCGCCGCCTGGATCTACCTGGTCCAGGGCTCCTGGCTCCCGGTCTTCGCCATCATCATCACCCTCGACGTGCTGACCGCGATCCTCGCCTATTTCGTCCTCAAGCCCATGCGCCGGAACTGGCTCGGCCTCGGCGAGACACGCGCCATGTCGGCCAAACCCGCCATGGCCTGACGCTCACGTCCCGACCCTCGCGGCCGGATCGATCTTTCTAAGCGCGGACGGGGAAACCCGCCCGCGCTTCGTCGTATGGCGCCCATCGATCCGTCTGTTCGATGGATCGAGATTTACAATTTCGACAGTCGCATTCGCCGGGCCAGCGGAATGACCTCGTTGCACGTCAGGGGCGCAAGCTTGATTGTTGGCAGCATCGTTTCGGAAGCCCAGACGACCTCTTCGATTTCGGCTGCGGGAGAGACATGCTGGTCGAGGCGGAAGCTGTAGAGTTCGGCGTCCACCCAGTGCCCGTCTTCGTTCGCGGCTTCCGCAACGAAGCGGCCGAGATGGGACGCTTCGGGCGGAAGCTCCACACCGAGCTCTTCCTTCAGCTCTCGCCCTAAAGCCGCGCGCGGGGTCTCTCCCGGCTCGATCTTTCCTCCCGCCTGCATGAAGAACACGGACCCTCGCTTTCGGACGAGGAGCGTCCTGCCTCGCGAATCGAAAATCAAAGCTGCCGCGATGCGAATGACGGGCGCTGTGTCGGGCGGGGAGTTCGTCAAATGGTTTGTCTCCTCCGTCCTTGCGGTATCAAGGCGAGGCCCAGGGTCAGCATCGCGCCGATCCCGGCACCGAGCATGACGGTGAAGGTGCCCCATCGATCGAGCAGGACGGATCCCGCCATGGCGCCGATGCCGATCGCCGTGTTCAGGACGGCCGTGTGAACGGCTGCCGCCGGCGTCGCGAGCCGGCCCGCTGCCTTCAGAACCCAGGTCTGCAACGTCGCGAAAAGGATCGAGATCGCCGCGCCCCAGACCACCAGGCATGCTCCGACGCCGGCAAGACCGAGGACCGTGCTCGACGTTCCCATGAAGATCAGGGCCATTCCCATGGCCGTGAGCGCACAGAGGATGACCTCGTGCAGGAAGCGATCGATCAGCCACGCGCCGAGGACGCTGCCGAGAAGGCCTGCCGCACCGAAGGCGAAGAGGACGATCGGGACCGTCGTCGGCATGATGCCCGGAAGCGCTGCGATGAACGGTTCGGCAAAGGTGTAGGCCGAGAAATGAACCGCTCCGATCAGCGCGGTGATGGCGTAGATCGGTCGAAGCGCCCGCTCCCTGATGGCATCGGTGAGCGTCGCCTCCCGGCCGCGCCCCGAGATCGTCAGGTTCGGAAGCGTCACCACCATCGAGACGGCCGTCAGCAGACCGAGCAGCCCGAGCGCGCCGAACGCTCCGCGCCATCCCATCACCTGCCCAGCCATGTTCACGGCCGGAACACCCATGACCGTGGCGATAGAAATACCGCCGAAGACGATGGAGGTCGCCAGTCCCGTTCGATGAGGCGGAGCGATGTCCATGGCAAAGGCGGCGACCGTCGCCCAGAAGATGCCGTGTGCCATGGACCCCACGAAGCGGGCGAAGAACAGCGCTTCCAGGGACGGCGATAGGAGCGCGATCGCGTTCGACGCGGCGATGACGAGCATCAGGCCGATCAGGAGAGCTTTGCGCGGGACGCGTCCGACGAGTGTCGGCGCGAGAAGACCGCTGAGGGCTCCGAACCAGGCGTAGAGGGTGACGGTGAGACCGATGGTGGCCTGGGCTTCCCCGAGATCGACAGCCATCTGCGTCATCAGCCCGATCGGGGCGAATTCGGTCGAGACCATCGTGAACGCGGCGATGCCGAGAACCGAGATCGAAAGCCATGTTCGGAAGGGGGAGCCACCATGATGCTCGGCCAAGCGTTCTCTCCTTGGACAAACGTGTCAGGCGACCGAATAATGATTTTTCAACCTTTATCGAGTGGCGTCCGGGGCACACTAGGTATGTGTTTATTGTAGGGCATTCGACTGATTAATTCGAAGATCCTATTTAAATGTGTCAGAAAAAATTGCTTAAGGACAGAAATAGATTTAGTTTTCTAAATCTTTATTGATAATAAAAAATATTTTGCGTAATTTATGGTCTATAGTTCGTCGTGCGATCTATAAAAACTGAAAATAGATTCGTTTCTTTTGTGAAGCGTCCGGTAGATCATGACAGGTAATCCCGCGGACCGTCGTTCTTGGGACAGGGGCCATCATCCACCCACAACGGACGTCCGCCTTCCAATCCAACCATCATTTCACCGCACACGAGCACCCGCGATCGGCTTCGGCGGTTCACCCTTCGGAGTCACCCAGTCCTGCGTATTCCTGAGACGGATGCCGCTCGCATGCAGAGTGGAGCGCCCGACCGCGGCCAGGGCGTAACTCGTCCAGGGCTCCAGGCTCCCGGTCTTCGCGATCATCAGAGGTGGCTCGGTTTGTCTGAACAGGCTCGGCGACCTGCTAAGTGGATTGCCTGCCGGGTTTATGCCGCTTCGAGAAGCGGCTTGTTGAAGTAGGCGTGGTCTGGGGTTTTGCGCCCCAGGCTCGAATGCAGGCGTCGTCCGTTGTAGAAGTCGAGGTATCGGCCGATTGATGCCCGGGCATGGCTGACGGTCTCATAAGCCCGGAGATAGACCTCCTCGTATTTCAACGATTTCCAGAGCCGTTCGACGAAGACGTTGTCACGCCACGCGCCCTTGCCGTCCATGCTGATCTTGATCTCCTTGGCCAGCATGACCTTCGTGAAGTCGTTGCTGGTGAACTGCGAACCCTGATCGGTATTGAAGATTTCGGGTTGCCCGAAGCGAGCCAAGGCCTCTTCGACGGCCTCGATGCAGAAGTCCGCCTGCATCGTGATGGACAGCCGCCAGCTCAGCACCCGCCGGCTGAACCAGTCGACGACGGCAGCGAGATAGACGAAGCCCCGGGCCATGGGAATGTAGGTAATGTCCATGGCCCAGACCTGATTGGGGTGCGTCACCGGCAGCTTGCGGAGCAGGTAGGGGTAGATCTTGTGGCCCGGCGCCGGCTTCGACGTGTTCGGCCTGCGGTAGAGTGCCTCGATCGCCATGCGCTTCATCAGCGTCGCGACGTGCAGGCGGCCAACGCTGATGCCTTCCCCGGCCAGTAGGTCGCGCAGCATACGGCTGCCGGCGAAGGGATATTCCAGATGCAGTTCGTCGATCCGTCGCATGAGTGCGAGATCGGCGGCCGAGACAGGGCGCGGCAGGTAGTAGACGCTTCCCCGGCTGATCCCGAGTTCGCGTGCCTGCCCGGCAACCGGCAGAGCATGGGAGCGGTCGATCATCGTCTTGCGCTCGGCAACAGTCCGGCCTTGTCGAGCGCGCCTTCCAAAAAATCGTTGGCCAGCGTGAGCTCTCCGATCTTGGCATGCAGCGTCTTCACGTCGATCACTGGCGTGGCGGCAATCACGGTGGCCTCAGATCCGAAGACGCCGGCGGCCCCTTCCAGAAGTTGGGAACGCCACTGCGTGATCTGATTGGGATGCACATCAAACTGCTGCGCCAACTCGGCCAGCGTCTTCTCGCCGCGCACTGCTGCCAACGCCACCTTCGCCTTGAAGGCAGGGCTGTGGTTCCGCCTGGGTCTCTTCGTCATCGTCTCTCCTGATCGCAGCCATCCTGGCCGCCTTCAGGCAGACAATCCACTCAGCCCGCTGTGCAGATTTGCCGAGCCACCTCTATCATCACCCTCGACGTGCTGACCGCGATCCTCGCCCACTTCGTCCTTGAGCCCATGCGCCAGAACCGGCTCGGCCCCGGCGACGAGCGCGCCATGACAGCCAAGCCCGTCCGCCTTTTGCGTTGAGGCGCTGTCGGCGATGAACGGCCAGTGCGTGATGGCAATCGTGCGGCTTTCATCGACCCCGAGCAGGCCCTGGGACGATCCGGGTTCAGGCGCTCGGCGATACGGAGAGGATGTCCGGGTTGAGTCGAGCCCTCGCCGAGTGCCGTCAAAAAGTCATTCGGCCGCGACGTGAAGGTGCACCTGTGGGCGGGCCGGCCCTTCGCGGTCGGCACGCCAGCCCGATTGAACCGGAGCGATCGCGACTTGGTTTCGTCCGCCGTGCTTGGCGCGATAGAGTGCCGCGTCGGCTGCCTTGACGAGGTCGGCGCTGTTGCTCGACGTGCTCGGCAGGGAGGACACGCCCAGCGATGCCGAGACCTTCGCACCATGGCCCCCGGACAGAGCCTCTATCCGTTCCCGGATCTGTTCTGCCTTGAGCGCTGCATCCTCGAGGCTGCAATCGGGGAGAAACACGATCATTTCCTCGCCACCGTAGCGACAGGCGACATCGGTTTCCCGGAGCGCTCCGACGATCGCTGCCGCCGCCTCCCTCAGAACCGCGTCCCCCGTCGCATGGCCGTGCTCGTCGTTGAGGCGCTTGAAGTGGTCGAGGTCGATCATGATCACCGAGACCTTCCGCCCCTCGCGCTCGGCGATGCGGACATATCGGTCGAGACTGTCCTCCATGTAACGTCGGTTGTAGAGGCCCGTCAGCGGATCGCGGAGCGCCTGGTTGCGCAGCTTCTCGCGCAGCGCGATGTTGGACAGGGCGAGCGACATCGCGTCCCCGAGCGCCGAGCTCAGCGGCAGGATGGCAGCCAGGCGTTCCTCCGCGCCCGAACCCTGCGCGAAGACCTGAAGAAGGCCGAGATTCTCGCCCCGCGCGACCATCGGGATTTCGAGGGCGGCGAGACCGGAGGCATGGTGCTCACAGCAGAGGGCTCTGGAGCCGCTGCGGTTGATGTGCGGCTTGCCGCGCTTCATGGCCCAGCACTGGTTGATCGCGATCACCTCCGGCGGGGGCGATCCATCCTCGCACGCCCAGGAGGTCGAGAGGACGAGGCGGTCCCGCGAATTGTTGAAGACATAGAGCGCGCCGCTGAACCCGCCGATCAGTTCGCCGGCGGTGGCTCGGAGGACCGCGTTCGCATCGTGATGATCGGCGGCGCTCTGGAGCATGTCCGTCATCTCGAACAGGTGGCCGATCTGCGTTCTGGACGCGTCCATGTCCGTGATGGCCGTCGCGCGGGCCTGAGCATCTCGCGCGCTCGATCGGAATGCGAAGATCATGACTCCGGCAATCAGAATCTGCGACAGCAACACGATGCTTTTGCCGATCTCGATGCGAGTCTCGTGATCGGCGAAGTGTGAGTTCCAGTCCGCCAGGAAGGCATCGAACGCGCGACGCATCGTGCCGATCAGAGCGGCACTCCTGCGTTCCTTGAGCAGGGACTGAGCCGCCTCCAGCTTTCCGGCGCGGACGAGTTCGAGTGTATCCGTCCAGATGGCTTCGAGCGACTTGATGCTGGCGTCGGCGGAAGCGCTGGTCCCGTCGGGCATCCTGAGGAAAGGATCGAGGCGAGCCAGATACGTATCGCGGCGGCTATGGAGCGCTTCGAAGGCGCGGCTGTACTCGCTGTATTCGGTGTCCCGGTCGCCGAGGGCTCTGTTCAGGACGTAGGCTTCCGCGTCCATGAGAGCTTCCTGGGCGATGCGCATCTGCCGCCCGCCCTCGCGCAGGTCGATGAGAGCCTGCTGGTGCCGGTTGGTGTAGAAGAAGCCAGAGAGCACGATCGTGATCATGACCACGACGAGACCGACCTGAGCGGCAAGGCGATGCCGGACATTGCCGCGCCGGGTGCTTGCCGTCGCAACACCCGTTTCGCGCTCACTCAGAGCCATTGCCGGTCCTATGATATCGGAACCGACACGGATCGGCACGCGGGAGACAGAAAGGCACCAACCTCCTGTCTCCGCGTGAAAGAAGATGGCTAAGAGATTGTTTTCAGCAGCTGCGTTTCGGGGGGCAGTCCGGGGTTCGCTCTCGCTCAGCCATAGCGGTCCGTCCCCTTCGCGGCGAAAGGGCTTGTCCGGTCGCCCCGATCTCGGATGCGCTCCCCAACACGCGACCGTCACCTCACCGCACACGAGCACCCGCGATCGGCTTCGGCGGCCCGCCTTCCGGAGTCACCCAATCCTGCGCGTTCCTGAGGCGGATGCCACTGGCGTGAAGGGTGGAGCGCCAGATCGGCGCGAGCGGCGTGAGGCGGGGCAAGGTACGGAGTTCGAGGCCTGCCGCCGCCATCGCACCGGGCAGGTCCCGGATCGTGTCGTGGCCGGTGGGGACGACCGGGCTCTTCGACACCCAGGTGCCGGGCTCCCCCGTGGGTTCGAAGGTCCCGGGCGGCATGCGGTAGCGCTCGATCGCGGCGGTGGAGATCCGCTCCGCCCAATCCTCCTCCACATAGGCCACGGCGCGGCCGGTGACGTCGCCGAACCACCTCCGCCGGTCCTCCCTCGAGGTCCGTTCGGTGGGCCAGATCACGATCCGGGGGCAGTCGCGCGGAAAGAGGTAGAGCAGGCCCTGGGCCGCATCGATCGCCCAGACCAGGGGGCCGTTCAGCCAGGCCCCCGCCGGCCCGCGATCCACGCCGACGCGGACGGGGCGCGGCGCGAAGACCCGGATCGCCGGGTCCTCGCTGAAATGGAACAGGTCCTTTGGTTCGCCGGACGTGTCGTTCGGGCTCACCGTGCGTTGCGGAAGACCTGAAGGTCGAGATCCCGCACCTTCTTGCGCAGGGTGTTGCGGTTGACGCCGAGCAGTTCCGCCGCGCGGATCTGGTTCCCGCGCGTGGCGGCCAGAGCCGCGCCGATCAGCGGGCCTTCGATCTCGCGTAAGATTCGGTGGTAGAGGCCGGGCGGGGGCAGCGTGTCGCGATAGCCGCTGAAATACTCGGCGAGATGGCGTTCCACCGCCGCCGACAAGGTCTCGTTCTCCGCCGCGCCGGCCTTGCGCGCGCCGGAGCCGTTGCCCTGCGGCTGGGCCAGGGGCAGCGTATCGAGCTCGGCCTCGATCACCGGGCCGGTGATCGTTTCCTGCGGATAGAGGGCCGCGAGGCGCCGGACGAGGTTCTCCAGTTCGCGCACGTTGCCGGGCCAGCGGTAGCGCTTGAGGCGGTCCATCGCCTCGCCGTCGAGCTGCTTTCGGCTCAAGCCCTCCTTCTCCACCAGGATGAAGAAGTGGCGGATCAGGTCGGGCACGTCCTCCGAGCGCTCGCGCAGCGCGGGCAGGCGCAGCGGCACGACGTTGAGCCGGAAGAACAGATCCTCGCGAAAGATGCCCTGCTGGATCGAGACGCGCAGATCCTTGTTGGTGGCCGCGATGATGCGGACATTGGTCTTGATCGGGACCCTTCCGCCCACCGTGGTGTACTCGCCCTGCTGCAGCACGCGCAGGAGGCGGGTCTGGGCCTCCATCGGCATGTCGCCGATCTCGTCGAGGAAGAGCGTGCCGCCCTCGGCCTGCTCGAACCGGCCGGCCGAGCGCGAGAGCGCGCCGGTGAAGGCACCCTTCTCATGGCCGAAGAGTTCGGATTCGATGAGGTCGCGCGGGATCGCCGCCATGTTCACCGGCACGAAGGGGCCGGAGCGGCGACGGCCGTAATCGTGCAGCGCGCGGGCCACCAGCTCCTTGCCGGTGCCCGACTCGCCGGTGATCATCACCGTGAGGTCGGTGGGCATCAGGCGGGCCAGCGCCCGGTAGATCTCCTGCATGGCCGGCGAACGGCCCACCAGCGGGATGTCCTCGTTGCCGGGATCGGCGCCGGGGGCGGGCGTCCCGCGCGGCCGCGAGAGCGCCCGCCCGACGATGGCGATGAGCTCCTTCAGGTCGAAGGGCTTGGGCAGGTATTCGTAGGCCCCGCGCTCGGAGGCGCGGATCGCGGTCATGAACGTGTTCTGCGCGCTCATGACGATGATCGGCAGTTCCGGCCGCACGCGCTTGATGCGCGGCAGCAGGTCGAACACGTTCTCGTCCGGCATCATCACGTCGGTGATGACGAGGTCGCCCTCCCCTTGCGCGACCCAGCGCCAGAGGGTGGCGCAGTTGCCGGTGGAGCGGACCTCGTAGCCGGCCCGCGACAGGGCCTGGTTGAGGACGGTGCGGATGGCGGCGTCGTCGTCCGCGACGATGATGTGGCCGTTGGGCATGACGCGACTCTATTGCTCCGCGGCCGACTCGCGCCCGTCACGGGCGCTCGACATGGGAAGGAGGAGACGGAAAGTGGTGCGGCGCGGCACGGGATCGCATTCGACGATGCCACCGTGATCGCCGATGATCTTGGCCGCTAGTGCAAGTCCGAGGCCGGACCCCTGCGCTTTCGTGGTCACGAACGGGTCGAACAGGTCGGGCAGGAGCTCGGCCGAGACCCCCGGCCCGTTGTCCCGCACCGCCACTTCGATGGGCAGGCTCACCCGTTCCCGCGTGCCGGGCACCTGCATCTTCAGGCCGGTGCGGAAGGCGGTGGAGAGGGTGATCTCGCCGTCCACCGCATCGGCGCCGATGGCCTCGGCGGCGTTCTTGACGAGGTTGAGGATGACCTGGATCAGCTGGTCGCGGTTGCCCAGGACGGGGGGCAGCGACGGGTCGTAGGTCTCGACGAAGCGGATGTGCCGGGCAAAGCCCGACTGGGCCGAGCGCTTCACCTGATCGAGCACGCCGTGCACGTTGACGGGGCCTCGTTCGACCGGGCGTTCGTCGCCGAACAGCTCCATCCGTTCGACGATGCGGACGATCCGGTCGGATTCGTCGCAGATCAGCCGGGTGAGCAGGCGGTCGTCCTCGGTGCCGGATTGTTCGAGGAGCTGGGCCGCCCCGCGGATTCCCGCGAGCGGGTTCTTGATCTCATGCGCCAGCATGGCGCCCAGCGCGATCATCGAGCGCGCGGCGCCGCGATGGGTGAGCTGCCGGTTCATCTTGTCGGCGATGGTGCGCTCCTGGAGCATCATCACCACGGCATCCTCCTCGTCGCCGAGGGGGGTCGCGAAGACGTCGACGTTGCGCTCCAGGCCGGAGCGCGGCTGGACCAGTTCGACGCCGTATTCGCTGACGCTCGCCCGGCGGCGGCGCACTTCGGCCACGAGGGCGCTGATCGGGGACGAGAACGGGATGATGTCGCGCAGGTGCCGGCGCTGCATCAACCGGGCGGAATGATCGAAGAACGTCTCCGCCGCGTGGTTCACATGGAGGATGCGGTCGTCGGCGCCGATGGTGATGACCGGCAGCGGCAGGGCGTTGATCACCGCCTCGCTGGTGGGCGGGGCGATGGTCCGGCCGCGATGTTCCTTGTCCGCGCTCACGCTGCCTCCTCGGTGACGAATGGTACGCGCGGGTGCCGCATCGCCTTCGAGAGAAGGTCGGCTGCGATGGCCGGATCGGTGGTGGTGAGAAGCCGCGTCCGGTCGTCGGGGCCGAGCGCGCCGGATCCGTCGACATAGGCTGCCAAGTGCTTGCGCGCGTGGCGCACGCCCATGGCGGGGCCGTAGAGGGCGAGGAGCCCCTGGTAATGCTCCAGGGCGAGGGCGGCCTTCTCTTCGGCGTCGAGGGAACGCGGTGCCCGACCGGCGAGACCGGCGGCGATCTCGCCCACCAACCAGGGACGACCCAGGGCCGCGCGGCCGATCATCAGCCCGGCGGCGCCCGATGCGGCGAGGCAGGCCCGCGCACCGGCGAGATCGACGACGTCGCCATTGGCGATGACCGGGATCGAGACCGCGTCCACCACGGCTCGGATGGCGGCCCAATCGGCCTGCCCCTTGTAGAATTGCTGCCGGGTGCGGCCATGCACGGTGACCGCCGCGAGGCCGAGTCCTTCGGCGCGCCGGGCGAGATCGGGGGCATTGAGGCTCGCATGGTCCCAGCCGAGGCGCATCTTGACCGTGACCGGGATCGCCACCGCCGCGCGGACGGCGGCGAGGATGCGCGTGGCCCCCTCGATGTCGCGCATCAGGGCGGAGCCCGCCTCCCCGCCGGTGACGGTCTTGGCCGGGCAGCCCATGTTGATGTCGATGACATCGGCGCCATTCGCCTCGGCCAGGCGTGCGGCCTCCGCCATCGATTCGGGCACGCAGCCGGCGAGCTGGACCACGTGGGGATCGACCCCGCCGCCCTCGGCCCGCAGGCGCGCCTCCTCCGCCCCACGGGCGAATTCGGCCGCCGCCACCATCTCCGAGACGACGGCGCTTGCACCCAGACGCCGCGCGATGCGACGCATGTGCAGGTCGGTGACGCCCGACAGGGGGGCGAGCAGGACCGGCACCGAAGCCGCGGCGCCTGCCTTCTCGCCGGCCTGCCCCTGGCCATCGCCCGAGCGCAGAACGCTCAAATAATCATCAGCTTTCATTGTGCCCAACAAATAGACAATCGCCGGGGCGACGCAAGCGCCTTGCGCGATTTGATTTCAGGCTATGCCCCGCTTAAACGACAGACCACCCCAGCCATCCACGCTACCTCGAACTGATGCGGGAGCACTTTTCCATGTCCGGCACCGCCTGGAACGCCGCGGTGGTCGTCGCAGCCGGCCGCGGGATCCGCATCGGCGGTGACGTTCCCAAGCAATATCGCAGCGTCGGCGGACGCGCGGTCCTCACACGGACCCTCGCCGCGCTGGCGGCGCATCCCGACCTCGCGGTGATCCAGCCCGTGATCGCCGCGGACGCGGCCTCGTTCTACCACGCCTGCGTCGCGGAACTCGACCCCGTTCTGCGCGCCAAGCTCGCGGCCCCCGTCGAGGGCGGCGCCACGCGCCAGCAATCCGTCAGGTCTGGTCTCGAAGCCTTGGCCGGTCTCGAAGCCTTGGCCGGGAGGTCGGCGGTGACGGGCGCGCCAAGTCTCGTCCTCGTCCACGATGCCGCCCGTCCGCATGTGGACACGGCCTTGATCGACCGCGCCCTCGTCGCCGGTCGTGACCACGGCGCGGCGGTACCCGGCATCGCCGTCACCGATACGATCAAGATCGTCGAGGATACCGGGGAGGGGATCGGCCGGGTCCGCGAGACCCCCGCCCGCGAATCCCTGCGCGCCGTCCAGACCCCTCAGGCCTTCGCTTTCGCGCCCCTCCTCGCCGCCCACCGCAAGGCGGCGGAGGCGGACCTCCACGGCTTCACCGATGACGGGGCTTTGGCCGAATGGGCCGGGCTCGACGTGGTGGTGTTCGAGGGCGACCCGCGCAACCGCAAGATCACCCAGCCCTCGGACCTGATCGAGGCCGACCGCGGCTTTTCCGGCAGCACAGCCCTGTCCTCCGAACCAGAGACCGATTCCATGACGACCTACGTGACCCGCCTCGGGACCGGATTCGACGTCCATGCCTTCACCGAGGGCGACCATGTCTGGCTCGGCGGCGTGAAGATCCCCGCCGATCGCGGCGTGCTCGCCCATTCCGACGGGGACGTGGCGCTGCATGCTCTCACGGACGCCCTGCTGGGGGCGATCGCGGATGGCGACATCGGTACGCATTTCCCGCCGAGCGACGAGCAGTGGCGCGGCGCCTCGTCCGACCGCTTCCTGGCCCATGCGGTGAAGCTCGTCCGCGACCGGGGCGGCCGGATCGACCATCTCGACATCACCGTCCTGGCCGAGGCCCCGCGCATCGGCGCCCATCGCGAGGCGATCCGTGCCCGCATCGCCGAGATCTGCGGCGTGCCGCTGAGTTCGGTCTCCATCAAGGCGACGACGACCGAGAAGCTCGGCTTCGTCGGCCGCGCCGAAGGGCTCGCGGCTCAGGCGGCGGCGACGATCCGCCTGCCCGAGACCGATGGGATCGACGCGGCGTGATCGACGACCCGGCGCTCCTCGCCCGCGCCGAGGCGCTGGTGGCGGCCTATGCCGCTGCCGGGCTTCGGGCGGCCTGCGCCGAATCCTGCACCGGCGGCCTCGTCGCCGGGCTGCTCACCGCCGTGCCCGGTTCCTCGGCGGTGGTCGAACGCGGCTTCGTCACCTATTCCAACGACGCCAAATCCGAGATGCTCGGCGTGCCCGCCGACCTCATCGCGACCCATGGGGCGGTGAGCAAATCCGTGGCCCGCGCCATGGCGGAAGGAGCCCTCGCCCATTCGCACGCGGATGTGGCGGTCTCGATCACCGGCATCGCCGGCCCGGGCGGCGGCAGCGAGGCGAAGCCCGTGGGCCTGGTGCATTTCGGCCTCGCCCGCCGGGGCGCCGCGACCCGGCATATCGAGCGCCGTTTCGGCGATCTCGGCCGGGGCGAAATCCGCCGCGCGGCCGTGGCGGAGGCGCTGGAGCTGTTCGGCCGGGCGGTGGAGCCCGTCGGGACGGATTGAGAGCCTCTTTTAGGTGTTTTGCCGGGCTCTACCTCATCCTGAGGTGCCGCGTAGCGGCCTCGAAGGAGGCTTTCAGGGATCATGCGAGGACTGGAGGCCTCCTTCGAGGCCGCCGCTTTGCGGCGTCACCTCAGGATAAGGTGGTTGGCTAGGATGATCGACTTCGGTCTCGCCATCCACTGAGCAATCCGATCAGACTGCCTTTCAATCGGCGACTTCGCCGAGGATCGCGCCCGTCTTTGGATCGGCGTCGAATTTCATCTTCTGGCCGTTCTTGATGCCCTCGCCGTCCCAATGGCCGTCATCGGCTTCGAGCTTCGTGATCTCGGTGTAGCCCTCGGCCATCAGCACCTTCTTGACCTGATCGATCGGCAGCCAGTCGGGGCCGGGCTGGTCCGCCACGGCGAAGTCGGAGAGGCCCCCATTCAAGGCGAGGGCGAGGACGAGAATCGGGATCGGTCTCACGGCGGTGCTCTCCGGTGACGTTGCGCCCCTGTATCTAGGGTCCCGCGTGGCATTGTCCGCCTGTCCCGTCGGAGAACGAACACCGGCGCGTCACGCGGCTCCGTAAACCCGGTCCGCCCTGCCCTCGAACGCGTCGGTGAACTTGCGGAAGGCGCGGTCGAACATCGTGCCCATGAGGAGGCCGAGGGTGCGGCTCTTGAACTCGTAAGTGATGAAGAAGTCGACGTCGCAACCGGCGGGGGATTTCTCCTTGAAACCCCAGCGGTTCTCGAGGTGCCGGAACGGCCCGTCGATATATTCGGCGACGATTCTCAGGTTCTGGGGGTCGAGGGTGACGCGGGTGGTGAAGCGCTCGCGGATCGCCTTGTAGCCGACCCCCATCTCGGCCACGAGGATCTCGGTGCCGTCCGGGCCGGGCTGTCGGCGCAGGACGCGCAGCGATTCGCAGAGCGGCAGGAATTCGGGATAGCGTTCCACGTCGGCCACGAGGTCGTACATCTGCTGCGGCGAGTGGCGCACCGCGCGGTTGATCCGGAAGGAAGGCATCGGCCCTCAGGCGTTGGCAGGCGCGAGCCGAGCGAGCCGGGCGGCCTTCAATCTTGAAAAATCCTCGCCCGCATGGTGCGAGGAGCGGGTCAGGGGCGTCGCCGAGACGAGGAGGAAACCCTTGGAATAGGCCGTGGTTTCAAGGGTCTTGAATTCGTCGGGCGGGACGAAGCGCTTCACCTCGTGGTGTTTCTTCGTCGGCTGCAGGTACTGGCCGATGGTGAGGAAGTCCACATCCGCCGAGCGCAGGTCGTCCATGAGCTGGACGATCTCGTTCCGCTCCTCCCCGAGGCCGACCATGATGCCGGACTTGGTGAAGATGGTGGGGTCGAGCTCCTTCACCCGCTGCAGCAGCCGCACCGAATGGAAGTAGCGCGCGCCGGGGCGGACGGTGAGGTAGTTGCCCGGCACGGTCTCCATGTTGTGGTTGAACACGTCGGGGCGCGCCTCCACCACCAGTTCCAGCGCGCCGTCCTTGCGCAGGAAATCGGGGGTGAGCACCTCGATCGTCGTGGCCGGGCTGCGCTCTCGGATGGCCCGGATGGTGCGGAAGAAATGCATGGCCCCGCCATCGGCGAGGTCGTCCCGGTCCACCGAGGTGATGACCACGTGGTGCAGGCCGAGCTTGGCCACGGAATCGGCGATCTTGGCCGGCTCGTCCCCGTCGAGGGCGTTGGGCAGGCCGGTGCGCACGTTGCAGAAGGCGCAGGCCCGCGTGCAGGTGTCACCCATGATCATGAAGGTGGCGTGCTTCTTCTCCCAGCACTCGCCGATATTGGGGCAGCCCGCCTCCTCGCAGACGGTGACGAGGCCATGCTCCTTCACGATGGCGCGGGTCGCGTTCCAACCGGGGGAACCCGGTGCCTTCACCCGGATCCAGTCGGGCTTGCGCTGGATCGGGTTGTCGGGGCGATGCGCCTTTTCCGGGTGCCGGGGGCGCTGGTCGTTTCGCAGGAGGTCGAGGACGACGGCCATGGCATACCGGGCAAGCTGCGCCGGCAATGCGCCGGTGCTCAGGCCGGAACGTAATGGCTCGTTCACCGCATCGCAAACGATCGGGAAACGATCCGCCGAACCTGTCAGTAGCTCATGCCGCGTCCGCGGATGGCCCGGTAGATGGTGATGATGATCACCGCCCCCGCCGTGGCCGAGAGAAGGTTGCGCCAGAAGCCATAGACCGGGATGTGGAGTTTGGCGGCCAGATAGTTGCCGAGAAGACCGCCGAGGATGCCCATCGCGATATTGGCGAAGAGGCCCATATTCGCCGAGGTGAACTGTTCCGCGAGCCAGCCCGCCAGGGCGCCGATGACGATCGCCATGAACAATCCCACGCCCGGTTGCCCCAGCGCACCGTAGACTTCTCCGTGCATGCCCGTCGCTCCTTCGCAAGGATCGGGGCGTACCCGTCGCCCCGCTACGGGTCCTACCTGTGATGCTCTCCCCCGCGGCGCAAGTCGCCCCGGCACGGGACGAGATGGTCTCCGCCATCCCGAATGACCCGCAACGGTGCGTTTCGCCGGTCGTCCGATAGGTTCGGCGCGGGCCGATTTGCAAGAGGAGCCTCAAGCCCCCAGCAACACGCCCGGAGAAGCCATGATGGCGAGAAGCATTAACCAATAATATTAACTATAACCGGAACAAGGACGGTATAGATCCGTAAAATTCTACGTATTGATTTCCATCGACTTGTCAGCATCTCGTTAACGATCTCTTAACTCTCTTCAGGTTGCCGCGGTGTCGTCCCTGACCCGCGGCCCTTGGAGCGAGTACCGTGGGTCGAATTCTTTTGACGGGTGCGACGGGGCTCATCGGCGGTGCCGTCCTGCACCGTGCCCTGGCGATGAAGACGGATACGGAATGGGTCTGCCTGGTGCGGGCCTCGGACGAGGAGGCCGGGCGTCAGCGCCTCGCGGCGCGGCTCGGCCGCTTCACCAGCGCCCTGAACGCCCAACGCTTGGCACAGCGCGTGGAGATCGTGCCGGGGGATTTCACCAAGGCCGACCGGATCGCCGATCCGCGCCTCGATTCGGTGACGCAGGTCCTGCATCTGGCCGCCGATACGTCCTGGTGGGCGCAGGAAAAGGTCCACCGGACCAACCATGACGGCACCCTGGCTCTGGCCCGGCGCGCGGCGCGGATGACGCGGCTCGACCGTTTCCTCCATGTGAGCACGGCGATGATCTGCGGAGGCCAGCCCCCCGCGATGGTGGACGAGACGCGCTACCCCGACGCGGACGCCACCCATCTCGTGCCCTACAGCGCCTCGAAGTCCGCGGCCGAAATGTCGCTGGCGACCCATTTCGCCGACCTGCCCCTGGTCGTGGCGCGCCCCTCCATCGTGCTCGGCCACACCACGTTGGGCGCCCGGCCGGGTTCGAGCATCCTCTGGGTGATCCGTGCCTGCGACCGGCTGCGTCTCGTCGCCGGCTCCCGCGACGGGACCGTCGACATCGTCCCCACCGACTGGGTGGCCGACACCCTGGTGGAGATGCTCGCGAGGCCCGCCCTTGCCCACGGCACCTACCACCTCTCCGCCGGCACCTTGAGCCGCACGCGCTGGAGCGAGCTCGGCCGCACCCTCGACCGCGTCGACCCGGCCGAGAGCCCGCGCCAATACGAGGAATTCTCCGCCCGCGACCGGGCGACCCTTCACCGGCGCTTCACCGAGGTCTTCGGCATGGACGAGGCGATCAAGGTGGCGATGTTCCGGGCGCTGCAGGCCTATTACCGATTCTGCGAACTCGACGTGACCTTCGACAATGCCCGCCTCCTGGCGGAAGGCTTCGCCCCTCCCCCCGCGCTCGCGCAGTATATCGGCCGCTGCATCGAGACTTCCGGCGCGATCGTCGACCAGTTCCGCGAAGATTTCGGGCAGTTCGCAGTCGGGTCCCTGCAGCGGCGCGACGCCACTCGCCCTGCGCCCTCGCTTCCCGAGACGATGCCGGCGCGGGAGATCAACACGCGACCGCCTTCCCAACGTCGCGGATCGATGTCCTCGTGACGCGTCCGTGATGCTCGGTCCGGCCCGGCGCGCGCCGGGCCGCTATGTCTCGCGGCGGACACTTGAGGGGAAAGACAGTGTTCCGAATGCCTCGAAGATGCCATGACCGGCGGTGACGCGGAACGTCTCCGGCGCAGAGGGAGCACCCCAGCTAATGACACTGATCGAGATCGTTCAGGACGGTGTCCTGCGGAAGACCTCCGGCAGTTACTTCCGCGGCGAGAATCCGAGCTTCTATCCGACTGACTCATCGCTGCAGCGCGACGACGCCGTGGCCGAGTATCTCGTCAAAGGCCTGATGCCCGACCGGCCGTTCATTGATAAATCAGCGCGGATCGTAGCCTTCGGCTCCTGCTTTGCCTCTCACGTGGCGGATTATCTCCATGAGGCCGGCTACAACGTCACGAGCAAGAAGCGCAGCACGGCCTATGTCACACAGATAGCGGATGGGATGGTGCATACCCATGCGATCCTCCAGCAATTCGAATGGGCCTGGCTCGATCGCGTGCCGAGGCAGGCGCTCTGGCACGGCTACAAAGCGGAAGATTTCGGTTACGACGAGAGTGCCCGGCTTGCGACGAAGCAATTGTTCGATGAGGCCGACGTCTTCATCATTACCTTTGGTTTGAGCGAGATCTGGTACGACGACGTCACCAAGGAGGTTTTCTGGCGGGCGCCGCCGCGCGAGGTCTTCGATGCCGAAAGACACAAGTTCCGTGTCAGCGAATTTGGAGAAAGTCTCGACAACATTCGAGCCATCTACGCGCTCATTCGGCGGTTCAGGCCTTCGGCGACGATCATCTTCACCCTGTCGCCGGTGGCGTTGACGGCGACGTTCCGTCCTCTCGCCTGCGAAGCCGCGAACTCCGTCTCAAAGGCGATCCTGCGCGCCGCGATCGACCAGCATTATCGCGAGACGAAGCCGGAGGACGACAAGCTGTTCTACTTTCCGAGCTACGAGATCGTCACGAGTAATTTTCTCAGACCATTTCGGTCGGATCGGCGTCACGTCTGCCTGCAAGTGGTCGACGTCAACATGAAGATATTCGAGAACTACTTCTGCTTCAACGATTTCCCGGAGGATTTTGTCCGTGAGGCGTTCCGCGCGGCACTTCGCGAAGACAAGGTCGTCGCCGGCGGCGATCGGACCTGGGACGAGATCGATCAGGGCCAGATCGACGACATCATCGAGCGGCGCCGAGCGCTAAGGATCGAGCTGAGGGCAGCCGAAGCCGAGCAGCGACGGGCCGAACGGATTCAGGAACGTCAGGCCGCCCGGCGCAAATCTCCATGACCACCGCATGGCGAGCCGGGGCAGGTCGGGTCGACGGCTCGCCGACCCCGGGGTGATCGCTCGAACACGCTCCCCCGCTGCTCGTACCGGCCTCGATCTCCCTCGCCCGCCTCCGCGGCCTCGGGACTTTCGTTTCCCTCGACGCGTGAGCCCTCTGGCATTCGCCCCTTTCCTATTGACGGAGCCAATGAACTCCTCGGCCATTAACCTGCGCGAAGAGCGTCCGGCTCGGGCGCGAGTTCAGGGTCATGACCATGCGGAATCGATCGAAGCTCGGCCTTGCGGCTCTGGCGGTGGTGCTTCTCGGAGGGGCGGCGTTTCTTCGCTTCGTCGTCTACCCCGAAAAGGCCAGTCTCGCAGCCTCGGCCGGGGAAGGCGCCAATCCCACCCTCCCCGCGCCGAACCCGACGCTGATGCCGACCGTGAACATCGCCCGCGTCGCCCGCTGGGAGAACGGCGCCAAGCCGAAGGCGGCGGCGGGGCTTCAGGTCGCGGCCTATGCGGACGGGTTCGAGCATCCGCGCTGGATGTACCTTCTGCCCAACGGCGACGTGCTGGTGGCCGAGGCGAACAAGCCCAAGACCGACGATCCCTCCACCGGCATCGCCGACTGGGTGGCCGACAAGGTGAAGAGCATGGCCGGCGCCGGGGTGCCGAGCCCTGACCGGATCGTGCTCCTGCGCGACACGAATGGCGACGGGATCGCCGAGGAGCGCCACATATTCCTCACCGGCCTGCACTCGCCCTTCGGCATGGCCCTGGTGGGCGGCGACCTCTACGTGGCCAATGCCGATGCCCTGGTGAAGGTGCCCTACGCTAAGGGCCAGACCGAGATCACCGCGAAGCCCGAGACGGTGGTCGCGCTACCGTCCGGCATCAACCACCACTGGACGAAGAACGTCATCGCGAGCCCGGACGGCACCAAGCTCTTCGTCACCGTGGGCTCGAACAGCAATGTCGGCGAGAACGGTCTCGACAAGGAGGTGGGCCGCGCCGCGATCTGGGAATACACCATCGCCACGAAGCAGATGCGCGAGTTCGCCACGGGTCTCCGCAACCCCAACGGCCTCGCCTTCGAGCCCACCGGCGGTGCCCTCTGGACGGCGGTGAACGAGCGTGACGAGATCGGCAGCGACCTCGTGCCCGATTACGTCACCTCGGTGAGGGAAGGCGGCTTCTATGGCTGGCCCTACAGCTATTGGGGCAAGCATGTGGACGAGCGGGTCTCGCCGCAGAAGCCCGACCTCGTCGCCAAGGCCATCGCGCCCGACTACGCGGTGGGCACCCACACCGCGTCTCTGGGCATCGCCTTCTCCAACGGCTCGGCCCTGCCCGAGGCGTGGACGAGCGGCCTCTTCGTCGCCCAGCACGGCTCATGGAACCGCCGCCCGAAGAGCGGATACAAGGTGATCTACGTCCCGTTCAAGGACGGCAAACCCACCGGCCAGCCCATTGAGGCGCTCACAGGCTTCCTTGATGCCGACGAGAAGGCGCAGGGGCGTCCGGTGGGCGTGATTTTGGACAAGACGGGGGCACTGCTGGTGAGCGATGATGTGGGGAAGGTGATCTGGCGGGTGAGCGGTTCGACTGGGACACAATAGTCGAACTCCTTCTTTCTCTGTTGATCGACTCAGTCTATGGCGGAAATGGAATCTTTCCGTCGCTTGGTCGCCATTCTCTGATTTCGATATTTCGCAATACGATCGATTTTCTGTGAGAGATCTTGCGATGTTATCTTGGGTGGTCGCTCGTAAGAGCTTGCGCCGGCAGATGAAAGTTGAAAGAGGTTTAAGGGGGGAGGTTCGGTGCTGTACTGAGTTTCCCCGGTCCGATGTGCCTCTTTCGGTAAAAACATGATCAAGCCCAAAGACAAGGACCTGGACCGATCTGCGCGGGAAACCCTCAGGCTGTGTCGCGATGATGTCGAGCAGGGACGCTGGAACGATGTCGTCGCTCGAACGCACGACCCCGTACTGATTCTGTCCTTGCCGCAACTTCTCATCTACCGCTTGAACGGTGCGCTTGCCACCGGACAGGACAACGTCACCAATGATGTCGCTCGTCACGTCTCATCGCTGACGGGCAGAGTGGCCATTGCGTATGCCGTCATCCGCGACCTGGTCAAGAATCGGAGAAGCGATCTGGCGGGACGGATACTGCTCGATAACGACTTCCTGTACGCCGATCATCGGTTTCTGGACGCGGCCGATAGCATCATCAGAAACACACAGGACGAGAATCTGCAGGCTGCCTTGGGCGAGCTGATGAAGACTGTCAGTCGTGGCGGATCGGAAATGAAGCCGATGCCCACGGAGTACCTGTTCGCTCCCCAGCCCCCCATCGATGACCCGGGCAGCGCGAAGGTTCAAAGATCGTCCGCGACCTCCCCCCATCATGTCATCGCATTACGGCGTGAGATCAGGTCGTTCCGAAAGGTGATCGTCGAACAGGTCCAGCCGGAGGTTCTGGAACTTCGCAATGTGTTCACGAGCGCGATCGGTCAAGTCTGGACCGAGGACGGCCGAATCCTCCGGCAGAGGAAATCACCGATCCCGAGCGTCGAACGATCCTCCGTCCCCCAGATCGGCATAGCCATGTCGTCCAATCGGCCCTCGGCCGGAATCTATCACTGGCTGGTCGATCACCTTCCCCGCCTGGCCTTCCTCGGCGACAGCGGGCTGGTCGCGGACGACACGTTCAAGGTTCTGTTGAACGACGGCAATCCCGGCTTCGAGCAGACCTCGCTCGATATGATCGGTCTCGGTGCGTCGACCCATCGCGTCGAGCGGCCGGTCTTCGTCGAACGCCTTCTCGTTCCTGTCGTGCGTTTCGAGGGGATGGCCGGATGGCGGCATCTCGACAGCGTGTTCGCGGTGATGGCCGAGCGGGCGATCGAGATGGCGCGCGCTCACGGCGTCACGCTTCCGGAGCGGGTCTACATCACCCGACGGGACGCGAAGCGTCGCCTGCTCACCAACGAGGTCGAGGTCGAGCGGGAGATGCAGGCCCAAGGATTCGAGATCGCAGAATTCTCCGCCATCCCGCTCTGGCATCAGATCGCCATCGCCCACCAAGCGTCGGTCATCGCTTCGCCGCACGGTGCGGGCCTCGCCCACGTCATCTTCTCTCGCCCGCGGACACGGGTCATCGAGATACTTCCCATCAAGGACGGGGCCTACAATCTACGCTTCAACTACGCGCGTCTCTGCCTCACTAAGGGGCACCATTACGTCGCCTGGATGGAGCCCCAGCCGGTCAAAGTCGATGGCTGGACGGTGGACCTGCCTGCCTTCGGAGCGTTTCTGGCCCGCACAATGCGGGGAGCGTGACATCGGCCTGCCGTCCGGGTGAGGCCCCGCAGAACGGTGGCGAGACGGCGGCGCATGATCTCCTCGGTGTGATGCGAGGGTACATGCACCGGCGGGCGCGCGCTTCAAGCGATGCGTTCTGCTTAACGCGCGCTCTAGCCTCTGAGGGCGGCGCGGACATAACCCCGCGAAATCAACCGGCTGGTCTCGCGCGCCCGGCGCTCGGCCTGCATCAGGTCGGACAGGGCGTCGGTGATGGCGCAGCGGAGCGCGATCTCCGCATCCCCCGCCGTGCTGGTGAGATAGGCCTGGGCGATCTCCTCCACCGGGCAGTGGAGGGCCGGCTCCGCCTCCCCCTCGTTCCTGATCCTGGTCAGCGTCTTCGGCATGGCCCGTCTCCGACTCACGTTGAGAACGAAGACAGAACACGCCACGAGGGTTAACGGATCCTTACCTCGACCATTAGAAGCCTGTGGACATCCCCGCGATGGCGGCCGGGCTCAGCTGTGGATCACCTTGCCGTAGGCGTCGAGCACGCTCTCGTGCATCATCTCGCTCAGGGTCGGGTGCGGGAAGACCGTGTGCATCAGGTCTTCCTCCGTCGTCTCGAGGTTCATGGCGACGACGTAGCCCTGGATCAGCTCGGTGACCTCCGCCCCCACCATGTGGGCGCCGAGCAGCTGGCCGGTCTTGGCGTCGAACACCGTCTTCACCAGCCCGTCCGGCTCTCCGAGGGCGATGGCCTTGCCGTTGCCGGCGAAGGGGAAGCGGCCGACCTTCACGGAGAATCCCTGCTCCTTGGCCTTGGCCTCGGTGAGGCCGACGCTGGCGATCTGCGGCTGGCAATAGGTGCAGCCGGGGATCTTGGCCTTGTCCATGGCATGGGTGTGGAGCCCCTTGATCGTCTCCACGCAGAGCACGCCCTCGTGCTCGGCTTTGTGGGCGAGCATCGGCGGCCCGGCGACGTCGCCTATGGCGTAGACACCGGGAACGTTGGTCCGCCCCAGGCCGTCGGTGACGACGATACCCCGTTCGATGCCGATGCCGAGTTTCTCGAGGCCGAGATTCTCGATGTTGCCGACGACGCCCACCGCCGAGATCAGCTTCTCCGCCGTCAGCTGCTGGCTCTTGCCGTCCGTGGTCTCGATGGTGGCGGTGACGGAATTCGCCGCCTTCTCCACCTTGGTCACCTTGGCACCGGTGAGGATCTTGATGCCCTGCTTCTCGAAGCGCTTGCGGGCCAGCCCGGCGATCTCGGCATCCTCCACCGGCAGGATCTGCGGCAGCAGCTCGATCACCGTCACCTCGGCGCCCATGGTGCGGTAGAACGAGGCGAACTCGATGCCGATGGCGCCCGAGCCCATCACGAGCAGGCTTTTCGGCATCGTCTCCGGCACCATGGCCTCGTAATAGGTCCAGATCTGCTTCTTGTCCGGCTCGATACCGGGGATCGCGCGGGGGCGGGCGCCGGTGGCGACGATGATGTGCTTGGCCGAATAGGAGCCGGCGGCGAGCGCCCCCTTCGGGGCGGGGGCGCGGCTCGTTTCCTTCACCGTGACCTTGCCGGGCTCGTTGCCCTTGGCCGCGGCCTTGATGGTGGCCTCGCCCCAGATCACGTCGACCTTGTTCTTCTTCAGCAGCATGCCGACGCCGCCGTTGAGCCGGGTCGAGACGCCGCGCGAGCGCTTGACGATGGCAGCGGTGTCGAACCCGACTTTCTCGGCAGACAGGCCGTAATCGGAGGCATGCTGCATGTAATGGTAGATCTCGGCCGAGCGCAGCAGGGCCTTCGTCGGGATGCAGCCCCAGTTCAGGCAGATGCCGCCGAGATGCTCGCGGTCCACCACCGCGGTCTTGAACCCGAGCTGCGCCGCCCGGATGGCCGCCACGTAGCCCCCGGGGCCGGCGCCGATGACGAGGATGTCGTAGGTGGTGGACATGGCTGGTTATTTCCCTACGCGAGATCGCACAGCGGCGAGCGAGGTACGCTCCCGGGATAAGATAAACGGAGCTTCCGCCTGGGATCTCAAGTTCAGTGTATCCCCGACTTCAGATTCGGTGACGGTCTTTTTGTAGCTGGGAAGCGCGCTGCACTCCCAAGTGCCGCCGCTTCGACCAGTTGCTGGGTTAAATGTGGCGCGATCATACCGAAAGCAAAGCTTGTCCTGTTCAACTTTCTTGATTAATTTGCCGCCTTCCACAAACTCAATAAAGAAAGGTTCAGCTTTCCATTGTCCGCTTAAAATGATTCCATTGCCAGGATACCAAAGATAAACCCTGCCATCCTTGCTGGCATACTCGATCTGCGATCCATGACTTTGACTAAAGGTCAGGCGCGTTCGGTCGCTGATAAAATCGCGAACATCCTTGGCGGTGATAGGCGGTGCGCTTTTCAAAGAATCGCGCACCATCTGAGGGAAGTTAGCTTTGTCGAAGTCGAACACTACGACGTTGGGTCGTGAAGTATCGATGATGCGCCCGGCGGGAATGCCTCGCTCGAGATCCCGCATTTTCGGGCGTTCAGTTGGTGCCTGTGCTGCAGCGGTAACCGGCAGGAGAGCGACCGCGACGATAAGTCGATTGAGCCGCATCCATTTGCTCCAGTCCCTCACACCAGCATCCCCATCGGGTTCTCGATCAGGCTCTTGAAGGCCGAGATCAGTTCGGCGCCGAGCGCCCCATCGAGGACGCGGTGGTCGCAGGAGAGGGTGGCGGTCATCACTTGGACCACCGCCGGGGCGCCGTCCTTCACCACCACGCGCTTCTCGCCCGCACCCACCGCCAGGATCGAGGATTGCGGCGGGTTGATCACCGCCGTGAAGTGCTTGATGCCGAACATGCCGAGGTTCGACACCGAGGTGACGCCGCCCTGGTACTCTTCCGGCTTCAGCTTCTTGGCCCGCGCCCGCCCAGCAAAGTCTTTCATCTCGTTCGAGATGGTGGAGAGCGTCTTCTGGTCGGCCTTGCGGATCACCGGGGTGAACAACCCGCCGTCGATGGCGACGGCGACGCCGACTTCGGCATTGTTGAAGCGCAGGATCCGGTCCTCGGCCCAGACCGCGTTGGCGGCCGGCACGCGCATCAGCGCGAGGCCCATCGCCTTGATGACGAAGTCGTTCACCGAGAGCTTGAACAACGGCTTGCCGTCCTTGGTGGTGCCGGCGCTCTTGTTGAGCTGTTCGCGCAGGGCCATCAGCGCGTCGAGCTCGCAATCCACCGTGAGGTAGAAATGCGGGGCCACCTGCATCGCCTCGGTGAGGCGCTTGGCGATGGTCTTGCGCATGCCGTCGAGGGGCACCTCCTCGAACGTGCCCTTTTGGTAGAAGCCGCGCACCTGATCGGTGGTGAGCCCCTGCGCCGCGGCCTTCGGTGCGGGTGCTGGCGCGGCGGGAGCCGGAGCAGCCGCCGGCGCTGCGGCGGGGGCCGCCGCCTTCGGTGCGCCGGCCTTGGCCGATCCGCTGGCGATGGCGGCGCGGACGTCGCGCTCGATCACGCGGCCATGCGGGCCGGAGCCCGAAACGGCGGAGAGGTCGATGCCTTCGAGCTTGGCGATGCGGCGCGCCAGGGGCGAGGCGACGATGCGGCCGCCCTGCCCGGCCTGGGGGGCGGGAGCGCCGTCCGGCTTGGCTCCGTCCGGCGCTGCGTCGACCCGCGCGTAGGATTTGTGGCCGTCGCCGGGGGTGGTGTTCAGCGCCGGCGTGTCGCTCTTCGGGGCACCGGCCTTGGGGGCTTCCGCTGCGGCGGCACCGTCGGAAGCCTGGACGGAGGCCGGGTCCTCACCCTCGGAGGCGATGATGGCGATGAGATCGTTCACCGGCACGTCGGCGGTGCCCTCGGCCACGACGATCTTGGCGAGGATGCCCTCGTCGATGGCCTCGACCTCCATCGTGGCCTTGTCGGTCTCGATCTCGGCGAGGACGTCGCCGGATTTGACGGCGTCGCCTTCCTTCTTGAGCCACTTGGCGAGGTTGCCCTTCTCCATCGTCGGCGACAGGGCGGGCATCAGGACGTTGATGGGCATCGTTGTGAATCCTGATCGTCAGCGGATGGGCGTGGGCGGGGCGGTCAGTTGAGTGTGCCGCCGGGCGGCAGGTCTGGGTCGAAGCTCTCGGAATCGAGGCCGGCTCGGATGCGCTCGAACGCCTCTTCCTCCGACATCTCGGTCTCCAGCGCGTAGACCCGCGCGGCCTGACGGGCGAGGTCGATGAGAAGACGGCCCCAGGTATAGGGATCGTCGAAGGAGCGGCGCAGGGCCACGCTCACCGCGCCGTCCACCACGCTGGCACGCACGACCTCGATGCCGCCATTGTTCAGGGCGTCGGGGGGAGCGGAGAGCTCCTGGAACTTGTCGGTCATGGTGCTGCTCTACTCCTCCGAGCCCGTACTCCGATCCGAGACCTCATCCTGAGGCGCCGGAGCGGAGCGGAGGCCTCGAAGGAGCCCTCCAGTTCGAACTGCTGGTTCTGGAGCCCTCCTTCGAGGCCCGCGGATGCGGGCACCTCAGGATGAGGCCCTGGCTAGGACAATGGTCGGTCGGTGGGCGGCATCGGCTCACCGATAGCAGACCGCCTTCACCGCCTGGATCACCTCGGCCACGTTGGGCAAGGCGAGCTTCTCGAGATTGGCGGCGTAGGGCATCGGCACGTCCTTGCCGGTGACCCGCAGGACGGGGGCGTCGAGGAAGTCGAAGGCGTCGGCCATGAGGCGGGCGATGATCTCGGCGCCGATCCCCGATTGCGGGAAGCCCTCCTCGACGGTGACGCAGCGGCCGGTCTTCTTCACCGATTCCACGATCGTGTCGGTGTCCATCGGGCGGAGCGTGCGCAGGTCGATGACCTCCGCCTCGATCCCCTCATCGGCCAAGGCCTGCGCCGCCTTCAGCGCGTAGGTCATGCCGATGGAGAAGGAGACGATGGTCACGTCCTTGCCGGTGCGGTGGATGCGCGCCTTGCCGATGGGGAGCACGAAATCGTCGAGCTTCGGCACCGGGAAGCTCTGGCCGTAGAGGATTTCGTTCTCGAGGAAGATCACCGGGTTGGGGTCGCGGATCGCGGCCTTGAGCAGGCCCTTGGCGTCGGAGGCCGTGTAGGGGGCGATGACCTTGAGGCCGGGGACGTTGGAGTACCAGGCGGAGTAATCGTGGCTGTGCTGGGCGCCGACGCGGGCGGCGGCACCGTTGGGGCCGCGGAACACGATGGGACAGCCGAGCTGGCCGCCGGACATGTAGAGGGTCTTGGCCGCCGAGTTGATGATGTGGTCGATCGCCTGCATGGCGAAGTTGAACGTCATGAACTCGACGATGGGCCGCAGGCCGGTGAAGGCGGCACCGGCCGCGATGCCGGCGAAGCCGTGCTCGGTGATCGGCGTGTCGACCACCCGGCGAGCGCCGAATTCCTGCAGCAGGCCCTGGGTCACTTTGTAGGCGCCCTGGTACTCGGCGACTTCCTCGCCCATCACGAAGACCGAATCCTCGCGGCGCATCTCCTCGGCCATGGCGTCGCGGAGGGATTCGCGCACGGTCATGGTCACCATCTCGGTGCCGGCCGGGAACTCTTCCATCACCGGCGCGGGCGCCGTATTGGTGATGACGGCCGGCGCCGCCGGCGCGTTCGCCTTGTCGTCGCCGGATTTCGCCGTGGCGGCCGGCGCCGAGGCCTGGCCTTCTGCCTGCATCGTCGGTGTGGGGGCCGATTGCGCCGGGGCCGAAGCCTCGGGCTTCGAACCTCCGCCTGCAGCCGCCGCGGCCACGTCCTCGCCCTCACCGGCGATGATGGCGATCGGCGTGTTGACCTTCACGCCCTCGGTGCCTTCCTCGATGAGGATCTTGGCGAGGACGCCCTCGTCGATGGCCTCCACCTCCATCGTCGCCTTGTCGGTCTCGATCTCGGCGAGGACATCGCCGGATTTGACCGCGTCGCCCTCCTTCTTGAGCCACTTGGCGAGCTTGCCTTCCTCCATCGTCGGAGACAGCGCGGGCATGAGGATGTCGGTCGCCATGAGGTTTTTGATCCGTAGGTTGGCGGGCGGCCTTCTGGAGAGGAAGCGGCGGCTTCTCGGTCCCTCGCTGCGGCTCTCCCCGTGCCGTCATGGCACGGGAGATGTCCCGGGTGGGGGGAGCGTCGCGAGGTCGGCCTTAAGCGCGGGCTTCCAGCAGGATGTCGGTCCAGAGCTCGGACGGATCCGGCTCGGGATCGTGCGTGGCGAACTCGGCCGCGTCGTTGACGGTCTCGCGGACCTTGGCGTCCGTGGCCTTGAGGTCGGCTTCCGGCACCCCGTGCATCTCGATCAGGCGCTTGCGCACCATCTCGATCGGGTCGTGCTCGTCGCGCATCTTGGAGACTTCGTCCTTGGTCCGGTACTTCGCCGGATCGGACATCGAGTGGCCGCGATAGCGGTAGGTCTGCATCTCGAGGATGTAGGGGCCCTGGCCGGATCGGGCATGCTCCACCGCGCGGCTCGCCGCCTCGCGGACGGTGCGGACGTCCATGCCGTCCACCTGCTCGCCGGGAATACCGAAGGAGATGCCGCGCTTCGAGAAGTCGGTCTGCGCCGAGGCGCGGGCCACCGACGTGCCCATGGCGTAGCGGTTGTTTTCGATTACGTAGACCACGGGCAGCTTCCACAACTGAGCCATGTTGAAGCTCTCGTAGACCTGTCCCTGATTGGCCGCGCCGTCACCCATATAGGTCAGGCTGACCTTGCCGTTCTTCTTGTAGGCGTCCGCGAAACCGAGGCCGGTTCCAAGCGAGACCTGTGCACCGACGATGCCGTGGCCGCCGAAGAACTGCTTCTCCTTGGAGAACATGTGCATCGAGCCGCCCTTGCCGCGGGAATAGCCCCCGCGCCGGCCGGTCAGCTCGGCCATCACGCCCTTCGGGTCCATGCCGCAGGCGAGCATGTGGCCGTGGTCGCGGTATCCGGTGATGGTCTGGTCGCCCTCGACCGAGGCCATCTGCATGCCGATGACAACCGCTTCCTGGCCGATATAGAGGTGGCAGAACCCGCCGATGAGGCCCATGCCGTAGAGCTGGCCGGCCTTCTCCTCGAAACGCCGGATCAGCAGCATCTCGTGATAGGCGTGGAGATCTTCCTCCCGGGTGAACTGGGGCGTGTTCGGTGCTGGAGCATGCGTCGGCGCGTCTCCGCCCCCCGTCCCCAACTGAGCCGAACCTTTGGCCGAATCGGCTTTCGCCTGACCCGCTTCGTTGGCGGCATCCATCGGCTTTCCTCCCGTGAACGGCTTTTCTGGAACCGTTTCTAGGACAGGGTTTTGCGGAAAGCGAGGCCGTCCCGTCGACAGATCGACCGAGTTGTCAGGCAGAATACGGCGGGAAAAACACGATCGGGGTACGATCAGGGATTGATGATGACGACATCGTTCGCGTGGACGCGGCCGAGGACGATGCGGGCGCGTTCCTCCAGGAGATCCCGGTCGATCTGCTCGCTGCGCAGGAGCGCCACCCGGTGCTCCCAGATCGCCCGGTCGGCCTTGGCGGCGTTCAGTTCCTGCTTCAGACCGTAGGCCTGGATTTTGAGCGCGCGCTTGGCCTCCAAGCCGCGATTGCCGCTCTCGGCCTGATGCACGAAATAGCCGACCACGAGCGCGGACACGGCGTAGAGGCCGAGCGGCATGAGAACGGAACGGACGCGACGACGGACAACCATGTCCGAACCATCGCGCCACAGGGTTAAGGATATGTTGCCGATGCCGGTCTCTTTTCCAATGCCCGCCTGCCCCGAGCCCCTCTGCCCCAAGCCCGCCCGATGATGCGGTTCGACCTCGTCGATCTCGGCCTGTTCCGCCACGTGGCCGAGGCGGGCTCGATCACGCACGGGGCGTCCCGGGCCAATCTCGCGCTCGCGGCCGCGTCGAGTCGGATCCGGGCGATGGAGGTCTCCCTCGGGGCGGCCCTCCTCAGCCGGAGCCGCCAGGGCGTGCTTCTCACCCCGGCGGGCCGCGCGCTGCTCGCCCATGCCCGTACCCTGCTGGAGGGCGTCGACCGCATGCAGGGGGATCTCGCCGCCTATGCGGGCGGCGCGATCGGCCAGATCAAGGTCCTGTCGAACACCCACGCGTTGACCGAATTCCTGCCGGAAGCCCTGAGCGCCTATCTCGCCCTCCATACCGGCGTCAGCGTCGATATCGTCGAGCGGACCTCGGACGAGATCGTCGGTCTCGTGGCGGAGGGAGCGGCCGATCTCGGCATCGTCTCCGGCACGGTGGATACCGGCACCCTGGAAACCCATCCGTTCCGCCAGGACAGGTTCGTGGCGGTGCTGCCCTCCGGCCATCCGCTGGGGGAGCGGGACGGCGTGCTGTTCGCCGATGTGCTGGATTACGACCTCGTCGGCCTCGATCGGGCGAGCGCCATCACCCGCTTCCTCGCCGACAAGGCCATGCGCACCGGGCGGCCGCTCATGCGGCTGCGGGTCCAGCTGCGCGGCTTCGATGCGGTGTGCCGGCTGGTGGAATGCGGCGTCGGGCTCGGGATCGTCCCCGAAACCACCGCCCGGCGCGCCGCGCGCTCGATGGGCCTCGACATCGTCCCGCTCCTCGACCCATGGGCGGCACGCGACCTCACCATCTGCCTGCGATCCCTCGAAGCGCTACCGGTTTTCGCCCGGGAATTCGTCGCTCACCTGCGCGTGGGCGCATCACGGCCCGGTTTAGGGCTCCCCTCGGGGGCCGGCCTTGGCTAAACACGGCTCGGGAACGGAATGGTCCGTGTCCGTGACACCGTCGAAGCAAGGGGTGCCCGGCATCATGCAGGATTCGTCGCGATCCATGCCCGACGCCCCGCTGGTCGATCCGGACGTCCATGTGGAGAGCTTCCGGCAGGCGCGCGAGGCGCGCCGCCTCGAACTCGTGGAAGATTATGTGGAACTGATCGCCGACCTCATCGGCGACGGCGGCGAGGCGCGGCAGGTGGATATCGCCGCGCGCCTGGGCGTCGCCCAGCCCACCGTCGCCAAGATGCTGAAGCGCCTCGCCGAGGACGGCCTCGTGCAGCAGCGGCCCTATCGCGGCGTGTTCCTCACCGAGAGCGGGCGCATGCTCGCGGCCCAGAGCCGCGAGCGCCATCGCATCGTCGAGCACTTCCTCTGTGCCCTCGGCGTCAGCGCCGAGACCGCGCGGCGCGATGCGGAGGGGATCGAGCATCACGTCAGCGCCGAGACCCTCGAGGCGTTTCGCGATTTCACGGAGCGCAAGGGCTGAGGGACGGAGGGGCAGCGTGTCCCCCTTCGCCGCCCGATGCCGCCGGCCCGAACGGTGTTCGCGCGTCATCGCCTGTCCGGAGGTTCCGTGATGGCGGCTCGGACCGAGGCCTTCAGCAGGTTCGCGTTGGCACGCCGACGCTTCAGGCTGCTCAGCTCCTCGATGTGTCGCAGGTTGTTTTCGCAGAACCGGGGGCCGCTTCTGCGAAACCTGCTTAGGGTTTTCGCGCCGAGACATGCCGCGGCGAACGGCTCGACGGAAGCGACGAGGGGCGGGCGAGCCCGCCGACGTCGCCCCATCCGCCCAATCCGGTCCCTCTCTCAAGGAGCCGGGATGCCTGGATGACGCCATCCGCGACGGAGAGGTGGCCGGTGGCGACGCCGCGGATCATCTCGGGGGCGTGTTGCCGGGCGGCGATCCCGTAGAGGGATATGCCCTTGCTGCCGGGAGCCAGGAGCGTGCCGAGGGCGCCCTCCGGTGGGTCGCCGGCGAGACGCGTGATCCCCCTGCCGGAATCGAGGACGGCCGCCGCCGCCTCGATCTCGCCGAACGCCAGGAGCTTGCCGGCGCGGGTGATGCGCACCTCGTAGCCGTATCCGTCCTGGTTCCGATAAAGGCGGGTGAGGCCGAGCTGAAGCGATTCGCAGATCATCTGGACGTGGTCGCGCGCATAATCGTCGCTCGTCATGACGGTCGAGAAGACGTCAGGGCCCGTCTGCGTGCTGGCGACGATGTGCTTGAGAAACTCCAGCTTGGTCGATTTCTGCCTGACGGCGAGACCGCGTCTCAATCGGTCACCTCCCGCATCGCGTCCGAACGCCGCGGATTCTAATGCCGCGAGGGTTTCCGTTCCATTGCGAAACTCGGTCGCCCTGCAGCGATTCTGCCGCCCGGGGAGAGTTTGCCGCGTCGTCAGTCCGCCGGCCGCCCTGCCGTGCCGATCTCGCGTACCCTGCCCTCGTCCACCAGGAGTTCCGCCGGTCTCGGATGGCTGAGGAAGCCGGTGGGGCTCGCCGTGAGCCCATAGGCGCCCGATTGCAGGACCGCCACGAGGTCGCCCGCCGCGAGGTCCGGCAGGGGCGTCGCGCGGGAGAGCATGTCGAGGGGCGTGCAGAGCGGGCCGACGACGGCGCAGGGCGAGCGTGGGCCGCCCCGGTCCACCACGCTCGTCACGGGGTAGTCGCGTTTGACCACCTGACCGAGATTGCCGGACGCGGCGAGATGGTGGTGCATGCCCCCGTCGGTGATGACGAAGCGGCTGCCCCGCGAGAGTTTCACCGCCCTCACCCGCGCCACGTAGAGGCCCGCCGGCCCGGCGAGGAACCGTCCGGGTTCGAGCACGATCCGCGCCTCCCTGAGGCGGGGATCTGACGTCACACGGGCGATGAGCGCCGGCATCCCGTCGCGGACGGCGCCGAGGTCGAGGGCCGTGTCGGTGGAGAAATAGGGGATGCCGAGGCCGCCGCCGAGGTCGATCGTCTCCAGCGGGCGGGCGATCCGGTCGGCCACCCGCTCCGCCAGGGACAGGCCGTAGGCCCATTGCGAGAGGAGGGTCGCGGCCATCAGCCCCTGCGTCCCGGCAAAGAGGTGGATGCCGGAGAGATGCAGGCGCGGTTCGGCCTCCACCGCATCGACGATGGCCTCGAGCTCCTCCTCGTCGAAACCGAAGGGCGAGGGCTTGCCGCCCATCCGCATGGCGCCGCCCTGCGCGTCGGGTCCCGGATTGATCCGGATCGCCACCCGCTGGACGGTGCCGTGGCGCTCCGCGGCCGCGGCGACGCGGACCATCTCCTCGTGATTCTCCAGATGGATCTCGCCGATCCCGCCGGCGACGGTGGCCTCGATGTCGGCGTCGCTCTTGCCCGGCCCGGCGAACAGGATGTGGCGCGGATCGACACCGGCCGCCCAGGACGCGGCGAATTCCGCAGCCGATGCGATCTCGGCCCCTGCCCCCTCGTCACGGAAGACGCGGATGATTGCGGGGGCCGGGTTGGCCTTCACCGAGTAATCCACCACCGCGAAGCCGGCGACCGCCCGCGCGAGGTCGCGATAGGCGCGGCGCAAGAGGTCGGCGTCGTAGACGAAGAACGGCGTGCCGTGGGTCTTGGCGAGGCCGCGAAGATCGAGGCCGCCCACATGGAGCACGCCGTCGCGTCGCGAAAAGTTGGCGGAGACGAGGCGGTCCGCGAGGCTGTCGCCGATCGGGTCAGACATAGCTCGTCCGTTCCGCCACGAGGCGCTTGTAATCGACCTTGCCGTTGGGCGTCGTCGGCAGGGCCGGGACGGTCTCGACGGCGCGCGGAACCATGTGCGGAGGCAGCGTCCGCCGCACGGCCTGCAGCACCTCGTCCGGAGCGGGGCCGCTCCCGGCCGGCACGGCGACGGCGTGGATGCGCTGCCCGAGGCCGGGATCGGCCAGACCGATCACCGCCACCGCCCGGAACGCGCCGGTCTCCATCAGCGCCTCCTCCACCTCGGTGGGGCTCACGCGGAAGCCCGCGCTCTTGATCATCGCGTCCTCGCGGCCGAGGAAGCGGAAATAGCCGTCCTCGTCCTCCACCACGAGGTCGCCGGAGCGGCAGACGCGGGTGCCGTCCTGCGGGCAACGCGGGTCCGGCACCAGGACGCGGGCCGTATCCTCCGGCCGGTTCCAGTAACCGAGGGACACTGTGGGGCCGCGATGGTGGAGGATGCCGGGCTCGCCGGGCCGGGTCAGCTTCCCGTCGGCGTCCACGGCGAAGATCTCGGTCTCCGGGATGGCGCGGCCCATGGAGCCCGGCCGCGCGTCGATCTCGCCCGGAGGCAGGTAGGTGGAGCGGAAGGCCTCGGTGAGGCCGTACATCAGCACGATATCGGTGTGCGGGAGCGTCCGGCGCAGGCGCGCCACGGTCTCCTGCGGTACCGCGCCGCCCGAATTGGTGAGGATGCGCAGGCTCGCCAGATCCGCCTTGCCGAGCCTCGGCGCCGCGCGGGTCAGCAGGGTCCAGAGGGTCGGGACACCGGCCAGGATCGTGATCCGGTGCTGCTCGATGGCCCGCACCACCTCGTCGCCGAAGCGGAACTCAAGGAGGACGAGACAGGCGCCCTGCTCGACGCTCGTGAGGAGCTGGTTGAGCCCGTAATCGAACGAGAACGGCAGGACCGACAGGATGCGGTCCTCGGGCGCGATGGCGAGATAGCTGCGCACGATCCGCGTGCCGGCCAGGAGATTGGCATGGTTCAGCATCACGCCCTTCGGCAGCCCGGTGGAGCCGGACGTGTAGAGGATCGCCGCGAGGCCGGGCGGCGGAGCGGTGACGGTGTCGGGGGCGAGGCGGACGATCAGCGGGTGGGCGAGCCCTCCCCCCTCTGCGGGGGGAGGGTCGAGGGCGGCGAGCAGGGTGGCGTCGGTGACGAGGAACCGTGCCCCGCAATCGGCGAGGATATGCCGGACCTGACGCGGGCGCAGGCTCGGATGGACCGGCACGAACACCGCCCCGACCCGGCTGACGGCGAAGATCGCCACGCATTCGGGAAGCGATTTCGGCAGCAGGATCGCGATCCGGTCGCCGGGTTCGGCGCCCGCCTCGCGCAGCCTCCGCGCCAGCCGCTCGACCTCGGCCCGCATCCCGCCATAGCTCAGCCGGTCGTCGCCGCGGACCAGGGCGATCCGCTCGGACGCGCAGGCCGGACCGTCGAGGAGATCGTGAAGCAGGGCGGGCGCCGGCATGGTGCTAAGCAGGTTCAGCAAAAGTGGTCACCGGTTTTGCGTTCTCGAACCTGCTCAGGGTTGCGCCTTGGCCCGCTTGGCCTCGACGAAGGCGGCCAGGGCGTCGACGCTCTCGAAATGCGCGAGCGCGAAGGCGTCCTCCTCGATCTCGAAGCCGAACCGGTCGCCGAGCTCCATCATCAGGTCGAGCACGCCGATGGAATCGAGGGCATCGCTGGTGACGAGGGAGGTGGACCCGGTCACCGCACCCGGCGCGAGGCCGGGATTGCGGCCGGCGATGAAGGCGAGGATCGCCTCGCGCGCGGCGGCGTGTGTCTCGACCACGGTCCGGTCTCCCCTCGGCCGTCCCGTCGGCCGTCGCCGCCCATAGCGATGTCGGCCGGGCAAGTCCATGAGCCGCTCCCCCGGCGCGGCCTTCGGGCGGTAAGCAACCTGCGCAATAACGGCGTCGACCATCGGTCGACCCGATCGGATACGCCCAATGAGCGATTGCCATGGGTCGGGGCGAAATCTAGGTTCCGTGCGTCAAGACCAAGGATAAAGCCGATTCTCGTGGTTCGAATACATGAAAACTCCTCCTGCATTCGAGCGGGGCAGCCATGACACATGACACGATCCGGCGATCGACGGCCGAGTTTTTCGGAACGTTCTGGCTCACCTTCGGAGGCTGCGGCGCGGCCATCGTCTCCGCCTCCTATCCCGCCCTTGGCATCGGCTTTCTCGGCGTGGCCCTCGCCTTCGGACTCACGGTGCTGACCATGGCCTATGCGGTGGGGCACATCTCGGGCGGCCATTTCAACCCGGCCGTCACCCTCGGCCTGTGGTCGGCCGGCCGCTGCGCCGACCATCACGTGGTCCCCTACATCGTGGCGCAGGTCGTCGGAGCGGTGTTCGGCGCGGGCGTTCTCTATCTCATCGCCTCCGGCAAGGCCGGATGGGTGCCGGGCGGCTTCGCCTCGAACGGCTACGGCGACCTTAGCCCCGGCAAGTACGGTTTGCTCTCCTGTTTCCTGGTGGAAGCCCTCGCGACCTTCTTCTTCCTGTTCATCATCATCGGGACGACCTCGAAGGGCGCGGCCACCGGGTTCGCCGGCATTCCCATCGGCTTCGCCCTGGTCCTGATCCACCTGATCTCGATTCCGATCACCAACACTTCCGTCAACCCGGCCCGCAGCAGCGGCCCGGCCCTGTTCGCGGGCGCGGAGGCCATGGGGCAGCTCTGGCTGTTCTGGCTGGCGCCGATCCTCGGTGCGGTTATGGCGGGCGCCATGGCGCGCTGGCTCTACGAGCCGGACACGCTCATTGAGACCACGATCGTGGAGAAGCGGTCGGCGGCGTGAGGGTCGACCGGCCGAGCGGTTGGGCCGTCGGGGCCGAGGTCCGCCCTCTCCCACCCGACGACCTCATCCCGGGGCGCCGTGAAGCGGCCTCCATGACCCGGATTGCCAGCTGGAGCCCTCCTTCGAGGCCTCCGCTTCGCTCCGGCGCCTCAGGATGAGGATTCTGGTGGGATGAGAATGGGTTGACCGGCCCCGACATTTTCCTCTTCCCACCCACCCACCTCATCCTGAGGTGCCCGCGCCAGCGGGCCTCGAAGGAGGCCTCCAGAATCCGGAGCGCGAACGGGAAGCTCCCTCCTCTCTAACTCTGCCAGACCCGCGGCATCGGCATGCCCCGGTAGGCCACGAGGAGGCGCGCGGCCGTCGCCCGCAGGGCATCGGGGGCGGCGCTCAGGAATCGGGCAACGAGGTGCCCGTTCCAGGCACTGGCGGCGACGTCGACCCCCGGTGACGCGAGCCTGTCCACGTGGCTGCGGAACGCCTCCAGCCGCGCCTCGGCATCGGGCGAGACGTCGAGGAGGGTCGCGATGGCCCGGGCGCCTCCGCCGAGGGCGGTCCGCTCCAGCAGGGCCGTGATCGGACCGTCGAAGGCGAGGGATTCGGCATAGGCCAGACGCCCGCCCCGGCGGATGCGCCACGCATCCCGGAACAGGCCGGATTCCAGCCGCTCGTGCCGGGCGGTGCGCCCGAAGACGACGGCCTCGAAAGCGAGCAGGCGCGCATCCGGGGCGAGATCGGCCTCGAACCGCCGTTCCAGCCGCGCCCGGTCGAACAGGATGGTCTCCTGCGGCAGCCAGTCGAGGCGTGCCCCCTCGGCGAGCATCGCCCGGGTGCCCACGTGACTCGACGGGCCGTCGGATTTGTAGATCTTCTCGGCGGCGGTGGTGGTGAGGACGAGATGGGCGCCCGCGCCCACCTCCGCCTCGACCCCGAACCCGTCGCCGCAGGCGATGCCGCCCGCCGTGTTAAGGAGGACCGCCTCGCAGGCACCCGCGGCGTGGCGCGGAAGCCGCAGGCGCAGCGGCCCTGCCTCGGACAGGTCGGCCACATGCGTGCCGATTCCGTGCCGGACGACGCGCACGCCGACACGCCCGTCGGAGCGCTGCCGGGCCGGCGCCGTGTCGGGGGACGGGACGGCGATACTCGTTCGTTCCTCGCTCGCTCCGTCAATGCGCGATTCGTCTTGGGCCACGCGCGTGCGGGCTCGGTCGTTCGCCGCCTCAGGCCGGTCCCGTGGCGACGGGCCGCGCGGGGTCGACGCCCCATTCGGACCAGGAGCCGTCATAGAGCGCGCGGGGGGGATGACCGAGGGTCTCGAGGGCCAGGGCGACGATGGCGGCCGTCACGCCCGAGCCGCAGGTGGTGACCACGGGTCTGGCCGGATCGACGCCGGCATCGGCGAAGACCTTGCGCAGGGCATCCGCATCCTTCAGCCGGCCGTCGGCCTGGAGCGCGGAGTAATGGACGTTGCGCGCGCCCGGCATGTGGCCGGGGCGCACGCCGGGGCGCGGCTCGGCCTCCTCGCCGCGAAAACGCGGGGCGGAGCGGGCATCGACCACCTGGGCCGAGCCGGTCTCGAGGGCGCGAGCGACGTCGGCGGCATCGGCCACGGCCCCGTGGTCGAGGCGCGCGGAGAAATGGCGCCGGTCGCGGCGGGGACCGTCGCCATCCTCGGTGGGAAAGCCGGCGGCCAGCCAGGCCGGAAAGCCCCCCTCCAGGATCTGCACGTCGCGCACGCCGAAGGTGCGCAGCATCCACCAGACGCGGGGCGCGGAGAACAGGCCCATCCCGTCATAGACGACGATGTGCATGCCGTCTCCGATGCCGAGCTCGCGCATGCGCGAGGCGAAGACCTCCGGCCTGGGCAGCATGTGCGGCAGGGGCGAGGTCTCGTCGCTCATGGCGTCGATGTCGAAGCGGATCGCGCCGGGGATATGGGCGGCCTCGTATTCGGCTGCGGCATCGCGCCCCTGGGCGGGCAGGTACCACGACGCATCGAGCACGATGATGCCCGGCGCGCCGAGACGCTCCTTGAGCCAGCCGGTCGTGACGAAATGCGAAGGCGCCATGTCTGCTCTGTCCGATCATAAGGAGGTCGGCGCCACTCAACCACATCCGCCCCCGGCTTGCACAGTCGCCGGCTCGCCGGGGCGGCACCTTGCGCACTCCCCATCTTGCACAGGCGCCACGTTGAGGCGAAAGCTCCCCGGAATGACCAGCCATCGCCACAGACGTCATCCGGAGGCCGCCCGATCGTGACTCCGCGCGAGACGTTCCACATCGAGATCCTCGGCTCCGACGACGAGGGCGAGGACCGCGTGCGCCAGCGCCTGTCGATCCGCGCGAGCGGGGCGGAAAGCGCCACGGAGCGTGCGCTCCTCCTGTTCGCGCGGGCACGGGCGCCGCAGCGCTCCGGCGGACCGGCCGAGGCGGTGCGCGTCATCGACGGGGCCGGGACGGAGGTGTTCCACCGGACCCGCTTCGACGAGACCGCCTGACCATGCGCCTCCTCGCGGCCCTCGGCGCGATGCTGCTGTTCGCCGGCCTGTTCGTGCGCAGCTACACCGTGCCTCCGGCTCCCGACCGGCGGGGCGGCACCACCTTGGCCCTGGCCTATCCGAGCCGCGCCCTGTTCGGCAGCCCGCGTGGTGATTGCGTCGGCACGCCCCCGGACGAGGTGGTCATCGCCTGCCTGATCGGCTCCGTATCCCGGTTCCGCGCCGAATCGATGCCCCTCGTCCAGCTCCCGTTCTGCGGCACCTGCTACGGCCTGTCCCAGAGCCTCGCCGCCCTCGGCCGCGACGAGAAGGCGGTCCAGGCCAAGCTCGACCAGATGGCGCGATACGGGTGGTAACCCCCGCGCCCGGCGAATGGCTCGGGCACCACGTTGACTTCGCAGGCGCGAAAGCGCATATCGCAGTTGCAGCGTCAGCGGCCGTGACAGGTTCGCTTGAGAGGGCTGCGTGACGGATCGCCGATTGCGCGTCAGCGCGGCCCAAGCGACCTGAGCCCCTCTCTTCAACGTGCATGCACCCGGATCGCCCCATCACGCGGGCGGCCTCCAGCTCAACGGACCAGCCCCTTCGACAAGACGGCCATCGTTTCGGTGGTGTCCGGCCGGTCCCGCTGCCTGAAAGTCTACCCTTGACCCAATTCACCGATTTCGGCCTCGCCCAGCCCGTGCTGCGCGCCCTGGATGAGGCCGGCTATAAGACCCCGACCCCGATTCAGGCCCAGGCCCTCCGCCCCGCCATGGAAGGCCGCGACCTCTGCGGCATCGCCCAGACCGGCACCGGCAAGACCGCGGCCTTCGCGCTGCCGATCCTGCACCGCCTCGCCCAGAACCCGCGCAAGGCCATCCGCCGCGGCTGCCGCGTGCTGGTGCTCTCGCCCACCCGCGAGCTCGCCAACCAGATCGCCGAGAGCTTCTCGGACTACGGGAAATACCTGTCGTTCACCAACACCGTGGTGTTCGGCGGCGTCACCATCTCCCGCCAGGAGAAGGCTTTGGCCAACGGCGTCGACATCCTCGTCGCCACGCCGGGCCGCCTCATGGACCTCATCGAGCGTCGCTCGCTGACCCTCGAGGCCGTCGAGATCCTCGTCCTCGACGAGGCCGACCAGATGCTCGACCTCGGCTTCATCCACGCCCTCAAGCGCATCGTGAAGATGCTGCCGAAGGAGCGCCAGAGCCTGTTCTTCTCGGCCACGATGCCGAAGAACATCGCCGGCCTCGCCGACCAGTATCTCCGCGATCCGGTGCAGGTCGCCGTCACCCCCGTGGCGACCACCGCCGAGCGCGTCACCCAGGAGGTCATCTTCGCCCATACCGGCGCGAAGCAGGCCCTCCTCAACCACATCCTGCGCGACCCGAAGATCGAGCGCGTGCTCGTCTTCACGCGGACCAAGCACGGCGCCGACCGCGTGGTGCGCGGCCTGGAGAAGGTCGGGATCAACGCCTCCGCCATCCACGGCAACAAGTCCCAGCCGCAGCGTGAGCGGGCTCTCGCCGCGTTCAAGGACGGGTCCTGCCGGGTGCTGGTCGCCACCGACATCGCCGCCCGCGGCATCGATGTGGAGGCGGTGAGCCACGTCATCAACTATGACCTGCCCAACGTGCCCGAGAGCTACGTCCACCGCATCGGCCGCACCGCGCGCGCCGGGGCGAACGGGCTCGCCATCTCGTTCTGCAACGACGAGGAGAAGGCCTACCTGCGGGACATCGAGCGGACCACGCGCCAGAAGATCCCCGTCGGCGCCTTCCCCGAAGGCTTCAACCCGCCGACCCGCCAGGAGGCCGCCGAGGCCGCTCAGGCCGAGGAGCGCCGTCCGGCACCCCAGGGCCAGCGTCCCGGCCAGCGCCAGGGCCAGCGTCCCGGCGGCGGTCGTCCCGGCGCCGGTGCCCGTCCGGGCGGCGGTCGCGGTGGCCAGCCCGCCGGGCAGGCCCGGTCCGGCCGTCCCCAGGAAGGCCGCGGCGATCGTCCGTCCGAAGGACAGGGCCGTGGCCCCCGTCCCGACCAGCGCGGCGACAACCGCGCTCCGCGCCAGGGTGAGCGCCCGCGCAGCGGTGGCGGCGGCAGCAATGCCGGCGGCGAAGGTCGCGCCATCGGCTGGCTCGATCGCTTCCCGCGTTCCTGATCTCACTTAACGCTCTGACGGTCGGGTTCGCCCGACCTGACGCCGCCCCGGACCTTTCCGGGGCGGCTTTTTCGTGTTGAAGACAACGATGGGACGGGCATTGCCGGCGGACGATCCCGCGCCATCTGACGCTATGGCGGTCATCGCTGCGAGGGAGGCGTGGACATGCGTTTCGAACTCTACCGGGATTCGGGTGGCGACTGGCGCTGGCGCCTCCGGGTCACGAACGGCAACGTCATCGCCGATTCGGCCGAGGGCTATGCCCGCCGGGAAGATTGCGAGCACGGCATCACCCTGGTGAAGGGCTCGGCCGAGGCCAGCGTGGTCGACATGACGTTGAAGATCGCCTGACCCGTCCACGCAGCGCTGCTCGAGCGAAGGCTGTTGGCGAAAAGGCTAACCGTTAAGCTTGCCGGCAGGGGGCATGAAACGGTTTGCCGGTTCCGTGCGTTCGGGTGACGGCCAAGCATGCTTTCCCGCGCATGCCGTCGTATCATCACCGTCGTTCGATCATCCGAGGAGTCATGAACGTGTTGAGGAAACTCCTTCTGGCCGCATTGCTGGCCCTGGGCTTCGCCGCCCTGGCCCCCCAGGGCGCTTCGGCCGCGCCCATCGGCCCGGTTTCCGCTCTTCAGAGCGAGGCCGCACCCGCCGTCGCCGAGAAGGCGCAGTATTACTACCGCCGGCCGTATTACCGTCGTCCGTTCTACCGTCGCCCCTATTACGCCCGCCCGTATTACCGTCGTCCGTACTTCGCTCCGCGTCCGTTCTACCGTCGCCCGTATTACGCCCCGCGCCGGTTCTACGGCCCGCGTCGCTTCTACTACTAAGTCGTCGTCCACGCCGGCCGGTTTCGAGGCCCGGTCGTCCCCTTCGGGACGGCCGGGCTTTTTCTTGACCTGACGCCCCTTGTCGGCCGATGCAGGAGGCCAAGCCGCGCCTCGGACGAACGAAGGCCGGCGGCGATCAGGGTGGAGACCGCAATGGCCGAGACCAGCGACCCGCGTGGGGACCTCACGGTGCGCACCATCGCGATGCCGGCCGACACCAACGCCAACGGCGATATTTTCGGCGGCTGGGTGATGTCGCAGATGGACCAGGCCGGGGGCATCGCCGGCGTCGACCAGGCGCAGGGCCGCGTGGTCACGGTGGCGGTCGATGCGATGACCTTCATCCGCCCGGTACGAGTGGGCGACGTGCTCTGCGTCTATACCCGGGTGGAGAGCGTGGGCCGCACCTCCATGAAGATCCAGGTCGAGGCCTGGGCGCGCCGCTTCCGCACCAAGCTGCGCGAAAAGGTGACTGAGGCGACCTTCACCTTCGTGGCCATCGACGACGACGGACGTCCGCGCCGGCTCCCCAAGCCGGAGCCGGAGAGTTCGCCCGAACCGTGAGGCCGGGCGAGGCGGGCATCAAACGTTCGGTGGGGCCACGCGCTGGCGCAGGCCGGTGATGACGGCCTTCAGGACGTCGGAATCGATCTGGTGCCCCGTGGCCGACCGGACGGCGTCGACCCGGTCATGGACGAAGGCGAGCTTGGCGATCACGGCCGGGGTCAGCTTGAAGGGATACAGCGCCGGCTGCCCCATGCTCCGGCTGAGGGAATTCACCGCATAGGTCAGCGGCAGCCAGACCGAGACCAGCCGGTCGAGGTCGGGGGATTGGTACGGATCGAAATCGATCACCACGGGCTCCGGCGCGCTGCTGCGCAGGCGCGGCCGCAGGTGGAGCTCGAAGGCGCTCGCCGTCTCCACCGTGTCGACGATGTGGAGGTAATGCGCCCAGGTCTCGGCGAAATCCTCCCACGGGTGGCTGGTGGCGTAGGCGCTGACGTAGGATTCCTGCCAGTCCGGCGGCGCGCCCTGGGCATAGTAGCGCTGCAGGGCCATGCCGTAGCTGGCGCGCTCGTCGCCGAACAGCTCGCGGAACGCCCAGATGCTCGGGTCGTAGCGGACCAGGACGTTCCAGAAATAATGCCCGATCTCGTGGCGGAAATGCCCGAGCAGCGTGCGGTAATACTCGCCGAACAGCATCCGCCGGCGCTCGCGCTCGACGTCGTCGGCCTCGGCGATGTTGAGGGTGATGAGACCGCTGCGATGCCCGGTGAGGACGGGCGGGCCGACGCTGTAGCTCTCGGCCGGATCCACCAGGAAATCGAAGGCGAGGCCCGTGGCCGGGTTCTCCTCCCGCGTCATCAGGGGCAGGTCCAGGCGCAGGAGCGAGTAGAACAGCCGGTGCTTGGCCGCCTCGATCTGGCGCCAGCGGGTGAGGTTCCAGTCGAGGGCGAGGTCCGGGACCACGCGGTTGTGCCGACAGGAGGTACAGTAGCGGTCCGCGCTGTCCTCCGGCACCAGCCAGTTGCACGCATGGTAATCGGCATTCGCGCAGAAGCGGTATTTCCGGGCCGGGTCGGCATAGGCATGCCAGACCGAACCGGAGGGTTCGAGGGCCGACATCTCATGCGACTGGCAGACATAGCCGAGCCGCCGCTGGCAGCTGTCGCATTCCGTGCTCTCGAAGCTCACCGGCTGGTCGCAGGCCTGACACTGGAAGACCTTCATCGGGCGGCCCCGCCCGCCGGACGGTCTCCGCGGAGGGCGAGCGGGAGCGCGTCGCGGCGGCATCCCGCGCCACGATGCACGGAATTTGCTTCGTGCCCGGCGACGGGCCGCATCGCCACGCCGTATGTCTGAACTGCCAGGGCCAAGATCCTCACGCGATGAACGTCTTCCCCTTCCACCACCCGGTCGGGCAACGTCGTTGTAGACTAGCACCGAATTCGACTGCCGTCGGCGCTGTTCCCGTCCTATGGTCATTCGGCCTCGAAACGCCGATGACAGCCGCGATGCGCTTCGGCGATGCGCTCCGGCTTCCCGCCGCCGGCGCGCGTTCATCGCGCGCCCGGCACCACGTCTGAACCAGCGGGAGTCCCCGTGTCCATCAAAGCCGCCCTTCACCACGTCACCCACTACAAGTACGATCGGCCGATCCAGCTCGGACCACAGGTGATCCGCCTGCGTCCCGCGCCGCATACGCGCTCGTCCGTGCCGGCCTATTCCCTGAAGATCCTGCCGGAGAACCACTTCATCAACTGGCAGCAGGACCCGAACGGGAACTGGCTCGCCCGTCTGGTCTTCCCCGAGCGGACCACCGAGCTGAAGATCGAGGTCGATCTGATCGCCGAGATGGCGGTGATCAACCCGTTCGACTTCTTCGTGGAGGAGTACGCCCAGACCCGCCCCTTCGCCTACGAGGACGACCTCACGGCGGAGCTGAAGCCCTATCTCGTCACCGACGACGCCACGGGACCGGAGATCGACGCGCTGCTCGAGCGGCTGCCCGAACAGCCCAACACCGTGCTCTTCCTCGTGGCCCTCAACGCCATGATCGCCTCCGAGGTGACCTACGGCGTCCGCATGGAGCCGGGCGTCCAGACGCCGGCCGAGACGCTGACCCTGAAGAGCGGCTCGTGCCGCGACTCCGCCTGGCTCCTCGTCCAGGTGCTGCGCCGCATCGGTCTCGCCGCGCGCTTCGTCTCCGGCTACCTGATCCAGCTCATTCCCGACACGACGGCGGTGGACGGCCCGGCCGGCACCTCCACCGATTTCACCGACCTGCACGCCTGGGCCGAGGTCTACCTGCCGGGCGCCGGCTGGATCGGCCTCGACGCCACCTCCGGTCTCCTCTGCGGCGAGGGTCACATCCCGCTGGCCGCCACCCCGCACTACCAGTCGGCCGCGCCGATCTCGGGCCTTGCCGAACCCGCCGAAGTGGAGTTCGGCTTCGAGATGACGGTGACCCGCGTGGACGAGGCGCCGCGCATCACCAAGCCGTTCTCGGACGAGGTCTGGGCCAAGATGGATGCGCTGGGCGAGCGGATCGACGTCGATCTCGCCGAGCAGGACGTGCGCCTGACCATGGGCGGCGAGCCGACCTTCGTCTCCATCGACGATTTCGAATCGGCCGAGTGGAACGCCGCCGCCGTGGGGCCGACGAAACGCGGCCTCGCCGACAAGCTGATCCGGCGCCTGCGCACCCGCTTCGGACCAGGCGGCATGCTGCATTACGGCCAGGGCAAGTGGTATCCGGGCGAGAGCCTGCCGCGCTGGGCCTTCGCCCTGTACTGGCGCCGAGACGGCAAGCCGATCTGGAGCAATCCGGACCTCGTCGCCAAGGAGGACGGCCCGCGTGACGCCACCTCCAGCAAGGCGAAGGCGCTGATCGACGGCGTCGCCAAGCGCCTCGGCCTCGAAACCTACGTGTTCCCCGCCTTCGAGGACCCGGTCTATTGGGAGGAGAAGCGGGAGGAGCTGCCGATCAACGTCACCACCTCGGACGCCAAGTTTCCGAACCCGGAGACCAATGCCCGCATCGCGCGGGTGTTCGAGCGCGGCCTCGGCGAGGCCGCCGGCTATGCTCTCCCCCTGGCGAGCCTGCCTCTCGGCAAGGACGATCCCGACGACCGCCGCTGGATCTCCGAAGCCTGGCAGTTCCGCCGCACCCACGCCTTCCTGACGCCGGGCGATTCACCGGTGGGGTATCGCCTACCCCTGAGCTCGCTGCCCTTCGTGCCGCCGGAGCATTACCCCTACTACCAGCCGCAGGATCCGCTGGAGGAGCGGGGCGCGCTCCCCGAGGGCCATCCCGGCACGAAGACCGAGAACGGATCGGGCGTCACCGGCGTCGCCGTGCGCACGGCGCTCGCCGTCGAGCCGCGGGACGGGGTGATGCGTGTGTTCATGCCGCCGCTGCAGCGGGTGGACGAGTATCTCGAACTCATCGGCCATCTCGAGGCCGTGGCCGCCGAGCTGAAGCAGCCCCTGCACATCGAGGGCTACGAGCCGCCGTTCGATCCGCGCCTCAACGTCATCAAGGTCACGCCCGATCCGGGCGTCATCGAGGTGAACGTGCATCCCGCCACCTCCTGGCGCGAGGCCGTGACCATCACCAGCGAACTCTATGAGGACGCCCGCCAGATCCGCCTGGGCGCGCAGAAATTCATGACCGACGGCCGCCATACCGGCACCGGCGGCGGCAACCACGTGGTGCTCGGGGGCGCGACGCCGAACGATTCGCCGTTCCTGCGCCGGCCGGACCTGCTGAAGAGCCTCGTGCTCTACTGGCAGCGCCACCCCTCGCTCTCCTACCTGTTCGCCGGCCTCTATATCGGCCCGACGAGCCAGGCGCCGCGCATGGACGAGGCCCGGCACGACGGGCTCTACGAGCTCGAAATCGCCATGGCGCAGGTGCCGAAACCCGACGAGCCCAACATCCCGCGCTGGCTGGTGGACCGGATCTTCCGCAACATCCTCGTGGACGTCACCGGCAACACCCACCGCTCCGAGATCTGCATCGACAAGCTCTACTCGCCGGACGGCCCCACCGGCCGTCTCGGCCTGCTGGAGTTCCGCTCCTTCGAGATGCCGCCGGACCCGCGCATGAGTCTGGCCCAGCAACTCCTGCTGCGGGCCATCGTGGCCTGGGCCTGGCGCGAACCGCAGGAAGGCGGCTGTGTCCGTTGGGGCACGGGCCTGCACGATCGCTTCATGCTGCCCCACTTCCTCTGGACGGACTTCCTCGGCGTGCTGGAAGACCTCCGCCAAGCCGGTTACGACTTCGACCCGGCGGCGTTCCAGGCGCAGTACGAGTTCCGCTTCCCGGTCTTCGGGACGGTGGAGCAGGGCGGCGTCAAGCTGGAACTGCGGCAGGCATTGGAGCCCTGGCACGTGCTGGGCGAAGAGGGGGCGATCGGTGGAACGGTGCGGTACGTGGACAGCTCGGTGGAGCGTCTGCAGGTCAAGGTCGAGGGCTTCGTCCCCGGCCGCCACATCATCAGCTGCAACGGCCGGCGCCTTCCGATGACGAGCACCGGCACGGTGGGCGTCGCGGTGGCGGGCCTGCGCTTCAAGGCGTGGCAACCGGCCTCTTCGATGCATCCGACGATCCCCGCGCATTCGCCCCTCACCATCGATATCCTCGATGCGTGGAGCGGACGCTCGCTCGGCGGCTGCCGCTACCATGTCAGCCATCCCGGCGGGCGCAACTACGAGACCTTCCCGGTGAACACCTACGAGGCCGAGGGGCGCCGTCTGGCGCGCTTCCAGGCCCACGGCCACACCCCCGGCAAGGTCGAGATGCCGGTCGAGGAGATCAGCCGCGAGTTCCCGCTCACCCTCGATCTCAGAACGCCAGCACCCAGATGACCCAAATGGCCGAGGCGCAAGCCGGAGGAACGGCGTCGCATGTCGCGCGCTGGACCTCGGACTACCGGCCTCGGCCCGGAATCCCGGACGAGTTCGCGGGGGCCGACGGCCCTCGCGAAGGGACTCGCGAAGGGGCTTGGCCGCGCCTGCTCGACCGCCTCGGCGCCCTGAGCGGCGCCGAGATCACCGCCCGCTTCGCCTCGGCCGAGCGGCACATCCGCGATACCGGCATTTCGTATCGGATCTACGGCGACCAGCGCGAGCATGCCTGGCCGCTCAGTTCCCTGCCCCTGGTGATCGAGGGTGCCGAATGGCGCGCCCTCAGCGCCGGCATCGTCCAGCGGGCCGGGCTGATGGAATCCATCGTCTCCGATATCTACGGCCCCGGCCGGATGGTGTCGGAAGGGGTGCTGCCGGCCGCCCTGGTGGCGGGTGCGCCGGAATTCCTGCGCCCGCTCTCGGGGGTGACGCCGCCGGGCGGGCGCTGGCTCAAGCTCTATGCCGCCGATATCGGCCGGGGGCCGGACGGGCGCTGGCGGGTGCTCGCCGACAGGACCCAGGCTCCCTCCGGCCCCGGCTACGCGCTGGAGAACCGGATGGTGCTGACCCGCGCCTTCCCGGACCTCTATGCCGACCTCCACGTGGAACGCCTCGCCCCGTTCTTCCAGGCGTTTCGCGACGGGCTGGTCATGGGCGCGCAGCGCAGCGACCCGCGCATCGGCCTGCTCACCTCCGGGCCTTTGAGCTCCACCTATGTGGAGCAGGCGGCGCTGGCGCGTTATCTCGGCCTGCTGCTGGTGGAGGGCGACGACCTCGTGATGCAGGACGGGGTGCTGCATGTGCGCACCGTCTCCGGCCTCAAGCGCATCGACGCCCTGTGGCGGCGCATCGATTCCGACTATCTCGACCCGCTCGAACTCAACCCGGCCTCGCGCCTCGGCGTGTCCGGCGTGCTGGAGGCCCTGCGCGACGGCAGCCTCGTCGTCGGCAACATGCCGGGTTCCGGCATCCTCGAATCGGGGGCGCTCGGGGCCTATCTGCCGCGCATCGCGCGCTACTTCCTCGGCACCGACCTCAGCCTCCAGGGGCCGAAGAGCTGGTGGTGCGGCGATCCCGAATCCCTCGCCCATGTCCGCGCCAACCTCGAACACCTGGACCTGCGGCCGGTGGCGACCCCGACCAAGGGCATGGGGCGCGACGCCATCCTCGGGCCGCACGCCATCGTCGCCGAGCGCGAGCGCGTGGTGGCCGCCCTGCGCGACCGTCCGTTCGACTACGTGGCCCAGGAGCACGCCCCCCTCTCCACCATGCCGGGCTGGGAGCCCGGCCCCGACGGGATGCGCCTGGTGCCCCGCCCCTTCGTGCTGCGCGTCTTCGCGGCGGCGACGGCCGACGGCTGGCGGGTGATGCCCGGCGGCTTCTGCCGCATCTCCGAGCGGCCCGACGTGAACCCGATCGCGATGCGGGCCGGGATCAAGTCGGCGGATGTGTGGGTGCTCTCGGACGGCCCGGTGGAGCCCGTCTCGCTGATGCATCCGGGCGCGCCCCGCGTGCGCCGCATCGCCGGCCACCTGCCGTCGCGGGCGGCCGACAACCTGTTCTGGTTCGGCCGCTACGTGGAGCGGGCGGAGGCGGTGATCCGCCTCGTCATCGCCCATCTCGGCAGTGTCGGGAACGCGGTGATCGCCGACATGGCTGGCACCGAGAGCGCGCCCACCGCTCTGCGCATCCGCGCCCTGCTGGACGAATGGGGCGCCATCGAAGCGCCCGACCTGCCGACGGCGAAACTCGCCCAGGAGGCCCTGAGCGGGCGGGCGACCTACGGGTCGGCCCTGTCGCACAGCCTGTCGGCGCGCCACAACGCGGCCTCCCTGCGCGAGCGGCTGTCGAGCGAGGCCTGGCGCGCTCTGGCCGATCTGCGGGACCTCCTCGATCTCGACGAGGCCAGGGAACTGGCCGAGGCCGAGCTCCTCGGGCTGGCGGAGCGGGCGCTCGGCCACATCGCCGCCCTCGCGGGGCTGGCGCAGGAGAACATGAACCGCACGGCGGGCTGGCACTTCGTCGATCTCGGCCGCCGGATCGAGCGGGCGATCAACACCTGCTCCTTCGCCGCCCGGTTCGCGGGGGACGAGGCGACGGCCGAGGATCTCGGCGTCATGCTGTCCCTCTGCGATTCGCACGTCTCCTTCGGCGCGCGCTACATGCAGGGTGTCGCCATCGACCCGGTGCGCGACATGGTGCTCCTCGATCCGTTCAACCCGCGCTCCGTCGCCTTCCAGATCGAGGCGATCTGCCGGCATCTCGCCGACCTGCCGGCACTGCGCGTCGACGGCCTGCCCGAGTCGCACCGGCGCCTCGCCCAGAAGCTCGCCGCCGAATTCACCACCGCCGAGGCGTCGGAACTCGACGGGGCGGCCCTGGCCCGCCTCGAGAACACCTTCGAGGGCCTCGCCGACGCGATCGTCACCCGCTACTTCCCCAACGGACCGCATGCCATGCGGCCGGAAAAGCTGGTGGGGCTCGCGTGATCTATACGCTGCGCCACCTCACCACCTACCGCTACGGCAAGCCCGTCCGCTACGCCCGCTGCGCCCTCAGGCTGCAGCCGCGCGACGGGGAGGGGCAGAGCGTCCTGTCGAGCGAGCTCACCATCTCGCCGACGCCGCGCACCCGCACCGTGCGGCGCGACTATTTCGGCCTCGACGTGGTGACCTTCCTGATCGACACCCCGCACAGCGAGTTGCGGGTCGAAGCCCTGTCGCGGGTCAAGGTGGAGCGTCCGCCGCTGCCGGAGCCGGAATCCGGCATGCCCTGGGAGACGGTGCGCGACACGGCGATCTCCGGCCGCTCCATGGCGCCCGACGCCCCCGTGCATTTCATGTTCCCCAGCGTCAGGGTGCCCCTCGACCCGGACGTGACCGACTATGCGCGGGCCAGTTTCACCCCCGGCCGGAGCGCCTATGGCGGAGCCGTCGACCTGATGCGGCGCATGCGTGCCGACTTCAAATTCGATGCGAAGGCGACCACCGTCCACACGCCGCTGTCCGAGGCCTTCGCCCTCAGGGCGGGGGTGTGCCAGGATTTCGCGCATATCATGATCGCGGGCCTGCGCGGGCTCGGCCTGCCCGCCGCCTATGTCAGCGGCTACATCCGCACCATCCCACCCGCCGGCCGACCGCGCCTGCGGGGCGCCGATGCCAGCCATGCCTGGGTCTCGGTCTGGTGCGGGGATGGCTGGATCGGCCTCGATCCCACCAACAACATCGGCGCCTGCGACGACCACATCGTGGTGGCGCGGGGCCGCGACTACACCGACGTCTCGCCCATCGACGGCATCGTCTCCTCCTCCGGCCCGCAGAAGCTCAAGGTGGAGGTGGACGTGATCCCCGACGGCGAGGCCATGCCGGAGGCGGCGGGTGAGCCGGAGGCCGAAACGGCCTGAAGCCGGGCCTCGAAGGAGAGGTCCAGTTCGCGCTCCGAGTTCTGGAGGCCTCCTTCGAGGCCGCTTCGCGGCGCCTCAGGATGAGGTGGTCGGGTAGGAGAAGGCAAACCTCGGCCCCGGCAACCTATTCTCATCCCACCAGACTCATCATCCTGAGGTGCCGCAGCGAAGCGAAGGCCTCGAAGGAGGCATCCAGATCGCATAACGCTGCTGGAAGCCTCAGCCGCCCCCCTCCCCCTGGAACGGATGGATCGGCGGGATCAGGGCGGCGGCGAGTTCCAGCCGGCCGGAGATGACGCCGCGCTCGGTGATCATCGTGTCGGCGATGGTCTGCAGCGTCGCCGCCGGCCCCTGGACCAGCACCACTTCGAGGGTCTGGTTGTTCATCAGGTGGACGTGGAGCGAGGAGATCACCTCGGCGATGTAGCGCCGCTGAAGGTCGGCCAGACGCTGCTGCACGCCCGGCGCGAGATGATCGTAGAACAGCGTGATCGTGCCCACCATCACCCGGTCGCCGACCTTGTGCCGGTGCTCCACGAGCGAGCGGTGGAGGATCGTCGCCACCGCCTGGGAGCGGCTGGCGAAGCCCCGCTCCCCCACCATGGTGTCGAGTTCGCAGAGCAGGTCCTCGGACAGCGACAGGCTGATCCGGCTCACCGGCTTGCGCCGCCCGCCCGCGCCCTCCTCCGGGACCGCCCCGTCATCGGCACCCATCTCGGTCTCGTCGCCACCGGCCATCGGGCCTCTCCTCCATGTCGGGCCGAACCTGGCACGTCTCTTGTATGGGTGAAACGCAATCGGTATTACGATTTCCAGCGATCGTACTACGCGGTTCGGAGAATGCAGATGCACCTTTCCACGATCCTGACCGCCGGACGCAAGGCCATCACGGGCTGCGCCCTCGCCCTGGGCCTCCTCACGGCCTCCGCCTCCATCCCCGTGGCGCACGCCGCCGAGCCCCTGCGCATCGGCTACAGCGACTGGCCCGGCTGGGTGGCCTGGCAGGTCGCCATCGAGAAGGGCTGGCTGAAGGAAGCCGGTGTCGACGCGAAGTTCGAGTGGTTCGACTACTCGGCCTCCATGGACGCGTTCTCCGCCGGCAAACTCGACGCCGTCACCTGCACCAACGGCGATGCCCTGGTGATGGGCGGCAACGGCGCCAAGAACGTCATGATCATGCTCACGGATTACTCCAACGGCAACGACATGATCGTCGGCAAGCCCGGCGTGAAGGCACTGGCCGACCTCAAGGGCAAGAAAGTCGGCCTCGAAGTCGGCCTCGTGGAGCATCTCCTCCTCATCAACGGCCTGACCAAGCTCGGCCTCAAGGAGACGGACGTCACCCTGGTCAACGCCAAGACCAACGAGACCCCGCAGGTGCTCGCCTCCGGCGACGTCTCGGCCATCGGCGCCTGGCAGCCCGTCGCCGGGCAGGCGATGAAGGGCGCGGCCGGCGCCAAGCCGCTCTATACCTCCGCCGACGAGCCGGGCCTGATCTACGACGTGGTCGCGGTCTCCCCCGCGAGCCTGTCGGGCCGGCGCGCCGAGTGGATCAAGTTCGTGGGCGTCTGGGACAAGGTCGTCGCCTATATCCAGGACCCGAAGACCCAACCCGACGCCGTGGCGATCATGGCGGCCAAGGTCGGCATCGACGCGCCCACCTTCACCCGCTTCCTCAAGGGCACCAAGCTCCTCACCCTGGCCGATGGCGCCAAGGTGATGAAGGATGCCGACGGGTTCGGCTCCCTCTACGGCTCAAGCCGCTACGCCGACGCCTTCAACGTCAAGTACGAGGTCTACAAGACCGCCCAGGACGTGAAGAGCACCATCGACCCCGCGCTGACCGACGGCAAATGAGCGCCGGGATGCGCCAGGGCGTGGAGCGCACTTCCCCTCCCCCTTGTGGGGAGGGAACAGGGGTGGGAGTGGCGCCGTCAGCCTCGGCCGCGGTGGGTAACCCGGCCACCCCCACCTCCAACTCCTCCCCGCAAGGGGGAGGAGGGGCCTGCGCCTCGTCTCCCATCCCCCGCCGCCGCTCCTGGGTCGGTGTCGCCCGGCCGCTCTCGCCGCGCCGCCGGACGAGTCTCGCAATCCTGTCGTTCCTGATCCCGCTCCTCGCCTGGGCGGCGGTCTCCTACGTGCCGTTCCTGTGGCATCCCCTGGTGGAGGTGACCGAGCCCGGCGACATCGCCTGGATGGAGCCGGGGATGCGCGTGCCGAAGTCCGCCTTCGCCGAGGAGGTCGCCTCCGCCAAGGCCGCCGGCACCGCCGAGCCGGCGGGCAGGCCCGCCAACCCGGTCTATCTCCCCGCCCCGCACGAGGTGGCGGAAGCGTTCTGGACCTCGCTGACGGCCCAGCCGACCCAGCGCGACGCCATCCGCCTGCCGTTGAGCCTGTGGCACTCGATCCAGATCATCGCCTTCGGCTTCCTGCTGTCCTCGCTGATCGGCGTGCCGCTGGGAATCCTCTGCGGCGCCCAGCCGACCCTGGCGCGCCTCACCGAGCCGGTCATCGAGTTCGTGCGCTACATGCCGGCACCCGCCTTCGGCGCGCTGATGGTGGCGATCCTCGGCATCTATGACGGGCCGAAGATCGCGATCATCGTCATCGGCACCTTCTTCCAGCAGGTGCTGGTCATCGCCAACACCACCCGGCGGATCGACCCGTTGCTGATCGAGGCGGCACTCACCCTCGGCGCGCGCAATCTCCGCCTCATCCGCCGGGTGATCGTGCCGGCGATGCTGCCGCAGCTCTACCGCGACCAGCGCATCCTGCTCGGCTGGGCCTGGACCTACCTCATCGTCGCCGAGCTCATCGGCACCTCGTCGGGCATCACCTTCTTCATCACGCAGCAGGCCCGCTACCAGCATTTCGACAACGTCTACGCCGCGATCCTCATCATCGGCCTCGTCGGCTCGATCACGGATCTCGCCCTCGCCTGGCTCGGCCGCCGGCTGTTCCCTTACGACAGGAGCGAAGCGTGAACTCGGTCTCTCCCGTCGTCTCGCCCGTCACCCTGCCGACCGAGGCCTGCGATTACCGCACCCAGTGCGAGCCGGTCCGCGCCCGGTTCGAGAAACTGAAGAGCCGCGAGGTCGCCCTCCGGGTCGAGAATCTGACGAAGACCTTCCGCAGGGCGGATGGCGGTACCACGGTGGCCCTGAAGGACATCGACCTCGTCACCCACCGGCGCGAGTTCCTCTGCGTCGTTGGCCCATCGGGCTGCGGCAAGTCCACCTTCGTGCGCATCCTCGCCGGGCTTGAGGCTTCGACCTCGGGCGTGGTCAGCGTCGAGGGCGTGCCGGTCTCGGGGCCGGGGGCCGACCGGGGCATGGTGTTCCAGGGCTACACCCTGTTTCCCTGGCTCAGCGTCCTGCGCAACGTCGCCTTCGGCCTGGAGGAGAACGGCACGCCGCGTCGGGAAGCGGAGCGCGAGGCCCGGCAATGGCTGGCGCTGATCGGGCTCGAGGCCTTCGCCGACAGCTATCCCCACCAGCTCTCCGGCGGCATGAAGCAGCGCGTGGCCATCGCCCGGGCGCTGGCCACGCGGCCGCGCATCCTGCTCATGGATGAGCCGTTCTCGGCCCTCGACACCCAGTCGCGCGCCCGGATGCAGGCCTATCTCATCGAGATCTGGAAGAAGATCGACATCACCATCGTCTTCATCACCCACGATCTCGACGAGGCGGTGCATCTCGCCGACCGCATCCTCGTGCTCAGCGCCCATCCGGGCGAGGTCGCCGAACTCATCGAGGTGCCGGTGCCGCGCCCGCGCAGCCACAACCAGGCGCTCACCCCTGAATTCCGCGCCACCCGCGCCCGCCTCGATGCGCTGATCCACCCGCCGAAGGACGAGGCCGAGGATTCCGTGGCGCCGGATGTGGTGACGCGCATGACCTCGGCCGGGGACGAGGTGGAATGATCTCCATGTCTTACACGACCGGCTCCGGCTTGCCTCATGGCGATCTCCGGAATGCCGACGTTCACGCATCCGGGTCGCTCAGGCACAGCCCTTCCCCCTTTACGGGGGAGGGTGGTCGCGGAGCGACCGGGAGAGGGGGCGACCTTTCCGGAGATGGCGCACCCCTCATCCGACCCGCTTCGCGGACCACCTTCTCCCGCAGGGGGGAGAAGGAGTCGTCTCACCTCGACCTCGCTGCCGCCGCAAATGCGGCCGAGCGCATCCCCCTCTCCCCGCTCGCGGGGAGAGGGCTTCCTGCCCCCTTGCCGGGGCAGGAAGCGAGGCGGCAGCCGACGGTGAGGGGGCGGTTCCGGATGAGCCTCATCCGCCGAGACCCCCTCACCCTCGCTTCGGCTTCGCCTGCGCTACCCGCAGGCACGACGGGGTGCCTGCGGGCCTCTCCCCGCCCGGCGGGGAGAGGGGAGCGCGCCTGCCTCGTCGATCTTCGGGCGTCCCGGCCATGACCTCCCCCTCCCCCCTCCTCTGGGCGAACCGCACCTGGGACGAGATTCCCGGCGACCTCGCCGCCGTTTCGCACGCCGCGATCCTGCCCGTGGGGGCCACCGAGCAGCACGGGCCGCATCTCGGCACCGGCATGGATTTCGTCCTGGCCGAGGCCCTGACGCATGCGGTCTCGGCCCGGACCCGCGTGCCGGTGCTGCCCACCCTGCCCTATGGCTGTTCCCTCGGGCATAGCCGGCGCTGGCCCGGTACGATCACCCTCGATCCCGTGATGATGACGCGGCTCGTGGCCCAGATCGGCACCTCGGCCTACCGGTCCGGCGTGCGGCGGCTGTTCATCGTCAACGCCCACGTCACCAACGCCGCGCCCCTGCGCTGCGCCCTGGAGATGCTGCGCGCCGCCCATGACGACCTGATGGTCGCCCTGGTGAACTCCGCCACGGTGAGCGAGCGCGTCCGCGCCGCGCATTTCGCCGATGCCGACGACTGGCACGCCAACGCCGCCGAGACCGCGCTGATGATGGCGACGGCGCCCGATCTCGTGCGCCCGGACCGCATCGCCGATGCGGACGATCCCGACCGGACGGAGGGGCTCGTCTTCTCCCATCCGGTCAACCGCACCAGCCTGAACGGCGTCACCGGACGCCCCTCGCAGGCGAGCCTGGAAGACGGGAAACGCCTGTTCGACTGGATGGTCGAGGACCTGTCCGCGCTCGTCCTGCGCGGCCTCTCCGAGACCCCGCCCCTGCCCCATTCCTTCTCCGTTTCCGCTTAAAACCAAGGAGCCGCCCGATGGCGCATGCCACCGAAATCGATCTCGCCATCGCCAAGCTGCAGGACGACCTGCGCGCCAAGGGCGTGAAATACGTCATCGGCGCCTATGTCGACATCCATGGCGCGCAGAAGGCCAAGGTGGTGCCCGTCGACCACCTGCCGCAGATGGCGGCGGGGTCCGAGCGCTATACCGGCTATGCCCTCGACGGGCTCGGCCAGGCCCCGAACGAGGACGAACTCGCCTCGGTGCCGGACTTCTCGCAGCTGATCCAGTTGCCCTGGGAATCGAAACTGGCCTGGTGCCCGGCGGACCTCACCTTCCAGGGCCAGCCCTACCCGCTCTCCACCCGCGTTGCCCTGAAGACCGTGCTGAAGGATGCCGAGGCCATGGGCTTCGGCTTCAACCTCGGCATCGAATGTGAGATCTTCCTGCTCAAGCAGGAGGCGGACGGCTCGCTCCACACGCCGATCCCCGACGATAAGCTGGTGAAGCCCTGCTACGACGTGCGCGGCTTCGTCGACAATTTCACTTGGCTCGACAAGGTCGCCACCACGATCAACGATCTCGGATGGGACCTGTACTCCTTCGACCACGAGGATGCCTGCGGCCAGTTCGAGTTCGACTTCAACTATGCCGACGCCCTGACCATGTGCGACCGGCTCACCTTCTTCCGCATGATGGCCAAGCACTATGCCAAGGAAGAAGGCCTCATCGCCACGATGATGCCCAAGCCTTTTGCAGATCGCACCGGCAATGGCGCGCATTTCAACATGTCCCTCTCCGACAAGGAGACGGGCAAGAACGCCTTCGCCTGCGACCCATCGGCCGATCCGCGCGGCCTCGGCCTCACCGAGACCGGCTACCACTTCATCGGCGGCGTGCTGAAGCACGGGCGGGCGCTCTGCGCCGCCTTCGCGCCGACCGTGAACAGCTACAAGCGCCTCGTGCGCCAGGGCTCCATGGCCGGCTTCTCCTGGGCGCCGGTGTTCAACTCCTACGGCTCGAACAACCGCACCAATTCGGTGCGCGTGCCGGCCGGCGGCGGGCGCTGCGAAAGCCGCAACGCGGACGGCGCGGTGAACCCCTACCTCGCCGCCGCCCTGGTCCTCGCGGCGGGTCTCGAAGGCATCCGCGAGCGCATCGATCCGGGTGCCCCCAACGAGGACAACCTCTACGACCTTACCGACGCCCAGCGCGCCGAGCGCGGCATCGAGTTCCTGCCCCAGACCCTCGCCGAGGCGGTGGACGCCTTCGCCGCCGACCCGCTGGTGGAGAAGACCCTGGGCAAGGCCCTGCGCGACGAGTTCATCCGCTACAAGCGCGCCGAGTGGGAGGAGTATCACCTCACGGTCAGTGCCTGGGAGATCGAGCGCTACAGCCATCTTTTCTAGGCAGGCTCAACAAAGCGGTCGCCGGTCTTGCATCGTGAGACCGGCGATCCGGCAAAGGCCCGAGCGAGGTGAACCTTCCTGGTCGTTAACCTTCACTCGAAGCAGATCTTCAATACACTCATGCTTCTCTCACGCGCTAAACATTGGTATTCGCAAGGACGGTCGAGATTCGGCCGGCCGCGGATGCGGTTGCGGGGGAGATGGTTCGGTGGAGATTACGCGGCTGCTTCATACGTTCGGCGGTCCGTTGCTCGCCCTGTTCGGCGGAATCGGCGCGCGTTCGATGGGGACGCTCGTGACCGGCATGGGGAGCGGCGTCCGGACGGTGGATTTCGCCGGGTCGCCCCGCCCCTGCAAGCCCTACCGGCCGGAGCCGGAACGGATCGTCTCGGGCGACCCCGCCCAGACGGTGAGCGTCGCCTACCAGAGCGACGACGGTCTCTTCTCGGCCGGAACCTGGACCTGCCAGCCGGGCAAATGGCACATCGACTTCGCCCAGAACGAGTTCGTGCACATCCTCGAAGGATTGGTGGTGGTCACGGACGGGGACGGGCTCGCCAAGACCTACCGGGCGGGGGACGCCTTCGTCTCCCCCGCTGGTTTCTCCGGCACCTGGGACGTCAGGGAGCCGGTGCGCAAGTACTTCACACTCGGTGGTCCGCCGGGTTAAGCAGCACCGCTAACGACGCATGCCCGCCGGGACGACCCGGCCGCGCCAGGGCTGTTTTTCCGGGACGACCCGGAGAACCAGCCTTGAGGAGACGGGCATGACCGACACTGCCAGCATCATCGCCGAGAATCGGCGGCGCTACGAGGAATTGAAGGCGCAAGGCCAGGGCCATGCCCCGCGCGCCCTGCCGCCGCCCTCCGCGCGGGGCCTGCCCCTCGACGAGGCGGCGATCCTCGATATCGAGACCATCCCCGGCGGCTGGTATCGCACCTTCGAGCTCAATGCCGGCGAGGCCCTGCGGATCGCCCTCGACCATGGCCCGTCCAGCGTCGCCCTCGTCGCCTGGAACGCCGCCGAGACGTCGGAACGCCTGAACTACGCCGATACCGTGAAGGTGCAGTGGACCGCCGCCCTCCAGCGCGGCCGGGTGCTGTTCTCCGACATGGGCCGGGTGATGCTCTCGCTCATCGAGGATTCCTGCGGGGCGCACGATGCGCTGGTGGGCGGCTCCAACGCCGAATCCAACGCCGCGCGCTACGCGGGCGGCCCCTACCGCAACACCCGCGACAACCTCGTCCTCGCCGCCCTCAAGGCCGGGCTCGACCGGCGCGACATCCCCGCCTGCATCACGCTGTTCGCCCCCGTCTCCGTGGGCGCGGAGGGGCACTTCGCCTGGAACGAGGCCGGGCGCCGCGCCGGCGACTTCGTGGACCTGCGCGCCGAGCTCGACCTCCTCGTCACCCTCTCCAACTGCCCGCACCCCCTCGACCCGAACCCGGACTATGCGCCCAACCCCGTGGTGGTGACCCGCTTCCGGGCGCCCGTCCCGGCGGCGGACGATCTCTGCCGCACCGCCACGATCGAGGCCGTGCGCGGCTTCGAGAACAACGCCGCCATCGGCTTCTGACGGGAGGGACGCATCATGACCGACGACACCACGCTTCTCCTCGATGAGGTCGTGCCGGCCCAGGCGCCCTGGTCCGGTCTCGTGCGCAAGGGCCAGACCCTGCGCATCACCGACACCGACGGCTGCCAGGCGGTGGACACCCTGTTCTACCGCGCCGGCGACATGGGCGAGCGCTACTCTTCCCAGGACACCCTGCGCGTCCAGGGCTCGGCCTATGTGACGACGGGCACGCGCCTCGTCTCCAACGAGGGCCGGGTGATGGCCACCGTCACCGCCGATTCCTGCGGCCGGCACGACACCTCGGCGGGGGCCTGCTCCTGCGAGGCCAACACCGTCCGCTTCGGCCACGCCACCCGCTATCTCCATGCCTGCCGCGAGAACTTCGCCCTGGAAGTCGCCAAATACGGGCTCTCGAAGCGCGACATCCCGCCCAACATCAACTTCTTCATGAACGTGCCCATCGAGCAGAACGGCGAACTCGCCATCGTCGACGGCGTCTCCTCGCCGGGCGACTACGTCGAGGTCACGGCGGAGATGGACGTGATCTGCGTGATCTCGAACTGCCCGCAGATCAACAACCCCTGCAACGGCTTCAACCCGACGCCGATCCGCGTCTCCATCCGGGACGCGCGCTGATGTTCGGCAAGATCCTCATCGCCAATCGCGGCGAGATCGCCCGGCGGATCGCCCGTACCTGCCGGCGCATGGGTGTCGCCTCCGTGGCCGTCTACTCCGATGCGGACCGCTTCACCCGTGGCGTGCTGGAGGCGGACGAGGCCGTCCGCCTCGGCCCGGCGCCGGCGGCGGAGAGCTACCTGAACGTCGAGGCCGTGATCGCCGCCTGCAAGGCGACGGGGGCGCAGGCCGTCCATCCCGGCTACGGCTTCCTGTCGGAGAACGTCGCCTTCGCCGAGCGTCTGGCGGCGGAGGGCATCGTCTTCATCGGCCCGAAGCCCGAGCACCTGCGCGCCTTCGGCCTCAAGCACACCGCCCGCGACCTCGCGCGGGCGAGCGGCGTGCCCCTCCTTCCCGGCACCGGCCTGCTGCCGGACTTGGACGCGGCGATCGCGGCGGCCGAGACCATCGGCTACCCGGTGATGCTCAAGAGCACGGCGGGCGGCGGCGGCATCGGCATGCGCCTCTGCGCCTCGGCCGACGAGCTGCGCGAGCACTATACCAGCGTCGAGCGCACGGCCCGCGCCAGCTTCGGCGATGCCCGCGTCTATCTCGAGCGCTTCGTCGGCGAGGCGCGCCATGTGGAGGTGCAGATCTTCGGCGACGGCGCCGGCCGCGTCGTGGCGCTCGGCGAGCGCGACTGCTCGCTCCAGCGCCGCAACCAGAAGGTCATCGAGGAGACCCCCGCGCCGGGCCTGTCGGATGCGGTGCGAGCACGCCTCCACGCGGCCTCGGTGGCTTTGGGCGAGAGCGTCGCCTACGCCTCGGCGGGGACGGTGGAGTACATCTACGATCCCGTCCGCGAGGATTTTTCCTTCCTCGAAGTGAACACCCGGCTCCAGGTCGAGCATCCGGTCACCGAGGCGGTGTTCGGCATCGATCTCGTGGAATGGATGATCCGCCAGGCGGCCGGCGAGGACGTGATCGCTGCTGCCGGCCCCCTGGTCCCGCGCGGTGCGGCCATGGAGGCGCGGCTCTATGCCGAGATCCCGCACGCCAATTTCGCCCCGAGCGCCGGCCTCCTCACCGAGGTGCGCTTTCCCCCCGAGGCGCGCATCGACGGCTGGATCGAGACCGGCACCGAGGTCACCACGCACTACGACCCGATGCTCGCCAAGATCATCGTGACGGGCGAGGACCGCCCGGCGGCGCTCGCCGCTTTGCGCCAGGCCCTCGCCGACAGCGCGGTCTCGGGGATCGAGACCAATCTCGACTATCTGCGCGCCATCGCCGGCTCCGAACTCTTCGCCTCGGGCCGGGTCGCCACCACGGCCTTGCGCGACTTCCCCTATGCGCCGCGCAGCATCGAGGTGCTGGTCCCCGGCGCGCAATCGAGCCTGCAGGAACTGCCCGGCCGCATCGGCCTCTGGCATGTGGGCGTGCCGCCGAGCGGGCCGATGGATGCGCGCTCGTTCCGCGACGCCAACGCCCTCGTGGGCAACCCGCCCGACACCTGCGCCCTGGAACTCACCGTGTCCGGGCCGACCCTGCGCTTCCACGCCGCCGCCACCGTGGCGCTCGCCGGGGCCGCGATGACCGCGCGCCTCGACGGGGTCGCGCAGCCTCACGGGAAGGCTTTCGCGGTCGAGCCCGGCCAGACGTTGAGCGTCGGCGCCATCGCCGGCCCCGGCCAGCGCAGCTACCTCGCCCTGCGCGGCGGTTTCGCCGCGCCGGTCGTCCTCGGCTCGCGGGCGACCTTCGCGCTCGGCGCCTTCGGCGGTCACGCCACCGGTGTCCTGAAGGCCGGGGACGTCCTGCATCTCGGTGACGCCCCTTGCGTCGAAGCGTCGATGCCCGAGCCTGCGTCCCTCACCCATGCCTGGGAGATCGGCGTGGTCTACGGGCCGCACGGCGCGCCTGACTTCTTCCGGGACGAGGACATTTCCGATTTATTCTCAGCCTCTTACGAGGTTCACTTCAACTCGGCCCGCACCGGCGTGCGCCTCGTCGGTCCGACCCCGCTCTGGGCGCGGAGCGACGGCGGCGAGGCCGGACTTCACCCGTCGAACCTCCACGACAACGCCTACGCCATCGGCTCCATCGACTTCACCGGCGACATGCCGATCCTCCTGGGGCCGGACGGCCCGAGCCTCGGCGGCTTCGTCTGCCCGGCGGTGATCGCCCGCGACGAACAGTGGAAGATGGGCCAGCTGCGGCCGGGGGATACGGTGCGGTTCACGGCGGTGGAGCGGGCGGGGGACGATTCCCTCGTCCTGTCCCAACCACATCCTCATCCTGAGGCGCCGGAGCGTAGCGGAGGCCTCGAAGGAGGGCTCCAGAGAACGCCGCGCCCCCTGGAGGCCTCCTTCGAGGCCGCTGACGCGGCACCTCAGGATGAGGTCGTTGGATTGGGGGGAGGGAAAGCTCGCGCCGGCTCGCCCATCCTCGCCACAGATTCCTCCGGCCCCGTGCCGGTGGTCTACCGCCGCCAGGGCGACGACAACCTGCTGGTCGAATACGGCCCGATGGCCCTCGATATCGGCATCCGCCTGCGCGTCCACCTCCTGGCCGAAGCGGTGGCCGAGGCGCGGTTGCCCGGTCTCATCGACCTGACGCCGGGCATCCGCTCGCTCCAGATCCATTACGACGGCACCACGCTGCCGCGATCCCGTCTCCTCGGGCAGTTGCGCGAGATCGAGGCCGCCCTGCCAGCCGTCGAGGACGTGACGGTGCCGAGCCGCGTGGTCCACCTGCCCCTGTCCTGGAACGACCCCCAGGCCGAACTCGCGATGCGCAAGTACCAGGAGCTTGTGCGCCCCAACGCGCCCTGGTGCCCCTCGAACATCGAGTTCATCCGCCGCATCAACGGCTTGGAGTCGGACGCTGACGTGAAACGCATCATCTTCGATGCGAGCTATCTCGTGATGGGGCTGGGCGACGTCTATCTCGGCGCGCCGGTGGCGACGCCGGTGGACCCGCGCCACCGCCTCGTCACCACCAAGTACAACCCCGCCCGCACCTGGACGCCTGAGAACGCGGTGGGCATCGGCGGCGCCTATATGTGCATCTACGGCATGGAGGGGCCGGGCGGGTACCAGCTCTTCGGCCGCACCATCCAGATCTGGAACACCTGGCGGATGACGAAGGAGTTCGCTCCCGGCCATCCCTGGCTGCTGCGCCCGTTCGACCGCATCCGCTTCTTCCCCGTGAGCCACGACGAGCTGACGGAGGCGCGGGCCGCCTTCCCGCACGGGGCCTACCCTCTACGGATCGAGGAGGGGACGTTCTCCTATGCCGAGCATCGGGCCGAGCTCGCCCGCAACGCCGTCGAGATCACGCAGGCGAAGCTCCGCCAGCAGACCGCCTTCGAGGCCGAGCGGCAGCGCTGGCAGGATGAGGGGCTCGACAGTTTCGTCGCCGACGAGGGTGCGCCCGTGGGCGAGGAGGATGCGGTGCCCGCCGGCCATGTGGGCGTGCCGACCACCGTGCCGGGCAATGTCTGGAAGGTGCTGGTCGAGGAAGGCCAGAGCGTCGCGGCCGGCGAGACGGTGGCGATCCTCGAATCGATGAAGATGGAGATCGCCGTTTCCGCCCCGGTGGCGGGAATCGTGCGTGAGGTCCGGGTGAAGCCGGGCCGCACCCTGCGCGGCGGCGATCTCGTCGCCATCCTCCAGGAGATCTGAGCGGATGAGAGAGCCGACCGACATGCTGCCGACCATCCCCGACCTGTCGACCCTGCGCGACCTCTACGCCTCGGGGCGTGCCACACCCGTGACCGTCGCCGAAGCCGTCGCCGACCGGATGGAGGCGTCGACGGACCCCGCCATCTTCATCACCGCCCTCGACCGTGAGGCATTGGTGAGCGCGGCGCGGGACCTGATGGCGCGCCACCCCGAGCCGAACTCCCTGCCGCTCTGGGGCGTGCCCTTCGCGGTGAAGGACAATATCGACGTCGCCGGCCTGCCGACGACGGCGGCCTGCCCGGCCTTCGCCTACACGGCGGAGGCGGATGCCGAGGTGGTGGCGCGCCTGAAGGCGGCGGGTGCGTTCTGCACGGGCAAGACCAATCTCGACCAGTTCGCCACCGGCCTCAACGGCACCCGCTCGCCCTACGGCGCGCCGCGCAGCGTGTTCAGCGCCGCCCATGTCTCGGGCGGGTCGAGCTCCGGCTCGGCCGTCGCCGTGGCGGCGGGGCTCGCGAGCTTTTCGCTGGGCACCGACACGGCCGGTTCCGGCCGCGTGCCGGCGATGTTCAACAACCTCGTGGGGATCAAGCCGACGCCGGGCCTGTTCAGCACGACGGGCCTCGTCCCCGCCTGCCGCAGCCTCGACTGCATCAGCATCTTCGCTGCGACCGTCAGCGACGGTCTCGCGATCCGCCGCATCGCGGAAGGTTACGACGCCGCCGATCCGTTCTCGCGGCGGGCGGTGCCGCATCCCCTCCCCGCCCGGGGCCTGCGCTTCGGCGTCCCGATTCCGGCCGAGCGCGAGTTCTACGGCGATGCCGAGCGCGAGGCGCTCTACGATGCGGCCATCGCCCGCCTCGAAGCGCTGGGCGCCGTGGCGGTGCCATTCGATTACGCGCCCTTCCGCGAGATCGCGACCCTGCTCTACAACGGGCCGTGGGTGGCCGAGCGCCTGGCCGCCATCGCCGCGTTCTTCGCCGGGAATGCCGAGGCCCTCGACCCGAGCGTGAGGAGCATCGTCGAGTCCGCCAAGGGCTACAGCGCCGTCGACGCGTTCGAGGGGCGCTACGCGTTCGAGGCCCTGCGGCGGCGCACCGAGGCGACCTGGGCGGAGGTCGACATCCTGCTCCTGCCGACCTCCCCCACCACCTACACGGTGGAGGAGATGCGGGCCGACCCGATCCGCCTCAACAGCCATTTCGGGCATTACACCAACTTCGCCAACCTTCTCGGCCTCGCCGCGATAGCGGTGCCCGGAGGCTTCGGCGCCGATGGATTACCCGGCGGCGTGACGCTCGTCGGCCCCGGCTTCAGCGACGAGGCTTTGGGCCCCTGGGCCGACGCGCTCCACCGCGCGGCCGCGTGCGGGATGGGGATCGCGCGCGGCGCGACCCTGCCCGAGGCCAGCCGGGTGCCGGCCCCGGAGGCGGACGAGATCGCCATCGCGGTGGTGGGCGCCCATCTCACGGGGCTCCCGCTCAACCACCAGCTCACCGATCTCGGCGGCAGGAAGGTGCGGGCGGCGCGGACGTCGGGCGCGTACCGCCTCTACGCCCTGCCCGGCACCCAGCCGGCCAAGCCCGGTCTGGTCCACGAGCCGGGCTTTGCCGGCGGCGGGTTGGAGGTGGAGATCTGGGCCCTGCCCCCGGCGGGCTTCGGCCGCTTCGCCGCCGCGATCCCCGCCCCCCTCGGCATCGGCAAGCTCACCCTGGAGGACGGCTCGGACGTCTCCGGGTTCCTGTGCGAGGCCCATGCGGTGGCGGGCGCCGAGGACATCACCCGCCATGGCGGCTGGCGCGCCTATCTCGCCTCCCGCTGACGCATCCCGTCAGGACACGGGCTGCGATCCGGCCTCCGGCGAAGCGGGAATCCCGCCCGCCGGCGACCACAGCCTTTCGCAAAAGAAGCGCTCGCGCAGGAGCATCACCAGAGCCGCGCGCTTGTGCGGGAAATCAAAGGTCTTGATCCGCGCGAAGCCCGACCGCTCCAGGTTGCGCAATTGCTGGACATGGTCCGCCTTGGGCTCGCCGACGATCCGCTCCGTGCGCGGGTCGTCGAGGAAGAGCGCGTGCATCAGCGAGGGCAGCCAGGCCGAGATGTAGGCCTTGCCGCGAAACCGGCTCTCGCCGATCAGGACATGCCAGCCGCGATCGTAATCCTGCACGTCGTAGAAGGGGGCGAGGCGGTTCTCCTTGGCCCAGTAGATCTCGAAATAGCCGAACGGCTCGCCACCGATTGTCCCGATCAGCGGGATCATGTGCGGATCAGCGATGAGGCCGGCGAGATAGGCCTCGTGCTTGTCGCGTTCGCCGGCCTCGCCCCAGGCGGCATCGACCACCGGATCGTTGAACCAGCGATGCAGGGTATCGACGTCGTCGATTGTGGCGGCGCGGAACGCCACGGCCTGTCCGAGCCAGGGGATGAAGCGGGAATAGATCACGCCCTTGGGCTTCGGCGGCCGCTGCGGATGGCGCTTGCCGCCGCTCATCACCAGCCGCGCCGGAAAATCGCGCGATGCCAGGTTGGCGAGCCAGGGTTCGGGGCGCTGCCACAGCATCGTGGGATCGACGCCGAGGCCGTCTCCCTCCCGCACGGCGAGGCCGCGTTCCATCAGGGAATCGGCGAGGCCGGCGAAGCTCGCGGGATCGAGGCCGATCCGCTCGGCCTCGGGATTGGTCGCCGAGACCGTCTCGAAGGCCGCCGTGACACTGGTGAGGACGTCTCGCGGGTCGGGTCTCACCGGCTCCTCGATGGAGAGATGCAGGCCGGTTCCCTTCTGGAGTCGCAGACGGAGACCGACCCGGCCTTCCGCCACGACGCTGAGCCGGTCGCCATCGCGATAAACTTCGAGGGGACGGCCCGTCGCCTCGCCGCATCGAAAGGGTGCTGTCGTCCGGAGCATCGCGTCTCGTCGTTGGCTGGAACCGGCATCCGCGAACGGGGACGCCCTCTCGATAGAGGACGACCGGCGGCGTGGTGAATTTAGTGGCGCTGACGACATTTCCGGCAATCGCACGCGGCACGGCCGAATGATCCGGGGCCAGCCGCCCCGCGCCGTCACCTCACGGCCTATCTAACGCTACACGGGTAAGATAGGCTGGATGCAACCGATCACGATCCGAAGATGTCGCTGCTCATGCAAAGGATGATCTGCGGCCATGCAAAACCGCGATTCGGGCGGATGCGGTGTCTTGCGGCAGCATAAGTCCTTCCAAGCGAGCCTAAATCCCCACCAAACCGTCATTCTCGACTATCGGATGTGAGTTTAGAAGACTTCTAATTCAAATATTTTCTGACCAAAGCGCCCTTGTAAGTCTGTGAAATTTCCCTCTTTAGCCTCGTTGTCTGAGGTGGGGGTGGCACTTGCCCGGCGATGTGGCGCGGCGGGGTGGTTTCCCCCGGTTTCGTCCTGGCCTGCACATTCGAAGAAGGTCGTCCATGGGACAACGTCATACGCACGAGACGCGCAGCGACATCGACGCCCCGCTGCTCTCCACTCTCATCGCCGAGCAATCGGGCCTCGTCGCCTACGCGACGCAGATCCTGCACGATCGCTCCGCGGCGGAGGATGTTGTGCAGGAAGTGGTGCTCAAGCTCTGCGAGGAGCCGGCCGCCGACCTGCGTCGGGGCCGCCGCATCGAGGCGCCGGTGCCTTACCTGCGGCGGATGGTGCGGAACGCCGCCATCGACTGGGCGCGCCGGACCTTGCGCGAGCGCTGCCGCTTCGTGCCGGACGAACTGGCCGAGGCCGTCGCCGCTCCCTGCGCCTGCCCTCAGGATCGTCTCGAACAATGCCAGGCCCTGAAGGCCGCCCTGGCCGCGCTGGAGACGACGTCGGAGCGCACCCGCCGGGTCTTCCTCGCCCACAGGATCGACGGCGTGCCGCAGACCGTCCTCGCCCGCGAGAACGGCGTCTCCCCGACGCTGGTGAATTTCATGATCCGTGACGGCACGGCCCTGTGCCGATCCGCCGCCGCTTGAGTCGGTTTCGCGCCGGTACGAACCGGCGCCATCCGGCATGGGAGGCCTTTAGGGAAAGGGAGGTCGGATGGCGCTCGAAGCGACGTCCGATGGCGCTTGAAGGCACCGTCTCGTGGCGGTGGCGATGACGGGCCACGCGGTCGTCACAAGATCGTTGTTCACCAGGGACTTGAAAGAAACCTGGTGGAGCTGAGCGGGATCGAACCGCTGACCTCCGCAGTGCGATTGCGGCGCTCTCCCATCTGAGCTACAGCCCCGTTCCGAGGTGCCGGCCTTGTAGGCGCGCGTACCTCGACCTGTCAATTCCGGAATTCCCGACGTTAGACCCGAGCCTGACAAGGTGGGGCGAACGAGGACATCAGACCGCGCATGTATGCTCTTCTCTGGCTCTTCGACACCGTCGTGCAGCTCTTCATCTATGTGCTCATCGCCAGCGCCGTGCTGAGCTGGCTCGTGGCCTTCAACGTGGTCAACGTGCGCAACCCGATCGTCTCGCAGATCGGCGAGGTGCTGTATCGGCTGACCGAGCCGGTCCTTCGCCCGATCCGCAGCATCCTGCCCAATCTCGGCGGCATCGACCTGTCGCCGATCGTCCTCGTGCTCCTGCTGCTCTTCATCAGCCGCCTCCTGCACGAGGTCATTCCGCCTCAGACCGTCGTCTATGGCGGCTGAGGCCGCGCCGCGCTGAAGGCACAAGAAACACTTCGAGGGACGACCAAGAGATGAAGACCAATCCCGGCCGATTCTTCGAGGATTACCGCCTCGGCGAGACCATCCGCCATGCCACGCCGCGCACGGTGACGAGCGGTGACGTCGCGCTCTACACATCGCTCTACGGGCCACGCTTCGCGGTGCAGTCCTCGGATGCTTTCGCCAAGGCGATCGGCTACCCGCAGAGCCCGCTCGACGACCTGCTCACCTTCCATGTCGTGTTCGGCAAGACGGTGCCGGACATCTCCTTGAACGCCCTCGCCAATCTCGGCTACGCCGAGGGCGGCTTCCGCCGGCCGGTCTATCCTGGCGAGACCCTGTCCACGGTCTCCGAGGTGATCGGCCTCAAGGAGAGCTCCAACCGTCAGACCGGCGTGGTCTACGTCCGCTCCACCGGGTCCGACGCCAACGGCGAGACGGTTCTGAGCTATTGTCGCTGGGTGCTGGTGAAGAAGCGCGACCCCGAGGCAAAGATCGAGCAGGAGCACGTCCCGACCTTCGCCAAGGTCGTCGACCCGGCCGATCTCGCCGGCGCCCTGCCGCCGCTGAACGTCGGCGCCTACGATCTCGACCTCGCGGGCTCTCCGCACCGCTTCGGCGATTACGTGGTCGGTGAGAAGATCGACCATGTCGACGGGATGACCGTCGAGGAGGCCGAGCACCAGATCGCCACGCGCCTCTATCAGAACACCGCCAAGGTGCATTTCGACGGGTTCGCCGCCAAGGATACCCGCTTTGGCCGTCGCCTGATCTATGGCGGCGTCGTGATCTCGCTGGCCCGCGCGCTCAGCTTCAACGGCCTTGGCAACGCCTTCGCGCTCGCGGGCATCAATGCCGGGCGCCACGTGGCACCGCTCTTTGCCGGCGATACCGTCTATGCCTGGAGTGAAGTGCTTGAAGCCGCAGAGCTTCCCGGCCGCTCCGACATCGGCGCCCTGCGCCTGCGCACCGTCGCTACCAAGAACCAGCCCTGCGGCGCCCACCCGGACAAGACCGGCGACGGCTACGACCCCGCCGTGATCCTGGACCTGGATTATTGGGCCTTCATGCCTCGCTGACGCCCGCGCTCAGCTCCCGGCGAACAGACCCGTCACGGCTTGCCGCAGCGGGTTCTCGGGGTTCGAGAGCAGCCGGATCGCCATCGCGCAGGCGATGGTGACCAGCAGTGGCCGGATCAGTTTCGCACCGAGGCGGATCGCCAGGATCGAGCCGATCTGGGCCCCGATGAAGGCTCCGAAGGCCATCGCGATGCCGATGGTCCAGACCACGTGGCCCGAGGCCGCGAACAGGGCGAGGCTGCCGAGGTTGCTGGCCGCATTGGCAAGCTTGGTGTGGGCGGTGGCACGCACCACGCCGAGCCCGAGCAGCGTCACGAACCCGATCATGTAGAACGCGCCGGCGCCGGGGCCAAACACGCCGTCGTAGAAGCCGACGGCGGGAGCCCAGGTGAGCGCGAACAGGCCGGGCCGCATCCGCGCCGCCGCGTCCTCGGTGCTCATCCGCCGGGCGAAGGCGAAATAGAACGCGATCCCGATCAGCAGCACCGGAACGGCCGCGTCGAGAACCGGTCGCGGCAAGAGGCTCACGCAGAGCGCACCGCCCACTGACGCGAGACCGGCGGCGAGCGCGATCTTCCAGGCCGCCGGCCAATGGATGTGGCCCCTCCGCGCAAAAGCGATGGTCGATGAGACGGCCCCCGCACTGCCCTGGAGCTTGTTGGTGGCGATGGCGCTCACCGGATCGAGCCCGGACAGGAGCAGGGCCGGCACCGTGATGAGGCCGCCCCCGCCCGCGATGGCATCGACACACCCCGCCGCCACCGCCACCGCGAACAGGCCCGCGACGAGGCTGATGTCGACACCAAAGATCATTCCGCTCACTCCTCCGTCCGGTCGCGACCGACCGGATGCCGGCGGGAGGCGGATGGGGCCTTCAGTTGCGCACGATCACCTTCGTGCCGACCTTCACCCGATCGTAGAGGTCGACCACATCCTTGTTTGTCATGCGGATGCAGCCCGACGAGACGGCGGCGCCCATGGTCTCCGGCTCGTTGGAGCCGTGGATACGGTAGAGCGAGGAGCCGAGATACATCGCCCGTGCGCCAAGGGGGTTGTCCTGGCCGCCGGCCATGAAGCGCGGCAGGTCGGGCCGCCGGGCCAGCATCTGCGCCGGGGGGCGCCAAGCCGGCCATTCCTTCTTCATCGTCACCGACTTCTGGCCGGACCAGGAGAAGCCCTGACGGCCGACGCCGACCCCGTAGCGGACGGCCTCGCCGCCGCCGAGCACGTAGTAGAGCCGCCGCTGACTCGTCGAAACCACGATGGTGCCGGGCTTCTCCGCCCCCTTCCACGCTACCGTCTCGCGCGGGATCGCCTGCTCCTTGAAAATATTCATGAAGTCGGCGATCGGCCCGCTGTCGAACGGGTTTCCGGCGCTGGCGCCTCCGCACGTGGCGAAGCCCATGCCCATCGCGAGAGCCGTGGCGGCGAAAAGGGAGCGCGTGCCCATTGTAATCGTCTCCGTCCGGACTTGGACAGGCGGCGCGCGTGCACCCCGTCTCCCATTCCGGCGAGGTCCAGCCTCGATGAGCCGGACTTCAGATGATTGGGCCGGCAGACTTGGCCGGATGGTAAAGGACGGTCAACCCGCTGCGATGCGAACGAAATATGCTGTGGGATTGGAGCAACGGCCGCGATTCGAACTGCCATCCGACTGTTTGACAGAATGTCGCAGGTTATTGCGTTGCGGGAACTTTCGCACCACCCTCAGTTTCGTGACCTCATCGCCGACCAGTTCCGCCGCTGCCCCCCCGGAGGCAGGATGCATCGCTTCGACCGCCCCGCAAGGGCGTGCGGTTGTTCGTCTGCGCTCGGCGCTGTCGACCATGCTGGTGTTTCTCTCCCTCCTCGTGCCGGTGCTGTCGAGCTTCCCGCAAGGGTTGTGGGCCGGTGGCGTCGGGGCGCCGGTCGCGATCCAGTGGCCCGATGGTTTCACGAGCCAGGCAGAAGCGCCCTCGACCGGTTCCACATCGCATCTGGAGGTCGACGACGCTTTGACGCCGCCCTCCCCTTCTGGATCGCGGCTCTTGGGTGAAGCCTCGGAGTCGGCTTTGCGAGGCCGTTCCGCCCTGTCGCTCGGGATCAGCGCGGATGCGCCGCTCCACCGCCCTCCCAGAACTAGGGCGTGAGAGCTTGGCCGCGGCGTTTTGACCACCCGGCATCGTAGCTCTTCCTTTTACCGGCTCGTGTCGTGCGATCGCCAAGATTGTGAACGATTTCTGAAGCCGTGATGTGTGTGGTCGGCCCCGAGTCGGCCGCCGCATGCCCAATGACGCCATGGCCGCCTCGCGTGGCCCAGCGATTGCCACGGTGCCGAAGTCGCTTCGCGGATCTTCGCCCGGGACTTGAGTGTCAGAGCTGCCAATCCGCCGGGCGGGTTGCGATCGACCGCGTATCGCACAGGAGCGAAATCATCGTGACGTCTACTGCCCTTCGTACCCGACGTGTCTGGCCGGCCTCCCTGGCTGCTGCCTCCGTCATGGTCGCCCTGTCCGCCTGCAATCAGAAACAGCAGGCCGCGGCTCCTGTTCCGAGCCCACCCGCCGAAGTGAGCATCGTCACCGTCCGCGAGCAGCCGATCCCTTATCTGCGCGACCTTCCCGGGCGCGTCGCGCCGCTGCGCATCGCCGAAGTGCGTTCCCGCGTTTCCGGTCTCGTGGTCAAGCGCACGTTCGAACAGGGTAGCTTGGTCAAGGAAGGCGACATCCTCTACAAGATCGATCCCGCCCCGTTCGAGGCGGAACTCGCCAGCGCAGAGGCAGCGCTCGCCCGCACCGAGGCCGCTCAGGTTCTAGCCGGCCAGCAGGCCGATCGGCTCGAGCAGCTCCTGTCCCGCCAGACCGCGAGCCAGGCGCAGTACGATAGCGCCTATGCCGGCCTGAAACAGGCCCAGGCCGAAGTCGCCGGCGCCAAAGCCGCCCGCGACCGGGCCAAGCTGAACCTCAACTATACCGACGTCCGCGCCCCGATCTCCGGCCGGATCGGCCGGGCCCTTCTCACCGAGGGTACGCTGGTGGAACAGGGGGCCACCGCCAACCTCGCCACGATCCAGCAGCTCGATCCGATCTACGTGGACATCACCCAGTCCGTCGGCGAGCTGAACAAGCTCCGCAGGGATCTCGCCAGCGGCGAGCTTTCGCGCCTGTCCAACGACACCGCCAACGCGCATCTCATCATGGATGACGGGTCTCTCTACGGCTCTGCCGGCAAAGTGCTTTTCTCTGATGTCACCGCCGATCCGAGTACCGGACAGGTTACCCTGCGCGTGCTGTTCCCGAACCCGCATGACGAGTTGTTCCCGGGCATGTATGTCCGCGCCCGCATCAAGCAGGGCATCGACGTCGACGCCATCGCCGTGCCTCAGCAGGCGATCCAGCGCACCAATGACGGCAAGGCCGAGGTCTGGGTGGTCGGCAAGGATGACAAGGTCATGCTCCAGCCTGTGGAGGTCGGACCCGTCGTCGATTCCCAATGGGTCATTCGCGACGGGCTCAAGTCCGGCGACCGCGTCGTGGTGGAGGGCGTCCAGAAGATATCGGTCGGCTCGTCGGTCAAGACCGTCGAGATGAAGGTCGCTGCCCAGGCGGAGGCCAAACCCTACGATACCGATCTCGACGACAAGTCGGCCGCCGCGCAGCCCGCTTCCGCTCAGGTTCGCTGACCCATGGCCCGCTTCTTCATCGATCGCCCGATCTTCGCATGGGTCGTTGCGCTTTTCATCTGCCTCGGCGGGATCCTGTCGATCCCGAGCCTGCCTGTCGCGCAGTATCCCGTCATCGCTCCGCCCTCGATTGCCCTCTCCACCTCCTATCCCGGAGCGTCGGTCGAGAACCTCTATACCGGCACCACCCGCCTCATCGAGGACGAGCTCAACGGCGCGGCCAACATCCTCAGTTTCGAATCCGCGAGCGATGCGTTCGGCGTGATCGAGATCACGGCGCAGTTCCAACCGGGCACGGATTCGAGCCTTGCAGGTGTCGAGGTCCAGAACCGCCTCAAGCGCGTCGAGGCGCGCCTGCCGGCCGAGGTACGCCAGCAGGGCACGCTGGTGGAGGAAGCCTCAGCCGCGACACTGAACATCATCACCCTGATCTCGCCCGACAAGTCGATGGACGAGATCGCGCTCGGCGACTTCCTCATCCGCAACGTTATCAACGAGATCCGCCGTATCCCCGGTGTCGGCCGCGCAACGCTTTACTCCACCGAGCGCAGTCTCCGCATCTGGATCGATTCCGACAAGCTGCGCGGCCTGTCCCTGAACGCATCCGACGTCTCGAAGGCGATCACCAACCAGAACGTCCAGATCGCATCGGGCGCCGTCGGCGCCATGCCGAGCCCGGCCTCGAACACCGTCAACTTTCCCATCATCGTCAAGGGGCAGATGACGGCGCCCGAGGAGTTCGGCGCCATCGTCCTGCGAGCCAACCCGGACGGGTCGAATGTGCGCCTGCGCGACATCGCCCGGATCGAGCTCGGCGGTGAGGACTACAAGTTCACCACCCGGCTGAACGGCGGTGAGGCGGCAGGCATCTCGGTGACCCTGGCGCCGGACGGGAACGCCCTCGAGACCGCGTCCGCCATCCGCGCGAAGATGGAGGAACTGTCGCAGTTCTTCCCCTCCAACGTGCAATGGGACATCCCCTACGACATCACGCCCGCGGTCGAGGCCTCGATCAAGAAGGTGCTGATGACGCTGGTGGAGGCCGTCATCCTCGTCTTCGTGGTGATGTTCCTGTTCCTGCAGAACATCCGCTACACCCTGATTCCGACCATCGTCGTGCCGATCGCCCTGATGGGGACCTGCACGGTGATGCTGCTCGCCGGTTTCTCTGTGAACGTTCTCACCATGTTCGGCATGGTGCTGGCCATCGGCATCCTCGTCGATGACGCCATCGTGGTCGTCGAGAATGTCGAGCGCATCATGAACGAGGAAGGGCTGTCTCCGAAGGAGGCGACCCGAAAGGCGATGAGTCAGATCACCGGCGCCATCATCGGCATCACCCTGGTGCTGATCGCCGTCTTCATCCCGATGGCGTTCTTCCCCGGCTCGGTGGGCATCATCTACCGTCAGTTCTCCATTGCCATGGTGACGTCCATCGGCTTCTCGGCGCTTCTCGCCCTCACGCTGACGCCGGCTCTCTGCGCCACCCTGCTCAAGCCCATCGAGAAGGGCCACGGCCATTCCAAGGGCGGCGTGTTCGGCTGGTTCAACCGGATCGTCGACCGCGAGACCGCGCGGTACGGCCGCGGTGTGGCAGGGATGATCAAGCGCTCGGGCCGGGTGATGATGGTCTACCTTGCCCTCGTCATTGGACTCGCCTTCGCTTTCGTGCGGATGCCCGAAGGCTTCCTTCCGGTGGAGGACCAGGGCTTCTTCACGGTCGATATCCAGACGCCGCCCGGTTCGTCCTTCAATCGCACCCTCAACGCCGTGAAGGCGGTGGAGGAGCATCTGATGGCCCAGTCCGGCGTCGCCACGGTGACGGTCGTCAACGGCTTTTCGTTCTCCGGTCAGGGCCAGGTGACGAGCCAAGCCTTCGTGACGCTGAAGCCCTGGGGTGAGCGCGATGCGGCCAACTCGGCGGCTGCCTTGGTGGAGGGGACCAACAAGGCGCTCGGCACATATAAAGACGCCGTGATCCAGGCGCTTGAGCCGCCGCCGATCGACAACCTTGGCAACGCGTCTGGCTTCAGTTTCCGCCTTCAGGATCGCGCCCAGAAGGGGTACTCGGCCCTGATGGCTGCACAGGAACAACTGCTCTCCCTCGCCAAGAAGAGCCCGATCCTGCAGAAGGTTTATGTCGAGGGGCTACCTCCCGCACCGCAAGCGGAACTCGTGATCGATCGCGAGAAGGCGGCGGCCCTGGGCGTCGACTTCGAGGAGATCAACAACACGATCCAGGTCAATCTCGGTTCGGTCTATACCAACGACTTCCCGAACCGGGGCAAGATGCAGCGCGTCATCGTGCAAGCCGAGGACAGCCAGCGCCTGAAGGCGGCCGACCTGCTGAACTACGGGGTGAAGAACAGCCAGGGCGCGATGGTGCCGATGTCGTCCTTCGCCGATCTCAAATGGAGTGTAGGGCCGGCGCAGATCATCGGCTTCAACGGCTACCAGTCGGTGCGTATCACCGGCGAGCCGGCACCGGGCTACACCTCCGGCGATGCGATCGCCGAGATGGAGCGCCTGATGCAGCAGTTGCCCAAAGGCTTCGGCTACATCTGGACCGGCCAGTCGCTGCAGGAGAAGCAGGCCGGCAGTCAGGCGACACTGTTGCTGGCCCTGTCGATCCTGATCGTGTTCCTGTGCCTCGCGGCCCTTTACGAGAGCTGGTCGATTCCGTTCTCGGTGCTGCTGGTGATCCCGCTTGGCGTCATCGGCTCGGTGGCGGCGGTCTACCTGAGGGGCATGCCCAACGACGTCTACTTCAAGATCGGGCTCATCACGATCATCGGCCTCTCGGCCAAGAACGCGATCCTGATCGTGGAGTTCGCCAAGGACTTGTGGCGGCCGGGCAAGTCTCTGGTCGATGCGACCATCGAGGCCTCCACGCTCCGCTTCCGGCCGATCGTGATGACCTCGCTGGCCTTCATCTTCGGTGTGGTGCCCCTGGCTATCGCCTCGGGCGCGGCTTCGAAGAGCCAGCAAGCCATCGGTACCGGCGTGCTCGGCGGCATGATCTCCGCCACGATCCTGGCAGTCCTCTTCGTGCCGGTCTTCTTCGTCTTCGTCATGCGCCTGTTCAAGACGAAGCCGGTCGAGCACGAGCCGAAGGCGGCCGAGGCGGGTTCGATCCCGTCGAGCCATCACGCGCCGGCGGAGTAGGATCTGCTCCTCTTCCCCGGATACGGGGAAGAGGGACCTGGGCATGAAAAAGGCCTGGAGCCGGGGGAACCCGGTTCCAGGCCTTTTTTCTTGAGACGCTCATTTGGCGGTCGGGCTGACTGCCCGGCCGCCGCTTTCGAAGGGAAGGCTCAGGCAGTCTCGAGCAGGCGGCGGGCGATGACCTGGGCCTGGATCTCCGCGGCACCCTCGAAGATCGAGAGGATGCGCGCGTCGCAGAGCACACGGCTGACGGCGTATTCCAGCGCGAAGCCGTTGCCGCCGTGGATCTGGAGGGCATTGTCCGCTGCCGCCCAGGCGACGCGGGCGCCGAGCAGCTTGGCCATGCCGGCCTCGAGATCGCAGCGCTTGCCCTCGTCCTTCTCGCGGGCGGAGAAGTAAGTCAGCTGGCGTGCGATGTTGATCTCCACCGCCATCATCGCGATCTTGTCGGCGACGCGGGGGAAGTTGATCAGCGCCTTGCCGAACTGCACCCGGTCCTCGGCATAGCGCAGGCCGAGGTCGAGGGCGTTCTGCGCCACGCCGATGGCGCGGGCTGCCGTCTGGATGCGGGCGGATTCGAAGGTCTGCATGAGCTGGGTGAAGCCCTTGCCTTCGACTTCGCCGAGGAGGTTGGCCGCTGGCACTTCGAAATTGTCGAAGGCGAGCTCGTATTCCTTCATTCCGCGATAGCCGAGAACGTGGATCTCGCCGCCGGACAGGCCGGCCACCGGGAAGGGATCCTCATCGGTGCCGCGCGGCTTTTCCGCAACGAGCAGCGACAGGCCCCTGTGGCCCTTCTCCTCGGGCTTGGTGCGCACAAGGCAAGTCATGATGTCGGCACGGACCGGATGCGTGATCCAGGTCTTGTTGCCCGAGATCCTCCACACGTCGCCGTCCTTCACGGCCTTGGTCCGGAGGGACGCGAGGTCGGAGCCGGTATTCGGCTCGGTGAACACGGCGGTAGGGAGCGTGTCGCCCGAGGCGATGCCCGGAAGGAAGCGATGCTTCTGCTCCTCGGTGCCGCCACACAGGATCAGTTCGGCCGCGATCTCCGAGCGCGTGCCGAGCGAGCCGACGCCGATATAGGCGCGGGAGAGTTCCTCCGAGACCACGCACATGGAGATCTTCGGCAGGCCCATGCCGCCGTATTCCTCGGGAATCGTCAGACCGAAGACGCCGAGTTCGGCCATCTTGGTGACGATCTCCATCGGGATGTAGGCGTTCTGGCTGTGCCACTCATGGGCGTGCGGTACGACCTCGGCGAGACCGAAGCGGCGCATCTCGGAGCGGATCGCCTCCATGTCCTCGTCGAGACCGGATTTGCCGATAGTGGCCGAGCCGCCGTTGTCGCGGATACGTGCCACGAGCGCGGCGCGGTTCTCAGGCGTGTTGCCCTCGGCGATCATGCTCTCGACGGCGTCGGTCCGGAACTTCATGACCTCGCGGGCAGACAGGCCCAGCGAGCCGGTCGGACGCACGATCTCGCCCTGGCTCATGGGAATGCCGGAGAACATCTGGTCGAGATATTCGCCGATGCCGATCTTCACGAGGAGCGCCTCGGTCTCCCCGAACTCACCGGCTTCGGTCAGGCGAGCCGCATATGCGCCGAGCTCACGCACGCCCTCGGCATAGGTGGCGAGCCAGGCGAGGCCGTGGGCCGCATGCTGTTCGGTTTCGAGCTTTTCAGGCGAGATCTTGCCCTCGGCAGAGAGAACCTTGGCACGAACCCGGCGAGTCGCCTCGGCGACGAGGGCCTTGGCGGCTTCGCCGGCACCCTGGGCCAGTGTCAGGAGATCCTGCGGTTCGGTGGAGACGGCCGGGGAAGCGGACATGGTTCGAATCTCTCAAATCAGAATGAGGGTTGGCGCTCATTATAGGCAGGTTTGCCAAGTCTGTAGAGGCGTCTCGCCGCAGCGCGGCAATATCCCGCCTGAATTCATTATTTATTGCCTTGGAAAGCCTGGTTTTGCTCGACAAAGCCAGGAGGGCTGAATTTTATTGAGAGATGAATCAAAGAAAAACTCATCTTCGGCTGGCGACCGCGACCCCAATCGTGGCCACGGCCATGCCGGCCATCTGAATCGGGGCGAGGGTCTCGCCGAACAGCAGGTAGGCCATCGCCGCCGAGACCGGGGGCACGAGGAAGAGCAGGGAGGCCACGCCGGCCACCTCGCCGCGCCGGATCAGGGCGAGAAGAAGCAGGATGCCCGCCACCGAATTCACGAAGATCGACCAGGCCAGTCCGCCCCAGAGCGGCAGGGACGCGTCGAAACGGCCCGTGCCGAACAGAAGCGCCGCCGGTACGGCAAGGAGCCCGGCCCCGACGAACTGGATTGCCGCGTTCGGAAGCAGTTCGGCCTGTCCCGCATGGCTCTTCTGCCACAGAGTGCCGATGGTCATCGCCACCATGGCCCCGAGGCAGGCAACGAGAGGAAGCGCCGGGATGCCGGACGCGTCCGCCGCACCGATCTTCGGGGCGAGCACAAGAAGCGCACCGGCAAAGCCCGTGGCGATCCCGGCCCAGCGAGGCGGGCTGACGACCTCGCCGAGGAACGGTCGCGCCAACGCGGCCGTCAGAAGAGGCTGGAGACTGCCGACCAGGGCGGCGATGCCCGATGGCAGGCCGCGCTCCACCGACCAGAATACGCCGATGACGTAGATGCCCTGCATCAGCACGCCGGCCACCAGGGCATCGCGCCATCCCGCGCGGTTGCGAGGCCACCTCGCGCCGAAGCCGAAGGTGATGGCACTTAGAACGATGGCGACGCCGACGAGCCGGATGGCGACGAAGGTGAAGGCCTCCGCATGGGGCGCCACGAAACGCGCCGTGACAAAGCCCGACGCCCAGATCAGGACGAAGACCGACGAGACCACCGAAGCGGGCACGGTGCGTTTTGGGGAAGCCGGCGCATCGACTGACATGACGGTGGCGCAGGCAACACACCGAACCGCCGAACACAAGTCGTACCGATGGCGAGCAGCGATGCATCGACCCGCACATTGCGCGGTCGCCCGGCCTCGCGTTTAGACAGTCTGTATCGTCGAGCCCCCCAGATCACGAGAAGCGCCCCACCCGCCGTGAGCCGTCTCCGCAACAGCACCAACATCGCCAACCTCGCCGCCCAGCGCTTCGTCGCCCATGACGGCTGGGCGATCGCGAGCCATATCGCTCTCTCGATCCTGACCTCGCTGTTTCCCTTCCTGATCCTGCTCGCGGCTTTGGCCGGCCTCCTTGGCACCAAGTCGCTCGCCGACGAAGCCGGCATCCTCATTTTCGATGCGTGGCCTCGCGAGGTGGCCAAACCCATTGCCGGGGAGGTTCACCGGGTGCTCACCGAGCAACGTGGCGGCGTGCTCACCATCGGCGCGCTGCTCGCTCTCTACTTCTCGTCCTCCGGAGTGGAGAGCCTCAGGGTGGGGCTCAACCGCGCCTACGGCCTGCGCGAGATCCGGCCCTGGTGGCTCACCCGCCTCGAATCGATCGGCTATGTCGTCTGCGGCGCCTTCGCCATGCTTGCTTTCGCCCTGCTGGTTGTCCTGGGGCCGCTGATCTGGCGCAGGGTCATCGACGTGGCGCCGGGGCTCGAGCCGCTGAGCCTCACCGTCGCCCTCGGCCGCATCGGCATCACCGCCTTCCTTCTCGCTGCGGTTCTCGTCATCGCCCACAAATTCGTGGCGGCCGGCCGCCGTCCGATCCTCTCGGTGCTGCCCGGCGTCGTGGTGACGCTGGTGCTTTGGTTCCTTGCCGGCCTCGGGTTCGGCTTCTACCTCGACCGGTTCTCCACCGCTTACGCCTCCACCTATGGCGGATTGGCGACCGCGATGGTCTTTCTGGTTTTTCTCTACTGGCTCGCCGCGATGTTCCTGTTCGGTGGCGAAATCAATGGCACCGTCATTGCAGCACGACGCCAGCGGCTCCAGGCCCGGATGCTGGCGAGACAGGCCGAGGCGCGTCGGCACTGAAGCAAGGTGCCGCAGCCGGCATGCCGACATCCACCTGTGACCTTCGCGGCCTATGCCGAACGGTCTCGCGCGGGCATGAGGGCGGCAGGGCTGGCGCGACGGTCGGTCGGAGGTTCAAGGGTAATGCGCATCAGGTTCGGCTGCGAGATGGGCTACGACTTCGCCTATCCTACTCCGATGATCGCCCGGTTGACGGCGCATCCGAGCCGGTTCGCGCGCGCGACCGAGCCGGACCGTTTGACCATCGGCCCCGAGACGCCGCACGAAGTGTTCATCGACGATTTCGGCAACCGTTGTTGCCGCCTCGTAGCACCGGCGGGGGCAGTGACCCTTTCGGTGGAGGGATGGCTCGATGATGACGGCGATCTCGATCCGGTCGTGCCGCAAGCGATCCAGCATCCCATCGAAGACCTGCCCCTGGAGGCCCTGCCCTTCCTCGTGGCGAGCCGCTACTGCGAATCCGACCTGCTCTCGAACGAAGCGTGGCGCCTGTTCGGCGATGTCGAGCCCGGCTGGGCCCGCGCTCAGGCGGTCTGCGATTGGGTCCACGGCCATATCAGCTTCGGCTACGGCTATTCGAATGTGGATCGTACCGCCGCCGATGCCCTTGCCGTGGGGCGTGGGGTCTGTCGCGACTACGCTCACCTGTTCGTGGCGTTCTGCCGTGGCCTCAACATGCCGACGCGTTACTGCACCGGCTATCTCAGTTTCATCGGGGAACCCGAGCCACATGCGCCCGGGGATTTCGCCGCCTGGACCGAAGTCTATCTCGGCGGCGCGTGGCATGTCTTCGACCCGCGCAACAACGCTCCTCGTCGGGGCCGCATCCTCGTCGCCCGGGGCCGCGATGCGGCGGACGTGCCGTTGACCCATACGTTTGGATCGAACGTCCTGACGAAGTTCAGGGTGTGGGCCGAGGAGGACATCGGATAGGCCCCTTCACCGCGCGCGATAAGAAGCATTGAATGAGAATCACCTTTTCCCCTCCGCGGGAGAAGGTGGCCCGATCAGCGGGTCCGATGAGGGGAGCGCTATCTCCAGAGAGGTCGCCCCCTCTACCGCCTGCTCCGCAGGCCCCCTCCCCCGCAAAGGGGGAGGGTCGTCTCTTGTCAGGCTGCCAGGGCGAGTGCGGGCTCGGAGGCGTCGGCACCGGCCATGAACTGCGCTCGGGCGAGGTCGGCGAAGCGTCCGTTCTCCGCGACGAGTTCCTCGAAGGTTCCCGATTCGACGATCCGGCCCTCGTGGAAGACAAGAATGCGGTCGGCGTTACGGATCGTCGCTAGACGGTGGGCGATGACGAAGGTGGTCCGGCCTTCCATCACGGCTTCGAGCGCACCCTGCAGCTTCCGCTCCGTGGTCGCGTCCAGGGCGGACGTGGCCTCGTCGAGGATCAGCACGGGCGGATTCTTGAGCAGCGCCCTGGCGATGGACAGACGCTGGCGCTCGCCGCCTGAGAGCGAGCGACCGCGCTCACCGATGATCGTGTCGAGACCGTCGAACTGGCGATCCATGAACTCCGTCGCCTGGGCGCGGTCGAGGGCGTCGAGCATCTCCGCATCGGTGGCATCGGGACGACCCACCTGAAGGTTCTCGCGGATCGAGCGGGCGAACAGCATCGGCTCTTGGAACACCACGCCGATGTTGTGACGCAGGGAGGAGAGGCCGATGTCGCGGATGTCTGTACCGTCGATGCGGATCGCGCCGGTATCCGGGTCGAACGCACGGTGCAGCAGGCCCAGTGTGGTCGACTTGCCCGAGCCGGTGGTGCCGACGAGGGCGATGGTCTGCCCTGCCTGCGCCGTGAAGGAGACGCTCTCCACCGCCTTGCGGCGCGGGGTGTAGGAGAAGCCGACCTGATCGAACGAGACTTCGCCATCGAAACGGGCCACCTGCATGGCGCCGGGACGATCGTGGACGGCGGGGGTGGTGTCCAGGATCTCGAAATACTCAGCGATCTTCGGCATCTGCTGAAACAGACCGTTGATGCAGGTGGCGACCTGATCGAGGCGGGCGACGAGCATGGTGGCAAGGCTCATGAAGGCCACCACTTCGCCGATCGAGGCCATGCCGTGCTGATGCAGGGCGATACCCGTGATGAAGATGGCCGTCATGGTCAGGGTGGCGGCAGCGCGGGTCGCGACATTGGCGAGCGCCCACCACGACAGGACCGGGATCTGGGCCGCGAGCAGGTTGCGAATGATACCGTGCATGGCTTCCTTCTCCGCCTTGGCGCGGGTGAAGGACTGGATCACGGCGACATTGCCGAGGGCGTCAGAGGCATGGGCGGCAAGGCCCGACTGGTAGGCCTCGACCCGGCCCTGCAGCAGCTCGGTGCGGCGCATGACGAAGGTGGTGAGCACGGTGAACATCGTCACCAGTACGACCAGGATCGAGCCGAGCTGCCAGTTCACGAACAGGGTCATCGGCAGGAGCACGGCCAGGGACACGACGGCGACGAAATGATCGCGAAAGAAGCCGAGCCAGAGCCAGAACATGCCGTTCGATCCTTCCAGCATCGCCTTCAGGACGCGGCCGGAATGGTTCGAGGAATGGAAGGCCAGCGGCAGTTCGAGCACATGCTCGAAGTAATTCGCCATGGAGGCCAGGCGATTGCGATGGGCTAGCCGGTCCGCATGCAGTGCGATGGTGACGCCGGCCGCGATAGTGAACAGGCCGAAGGCGACCCAGGCGCCGATGAGCGGTGCCAGTGTCGAGAAGGCGTTGCCGTCGCTCTTCAGATGCGTGAGCTGATCGATGATGCGCCCCATGAGCAGCGGCTCGGCGAAAGCCGCGACCGCGAGGGCCACATTGGCGACAGCGAGAAGGGCTGCCAGGCGCCGATCGGCGCCCAGTAGGCCCATGACGCGCGCATAGAGACGAACCAACGGCATGACGACGTGTGCTCCGATGCCAATCACGGCGCGGTCCCTTTTGCCGGAACCTTCGCCCTCAACCCTTCGCCTTCGGCCCGGCCCCCATCCATCGGAGATCACAAGCCATTCGGCGTGCTCGGCTTATCGCAATGCCACCCTGAACGGCGAATGACAGGAATGCGCCGGCCGGACCGTTATCCTTTACGGTTCGTTCAGTGCGTCTGCCTAAGGCTGCAGACGTCGCTTTCCGCTCGGATCCTGTTCCGTGCTGCTGGGCAAGCCGACCAGGGTTCACCATGGATCTCGCAACCGGTATCGGGCTTCTCGGCGGCTTCGGTGTCGTCTTCACCCTGATCATGATCGATGGCGGGAACTTCGCCGCCTTTTTCGATAAGCACGCGGTCATCGTCATCTTCGGGGGTTCCACCGCGGCGACGATGATCCGCTTCCCGTTCGCCACGATGATGCACGGCCTGCCGATGGGCATGCGCTACGCCTTCACCATGCGGGCGATCAGACCGCGTGAACTCATCGAGGAAATCACCAAGATCGCCGACGTCGTGCGTAAATCCGGCCCGATGGCGCTGGAGAACATGGAGATTTCCGATCCCTTCCTGGCCCAGGGCGCCCGCTACATCGCCGACGGCTACGATCGCGAGTTCATCCGCGACACGATGGAGCGCGACCGCGACAATTTTCTCATGCATCTCGATGAGGGCTCGAAGATCTACCGCGCCTTCGGGGACTGCGCCCCCGCCTGGGGCATGATCGGCACCATTCTCGGGATGGTGACGATGTTCGCCAACATGTCGGACCCCTCCAAGCTCGGCCCCGCCATGGCGACTGCGCTGCTCGCCACTCTCTACGGCGCGCTGATCTCCAACATGATCGCGCTCCCGCTTGCCGACAAGCTGCACGTGAAGTTGGAAGAGGAGGACGTCTCCCGCTCCCTCATCATCGACGGCATCCTGCTCATCCGCGATTCGAAGAGCTCGTCCCTCGTGCGCGAGATGCTGATCGCCTACCTGCCGCACAACCACCGCGACGACCTCGCGGCGGAAGCGGCCTGACGGGAAGAGGGTAACCGGCCGTGGCCAGGAAGAAGCGTGGGGGCCATGGCGGTCACGGTTGGTTCGTGACCTTCGCCGATCTGATGGCGCTGCTCATGAGCTTCTTCGTGATGATCGCGGCCTATTCCACCCAGGACCAGAAGAAGATGCAGGCCGTTGCCGGCTCCATGCGCGATGCGTTCGGCGTCAATAAGGAATCGCGCTTCGCAGGCATCATCGAGGTGAACGGACTTCCGACGCCAGGGCATATCAAGAACCGCCGCGACATCCCGCCCGAACAGGCCACCGATCGGCCTAAACCGCCGGAACTTGAAGCGAGCGCTACTGAGGGTACCCCTGACAGCGGCTACCCGGAGGCGTTTGGTCTAGCCGCCGCGAGCCTGCGTCAGGCGATGCAAGACATGCCTGAGATCGCGGAGCTTTCGAAGAACGTCATCGTCACTCCGACGCAGAAGGGCCTCGACCTTTCCCTGGTGGATCAGGACGGCAGCACGATGTTCCCAAACGGGTCGAGCCGCCCGAACGACCGGACCCGGCGTCTTTTGGAGAAGCTTGCCCCCGTCATCCGCCAATTGCCCAACCGCATCGCGGTGACGGGCTACACCGCGACCGACAGGCCTGGCACGCGCCCCCCTGCCCCACCCTGGGAACTCTCGGCCAACCGCGCGATCAGCGTGCGCGAGATCCTCGCCGGTGCCGGTGTGCCCGACGATCGCTTCGCTTCGGTCTCCGGCAAGGCGGATACCGAACCATTGTTCCCGGACAATCCGTATCTCTCCTCGAACCGCCGCGTGACGGTGACACTCATGAGCGAGCCGGCACCGACGCCGCGTTCGATGAAGCTGCCCTGAGAGGGGGCTGGCTCACTCGGCGACCAGCAGCGCCCAATAGACCTTGTACTTCGAATTCGGAGCATAGGCCGTAGCGATACCCATGCGTGTCGCCCGAGGGGCCAGCATGACGGCATTATGGGCCGGGCTGTCCCGCCAACCCGAGAAGGCCTCCGCCAGGGTGTGGTAGCCAGCCGAAAGATTGGCCTGCGCGCCCGCATAGCCGAGGCGCTGAACCGCGACCTTCACCGTCTGGGCCTGGCTCGGCTTGTCGGCAGCTGCCATTGCCGCCGCCTCGGCTTCTGCGAGACGCTGCAGGTCTGGGTCGATCCGCAAGGGTGCACCGCCGCTCCGCGCACGATAGGCAGAGATCATATCGCGCGCGGTGGCCGCATCGACCGATGCGCCGGAGGTGGTCATCGGCCAGTACAGGCTTGGGAGCGCCCCGGTGGTCGGTGCTTCCCTGGCGCAGCCGGACAGCGCCAGACCGCCCAAAAGCGCGAGGCCGAACACCCGGAATCCCATCGTCATCGTTCCCGTCTCGCGTTCGTCGTCGATCGTGTCGGCCTACGACACCTCCACAGGGCTCCTGCGCCGGTTCGGTTCACGGGGCGTCGCCGAGCGCATCGGCTCGGCTTCCTCGTTCGCGGAAGGCCCGACCTGCCGGTCATCGACCTCCTGAGCCTGAGCCGGCCGATCCTGGCTCCGGTTCTGTGCGAACACGCCGGCGATCTGCCCGAGTGCGGTCTGGACCGGCTCCAGGCCCTGGACAGTGACGACGCTCGATCCGGGGCCGAGAGCCGGGATGAACCCTGCGCCGGACAAGGCTTGAAACACGGAAAAGTTCAGGTCGCTCGTGACCTTCAAGCCCATGCTGACATCGACGATCATCGCGATCAGTTCGAATTCGAGGAAGGGATCGCCGATCTTGCGGAACACCACTCGCGGCGCCGGCTCCTTCAGCACGTCCGGATGGGCAGAGGCGCAGGCCACCAGCATCTCGGCGGCCCGGACCGGATCCTGGTTGCGCAGGACGTTGACCGTGATGGTGACGCGGCCGGTGCGGTCGCCTCGAACCCGGTTCTTGACGATGCCCGAAATGAGGTTCGAGTTCGGCACGATCACTGCCGAACGGTCGAAGGTCTGGATCTCGGTGGAGCGCACGGAGATGCGCTTCACGATGCCCTCGCTGTCGCCGATGAGCACCTGATCGCCGACGCGGATCGGGCGCTCCCACAGCAGAAGCAGGCCCGAGACGAAGTTGTTGACGATGGATTGGAGACCGAAACCGATACCGACGGAGAGCGCACCGGCGACGATGGTCAGTTTTTCAAGGCTCAGGCCGAGATAGGAGAAGGCGAGCGCGAGGGCGATCAGGAACCCGCAATAGCCGGTGATGGTGGAGATGGAGTTGCGCAGACCGGCATCGAGATCGGTGGCCGGCAGGTAGGTCTGTTCCAGCCAGCGCTGGACCGCGCGGGTGATGACCACGCCGATGACGAGAAGTCCCACCGCATAGGCGATGGTGGAGAGCGAGATCGTCACGTCTCCGACCTTGAAGCCGAAGAAGGCGCTGCGCACGGAGGTGAAGACGTCGGTGGAATCGAGGCCCCAGGGCGCGAGCGCCAGCAGGGCGGCCACCAGGATCAGAACGACTCGGGCAAGCCCGGTCGACAGTACGGCGATCTGGTTGATCGAGCGCTTGCGCAGCCCGGTATTGGCCTGAAGCGCTGTAGCGAAGCGGGTCTCGTCCTTGAGCGTACCGCCGATGAACGTGTCGGCGCTGGAGATGAGGAGGTAAAGCAGCGCGATGAGGCACGCCGTCCAGACCAACTGGTCGATGAGGAAAGCGGCGAAGGCGACATAGCCGACGAGCGGGGCTATGCCGATGACGATGACGGCTGCCCATCCAAGGAGGCGCGCCGGCCCGCCGATCGTGGTGGTCGATTCCGGCGCGACGTAGGGACCGAAACACGCCTCCTCCTTATCCGCCGTGTCGGCGAAGCGATGCAGGCCGATGGCGAGGATCAGGATGGTGGCAAGGGCGCCGATGCCACGCGTGGCGATGGAAATCGACAGGGCGGCGTAGATGCCGGAATTGAGCGCCTCGATGGATTTCACCACCGTGATCACCGTGGCGATGCCGACGGCGAGCCGCGTCAAACGCGAGGCGGTCGAATCGCTGAGCGGAGCAGGACGCCAGGACGGTTTTTCAGGCGACAGCAATGCGTCGCACAGGGCCTCGACGAAGGCGATGAAGGCGAGGCCGCCGAGGATGGCGCCGGCCACCGGCATGAGCCGCTGCGGCAGCAGGTCCGTGGAATCCAGGGCGTAATAAACGGCATAGCTGCCCACCACCGCCGGTACGGTGCCGAGGAGGAAGACACGCCACGCCGCCATCAGCTTCATGCGCTGCGTCGGGTCGACCACGCTCTGGCTGCGCCGCCCGAGGCGCGGGGCGATGTTTCGGCGCCCGAAATACAGCGCCACGGAGATGCCGAGCGCGACCCCGAGCAGAAGAAGGTTCCAGATCGATCCGTTGCGGCCGAACAGGCCGGCGATATCGCTGACGGCGGCCTGCAGAGCCCGGATGTCGCGCGGGACATCGTCGGCGATACGCATCCAGAGGTCGGGATTCACCAGTGCCGACGAGCGTTCGAACAGGCCGCGGGTGAAGGCCGCCCTGCGCTTGTTGGTGATCTGGTCGATGATCTGGTCGCTCTGCACGAGAAGCGATTTCGCCAGCCGCTGCGTCTCGTCGATCTCGGCGACCGCATGCTCGCGCTCGACCCGCTCCTTGGCGACGTCCTCGCCCTCCTCGCCTTCCTTCGGCTTCGGGCCGAGCTGCGTCAGGCGCTCGCGGGCCGCTTCGAGACGCGGCGTGGTGGCATCGATGATCTGACGGATCCGGTCGGCGATGGCGTCGAGGCCTTCGCGTGCCTTGAGCAGGTTGGCGGAATCGACGTTGCGGCCGGCGAGCAGCTTCTCACGCTCATCGAGATTGGCTTTCGCCTCGTCGAGTCGGTCGCGGACATTCTTGATCGCTTCCGACACCGCCTGTTTCGGCGCGGGCGGCTTCGCGACCGGCGCGGGGGCTGCCGCAGCGGGTGGGACGGTGGCGGGTGCCGGCTTTGCCGGCTCCGTCGGCGCGGGGGCGGCGGGCGCCGCCTGGGCCAAGACCGGAAGGGGATTCAGTAGGGATGCACCCATCCACGCGGCAAGGAGCGCTGCATGTCGCATTCTGCCCTTCACGAATCCCAGTTCCATGTCGTTCCTTTCGTCGGCTTGGGCCGCCCGCCCCTTAGGCGTCGGCACGCAGCCCCGGTGCGCGGGCCAATCGCTTCCAGGCCCCATCTCCGGCACGAGCCATGGCCATGACGGGAGCGTCAGCGGAGGCACGACACGCGCCGTAGGCGGCAGCGGGTCAAAAATCAGATTGTCGGATGGCCGATCAATGGGGCGAAAGGGTGCCGCAGAGACATCATTCGCTGAGGCAGCCAGAAAGATTGTGGACCGCGACGTCGCGGATCGACCGGGCAACCTTCACAAGCGTGTCATGGTGATATTAGACTAACGCGCAATGGACAGAGCCTTTTCGTATCGACGCGAGGAGGTGGCGTTGGCCGTCCATGTCGATGTGCCTCGCCACAAACCGGGCGTTCCCGCCCGATGCGACCGCTTTTGGCTAAGCCCAGGCTGGTCCGCCCTCCCCGATCATCCATTCTCTTCGCGTCCTGTGCCGGTCCGGCGACCGAGTTTTGTTCGCCGGATGCCAAAGTCGAAGACCGAACTGCCGGGACCACCGATCTTTCATCATCCGGGGACGATGCCGCGCCGTAACGTGCTGCGTCGTCCCTTCGTCGATCCGTCAAGAGAGTAGCGCCATGCTGGATCTCCAAACGCTCGTCCTCAATGCGGATTACCGGCCGCTTTCGTATAATCCGCTCTCCTTATGGTCCTGGAAGGACGCTTTCACCGCTCTCTTCCTCGACAGGGTCACGCTGGTGGCCAGCTACGATGTCGAGGCCCGCTCGCCGAGCCGCGCCTTACGAGTGCCGAGCGTCGTCGCCCTCAAGAATTACGTGACCCTGGCGCGCAGTCCGGCCTTCACGCGCTACAACATCTACCTGCGCGACACCTTCTCCTGCCAGTATTGCGGCCTCCGGATGCCCTCGGGCGGGCTAACCTTCGACCACGTCATTCCGCGTTCACGCGGCGGATTGTCGAGCTGGGAGAATGTCGTCGCCGCCTGCTCACCCTGCAACCTGCGCAAGGCGAACCGCACTCCGGCGGAAGCGGAGATGCCGCTCCTGCATGAACCGCACCGGCCGACGCGGCACGAACTCCATCGTCGCCAGCCGGAATTCGACCACCGCGAGTACCACCACACCTGGCTGGACTACCTGTACTGGGACAGCGAGCTCGAAAGCTGACGTGGATCAGTCGTGCAGGAAGCGCGGCGGCGGCTCGTTGTAGAGGGGTGCGTTGGGGTTGTGCGCGGGAGCGAGACCCAGGACGACGGGCGGGCGATCGGCAGGCCGCACTGGAAGTGGGGCGGGGCGATAGCCAGGGTCGCGATAGGGAATGTGCGACGGTAGCATCGGCCGGGAGCGATGGACATGAACCGGTGGAGCGTCCCAGGGGCAGGCGGGGAGGCGGCGATGACGGCAGCCTGCTTCGGCCTCCGGAATGAATGCGAGGCTCAGAGCGATCGTGCCGGTAGCGAGGACGATGTGAATCATGGTTTGTCGTCTCGTCCGCGACATGGGGCATCCTGCCCGGCGCATGCGATCATAGCGCTGGAGATGCGAGGAAGCCCTTAACGTGATTGCCTCGCTTCACGGTCAGAACTTCATGGCTGCGCCGCCACGAACGGTGTTCAGATTGATCTTGTAGCCATCGAAATCGTTGAACTGGACGTACTGGTACTCGCCGCGCAAGAGAATGTTCTGGGTCAGGGCATATTCGAGGCCCGCGCCTGCCGCGAAGCCGCCCACGACCTTCGTCTTGGCATAGGCGCCGATCACGGCATTGCTCGGATCGCCGCCAATATTGCCCTCAGATATCGTGCGATTGAATTTCGAGTTCGTGGCGCTGACAACGATCTGCTGGCCGATCTCTGCCCGCCCGATCGCCAGTCCGGCAGACACGAACGGCATGAAGTCTCCTAAGGTATAACCGGCGCGCACTCTCAGGGTGCCGTAATCGACGATCTTGGCCGAGGCCAAGCCCTTCACCTGCATGTTGACCCGATACAGCGCGCCCCTGGAGTTTATGTCGTAGAAATTGTTGTTTTGGAAATCACGAGAGCGCGCCGCTGCGTCCAATGTCGTGTAATCGGCTTCCACGCCAATGACCGTCTCATCGAACATGTAATTGTAACCAGCAAAACCGCCGAATCCGGTGCCGTCCCCACGGCGCTCGAAGACGGAGAGCCCACTCACCGATTCAGTGAGGGCCGTTGAGAATGGAAAATATTCGGCTCGCTTACTAAGATAGTCGTTCAGGATGTTGCTAAAGCGATTGGTGTATTTCTGTGACGTCGAGCTATATCCGGCATGGGCGCCGAAATAGAACCCGTTCCAATCGATTTCGGCGGAAGCCGGTGCGTAATCCGGTCCGCGCAGCACGCCATAATCCAGATCGGCAGCTTGTGTGGTCGAGAAATGGCCGAGGGCAACGCTGGTGAGGAGTGCAAGGGTGACGGTACGCATCGAGGTCGTCCTCAGGGCTGCAGCCCGACTGTTCTTTCCGAACCTTGCGTCGTTTCTAATACAGTAACCTTAATGGTCCGTTGCGTTCGGCCTCAATGGATAGCGGCGAGGTCTATTCTCGTGGTCGCATGACGAGAAAGCCCGCACGGCGCGGGCCGGGCGGGCTTTGAGTGTGTTTAAGACGCCTGAAGGTCCCGGTGCGCCGCGCCCTGCCCTACTCGTAGGGATTGCCGCCACCGTAACCGCCGCCCCCGAAGGCGGCGGCACCGCCGGCGAAACTGTAGCGCAGTCCGACGCGGACCTCGTTGGCCGAGATGTCCTTCAGGCGGGTCCCGAAGCCGAAATCGTCGAGGCCAGTCTTGGCGCGGCCGAGATTGACGTAACGATAGTTCGCGTCGATCGCGAAGCCCGCGCCGATCTCATAGGAGACGCCTCCGGTCAGCGCCCAGGCCAGCGATGTGACCGAACCGTTACGACGCGCGGCAGCGGGGCGGGGACCCACCACCGGGCTTCCATCACAGACCACGGGAACGGTGCAGGTCGTCTGAGTGTAGGCGTTGCGGAAATCCTTCTGCGCGATACCGATGCCACCGCCGATATAGGGGGTAAGACCCCACCACGTGCCGAGATCCGCATAGACGTTCACGAGGGCTGTCAGCACGTCGAGCTTGCCGGCTTCGACGTTGTATCCGTTCGCGAAGTTCGAGCCGGACGAGTAGGTCGTGAAACGGCTGGGAAGGCGCTGGTCGATGGTGGCGTCCATGCGCAGCCAGTTGTTGAACCGGTAGCCGATGCCGCCACCATAGCCCGGCTGATGACTCAGGCGCAGTCGCACCAGGGGCGGCGTGCCCGGTTCGACCAGCGTCGCGTCCTTGGGGTGATCGTAATAGCTCTCGGTGAAATCCGCGCGCAGGTACCAGCCGCTGCCGATCTGGACCGGAGCAGGTGCCGGCGGAGGGGGCGGTGGCGGCAGAAGGTCCGCAGCGAGGGTCGGCGCGGCAGTGCCGATCGCCAGTCCGGCGAGAATCGCAGCGATGGCTGCGGAGCGGTATGGGCGAGGCGGGGTCATCATGGTCCTCACGGAGGCATCGGCCGGAAAGCGCATGATACGGATGCATGCCGGCGAGGGGTTCGACTGACCAAGATGATGATTTTAAAAGGTTATGATCGCCTTAACCCTAACGGATCGGGGACAGGAAAAGATAATGCGCCGTGGCGTTAACCCAGTTTCCCTGCCCGGACGAACGAAAACGGCGCAGATACCAATCTGCGCCGTCTCCCGTATATCGTGGAGGGGACCTCAGTATTTGCGAACGATCGGCCCAGGAATCGGTTGATACTCGACAACCGGTGTAACGGCACCGCCAAGAATCCAGCGGAGGCCGACCTTCACGTCATGCGAGGCGATGTCCTTGATATGGTAATCCGTCTTGCAGTAGGGCGGTGCCTCGCAGGTGACCGTGCCGGTCTGCGCCGAACCCATGTTGAGATAGCGGTAGGCCAGTTCGAGCTTCACGTTCGGCGTGATGGAATAGGCGAGACCGGCATGGGCCGCCCAAGCGAAGCTGAGCTTCTGCTTTTCCGGGCCCACACCATAGCCGCCCTGGTAGAGGCCCAGGCCGTTGTCGGTCACGCCGCCGAACATGTGGTGGGCAAAGCCGACACCTGCGCCCACGAAGGGGGTGATGCCGTAATATGTGCCGAGATCGACGTAGCCGTTGGCCATGCCGACCACCGAGGAGAACTTGCCGGACGTGCGATTGATGCCGCCGCTCGGCGTCTCGGCCGCATAGAAGATCCATTTCGCTTCCGAGCGGTACTCGCCGGTAAAATCGAAGCGAAGCCAGGAATTGGCCTGATAGCCGATACCTGCGCCTACAAACGCCTGGTTGCCCAGATAATCCTTGAGGACGTTGTACTTGTACGGGATCGGAGGGATGGTGACGTCCTTCGCGACGGTGTGCCCTTCGCCCAGAATACCGGCACCGGCATCGCCGCGCAGATACCACGCCCCGCCGATCTCGATCGGCGGGGGCAGCGGCTCGGGCGGTAGAGTGGGAAGCAGGTCGGCGGCTTGCGCGAGGCATGGCGCTCCCACGCTCGCAAGGAGCGTGATCGAGCGCGCCAAGGCAGAAAGCTTGGAACGGCGCATAATGGGTCCTTCAACTCGATCGTTCGGCTGAAGTGTGGGAGCACCAGCCTGGATGACGACCCCATCATCTGCCGGATGAGTTAAATCGCGCTTAACGTTAAACGTTAGCCTTTCCGAACCGTTAGACGTCCGGAACCTTACTGGAACGTGTAGTGGATATCGGCGAGTTGCGGGACTTGCATCCGCGTTACGTTTCGCTGGTTGTCGCGCGTAATGAGGCGGAGAAATCGATGCGTCCAGAAGACGTGCGCGCCCTGGCGCTGATGCTGCCCGGGGTCGAGGAAGGCGCCCATATGAGCCATCCGGATTTCCGCATCGGCGGGCGGATCTTCGCCACCCTCTGGATCGACGATGAACGCGTCGTTCTCAAATTTCCGGCTGAGCATCAAGCGCTCTTGGTTGAGGCCGAGCCAGACCTGTTCGATCCTGTCCCGGGCGCTTGGGGGCGGCGCGGCTGGACCAGCCTGTCCCTCGACGGGGCCGATGAGGAGACGCTTAGGGGCGCCCTCCTCACGGCATGGCGCTACCTCGCCCCGGACGCGTTGCGAGATTAGGCCGCAGCCTTCGTGACGGCATCGACGATGTCGTCCACGACTTCCGTGACGAGGCTTCGATCGTCGCCCTCCGCCATCACGCGAATGACCGGCTCGGTACCCGACGGACGAATGACGACCCGGCCGGTCTCACCGAGACGCTCGCGGCCATGGGCAATGGCCGTCACGACCGCATCCTGCTGCAGCGGCGTGCCGGAGCGGTAGCGCACGTTCTTGAGGATTTGCGGCAGCGGGTCGAAGCAATGGCAGACTTCGCTCACCGGCCGCTCCTGGCGCTTGACCACGCTCAGAAGCTGGAGTGCCGCCACGAGACCGTCCCCGGTGGTGGCGTAATCCGACATGATGATGTGCCCCGACTGCTCGCCGCCGAGATTGTAACCGTGCTCACGCATGTGCTCGAGGACGTAGCGATCACCGACCGCCGTGCGGGCGAGGCCGAGGCCGATCCCGCCGAGAAATCGCTCGAGCCCGAGATTGGACATGATCGTTGCGACGATGCCGGGCTGGGTCAGCCGGTCATCGTCCTTCCAGGACCGCGCCACGACGGCCATCAGCTGGTCGCCATCCACCGACTGGCCCTTCTCATCGACGATGAGAACGCGGTCCGCGTCGCCGTCGAGGGCGATGCCGATATCCGCCCGCAATTCCCGCACCTTGGCGGCAAGGGCCGCGGGTGCCGTCGAGCCGACATCGTGGTTGATGTTGAAGCCGTCGGGGTCGACACCGATGGCGATGACTTCGGCGCCGAGCTCCCAAAGGGTTTCCGGCGCGACGCGGTAAGCAGCGCCATTCGCGCAATCGACCACCACCCGCAGGCCGTCGAGGGTGACGTTACGGGGCAGCGTGCGCTTGGCGAATTCGATGTAGCGGGCATGCACGCTTTCGATCCGCTTGGCGCGGCCGAGATCGCGCGGGCCGGCAAGCTTCTTGTGCAACTCCCCGTCTATCAGCGCTTCAATCGCGCGCTCGACATCGTCGTTCAGTTTGAATCCGTCCGGGCCGAACAGCTTGATACCATTGTCCTCGAATGGATTGTGCGAGGCGGAGATCATGACTCCGAGATCGGCTCGCATGGAGGGGGTGAGCATCGCTACGGCCGGCGTCGGCATCGGGCCGAGCAGCATCACGTCCATACCCACCGATGTGAACCCGGCGACGAGGGCCGTTTCAATCATGTAGCCGGACAAGCGGGTATCCTTGCCGATCACGACCCTGTGGCGGTGATCGCCCCGCTGGAACACCAATCCCGCCGCCTGCCCAACCTTGAGGGCGAGTTCAGGGGTGATCACCCCGTTGGCGCGGCCCCGGATGCCGTCTGTGCCGAAATACTTACGCACGTTCTTCAATCCTGATCGTCACGGCCCGTCATAGCCGGTTTCGCTTCGCTGAATGGTATCGAAGCATGGCAAACGAATGGTGCCGGACCTTGGCTTGGTCAAGCATCGTCACGGGTGGGGTGGCCGGTGAAGCCGGTGACGATGAGCAAGACGCCGAAGGCGCCTTCGATCTGCTCAGCGATGCTGACATAGGAGAGGCCCCCGCTAGGCCGCCCTGTTCACCCGCCAGAACCAGTCCGTTCCGGCATCGAAGAGCGGCACGAAGGTATCGAACGAATAGGTCCGCGGACCGAAGGCAGGGTAGAGCGCGATCATGGCGTAGCCGACCCGTGTCCCACCTTACGATGATTTTATGATGCGGTTCGCATCGACCTCAAGCAAACAAAAGAAAAGCGGCGAGGTCTCCCCCGCCGCTTTTCTGTTCCTGAGGACAAACACGCCCGTCTCACGCCTGCGGCTGAGGCTCCAGCCCGCCCTCGCTGTCCCGAGGCCGGCCGCGACCGGCGGAGGGAACCGAGGAGCCGCGGATCGGGGTCGGTCCATCACCGGTGTCACGGATCGGAGGCTTGCCGGCGATCAGGTTCCTGATCTCGTCACCCGACAGGGTCTCGTATTCGAGGAGCCCCTGGGCCAACGCCTCGAGATCGTCCTTGTGCTCGCCGAGGATGCGGCGGGCCTCCTCGAGGCCGGTCTCCACGAGGCGGCGAACCTCGGCGTCGATCTTCTGGGCGGTAGCCTCGGAAACCGTCTGCTGACGGCCCATGGACATTCCCAGGAAGACCTCATCGTTGTTCTCGCCGTAGGCGACGGTGCCGAGTTCCGGCGAGAAGCCCCACCGGGTCACCATCATACGGGCGAGACGGGTCGCCTGCTCGATGTCGGACTGGGCGCCCGAAGTCACCTTGTCGGCACCAAAGGTCATCTCCTCGGCGATGCGGCCGCCCATCATGATCGCAAGACGGGAGGTCATCTGCTCGAAGCTCATGGACAGCTTGTCGCGTTCCGGCAGCTGCATGACCATGCCGAGCGCCCGACCGCGCGGGATGATCGTCGCCTTGTGGACGGGATCTGTTGCCGGCACGTTGAAGGCGACGATGGCGTGGCCACCCTCGTGATAGGCGGTGAGCCGCTTCTCATCCTCGGTCATGACAAGGGTACGCCGTTCGGCGCCCATCATCACCTTGTCCTTCGCGTCTTCGAACTCATGCATCGTGACGATGCGCTTGCCGCGACGGGCCGCGAGAAGAGCGGATTCGTTGACGAGGTTCATCAGGTCGGCGCCCGAGAAGCCGGGGGTGCCGCGCGCGATGACCTTGAGGTCGACATCCGGGGCCAGCGGAACTTTGCGGACATGAACGCGCAGGATGCGCTCGCGGCCGACGACGTCGGGATTCGGCACCATGATCTGGCGATCGAACCGGCCCGGACGCAGCAGCGCAGGATCGAGAACGTCGGGGCGATTGGTGGCCGCAATGATAATCACGCCCTCGTTAGCCTCGAACCCATCCATCTCCACGAGGAGCTGATTCAAGGTCTGCTCGCGCTCGTCGTTGCCGCCGCCGAGACCCGCGCCGCGATGGCGGCCGACCGCGTCGATCTCGTCGATGAAGATGATGCAGGGTGCGTTCTTCTTCGCCTGCTCGAACATGTCGCGGACTCGCGATGCACCGACGCCGACGAACATCTCGACGAAGTCGGAGCCCGAGATGGTGAAGAACGGCACGTTGGCTTCGCCCGCCACCGCACGGGCGATGAGGGTCTTACCCGTGCCGGGAGGGCCGACGAGGAGCACACCACGCGGAATGCGGCCGCCGAGACGCTGGAATTTCTGGGGATCGCGCAGGAACTCCACGATCTCCTGAAGGTCTTCCTTGGCTTCCTCGACGCCGGCGACGTCGTCGAAGCTCACGCGGCCCGACGCCTCGGTCAGAAGCTTGGCCTTCGACTTACCGAAGCCCATGGCGCGCCCGGCACCCGACTGCATCTGGCGGCTCAGGAAGATCCAGGCGCCGATGAAGACGAGGATGGGCAGCCAGCTCACGAGAAGCTGAATGAACCAGGGCGTGTTGTCAGACGGGGGACGCGCGGTGATCTGAACGCCCTTGCTCTGCAGCTTGGACACAAGGTTCGGATCGTTGGGCGCATAGGAGGTGAAATTGCCACCGCCGACATAGGTACCGCTCACGTCCTGCCCGGAGATCACCACCGTCTGGATCTTGCCGGAATCGGCATCGTTCAGAAGCTGGCTATAGGCGATCTCGCTGCCGCCGCCGCGATGTCCCGGATTCTGGAACAAGGTGACGAGGGCCAGCACGAGCAGGAAGATGACGACCCACAAGGCAAAGTTGCGGAAGTTCGGGTTCATCGATCAATCCCTGGGGGCGTCCGGTCCCGCGTTTGGTGGACGGATCACGCGGATGCATGTCGGCAATGTAGGCAGTGCCGCCCCCCTTGCCAAGTAAATCGGGCCAGCCTGCGGCAAGCCAGTCAGGGGAAAGGTGAGCGTGCCCCTAAGATGGAGACCGCCTGGGCGGGGCTGTGCGTAAGGAGAGGACGCCCTCGGCCTTCAGATCGACGAGGATGCCGCGAAGTGTCCTCCGCATGGCGGTGCCTGCGACGAGGGCCGGCCGAAGACCGTCGAAGACGAGACGTTCCAGGCGTTCGAGGCGAATAGCCCCTCCCCCGCCAGCCTCGTGCAATGCGAGGCCGACAACGCGGATGAGGATCGCGTCCGGCAAGGCGGCCAGCGGAGGGGCATCCAATACGACGGCATCGCTGGTGATGCGGAGTGCGGTGAAGGCGGCGCAGGCGGCGTCGCGTAACGCGTCTTCGTCGCGAGCCATGCGGGCGGCGAGGCGGCGGAGCCGTTCGGGACTGAGGCCCTCCGCCGCGAGATCGGGCATGAGGCGACGCAGGCGCGCGCGCGCGAAGCGCTCATCCACATTCGAGGGATCGCGCGCGGACATTAGTCCATGGGCAGCGCAGTAGGCGACGAGGTCCGCCTTCGGAATATCGAGGAAGGGCCTCGCTAGGCGCATGCCCGGTGCGAGGTTTCGCTCGCGCCGCATCCCCGCGAGCCCCCCCGGACCGCTTCCGGCGAGGAGCCGCATCAGCACGGTCTCCGCCTGATCGTCGGCGGTATGACCGGTGAGAATGGTATCGGCACCGATCCGTCCCGCGCATTCTGCGAGGAGGGTGTAGCGCGCGTGACGGGCGGCGGCTTGAATACCACGGCTCGGCTTGTCGCCGTCCCAGGTCAGGATGTGATGACTCAATCCGAGCGCCCTGGCGGTGAGCCCGACGCTCCGGGCCTCGTCGCCTCCCTCGGCTCGGAGGCCATGATCCACCGTTGCCACCTGAATCGGATGCGCCGAACAGAGCCGGGCGGCCGCATGCATCAAGGCGGTGGAATCCGGTCCGCCCGAGACGGCGATGAGAAGGCGGCTAGACCTGAGATACGGCATCAGCGCGACGGCGAGCGTCGCGTCGATCCCGTCACTCAATGGAGCGGCGTTCAAGCGGCGCAGCGTGCGCGTTTTTGCTCGCGGACCACGCTCTGGCGGACACCCTGTGCGGCGGAAGGAAATTTGCGTTCCAGTTCTGCGAGGGTCGCGCAGGCCTGTTCGCGAGCGCCGAGGGCATTCAGCGAGATTCCGAGCTTCAGCATCGCGTCCGGCGCCTGGGGCGAGCGGGCATAATCCGTCGAGACCTTCAGGAACTGCTCGGCCGCCTCGCGGTTGCGGTTTCGCTGGAGGTAGCTTTCACCGAGCCAGTAAGTCGCCGACGGCACCTGCGCGTCGCGCGGATGCGACTGAATGAACTGGCGCAGGCTCATCTCCGCCTGTTCGTAATGCCGTCCGGCGATGTAGCTGTAGGCCGTCTCGTAATCTGCTCGTGCGTCACCCGTCGTCGTTGCAGCCACGCTGGTCATCGGGCGCGACGGGCTCGCCAGCGTGCCGGTTGTGGGCACGCGCGAGGGCGGAGTGAGGTCGACGGGGCCGCCGAGGCCGGGAGGAGACAGACCGGGCTCCTCATCATCGGCATCGACCACGGTGGGCGGTACACTCGGGCCCCGTGACGAAGGCGCGGCGGCGATGGCGCCGGAGGGCACGGTCGTGCCAAGCTGCATCGGCCCGCCGGGACGGCCCGGATTCTGCTCCGGGTCGAAGGCATCGCTGCGCTTCTGCTGCTTGGCTGGTCCGGGATTGGTGCCGGACGGGGTGGCGGCAGGCTTTCCACCGCCGCCCTTGCCTTCCTGCAGCCGGTATTCGACGTCTTCCTGGAACTTGCGAAGCTGTTCCTTGAGCTGGCGGTTCTCGTATTGCAGCGTCTCGATCTGACCCGCCATCTGGCGAGACTGGTTCTCGATGCGGTTCAGGCGGACGACGAACTCCGACGCATCCTGAGCCGCCGCCGGACCGACGACGGTCAGGGGGGCGAGGAATGCGAGTGACGTGGCCGTGAGAAGCAGGCGGCGGAGCATGGGAAGCGGCACCTGTGGTCGGATCGGACGGGGATGCATCGGCAGCGCCTCGCCGATAGCAGATGTGCCGGGGCGCGGCAAAAATAGGGCCACGACTGCAAAGGTTACCCTTCGACTTCAGGAGCCGGCGCCCCGGTCGAGGACGGTCACGGCGCGGCGGTTCTGAGACCAGCAGGAGATGTCGTTGCACACGGCGACCGGGCGCTCCTTGCCGTAGGAAACCGTCCGCATCCTTCCAGCGGCAAGTCCACGCGAGGACAGATAGTCCTTGACGGATTGAGCCCGGCGCTCGCCGAGCGAGAAGTTGTACTCGCGGGTTCCGCGCTCGTCGGCATGGCCTTCGACAAGGAAGGTATAGCGAGGGTAGCGCTGCAACCACTGAGCCTGTTTGTCGAGGGTGGCGGTGGCGGTCGGCGTCAGGTCGGTCGAATCCGATTCGAAGAAGACGCGGTCGCCGATATTGACGACGAAGTCCTGCGCGCTGCCCGGCGTATTGGCGCCGCCTGCGAAACCCGAGGCGTCGGCGAGGTCCTTGTCGTTGGTGCAGGCAGCGACACTGAGCGCGGCGCAAAGGGCTGCCGCGAGCGGAAACACGCGAAAGCGCGCGGTCATGGACATGGTCTTGCTCTCCTCGGGCGGGGCGTCCGGTTCCGGAACGTTCCCACGGGGCCGTTCGGTGGTGGGACCTGTGTAGGTCGAGCGGGTTAAGCGAAGGTTCCGTCAACCTTGACGGGGTGTTTCAAAGGCCGAATTCCAGTCGCCGTATGTGACGCTCGGCACCTCGATTTCCCAGAATGGCCTCGTGACCTGCGCAACGACCCCTGTCGCGCCTCAAATGCGGCAGTCACGCGACGGATAAGCCGCGCGCTCCGCACTCTCGGCGGGTGTGCCTTCGGCGCAACGGGTCCGTGCCGTGAGATTCTCGAAGGAGCACGATTGCCGTCACTCGCGCACTCCCAAAACGGCGAGCGCGGTCAGCGCGCGGTCGGCGGCGGTCCGCCCTTCCTGCAGCGGGATGGCGATGTCGTCGCCCTTCAGGCAGGCCTGTTCGATGACCGAACAGCACCGTGAAAGGTCGAGAAAGCCGAGAGACCCGCTCGATGCCAACAGCGCGTGGGCAGCCTGCGCGATAGTCGCCCGATCGTCGTTCCCGCCGGGAAAGCGGACGCGGATCTCGACGACGAGCAAGGACAGAAGCCGTTTCAGATGGTCGTGTCCGAGAAGGACCTCGAGTTCGGCGAGCGTTGCCTCGTCGCAGATTGTCCCCCTCCCCTCGTCGGACGTTGGCTCCACCGCTGCCTCGCGCATCGTCAAAGGGTGTTTGAACGACCCACCGTCCATGTCGCCGACGATCCCCGAATCGACGCTACCATTGATGGAAGCTTAACCATTAATGCAGTTATTTGTTGATGTATGGAAAGGGTCGACAGCCGGCATGAGTGGCGCACCGAAAGTTCTGATCGTCGAGGACAATTTCCTCCTGCTGGATATGTTGACGATCCAGTGCGAGCGTGCCGGCCTCACGGCCGTGGCGGCGTCCAGTGGCGAAGACGCTCTGACGCTTCTCAGGACGCGTGGTGCCGATTTCGACTGGTTGCTGACCGATATCAATCTCCCGGGATTGATAGACGGTTGGACGGTGGCTCTCGCCTTCCGCGAGGTTCGTCCTGATCGCCCGGTCATCTATGCGTCGACGAATGCCTATTTCGATCGCAGGCCACTTCGGGGAAGCCTCTCGGTCCGCAAGCCCTTTCAGATCCGCGAGATCGTCGCCCTTGCACGGATGATGGCGGCCGAGCGCGGCCTATCCCCCGCTCTCGTTTCGCACCAGGCATCGGCGTGAGACGGCAGGCGTCACTTCGCCGTAGGGGCTAGGCGGAACGTCCCACGCCCATCCGCCTTGGCCGCATAGAGAGCCATGTCGGCCTCCGCGAAGAGGTCCTCCGGGCTGTGGCGTACCATCGTGGCGATGCCGACGGAGACGCCGATCGTGAAGGTGCCCTGCCCCCAGGCGATGGGCGGCGCCATGGCGGCGATGATCCGTTTCGCCAGGGTCGCGAGGCCCTGTGTGCCGATGGTGGCGTCGACGACGATCCCGAACTCGTCACCTCCAATGCGTGCGACGAATTCCGTGTGACGGCACGTCTCTTTGAGGCGGCGGCCCACCTCGGCGAGACAGGCATCGCCGGCCATGTGGCCATGAATGTCGTTGACCTGTTTGAAGCCGTCGAGGTCGAGGAGCAGCAGGGCTCCCAGCTTGTCCATGCCGGTGAGGCGGCCGTGGAAGCTTGTGCGGTTGGGCAGGCCCGTCAGGGTATCAAACTCCGCGAGATAGCGGGTCCGGTCGGCGAGGATCTTCTCCTCGGTGATGTCCTGTTTCATGCCGAAGATGCGGACCGGTATTCCACCCTCGCATTCCACCGTAGCGGTCACGCGGATCCAGCGTCGATTACCCAAAGCTGTTACGATTTCGGCATCGAGGGTAAAGCCGCCACGCTCGGCGATGGCCTCGCTCCGAAGTGCGTCGAGGCGGATGCGTGACGCCGGGCTGTAGCAGCCCAGGGTCGTTTCACGGTCCACCGCGGAGCCCACCCGCAGGTCGAACATCCGGTAGACGGCATCCGTCCAGGTCAGTGCCTCATCGTCGAGGCGGCATTCCCACACTCCGATTTTGGCCGCGGCCGAGGCGCGTTCGAAGATCTTTCTGCTGTGGGCAAGGGACAGGGCCTGCGCGTCGATGACGCGGGCCTGGTCCTCGATACGTGCCTGGAGGGCCGCGATCACGTGTGCGTCATCGCGGCGCCCAACCGTGATCTCTTCCCGTTCAGGGGTATCCCCATCGAGAGGGATCGGCACCGGTGAGCGGAACGACGGGTGGGCGCAGACCTCATCCATCTGTATCCCCAAGCCGCAAAGAGTATAAGACCGCACACTTACCGTAACGGATCAGCGATTAACCGTTCCTCCCCTATCCGCAACGCGCGAAGTTGCCACGCCTACCCCGGATTGGGGCTGACGCCGTTGGAGCGAGAGCCCGCCTATTGCAGATGTTTGGCGTAGGTGTCGCCGGCTGCGCGTTTCAGTTCGGCTCCGGCATCCTGTCCGATCCGAGCGGCGTCCGATACCGTGCCCCTACGGCGGACCGCCCAATGGGCGCTGCCGTCCGGCAGGAACAACAGACCGTCGAGGGTCAGCACGTCGCCGTCGATCCGTGCCAGGGCCGCGATGGGGGTGCGGCACGATCCATCGAGTTCCGCCAGGAGCCCGCGCTCGGCGTCGAGTTCGGACGTGGCCGTGGCGGATCGAAGAGGGGCGAGCAACGCACGAACGTCGGAATCCGCCTCTCGGCATTCGATGCCGAGTGCGCCCTGCGCCACGGCGGGGAGCATTTCGTCCACGGCCAGGACGCTCCGTGCCATGTCGGCCATACCAAGGCGTTCGAGGCCGCAAAGGGCCAGGAGCGTCGCCTCGCAGGTGCCCTCCTGAAGCTTGCGCATCCGGGTATTGGCATTGCCGCGCATGGGGACGATGCGCAGGTCCGGGCGGCGCATGAGGACCTGAGCGGCTCGGCGCAGGGAGGACGTGCCGACGCGGGCGCCCGGCGCAAGGCCGGCAAAACCCTCCGCTTGCGCAGAGAGGAAAGCATCGCGCGGATCGTCCCGTTCCAGGATGCAGGCGATGACCAGCCCTTCGGGCAACCAGGTCTCGACATCCTTCATCGAATGTACGGCCACATCGACCACGTCGGCAAAAAGGGCCTGTTCGAGTTCCTTCGTGAACAGTCCCTTGCCGCCGATCTCGGAGAGCGGTCGGTCGAGGATGCGGTCGGCCACCGTGTTGACCACCACCAACTCTGTCTCCAGCCCCGGATTAGCCGCCACGATCTTGTCGCGGACCATTCCCGTCTGTGCGAGAGCCATTGGGCTACCGCGGGTGCCGATGCGGAGGGGGCGCTGGATCATGGGCGATGGACGCCTGTGCAAGGACGCTACGGATGAAGCCGCCTCTATCGAGGACGGTTTCCCTCAGTAAGCAGTCCACGGTCGGCTGTCACCGTGGCGAAGGCCGCGCGCGAAGTGCGCGCCAGGGTGTGGATGGATTCATTTCATCCAAACCCGATCATCGAATCCTTACGAAAGACGGGCGACTGTGGCGAAATCTGTGGTCGAGAAGAGAGAGATGGCTCCGAGCAAGCTCGAACGGTTCCGAGACGCGCGTTTTCCCCCGGAAGATGACGAGGCTTTTCACCGGTCATCCGAGCGGAGCGTGCCCTCGCGTGGCATCCATCCAGGCCGTTCTGTAGTGTTCCCTCGTGAAGGGCGGCGTGGCGTTCTGGGTCGTGCCTATTTCGGTCTCAAGCTCATCGCGGCACTCGCGCCGCTGGCCTTCCTGCTTCTGTCGGCCGTCGCCGAATGCGGACCTCGCTCCTCATCGTTGCTACCGGGCGTTTTGCAGGCGAGCGCCTGCGCACGGCGCGACCTCACTCGCCACGTCTGGTCCATCGAGAGTACGCTCAAGACCGTGGCGGACCGTCTGCGCTGAAGCCGTCCGGTGGCGGTGTTGCGATCGCAACAAGCGTTAACCCTAATCGGACGTTACAGCCGGTTGCGTAGTTTCAAGCGGCATCACGCCGACATTCGATCGTACAACCCCAGGAGTAAAACCTGGGTGTGAGATGCAACCAGATTCGCCCGACATTTTCCCGCTGCGCTTCAGGTCTGCCAGTATCGCGCCACGCGGCGGAGGGGCGGTCGCATCGCGGCATGCCGATCAGAGGCACCCGAAAGACGTCTTCAGCGATATCTCGATGGAGCTCGATAACGTCAAAGCGCACCGTCCGCGCCAAGGTTGGGTGTTGGGTCTGCTGCTGGATGTCAGCCTGCTCCTCCTGCCCGTCTCCCTCGTGGTGATGGTGCCGCCGGTCATGGCGTGTCGCCATATGGAGACGAATGTCGGCTTCTACGCGGGCGAGTCCTTTGGGACTTGCGCCCGCGACGGCATCGCGAAGCGCTGGGCGCTTCTCGACAGCCGCGTCAAGATGCTCGTGCGCCAATCCGGGCGCTGACCCCTTCCCGCCCTCAGAACGGCTTTAGGGTAAGTTCCGTATGCTCGACGCTGGGCGGGCCCTCGAAGAAGGGAGAAACCATGGCGCGGTAATCCTTCCAGGCCTGCGAGCCGGTGAAGAGCTCGGTATGATCGGCGAGCGTCTCCCACTCGATCAGCAGACGATAGCGCTGGGGCTTCTCCACGGAACGGCGCACGGCGAAGCTCTTGCAGCCCTTGGCGACTTTGAAGATCTCGGATGCTTTGGCGATGTTCGCTTCGAAATCAGCCTCCATGCCGGATTTGATGTCGATCTGTGCAATCTCGAGGATCATGGCGTGGTCCTAAGCCCGGTCTCTGTGGTGGGTTGATCTTAACGGAGTTTGCGACCGAGCTTCTTGGCGAGGATCCGCTGCGGGCTGCGCTCCGGATCCGCCTGGCTCGTCACGGGCAGGTAGGCCGTCTGTTCCAGCATGTAGCGGCCGCCCATGGCGCCATGCATGACAAGGTCCGAGAACGTCACCCAGGTCTGGCCCGGGGCGAACTGCACGTCGGCCTGGGGGCCGTTCTGCTGGTATCCCATGTCCTGCTTCAGCGCATCGTGGAGATGCAGCATCAGGTGGTCGTATTCGGAGCGGCGGGCCTTGGTGATACGCAAGGCCGCCAGCAGCCGCGCCGACAGGGGCGAGTAGCCCGGCAGGCGCGGCAAGAACTTCTCGGCCATCGAGCCGAAATCCTCGCCCACCCGCCACAAGCGGGGCTGCCCGTTCGGGTTGATGTTGCGGAAGATGCGCAGGATGCGCTTCTCGCCGATCGGGTTCGACGGGAAGGCGTCCACGTGCAGGCGTGTGTCGTCCCTGCGCCAGCTGAGCTTGCGCTGGTCCACCTCGAACGGGCGGTAGGAGGTGCCGGCCAGCGTGATCTTGCCGGTATAGGCCGGCAGATGGCGGTCGATCAGCTCCTGGGCGAAGGCTTTGTAGCGGATGAGAAGCTGGCGCAGCGCCTCCTGCTCCTCCGGCGTTCCGGCTGCCCCTCTCAGTGAGGCCTCCTTGCCGCGGATGTTGACGTTCTTGGCCTTACCGTCGGCAAAGGGTCGCTCGACGAAGCGTTTCTCGAAATTGCTGAAGGGGAAGTCTTCATCGTGGAAGACGAGGACCGAGCCGCTCTCCAGAGCTTCGACAAGGGAGGGGACGCCGGGCGCTGATCCGTCGCGGGCGACGGAAAGGATCGGACTGATCATTGGGGAAGCGTCCTCGAAAGCCGCGTGTGCCGCGCGGTTTAGCCGAAGCTCGGGCTTTCCGCCAAGGGCAGGCCGCTAGGGGTAAGGATGAGCCCGTCGCATGTGACGACGGGTGTCAGAGGATCGATGCTACCTCGAGCGACTGACGATGCATTAGCGGTGGATGAAATCTTCACCCGGTTGTCATTGCCGCGATGTCGGCCCAACCCTGTTCAATCTAGCGAGAGCATCCGTCGCAACCTTGGCGCATGCCCGACCGTTCTCTCGGTGACGGGCCGGTCCAATGGTTCGGCTGCGACGGCAGCGAGGAAGCCGACGATGGCGACGTTGAAGGAATTCGAGGAGGCCCTGCGCGAGCAGGGCATGAACATGGCGCTCGCCCTGCTCCAGCGCCTGCGCGAACGCGATCGGGCGACCCGCACGATCAAGCCGGCACGACGCCTCACGGGCCAGAAGATGACGCCGGATCTGGCGCGGGCCATCCTCGATCTTCACGCCTCCACGGGAATGACCCAGCAGGAGATCGCCTTCAAGGTCGGTGTGAACCAGGGGCGGGTCAACGAGGTGATCAAGCGCGGCAAATGGCTGAGCGACAACCCGAATGCACCTGAAGCCGTGGCCCGCGACAAAGCAAAAGCCCGGATGCGCGGCGAGCCGAAACAGCACCGTCCCGCACCAAAACCTCCGGTTCGCAAGGAGGGTCCGGTCGCTGCGCGCCGCAGGCAGAGCCCACAGGGGCAACTCGTATTCGGCGACCTCTGAATCCCCTATCGAAACCTGGCTGATCGGCTCGGACTTACCTCGCTCAGATCGCGCTTCCGTGCGGTGGAAGACGAGGGGCGTTGGGCTATGATGAGGGTTTCCCGTTTCGTCGGCGTTATATGTGCCGTCCTCGGCGTCAGTTGGCCCGCCATGGCACAGCAGGCATCCACCCTCGACATGACCTGTCCGCAGGCGAGAGCCGTCGTGTCACGGAGCCGGGGCATCGTCCTCGGGACAGGTGGATCGACCTATGACCGCTTCGTGCGCGACCGTGGCGCATGCGAGGTCACCGAGATCACGATCCCAGCCTACGCGCCCACCCGCGATACGGCGGATTGCTTCATCGGCTACCGATGCCGGGAGCCAGGCCGAGGCGACCGGTTCGATGGGTTTTGAACGCGGGCAGACGCCCCGACCTCTCGGTCGGGGCGCGTTGTCGAAAGACCGGCGATTACGCCGCTGCTTGCACCTGACCTTCGATCACGGGCGCTTTCGCGGCACCCGACGTGGCGATCTGGATCTGGCGGGGCTTCTTGGCCTCCGGAATCTCTCGGACGAGATCGATATGCAGCAGGCCGTTCTCCAGGGCCGCACCCGTTACCTGGACATAGTCGGCAAGCTGGAACCGGCGTTCGAAACCACGAGCAGCGATCCCCTGATGAAGAACCTCGGCCTTCCGGGTCGTATCGGGACTACGCTCGCCCTTGAGCGTGAGCGCGTTTTCCTTAACCTCGATGGTGAGGTCGGATTCGGTGAACCCAGCCACCGCGACGGTAATACGGTAAGCGTTCTCGCCTGTGCGCTCGATATTGTAGGGCGGATAGGTCGGGACCGCATCGGCGCTCACGAACTGGTCGAGGGCCGAGAAAAGACGGTCGAAGCCGACGGTAGAGCGATAGAGGGGAGCAAGATCGAACTGGCGCATGACATATTCTCCGTAGGAAGCAACATGCAACGTTATCGTCCGCCCAAAGGGCCGGACCGTTGCGCCGCCGTATCGGCCGGCGCTCCTCCAATATCGGAGGTGCGTCGGAAGGCTTCAAGAGTTTGGATAGCCCTTCTCATGCAAAATTTGCTGCCGCTTCTCTTGTCTGGATCCTCCTCATGCTAACCCTTGCTTCCACGCCCGGAAATCCGGTCCCTCCGGGGGGAACGCTGGTTGTCGTCCATGCAGATGACGGGATTCGGCTGAGGGCGGCCCATTGGCGACCGACGACCCGGTTGGTGAAGGGAACGGTGTGCCTGCTGCAGGGGCGGGCCGAGTTCATCGAAAAATATTACGAGACCATCTCGGAGCTGCGCCGGCGCGGGTTCGCCGTTGTCGCGTTCGATTGGCGGGGCCAGGGCGAATCACAACGGCAGGTCTCCGATGCGCATCGCGGCCACGTCGCGCGTTTCGACGATTATCGCCGCGATCTCAAGGCGATCGAGGATGCGATCCTGCGGCCGCTGATGCCACATCCGCATATGTGCCTGGCCCATTCCATGGGCGGCGCCGTGGCGCTGACCGGGGCGATGGATGGGTGGCTGCCCTTCGCCCGCCTCGTCACGGTGGCGCCGATGCTGTCGATCCGGATGATCCGTTTCCCGGCGGCGTCGTTCTTCCTTGCTCGTGTGCTGCATAGGCTGGGTCTCGGGCGCAGCTACATCCCGTTCGGCAAGCCGGCCTCATTGGCGACGAAACCGTTCGCGGGAAACCGCCTCTCGGGCGATCCCGCTCGCTATGAACGCAATGCCCAGGCGGCCCGGGCCGTCGGCGCCAGCGCCGTGGGGGATCCGAGCGTGGGCTGGATCGTCGGCGCGTTCCGGGCGATGGCGAGGCTCGCCGATCCGCGAAAGGCCGCCTTGATCCGCATTCCGACTCTCGTGATCGGCGCCGGCGCCGATCCTGTGTGCGACACCGCGATCACGGAGCGGTTCGTGGGCCGCCTCTCCTCAGGCTTCCTCCTCGTCCTGCCCGACGCCCGTCATGAGATCCTTTCGGAACGCGACGCGATCCGAGACGATTTCTGGGCGGCTTTCGATGCCTTCGTACCGGGGACGGTCGTGTCGGAAAGGGCTGAACACGCCGATACGGGGCGGGCCGTCGCCGCCGCGATGACGCCGTGAGACGCGCCTCCGACCGACCGGAAGAGGCCATCGCTTCTCCTCGGGCGGACGAACGATGCAGAGTTCAAGTCGCTCGAAAATCAGCGCATTACGGATTGAGGTGGCGCAGGGCCGCGGCGTGCAGCCGGACGTCCCCGGCGGCGACGATCCGGCCGCCCTTCGCGGCTGAACCGCCATCCCACGCGGTGACGACGCCGCCCGCACCCTCGATGATCGGGATCAGCGCGACGATGTCGTGGGCCTTCAGGCCTGCCTCGACAACGAGGTCGATCTGGCCCGCGGCGAGCATGCAATAGGCGTAGCAATCGGTGCCGTAGCGCGACATGCGCACGGCGCCCTCGATGCTCCGGAAGCGATCCTGCTCGTCGCCCGGCGCGAACAGGCGCGGATCGGTGGTGGCGAGCAGCGCGTCGGCGAGGCGTTCGCAGCGGCGGGTCATGAGCTTGCGCGGGCCGCGAATGCCGTGAAACGAGGCGCTCGCCCCATCGCCTACGAAGCGCTCGCCGAGATAGGGCTGGTTCATCAGCCCGCGCACCGGCACGCCGTCATGGAGCAGGCCGATCAGCGTTCCCCAGGTGGGAAGCCCCGTGATGAAGGCGCGGGTGCCGTCGATCGGGTCGAGGACCCAGACGCATTCGGCATCCGCGTGGTCGGAGCCGAACTCCTCGCCGACGATGCCGTGCGTGGGGAATGTGCTCCGGATCCGTCCGCGCAGGATAGTCTCCGCCGCCCTGTCGGCCTCGGTCACCGGGTCGAAGGCGCCGGTGCCCCGGCCCTTGTCGTCCATGCCGAACGAGGCCCGGAAGAAGGGCAGGATGGCCTGGCCCGACTCGGTGGCGAGGTCTTCCATGAACCGTGCGAGATCGACGACGCTCATCGAAAGCCTCCCTGTGGAACCGCCCCGCAACCGAAGCGATGACGGGCGAGCCGCGTCAAGCCCGGACCGCCACGATCAGGCCCGAAACACCTCCATCCCCCCGGCGGAATCAGCGGAATCGCCCGGCTCTTCGACCGTAGCGGCCAACCCGCCGCGTTCAGGTGGCGATGGCGGCGGCGACGGGCGCGGATGGCGGCAATTCGGGTGGTGTCTCTGGTGGAATTTCGGGTTCGGTGGACTCCGCTGTCGCGACCGAGGCCGTGGTACCGGCCTGGGCCAGGACGGCCTGCAACGCGGCGTCGAGAGACGACACATGCGTATCCGCGCCGATCGCCGCCCGCTGACCTTCGTCGTTGAGGATCTCGTGATCGGCCTGCCAGAGACCGACGACGATGGGCAGGCCCGGCATGCGGTTCTTCAGCCGTCCGACGAGGCGGCGCAGATGCGTCGGCTCCCCGTTGATGGCGAGGGATACGATGCAGATCATCCGGGCCGGGCCGGGATCGAACCCATCGATCTGAACCCGGGCCACGTCGGAGAAGGGAACGATTCGGGTGCCGATGCCGCGCTTGTTCAAGAGCTGGGCCAGGATCGTGCAGGCCGATTCGTCGACGAAGCTGCGCCCCGTCACGCACAGGACCGCGCCGTCCTGCTTCCAGGCCTCGGGGATGTCGTCGGGGATGGCGAAGTCGTCGTCGGGCACCTCGACCTCGCGGCGGTCGAGGCCGGCGATGAGGACCGCCACCGTGTCGCGGATGTCGTTCTTCTGCTCCGGCGTGAGCACCCCGCGCGCCGCGTCGCGGGCGGCAAGTTCGAGTCCTTTCAGCACCACGTCGTCGTAATAGGAGGAAAGCGAACACTCCTTGAGGATCAGCTCGGCATGCTCCTCGGCCTCTTCCGGATCGTCGGCGAGGATGCGCTGGTAGAAATTCTCCACCGGGGTCAGGGCCGGCCGGTCGCCGAACAGGACGTCGAGGAATTCGAGCTTGTCCACGTGGCGGCCGAGCACCACGAGGCAGACGGTGAGCGGCGTCGACAGCAGCAGGCCGACGGGTCCCCACAGCCATGTCCAGAACAAGGCCGAGACCAGCACGGCGAAGGGCGACATACCGGTGGACTGCCCATAGAGCATCGGCTCGATGACATGCCCCGTCAGCGGTTCGAGGATGAGGAATACCGCGAGGGTGGCGATGACCATCGACCAGCCGGGATCGACCGCCGCCGCCAGGGCCAGGGGGAACAGGGCCGCCAGGGCCGCGCCGATATAGGGCACGAACCGCATCAGCGCCGAGAAGATGCCCCAGAGGGCCGGATTCGGCACGCCGATGACGGAGAGGCAGATCCCGATCACCATGCCGAAGGCGGCGTTGAGCGCGAGCTGGACCAGGAAGTAGCGGCTGAGACGCCGCGCGGCATCGTCCATCGCCACGGTGGTCCGGTGGAGATCGCTCGACCCGACGAGGCGGATCATGCGGTCGCGCAGGTCTTCGCGTTGCATCAGCAGGAACAGCAGCACGATGAAGACGATGCCGATGGTGGCCAGCGGATGCAGGATCGGTGACAGGATGGTGTTGGCCAGGGCCAGCGGGTCCGGCGCCCGTTCCTTCACCTCGACGACGACGGGTTTCTCTGGCGGCGGCGCGTTGGGCTTGCCGGCCTCCGGCTTCGGAGGCTCGGGCTTCGCGCTCTCCTCCCCGCCCTGGTGCATGGTCCGGCCGATATTGGCGACGTAGTCGGCCAACCGCCCAGCCGGGCTGTCGCGCAGGCCCTCGACCTTCTTCTCGATCGTGGTGCGGTAGCGGGGCACGTCCTTGGCCAGATCCGCCAGCTGGACCCCGATGAGGGTGGCCAAAGCCGCCGCCACCCCGAGAGCCATGACGACGGAGGCCGCCACCGACAGGAACCGCCCGAAACGCAGGCGCCGCAACAGGTAGACGATGGGGCCCAGCACGAAGGAGAGCAGGACCGCGATGGCGATGGGAATGAGGACGTCGCGGCCGATATAGAGGCCGGAGACGATCAGCGCGGTGACGATGAGGGGCGAGGCCAGCGAGGGCGGGAGCGATTCGGCCGCCACGATGCGCGTCGCCCGGGGCGGCAGCATCGGATCCCGCAGAGGCGTCGCACGGGAGATGCCGCTTTTGCCACTCACGGAACTCTGGGCACCGGCAGAACTCTTGGCACCCGCGGACCCCGCCTTCGGCGCCTGCGGCGATGCGGCTTCAGCCGGGGTGGGTGTCGCCATGTCGGTTCCGTCTCAACGCTACGCACACTATGGCGCGGCGGTCTCGCCAGCGTCATCGTCATGAGGAACGGAGTAGCGGCGGGAAACGATCCCTGCGTCCCGCCAGCTTTGCATTCATTCCGGAATCAGGCGGCGTTGAACGCGGCGAGTGCGAAGCCTGCTTCCCCGAGGGCGAGCCGGACCGCGCGTGCCGTCTCCACCGCTCGTGGCGTATCGCCATGGACGCAGATCGTGTCGATGGACACCGCCATCCGCCGGCCGGACAGGGTGATCACCGCGCCCTCCTCCACCATGCGGCGGACCCGCGCCGCCGCCTCGGCCGAATCGTGGATGACCGATCCGGGCCGCGAGCGCGAACAGAGCTGCCCGTCCTCCTCATAAGCCCGGTCGGCATAGATTTCCCGCACCACGGCAAGGCCGGCATCCAGCGCCGCTCGCTCGGCCGCGAGGCCCGGCATCACCACCAGGGGCAGGGTCCGGTCGACGGCGAGGACCGCCCGCGCCAGAGACTTCGCCACATCCGCATCGGAGTTCGACAGGTTGGCGAGGGCCCCGTGCGCCTTCACATGGGTGACGCGATGATGGCCGAGGGCCGCGCAGGCCTGGAGCGCGCCGATCTGGTAGGCCACCCCGGCTTCGATCTCCCCCGCGCTCTCGGCGATGACACGACGACCGAAGCCGCGCAGGTCCTGGAAGCCCGGATGGGCGCCGATGGACACGCCGCGCGCCCGCGCCGCCGAGGCGGTGGCGACCATGATCGAGGGATCGCCGCCATGGAAGCCGCAGGCGACGTTGGCCGAGGTGACGAGATCGAGGAGTGCCGCGTCGTCACCGAGCGTGTAGGGGCCGTAGCCCTCGCCGAGATCGGCGTTGAGGTCGATGCGGCGGCTCATGCGGCCCCTGCCGGCCGCGCCCGCAGCATCACTCCGAACCCTTCGTCCTCGTCGCCGATGAAACGGACGCCCTCCCCTTCGAGGGCGTTGCGGATGGCGTCGAGCGTCCGGCTGCGCGGGGCGACCTGCTCGCTCTCGATCATGTTGAGGGTGACGATGGAGAGGGAGGCCCGCGCCGCGAGCGTCCCTTGCGTCCATTTCAGCAGCCCGCGTCCGGCGCGGATCTGAGCGGATGTGATCATGCTCAGCAGATGGACCGAACTGTAAGATTTTTCAAGTTTCGCCTTGACTGGACCGGAGCGCGACTCTAATCACCCCGCCATCGGCCTGCCGGGCCGGTGATCGAGGGTTATCGCTCTCATCGATGTCCACGGTCGCAAACCGTGGAGGGGCCTCGAGGCCCAGTCGTCCTCGATCGTTCATGACCGGCAGACCAGATTACCTCACCGGCGCGGGCCGGCGGGGGCTCGGTTATCACCTGCACGTGAAACTACCCGAGCCTCATTCGACATGTCCGCGTCCCTCGCCATTCGGTCCCTGCCACGGGCGGAGCAACGCATGAAGAAAGTCGACCATCGCGTCGCCGCGTTCGCCTGTCTCGGGGGCGAAAGCCGGCGACAAACCAGTCTTTGATCCGGCGCTCCGCGCGGGCCGCTGACGAACGGTTATCTGTGGGATGAAGGGCTCTCGAGCCCTGGGGTTCGACCCCCCGACGGCCTCGCGGCCGATCCGTTCGCCTCGACCATGTCCGCGCAGCCATAGGCCGGCTTCACCGACAATCCCTCATCGCCGACGTTTCCGTCGCCTTCGCGCGGCGCGCGCCTCCTGGCTTGCGTCCGAGCGCCCGCGCCGGAACCCGAGCGGTCCGTGCGGGCCGACAGGGGACGGTTATCGGTAGAGCGCCGCGGGGCTCGCCTCGCGGAGGTTGTGGATTCGAATTCCGCCGGAGCCGTAGAGCGCTCTCCGCCGAAGTGGATTCCGGTTCGGCGAAAAAGAGCGCGGCAAATCAAAGACCTAGAGCTGTGTCCCGATCCAACGTGGTCGGGCACAGCTCTAGCGGTCCCGAAGCTCATAACGCCGTCCCTCGAACACATGCCCGCATGGCCGTCCCGGACCGGCGAGCGGATCACCCCATCGGCCGCGCGGGCCGAGAAGGCAGGGTTATCGGATCTTTAGGTCGCGGGTTCGAATCCCGCCGGGCAGCGATGCCCGTAGCTCAGTCGGAAGAGCGAAAGACTATCCTGCCTCAGTCCCATGCCCGCGCGGCCCCAACGAACCACCGGGCACGAGGCCCGTGGAGAAAGGAGCGAGCGAAGATGTCCTATGCCAAGCTGTTCTCGCTCCGGCGCAATCCGCAGTCGGAGCCCATTTCCCGTACCGTGCCGAACTCGGCCGGCGGACACGCTTTCCCGGTGAGCGACTGGACGCGGCTCGACCGCTTCCTGGTGCTCGGCTCCGAGGGCGGCTCGTACTATGCCGGCCCCGTCGCCCTGACGCGCGACAACGCCCAGGCCGTGCTGCGGTGCCTCGCGGAAGACGGCCCGCGCGTGGTCGCCGCCATCGTGGCGGTGAGCGAGGCCGGACGGGCTCCGAAGCAGGATCCGGCGATCTTCGCCCTGGCGCTCGCCGCCTCGGCGGAGGGCGAGCATGCCCTCGCCACCCGCCGGGCCGCCCTGGCCGCCCTTCCGCGCGTCTGCCGCACGGGTACGCACCTGTTCCAGTTCGCGTCCGCCGTCGAGGCGATGCGCGGTTGGGGCCGCGGCCTGCGCCGCGCGGTGGCCGATTGGTACGTCGCCCGCCCCGTGGAGGCCCTTGCCTACCAGGCGGTGAAGTATCGTTCGCGCAACGGCTGGTCGCACCGCGATCTGCTGCGGCTGGCTCATCCGGAGACGGGCGAGCCGGATCGCGCTGCCCTGTTCGACTGGATCTGCCGCGGCACCCTAGCCGAGGCGGCGCCGGCCCTCGTCCACGCCTTCGCCGCGGTGCAGGCGCCGGGCGTCAACGGGGCCTCGGCCGCGGCGATGATCCGCACGCACGGACTGCCGTGGGAGGCGCTGCCGACCGAGCTGATGACGAGCCGGGCGGTGAACGAGGCGCTGATCGAGCGCATGCCGATGGGAGCCCTCGTGCGTCAGCTCGGGCGGCTCACGGCGGCGGGCGTGCTCGCCCCCTTCTCGGAGGGGACCGAGCATGTCCGGGCAGTGCTGTCGGACCGGGAGCGCATCCTCAAGGCGCGTCTCCACCCGATGGCGCTGCTCATAGCGCTCAAGACCTACGCGTCGGGGCGCGGTGAGCGCGGCCGGCTCTCCTGGGAGCCGGTGGCCGTCATCGTCGAGGCGCTGAACGCCGCGTTCTACACGGCGTTCGCGTCGGTGACGCCCACGGGCAAGCGTCTCGTCCTGGCCCTCGACGTGTCGGGGTCCATGGCGATGGGAGGCGTGGCCGGGTCCTCGCTCACCCCGCGTGAGGCGGCCGCCGCGATGGCGCTCGTCACCGCGGCGACCGAGGAGCGCTGGCAGGTCGTCGGCTTCACGGCCGGTGCCGGCCGGCGCCGGAACGAGGGCACGGCACTGACCGCGCTGCCGATCGGGCAGTCGATGCGGCTCGACGCGGCGGTGGCAGCCACGGCCGACCTGCCCTTCGGCGGGACGGATTGCTCGCTGCCCATGCGCTGGGCCCTGGAGCGGAACGTCCAGGCCGACGCCTTCGTGGTCTACACGGACTCGGAGACGTGGGCGGGGCCGGTCCACCCGGTGGAGGCTCTGCGTGCGTACCGGCGGAAGACCGGGATCGACGCCAAGCTCGTGGTCGTGGGGCTCGTCTCCAACGGCTTCAGCATCGCCGACCCGGAGGATGCCGGCATGCTCGACGTGGTGGGCTTCGACGCCGCCGCGCCGGCGCTGATCGCGGATTTCCTCCGCGTCTGACAGGGGGAGACGGACGGCACGCCGCCCGTCTCCCGCACGCCTGGATGAGGGCCGCTCTCGGCAAACATCACACGATGACCGGCATCTCCGCCATCTCGCCGATGCCGAAGACGCGCTTGTAACGGGCGATCTCGTCGGCCGGCCCGATGGCTTTCGACGGGTTGTCCGAGATCTTCACGGTGGGGCGGCCGTTGGCGGCGATCACCTTGCAGACGATGGAGATTGGATCGAGCCCGTGATCGGGCACCAGCCCGCGGAAATCGTTGGTGAGCAGGGTGCCCCAGCCGTAGCCGATGCGCATCCGCCCATGGAAATGCGCGTGGATCTCTTCGATCGTCCCGATATCGAGCCCATCCGAGAAGATCGCGAGCTTTTCGTGGGGGTCGCAGCCGCGTGACGCCCACCAGGCAATGGCCTCCTCGCCGCCCTCGATCGGGTCCTTCGAATCGATGCGGATGCCGGTCCAGGCCGTCATCCAGTCCGGCGCATGGGCCAGGAAGCCGGTGGTGCCGTAGGTGTCGGGCAGCATCACCAGCAGGTTGCCGGCATAATCCTGCTGCCAGTCGCGCAGCACGTCGTAGGGCGCCTGGGCCAGGGCCGCGTCGTCCTCCGCCAGCGCGGAATAGACCATCGGCAGTTCATGGGCGTTGGTGCCCACCGCCTCGACTTCGCGGCGCATGGCGATGAGGCAGTTCGACGTGCCGAGGAAGGCCTCGCCCAAGCCCTCGCGCATGGCCTCGACGCACCAATCTTGCCACAGGAAGCCGTGGCGGCGGCGGGTGCCGAAATCGGCGATGGAGAGGCCGGGCAAGGCCTTCAGGCGCTCGATCTTCTCCCAGACCCTCGTCATCGCCCGCGCGTAGAGCACCTGCAGCTCGAACTTGCCGAGCGCCCGCAGGACCCCGCGCGAGCGCAGCTCGTTGAGGATGGCGAGCGCCGGCACCTCCCACATGGTGGTCTCGATCCAGGGACCGTGGAAGGTGAGAACGTATTGTCCGTCCCGTGCCTCGAGTTCGTATTCGGGCAGGCGGAAGCCTTCGAGCCAGTCCATGAAATCGGCCGAGAACATTTGGCGGTGGCCGTAGAAGGTATTACCGCGCAGCCAGGTCGATTCCCCCCGGCTCAAGCCGACCGTGCGGGCGTGGTCGAGCTGCTCGCGCAATTCCCCCACATCGACGAAATCGGCGATGCGGACGGAGCGGCTGCGGTTCTGGATGCCGAAGGTCACGTCGGCGTCGCGATGGCGGCGAAAGATCGTCTGCGCCATCAGCAGTTTGTAGAAATCGGTGTCGAGCAGCGACCGGATGATCGGGTCGATCTTGAAGTTGTGGTTGTACACCCGCGTCGCGAGATCGAGCATGGTCGGGAGGGATCCGGCGCGGGACCCGGGCGCCCGCTCGCTGGCGAAGAGCGCATGGGCCTCGGGCGCGAGTCAATCGTACACCCGGTGATTGGCGGGGACCCGATGGCGACCGAACGGTTTTCACCTTCGTGCGTAGCGCAGGAAGCGAGGTCGATCGCGCGTCCCTCTCCCCCTTGTGGGGAGAGGTTAGGAGTGGGGGTGGCTCCGCCAGCCTCCGAAAGATCAGGGTCGCCCGACCACCGTCGTCTCCTACTCCATTTACACAAGGGGGAGGAGAGGAGTGTAAGCTACGACGTTTACATCCTTCACGGGCAGCGCGGGTCCCCTCTCCTGGAAGAAGAGGGACAGGGTGAGGTGTGCGACCTCTCCAGAGATGGACCACACCTTGTATCTGGAAAGGCGTCCCCGGGTGGTGTCCATTCGAGGGTGCGCCGAGTGAGGTGGCCGCCCCACCCGGCGCGCGGTCCGCGGCGCCCGCCACACCTCTGGCCACAACCGTGGGTGAGCTTTGGGACCGTGGGCCGCTTCGTCACGCACGACCGGACAGTCGCTCGACAGCCCGTCGCATGGACAAGGCAGGTTACCGTGACACACATCGTCTGTGGAGTGGATATCGGCGCCGACACGCTGGATGCCCGCATCGGCCGCGATGGCGCCTGGCGGCAGATGGCCAACACCCCGGAGGGCCGCGCCGATCTGGCGGCGTTCTGTCGGGAGCACCGGGTCGATCTGGTGGCCATGGAGGCCACCGGTGGGTACGAACGCGCGGTCTTCGGCGCGCTCTGGGCCGAGGGCGTTCCGGCCACGGTCGTCAACCCGCGCGCCGTGCGCCGTTTCGCCGACGGCATGGGTGTGCTGGAGAAGACCGACCGGATCGATTGCGGGATGATCGCCTGGTACGCCGCGACCAAAGGCCTGCGTCCGACCCCGCCGGCCACGGCGACCCAGGTCCGGCTCACCGCCCTGGTGGTGCGCCTGCGCCAACTCACGGCGCTGAAGGTCGGGCAGGCCAACCAGGCCCGCCTCGTCACCGAGCCGGAGGTGCTCGCCTCCTTCACCCCCGTCCTGGCGGCCATCACGGCGCAGATCCGGGTGCTGGAAGCCCACATCGCCCAGGCCATCGCCCTGGACCCCGTCTGGACGGCCCTCGACCGATGCTTCCGCACGATCAAGGGCGTGGCCGACCGCACGGTCGCCCATCTGATGGCCGAGATGCCCGAGATCGGAACCCTGTCCAACAAGGCTGTCGCCAAGCTCGCCGGCCTGGCGCCCATCGCCCACGACAGCGGACGCCGCGCCGGCAAGCGCCCCGTGCGCGGCGGACGCGCCGGGGTTCGGGCCGTCCTGTTCGTCGTCGCCGAGATCGTGCGCCGATACGATCCCGACTTTGCCGCCTTCCACCAGCGGTTGAGCCAAGCCGGAAAGCCCAAAAAGCTCGTCCGCGTCGCCCTCGCCCACAAACTCCTCGTGCGCCTCAACGCCAAAGCCCGCGAGATCCGCAAGGACCTCGCTCTGGCCTCTTGACCTGACAGACAGTCGCTCACCCCAACCCTCTCCTTCCAGGAGAGGGAGCCCGTCGCGCCCGATGTCGAACCCGCTTGGATCAAGGGAATGGCTGTCGAGCAGGTGTGTGGATCTTGTCGTCCTGCGGAGGAGGCATGCGCTGAACAACGCCAAAGGGCGACCACCCGTTTCGGATGGCCGCCCTCTTGGTCCGTCCCATCGAAAAATCAGGCCAGATCGACCTTCTTGGTCTCGGTCTTGGGCGATTCGCCGGTGAGGGCGGCCTTCACGTAGCCGTAGATGTGCAGGGCCGTGGCGTTGGGGCTGTCCCAATACTCGCCCTTCTCCGGGTGGATGCGGATGAGCGCGACTTCCGGGTCGTCCTTGCCGTTGGGGAACCAGGTCTTCATGCTCTCGCTCCACTTGTCGTCGACGATGGCCTGATCGGTGACGATCTCGGCCTTGCCGGCGATGGAGACGTAGGTCTGGCTCGACGGGTCGGAATAGGCGAGGTTGACCTGGTTGTCCTTGCCGATCTCGGCGGTCTTGGGCGAGTGAAGCTTGGTGAAGAACCAGATGTCGCCGTTCTCGTCGGTATCCTGGCTCCACATCGGGCGGCTATAGAGCTTCCCGTCCTGATCCGCCGTGGTCATCATCGCGACCTTGATGTCCTTGACGAGTTCGAACAGCTTCTTCGCGCCCTCGTGGTCGCGGTGGTTGCCTTGATGCATGAACATGGTCTCCTGAAGGTCTGTCGTCCGTATCGGGGCGCGGCGCTCCCGGTCGCGGGCCGGCCCTGAAGGCTGCACTCACAACGGGCCAGGGCTCGCTTGGTTCAGCATCGTTCGGAGAAGAGGAAGAATGTCTCTGTCCGTCCCGATCCGGGGAATACTCGGAATGCTCATGGGCGCGGCCTGCGCCCTTCCCGTCCTCACCGAACCCGTCGCGGCGCAAGTCCGCTTCGGTCCCGGCGTGCGAATCGGCGGCCACGATTTCTCGAACCGGCGCTACGGCAGCGTCCATATCCAACGGGTGAGGCGGCTCCCCGGTCCCCCCGGATGCCGCCATGTCCGCAACGGGACGTATCGGCGCGGCGACGGCTCGGTCGTGCGCGGGCCGATGGAGCGGTGCAACCTCATCGCCATCCCGCCGGGGCGGCGCTGAAACCGTCCGCTTCGCGCATATCGGGGGGTGAGACCGCAAGAGGTCTGGCGTTCTCGTCTTCGTCGGTTACATGCAGAGGGGCGTCCGGGCCGCCGTGCCCGCCTGCCTCGCCCGGAGAAACATCTTGGCCATTACTCGCGACGACGTGCTCAAGGCGCTGTCCGCCGTCACCGTCGATGCCGGCGGGACCACGCTGCCCGCATCGGGCCGCCTCTCGCAAGTGGTGGTCGACCCCACCAACCGGGTCATGTTCTCGATCCTGATCGACCCGAGCGAGGCGGAGCGCTTCGAGCCGGTTCGGCGCAAGGCCGAGGGCACCGTCCTGGCCATGGCCGGCGTCTCCGGCGTCTTCGCCAGCCTCACCTCGGAGCGCGGCCCGAACCAGCCCGCCCCGCCGACGCAGGCCGCCGCTCCGCAGCCGCCCCAGCCGGGACGGCCCGCGCCTCCGCGCACCGGCCCCGCCTTGCCCGGCGTGCGCCACATCGTAGCCGTCGCCTCCGGCAAGGGCGGCGTCGGCAAGTCCACCACCGCCTGCAACCTCGCCCTCGCCCTCTCGGCGCAGGGGCTGAAGGTCGGGTTGCTCGATGCCGACATCTACGGCCCCTCGGTGCCCAAGCTGTTCGGCCTGTCCGGCAAGCCGAAGGTGATCGAGGAGCGCCTGCTGGCGCCGATGGACGGCTACGGCATCAAGGTGATGTCCATCGGCTTCCTCATCGAGCCCGAGACGGCGATGATCTGGCGCGGTCCGATGGTGCAGTCCGCCATCACCCAGATGCTGCGCGAGGTCGCCTGGGGCGAGCTCGACATCCTCGTGGTCGACATGCCGCCGGGCACCGGCGATGCCCAGCTCACCATGGCCCAGGCGACGCCGCTCTCGGGCGCCGTCATCGTCTCGACGCCGCAGGACCTGGCGCTCATCGACGCGCGGCGGGGGGTGACGATGTTCCGCAAGGTCTCGGTGCCGATCCTTGGCGTCATCGAGAACATGGCGACCTTCATCTGCCCGAATTGCGGCCATGCCTCGCACATCTTCGGTCATGGCGGCGCCCGTGACGAGGCCGCGCGGCTCGACGTGCCGTTCCTCGGCGAGATCCCCCTGAACATGACCATCCGCGAGACCTCCGATTCCGGCCGTCCCGTGGTGGCGGTGGACCCGGACGGGCCGCACGCGAAGGTCTATCGCGGCATTGCCGCGCAGCTCTGGGCCAACCTCACCGGCGGGCCGGCCCCCCGCGCCGCGCCCCGCATCGTCATCGAGTAAGCCGGGATGGCGCCCGTCCTCGGGGTGGTCCTGGCCGGCGGCCTGTCCCGCCGGATGGGCGGCGGCGACAAGCCGCTGAGAATGCTCGCGGGCCGCACCCTTCTCGACCGGGTGGTGGAGCGGTTCGCGCCGCAATGCGGCCTCGGGCTCATTCTCAACGCCAACGGGGACCCGGCCCGGTTCGCGGCATTCCCCGGGCCGGTCGTGCCGGACGGGGTGCCCGACCATCCGGGACCGCTCGCCGGCATCCTCGCCGCCCTCGACCATGCGGCTGCGCATCACCCCTCGGCGACGCATGTGGCCAGCGTCACGGGCGACGCGCCGTTCCTGCCCCTCGACCTGGTGGAACGTCTGCAGACCGGGCTTTCCGGCGCGCCCGTCGCCATGGCCTCCTCGGCCGGGCGAGAGCATTTCACCGTGGCGCTCTGGGCGGTGTCGCTCCGCGACGATCTCCACGCCTCCCTCGTCCAGCGCGGCGAGCGCCGCGTCGGCGCGTTCCTCCGCCGTCACGGAGCCGTGGCGGTGGACTGGCCGGCGGACCCGGTCGATCCATTCCTCAACATCAATACGCCGGAGGATCTGGCGATGGCGGAGGCCGTCCTGAGAGCCTCCTGATCGGGCTCCGCTGACGCTCCACCCGTCCAAGGAGGGGCCGCGTCGCCGGCTCCGCTCGAGCCGAGCCCAACGTCAGGAAGCACACCTGTTCCGGACGCTCGAAGCATAGCGGAGTGCGATCCGGAACCCAGTGCAAGACGGGCCGCGTCGGCGGCTCGCGACGGTCGCGCGAAGAGTGTCGGCCGCCTCGCGACGTCCCAGGATGGGCCCCGGCGAAGGAATGGCGAGGATGCCAATCGCACAGGCAACGGCGCGAGGACGAAACGAGGATGGATGACAAGCGAAGTATTCAATCGAGCGAGTGCTTTTCCCCGTGCGATGCTCTACCGTCGCGTGATCGCGGCTCTGCCCCTGGCCTTCCGCGCTTGAGAGACAGATGTGCGCTCCCGCCTTCGATGCGTGGAGAGCCCTATGCCCCGCTACTTTTTCGACATCAACGACGGTCGTAACGAGAGGGACGAAGAGGGCGTTCAGTGCGTCAATCTGCAGGCCGCCGTGCTCGAGGCCAAGACGTTGCTTCCAGCCGTGGCCGCCGACGAAGTGCCTAAGGATGGCGAACGCCAAGCGATCACCGTGTTGGTGACGGACGAGGACGGAAAAGCCGTCTACCTCGCGGCGCTGGCCTATACGGGGACGTGGCTGATCCGATAGCGCCACATGAGGTTGGTGTGGAGCCTTCGGCCTCGCTGAAGCGCGACACGGCCCCGTGGCGGTGGACGGGACGACGGCCTTGGCCAATGCCGTCCTCACCATCGACACGCTGGAGGATCTGGCGATTGCGGAAACTCGCCACTGGTAAGCAACGCCCCGGTGCCGACGTGGATCGGCCATGTCCGAGGCTAAGCTTGGCCATAGATTCGACGTGGATGGGATCGAGCCTGCGCGACCTCTCTCGGCGGCCACTATGATCCTCTCCCTCTCGTCGATCCGCATCCTCCTGACACAGGCGACGACCCTTCTCGTCCTCGGCGGTTGCGTCGCGGGACCGGGTATCGACGCCGATCTCGCCCGGAGGCGGTCCGTTGAGGCTCCGCCCACCGGCTATGCCGCCCTGACATCGGATCGCTTTCCAGTGGAGGCGGTGGATACGGCGCGGATCGACCCCGCCTATCTGCGGCGCGAGATCGACTACGTCACGTCGGAGCCGGTCGGCACCATCGTGGTCGATACGGCGGCTCGCTACCTGTACCTGGTCGAACCCGGCGGACGTGCCCGGCGCTACGGCGTCGGTGTCGGCGCTGAGGGAATGACCTGGTCCGGCGTCGCGCGGGTCGGCGCGAAGCAGGAATGGCCGGATTGGTATCCGACCAAGGAAATGATCGCCCGGCGCCCGGATATCCCGGCAATGCTGTCACAGCTTCGGAGCGGCCGAGGCATCGCCGGCGGCAAGGCCAACCCGGTCGGCGCGCGGGGGCTCTATCTCTGGCGCGACGGCCGGGACACCCTCTACCGGATCCACGGCACCCTCGAACCCTACACGATCGGACAGGCCGTCTCGTCGGGCTGCATTCGGATGATCGACCAGGACGTCATTGACCTCTACGCCCGTGTCGCGATCGGCACGAAGGTGGTCGTCCTGCCGCCGGCCTCCGCGGCGGGAGGGTCCGAGGCGGGCGGCGAGGCGAACGACGGAATAGGCGAAGCGGGATAGAACGACGTCTGGGGGCGCGGCGCGGGGAAAGTGGCGCGCGGGCGTCTCCCCTTGAAAAATCGCGGTGAAACTCCGCATCGGTGCAGCGGCATCAATGGGCGGGATGGTTCGTACCCGCGTTACAGGAAAATCGCCGTTTTCATGTAACGCGTGGAGCTGAGCCCCACAAACGAGAAAGGGCGTCCGCGCGGGTCACGCGCGGACGCCCTTTTCATCGATCGCCCGATCGGTTCAGGCTGTGCCGACCGTGGCTTTGACGATCTTGTCCGGCGAGCGGGGCGGCTCGCCCTTGTTGAGGCTGTCCACCACGTCCATGCCTTCGGTCACCTTGCCCCAGACGGTGTATTGCTTGTCGAGGAAGCGGGCATCGCCGAAGCAGAGGAAGAACTGCGAATTCGCCGAATGCGGGAAGTTGGTGCGGGCCATGGAGCAGGTACCGCGCACATGCGGCTCGTCGTTGAACTCGGCCTTCAGGTCCGGCAGATCGGAACCGCCCGAGCCGGTGCCCGTCGGGTCGCCGGTCTGGGCCATGAACCCGTCGATGACGCGGTGGAACGGCACGCCGTCGTAGAATCCCTGTCCCGCCAGCGTCTTGAGGCGCTCGACATGGTTGGGGGCGAGATCCGGGCGCAGCCCGATGACGACGCGGCCCTTGGTGGTTTCGAGGATGAGGGTTTCGGTATCGGCCATGGGGTCAGACTCCTTGTCCCTGGGGACCTTGGTAGATGAACCGCAGGGCGATCGGGCGCCCCGCGATGGCGGCGCCGAGCGCCGGCGTGATCGCGACCGGCGTGCAGCGCCGGATCGCGTCGAGGGTTGAGCGGGTCAGGATGTCCCTGCCGCGCTGATCGGCATTCTGCATCGAGAAGGTGATGCGAGGCTCGCCGATGACGGACCCGTCGCGGCGGAGCGCGAAACGGGCGGTGATCTCGGTACGCGGGAAGCCGGCGAGGCCCTGCGGTATTTCCCAGCAGGCAGCGAGTCGGGGGTAGAGCTCCTGGAGCGTGTCGGCCGGATTCGCGGCGATGCCGCCCTCCGGCGCCTGCACGGTGGAGCGCAAGGACGCGGTCGGCGTCAGCGGCAGTCCGGCTCCCGCCAGGGCAGCCGATGCAAAAGCCACCGCGAACGGGATGGCGACCGCCGACGCGGCGACGGTGAGGCGCGTCGGGCGCCTCACTGTCGCGCCTCCGGTCATTTCGCGCCTTGGGCCATCTGCATCTTCACGATCTTGTCCGGGTTCTGGACCGCGCCGCCCGGAGCGCCCGCCGCTGCCTTCTTGATCTTGTCGACGACGTCCATGCCCGAGGAGACCAGCCCGATCACGGTATACTGGCCGTTCAGGAACGGCGCATCGCCGAGGCAGATGAAGAACTGCGAGTTCGCCGAGTTCGGATCCGACGAGCGGGCCATGCCGAGGGTGCCGCGCCGGAACGGCGATTGCGAGAATTCGGCCGGGATGTTCGGCAGGGACGAACCGCCGGTGCCGTTGCCCTTCGGGTCGCCGGTCTGGGCCATGAACCCGTCCATGACGCGATGGAACTTCAGCCCGTCATAGAAACCCTTCTTGATGAGGGTCTTGAGCTGGGCCACGTGCTGCGGTGCGAGGTCCGGGCGCAGCTCGATGGTGACGCGCCCATCCTTGGTGTCGAGATAGACCGTGTTGTCGTCGGCGGCCCGTGCCACGGGCGCGAACCCGATCATGGCGGCAAGCGCCAGGGACAGGAAGGCGGTCCGCCGATGGAGGGTCCGATGAGTCATGAGGGGGCGGTCTCCGGTCCGTTGAAAGAGGTGGATGGAAGGGATCAGGCTTGCGCGAAGCGCGCGGCGAGCCGTTCCGCCACGAGGGGAGGAACGAAGGGTGAGACATCGCCGCCCATGGCCGCGATCTGGCGCACCAGGGTGGCGGTGATCGGCCGGACCCCGGTGGAGGCGGGCAGGAACACGGTCTGCACCTCCGGCGCCATGGCGCCGTTCATGCCGGCGAGCTGCATCTCGTAGTCGAGATCCGTGCCGTCGCGCAGGCCGCGGATGAAGATGCTGGCGCCCGAGCGCCGTGCGGCCGACACCGCCAGATCGTCGAAGGTGACGATGTCGAGGCTGGCGCCTTCGGCCTCCGCCAGGGGGGCGCAGGTCGCCTGCAGCAGATCCGCCCGTTCCTCGGGCGAGAACATGGGGGCCTTGCCCGGATGCACGCCGATGGCGATCACCAGGTGCTGCACGAGCCGGCATGCCTGACGGATGACGTCGAGGTGTCCGTTCGTGACCGGATCGAAAGAGCCAGCGTAGAGCGCGGTGCGGATCATCACCGGTGGGCGTAGAGCATTTCGCCTCGAAACGGAACCGCCCGCTTCCATCCCGGCCCGATGGCGAATCCTCCCGGCAATGGAGCGGCCCACGAAAAAGGGCGGATGCCCCGATGGAGCGCCCGCCCGAAGTTTCGGTCTTCGAAGTCTGGTCGACGACGTCCGGCTTATGGATTCGCCAAGCGAAGTGCCGGAACGTCAGAGCCTTTTCGCAACTCCACGCTGCGCCGAACGTCTCGTTCGGTCCGGCGCGGACCGTGGAGCGATATCTCTCTGAGGCCGAACTTATCCGTGCATCGCGGCGCCGGATATGACTTGGCTGCAACACCGAAGATCAGTGACCGAAACGAGAATGCCGGACAAGTCTTACGACTCGACCGGCATTCTCCGTGAAGTGTTCAGATTGGTCTCGAATGATTCCGGACCGGTCCGAACAGGGCCGTCTTCAGGTGGCGTCACCGGCGGGATCGATTGCCGTCACCTCTCCGGCATCGTCCTCACCTTCGCCTTCACCTTCGATATGCTCGACCGAGACCACGCGCTCGGTCTTCTCGGTGTTGAACACCGTGACACCCTGAGACGCGCGGCCGACGATGCGGATATCGTCCACCGGCACGCGGATGAGCTGTCCGGCATTGGTCACCAGCATGATCTGGTCGGAGGGCTGGACCGGGAAGGAGGCGACGAGGTTGCCGTTGCGCGGGTTGACCCGCATGGCGGTGATGCCTTTGCCGCCGCGGCCCGAGATTCGATACTCGAAGGACGAGCTGCGCTTGCCGAAGCCGCGTTCGGAGAGGGTGAGCACGAATTGCTGGGCGGCGCCCATTTCGGCGTAGCGCTCTTGGGAGAGAAGCGGCGCATCGGTGGCGATGTCCTCGGAATCGGCATCGCCGCCCTCGGTGTCGCCGATCACGGCCCGCTGCATCTTCAGGAAGGCGCCCCGCTCCTCGGGCGTCGCATCGAAGCTGTTGAGGATCGTCATCGAGATGACGCGGTCGTCCTGCGCCAGGCTGATGCCGCGCACGCCGGTGGAATCGCGGCCCTTAAAGACGCGGACATCCTCCACGGGGAAGCGGATGCACTGGCCGGCCTGCGTGGTGAGCAGGACGTTCTGGTCGGCGCGGCAGATCTCCACGTGGACGATGTGGTCGCCCTCGTCGAGCTTCATGGCGATCTTGCCGGCGCGGTTCACCTGCACGAAATCCGAGAGCTTGTTGCGCCTCACGCCGCCGCTGGCGGTGGCGAACATGACGTCGAGCGTCTCCCAGGAGGCTTCGTCCTCGGGCAGCGGCATGATCGTGGTGATGCGCTCCGTGCCCGCATCCATGGCGAGGATGTTGACGAGCGCCTTGCCGCGCGCGTTGGGGGCGGCCATCGGCAGGCGCCAGACCTTCTCCTTGTAGACCTGCCCCTGGTTCGAGAAGAACAGGACCGGCGTGTGGGTGCTGGCCACGAACAGGCGGGTGACGAAATCCTCGTCGCGGGTCGACATGCCGGAGCGGCCCTTGCCGCCCCGGCGCTGGGCCCGGTAGGTCGAGAGCGGCACGCGCTTGACGTAGCCGGCATGGGACACGGTGACGACCATGTCCTCGCGCTGGATCAGGTCCTCGTCCTCGACGTTCGAATCCCAGTCGAGGATCATGGTCTTGCGCGGCGTCGCGTAGGCCTCGCGGACTTCGCGCAGCTCGTCCTTGACGATGGTCATGATGCGCAGGCGTGAGCGCAGGATGTCGAGGTAGTCGGCGATCTCGTCGGCGAGTTTCTGGAGCTCGTCGCCGATCTCGTCGCGGCCGAGAGCCGTGAGGCGCTGCAGGCGCAGGTCGAGGATGGCGCGGGCCTGGATCTCCGAGAGACGATAATTGCCGTTCTCGTCCACGCGGTGGCGCGGGTCGTCCACCAGGGCGATGAGCGGCGCGATGTCGAGGGCCGGCCAATGGCGGCCCATCAGCGCCTCGCGGGCGGTGTTCGGATCGGGCGAGGTGCGGATGAGGCGGATGACCTCGTCGATATTGGCCACCGCGATGGCGAGGCCGCACAACACGTGGGCGCGCTCGCGGGCCTTGCCGAGCAGGAACTTGGTCCTGCGGGAGACGACTTCTTCGCGAAAATCGACGAAGGCCGTGAGCAGGTCCTTCAGGTTCATCAGTTCGGGGCGGCCGCCGTTCAGCGCCACCATGTTGCAGCCGAACGAGGATTGCAGCGGCGTGAAGCGGTAGAGCTGGTTCAGCACCACGTCGGCCATCGAATCGCGCTTGATCTCGATGACGATGCGCATCCCGTCGCGGTCGGATTCGTCGCGGAGGTCCGAGATGCCCTCGACCCGCTTCTCCTTCACCAGCTCGGCGATCTTCTCCATGAGAGTCGCCTTGTTCACCTGATACGGGATCTCGGTGAAGATCAGCGCCTCGCGCTCCTTGCGCAGCTCTTCCACATGGGACTTCGCCCGCATGATGACCGAGCCGCGGCCCGTGGCGTAGGCCTGCCGCACGCCGGCGCGGCCGAGGATCGAGCCGCCGGTGGGGAAGTCGGGGCCGGGGACGTATTCGGTCAGCTGCTCGATGGTGAGGCCGGGATCGTCGATGAGGGCGATGCAGGCGTCGATGAGCTCGCCGAGATTGTGCGGCGGGATGTTGGTGGCCATGCCCACCGCGATGCCGCCGGCCCCGTTGACGAGGAGGTTCGGGAAGCGCGCGGGCAGAACCTTCGGCTCCTCGCGCGACTCGTCGTAGTTCGGCTGGAAGTCGACGGTGTTCTTGTCGATATCGGCGAGCAGCGCGTTGGCGGGCTTGGCCAGACGCGACTCGGTGTAGCGCATGGCCGCCGGCGGATCGCCGTCCACGGAGCCGAAATTGCCCTGCCCGTCGATGAGCATGAGCCGCATCGAGAAGTCCTGGGCCATGCGGACCAAGGCGTCGTAGATCGATTGGTCGCCATGCGGATGGTAGAGACCGATCACGTCGCCGACGATGCGGGCCGACTTGACGTATTTCCGCTCGGGCAGGTGCCCGCTCTCATAGGCCGAGTAGAGGATGCGCCGGTGCACCGGCTTCAGGCCGTCCCGCGCGTCGGGCAGAGCCCGGCTCACGATCACGCTCATGGCGTAATCGAGATAGGAGCGGCGCATCTCGTCGGTGATGGAAACGGGCTTGATGTCCGAGGCGGGCGGCGTCGCGCCGGCGCCGGTATCGTCTTTCTCTGCCAAGGTCTTCGATCTCTGCCTGTGACGGTCCCGGCGGGCCGGGTCCGCGTGGAGCGACGGGCGCTACGGAAAGTGGGGGGCGGGACGTTCCGCGAGGCCTCGAAAAGGCCGGCCGCGTCACGTCCTGGCTCGGACGTCCGTCATACGCCATCCGGTGCCGCTGCGCCACCGCCACACATCGCGACGACATCGACAAACCCCATGCGTCGCAAGCGCTTGCGATACCGATCCCGGCGAATGCGGGCCTGTCGGCTTCCAGCCTCTTTCCCGGGCGGGTGGAGCCTCGGCGGAACCCGATCCGGGGCCTCTCTCGCCGCGTCGCCAGGTGGCCTGAAAGGCGGCGTCGGAGCCTCGTGCCCCTCACCCCGCCGCGGCGCCCGCAAAATCGGACATCTCGTAGAGCGGCCGGATCTCGATCTCGCTCGGGCCGGGCATCGGGTTGGGACAGCGCTTCACCCAGTCGAGCGCTTCCGCCATGTCCTTCACCTGCCAGAGCCAGAAGCCGGCGACCAGCTCCTCGGTCGAGGCGAAGGGACCGTCGCTGACGGTGCGGGTGGCGCCGTCGAAGGCGACCCGCTTGCCCTTGGCGGAGGGGTGCAGGCCCTCGCCGGCGAGCAGGATGCCGGCCTTGGCGAGTTCCATGTTGAACGCGCCCATGGCGGTGAGCAGTTCGAGGGAGGGCATGATCCCCGCCTCGCTGTCTGTGGTCGCCTTGACTAGAACCATGACGCGCATCGATTCGCCTTCCCTGCTCGATCGAATCCATGGGAGCACGAAGACGCGGTCGATGTGAACCGGCGGAGCGCGAGGCCGGTTACCCGAGATCGTCGATCCCGCCGCACTCACCGACAGGGCCACCCTCATGCTCAATCGTCCGAAAGCCGTCGCTTTCGACATCATCGGCACCGTGTTCAGCATGGAACCGATGCGGCCCGCCCTAGTGGCGATGGGCCTGCCGCCCCTCGCCCTGGATTTCCTCTACACCGCCGGGTTGCGCGACATGTTCGCCCTGGCGGCCACCGGCACCTTCGCGCCCTTCCAATCCGTGCTGTCGGGGTGCCTCGAAGAGCTGCTCGCCATGCACGGCCTCTCCGCCACGGCGGAGGATAAGAACGCGGTGCTCGGGATGATGAAGGCCCTTCCGGCGCACGAGGACGCCAAGGCCGCTTTCGAGGTCCTTGCCGATGCCGGCATCCGGGTTTTCGCCCTGAGCAACGGCGCGGCCGCGACCACGCAGGGACTGCTCCGAGCGGCAGACATGGAAGGGCTCGTCGAGCGGATTCTCTCCGTCGAGGAAGTGAAGCTGTCGAAGCCACGCGCCGAGGTCTACCGCCACGCCACGCGGGCCGCCGGCATCGCCCCGGGCGAAATGGCGATGATCGCCACCCACCCCTGGGACCTCCACGGCGCCAGGATGGCCGGCCTCATGACATGCTACGTCGCTCGGGGCGTGCCGTACTCACATGCCCTCGAGGCGCCAGATTTGACCGGGGAGACCTTGCTGGACGTCGCATCGGCGATGGCGTGGATCGCGCCGTCGAAGCCCGACGCCTGATGCCCGTTCTCTATCGGTGCACCTGTCAGTCGGTTCCGTGAGCGGCTGCTGGATTCAGCCATCTGCTCGACGTCTGTTCCCCCTGTTCACGAGGGGGCGACATGAGGAGCAGCGGGCTCCCTCTCCTTGCAGGCTACGATAATCACACATCTCGCGGGCAGCGCCGACCTGCCCTCCTCCCCAGCAGATCTCGGGCCTGCCCGAGATCCGTCGAGCTTGTGGGGAGGAGTTGGAGGTGGGGGTGGTTGGGTGACCCTCCCGCTGCGGAGTCCAGCGGCGCCACCCCCACTCCTAACCTCTCCCCACAAGGGGGGAGAGGGACGCGTCAGCCTGGAAGAGGAGATGTGTGAATCCAGTAGCCTTGCAGGAGAGGGGACTCACGCTGTCCAAGAGATGTGTAACTATCCTAAGCAGGTTTCGCAGAAGTGGCCCCCGGTCCTGCGATCAAAACCTGTGATACATTAGAGAGCCAAGCAGTGTGAACCGTTGGTTGACCAACGCAAACCAGCTTAGCCTTGAGCGCAATGGGTGGAGGCCGATACACTCAGCTTTCCGTCTGTCGGATGCCGATGACGGCAGATCCCTAGAACGGGATATCGTCGTCGAGGTCGTAATTGGGCTTCGACGAAGCGGCCGCCGGCCGACGCTCGCCGCCCGAGGAACGACCGCCGCCGTAATCGCCGCCGCGGCTGATCTGGCCGCCGCCCTCGTCGTCGGCGCCCATCTCGCCGCCGCCGCTGCGTCCATCGAGGAGCGTGAGTTCACCCCGGAAACGCTGGAGCACCACCTCGGTGGTGTATTTCTCGACGCCGGACTGATCAGCCCATTTCCGGGTCTGGAGCTGGCCCTCGATATAGACCTTCGAGCCCTTGCGCAGGTACTGCTCGGCCACGCGGGCGAGGTTCTCGTTGTAGATCACCACCGAGTGCCACTCGGTCTTCTCCTTGCGCTCGCCCGACGCCTTGTCCTTCCAGGATTCGGACGTGGCGATGCGCAGGTTGACCACGGGGTCGCCGGAGGCGAGGCGCCGGGTCTCGGGGTCGCGCCCGAGGTTGCCCACCAAAATCACCTTGTTGACGCTGCCGGCCATGCCGCTCTCCTCTCGATCGATCTCACTGACGGAAGGGCCTCACATGCCGTCCGTCCCGTTCGCCCTTCATGAACTTCGGACAGGCGGCCCGCAATTGGGAGGGCGAATTTGTCCCCACCGATCACAGGTGGATGTTCTATCTTTGTTCGCATTGGCGCGCAAGGATCGCGCGCTTCGCCATCACGCGATCCGCACCAGCATTTTGCCAAAATTCCGGCCTTTCAGTAGCCCGATGAAGGCCTCCGGCGCCGCCTCCAGTCCGTCGACGATGTCTTCCCGGTGCTGGATGCGCCCCTCCCTCAGCCAAGTTCCGACCTCGCTCAGGAATTCCTCCTCCTGTTCGGCGAAATCCCACACGATGAAGCCGCGCAGGGTCAGGCGTTTGGTCAGGATGGCGCGCATGAGGACCGGGCTGCGGTCCGGCCCCGGCGGCAATTCGGTGAGATTGTAGCCCGAGACGAGGCCGCAGACGGGGATGCGGGCGAAGTCGTTGAGGAGCGGCAGCACGGCGTCGAACACCGCGCCGCCGACATTCTCGAAATACACGTCGATCCCATCGGGGCAGGCGGCTGCCAGCGCGCCGGGGAGGTCGTCGGTGCGGTGATCGACGGCCGAGTCGAAACCGAGCACGTCGGTGAGGTAGGCGCATTTCTCCAGGCCGCCCGCGATGCCGACGGCGCGCGCGCCCTTCAGCTTGGCGATCTGGCCGACGAGGGAGCCCACCGGCCCGGCGGCGGCGGCGACCACCACGGTCTCCCCCGCCTTCGGCTGGCCGATGGTGAGGAGGCCGGTATAGGCGGTCATGCCCGGCATTCCGAGCACGCCGAGGGCGGTGCTGACCGGCGCGGCCTCGGGATCGAGCTTGCGCAGGCCACGGCCATTTGAGACGGCGAAGTCCTGCCAGCCCCCGAAGCCGGTGACCACGTCGCCCTCATGGAAATCCGGATGCCGCGAGGCTGCGACCTCCGACACGGTGGCCCCGACCATGGGCGCGCCGATGGCGACGGGTTCGGCATAGGATTTGGCCGCGCTCATCCGCCCGCGCATGTAGGGATCGAGGGAGAGGATGCGGTTGCGCAGCAGCACTTCCCCCTCCCCCGGCGTCAGGGTGCGGTTCTCCTCGAGCCGGAAATGCGCGGCGGTCGGTTCTCCGTTCGGGCGGGAGGCAAGGACGATGCTGCGGTTCATAGCGACCATGATCTGACGCTCCGGTTGGATTGAAGGATCTTCTGGACGGGCGTTCCAGTCTCAGGGGACTTCTCGACAAGGCCGATCGGGCGCCGGTGTTCCAGCAATGAGGTGGAGGCACCGCCTGCGCCGAGCGGCGTTGACACACAGGAAACGCCCCTCCCCGCTATCGGACCGTCTCGATGACCCGACCGCCTTTCCTCGCCGCCGCCGTTCTGTCCGGCCTCGCGTCGCAGGCCCTCGCCGACGACCCCCTCGCCGCCCATCGCTGGAAGTCGCGGGTGCTCGTCATCGTGGCCCCGGAGGACGGGGATCCGCGCATCGAGGCGCAGAGGCGCGAGGCGCGGGCGAGCCGGGCGGACTACGCCGAGCGCGACCTCATTCTAGTGGAGGCGATCGGAACCGGTGTCGAGGCGGACCGCATCCGTCATCGGTTCGGAATCGGCGCCGGGGATTTCCGTGTCGTGCTGGTGGGCAAGGACGGCGAGGCGAAGCTCACCGAGGCCGCGCCGATCCCGGCCGCCCGCCTGTTCTCGACGATCGATGCCATGCCGATGCGGAGGGAGGAGCGACGGCGGTAACCCCGGCAGCCGAAACGAAAAAGGGGCCGCCGAGGCGACCCCTTCCCAGATAGATCTTCCCGAACGGAACCGCTCAGTAGCAGCGCTCGACCAGGATCCGGCGAGGTCCGTAAGGAGTCCAGCGGGTGCGCGGGACGGTGTAGCATTCGCCACCGTAGCCACCATAAGCCGCAGGGGCGTAGCCGTAGCCATAGGCCGGGTATCCGCCATAGCCACCGTAGCCGCCATAGAGTCCGCCGGCGGCGAGGCCGAGGCCGACACCGAGGCCGAGACCGCCGAGGCCGTAACCGTAGCCACGGCCGTAACCGCCTCTCCAGCCATAGCCGCGATGTCCGCCCCAGCCGCCGCGATAGCCGAAGCCCGCGCTCCGGAAGCCGCCGCGATAGCCGCCGAAGCCACCATGACCGAAGCCCCCACGGCCAAAGCCGCCATGGGCGAAACCACCGCGACCGAAGCCGCCATGGCCAAATCCGCCACCATGGCCGAAGCCACCGTGTCCACCCCAGCCGCCGCGGGCTTCCGCCGACGCCGGGATCATCGCCAGAGCGCCGACCATCGCGGTCGCTGCCAGAACAATGCGTTTCATCGTCTTGTCTCCAAAGACAGGTTTTTGTCCCCAGTGGTTGTAAAACGCCCAGGCTCCGCAAAGGGTTCATGGCACATTTTGTCCCGCACCGGCGGCGCCGATCACAGGTCGGTGAGACAGGCGGTCGGCACGCCTTGAAAACGCCTGCCGTTTCGGGCGAGGACACCGCGCGCCGCCTCGTCCGCACGGAGGGCGGATGATGGCTCCGCCTCGGGATTCAACGATGATGTCACTGCGACGCGCATTTGCCGGAGCCATGCTGTTCGCGTTCGCTACGGGTCTCGCTCCCCAGCCCGCGCGGGCCGCGCCCGCCGTGGCGTCGCCGTGCAAGGCGGTGCAGTCCGAGGGCGAGACCTTCACGGTTTGTACGGTGGATCTGCGCCGCGAACGGGTGCGGGTGTTCTGGCTCGGCGCCGACGGTCTGCCCTATTCGTCGCTCTCGACGTTGGGAGAAAAGATCGGGCCGAAGCTCAGCTTCGCCATGAATGGCGGCATGTACGACAAGGGCCAGGCGCCCGTGGGCCTCTATGTGGAGGAGGGCCGTGAGTTGAAGGGCGTCTCCACCGCCAACGGGCCGGGCAACTTTCACCTCAAGCCCAACGGCATCTTCTACGTGAAGGGCGAGCGCGCCGGTGTCGCCGACACGGCCCGCTACCTGCGCCAGAAGATCAAGCCGGATTTCGCCACCCAATCGGGGCCGATGCTGGTGATCGACGGCAAGATCCACCCGAAGATCTCTAGCGACGGGCCGAGCCAGAAGATCCGCAACGGGGTCGGCGTGCGCGACGACGGCCGCACCGCCATTTTCGCCATTTCCGAGCGCCCCGTGACCTTCGGTTCCTTCGCGCGCCTGTTCAAGGACACGCTCGACTGCGCCAACGCGCTGTTCCTCGACGGCAGCGTGTCCAGCCTCTACGCTCCGGGCATCAACCGCTCGGACATCAGCCGGCCGCTGGGGCCGCTGGTGGGAGCGGTGGCGAAGTAGCGCTCCCGGCGGGATCGCGGTTCAGGCCAGCCGCGCCCGCTTGCCGAAGGCGACCCTGAGACGCGCCTTGGCGAGTTCGGCAATCTCGGTCATCGATTCGATCCGCACCATTGGCATCTCCGCCCCGATGAGGCTCTTCGGTTCGAACGTGAAGAGCAGATGGCGAACGCCAATCTCCAGGGCCGTCACCCCGTCGGACTGGGTGAGGTCCTCGCCGAAAATCTCGATGAGCGGCCCGTCCGGGTCGCCCTTTTCGATCTGGATGATGAAGTAGCCGGCCGGCTCCTCCTCGTCGTCCGCGCCGGAGATCAGGCTGATGCCGTTCTCCTCGTCGTAGCGGACGCGCTGCACCGTGATCGTCGTGATGTCGTCGTCCATGCTCATTGCCTGAAATCGGGTCAGCGTTGCCCGAACTGGGTGTCGCGGAACAGGGTCTTGAACTGGCGCGGCTGGCAGCGCCAGTATTGCTTGGGCGCGCTCACCTGGGCGCCGAGCTCGGCCGCCGCATGCCAGGGCCAGCGCGGATCGTACAGCATGGCCCGGGCGAGCGAGACCGCGTCGGCCTTGCCCTCCGCCAGGATCGATTCCGCATGGGCCGCCTCGGTGATGAGGCCGACCGCGATGGTGGTGAGCCCGGTCTCGGCCTTCACCCGCTCGGCGAAGGGGACCTGATAGCCGGGCGAGAGCGGGATCTCCTGGCGCGTGGAGAGGCCCCCGGTGGAGACGTGGATCGCCGCCGAACCGCGCCGCTTGAGCGCATGGGCCAGTTCGACGGTCTCGTCGACAGACCAGCCGCCCTCGACCCAATCGGTGGCCGAGACCCGCATCCAGACCGGCTTGCCCGCCGGCACCACCTCACGCACCGCCTCGAAACATTCCAGCGGAAAGCGCATCCGGTTCGCGAGGCTGCCGCCATAATCGTCCGTGCGGTGGTTGGAGAGCGGCGAGAGGAACTGGTGCAGCAGGTAGCCGTGGGCGCCGTGCAACTCGAACCCGTCGCTCCCGATGCGCAGGGCGCGCTTGGCCGTCGCCACGAACCCGTCGCGGATGCGCTTCAATCCCTCCGCGTCGAGGGCATGGGGCGGCACCTCGCCCTCGCCATGGGGAACGGCGGAGGGCGCCTCTGTGCGCCACCCGTCGGGCGCTTCGGGATCGATCTGCGAGCCGCCGTCCCAGGGCGCCCGGCTCGAAGCCTTGCGGCCGGCATGGTTGATCTGGATCGCGATGGGGATCGGCGCACGGAGCCGCACCGCGTCGAGCACCCGGCCGAGAGCCAGCTCGGTCTCATCCGAGTAAAGGCCGAGATCGGTGGGCGAGATCCGCGCCTCCGGCGAGATCGCGGTGGCCTCCAGGGTCAGCAGTCCGGCGCCCGACATGGCGAGCTGCCCCAGATGCATCAGGTGCCAGTCGCCCGCCTGACCCGCATGGGCCGAATACTGGCACATGGGGGCGACGATGATGCGGTTGGCCAGCGTCAGGCCATCGAGGGACAGTGGCTCGAACAGGCGTGCGGTCATGGGTGGGTCCCGGCTTTGGCTGACAGCCTAGATGGAGCACCCGCGTCGCCCGCGCCAGGGATGGACGGGCCACATCCGTGTTTCCCGGACGCCCAGAGCGTCTCCGGCTACGATATTCACACATCTGGCGGGCAGCACCGGCTCCCTCTCCTGGAAGGAGAGGGAGCCGGTCGCGCCTCATACCGAAGACCCTCTTGGATAGAGGAACAGCCGTCGAGCAGATGGGTAAGCCCAGGAGGCGTCACCGACGGGTGATCCGGGATCCAGCGCAAGCCGTGCAGCGTTAGCGGCTCCCCTCGTCGCCGGGAGCATGGCGCTGCGCATCCTCTTCGTTCGGCCCCCGGATCGGGTTCCGCTGGCGTTCCACCCGTCCGGGAAGGGAACGCTCAGCCGCCGATCCCCCTCCCCTTCAAACTCTCGCCGATCTCGTCCAGCACGGCCGCGTCGTCGATGGTGGGCGGGGTGGTCCAGGATTCGCCGTCGGCGATCTTTTTCATGGTGCCGCGCAGGATCTTGCCCGAGCGGGTTTTTGGAAGTCGTGCCACGGTGAGCGCGAGCTTGAACGCCGCCACGGGGCCGATGCGCTCGCGAATGGAGGCGACGAGTTCGCGCTCGATCTCGGCGGTATCGCGGGAGACGCCGGATTTCAGCACCACGAAGCCGCAGGGCTGTTCGCCTTTCAGCGCGTCGCGGATGCCGATGACCGCGCATTCGGCGACATCCGGATGGGCGGCCAGGACCGCCTCCATCCCGCCGGTGGAGAGCCGGTGCCCCGCGACGTTGATGATGTCGTCGGTGCGCCCCAGCACCGTGACATAGCCGTCCGCATCGACGATGCCGGCATCCGAGGTGTCGTACCAGCCGGGATAGGTGGTGAGGTAGCTCTGGCAGAAACGCTCGTCCGAGCCCCACAGGGTCGGCAGGCAGCCGGGCGGGAGCGGGAGCCGCAGGGCGATGGTGCCCATCGTGTCGGGCGGCAGCGGCTTGCCGGCCTCGTCGAGAACGGCGAGGTCGTAGCCCGGCATCGGCACGCAGGCGCTGCCGTGCTTGACCGGTAGCATCCCGACCCCCACCGGATTGCCGGCGATGGCCCAGCCGGTCTCGGTCTGCCACCAATGGTCGATCACGGGCCTGCCGAGGGCGCGCTCGGCCCAGGCCACGGAATCCGGGTCGGCCCGCTCGCCGGCGAGGAACAAGGAGCGGAAGCCGGAGAGGTCGTAGGAGGCGACGAGCTCGGCGCGCGGGTCGTCCTTCTTGATCGCGCGGAGCGCCGTCGGCGCCGTGAACAGGCAGGCGACACCGTATTCCGCGGCGACCCGCCAGAGCGCCCCGGCATCGGGCGTGCCCACCGGCTTGCCCTCGTAGAGAACGGTGGTGCAGCCGTGCAGCAGCGGGGCGTAGACGATGTAGGAATGGCCCACCACCCAGCCGATATCGGAGGCGCAGAAATACACCTCGCCCGGCTTCACGTCGTAGAGGTTGGGCATAGACCACGACAGTGCCACGCAGTAGCCGCCGGTATCGCGCACCACGCCCTTGGGCTTCCCCGTCGTGCCCGAGGTATAGAGGATGTAGAGCGGGTCGGTGGCCGCGACGGGGACGCAATCGGCGGCGATCCCGGCGGCCTTCGCGCGGGTCACGGTCTCGGCCCAATCGCGGTCCCTCCCCTCCACCAGGCTCGCCTCGGACTGCGGGCGCTGGAGGATGAGGCAGGCCTCGGGCTTGTGCGATGACGCCGCGATGGCCGCGTCGAGGAGCGGCTTGTAGGGCACGACCCGGCTCGGCTCGATGCCGCAGGAGGCGGCCAGCACCACTTTGGGGGCGGCGTCCGTGATGCGGATGGCGAGTTCGTTGGCGGCGAACCCGCCGAACACCACGGAATGGACCGCGCCGAGGCGCGCGCAGGCGAGCATCCCGAACAGTGCTTCGGGAATCATCGGCATGTAGATGACGACCCGGTCGCCCTTCTCCACGCCGAGCAGCGAGAGAATGCCGGCGAGCGTCGCCACTTCGTCGCGTAAGGCCGCGTAGCTGATCGTCCGCTTCGTGCCGGTGACGGGCGAATCGTACAGGATCGCCGCCTGCTCGCCCCGTCCCTTCGCCACGTGGCGGTCGACGGCATTGTGGCAGGCGTTCAGCCTTGCGTCGGGAAACCAGCGCCCATAGGCGCCCGCCTCCGGGTCGAAGGCGCGAGAGGGGGCGGTCTCCCAGTCGAGGGCAGCGGCGGCTTTCAGCCAGAACCCTTCGGGATCGGCGAGGGACGCCGCGTGGATCGGGCGGTAGGCGTCCGTCCCTTCAGGCGAATCGGGAGGTGTCGCAGCAGCCTGCATGTCGGTTCGTCCCCGGGCGGCCGGTCTGAGGATGCCGGCATCTGTGGGGAATGTAGCCCAACCGGCCCATGACGGTACAAGGGATGGCGGTGCAAACGAAAACCGCCGCGCTGGGCAGCGCGGCGGCACAGGTCAGTTAGGGAAGGGGAATGATGAGGAGCTGGCTAATGCACCGAGTCCGTTTCGGCACGCAGCCGATTGATCTCGTCCTTCAAGTGAAGTTTGCGTCGCTTCAATTCCGCGATCCGTAGATCGTTCTCGGAAGGGCTCTGAATCGCGGAGTGGATTTCCCGCTCGAGGGCTTCGTGCTTGAGGGCGAGCTGGCTCAAATGCGTCTGCAGCGACATGAGTCGTTTCTCCTGTCTCGTTCCGACTCGGGCAGAGTGGCATAGTATGAGCCGGCTGTCGAAACCGAAATCGGTCCTGCGGGCAACATTGGTGAATCACGATCGCCGGAGCCCTCCCCGGTGGAAGAAGCGTCTTCCAGCGCCATTTGCAGGCGCCGCCTTGCCGCAAGAGCGCCTGTGCCGCATGGTTTCGCTGCGAGGCGTGTCGAGGCTGCAGGTGCGATGGCGGGCGAGTTCGAGGATAACGGGACGGCGGAGTTCGTCGAGGAACTGGCGCGGCTCCGCCAGGAGCACCGCGACCTCGACGGGGCCATCGACGCATTGGAACTGAGCGTCGCCGGCGATCAGCTGCAGATCCAGCGCCTCAAGCGGCGCAAGCTCGGCCTGCGGGACCGGATCTCCTATCTGGAAGACCAGATCACGCCCGACATCATCGCCTAGATTCGGTTTGCCTTGATCACAGGATTGGCCCGGGCACCGTCTTGCGGGCGGTCGCCCGCCCGCGTATGCGGCACGGTCCGGGTGCAGGATCGCTTCCCGGGATCGCGCCGCCATGAAGACATGGCCTGAACCCGGCCAAGCATGACCAGGCGACCGCGATCGTCTCGGGAAGGAAGTGACGACGATGGCGGGAGCGCCCCCGGTCGCGATCATCATGGGAAGCCAGTCGGACTGGGCGACCATGCAGCACGCCGCCGACACCCTCGACGCCCTCGGCGTGCCGCACGAGACGTTCATCGTCTCGGCCCATCGCACGCCGGATCGCCTCGTCGCTTTCGCCAAGGGGGCGAAGCAGGCCGGCTACAAGGTCGTCATCGCGGGCGCCGGCGGTGCCGCGCATCTGCCCGGCATGACCGCGTCCATGACGCCGCTGCCGGTTTTCGGCGTTCCGGTTGAATCCAAGGCCCTGTCGGGCCAGGACAGCCTGCTCTCCATCGTACAGATGCCAGCCGGCATTCCCGTGGGCACCCTCGCCATCGGCCGGGCCGGGGCCGTCAACGCCGCCCTCCTCGCCGCCGCCGTCCTGGCGCTGACCGACACCGCCCTCGCCGAGCGCCTCGACGCGTGGCGGGCCGCGCAGACCGCATCCGTGGCCGAGAGGCCGGAGACACAGATTCCGTGACCGACATGTCCCTCGCGCCCGGTTCCACCCTCGGCATCGTCGGCGGCGGCCAGCTCGGCCGCATGATCGCACTGGCCGCGGCCAATTACGGCCTCAAGGTCCATGTCTACGCCCCCGATGCGGCGAGCCCGGCCTTCGACGTGGCGGCCGAGACGACCTGCGCCGCCTATGACGATTCCGAGGCTCTCGCCCGCTTCGCGGCGAGCGTCGATGCCGTGACCTACGAATTCGAGAACATCCCGCGCCAGACCGCCGACCTGCTGGCGCGCCACGCGCCCCTCCGCCCGAGCGCCGACGCCCTTTCGACGACACAGGACCGGTTGTCCGAAAAGAGCTTCATCAACGGCCTCGGCATCGCCACCGCGCCGTTCCGCCAGGTGGACACGCCGGACGACCTCGCCCGTGCGCTGGAGGCGATCAGCCTGCCGGCCGTGCTCAAGACCCGCCGATTCGGCTATGACGGCAAGGGCCAGCGCATCATCCGCACCGCCGAAGAGGGTGACCGGAATGCGATCTTCGCCGAGTTCGGCGGCGCGCCGCTGATCCTCGAAGGGTTCGTGCCGTTCGAGCGCGAGGTTTCGGTGGTGGCGGCGCGGTCCCCCGACGGGAGCTTCGCGGCCTTCGACCTGTGCGAGAACGAGCACCGCGACCATATCCTGGCCCTCACCCGCGTGCCGGCCCCGAACCTGTCGGAGGAGACCGCCCGGATCGCGGTGGAGATCGCCCGCCGGATCGCCGAGGCGCTGGACTATGTGGGGATCCTGGCCGTCGAGATGTTCCTGGTGCGCGACGAGGCCGGCGAGCGCCTGATCGTCAACGAGATCGCCCCGCGGGTGCACAATTCCGGTCACTGGACCATCGAGGGGGCGGTGACCTCGCAATTCGCCCAGCATGTCCGCGCCGTCTGCGGCTGGCCGCTGGGCGATGCCTCGCGCGTCGCCGGTGCCTCCGTGGAGATGCGGAACCTGATCGGCGACGACATCGACGCGTGGCAGGCGCTCCTCGCCGAACCCGGCTCGCATCTCCACCTCTACGGCAAGGGCGACGCCCGGCCGGGCCGCAAGATGGGTCACGTCACGCGGGTGATCCCGGCTTCGTGAGGACGGCTCAACCCCGCCGGAGGGCGCGGACGTCCTTCGCCGACATGCCGAACCGTCGCTTGTAAGCCTTGCTGAAGCCGGGTGCATCGGTGAAGCCGCAGGCATGCATCATCACGTTGATGGGCGTGCGGTCGTTGGAAGCCGATGCCAGCCAGCGATGGATGCGGTCCAGCCGGACATCGCGGATTTCGGCGGCGATCCCTTCGCCGTCGGCGAAGGCACGATAGAGTTTCGAGCGAGAGACGTTAGCGCCGTAGCCATCGCTCGAGGCCCATACGACGCGTCGTGCGAATGCCGTTCGATGTGCACGCGCGCGAGGGACCAGAGCACCTCGGACGAAGCCTGATCCCCATCGTCCTGATCTCCGACGAGCGAGCGCACGATGTGAAGCGCGAGGCTCGCACGGGCTCGACGTGCTTTGTCGTTTCGACGACCGTCGGCACCTTCGAGGGGGAAGGCACGCACAAGACCTGGTCTCATTCGATGGGAGCTCGTGGCCGGCGCCCGGCGCACGCGTGGAGGGGCGCGTCACGTCGTGCCGACGCCACAAGCGTAATCATCGGCCGATCGCCCAACATCCGATGGCGCTGTTGGGTCACCGACGAAGTGTTGTGGCCGAGTACGTAAGTAGGAGTCGGCATCGTTGAGATGTCGATCCATGTGGCATGGACAAATACTGATCGAGCATCGCCGTCGCGCCATCGGTGAGATCGGCGACGAGACAAAGTTCAACTTGAAATAGAAGCATGAACAGAAGTATTTCCATGGCTTGAATCAAGCTCACGAAGGGGTGGTGGCAAGCAATCTACGTCAATATGTTTCTTATGATCCATGTATCCGCTTCCGGTTCTGGTTCCGAGACAAGATGTGCTGGATGATTTGACGCCGGAGGTGCTGTGAATCCGATCTTTGGAAACGTCAGTCAGCCGCCGGGAGAAGTCATGGTGCTGATCCTTCAGATCGAGACGTCGAGACAATCAAGCAATTATTAGGACGCTCTCGACCTTGAGCCACCTTATTCGTCGGTTGATTATGATTATAAGGCCGAAGATGTTAGAGCTACTAGTGCATATATACTGGTACGAACGTCGTCATCGTTTGATTTTATCTTGTGTGAATCTATAGGTTCCAAAGTGAATACAAATTATTTCACAGACATTTAACGGAACATCTCGTATTGTCTCGTTGTGGCTGCTGAAAATTGAGTTTCAAGGCTCATATCAGATGAGCGCGCCAATAAACTATGTTACTTAAGGGGCCTCGCCGTGGAACGGACAATTGTTGCATTCGCCAAACCAATAGCTCTGGGATTCATTTGTTTCGTATCGATTTTGTACATATCAAAAAATGTTGGAGCTGCATTCGTCATCAGCCTCGTCCCATTGCTGTTGGGCTGGCTCGGGATCATGGAAACGTTTGCCTACGCGATTGCGGCGATGGTGTTCTTGGCGGCGGTGGCATGGGCAGCGACGCCGCAATCGGTCAAAGGTATCCTGGCCGAGCATTCGGAACGTGCGATCACCGACATCCAGCAGGAAATAAAGACGCGATAGGGCGAGCCGGTTGTATCGGGCGGGCGAAACCGGGCAGATCCGGGTCGGGCAAGGGCCGCACGGATTCCCTCGCCTTGCCCAGCCCCGTTCCGTCGACTCGTCCCCCGTCGTCGATCGACTCAACGGATGCATCGCGCCGGGCGGAGCACGCTCGGCTTCCTCAGCCATGGGTGTTCGAGCCAGAGGTGTCGCCTCGTCGTCCGGGCCCGCGAATCTTCGATCCGGGCGCCGGGCGTCTGTCCGAGACCGCCGGTCGAGCTATGGCGGGATAACCTCCTTCGCCATCGGCGAGGGCGTCGAAACTGCGTCTTGCCGGACACACTCTGTCCCCGCCGAGACCCGCCGGACGGCCTTCGCGACGCCGCGCGGAAGCGAGCCTTACCTTCGCCACATCGCGCCGCTTCAGCGGGTGAGCCGTCGGGTTTTAAGCGTGTGTTCACCGCGATGCGAGACTGTGGCGGCACTCGTCGTCTTGTCCGGCATCCGAAACGCTTCGAGGCGCCACGATGGATGGGATGATCGATAGCAGCGGACGGGAGCGTGCCTCGGGGGGCATGGCGATCCCGAGGGGAGAGGGGCAATGACGTTTGTAGTGCCGCGTGCGAAGGCGGGTCTGGTCGGGGCCGTAGCGATCGCGGCGGCTTTGGCCGGGTGTGAGACCTATGGCGGTGGCGGGGCTTCGGCGACGCGCCAGTTCGCCGTGGTCGAGACCGACGCCACGGGCGCCACCAGCGTCAATATCGCCTCCCTCACCGAGGTGATCCAGCGTAATCCCAACGATGCCGGCGCCTACGTCACCCGCGGCGCGGCCTACGCCCGCTCGGGCCAGTTCAACGACGCCATCGGCGATTTCACGAAGGCCGTGCAGATCGATCCGAATTCGGCCTCCGCCTATTACAACCGGGCGCTGGCCTATCGCCAGACCGGCCGCAACGATGGGGCGCTCGCCGACTTCTCGAAGGCCATCTCGGCCGATCCGAACTACGGCCCCGCCTATATCGGCCGCGCCAACGTGCTGCGCGCCCAGGGCGATCTCGACGGCGCGATGTCGGATCTCAACCAGGCGATCCGCCTGGCGCCGGAATCGGCCGAGGCCTACCATGCGCGCGGCCTCGTGCGTCAGCGCCAGGGCCAGAACACCCAGGCCATCGGCGATTTCGACGCCGCCATCGACCGCAATCCCTTCGTCGCGGCGCCCTACGCCGCGCGGGGCCAGAGCCTCATCGCCACGAACCAGTTCGACAAGGCGATCGAGGACTACAACGCGGCCCTCAACGTCAACAACAAGGACGCCAGCTCCTGGGCCTATCGCGGCCTCGCCTACGAGAAGACGAACCGCAAGAAGGAGGCGATGGAGAGCTACCAGCGCGCCGCTCAGCTCGAACCGGGCAACCCCGTGGCCAAGCAGGGGCTTGGGCGCGTCTCGGGCGGCGTCGGGTCGCTGTTCAACTGATCCGTCGCTTGGTCACGCCGCGGTTTCACGAAGGGCGTAGCCGCATCGGCTAGGCTCGCGCGGGCGCCCGGCCTGCGCGACGCCCGGCCGGCCTGGATCGCGTTTCGCGACAAGGCCTGCGGCCGGCCACCGCTCGTCTATCCCGGCGGCTCCTTCGTCGGCCCGCTCAGCGGCGAATGCCCGAAGATTCAGACCGGCCGGCGTTCCTTCGACCGCGCACGGGCCTCGGTCTTGGCGAAACAACCGGCCTCGCCGAAACGCCCCGCCGATCAGCCGCCGAGCCGGTTCGTCCGCTTCATCGTCAGTCGGCTCAGAATGCGCCCGAGCTGTTCGGCCGAGTATGGCTTGTGCAGGAGCTCGAAGCCCTCCGCGCCATCCTGCGCCAGGACGTGGCTGTATCCGGACGCGAGAAGCACCGGCAGGCTCGGCAGATGCTCGCGCAATCGCTCGGCCAGGGCGATGCCGCCGATGCCCGGCATCACCACGTCCGAGAACACCGCATCGTATCCGTTGCCGTCCGTGCCGAGCTGCTCCAGAGCTTCCTCGGCGTTGACGGACCAGGTGGTCCGGTAACCGAGATCTTCCAGGATCTGCGTGGCGAAGCGGCCGACCTCGATATTGTCCTCGACGACCAGGATGCGCTGGCCCGCCCCCATCGGCGAGCCCGGCTCCGGTTGAAGCATCTCCCGGTCCGCGCCGTTCTGCTGGATCACGATCTCGGGCAGGTAGAGTGTGAACGTCGTGCCGTGCCCGAGCTTGGTCGACACGTCGACATCGCCGCCGGACTGCTTGGCGAAACCGAACACCTGGCTGAGGCCGAGGCCGGTTCCCTTCCCCACCTCCTTGGTGGTGAAGAACGGCTCGAAGATGCGGCCCAATTGCTCCGGCGCGATTCCCGTGCCCGTATCGGTGAGGGAGATCGCCGCGAAGGCTCCCAGAGCGACCGCATGCCCACGGATCGGCGGCAGCTTTCCTCGGCGAACCAGAGTCAGGGTCAGGGCCCCCTCCCCGTCCATCGCATCGCGGGCATTCACCGCCATGTTGACGAGGGCGGTCTCGAACTGGCTCAGATCCGCCTTCACGAAGCAGGGCTCGTCGGGCGTTTCCACCGTCAGGCGGATGCGGGCCCCCGTCACGGTGTCGATCATCTCGGAGACGGCGCGCAGGCGCTCGCCGACCTCGAAGACTTCGGGCTTGAGGGCCTGGCGGCGGGCGAAGGCGAGGAGCTGCCCGGTCAGCTTCGCGGCGCGGTCGACCGTATCGGACACGGCGTCGAGGTAGCGCCGCTTACGCTCCTCGGGCAGCTCCGGCCGGCGCAGGAAATCGACGGATGAGCGGATGATGGTCAGGAGGTTGTTGAAGTCGTGCGCCACGCCCCCGGTCAGCTGCCCGACGGCCTCCATTTTTTGTGACTGCCGCAACGCCTCCTGGGTGTCGGCGAGTGCGGTCTCGGCGCGCAGCCGCTCCGAGATGTCCTTGGCGTAGTGGAACGCCCCGACGATGCGTCCTCCCTCGTCGCGCAAGGGCGAGTAGGACACCTCCCAATAAGGCTTCGCCAGATCGGGGTCGCCGAACTCCTCGGTGACCGTGAACGTCTCGCCCTGGAGGGCGCGCTCCATCAGGCCGCGCATGACCGGGGCCTGGTCCGGCGGGAAGAGGTCGGGGAACACCTCGCCGACCTGCACGCGGCGGGCGAAGATCCGGAAGAACTCGTCGCTATGGGCCTGGTTGAAGGCGATGAGCCGGTACGTGGTGTCGAAGGCGCAGATGGGCGCGGCGCTGGACTGAAGGATGTCGCGCGAGAGGCGAAGCTCCGCCGTCCGCTCCGCGACCTGCCGCTCCAGGTCGTCGTTCAGGGCCTGTAGGGCATCCACACCGGCCTGCCGGGCACTCTCTGCCAGGTAGCGCTCGGTGATGTCGCGGGAGATGCCCACGAGCTTGAGGGCACCGCCCTCGTCGGGCTGGAAGGGCGCGAAGCTCACCTCCCACCAGCGGAGGTCGCCCCCGGCGGTCGGGGCCTGCCCCTCGATGCGTGAGACCTCTCCAGCGCCCGCCCGCCGGACGGCGTCGCGGAGCTTTGCGCGCTCGCCTTCCGGCCAGAGTCCGGCATATTCCTGTCCGACCACGTCCTGGAGCGATCCGATCTGGTTCAGCTCGAGTCCCCGCGCGCTCATGAATTCCAGCGTGCCGTCGGCGGAGAGCACCTTCACGCAATCCGGGCTCGCCCTGAGGATGCCTCTCACGAAGGCGTCGCTGCGCTGGAGTGCCTCCCGGTCGGCGAGGCGCCTGTGCGCGTCGAGATGGAAGCCGATGAGGTCGGCGAACATCCTGAACATGCCGACGATCTCCGGCGTGTTCAGCCGGGCCGGACGAGGGTCGATGGCGCAGAGCGTGCCGAAGAAGCTGCCGTCCGGCAGGTTGATCGGCATCGAAATGTAGCTCTGGAAGCCATACATTTCCGGGGTCGGATGCGCCTGGAAGGCCGGGTCCTCGGACACGTGGTCGATGACCACGCCCGTCCCGGACGAGCGGATCGCGTCGCAGATCGTGGTGGCGACCGGCAACTCGCCGCCCGGCGCGAGACCGAAGGCGATGTCGTCCTTGACGCTGCAGGCGACCCAGCGGTCGTCCGTCACCCTGGCGATGGCGGCAAAGCCCATGCCCGTCGTCCGACAGACCACGTTCAGGATGGTCGGAACCGCGGCGATGCCCTCGACCGCAATGATATCCGCCTGGAAGTCGTGCGGGGCGGACGGAGCGGCGATTGAGGTGGTCATCATCTGTCCGCCGCTCTAGCGGAGCCATGGCCGCGGGAGCGAGGCACCTTGTGGTCACGCTCGATCAAAAGGCGGAGACCGGCGCGGACGACTTCGCTGGCATTCGCATAATGCCCACTCGCGACCTGGCCCTTGATGTAGCTTTCCAACTCATGGGTCAGGGCGATGTTGCGGGTAGGCGTATTCGACATGGCTGGACGGTGGCATAGGCCCCAGGAGCTGTCAAAAGTTGGCAGCCCTGAGTTCCCCCGGGGCATCCGCTCGAACCGTTGGCGACGCCCCCGGTCCGAAAGCGAACAGACTGACATCCGCGCGATTTTGAGAACCGGGGCGGGTCCCGCATGTCGGATGCCGGCCACCCAGGTCGTGCGCTCAGCCCGGACCCAGGATCCGGCGGTACTGGATGAAGCCCGACCGGTCCGCGAGCCTGTCGTAGAGGGCGCGGGCCGGGGTATTGTCCTCCATCGTCAGCCAGTGGACGCGGTCGGCGCCAGCGTGCCGAGCCTGCGCGGCCACGGCCTCGATGAGAGCGCGGGCGACCCCCTTGCCCCGTGCCGCAGGCGCCGTGAACAGGTCCTACAGGTAGCAGTAGGGTCCGCGTGTCCAGGCCGAGGCATGGAAGAGGTAGTGGACGAGGCCGACGGTCTCGCCGCTCGTTTCCGCCACCAGGGCGTGGAGCGGCACGAGCGGGTCGTGCAGGCGCGACCATGTCAGGTCGCGCATCTCCGGTCCGATCGCGGCCCGGTAGAAGTCGAGATAACCCGACCACAAGCCCTCCCAGGCCTCGCGCTCGTCGGGCCGTACCGGGCGGATCGTCGGATCCGACACGGCGCTCAGGCCTCGAAACGCTCGGGCCGGCGATGTTCGCCGACGATGCGGCGGACCGTACCTGTGGCGGAACGGTAGATGACCGTCTCGGTCACGATCATGCCGGACTTGAACCGCACGCCCTGCAGGAGCGCACCGTCGGTGACGCCGGTGGCGGCTACGATCACGTCGCCCCGCGCCATGTCGGCGAGCTCGTACTTCCGGTTCGGATCGCTGATACCCATGCGGGCCGCGCGCTCGCGCTTGTCGTGGCTGTCGAGGATCAGCCGGCCCTGCATGTGGCCGCCGATGCAGCGCAGGACGCCGGCCGCGATGACGCCTTCGGGCGCCGCACCGATGCCGAGATAGATGTCGGCGCCGGTCTCGTCGGGGCTCGTCGTGTGGATGATGCCGGCGATGTCGCCGTCCGAGATCAGGCGGATTCCCGCCCCGGTCTCGCGCACGGCCGCCACGAGGGCCATGTGGCGCGGCCGGTCGAGGATGATCGCGGTGATCTCGGAGGGGTCGCAGCCCTTGTGCCGGGCGAGCGCGGCGATGTTGTCGGCCGGGCTGGCGTCGAGATCGACGAGGCCCTGGGGATAGCCGGGGCCGATGGCGATCTTCTGCATGTATACGTCGGGCGCCGCCAGCAGCGACCCGTGCTCGGCGAGCGCCATCACCGCGATGGCGCCGGGCATGTCCTTGGCGCAGAGGGTCGTCCCCTCCAGGGGATCGACGGCGATGTCGACCTTCGGGCCGGCGCCGGTGCCGAGCTGCTCGCCGATATAGAGCATCGGCGCCTCGTCGCGCTCGCCCTCGCCGATGACGATGGTGCCGTTGATGGGCAGGAGGTTGAGCTCGCGCCGCATGGCATCGACGGCGGCCTGGTCGGCCTCCTTCTCCCGGCCCTGCCCGCGCAGGCGGGCGGCGGCGATGGCGGCGCGCTCGGTCACCCGCGCCAGTTCGAGGCTCATGGTGCGGGACACCGGACGTCCCACTCCCCCGACGATATCGTCCGCCATCCTGGTCCCGTCCCTTACCTGGTGTCTGGGCCGCGATGGGCGGCCTTCTTATTCGCGTTCGATCCGGATCAATTGCGGCGCCTCGGCGAGGAGACCATCGGCCGCGATGGCGTCGAGCGCCGCGCGGATGGTCCCTTCGGTGGCGGCGTAGGTGATCAGCACCAGGGGCACCGGCTGGCCTGAGCGGCCATGCGGGTCCTTGCTGGCGGCGCTCTCCGAGCGGCGCTGCAGGATGCTCTCGATGGAGATGTCGCGCTCGGCCATCCGCGTGGCGACGCCGGCCGCGACGCCGGGACGGTCGTGCACGGTGAGACGGATGTAGTAGCCGCCCTCGTGCCGCTGCATCGCCACACGCTCCGACGGGGCGAGGCTCGCGGCGGGGCGTCCGAAGGTCGGGCGCGCGACGCCGGCCGCGATGTCGGCGATGTCGGCCACCACCGCCGAGGCGGTCGCCTCGCCGCCGGCTCCCGGGCCGATCAGGGTGAGTTCACCCACAGCATCGGCATCGATGGTGACGGCGTTGGTGACGCCCATCACCTGGGCGATGGCGGAGGATTTCGGCACCATGGTCGGGTGGACGCGCTGCTCGATGCCGCCGTCCGCCACCTGCGCGACGCCGAGGAGCTTGATCCGGTAGCCGAGCTCTTCGGCCATGGTGAGATCGAGGGGCTGGATCGCCGAGATGCCCTCCACCGAGACGCCCTCGGCGTCGATCTCGACCCCGAAAGCGAGGCTGACCAGGATGGCGAGCTTGTGGGCGGTGTCGAACCCCTCGACGTCGAAGGTCGGGTCGGCCTCGGCATAGCCGAGCGCCTGCGCGTCCTTGAGGCAGGCCTCGAAGGTCAGGCCCTCGCGCTCCATCCGGGTGAGGATGTAGTTGCAGGTGCCGTTCATGATTCCGTAGACGCGCGACACGGCATTGCCGGTGAGCCCCTCGCGCAGGACCTTGATGACGGGGATGCCGCCGGCGACGGAGGCCTCGTAGGCGAGGGTCACGCCCTTTGCCTCGGCGGCTTTCGACAGGGCCGCACCATGATGGGCGAGCAGCGCCTTGTTGGCGGTGACCACGTGCTTCCCGGCGGCGATGGCGGCTTCCACCGTCGCCTTGGCCGGGCCTTCCGAGCCGCCGATGAGCTCCACCACGCAATCGACCTCGCCCGATGAGGCCAGGGCCACCGGATCGTCGAACCAGGTCACGCCGGAAAGATCGAGGCCGCGGTCGCGGGTCTTGTCGCGGGAGGAGACGGCGGTGACGCGCACCTCGCGGCCCGTGGCGCCGGCAATGGCCTCTGCGCGGCGAGCCACCATCCGGACGACGGAAGCACCGACGGTGCCGAGACCGGCGACGCCGAGGCGGAGGCTCTGTGACATGGACGCGATCCGTATCTGACTTCGCTCGGCCGAGCGCGGGTTGCCCGTCGTCCAAGCCTATGCGCGACGCCGCTCCTTCGAACGGCCGGCTCTTCTGCAACGAATCCCTGTGGGGTGCAAGAAAACCCGTGGTTCCTCGCGACGCGGCGTCGAGCGGGAAAATGGGGAAACGACGGAGCCGTCCTCCTCAGGGCACGGAACGCCGGTCCTCCACCGCTGCCTCGAAGCGCCACGCCGTGGCGATGAGGCCGTACAGGACGGCGGCGTTAAGGCAATGCCAGAGGAAATGGGTACCCATGGGCAGGCTCGGGCAGAGGGCGGCGTCCAGGGTCCGGAAGGTCAGGGAGAGGGCGAACAGCGCGGCGATGGCGAGGAGCGAGAGGCCGGCGCGGCGACGGGCCCGACCAAGCGAACAGGTCTGGGGCATCAGCAGGCCGGTAGCGACGCCGACGAGGGCGAGGATGGCGGGCGCGTAGGCGATGGAGCCGTTGCTCAAGCGGTCGACGGATTGGCCCGTGAGCGCGTCGAGGCCCGGTTCCAGCCCGGCCGCGAAGCCGGCAAAGCCGAGCGTCGCCAGGATCGCCGGAACGACGGCGAGCCCGAGGAGACGTCGAAGGGCGAGGAAGAAATAGGCGTAGATGAAGAGGGCGATGGGGATGACGTCGGCGAGCATAGCCCAGCGGACGGCGACGGTATGGAACAGGAACGAGCCGATGCCGACGAGGGCGACGAGCCCGGCCAGCGCCGTCACCGCCCGGTCGCGTTTTGGGCCGGAGCCGGCGAGGCGAAAGGCCAGGAACGCCGCCACGATGAAGGCGGCGTTGGAGGCGGCGTTCAGCGGCTCGGCCCAGAAGCTCGCATCCCCGCGCTCGCAATAGGCCCGGATCGGTGCGAACCAGCCGTCGGACATCCTGTTTTCCTCCCCCGCGCATGCCTTGCCAGCCCGACGCGAAGGCCCGATGACGGGCGGCCCTCTCCGACCGGATCTCAGAGCCCATGCGGATCGCCACCTGGAACGTCAATTCGATCAAGCAGCGGGTCGGCCATCTCGTCGGCTTCCTCCACGAGGCCAAGCCCGACGTGGTCTGCCTGCAGGAGTTGAAATGCCAGGACGAGGGCTTTCCCCGCGCCGAGATCGAGGCTGCGGGCTATGCCGTCGAGACCCTGGGGCAGAAGGCCTATAACGGCGTGGCGCTGCTGGTGCGGGCGCCGCTCACCATGAGCCAGGTCCGCCGCGGCCTGCCCGGCGACGAGACCGACGAGCAATCCCGCTACATCGAGGCGCTGATCTCGGGGGAGGACGTGGCACCCGTGCGGGTGGCCTCGATCTACCTGCCCAACGGCAATCCGACGCCGGGGCCGAAATACACCTACAAGCTCGGCTTCATGGAGCGGTTGCGGACGCATGCGCGCGCGCTCCTCGCCGACGAGGAGGCCCTGGTGCTGGCGGGCGACTACAACGTGATCCCCGAGCCCGAGGACGCGGCGGACGCCGCCGCCTGGGTGAACGACGCGCTGTTCCTGCCCGAGACTCGTTCCGCCTTCCGCGCGCTCCTCGCCGAAGGATTCACCGAGGCCCTGCGCGCCTGCGACCCGAGGGCTGGCCTCTACACGTTCTGGGATTACCAGGCCGGCTGCTGGCAGCGGAACCAGGGTATCCGCATCGACCACCTGCTCCTCTCGCCCCAGGCCGCCGACCGTCTGGTCTCGGCTTCCGTGCAGAAGCATCTGCGTGGCCTGGAAAAGCCCTCCGACCACGTGCCCGTGACGATCGAGCTTCGACCGCGCTGAACGAGGCCCGAGCTAGTGACGTTCCGGGCGTGACCACTTGGACGAAGGAATGATCTCTCATCGGACCCGTTCGGAGACGATCCTCCGTCACCGGGCGGTCATGCACATGCCGTAACGGCCCTGGAATCGATCACGCCAACCAGCGACGCGAGACCCCGCATGACGCGCGCAGCACGGGCCATCCGCCGCGAGACGAATCTGGGTCTCACCCAGGCCGTCCATCGCAACCGGGCCTTCTCGAAGGCGGGAGTGTCGGAACGCCTGTTCACGGCGGCCTTCAGCGGTCTGGTCTATCCGCAGATCTGGGAAGACCCGGTGGTGGACATGGCGGCGCTTCGGCTGCGGCCGGAGGACCACGTCGTCACCATCGCCTCGGGGGGTTGCAACGCGCTCTCCTACCTCACGGCCAACCCGGCACGGATCAGCGCCGTCGACCTCAACGGCGCGCATGTGGCACTGGGAAGGCTGAAACTCGCCGCCCTCCGGCGCCTGCCCGACCATGCCGCCTTCTTCGGTTTCTTCGGCCGCCCTGCCCGGCCCGAGAACGTCGCCGCCTATGACGCGACCATCCGGCCGCATCTCGACGCCACGTCCCGCGCCTATTGGGAGGCGCGGCGCCTCGACGGGCGCCGCCGTATCTCGGCCTTCGAGCACGGCTTCTACCGCTACGGCCTGCTCGGCCGCTTCATCGGTGCGGGCCATTGGCTCGCCCGCCGCTACGGCTGCGACCTCGGCGCCGTGCTGAAGGCGCGCGACATGGCGGAGCAACGGGCGATCTTCGAGGCCGAACTGGCCCCGCTCTTCGAAAAGGCCTTCATCCGCTGGCTCATCCGCCAGCCCGCGTCGCTCTACGGCCTCGGCATCCCGCCCGCGCAATACGTGGCTCTGGCGGGCGATGGCCCCGGCGGGATGGCGGCCGTCTTGCGCCACCGTCTGGAGCGGCTCGCCTGCGACTTCCCGATCCGATCCAACTACTTCGCCTGGCAGGCCTTCGGCCGCGCCTACGACACCGCGCCCGACGCATCGCTGCCGCCCTATCTCCAGGCCGGGAACCATGCGGCCCTGCGCGAGCGCGCCGGCCGCCTCGACTTCCGCCAGCAATCGATGACTGAGTTCCTGCGCGCGAGCCCGGCCGCGAGCGTCGATGCCGTGATTCTCCTCGACGCGCAGGACTGGATGACGGATGCCGATCTCACCGATCTATGGACTCAGATCACCCGCGCGGCCCGGCCCGGCGCCCGCGTTATCTTCCGGACGGCGGCGGACGAGCGCCGGCTGCCGGGCCGGGTCCCGGATTCCATCCTCGGCGCCTGGGACTATGCCGAGGAGGAGAGCCGCCGCCTCGGCGAGCAGGACCGGTCGTCGATCTACGGCGCGTTCCACCTCTACCGACTGGCCTCGTCGTGAGCGAGGCGGCGCGGCTGATGGACCGGATGTACCGGCACCAGCGGCACATCTACGATGCGAGCCGGAAATTCTACCTTCTCGGCCGCGATGGCATGATCGCCGATCTCAGGCCTCCCGCCGGGGGCAGCGTGCTGGAGATCGGCTGCGGAACCGGGCGCAACCTCGTGCGCATCGCGCGGACCTACCCGGATGCCCGCTGCTTCGGCCTCGACGTCTCGGCCGAGATGCTCGATACGGCGGCGCGCGCCACGGCCCGAGCGGGGTTCGCCCACCGCATCCGCCTCGCCCGTGGCGATGCCACGGCCTTCGACCCCGCCGCCCTGTTCGGGGAGGCCGAGTTCGACAGGATCGTGATCTCCTACGCTCTCTCCATGATCCCGCCCTGGCGCGCCGTCCTCGCCGAGTCCGCCGGTCACATCGCGCCGGGCGGCGCCCTGCACGTGGTCGATTTCGGCGATCAGGGTGGGCTGCCCCGGCCGGCGCGATGGCTGCTCAACCGGTGGCTCGCGGGTTTCGACGTCACTCCGCGGCAGGGGCTCGCCGACGCCCTCGGCGAGGTCGCGCAGCCGTTGCGGCGGCGTGCCCGGATCGCGCAGCGGTTTCGCGGTTACGCTGTGCATGGGGTGATCGAACGGGATCGCGGCCCTATCTAAGTCGTCGGACGGCATGAGCCACTCGGCCAGCCTCTCCTCCCGCCACAACAGGTTTTTTCTCCGCATGATTCTCTATGGCACGAGCTATTCGCCCTTCGTCCGCAAGATTCTCGTCACGCTGGCCGAGAAGGACGTCGCCTTCGAGCACAAGCCCGTCTTCTTCCACGCGCCGGACGAGTCGTTCCAGGCCTGCAGCCCGCTCGGCAAGATCCCGGCGATCGAGGATGACGGCTTTCGGTTGGCGGATTCCTCGGCGATCTCCGCTTATATCGAGGCCAAGCACCCGGATCCGGCCCTGTGGCCGCAGGCGCCGAAGGAGCGGGCACGCGCCGTCTGGTTCGACAAGTTCGGCGATACCGAGCTGTTCCCGGTGCTGATCAAGCCCTTCGTCGAGCGCGTGGTGAAGCCAGTCCTGATGGGCAAGCCCGGCGACGAGGCCGTGGCGGTGAAGGCGGCGACGGACGAGTTCCCGAAGCTCTACGATTACCTCGAAAGCCAGATCGACGGCCCCTACCTCGTGGGCGGCGCCTTCAGCATCGCCGACATCGCGGTCGCCACGACCTTCCACAACCTCCGGCTCGCCAAGGAGCCCGTCGATGCGAGTCGCTGGCCGAAGCTCGCGGCCTATATCGACGCGACGCTCTCGCGTCCGTCTTTCGTCACGGCGATCGCGGCGCCGACGAACTGAGCCGGCCGAGAGCCGGCTGTCGATTCCTTCCCCGATCGCCCAGAGCGGTCTGCGCCGAAATGGATGCCGGTTCGGCGAAAAAGAGCGCGGCAAAACAAGGGCCTTGATGTGCCCCGACCCAACGCGGTCGGGCGCAGCTCTAGCGACGGCGCCGGGACGACCCAGTGACCTGCGACTGAGCCTGGAGGGCCTGGGCTTGAGCCTGGGCCTTCTCTTCTTCCGAGGCGGTGGCCCATGCTTTGTCGGACAGGGTGACGATCCAGTCGTCCTTGCGCCCCTGGGCCGATTCCCGCGCCAGCGACAGCCACATCAAGCCACGGGCGCGCTGGGCCGGAACGCCCTGCCCGTTCATCAGCAGGTTGCCCAGAAGGGCCTGGGCCGGAGCATGGCCCTTCTCGGCCGCGAGGTTGAACCAGCGCGCGGCCTGACGCGGGTCGGCATCCACGCCGGTCCCTTCGAGGTAGAGGCGCGCGAGATTGTATTGGGCGTTCGGGTCACCGAAATACGACGCTGCGTAATTGAACATGTCGTAGGCCCGCTCGGGATTCGGGCGCACGTAGGTGCCCTTGATCCCGTCGAGGAAATATGTGCCGAGCGCCGTGAAGGCGCTGGCGACCACGCCTGAATTCTGCGTGTCCGGCCCATCGTCGGTGTTGTCGTCGGCGATGCGCGAGAAGAACTCGAAGGCCTTCAGGTCGTCATGGGGCACGCCGTCGCCCTCGGCATACATCCGGCCGAGTTTCCACAGAGCAAGGGCGTGGCCCTGGCCTGCGGCGTATTCGAGGGCGCGGGCGGCACCTTCCTTGTCGCCGGCATTGTAGTCACGGACGCCCGAGCGCAGGGCTTCGCGCGCCGTGCGGTAGCCCCCCGTCGCGGGCACGGGCGTGCGCGCGGCGGGATCCAGCGCCAGCGCCGAGGTGGCGCCGGCGAGGAGCAGGAAGAGGGCCGCTCCCATCCGCCTCACCCGGCGTGCGGCGCGACCGGGATCGGCCCCTGCCGGCCGCGCGGGCCGGCGAAGGTCAGTCCTAGACATCCGCATAGGTTTGAATCTCCTCGGCGCCCCCGGGATGGGTGACGGCGCCGTCCACCGCGGGACCGACGGTCTGCATGTATTTCCAGAGATAGCCGGAGGTCGCGGTGTTGGTCCGCGGCGTCCATTCCGCCCGCCGCTTGGCGAATTCCTCGTCGGTCACGGCCACGTCGAGCGTGCCCTTGATCGCGTCGAGGGTGATCATGTCGCCATCGCGGATCAGGCCGATCGGCCCGCCGATGGCAGCCTCGGGACCCACATGACCGACGCAGAAGCCGCGCGTCGCGCCGGAGAAGCGCCCGTCGGTGATGAGGGCGACCTTGTCGCCCATGCCCTGGCCGTAGAGCGCGGCGGTGGTCGAGAGCATCTCGCGCATGCCGGGGCCGCCCTTCGGGCCTTCGTAGCGGATGACGAGAACCTCGCCCTCCTTGTAGGTGCGCTTCTGGACCGCCTCGAAACAGGCCTCCTCGCCGTCGAACACGCGGGCCGGGCCGGTGAAGACCTGCTTGTCTTCCGACATGCCGGCGACCTTCACGATGGCGCCCTGGGGCGCGAGGTTGCCGCGCAGGCCGACGACGCCGCCAGTGACGGTGATGGGCGCGTTGGCGGGCCGGACCACGTCCTGGTCCGGGTTCCAGGCGACATGCTCCATGTTCTCGGCGATGGTGCGGCCGGTCACGGTCATGCAGTCGCCGTGGATGAAGCCATGGTCGAGGAGTGTCTTGATCAGCAGCGGTATGCCGCCGACCTCGAACATGTCCTTGGCGACGTAGCGTCCGCCGGGCTTCAGGTCGGCGATGTAGGGCGTGCGCTTGAAGATCTCGGCCACGTCGAACAGGTCGAACTTGATGCCGCATTCATGCGCGATGGCCGGCAGGTGCAGGGCCGCGTTGGTAGAGCCGCCGGAGGCCGCCACGGCGGCGGCGGCGTTCTCCAGGCTCTTGCGGGTGACGATGTCGCGCGGGCGGATGTTCTTGGCGATGAGCTCCATCACCTTTTCGCCCGCGGTCATGCAGAATCTGTCGCGGATCTCGTAAGGGGCCGGGGCGCCCGCCGAATAGGGCAGCGCGAGGCCGATGGCCTCGGAGACGGTGGCCATGGTGTTGGCGGTGAACTGCGCGCCGCAGGCGCCGGCCGAGGGACAGGCGACCTGTTCCAGCTCGTCGAGATCCTCGAGGGACATGTCGCCCACGGCGTGCTTGCCCACCGCCTCGAACAGGTCCTGCACCGTCACGGGCTTGCCCCGGAACGAGCCGGGCAGGATCGAGCCGCCATAGATGAAGATCGACGGCACGTTGAGGCGCACCATGGCCATCATCATGCCCGGCAGGGACTTGTCGCAGCCGGCCAGCCCCACGAGGGCGTCGTAGGCATGGCCGCGCATGGTCAGCTCGACCGAGTCGGCGATGACCTCGCGGGATGGCAGCGAGGCGCGCATGCCGGCATGGCCCATGGCGATGCCGTCGGTGACGGTGATGGTGCAGAATTCGCGCGGCGTTCCGTTGGCGGCGGCGACACCCTTCTTCACCGCCTGCGCCTGGCGCATGAGCGAGATGTTGCAGGGCGCGGCCTCGTTCCAGCAGGAAGCGACGCCCACCAGCGGCTGGTGAATCTGTTCCTTGGTGAGACCCATGGCGTAGAGATACGAACGGTGCGGCGCCCGCTCGGGGCCCTCCGTGACGTGGCGGCTCGGAAGTTTCGACTTGTCTGTGGTACGCACGTCCATCGTCTCTCTCGGCCCCGGTCTCAGGCGCTTCGGGTGAAGCCCGGCTGTCGGCTCTCAACGCGATGGCACGCGACGCCGGTGAAGCGTCGTTCGACACCGTGAAACGCAGTCTCGGAATTCAGCGGTAAAGTGTTGGGGAAATTGTCGTTTACCGCGGATGTTGAGGTGGTCCCGGTTTATGGCGGGATCGCGGCGAATGAGGGCGTGTCCCAAGGCGAAGTCGGGATGCTTTCGCGGTGTTGCGACCCCGCCACAGCCACGCTTCGTCCCAGGAGGACGGCGGACGGGATCGGAGTCGGTGAGCGTGCGGGAGGACGGCACGCTGTGACGCGGGCCGTGACGCGACCCGAAGAGGCGGTTCCTCTGCGCCGAGGCTACGCGGGCCGCTCTGGCTCTCGGACGTCGGCGACCGTTCCCGGCTCCGTCAGGTCCGGGACGCGGTGTCGATTCCGTCTTCCAGCGCCTGCTGACGCGGCGGCGGCTCCAGGTCAGGCCCGCTGCCGTCCTTAAGGTTCACGCCGGTGATTCCACGCACGAAAGCCTCGCGCAGGAGCCAGTCGAGCTTGAACGCGGCGAGGTCGTGCGAGAGCCCGGCCGGGCGGACGTTCGAGATGCAGTTGCGTTCGGCATCCGAACGCCCGACGCGCGGGTCGAGGGTCAGGTAGATGCCGAGGCTGTCGGGCGAGGACAGGCCGGGCCGCTCGCCGATGAGCACGGCGACGGCGCGGGCCTTCAGCGCCGCACCGATCCCGTCGCCGAGGGCGACGCGCCCCTGCGTCGCCACCACGATGGGAGCCAGCGTCCATCCGGCCTTGTCGATATGCGGCTTGAAGGCGGCCAGGAAGCCGGCCGCCCCCTCGTGTACCGCCCGAGCAGAGAGGCCGTCCGCTACTACGATGGCGAGGTCCACCGGCTCGGACGGCTTTCCGGCCAAGATCTTCGCGCTCTCCTCGCCCAGAGTGCGGCCGAGGTCGGGGCGGCGCAGATAGGTGGCGCGATCCGGTGCCGCCGAGGCGAGGATGAGGGTGGGATAGCCCAGCGCCTCGATCCCCGAGGCGACCTCTGCGGCATCCATCGGCGTGTGGACGGCATCCCGCGCCTGGGCATGGGCGAGCCCGAAGCGCAGCACCTCGATGGTGGGCATGCCGGTGCCGGCGCGCCCGAGGCCGATCCGCGCCGGCGTCAGGCGGCTCAATCTGGCCCAGGGGTCCATAGCGTCGTCGCTCTTGGTCCGGTCGTCAGCGCTCATGCGGCAATCCCCTTCTGGGCGGACAAGCCGGGAGCCGCCGCGATGAGGCGTGCGCTCGGCCCCTCGGGCAGCAAAGCTCCGTCCGCGTCGGTGAGGCCGATCTGTTCGAGCCACGCCTCGAATTCCGGCGCGCGTTTCAGGCCGAGCACCTCGCGCACGTAGAGTGAGTCGTGGAACGAGGTGGATTGGTAGTTCAGCATCACGTCGTCGGCGCCGGGAATACCCATGACGAAGGTGCATCCGGCCGCTCCCAGCAGGGTCAGGAGCGTGTCCATGTCGTTCTGGTCGGCTTCGGCATGGTTGGTGTAGCAGACGTCGCAGCCGAGCGGCAGGCCCATGAGCTTGCCGCAGAAATGGTCTTCCAGTCCGGCCCGGATGATTTCCCGTCCGTCATAGAGATATTCCGGCCCGATGAAGCCGACCACCGTATTGACGAGGAGCGGCCGGAACGGACGCGCGACGGCGTAGGCGCGTGCCTCCAGGGTCTGCTGATCGATGCCGTGATGGGCATTGGCCGAGAGCGCCGAGCCCTGTCCGGTCTCGAAATACATGCAGTTGTCGCCCACCGTGCCGCGCTTCAGGGCAAGGGCCGCCTCGTGCGCCTCCTTCAGGATGGGCAGGGTGACGCCGAAACTGGCATTGGCCTTCTGCGTGCCCGCGATGGACTGGAACACGAGGTCCACCGGCAGGCCCCGGTTCATGGCTTCCAGAGTGGTGGTGACATGGGTGAGGATGCAGCCCTGCGTCGGGATCGCGAGGCGCTGGATCAGGTCGTCGAACAGGTGGAGCAGGCCGCTCAGGGTGGAGACCGAATCGGAGGCCGGATTGAGCCCGATCACCGCATCGCCGCAGCCATAGGACAGTCCGTCGACGATGGCGGCGGTGATGCCGGCGGCATCGTCGGTGGGATGGTTGGGCTGGAGGCGCACGGAGAGTCGGCCGGGCAGGCCGATCGTGTTGCGGAACTTCGTCACCACCCGGCATTTGCGGGCCACCAGGATCAGGTCCTGATGGCGCATGATCTTCGAGACGGCGGCGGCGATCTCCGGCGTGATGCCGGGCGAGATCCGGGTCAGCGTCTCGGAGGACGCCTTGATCAGGAACTCGCGGAAATCGCCCACCGTGAGATGGGCGATCTCCTTGAAGGCCACCGCATCATGCGTGTCGAGGATGAGGCGGGTGACGTCGTCCTCCTCGTAGGGAATGAGGGGTTTCGCCAGGATCTCCGCCAGCGGCACCTCGGACAGGCACCAGCGCGCCGCCATCCCCTCCTCCGCCGATTCCGCCGCGATGCCGGCGAGCCGGTCGCCCGAGCGCAGGGGCGTCGCCTTCGCCATCAGGGCGGCGAGGTCTGCGAAGACATGGGTCTTGGGACCGACGATGTGACGATAGGTCATGTCTCAATGCTCCTGCGTCGCCGTCGCGAAAATCGAGCCATCGGTGATTAGCGGTTTTCCATCTCGGGCTGCGGGGCAAACAGACCGAGGTTCCGGAAGATCTGAGCTTCGAGCACGGCGCGGAGGACCAGACTGAAGACAAGCAAGGGGCTGAGCAAGATGCCGGTCAGGATCAATGATGAGGCCGCCGGTTTCCCTGCCCCCAAGCCGCCGACGAGGACGAACGTCACGCCGACGACGAGAATTGCGGTGACGAGAGGGAACGCCGTGCAGAAGCAGATATAGAATAGCGTCCAGATTCGACCGGCCGTGGCCTCGAACGCTTCTCTAGCCGTCGCTTGCGATTCCTCGATGGCGAGGGCCGGTCCAACGGCGAAGAAACGCAGCGTCAGCCAGAAGCAGAGGATGAGCAGGAGAGCGGCGAAGATGCCACTGAACGACGTGGACGTGATCGGGACCATCGTCCAGAGGCGGCCGACGAGAAACCATCCCAGTTGATAGGCCAGGAAATCCTTCCGCCGCATGGCGTCCGCCAGCAAACTTCGAAGGCTGCCCACTGGCAAGCCCAACGCGTAGCGGTAGATCGCCATCGTATAAGGGGCCAGAAGGACGGTGACCGCGATATCGACGATGAGCCCAAGCGAAGTGAGCGCTGGACTTCCCGGTATCTCCGTGGCGGCGTCGACACGGCCCTGAACTATGACGAGGGCAGCGACGGCGCTCGTCTCGCGCCATAGCGATCGTATGGCCTGAAACGATACCTGATAGGCCGCGACGGTCGTTCCGCGGGTCTGAAGGGGGATAGCCATCACGCCTTTGTTCCATCGTGGGATCCGCATGGGACGCGGCCAGCTATAGATGGCAAAGTCTTCCCTCGACTGAAAAAGTCGGCGATCACTCCACCTGGATCGGCTTCATCCACAAGGTTGTCCAAGACAAATCCCGCCGACCCCGCAGAATTGGAAGGACGCCGGACGCGGATCACAGGATGCCGTCATCCTGTGATCCTTTCGTTCAGGCCGCGCCCGCATGCGGGGCCGGCAACTCCGTTGAAATCGCATCCACGGTGCGCTGGGGCGGGCTGCCGAGGCCGTCGGAGCGGGCGATGCGGATCTGCTGGTTGACCGGCTGCATGTTGCCATAGGGCGTCGAGAACGCGATCTCGGCCGCATCCCGGCCGACGCCGATGCGGACCAGCCCGTCGAGATCGGCCTGACGGGTGGCGTCGAACAGCCACCAGCGGCCGTCGAGATAGGCCTCGAACACCGCGTGGAAATCGCTCGGCACGAGCCCGTGGGCGTAGCAGCTCACGAAGCGGGCGGGGATGCCCAGGGCCCGGCAGAAGGCCGTTCCGATATGAGCGAAATCGCGGCACACGCCGGCGCGCTTGAGCAGGCTCTCGTCGGCGGTGGTCTCACCGTCGCTGGTGCCGGGCTGGTAGGTCAGGTGATCGTGGATCCAGTTGCAGATCGCGTTGACGCGCTGATGTCCCTTGGGATGCGCCCCGAACTCGGCCTGCGCGAAGGGCGTCAGCCGGTCGGAGGAGACGAAGCGGCTCGGCAGGAGGAAGGGAAGGATGTCGAGGGGAAGCTGCGAGATCGGCGTCTCGTTGATCGTGGCCGGATCGGCCCGGTGGACGGTGAGTTCGACCTCGGCGTTATACTCAAGGGAGAACTGGCCGGCGGGGACGTTCACGCCGAGATAGCGGTTCTGCAGGTCGGGCGAGATGTAGATTTCCCGCTTCAGGTCCGGCTTGAGCGTCAGCGTCTCGCTCAGAATCTCGAGGCTCTTGAGGCGAGCCACTTCGATATTGAAGATGAAGGTCGTGTCCGAGAGTATGTTATAAGACAGACTGCAGCCGAGCGTGTAGCGCATGGACGTTCCTTCCTCCGTTAGGGATGTCCTAGCAAGGATTACGCCCGTCGTGGCGACGAGGATCCTGTAACGGTTGCCTTCTTTCGCTCCTCGCCGCCCGCTGCTTGCTATCGCGCCGTTCTCGTCAGGTGCGGGGAAGCAGGATCACGGTGAGCGAGCGCACGCCCTGCGCGCCGTGGATCAGTACACCTTCGATATCGGCGGTGGCCGACGGCCCGGTATGGAGCACGGCATAGGTCGCGCGGCCGAAATCCGGCCGGCGATAGGCCGCCTGGATGTTGACCAGGATGTCGGCGGGATCGAGCAGCACGACGAGGTGCTGGGCGAGATACGCCACCGCGTTCACCCGCAGCTCGTCCTGCGTGAACAGCACGGACCCGGTCTCGGCCACGCCGAACACGGCGCGGACGACAGCGACGTCGACATCGGCGAGATCGGCGGGCAACACCACGCGGGAGAGATCGCGGTTACCGGCGATCTCCGGCACCGCCGAGGCGATCACCGCGCTGTCGTCAAGCCGCTCGCGCACGGCGGCGAAAGGGTCCTCGCCCGGAACCGGTGCCGCGATGCGCCCGCCCATGCGCTTCAGGCGCTCACCGAACTCCGCCACGAGATCGTCGCCGACCAACGGCTCGAAATTCGGGATGTCCGGCAGGGGATGGTCGCCGGCGGGGCGGTTCTTGCGGATGCGGGCCAGGGTGTCGTCGCGGGCGCTCATCGGCCGACTTTCCAACGTCCATGATCCCGCCGAGCCGAGGCTATGCACGTCCCGCTCCCCGCTTGCCGGGCTAGTATGTTCACACATTTCGCGGGCAGCGCGGGTCCCCTCTCCTGGAAGGAGAGGGACAGGGTGAGGTGTGCGAGCTTTCCGGAGATGGACCACACCTCACCCCAGTCCTCTCCTTCCAGGAGAGGGAGCCCGTCGCGCCTCATGTCGAACCCTCTTGGACAGAGGGAACGGCGTACGAGCCGATGGGTGAATCCAGTCGCCGCCGGGCGGGGAGAGGGCATGCGCGCTGGCCGGAGCGAGCCGCGGGGCATGATGTTCGACCCGCTCACGTGTCCGTCTCCGGCTTCTTGTCCATCCGGTTCTGCTTGTACCAGTTGTGGAAGCTCTGGCGGGGGCTGTCGGGCATCTCGCGGCCCTTCCCCCAGGTGTTGAGCGGGTTGTAGACCGCAAAGCGCGGCAGCGCCCTAAGAGCGGAATCGGCGGCGCCGATGGCGGCGCGGTAGGTGGCGGGCCGGCTCAGCACCTGCCCCGCCGCCTTCATCATGCCCTGCTTCAGGAGCGGGATCTGATGCTCCTCCGCCAGGACCTTGCGCCAGGCGAAGATCTGCTCGTGAATGTTGATCTTCACCGGGCAGACATTGGTGCAGCTGCCGTTCATGGTCGAGGAGAACGGCAGGGTCGAGTATTTCCGCTTGTTGAAGGTCGGGTCGATGATGAGGCCGATCGGGCCGGAATAGGTCGCGCCGTAGGAAAGGCCGCCGCTGCGCCGGTAGACCGGGCAGGTGTTCATGCAGGCGCCGCAGCGGATGCATTTGAGGGAGGTCCAGAACTCCTCCATGCCGAGCCGCTCGGAGCGGCCGTTGTCGACCAGCACGTAATGCATCTCGCTGCCCTTGCGGGGGGCGCGAAAATGCGAAGTGTACTGGGTGATGGGCGAGCCGAGAGCCGAGCGCGCGAGCAGGCGCAGGAACACGCCCAGATGCCCGATGCGCGGGATCAGCTTCTCGATGCCGATGGAGTGAATCTGAAGCTTCGGCACGTTGCCCGAGAGATCGGCATTGCCCTCGTTGGTGCAGGTCACCACCGTGCCGGTCTCGGCAATGGCGAAGTTGCAGCCGGTCATGCCGGCATCCGCCTCGAGGATGAGCGGCCGCGTATGCATGCGCTGGCTCTCGGCCAGGTAATGGGCGTCGTCATTCTCCGGGTCGGTGCCCATGGTCTTGGCGAAGACGGCGGCCACGTCGAACCGGGTCTTGTGCACCGCCGGCACCACCACGTGGCTCGGCTCCTCGTTGTCGAGCTGCTGGATGCGCTCGCCGAGATCGGTCTCGATCACGTCGATGCCCGTGCCGGCCATGTAGTGCCGAAAGCCGCATTCTTCGGTGAGCATCGACTTCGACTTGATCAGCGACTTGGCGCCGTGATCCTTCAGGATGCCGTGGACGATGCGGTTGTGCTCGGCCCCGTCCGCCGCCCAGTGGACATGGACGCCGTTGGCCTTCGCATTCGCCTCGAATTCCTCGAGATACCGGTCGAGATCCGACAGGGTGTGCGCCTTGATCCGCGAGGCGAGGTCGCGCAACTCCTCCCATTCCGGAATGCCGAAGGCCGCCGTGTCGCGCTTCTTGCGCAGGTCCCACAGGCGTTCGTCATGGGCCTTCTGGTGAAGCGGGGCGGCGAGGAAGCGCTCGGCGGCCTCGGCCTGATCGATCGGCCGGTTGCCCCGGATCTTGGCGCCGCGCGGCTGAGGTTCCCGCGCCGCCTTCGCCTGGGGCTCGGCGCTGATCGGCCTCGTGGTCGCTTCGGCATGGTCGAGGTGGCGCCCATCCTGGCCGCGCTCGCTCTCGTCGCCGGCCTTGGCGACGTCCGGATGGATCAGGCGGTCGCGGGGGCCACTCTCCTCATGCGCGCTCATGCCGTGGCTCCGTTGAGGATGCGGGCGATGTGGATGAACTTGAGCGGCACGCCGATCCGGGCGGCGCAGCCTTTCTGGTGCATCATGCAGGACGAGTCGGACGAGACGACGTATTCGGCCCCGGCGCGGCTGTGGTCGCTGACCTTGTCGTAGCCCATCTTGGCCGACACGGCCGGCTCGAACACGCTGAACGTGCCGCCGAAGCCGCAGCATTCGTCCGGTCGGGCCGGCGTGACGATCTCGATCCCCTTCACCTTGGCCAGGAGGTCGAGGGGCTTCGAATAGGCCGGCTTGTTGAGCTCCGAGGGCCGCGCGTGGTGGATGCCGCGCAGGGCGTTGCAGTTCGAATGGTAGCCGACCTTGTGCGGGAATTCGGCCCAGGGAAAGGCGTCGACCTTCAGCACGTCGTGGAGAAACTCCACCAGTTCGAAGGTCTTGCCCCGCACGTCCTTCACCTCGTCCGTCTGCGGGATCGCTGTGAGATGCTCGCGCACCTGATGCACGCACGAGCCGGACGGGGCGACGATGTAATCGAACGGGGCGAAGTTCCTGACGAAGAGCGCTTCCGTCGCCCCAGCCTCGGCATGGCAACCGGTATTGGTCATCGGCTGGCCGCAGCAGGTCTGATCGAAAGGATAGGCCACGTCGAGGCCGAAGCGTTCAAGCAGTTCCAGCGTCGCGATGCCGACTTCAGGCTCGAAAGCATCGACGTAGCACGGCACGAACAGTCCGATGCGCATGGAAACCGGTCTTCTCTCCTAGGATGCGGCCGCCGTTCAACCCGGAGGCCGCATCACCATTCAGTTTGGATACGTTCAAAGATAGAGCCTGGTCTACCGGATGATGTTGGTCTTGGCGAGATCGAGAACCGAATCTCCGCGGCCACTCATCACCGCACGCAGCACGTAGAGGCTGAATCCCTTCACCTGCTGGCCGTCGATCTTCGGCGGGATCGAGAGTTCCTGGCGGTTGACCACCACGTCGAGGACGGCAGGCCCGTCATGGGCGAGCACATCCCGGACCGCGCCCTCCAGTTCGGCCGGATCCTCCACCCGAACCGCGTGAAGACCGACGGCCCGGGCCATGGCGGCGAAATCGGGGTTCTCGAGAGCGACGCCGGTCTCGAGATAGCCCGCGGCCTTCATCTCCATCTCGACGAAGCCAAGAGAGCCGTTGTTGTAGATCACGATCTTCAGCGGCAGCTTCTCCTGCCGCAGGGTGAGCAGATCGCCCATCAGCATGGTGAATCCGCCGTCGCCCGAGAGGGACACCACCTGCCGGCCGGGACAGGCCGCCTGTGCGCCGATGCCCTGCGCCATGGCGTTGGCCATCGAGCCATGCACCCACGAGCCGAGAAGCCGGCGCTTGCCGTTCATCTTGAGGTAGCGCGCGGCCCAGATCGTCGGCGTGCCGACATCCGCCGTGAAGACCGCGTCCTCCGCCGCCGCTTCGCTCACGAGCTTGGTGAGGTATTGCGGATGGATCGGGGACTTGGCCGATTTCAGGCCGAACCAGCCCTTGGTCGGCGCGCCGGTGGCGAGATCGTCGAGGTCTTCGCGGGCCTTGGCGTAATGTTTCAGGCTGGCATCGAGCCAGGCCCGGTCGGACTTGACGGCGAGCTTCGGCAGGAGCGCCGCGATCGTGTCGCGCACGTCGCCGACCAGGCCGAGATCGAGCTTCGTGCGCCGGCCGAGCTGGTTCGGCCGCAGATCGACCTGCGCCACCTTGGCATGGGCCGGATAGAACTGCTTGTAGGGAAAATCGGTGCCCAGCATCAGCAGCGTGTCGCAGTCGCGCATCGCCGCGTAGCCGGACGAGAACCCGATGAGGCCGGTCATGCCGACATCGTAGGGGTTGTCGTATTCCACATATTCCTTGCCGCCGAGGGCATGGACGATGGGGCTCTTCAGGGCCTCGGCGAGCTGCAGCAGCTCGGCATGGGCGCCGGCGCAACCCCGGCCGCAGAGCAGCGTGATCTTCGACGATCCATCGAGAAGTTCGGCGAGCGCGTTGAGCTCGGCATCGGCGGGGCGGATCGTGGGTTTGGCCGGCAGTAGGCCGGCATTGGGCGCGATGGCGCGGGCCGGCGCATCCTTCAACGCCACGTCGCCGGGGATGATCACCACGGCAACACCGCGCTCTCCCACCGCGGCGCGGATGGCGTTCTCGAGGACGAAGGGCAGCTGCGACGGATCGGACACGGTTTCGCAGTAATGGCTGCACTGCGCGAACAGGGCCTTCGGGTCCGTCTCCTGGAAGTAGCCTGAGCCGATCTCGGCCGAGGGAATATGCGCGGCGATGGCCAGGACCGGCGTCCGGGTCCGGTGGCAATCGAACAGCCCGTTGACGAGATGGACATGGCCGGGGCCGCAGGAACCGGCGCAGACCGCCAGCTCTCCCGTGAGCTGGCTTTCCGCGCCCGCCGCGAAGGCGCCGACCTCCTCGTGGCGCACATGCACCCAGTCGATGACGCCCCGCGCCCGGATCGACTCCGTGATGGCGTTGAGGCTGTCGCCGACGACACCGTAGATCCGCCGGACACCCACCTGCTGCAAGGTTTCGACGACCAGATCCGCGACGATGTCGATTTTCATAGGTTCGGCTCCTGCTTCAGAAGCCGAACGATGATGCGCCGCACACGTTCCCGTCCGGCAGATACGAGGCGCCGGGACGGATTCAATCCGCGATGTCGCCGACGCCCGGAGCGATCACGGCAAAGAGATCGCCGAGGGTGGCGAGGCTCGCGGCCTGCAGAGCGCTCGCGCTCACCACCGAACCATCGGGGCCGGGCAGCGAACGGGTGGCGGTGGTGGACGCCACCACCGTGGGGCTGAACCCGAGGTTGAAGGCACCGCGTGCCGTCGAGTTGATGCACATATGCGTCATGAATCCGGCGAGCAGCAGTGACTGCACGCCGGATTCCTCGAGATGCTTCTGCAGGTTCGTGCCGACGAAGGCGTTGGGGTAGTTCTTGACGATGACCGTCTCGCCGGCTTGCGGCGCCACCTCGTCGCTGATCCGCCCAATGGCGGCCGAGATGTCATAGGGGGAGCCCTGCCCGGCATCGTGCTGGATGTGGACAACGGGGATGCCGGCCCCCCTTGCACGGTCGAGGAGTTCGCGCGCGGCGCGGATGGCGGGCTCCACCTGCTCCAATCGCATGATTCCCTCGCGGTAGGTGTTTTGCAGGTCGATCATGATCAGGGCGGAGGTCCGCAATCGGGCCGGCGCTGGGCTCAGGCCCGAGACGTCGCGAAGGGTCTTGAGGTCTGGCATGGCGAGGTTCCGATCTGTCGCAGGCATGGAGGACGTAAGAACGTGGCGGGTGAGGAGACCCCATCCACGGTCGGCGTCAATCCCAGCCGTCACGGCGGGAGCGCCCGAACCCGGTCGGAGCGTAAGGTGCTCGATCGAGCCTTTCTCAATCACGAAATCGCGCGTTCAAGCACCGAGTCGCCGTCGGTTGGTGAAGGCAGCGAAAATGTCAGAATTTGTTCAGCGATCGGGTGTCTTGATGCAGCACGCCCCGAGGTGAAGCTGTGGTCCCGAGGGGATGCGATCCGGAGTTGATGTCATGAAACACGTGAAGACTTTCGGCCTCATCGGCGCCGTCATCGGCGGCCTGACGATGGCTGCCGCCACCACGACGACAGCCCAGGCCGCCGGCGGCTGCGGCTACGGTTTTTATCCGTCCGCGTTCGGATGCCGGGCCACATCCCGTGCGTTCGGCTACTACGCGCCTCGTCCGGTGCCGGTCTACGGCTACGGCTACCGGCCCCGTCCGTATTACCGGCCTTACGCCTATGGTCCCCGTCCCTATTATGGCTACGCCCCCCGACCCTACGTGCGGTTCGGCTACTAAGCGGTGAAGGGCTATGCTTCCGGCCGGGCCGGGAGCATCTTTGCCCACCGGCAAGGCCCAAGGGGCGTCCGTGGCGATCCACAAGGCGCTTCCGAGCCAATCGGAGGCGCCTTCTTCATGTCTCGAGAGGACGCGGAGACCGAGGTGCCCGGATCAGCCTCGCGTCTTCACCGCGAAGGCGTGCGTGGCGACCCCGGTTGGGCTCGAACCAACGACCTGCCGCTTAGAAGGCGGCTGCTCTATCCAGCTGAGCTACGGAGTCGGGACGCCGCGCCCCGTCTAGCACCGCCCTCCCGACCTGTCATTAGCCCTCTGCAAACGTTGCGTTTCCTCTACGCGGACGCCCCGTTTTCCAGGATTCAGAAGGGCCGCTCGGTAACTCAACCGGCGGCCCGGCCAGGGATTCCATAGGCACTGTCGATGCCAGGGTTGAGCCACGGGATAGAGCATACGCTCACTCGGGAGGCGCGTGTACCACGGAAGGCCGCTCCAGATTTGAACGCCACCTCGGTGGCTAGGCTCGTCTGCGAGGCCGGGAAGGCCTACAAGGAGTTCGCCGACGGCGCCTGCTCGGCGCTCACCCTGCGCAGCCACCGGGCGGGGTCCCGGTGGTTCGCACGGTTCCGGCACGAGGGGCTTCAGGTCCGGATCCTCCTCGGAGACCCTCAAGCGAGGCAGCTTCTCAGCATGACGCCCCGCAGGCGGAGGCTTCGAGACGGGCTCGGTATCGACAGGGAATGCACCAAATCGGTCATCAAGGCTCGTCTCTCGCGGGCATGCGGGTGCCGCCGGTCGGCGCAAGCATCGAGGGGAAGGTGAAGTGCAAGCCGGCACGAGACGAAGAATGTCTGGCGCAATCTGCCCGCTGTCGTGACTTGGTCTCGAAGCAAAATATTTCTGTTTCTGAACGAGCTTAGTTTTTTATACATGCAATGACATCGAAACAAACGTCAATGGGCGGCGTTAATCGATTTATCGGCTATTTGGGGGGATGCCTTCCTATTGCGGCGGCGCGCGGAAAGACGCTCGCTTAAGCCGTGACGCTGGCAGGCCTTGCGCCAAGGCCGAGATAGGACGCCTTGATATCGTCGCGGCCACGGAGTTCGGCGGCGGTGCCGGTGAGGACGCTGCGTCCGTTCTCGAGCACGACCGCCCGGTCCGCATGTCGCAGCGCGACGGTGACGTTCTGCTCCGCCACCAGGATCGTCAGGCCCTCATCACGGTTGAGGCGTTCGAGGGTGCGGAAGATCTCCGCCACCACCTGCGGGGCGAGGCCCATGGACGGTTCGTCGAGGACGAGCAGGCGCGGCCGTCCCATGAGGGCACGCCCAATCGCCACCATCTGCTGTTCACCGCCGGAGATCAGCCCGACCAGAACCCGGCGCTTCTGCAGCAGGCGCGGGAAGATCCCGTAGATCCGCGCGAGGTCGGACCGGATGGTGGCGCGGTTCGAGCCACGCCCGAGCCCGCCGGTGACGAGGTTCTCCTCCACGCTGAGCGCCCGGAAGCAGTGGCGTCCTTCGAGCACCCCGACGAGGCCCGCCCGCACCAGGGCGTCGGTGGGCGTCCGGGACACGTCCCGTCCGTCATAGACGATGCGGCCCGCCGTGACCTGACCGCGCTCGGCGGGCAGGAGGTTCGAGACCGCCTTGAGCACCGTGGTCTTGCCGGCGCCGTTGGAGCCGACGAGGGCGACGATCTCGCCCTCGGTGACGGACAGGCCGACGCCCGAAAGGGCGCGGACGGCGCCGCCGTAACGGGCCTCCAGCGCCTCGATGCGCAGCAGGGGCGCGCCGTTCACGGGGCCGCCGCCGCATGGGTCGCGGTCTCTTCGGCGGTACAGTTGCGCGGCGTGATGCCGTGCTCCTTGGCATAGGTCGCCGACGACGCCTCGATGATCGGGCGCAGGGTCGCCCAGTCGGGGGCGATCCAGTCGGAGACGACATTCCATTTGGCCCCGTCCCATTGCTGGAAGGTGACGCGGCCATCGCCCTCGTGATTGGCGCAGGTGACGTTGATGGAATGGAACAGGCCCTTGGCACCCAAAGCCGCGACGCGGGCCTCGTCGAGGCGCAGGTGCTCGAAGCCCCAGCGGACCTCGTCCCCGGTGAGCGTCCGATTGCCGAACTTCGCTTGCGCCGCCCGCACCGCCTCGACATTGAGGATGCCGTTCACGATGCCGAGGTTGTGGTAGACGCTGCCGATGCGCTTCTTGTCGGCGAGATTACCGGTATTGCCGTCGTAGACGGTCTTGATGATGTCCTTCAGCACCGGATATTCGGCGCCCGACGCCTGCGTGGTGATGGCGACGTAGCCCTTGGCGGCCTCTCCTGCCGGGATCACGTCCTCCTCCGAGTTGGACCAGACGTTGCCGACGATGCGGTTGGCGGGAAAGCCCGTCTTCTGGGCGGTCTTCAACGCCACCGGGTTCATCACGCCCCAGCCGCGCAGGACCACGTAATTGGGCTTGAGGCGGCGGATGGTCAGCCACTGCGATTGCTGCTCGTTGCCCGGATGCGGCACTTCGATCTGCTCGACCTTGAATCCGTGTTTCTTGGCGAGGAGTTCGTAGATCGGGATCGTCTCCTTGCCATAGGGCGAGCCGTGGTAGAGCACCGCGATGGTTTTGCCCTTGAGCTTGTCGAGCCCGCCCTCGCGGCTGCCGAGATATTCGACGATACCGGATGTCTCGCTGTAGGGGTTGAGCAAGAGCGGGAAGACGTAGGGAAACACGCGCCCGTCGGTGGAATCGGTGCGGCCGTGGTTGATCGTGACCAGCGGCACCTTGTCCTTGGTGATCCGGTCGATCATCGCGTAGGCGATGCCCACCGAGAGCGGGTTCCAGGCGGCGATGCCGGGACGGGATTTCAGCCGTTCGTAGACCTCGACGCCGCGCTCCACCTCGTACTGGGTCTCACCCTCGCTCCAGGTCAGCTTGACCCCGTTCACGCCGCCGTCGCGGGTGTTGATAAGGTTCAGGTAGTCGATGAAGCCGCCGAAGAAGCCGGTGCCGCCGGCCGCATAGGGCCCGACCCGGTAGCTCTGGAGCGGGAAATGCTGCTCGTCGGCGCCCGCCGAACCGGCGAGCGCCACCAGGGCGGTCCCGGCGACGAGGGCGGCGCGCGGGCCGCGGTTGAATCGAGACATCGTGAATCGAGACATGGAGAGTCCTTCCGTTCGTCGATCTGGAGAATGGGAGCGGCTCAGGCCCGGCGGCGCAGGCGGCGTGCGGCGCGGTCGAGAAGGGCGACGAGCCCGGCGGGCTCGCGGATCAGGAAGGCGACGATCAGGACGCCCAGCGCGATGCGCTGACACATTTCCAGTGTGCCGGAATCGAACCCGTCGCCGAGAATCGCGGCACCGAACCGCGACAGCAGCAACGGCAGGACGACGATGAGCCCCGCGCCGAGGAAGACGCCGCGCAGGGTGCCGAGGCCGCCGATGATGACGATGAACAGGATCTGGAAGGAGCGGTCGAGGTTGAACCCCGCCGGCTCCACCGTGCGCAGGTAGGCGAAGGCCCAGAGCACCCCCGCCACGCCGATGACGAAGGAGGACAGCGCGAAGGCCAGCAGCTTGGTGCGCGCCACCTTCACGCCGATGACGCGGGCGGCGGTCTCGTTGTCGCGCACGGCGACGAAGTTGCGGCCCGTCGGCGAGGTGACCAGGCGCCAGGCCAGGAATGTCAGCAGCGTCACCACGGTCAGCGAGAACAGGTAGCGGCCACGGGCATCCTCGAAGGACAGGCCGGCAACGACCAGGGGCGGCGCGGAGATGATTCCGGACGGGCTGTCGTTGGAGAGCCAGCCGAAGCGGTTGAGCACCCAGGCCACGAAGAACTGCACCGCCAGCGTCGAGACGGCGAGGTAGAAGCCGCGCAGCCGCAGGGCCGGCAGGCCCGCCACCAGCCCCGCCAGGGCCGCGACGAGGCCGGCCAGCACGATGGTCACCGGCAGCGGCAGGAAGGGCAGCCGGAGCGACAGGTTGAAGGCGGCGTATGCCCCCACCGCCATGAAGGCGGAGGATCCGAGCGAGAGCTGGCCAGCATAGCCGGTGAGCAGGTTGAGCCCGAGCGCCGCCAGCGACAGGGCGAGGAACGGCGTCAGGATCGCCTCGTAGAGGTAGCTGGTGCCCACCAGCGGCACGATTCCGTACGCGAGCAGGACGAGGAGCGCGATGCCGATGCCCTTGGCGGACAGGCGCGGCAGAGAATTGTCCAGCGGAGTAGAGGTGGCGACCATGGGACTCAGACCCGCTCGACGCTGCGCAGGCCGAACAGCCCCGAGGGCTTCAGCAGCAGGAAGCCCAAAGCCGCGACATAGGCGATCCAGCCCTCGATGCCGCTGCCGATGACCGGCCCGAGATAGACTTCCGACAGCTTCTCCACCGCGCCGACGATGAGCCCGGCGACGATGGCGCCGATAATCGAATCGAAGCCGCCGAGCACCAGAACCGGCAGGGCCTTCAGCACCACCAGGGCGAGCGAGAACTGCACCCCGAGCCGCGCCCCCCAGAGCAGCCCGGCCACCAGAGCAACGATGCCCGAAGCGATCCAGACCGCGGCCCAGATCCGGGGCAGGCGCAGTCCGGTGTTCAGCGCCGCCAGCGGATCGTCCGCCACCGCCCGGAAAGCGAGGCCGGTGCGGGTGTAGCGGAAGAAGAGGCTCAGCACGGCCACCATCAGCCCTGCGACCGCCGCCGCAAAGAGGTCGAAGCGGCTCACGAGGATGCCGGCGACGTCGATGGGCGTATCGTCGATGCCGAGATCGAGCCCATGCACCTGCGTGCCCCAGGCGAGCTGGGCGGCCCCCTCGATGACATAGGCGACGCCGAGGGTCGCCATGAACAGGGTGATCGGCGGCTGGTTCACCAGGGGCCGTAGGACGGCGCGTTCGATGGCGAGCCCGAGGAGGGCCATGATGCCCAAGGTCGCGGCGAACGCGCCGATGAAGGGAGCGCCCCGCTCGGTGAGGCTGACGAAGGTCAGCGCCGCGAACAGCAGCATCGCCCCTTGGGCAAAGTTGAGCACACCGGAGGTCTTGTAGATCAGTACGAAACCGATCGCGACGAGGGCATACATGATGCCGGACAGAAGCCCGCCGACCAGCACCTCGACGAGGAAGGCGAGATCGGGGCTCATGCGCCGGCCTCGTCGAAGGCGAGGCCGAGATAGGCGGCGATGACGGCGGGATCGGCTTGGATTTCGGCGGGTGTTCCGGAGGCGATGTGCCGCCCGTGGTCGAGAACCGTAACCCTGTCCGATAGGCTCATCACCACGCCGACATCGTGCTCGATCAGCACGATAGTGGCGCCCGACGCGTCCTGTGCCGTGCGGATGTATTCGCTCATCCGCTGCTTCTCGGTGGCTGTCATCCCGGCCATGGGCTCGTCGAGGAGCAGGAGGCGGGGCGTCGGCGCCAAGGCTCGGGCGAGCTCGACCCGCTTCTGCACCCCGTAGGACAGCGTGCCGGCGAGCTGGTCGCGATATGCATCGAGGTCGAGCAGGGCAATGACGGCCTCTGCCCGCTCCCGGTACGCCCGTGCTTCACGACGGGCGTGGGGGAGCCCGAGGATCTGCGCGCCCAGCCCGGCGGATTGGCGGTCGACCAGCCCGGCAGTCACCGTGTCGAGGACGGTGAGCCCTTTGAAGAGCGCGAGGTTCTGGAAGGTGCGCGCCACGCCGAGGCGGGCGAGCCGCCGCGTCGGCACGCGGGCAAAACAATCCTCACCGATCCGGATTGTGCCGGAATCCGGCACGTAGAGGCCGCTGACCGCGTTGATCAGGGACGACTTGCCGGCCCCGTTCGGGCCGATCACCGCATGAATTTCACCTTTTCGGACCGACAAATCCACGGCATCGAGTGCCATAGTCCCGCCGAACCCGAAGGACACACCTTCGACCGCCAGGAACGGGACGCCCTTTGGGGCGATCCGAGGCTGGAATCTCTCACGCGGCGAACCAAGGTGGACGGATCGGAGCCGATCGACGCAATGCGGCCGGACAACAGCATTCATGGGGGGCGAGGCTCTTTCTTGACCTAGTCTCTGCATTCACGTCGAGGGCTGGAAATGCTGATGCAACAAAACCGTTCTCACCGGATGGCGATGTTTTAGTGGGTCATCGAGAGGATAAAGTTCATCGATAAATCTGCGTCTGTCAAAAGGACAGGTGACTATATTTCTAGTACTTCTGCCGCATTCGTTCCATATAGTGGGTGATCGGCAGATTAATCTTGCTCCGGCCAGTCCTGGGTGGCGACCAAAGGATGACCCGATCACGGAACCCGCGTCCTACGCTGCGCGCAACCGCCCGATACCGCATTTTGGTATCCCCACCGGACGGCGGGTGTCTCGCGGCGTGTCAGCCGGATGCCGGATGGAGGCGAACGTTTACGTGAGCGATTCCCGGCGTCACGACGGGATAAACTGATAGTTCTGCTAGCGTGAATCGCCGCCATACTGGTTTTGAAAGCGCGCCGGTCGGCCTGCCCGAGTTCGCGCAGGCCGTTCGAATGGCTGGCCGCCAAGGCCGAACTCGCTCGGATCGGTCGCTACTACGCGACGGAGTCCATGCTCGTGCTGGACCCGGTGACCGGGCGATACGATGCGCAGGCCACCTCTTCGACGGGATCGGATTCGCTGTTCGACTATCATGCTCGACTGACCCGCGGCGAAGCGGTCGCCGAGCGGGGCGACCACGCCGTGTTCTGACGATGCCCGGACCCGGAAGATCAGGAGCCGGCCGCCAGGCCAGTGCGCGAGAACGTAGGACCGGGCGAAGGCCGGGAGGGCGCACCCGATGAAAACGGCATCAAGGCCGAGGCCCTCGGCCGATGCGGGGGCGGCGATGGCGCAGTGAGAGGGATCAAAGCAGGTTCGCATCGGCAACCCAACGCTTTAGCTCGTTGAGGCCTCTGACGTGTCGCAGGTTTTGGAACGCAGAACCGGCGACCACTTTTGCTGAACCTGCCTAGTCCCGGCCCGGACCGACATTGTCGGTGGTCAGCACGCGATCCTGCGGCAGGGCCCAGAGGACGCGCCAGAGGATGTCCTTCCATCCCGCCTCCGGAATGTTGGAGGGAACGCTCGCGTCGCGGCCCCGGTCCGGCTTCCGTGCCCGCTGCCGTGCCGTCTCGAGGGCGGCGGCATCCTGCGAACGCGTACCCACCGAGCGCCAGTCGTCGCCTTCGTCGACGTCCTGGGCCATGGCTGCGACTCTATGGAGGCCGGGTCTCAGGATCGGGCTGCAAGCCTCTGGACCGGTGAAACCAGGGATCCGACGATAGCGCGATCTCACTCTGTGACATCACGCGGGACGGCGCATCGGTCATCCTCGACAAGGAAAGGGCAGCCTCGCATGCCAGACCCACCCGACGGAGACATCCTCAACGTTCGCCTCACCGGTCCGATGAATCTGGCTTCGTTTTGGGGAGGCGCCCCTGCGATCAGGCGGGGACGGGTGCTCTGCCGGGTGCGTTACCCGCCAGCCGGCGCAGGACATCGGTAAGGCGGCTCAGCCCGCGGGAGAGAGGCGAGCGCCAGAGGCCGTATCCGTCGTCGCACAGCGGGTCGTTCACCACAGGGCTGCCGTCGGGGCCAACGAGAACATTGCCGATATTCGGGTCGAGCGCCTGCGGCGATACGGACCGTAGATTGGCGACATAGGCCTCGTATCCGGGCCATGCGGTTCTGAATGCCTCTCGGATACCGTCGAAACTCGAATGATCGACCCGGGGCTCGTGCGCCGGCCATTCTGCCCTGAATCGATGACGCACGCCCTCGTCCATTGCAACGCCCGGATAGTCCGCGATGACGGCGTGGGCGTAAGCCAGCCACCAGACGTCGCGCGCGGGATCAGTCAGCCGCGACCCGACGGTCATCAGCGCGCCGCAGCGGCTGACATGCATGTCATGGATCCGCGGGGCATGCGGCCCATCCGATCCCGCAAACCCTTCGCGAAGCAGGGCCGCATAGTCGCCGAACCCATCGGCCTTGCGCGCGAAGCGCACGACGACATCCGGGTGATCCGGATGCGCGTGGACGGTGCCATGGTACCCGAAACCGATCTCGGGCCAGCCTGTGGCGAGGAGCGTGGCATAAGCCCCCTCAGCCGACCGTTCGATGATGCCAAGGGTGGCGAGCGAGGGACCGGACGTCTTTTCCCGTGTTCTGAACCCGAACATCCCAGCCACTCCTTCCTGCCGCTCGACGACCCGACGCAACGCGCTCCCAGCCACCGCAAAGGTGCGGTGCCGAGGATCGGCCGGAGAGGCAGGTCCGGCGAAGGTCGAGGTGACCAAGTCGATGTCGGGGGCAGCGTGACGCGCGTGTCACTCCACTGTCATGGAATGACCCGAGCTTTCGGAAAGTTCAATCCCTACAGGAGTGTAAATCGGTGGTCGCGGGACGTGACCCATTCCGACCCAACGTCCGGCGGGCGTCATCCATCCCGGCAAGCAGCCTCCGGGCTAGGACCCCGTCCGCTCTGCTCAGGCCGAGTTCCGCCGCCGGCCGGACGTGCCGACCCGCGTGGGCGGGGCCAACCTCGACGTCGTCGAGGACGAGGTAATCCGTGATGCGGTTCCGGGTCGCGTGCTCGGTGATCTCGTCGCCGCGCCCGGCTCGTTCGGCGGGAAGCATGCCGCCTGTCTCGGCATCCCGGCTCGTCGGCACGATAGCGGTGCGCCAGTCAGGGTGAAAGCAGGTCTCGGGAAGGCCGGCTTCGATCAGGGTTGGACGGCAATCGTCCACGCGCCACGTCGACGACACGACCACCCTGGCGTCGAACTCTCTCACGAGACCGGCGACGAGGGCGACCTGCGCCGGGTCCAGCCTGTCCTTGCCGGCCCGCCGCTGATAGCTGACCGTCGTCAGGACGCCGTCCACATCGAGATAGACCGTCAGCGGCGCCGCCCCTCCATGCTCGTTCAAGAGGCCAACCTCGTCCGGCGCAGCAATCCTGCTGCCACCGCGGACGCCTACAATGCGGCGCCGCAACGGTCCAGCGTTCAGATGGCCGAAACCATGGGCGCAGGTGGTGCAGCGCCTCGCCGAGATTCTCGCCTCGCCCGCACCGCCCCATCATGGCCGAGGGCGGCCACTCCACCTGCGCGGGTGTGCTCAGGGACCGCCTCGTCATCGCCCCGGACGGCGAAGCGACATCGGTCGTCGCGGCCGACATTGGCGCTGTAACGGGTGGCGGAGCCGTCGCCCTCGACGCGATAGACGCAGAATCTGCCAGGATCGACGACGATCGTGCCGGGAGCTTCCTTGGTGTCGTAAAGGACCGTTCGGCGATATTATTTCGGGTCGACTGTGCTGATATCCGCCGCCGGGATCGGGTTCTTCTCGTCCGGCGTCGGACCGTAGATCTTGGCGGCCTCGGCGAGGATCAGGCCGTCGGGTGTTGCGCAGTCGGCGAGCCCCAACGCGCTCGATCCAGCGGCCGAGCCGGCAAAGAACGACCGGCGGGAGAAAGGCTGCCTCCCACGCCCTAGCGGATCGAATGTCCCACCGTCCATGATCTCGATGACGACGATCGCATCCTCTACGATCACGACACCGGAAAGCTGATCTATGAAGCGTATGGCGGCGGTGCGGGACAGGCTATCCGGTACGCCAACCTGAATGACGAGGTCGATCTTAGCTATCGCGACCTTGTCGTGGTGTGACGCAAGGCCTCGATGAACTTGCCTTGATGGAGGCTGTCCGCGCGACCGCGCGGCGGCTCCCGTCCGCCGGGTCCCACTGACTGAGGCCGGGGATGAGTCGCTGAAAAACTACGGCGGATCGCGCCCCGGCGCGGTGTATTAGGGCGTCAGCGACCGGCCGTGCCTCAGCAAGGCTTCGATGAAGTTTTGGATCTCCGTCCGCCGCCGTTCGGCGTCGGTCACCTGGTCGTCCAGTCCCAGCCGCCAAGCGAGGTCGCGCCGCTCAGGCTCGTGATGAAGGCGCTCGACCAGCGCGGCCTGCTCCTCGATTTCGGCGGGGGATCGGACGAGTCCGCTCTCCACGAGATCGTCGGCCTGGCGGCGAAGGGCGCCGGCAACTTCGTCGAGGCCGATTTCGGGGTGGTACTGCACGCCCCAGAAGACGCCCCCGGCATGGCGGATTTCGGCGGCTTGGACCGTGGTGCTCCGGTTACTTGCCAGGAGGGCCGCACCCGCCGGCAGGGTCTCGACCTCGTCGGTGTGAATGCTCGGAGCGTCATAGGCGGCGGGTCGGCCGGCGAGCATGGGATGGGCACGGCCGGCCTCCGTCGCGGTGATGCGGCGGGCGAAGCCTGCCTCCGGGCCGAGACGGTTGCGGCGCACGGTTCCACCCGCTGCGACGGTGGCAAGTTGCAGGCCGGCGCAGGAGCCGAAGGCGGGGGTGCCCGATGCGAAGGTGGCCCGCATGAAGGCGACCGCGCGCCGAACCTCGGGCGTCCCTTCATACAGCGCGAGCGGCGAGCCGCTGAAGAAGACGGCATCGTAGCCGCCCGGCGTTTCACCCAGTGGCAAGGCACTGTCCGCGTCGGCCGGCATAATCCGTTGGCAAGTCGCGCCGGGCGCGAGCCGAGTGAGGAGATCGAGATAGGTTTCTCCGGATGACCGCCCGACGCTGTCCCGGCGTTCGTCCCGCGCTTCGGGCGGCTCGCTCTCGGCAATCAGGAAGCGCAGCCCGGCTGTGGTGACCTTCAAGGAAACGCGTGCTCCGGAGAGCCATTCTCCGGTACTCGAACCGGCGGCGGAGCCCCCCGTTCCTGCCTCGGCTAACCTGCCGCAGGGCGCTTCACGATTGGTGTCGCGGTCATCGGACCCGGCGGCGGTTCCGAACTCCGGTCCAGGATATTCCCCCAACTGGAAGCAGGGGCTCGTCCAAGATTTTTCCCGTTCCGACACATCCAAAACGAAGGTCCGGGAGTTTTCAGGGCAAGCTGTCTTCGTACGGCGTGTATCGTGACTGAAGGAGAAGACGATGAGACTGTTCGCCTTGGGCGCACTCTCTGCACTGACCCTGGGAGCTTGCTTCAGCGTCGGCTCGGTGACTGCACAGGCCGGCGAATACGGCTATGGCGGCTACGATGAGCCCGCGACTGTGGTCACCCGGCGCACGGTTGTCGAGCGCCATGTCGTTCGCCCGCAACGGTTCGTGCGTGAGGAGATCATCGAGCGACCGGCGGTCTATGCGCCGCGCCGCGTCGTCCGCGAGGTGATCGAGGAAAGGCCGGCCGTCTATCGGCCGCGTCCGGTGGTTCGGGAGGTCATCGTGGACCGGGAGCGTCTCTACGACCATCGCCTTTATGGCCCTCGACCGGTCGGGTTTCGGTACCCTGGCCCCGATTTCGAGCCTTACGATTGACGGTGGCCGACAGGGTGTAAGCCCGTGGGATAGGGCGAGGAGTCGGTGAGGCCCCCCTGTCTGGTTGCGGAACGTTGTTGGGATGCTGCTTGTTGGGCGATCAAGGCACACGCTTGGCGTTTTGAGGGATTGCGCCACGATGGACAGATCATCCGCCCGCAGGTCGACGATGAGGTCGGTGAGGAGAAGTGTCCCGCTTGGCCGGTGAAAGAGGCAGACCTCCTTGAACACGGGGCCGGCGACCAGCACCTGGTCGATCTCGTCGGCCCAGAGGCGGGGCGACCTGTTCCAAGCTCGGCGTCGATCCGGACACCGGAGCGGCGAACCTGGCCGCAATCCTCGAGTCCCGGGACCGCCCAGGTGATCGCGTTCGGACAGGCCGCCTGCCAATCCCGGAGGAACATCCGACGGCCGGCGCTCGGGGTCATGAGATGACCGATGCGGCTGAGCTCCTCCAAGCCGCGCCGAAAGCCCGGATTGTACGGGATGGGCGAGTGCAGGAGCAGTTCGCCGCCCGCCAACCGTAGAACTGTCATGCGGATTGGCAACGGTATCCCCCCGGATGGATGGAGGCCGCGTCCACGATACAGAGGCCCTCGGCAATCTGTTTCAGGGTATTCATACCAAATCTCGCTGACCCTAACTCATGGGTCAGGGTCAGTGAGGACCGGCGGACGACCGCCGCCGCTCAGTCGCGGGGGTAAACCTCGATGAGTCAGGCTCATCGAGGTCTGGTCTCAGGGGCTGATAGGCGGTTTCCTACGCCACGCCATTGGTCTCCGGGTTCGCTGTCCTTCAGAGAATGAAACGCAGGAACCGGGCGCGAGGGTCCCATCTTGGGACTTGCTCAATGATCGGACGTTATGTATTTGAACATTCGGGTCGAGATGCCTTCTGTAGCGTCTGGAACACCGGCTATATCCGGTGGCTGGGGAAGCGGGCCACTAAGTCGCACGTGAAATACCCCCGAAGCGCGGCGGGCGCCGGGCCTTTTCCGCGCATTGATGCGTTGGCCGCTGCCGAACAAGGAGACCCTCATGGCAGCGAATGACAAGGCCACGACCTACACCCTGAAACAGGCTCTCGCGGCGAAGGTTGGCGACCACGTCGAGATCGCGGTGGAAGCCGAGGACGGGACCAAGTTCAAGATCGTGGCGAGCGCCGAGCAACTCGACGCGCTCACCGGCGATCTGGAAAGCATCCTCGACGAGGACGACGCAAAAGCCGAGGCCGCGGAGTAACCGCCGATCCTGAACGGCGATCATTGATTATTAACCATATTGCCCCCGTCTAGGGGACATACCGATCGCGGCTTCGTCGCTTCATCGGAAACGGCCACGATGACGGGACAGGGTGACGCCGGATGTACGCGCACTTTGGACCTGGCCTTCGTGGCCGTTGGTTTTGACAGGGGCCGGGAACTCTTCGCTGAGCCACCAACGCTAGATCTCTTCTGTCCGACATCATGTCATCCACAGGCGGGAAAGCATGCGCCGCCGCACGGGCGAACCGACCCGTGAGCGAGGTGGATTGACGGGCGGTCCGCCCGCGTCGGTCTTTCCCATCGCTGATGTCTTCCCCTCGCGAATCTCTCCGAGGCTGTTCGCGATGATGTGTTTCGTGAGATGCCGAATGAATGCAAAAGCTGCCGGCATCGTGTTGCCCGCGATCCACCCCCGTTCTAACCCATTGCTTTGAGAAGGATCGCGACTTGGATCGATCGACGGATGTCTCCGACGTCATACACGCCGAGCCGAACGATGCCGTCGAGACTGCGCCGGACGCTGTCCTGGAACCGCTGGCGGACTTCCCCCACATCGATCTCCGCACCGGAGTAGAGCCCTGGGAGAAGCGCCGGACCGCCGGCAAGACCTTGCGGGGGAAAGTGCCTCACGCCGTCCATGCCTCTCTCGACATCGGCTCAGACCGACCCGATCCGGTCTCGCTGATCGAGGGCGCTCACGATGGCAGGCAGGCGCATCTGATCCCGCTCAGGGTCGCCCGCATGGCGAGCTCCCCGTTCGCCTTCCTGCGCGGCGCCGCGCATGTAATGGCCTGGGACCTGGCGCAAGGCCCCCACGGGACGATCGACGTCGTCATGAACGGCGACGCCCACATTTCGAATTTCGGATTGTTCGGGACACCGCAGGGCGAAGTGGTGTTCGATCTCAACGATTTCGACGAGGTGACGATCGGGCCCTGGGAATGGGACCTAAAACGGCTCTGCGCCAGCATTGAGGTGGCGGCGCGCGACGATGGCGTACGGGCCGTGGAGCGGCGGGCGGCCGTGCTCGCGGCCGTTGCCGGGTATCAGCACACCATGGACGATCTGGCGCCCCGTGGTTCCCTCGACGTGTGGCAACGGGCGGCGCGGGCCGATCAGCTCGAGTTTTCCGGCATCGAGATCGATGCACAATCCCAGACGGTAGTGCGCAAGGCCGTCGAGAAGGCGCGCCGCAAGAACAACAAGAGCCTGCTCGACCGGGTCGGCGAGCGGCGCACGGATGGCAGCTGGCGCTTCAGCGAGGAGCCGCCGATCCTCATGCGCGTCGACGAGGAAACGCGCCAGAACGTGACCTCGGGCCTCGAACGCTATGCCGAGACGTTGCCGCGCGAGCGCCGCTTCATGCTCAACCGTTATCACGTGGTCGATGTCGCCCATCGGGTGGTCGGTGTCGGGAGTGTCGGAACCCGCGCCTACGTCGCCCTGCTCTGCGGGAACTCCGATCAGGATGCGCTCTTTCTTCAGGTCAAGGAGGCCGTTCGCCCGGCCCATGCGCCCTATCTGACCGGCATGCCCGAACCCTATGCGAGCCACGAGGGCGAGCGCGTCATCTACGGGCAGAAGCTCCTGCAGGCGGTGGGAGACCCCCTGCTCGGTTGGACGTCGATCGACGACCGGCCATTTTATGTCCGCCAGATGAAGAACATGAAGGGGGAGATCCCCATCGCCAGGATGGCAGGGCAGCCCTTGCTGTACTTCTCCCACGCCTACGGCGCTCTCCTCGCTCGGGCGCATGCCCGCACCGGTGATGCTGCGGCCATTGCCGGTTATTGTGGTCACGACGGACGCGCGGATCTGCGCGAAGCGTTCGCGGATTGGGCACACGCTTACGGGGATCAAAACGAAGCGGACTATCATGCGTTTCTGTCCGCGATTTCCGCTGGCAGACTCGAGATTGCACAGGACGCCTGCCTTTGACCGATGAGACGGCTATTAAATATCGGACGTCCAAAACCGGCGGGCGCAGTGCCAATCTCGGCGGTTAGGCCTCAACAGCTGATCCTCCCCCGATTTCACGGACGGGGGGGGTAGCTCGCGTTCCGCTCGGCCTGCTCGGGGGTGATGTAGCCAGAGCCGAATTGATGCGCTGTCGATTGATGTCGCTCTCAATGTAGGCGAACAAGTCGCGTCGAGCCTCGTCCCGGGTCGCCCATCGTCGTTGGTGGACGAGTTCGACCGTGAGGGTGTGGAAGTCCTTCGACAGGCTCAGGATGAGGGCTTTCCATTGGGGCATTGTCGTAACAACAGCCGGTTCGGCTTATGGAGGGCGTTGCCGTCATGTCGGCGAGCTGCTTGCGATAGGCCTCGGCTGCGTATTGGCTGCCGCGATCCGAGTGGCAGATGAGGCCAGCCCCCGGTCTTTGCCGTTGGGTGGCCATCATCAGAGCCGCTGACGTCAGTTCGGTCCGCATGTGCTCGCGCATGGACCAGCCGACGATCTTGCGAGTGGCGAGATCGAGGACGGCGGCCAGGTAGAGCCAGCGCTCGCCGGTGGGCAGGTCGGTGATATCGCTACGCGGCCCTTCGGTTCGGCCAACCAAACGGTATTGGGCCGCGCGGCCGAGAACTGCTGCTTCAGGAGGTTCGGTGCAATCGGCAGGTCGTGACGGCTGTCTGTCGTGCAGGGCCGGTATCGGCGTCCTGACAAAGCCCGGATGCCATGGCGGCGCATCAGGCGCTCCACCCGCCCGCGACTGGCCGTTCGGCCCTCTGCCCACAGCGCGGCATGCACGCGAGGCGAGCCATAGCGCCTGTGATGCCCGGCATGGATACGCTGGACGTCGGCCAGGAGCTGACGGTTGGACGCCGACCGGGCACTCTCGGGGCGTGATCGCCAGCCGTAATAGCCACTTGGGGAGACTTCGAGCACGCGGCACATGAGGCGCACCGGCTTGGGTCGCCCGCATGCTGCTCGATGAAAGCGAACGTCACTTGGCCATCTTCGCAAAGATGCCGATCGCTTTTTTAGGACGTCGCGCTCCATGCGCGTCCGGTCGAGTTCACGCCGCAGACGAGCGATCTCGGCCGCTTGGTCGGAGGGGGAAGCCACTGGGCTCGCAGGCGCGGCTCCCGGTAACCCTGCTGCCCGCGGTGGTGGGGAGCCTTCCATCAGCGCCGAGCGCCACTGCCTCAGCATGGAGGGTTGGATCCCGAGTTTGGCTGCGATCGGCATCTATGGTCGGCCGCTGCTCACTAGCAGCGGCACTGCCTCGCGTTTGAACTCGAGGGTGAACTCCCGTCTCGTCTTGGCCATCAAACCCCTTCCCCGCCCGTAATGAGCGTATCAGAGGTGTCCGTGAAACTTGGAGAGGATCAGCTCCTCCCGTTAGGATCTCACAAAACCGGAAAACTCGCACTCAAGCCGGACCAAAGCGATGGGGGACGTCAATCAATAATGAACCTGCCATGCATCTGTCGTTGACCGATCGTCAGCTCTCAGGACAATCAGCCAAGCTATCCAGTCACCATAAAGCCCACTCCCGACATCACGCTGGGAATGGGCTTTCTTGTCACCGATCAGATCCATCCGACGTCGCCCAAACAGGTGACGTCGGACAGGCGTCAGGCCGCCTGCTTCTTGCGGGGGCCCCGGCGCTTCTTCTCAGGGGGGGCGGCGATGGCTTCCTCCTCCGGCTCACTTATGACTTCCTCGGGCGCTGCCTTGGACACGGGGGATACGGTTTTGCGGCGTTGCTGACCGAGACCAAGGGCGCGAGCCAATTCGGAACGCTGTTCGGAATAGGCTGCCGACGTCATCGGGTAGTCCGGCTGCAGGCCCCATTTGGCCCGGTACTGTTCAGGGGTTAGCCCGCGCAAGGTGAGGTGCCGCCGAAGCGTCTTGTACTGCTTGCCGTCCTCGAAGCTGACCAAATAATCCGGCGTCACGGAGCGGCGGATTTCCTGTGGCGTCGCCTTCGGCGGGCCGGTCTCAGCAGCAGGTGCGCTGCTCGTGCTCACCGAGCGGATGGCCTCGTGCACATCGCTGAGGAGCTTAGGCAGTTCGGCGCTCTGGACGTGATTGTTGCTGACATACGCGGAGACGATGTCCGCTGCCAAGGTAATGAGACGGGCTGAGTCGGTGTCGGATTCACTCATGATATTCGCGCCATCGGTTCGCTATGTTGATAATGTACATTGGCTTAAGCTCTGTCCGCACGCGTAGCAAGATGTTATTGAAAGAAATCCACTGGCTTAAGGATCAATCGTTCAGATGTTTCGCGTGTTCGCCGTCTGCGAGCCCCACGTCGGTGGTTGCGCATACGTTTGGAGGGTGAAGCGAACAGAATTTACCGATTGTTCTGCCGCATTAGAGCGTCACGGAAGCTCGCTCAACATAGGGACCAGCGAATGACCGCATGAAGAACTTTGCCACCGGCGCGGGGTATCGGTAAAAACAGTCTCAACCGATCATTGCAGATTTTTCGGCTTCGGAGGCCCGGGCGGTCGAGCCGAGCGTTCATGGCAATCGATCCCAATTGCGCGCATGTTTCATAAAGGCCCGTGCGCGGACATCGTCCGATGCCAACCGCAATGGTCGCTGCCCCTTCGGTAGTGCTTCCGTTGAAGTGTCCGTCAGAATGCTCCCCTTCCAACACTTGCTGGTCTACGAACGAGGCGACCACATAACGCTTGGCAGCCCTCGAATCGCGATCACCATGGACGAGGCCATCAGATTGCACGTAGTCTGAGCAAATGTATACTCACATAAAGCGGGATGTACGCTCTCCCTTCATGTTCTGAGCTGAATCGTCAGATGGTGCGTTAGGTCTACTTTTATCTCTGCAGCCAGAAATCGTCTCCATCTCCGGAGAAGTGATCATTCTGTCGCAGGGCCGAGCGCGCCAAGTGGAAACCATCCGAGGATCGGCTTTGGATCCCGCTCCTCTCGCCACAAGTGAATGAGCCGTCTTCCTCACAGAATCATCGATCATCGACCCTTAACTTGCTCGATGATGAACAGTTCCCCGGCCACGCATTTAAACCGTAAGTTCGAACAATAAAATCGATCGGCCTTGCTAACTTCGATTCCCAATTTTGCAAAATAGTTCGCTCGTCACTGGTCTCTCGGCATCAGAAAGCCGGGTCGTGATTAGAGGTGACGGCAGGCAGTCTCGCTGGAACGCGATCGACAGGCTATGGGCGGTGCCTGAATAGACTGGCACCGATGCAATTCAGGCGCGAGGCGAGAGACGTCTTTCGCGATGGGCGGAAGACGTTGCTGTGTCGCTTCTGGATAACCGAATCGTGCCTCTCCGGTGCCCGACCGGTCGCATACTAAGGGCTGTGATCCCCGGGAGACCCTCGATGGTGGTACTGAAGGCGCCGGCGGCGGCTATGATCCTGGCCCCTGCCACCGCCACGTGCCGTCGTCGCGTGAGGTAATCATCGCGAGGAGCAGGAACGTAACGATCGGGCGGATCGGGGCATGTCCGGCACCGAGGACAAGAGGTGATTCGACCTCTACCCCAATCCGCGTCGCGATCTCAGTCCAGACCGAGCATGAGCCCGATATTCTGTACGGCGGCGCCCGATGCGCCTTTGCCGAGATTGTCGAGCCGGGCCACGAGCAACGCCTGAGCATGGTCAGGCGTACCATAGACCCGTAATTCGAGGTGATCGGTGTCGTTCAGAGCTTCGGCGTGCGGCTTGTCGTCCGGATTGGTGTGAACCACGGTCACCATCGTGCTTCCGGAATAATGCGCGGTGAGGGCCGCTTGCAGCGCAGCAGCATCCGGATGCCCCGGCAGGGTATCGAGGTGAAGCGGGATACTCACCAGCATGCCCTGGCGAAAGTTTCCCACGGACGGGATGAAGATCGGCCGGCGGGTCAGGCCGCCATAGACCTGCAGTTCCGGCAGGTGCTTGTGAGCGAAGCCGAGACCATAGAGCTGAAAAGCCGGTGCCTCTCCCGCCTCATAAGCCTCGATCATGCTCTTGCCGCCGCCGCTATAGCCGCTGACCGCGTTGACGCTGATGGGCGTATCGGGCGGCAGCAATCCGACATCGACCAGTGGCCGCACGAGAGCGATGGCACCTGTCGGATAGCAGCCGGGATTCGCAACGCGCCGCGCCTCGCGGATCAATTGCGCCTGACCGGCATTCAATTCGGCAAAACCGTAAGCCCAGCCAGGGCTGACGCGATGGGCGGTGCTCGCATCCAGGATGCGGGGTCCGCCATTGGGCAGGCCATCGGCCAAGGCCACCGTTTCCTTCGCCGCATCGTCGGGCAGGCAGAGGACGACGAGATCCACATCCGCCAGAAGGGCGCGTTTGACCGCAATGTCCTTGCGGCTCTCGTGCGGGATGCTCTTCAGGGAAACACGGCCCTCGCGCTCCAGGCGTTCGCGAATGCCCAGGCCGGTGGTGCCGGCCTCCCCATCGATGAACACTGTGGGCTTCGCCACTCCGCTCTCACTCATTCCAAAAGTCCCGTTCGTCTCGCCTGGGATGGGAGCAGCCCTGCGCGCTCGCGAGGTGGAGGTTGCGCCCTCTCAGGTCAACATCGCGGTTTTACGACGTTTCCGGCTGTGTCGCCTGTATCGCGTTGCTTTCTCACGGATTGATGACACGCCGTCCACCGGGAACTGGCCCCCTCGGTGCAGGTTGATTGCGAGAAAGCAAGCATAGGCTCGAATGATGGCGGCCAGCGCAGAAAAGACCGACCCCAAACTATGGGACAGGATCAAGTCGGAGGTGACTGCTTCCGACAAGGGAGGCAGGCCCGGGCAATGGTCTGCACGCAAGGCCCAGGCGGCAACGAAGGCGTATAAAGAGGCCGGAGGCGGCTACAAGGGCAAGAAATCCGACGAAAACAGCCTGACGCAATGGTCGAACGAGGAATGGGATACGAAATCCGGCAAGCCCAGCGGTGAGACCGGGGAGCGTTATCTTCCAAAGAAGGCCCGCTCATCCTTGTCGAAGGACGAGTATGACCGCTCCACGAGAAAGAAGCGCGCGGACACTAAGGACGGCAAGCAGTTCTCAAGCCAACCGAAGGACGTGGCCGAGAAATCCGCGGCCGCCAGAAAAACCGGGGCCAAGCAAGGGGCAGCATCCGGAGGCCCGACGAAGGCGGAGCTAATGAGCAAGGCCAAGTCCGCGAACATTCGCGGCCGGTCCACCATGTCGAAGGAGGAACTCGAAAAGGCGCTCCATGCCGCGTGACCGCATGGATATGTTGTCGTTCGAGATCTTCTCGCCTATCGGATTTGAACGGAACTGAACCGCGGGGAGTTTTGCCCCAGACATTACCCGCTGTTCAGGATTTCGCTTCGATGATCGCCAGACTCTTCGTTCTCAGCCTATGCCTTGCCCTCTCGCCGACGGGAGCCGTCGTCGCGCAGATCATCGAAGCACCGGCCGGCATCGGTACCGTTCCGTCGAGCCGCGGTGAGGCTATGGCACCGGAGGGTGGACGCAGCCAGGCACCGTCGAGCGGGGCAATTCCAGCCACCGGATCTGCTGAAAAATCTCCTGCCAGCAAGGCTCCCGTCGGTGGCGCGGGCCTGGCAACGGGCACGTCGTCCGGCGCGGGCGTCGGCACCGGCGTCGGCGGTCCGCCCGGAACCGGCGGCCTGCCCGGCACCGGCGGAACCTCGGGCGGCCCGGGCGGGATCAATCGCTAACCTGACTGGCACATCCGCGTCGCGGCGCTTCCCGCAATTCTGAAACTCGAAAGGCTACGCCATGCCTATCCGCCCGACCCTCGTTTTCGCAGGTCTCGCATCTTTCACAGTTCTGGTGATTGGCCTGAGCACGGCCGAAGCGTCTTGCCTGCGACAGGTCACCAATCGGTCCACAATGACCTTGGTGGTGGGCCAGAGTGGTGGACCTACTATGACGGTTCGCCCCGGCACCACCCGGTCGATCAGGCTCGACGGGCCGGCCCCTGTTGATATCTCGGGCTATTGTGGCGGAGTGCCGCGTGGTGGCGTACCCCTCGAACAACCTGTCCTTCAGCGAAGCTTTGCTGTGACTGCCGTGAAGGACCGCTGCTTCTACCAGGTCGGCAATGGCTTCTTCGAGCGTGAGCTTGGTCCAAGCTTCTTCCCGCGTGAAGATGCAGGCGCTTTTGCCCTCAACAATCCGCGTCAGGGAGATCTCGCAGTCGGCCCATCCGCTGTCGCCTGCGCCGCCATACGTTGAGAGACGAGCCGGAACGAGAAAGGCCCGCATGCATGGCATGCGGGCCTTTCTTCGTAGAGACTCTTACCCCGGCGTCAGTAAGCAGCGACCTTCCGGTTGATGGCGAGCGCGCACAGGGTCGCGACTGCGCCGGACAGGAGGTACACGCCAACCCAGGCCAAGCCGAAGCGGCTCGACAGGCTGAGCGCCACGAGCGGCGCGAAGCCGGCTCCGATCAGCCAGGCGAGGTCCGAGGTGAGCGCAGCGCCGGTATAGCGGTAGCGCGTTCCGAGATATTCGGTCACGGAGCCGGAGGTCTGGCCGTAGGAGAGGCCGAGCAGACCGAAACCGACGAGGACGTAGATCGTCTGGCCGGTCTCGCTATCCCCGAACAGGAGCGGCGCAAGGATGCTTGCGAGGCTGAACAGGCCGATGAGGCTGGCGGCGATTCCCACCAGCCTGCGCCGGCCCACCTGATCCGCCACGATTCCCGAGATCACGATCGCGCCAGCAAAGACGATGGAGCCAACGAACTGCACCAGCAGGAACTCGCCAGCCGAGCGTTTCGTAAACAAGGTGATCCAGCTGATTGGGAAGATGCTGACGAGGTGGAACAGCGCGAAACTCGCCAGCGGCACGAAAGCACCGATGAGGACGGTCCGGCCCTGTGCACGAATCATCTCCCAAACCGGGGTCGGGGCGAGTTCGCGGGTCTCGAGCAGCTGAGTGAACTCTTCCGTCGCGACGAGGCGAAGCCGGGCGAAGAGGGCGACCACGTTCACCGCAAAGGCGACGTAGAACGGATACCGCCAGCCCCAATCCAGGAAGTCGTCCATGGTCAGATTGGCAAGGAAGAACGAGAACAGGGCACTGGCGAGCCCGAAGCCGATCGGCGCTCCGAGCTGCGGGATCATCGCGTACCAGCCCTTACGATCGCTGGGTGCCTTGATCGACAGGAGTGAAGCGAGGCCGTCCCAGGCTCCCCCGAGGGCCAGCCCCTGACCGATTCGGAAGGCGGCGAGCAGCCATATCGAGGTCATCCCGATGCTGTGATAGGTCGGGAGAAATGCGATCGACACCGTTGAGCCGCCGAGCAGGAACAGGGCGATGGTCAGTTTCACACCCCGCCCGTGCCGCCGGTCGATCTCCATGAAGATCACCGAACCGATGGGCCGGGCGACGAAGGCGAGGGCAAAGAGGGCAAACGCGTAGAGCGTCCCGTCCAGCGGCGGCAGGAACGGGAAGAAGACCTTCGGGAAGATCAATACCGAGGCGATGCCGAAGACGAAGAAGTCGAAGAACTCCGACGTCCGGCCGATGAGGACGCCGACGGCAATGTCGCCGGGGGCGACTTCTGGTTCGGTAGCGCCGGCCCGGGCACCTGAGCTCAGATGCGGCGGGGTCTGCAACGCGTAATCTTGGCTCATGGACGGCCATTCGCTGCTTGAAGGGTGGGAGGACACGCCGCACTTGGCGCGCCCCTGTGTTCCGATTATGAAGGCTTGTTGCACTGCGGCAAAGCGATGCAACGGCACGTTTCGCGGATCGCTATGGCATATTGTCCGCGGTCGATGCTCCCCTTCTTACTGCCTCTCGTGAGAGAAATCAGCTATGCTCTAAACGCCCGGCTGATTGAAGCCGCAGGCCCTTGCCAGGGCGCCTTTGCACTGCGCAGGAGAAGCCCGTATCGAACCGGTGTCGCGGTAAGCGGTCCGGTCCGAACCGCCGCTTCTCGTAAACCAGATGTTTCCTCCCGACGTTCCGTCCGCGGACGTCTCACTGCAGCCGGTCGGATGTCATCCAGATCCTTGCGCGCTCTCGCTATCCTGCCTCTCGTGGCCCTTCTGTCGGGCTGCAACATGGTCGTCATGCAACCCGCGGGCGACATTGCCACGCGCCAGCGTGACCTGATCGTTGCCTCGACGGGGCTGATGCTGCTGATCATCTTACCCGTGATCGCATTCACGCTCTTCTTCGCCTGGCGCTATCGCCAGTCGAACACCGAAGCCGAGTACGATCCGGATTGGCACCACTCGACGCAGCTCGAGGTGCTGATCTGGTCCGCCCCGCTCGTGATCATCATCGCCCTCGGCGCGCTCACGTGGATCAGCACGCATACGCTCGATCCCTACCGGCCCCTGAGCCGCATCGACGCCGCACGGCCCCTCTCGCCGGACGTGAAGCCGTTGACCGTGGAGGTCGTGGCCCTCGACTGGAAATGGCTGTTCTTCTACCCCGATCTCGGCATCGCCACGGTGAATGAACTGGCGGCACCGGTGGATGTGCCAATCAACTTCAAGATCACCTCGGCCTCGATGATGAACTCGTTCTTCATCCCGGCGCTGGCGGGTCAGATCTACGCCATGGCCGGCATGGAGACGAAGCTGCACGCCGTCATCAACAAGGCGGGCGTCTATGAGGGCTTCTCGGCCAATTACAGCGGCGAGGGCTTCTCGCGAATGAACTTCAAGTTCTACGGCGTGACCCAGGAGGGGTTCGACCAGTGGGTGGCCAAGGCGAAAGCCGAGGGCAAGGAGCTCACCCGCGATGCATACATCGCGCTGGAAAAGCCGAGCGAGCGTGAGCCGGTGAGCTACTACTCTTCCGTCGCGCCGGGCCTCTACAACGCCATTCTCAACATGTGTGTCATCGAGGGCAAGATGTGCATGGGCGAGATGATGAGCATCGATTCCAAGGGCGGCGCCGGCAAGGAGAGCCACGCCAACCAAGAGCGGCTCCGCTACGACAACCGTCATGCCGTTCGCGGCGAGGAGGCGCAGGGTGCGACGTTCCCCGCCTCCGAGAAGAAGCCACGCACCCAAGAGGTCGACCCCGCTAAGGGACACGACCACCACCACGACCATTCCGGGCCGGATACGAAGCAAAGCGACCCTGCCCCGGCGCAACTGAACCGCTAGGCCGACGCGATGACGCGCGGCCTTCGGGACAGGCGCGTTACGGCGACGGCACCACTAAATTCAACCCATGAGAGACGGGTACCGAATTGATCGGTACGTCCCCTCGCCGACAACCGGGAACGAAGCGATCCCATGTTTGCCAATCTCGATCTTCAGAAGCTCGTCTTCGGGCGGCTGACTCTCGAAGCCATCCCGTATCACGAGCCGATCCTGCTCGTGACCTTCATCGGCGTCGCCATCGGTGGCGTCGGTCTGCTGGGCCTCATCACCTACATGCGCTGGTGGGGTCCGCTTTGGCGCGACTGGTTCACCTCCGTCGACCATAAGAAGATCGGCATCATGTATGTGGTGCTCGCACTGGTGATGCTGCTGCGCGGCTTCTCCGATGCGCTCCTCATGCGCTCGCAGCAGGCCATCGCCTTTGGTGCCAACGAAGGCTATCTGCCGCCGCACCATTACGACCAGATCTTCACCGCCCATGGCGTGATCATGATCTTCTTCGTGGCGATGCCCCTGGTCACCGGCCTGATGAACTTCGTCGTGCCGCTGCAGATCGGCGCGCGCGACGTGTCGTTCCCGTTCCTCAACAATTTTAGCTTCTGGATGACCGTCAGTGGTGCCGCGACGATCATGGCCTCGCTGTTCGTCGGCGAGTTCGCCCGCACGGGATGGCTCGCCTATCCCCCGCTCTCCGGCCCTGCCGGCAGCCCGGGCGTGGGCGTCGACTATTATATCTGGGGTCTACAGATCGCCGGTATCGGCACCCTGCTCTCGGGTATCAATCTCATTGCCACCATCGTGAAGATGCGTGCCCCCGGCATGACCATGATGAAGATGCCGATCTTCACCTGGACCGCCCTCTGTACGAACATCCTTATCGTCGCCGCCTTCCCGATCCTCACGGCCGTTCTCGCGCTGCTCTCCCTCGACCGCTACGTGGGTACGCACTTCTTCTCGAACGACCTCGGCGGCAATCCGATGATGTACGTGAACCTCATCTGGATCTGGGGTCATCCGGAGGTCTATATCCTGATCCTGCCGGCCTTCGGCGTCTTCTCGGAGATCGTCTCGACCTTCTCCGGTAAGCGGCTCTTCGGCTATGCATCCATGGTCTACGCGACCGTGGTCATCACGATCCTGTCCTACCTCGTCTGGTTGCACCACTTCTTCACGATGGGCTCGGGTGCCTCCGTGAACTCGTTCTTCGGCATCACGACGATGATCATCTCGATCCCGACGGGGGCGAAGCTCTTCAACTGGCTCTTCACCATGTACAAGGGCCGCATCCGCTTCGAGGAGCCGATGCTTTGGGCCATCGGCTTCATGGTGACCTTCACCATTGGCGGCATGACCGGCGTTCTGCTCGCCGTGCCCCCGGCCGACTTCGTGCTGCACAACAGCCTGTTCCTCATCGCCCACTTCCACAACGTCATCATCGGCGGCGTGCTGTTCGGCATGCTGGCCGGCATCACCTACTGGTTCCCCAAGGCGTTCGGCTTCCGCCTAGACCCGTTCTGGGGGAAGATGTCGTTCTGGTTCTGGCTCTCGGGCTTCTACTTCGCCTTCATGCCGCTCTACGTCCTCGGCCTGATGGGCGTGACCCGCCGCGTGCAGCATTTCGACGACCCGTCACTGCAGATCTGGTTCATCATCGCTGCCTTCGGCGCCGGTCTGATCGCCCTCGGCATCCTCTCGTTCATCATCCAGCTCGTGGTGAGCTTCATGCGGCGCGAAGCATTGCGTGACCACACCGGCGATCCGTGGGGCGGCCGGACCCTCGAATGGTCGACCTCCTCCCCGCCGCCGGACTACAACTTCGCCTTCACCCCGGTGATCCACGACAATGATGCATGGTCGGACATGAAGCGCCGCGGCTATGCGCGACCACTCAAGGGCTTCCGTCCGATTCACATGCCGAAGAACACCGGCACGGGCATGATCCTGGGTATCCTCAGCATCGGCTTCTCGTTCGGCATGATCTGGTACATCTGGTGGCTCGCGGCGCTGACCTTCATCGCCATGGCCGTCGTCGCCATCGGTCACACGTTCAACTACAACCGCGACTTCTACATCTCGGCCGACGCCGTCATCGGTACCGAGACTGAACGGACGCGGATGCTCGAAGGTCGGGTCTAAGAACCATGGCGTCGCACTCCCCCACCCTTGCCAAGGACGGCGAGGCACCCTCCTTCTTCATGGAGAAGGATCACCATCCCGAAGGCGGCACCATGCTCGGCTTCTGGATCTACCTGATGAGCGATTGCCTCATCTTCGCGGCCCTGTTCGCCACATACGCGGTTCTCGGTCGCAACTATGCGGCAGGCCCCTCCCCGAAGGACCTGTTCGACCTGCCGCTAGTGGCGCTGAACACCTCGATGCTGCTGTTCTCCTCCATCACCTATGGCTTTGCCATGCTGGAGATGGCCAAGGGCGAACAACGGAGGATGCAGCTTTGGCTAGGCGTGACCGGCCTATTCGGCCTCGCCTTCATCGGGCTCGAACTCTACGAGTTCGCGCACCTCATCCATGAGGGCGCCGGCCCGCAGCGCAGCGCCTTCCTGTCGTCGTTCTTCACCCTGGTGGGCACCCACGGCCTTCACGTGACGCTTGGCTTGGTCTGGCTGATCGTCCTGATGGTTCAGACCGAGCAGAAGGGGCTGATTCCCGAGAACCAGCGTCGCCTGCAATGCCTGTCGATGTTTTGGCACTTCCTGGACGTCATCTGGATCGGCGTCTTCACCTTCGTCTATCTCATGGGAGTGCTGCAATGAGCGCCGCCAGCCAGTCCGCCCATGCCGCTGACCATGAAGAGGACGTGAAGGGCCATGGCGACCAGAGCGGTCACGGCTCCTTCAAGGGGTACGTCACTGGCTTTGTGCTCTCCGTCATCCTCACCGCCATTCCGTTCTGGCTGGTGATGGGTGACGTGCTCGGAAACCCCCGTCTCACCGGCCTCGTCATCATGGGCTTCGGTGTGGTGCAGATCGTGGTTCACATGGTCTACTTCCTGCACATGAACACCAAGTCCGAGGGCGGCTGGACGATCCTGGCGCTGATCTTCACCCTGACGCTCGTGGTCATCACGCTGACCGGCTCGGTCTGGGTAATGTATCACCTCAACACCAACATGATGCCGATGACACCGACCAGCCTCCATCAGCACCATTAGCGCATCACCCCGGAACGCTATCCTGTTCACTGGACGGACGATGCGACATCGGAAGCCCATGGCCCCGTCCCGGATGCGAAATCCAAGGCGGGGCCATGGCTTTTGTGCCGACCCGCTTCGATGAGTACGGAGAGATCCATTCGACGCGCAACCCCGATGCTTGTCGTGAGCGGCGTCCTGACGCTCTTGGCCGTGGTGGCTTTCGCGGCACTCGGAACATGGCAGCTGCAGCGCCGCGCGTGGAAACATGACCTAATCGCTCGCGTCGATGCGCGGGTCCATGCGGATGCAGTTCCTGCGCCGAGTCGGACGGACTGGCCCGCGCTCGATGTAGGGGCCGACGCCTACAAGCGCGTCGTCGCCACCGGGACCTTCGCGGATGACCGGGAGACCCTGGTCCAGGCGGTCACGGAACTCGGCGGCGGATTCTGGGTGATGACGCCGCTGGTGGGGACCGACGGTTCCACCATCCTCGTCAATCGCGGCTTCGTTCCGGCGCAGATGCGCGAGCCCGTGACCCGGGAGAGAGGTCGGCGGACGGGTGAGACCCGCGTCACCGGCCTGCTGCGAATGTCCGAGCCCGGTGGCGGTTTCCTCCGCCACAACGACCCTGCTGCCGATCGCTGGTTCTCGCGCGATGTGGCGGCCATCGCCGCTTCGCGTGGCCTCGGTCAGACCGCACCCTACTTCATCGATGCCGATGCGGAGCCCAATCCCGGCGGGTATCCCGTGGGCGGGCTCACTGTGGTCGCCTTCAGCGACAACCACCTCGTCTACGCCCTGACGTGGTACGCGCTCGCGATCATGGCCGCGGCTGGCGGGGCTTACGTGATCCGCGACGGGATGCGTCGGCGCGACGCCTGAGCGTTCAGCCCTCCTCCGGCACCCAGCCGATCGACTGCCGGAGGAATCCCATGCCGAGGGCGAGGAAAGCGGCCGTCTCGGAATTGTCCTTGCCGTAGCCGTGGCCGCCGGCCGCCGGTTCGAAGAAGGCCGGGTCGTAGCCGAGATGGCGCAGCTTCTCCGCCATCTTGCGGGCATGCCCCGGGTGGACGCGGTCGTCCCGTCGTGTGGTGGCGATGAGGATCGGCGGATAGGGCTTGCCCGCCTCCGCCGTGTGGTAGGCCGAGATGGCGCCGAGGAAGCTCCAATCCGCCTCCACATCGGGGTCGCCGTATTCGGCGACCCAGCTCGCGCCCGCCAGGAGCTTCGAATAGCGCCGCATGTCGATGAGGGGGATCGTGCAGAACAGGGCGCCGAAGCGCTCGGGGTAACGGGTCAGCATGTTGGCGATGAGCAGGCCGCCGTTCGAGCCGCCCTGCGCGGCGATGCGCTGGGGTTTCGTGACGCCGCGCGCCACGAGGTCCGCCGCCACCGCCGCGAAATCGTCATGCGCCAGCGCCTTGCCCTCGCGCCGCCCGGCCTGGTGCCAGCGCGTGCCGAATTCGCCGCCGCCACGGATGTTGGCGACGACGCCGATGCCGCCCTTCTCCAGCCAGAGCTTGCCGAGCACCGCCTGGTAGGTGGGGAGCAGCGAGATCTGGAAGCCGCCATAGGCTGACAGATGCACCGGCGCGTCACCGCTCGCCCCAGCGGGGCCGACCTGGACGTAGGGGATGCGCTCGCCATCCACCGAAACGGCTTCGTGGCGGGTGACCGTCAGGCCCTTCGTATCGAAGGCAGATGGCGTCGTGCGCAGGATGGTGGGAGCCGAGAGATCGCCGGGGATCGACAGCAGCGTCGGCGGCGTCAGCGGATCCTGAACCATGGCGAGCAGCGAACCATCCGACTCGCTCGGCTCGGAATCGGAGGGCCAGACCGAGACGCTGCCGATCTCCGGCAGGCCCGGAAGGCTCAGGCGGTTCCAGCCGCCCTCCCCCGGTTCGAACACGCTGTAGGACGGACGCAGATCGTCGAGGGCATCGACGATGAGGCGCGGCCCGGCCCAGGACACGTTCTGCAGCGCCCGGCGCTCGGAGGGCGTCCACAACACGGTGAAGGCGCGATCCCCCTCGATGAAGGCCGGAAGGCCGATGGCGAGGACCGTATCCGGCTCGTGGACCACCCCGCCGACGCTCCATTCCGAACGGGTACGGATGGCCAAGTGATTGCCGTGGAGAGAGATTTCGGCGTCGGTGGGGGCGTCGATGCGGTGGGTCGGCCCAGTTCGGTCGCCGATATGTACGATGCCGTCGAAGAAGCCGGTGCGCTCCATGAACACCACGCGCTCGGAGGGCGCATCGTGGTCGACTCCGCCCCACAGGCCCATATTCTCGGGCGCAGTCTCGAACAGGATGGTGGCCGCGAGCGGGTCCCGGCCGCGCGTCCAGAGCCGAACCGTGCGCGAATAGCCGGAGCGGGTGGCCATGCCCTCGCCGAGCGCGCTCGACAGAATCAGCGTGTCGCGGTCGAGCCAATCCGCCCCGCCCTTCGCCTCGGGCAGGGTGAAACCGTCGGCGACGAAGCTGAGCGTCGGCAGGTCGAATTCGCGCAGGATGGTGGCGTCGCCCCCTCCCCGGCTCAGTTTCACCAGGGCGCGGTCATGGGTGCCGGGGATGAGCGTCGCGCCGCCCCAAACCCAGTCTACGCCTTCGGTTTTCGCCAGGGCGTCGATGTCGAGGAGGGTTTCCCAGGCGGGGGTGCCGGCGCGGTAGGAGGCCTCGTCGGTGCGCCGCCACAGGCCGAGGGGATGCTCGGCATCGCGCCAGACGTTGTAGAGGAGATGGCCGCGCCGTGACACGAGGGGGATCTTGTCAGGCCGGTCGAGGATGGCCTTCACCGCCTCGCGGTCGCGCTCCATGACAGGGTCGGTGAAGCGGGCCAGCGTCTCGGCATTGCGCGCCTCGACCCAGGCGACGGCGTCTTCGCCCTCTACCTCTTCGAGCCAGAGATGGGGGTCGTCATCGGGGTCGGCGCGGGTGGGACGGGGGTCGAAGGAGGGTTTCGTCGACTGAATCATGCCCCGAAACTAGGGCGATTCCACCGGAATGGCGACGGCTTCCGAGCGGAATCGGACCCCCCTTTCGAGCGGTACGCGACGGGTCTTCGCGCGGATCTCTAACCCTCGAGCGTTCCCCAGCTCGGCTTCCAGGCGCTCTGCGGATCGATGACCACGATTTCCATGCCGCCTTCGTTGGCGACATGCACGGCGATGCCGAAGGCCTGGGCGATGGGAAGCACGCCGGTGGTGCTGAACTGGCGTCCGTCGGCGAGCTTCACTTCGCCCTTCACCTCGCCGCCGGCCTTCGACAGGCACAGCGTGACCGCGCTGACGACGGGGGCGTGAACGCGCCGGAAGACGTTGGGCATCGAGAGACCTTCGGACTGTGTCGCGACAAACGAAAAGGGCGGCACGAGGCCGCCCTTTCCAAAACTCGAGAGAACCGAAACGCTCAGCGCTTCGAGAACTGGAAGCTGCGGCGGGCCTTCTTGCGGCCGTACTTCTTGCGCTCGACCACGCGGCTGTCGCGGGTCAGGAAGCCTTCGCGCTTCAGGGGAGCGCGCAGCTCCGGCTCGTAGTAGGTGAGCGCCTTGGACAGGCCGTGACGGACGGCGCCGGCCTGGCCGGAGAGACCGCCGCCATGCACCGTCACCGTGATGTCGTACTGGTCGACGCGGTTGGCGATGGTGAGCGGCTGGCGCAGGATCATGCGCAGCACGGGGCGGGCGAAGTAGGTCTCGACCGTGCGGCCGTTGACCACCACGGTGCCGTTGCCGGGCTTGATCCAGACGCGGGCGACCGCGTCCTTGCGCTTGCCGGTGGCATAGGCGCGGCCCTGGGCGTCGAGCTTCTGAACGTGGACGGGCGCCGCGTTCTCGGGATCTTCGACGTTGGCGCGGTTCAGGTCGGAGAGGGACTGGAGGGTCGCCATGATCAAGCGCTCACGTTCTTGCGGTTGAGGCTGCCGACGTCGAGCGCCTGCGGCTGCTGGGCGGTGTGGGGATGCTCGGTGCCCTTGTAGACCCGGAGGTTGCCCATGATCTGGCGGAACAGCGGTCCACGGGGGAGCATGCGCTCCACGGCCTTCTCGACCACGCGCTCGGGGAACCGGCCGTCGAGGATGAACTTCGCGGTCCGCTCCTTGATGCCGCCCGGGTAGCCGGTGTGGTGGTAGTACACCTTCTGCTCGCGCTTGCGGCCGGTGAACTTCACCTTCTCGGCGTTGATGACGATGACGTTGTCGCCGCAATCGACGTGGGGCGTGTAGGAAGCCTTGTGCTTTCCACGCAGGCGCATCGCGATGATGGTGGCGAGCCGGCCGACGACCAGACCCTCCGCATCGACGATGATCCACTTCTTGTCGACGTCGGCGGGCTTCAGAGAAAAGGTCTTCATCCCGTGGCGTTCCGTATGATGTCTTGCAAAACGATGCGCCGCCACGTGAGACACGCAGCGGCGTTGGAGGCTGCAATACGGGGCCACGGGTGAGTCGTCAAGGCATTTCGGACGAGGGGAATCGGCAAAAACCTCAAGGAAACGAAGTGTTTCGGGGGTGAGGTATCAGGATACCGCATCCTTCCCGTTCCCCTCCCACCCGCGACCTCATCCTGAGGCGCCCGCGCCAGCGGGCCTCGAAGGAGCCCTCCAGCCATCTTGCGCGATCTGGACCCCTCCTTCGAGGCCTCCGCTTCGCTGCGGCGCCTCAGGATGAGGTGGATGGGTGGGAATGGCCGGGCGCTTCGGCGGGTTCGAGACTGGGCACGTCGCCATCGGTCAGCGAGATCGGCTGAAGTGGAAGGAAGCGTGGTTGTCCGGGCCTGGGATATCCGGCACCGGCTCCCCCTCTCCCCTCTGCGGGAGAGGGTGGCCCACGAAGTGGGTCGGGAGAGGGGAGCGCGTTGTCCGGAGAGGTCGCCCCCTCTCCCGCCTGCTCCGCAGGCACCCTCCCCCGCAGAGGGGGGAGGGTGGCGTGCCCGCTCACCGCTCGGGCGGGATCGAGGATGCTAAGCGGTGTCAGATAAGCGAAATCGGCTGAAGCGTGAGGAAGCGCGGTTGTCCGGGTCTGGACTATCCAGCACCGGCTCCCCCCTCTCCCCTCTGCGGGAGAGGGTGGCCCACGGAGTGGGTCGGGAGAGGGGAGCGCCATCTCCGGAGAGGTCGCCCCCTCTCCCGGTCGCTCCGCGACCACCCTCCCCCGCAGGCGGGGGAGGGTGAGGTGACGGCTCACCGCTCCGGCGGGATCGAATACGTCCCCGTGGCGTGGCAGACGAGGTCGGCCGAGCCGGCGGCGAAGAGGCGCGCCTCCCCCACCGCGAGGCGCTTGCCGAGCTTGAGGAGCGTGGCCTCGGCGACGAGCCCCGTGGGGCCGGGTTTCCGCAGGAAGTTGAAGGAGAGGTTCGTCGTCACGGCGAGGCCCACCGGGCCGATGCTGGCGAGGATCGCCGCGTAGAGGGCGTAATCGGCCAGCGCCATCATGGCCGGGCCGGAGATGGTGCCGCCGGGGCGCAGGAAGCGCTCGTGATGGTCGAGGCGCATCCGCGCGGAGAGCGGCCCCACCGCCTCCAGGTGGAAGAACCGCCCGTCATGGTTCATCTGCGGAAAGTCCCGCTCCAGGAAGGCGATGGTCTCAGGCAGGGTCATGGCAGTCGTCATGGCTCGCCTTGCAGCACGGGGCGCGATGGCGGACAAGTCTTTGAACCCGTCACCCAAGAGCTACGATGACCGACCCCGTCGCCGCCCGCCATGATCCTTCGCGCCATGACCGCTATCCCGATGCGCTGATCCGCCGGCTCCTCACGGAGACGAAGACCATCGCCCTCGTGGGCGCGTCCGCGAACCCGGCCCGGCCGAGCTGGATCGTGCTGAAATACCTGCTGTCGCGCGGCTACGACGTGATCCCGGTCAATCCCGGCCTCGCCGGGCAGATGCTGCTGGGCAAGCCCGTCGCCGCCCGCCTCGCCGACCTCCCCGGCCCCGTCGACATGGTCGAGATTTTTCGGAACTCCGACGCTGCCGGCGGCCTCGTGGACGAGGCCCTCGCCCTGCCGGTGCTGCCGAAGATCGTCTGGATGCAACTCGGCGTCCGCGACAATGACGCCGCCGCCCGCGCCGAGGCGGCGGGCGTCACCGTGGTGATGAACCGCTGCCCCAAGATCGAGTACGGGCGGATCTCGGGTGAGATCGGCTGGACCGGGGTGAATTCTCGGATTCTGAGTTCGAAGCGGCCGGTTTTGGGGGGTAAGGGGGTTCAGCGGCTGACGATTGAGCGGAGTTAGAATACTACAGCATCATCTCTTAACATATGCTATTATTATGCAAGCGTGCCTAAATTTGTTGGCCATTTATACAGTAGAATTATTGACTTACAAACGCATAGGAAATTTTTAAACTTCTAAGTTATATTTAATATAATCACTAAGTTTCTGGAATTGATTGTCTTGTTGATAATGGTCGCTGTATTGCGAAACTTTTTTTGCTAATAGACGATCATTATCGTCGGCATAGCCACTTTGCAAAATTAGAATCATTACGTCTTGCCAGTTGGCCGAATTTTTCGACTGAGTTTTGGTCCAATTTTTCGCAATCTTTACGAGCTCATGGGAAGGTCTTCCTCGCCATAATGACTTAAGAACAAAGAACCAAATAGGTGATTCGGGATTCGTCTCTAGTATTTTGTAGGCAAACTCAGTCGTCGTCTTGCGATACGTAGTATCATTTAGAAAATATAAAAAAACTTTTTCCCATACCAAAGAGTAGTTTCTACTGGTTTTCATCCAGCTATCTAAAGTATCAAGTGCTAACGTGTTTATTCTATTTGCGTCCAAGACAGATGATAGAACATTAACTATGAATATATCACTTTTTCCAAGATATTTTATAGCTGATTGTGCCAGTCCAACCATATAAGTAACGTGACGTTGCTCTGACCAGAGCTTATCCCAAATAGACGTCCAGTAATACTCATTGTCCTTCAAATTTCCTAGTTTTAACGTATGATCCAGGAAAGAAAGACCGTGCGAGAAAAGCGGTTCAGAAACTTCTGTGTTTAAGTTATAAAGTTCCCAAAGTTTTGGCCACTGTTGGGAATGGTATTCTCCTTTTACTAGCCATTGCAAAGCGGTTTCTTTAGATTCCTTATCGTCTTTGAACCTAATCAAAATATCCTCTAAAATATATGGGAGATACGGCTCAGAGGTGCTTGATTTATTTATCCACCATAGTGCAAGTTTTACAAGGCGAAGACTCCCTCTTGAGTCTGACCATTGTCGTTTCCATTCGTGATACCAGTCCTCGTCGCTGGGGTTTTCTAACAGCCGATTGATCATTCTATCAAGTTGTTCTGGCTCCTCTAATGTTTGAGTAGCCAGATTATAGCGCTTTGACAGGGATGTTCGCGCCAGATTTTGACTAGCTTCTATCCAAAATGAAGTGTGAGATTCCTTGCTAAATAAATTTGCAGCTTCGCAATTACTTCGATGCAAAAGTTCTTCGTCTCCGAGCAGGGAATAAGCCTCCATTCTGAAAAATGGAGAAAAATTTGAAAGATCTAATTTGCCTAGCTTTCGTAATATTTCTTCGTAATCTCCAGCTATAATGTTGTCATGCTGAGTTTGAAAGGAAAGGATGCCATCGTCGCCCGTTGATCTGATGTATTTCGGTACTTGACAGTCGACTATCCGATACATCTCGGGCCGGAATCTGAGAAATTTAGAAATTTTAAAATCTTTATTAAGTTCCTGGGCGTAACTATAGTTTGATAGTCTTGCGCTAAAATATGGTATAATGAAAGACTGGTTTGACCTTGTCAGCGCAGCAAAGCCGGACAACATATAAGACGTCATATCACACCCATTTGTTCTAGGAAATATTCCACATGGGTATATATTTCACCGTAGTAAGCATTTATACTTAGTTGATGTGTTTTGTAGCCAATTGGCTGTGCGCCCCAAACATTTTGTACGTGATTCCGAAAGACGGGGTCGTCGAAATAAATTGCCGGTGCGATAACGGCCAGAGGTCTATGGACGGTAAGATTTAGATCTCCTTCTTTCTGCATTTCGATTGTGAACCGGCGATCATCAAACCCTTTTGTGCTATCATGCTTACTCAGTCTATGAAGGGCTTTAATCTCTGCATCAAACGCAGTAAGTGAAAACTCCCGTTCGAAGTCTATTCTATCTTTGCTTTCCATCTTGAAGTATGAACGCGTATTTCCGAAAAATGCTCCAATCAATTTAGAAACCGCACCGTCGAGGCCGGAAATTTCAAACTGTTCCCTTTTTAGACAATTTATATAATGCGGATACTTTGTGTTTGCAAATGCTCCGCTATCAAAAGGATAAATACGTTTCGGATTTTCTACAACGTCAAAATCAAATATAAAGCAGCAAGGCAGCTCCCAATATTGAGCTGTCTCACTTCCGCTGTACCCTTTGTAAGCAGGCCTCCCAACAAAAAAGTAGTTTAGACGATCTGTTTTATAAACATCACAAAGCGAAGCTTGGATATTTTGCGTATCAACTATATTTTCAATATTGTGGGCTGCAGTAGTATGAATCAAAGGTAATTTTGCGCTTTTCGTAACAGAGTTTCGATCTAAGAAGCGAATTAGCTTATTCATTTGTCGGACCCTGGAGTCATTTATCAAAGAAATAGTGAAACGAGCTATGATATGTTTATGCAAAAACGATGTATGATTCCCTGGTCGTGATTTGATCGAATTTTTGTTCTTCGCGGTTTAGCGAAAGCCCCATTCTACATTGTAAATTAAAGTTGCAAAGTACCTATATCGCTCGTCTCCTCCATCAGCGCCACAGCGACAAAACTAACCCCAGCCGCCACAGCCAAATAAAGCCCCACCCAACCGATCCCGCCCCAGTCACTCAGCCGCTGCGCCAGATACGGCGCGGCGGAAGCTCCCAAAATGCCGGCGAGGTTGTAGGTCACCGAGGCGCCCGTGTAGCGGACGCGGGTGGGGAAGAGCTCGGGCAGGAGGGCGCCCATGGGGCCGAACAGCCAGCCCATGGCGAAGAGGCCGAGGCAGAGGAAGCCGAGCACCAGGCCGCCCTGCCCGCTTCCCAGCATCGGGCCGAGGAGCAGGCCGAGCGAGGCGGTGAAGGCGAGGCCGGTGAGGAGGACGGGGCGGCGGCCGTAGCGGTCGGCGGCCCAGCCCGAGAGCGGGATGCCTAAGCCCATGAACAGCACGGCGACGCATTCGAACAGCAGGAAGGTCGGGCGGGTAAAGCCGAGTTTCGAGACGCCGTAGCTGAGCGCGAAGACGGTGGAGAGGTAGAACACCGCGTAGCAGGCCACCATGGCGAAGGTGCCGAGCAGCGTCGCCTTGATGTATGTGGTGAAGATTGTGGCCAGCGGCACGCGCTCGGGCGGGGCCTTCTCCATGGCGGCCTTGAAGACCGGGGTCTCGGTGAGCTTTAGCCGGACATAGAGCCCGACGCCCACGAGCACGGCGGAGGCGAGGAACGGGATGCGCCAGCCCCAGGCCTGAAAATCGGCCGGGGTCAGGGCGAGAGCCAGCCCGAGGAAGCCCAGATTGGCGGTGATGAAGCCCACCGGCGCGCCGAGCTGCGGGAAGATGCCGTAGAGGGCGCGTCGCCCCGGCGGGGCGTTCTCCACCGCCAACAGGGCAGCACCCCCCCATTCCCCGCCGAAACCGATGCCCTGGCCGAAGCGCAGCACGCAGAGGGCGAAGGGCGCCCACCACCCGGCGGTGGCATAGGTCGGCAGGCAGCCGATGAGCACGGTGGAGAGGCCCATGATCATCAGCGAGGCCACCAGCGTCGCCTTGCGCCCGACCCTGTCGCCGAAATGCCCGAAGAACGCCGCGCCCATGGGCCGCGCGATGAAGGCGATGGAGAAGGTGGCGAAGGCCGCCAGCGTCTGCACCGAGGGATCGTCGGCCGAGAAGAAGATCGGCCCGATCACCAGGGCGGCGGCCGTGGCGTAGACGTAGAAATCGTAGAACTCGATCGCCGTGCCGACGAAGCTGGCGATGAGGATCTTCGCGGCGGACACGGAAGGGGGCGGAGCGGGCTGGAGCATGCGGCGCTATAGCCGCAGGCGGGGGCGAGTGCCATGCGAATTCTTGCAGGATCGTGCCTGCGGTTCTCCTTCTCCCCTCTGCGGGAGAAGGTGGCCCGCGAAGCGGGTCGGATGAGGGGAGCGCCCTATCCGGAAGCGTTGCCCCCTCTCCCGGTCGCTCCGCGACCACCCTCCCCCGCAGAGGGGGGAGGGACGCTCGCACGAGGCTCCCGCTCCTCGCGACAGCACTCACCCTTTATGTCTTCAGCGGGTCGTGGCCCCAGTTCATCAGCGAGAGACGCCAGGGCGAGTCCTTTACCGCGTCCTTGTCCTCCGGTCCGCCCTGTTTGAGGTGGCGGTTCACGTAGCCGGTGACCTTGCGCATATGGGCGTAATCGTCGTCGGTGAGATCGGCCTTCTTGGCCTTGAGGATCTCGACGATGCGACGGCCGGAGGCGTGGCCGGTGGATTCGGACGCGCCGTCCTTCTTCTGCCCGACCGAGCGGCTCTCGTCGCTGTCGAGGAATTTTTCCAGGGCGGCGGGCGTCATGTTCACCGCCTCCTTGAACGCGCGCCAGGTCTCGTCGTGGTCGTCCTTGCTCACCATTCGCCTCCGTCGCATCTGGACTGGGGCAAGCGGGAGGCGCCGGGCGGGTTCCGTGAGGTCTGAGGGGCGAATGGTCACGAGGTGGGGCGATCGTCCTCCCCTCGCGACATCGCCCACCCTTGACCCATGCGCATCGTCCGCCATAAAGAACTTCTGTTCGTTTAAGCGGAACGGGGGCGTGGTTCCTCTTCCGTCTGGCCCGGCACAGGCGCTAGAACGATGTCCAGTGCGTGCCCGCCGGCCCCCGGAGTAAGTGATGACCGACCGTATCCCAGGCTTCAACACGCTGGCGATCCATGCCGGCGCCGCTCCCGATGCCACCACGGGCGCGCGGGCCACGCCGATCTACCAGACCACGTCCTTCGTGTTCGACGACGTGGACCACGCCGCCTCGCTGTTCGGGCTGCAGGCCTTCGGCAACATCTATTCGCGCATCACCAACCCCACTAACGCGGTGCTGGAAGAGCGCATCGCGGCGCTGGAGGGCGGCACCGCCGCCGTGGCGGTGGCCTCGGGCCACGCGGCCGAGTTCCTCACCATGCACGCGCTGATGCAGCCGGGCGACGAGTTCGTGGCGGCCAACAAGCTCTATGGCGGCTCGATCAACCAGTTCAACCATTCCTACAAGAGCTTCGGCTGGAACGTGGTCTGGGCCGACACGGACGACCCGGATTCGTTCGAGCGGGCGATCACGCCGCGCACCAAGGCGATCTTCTGTGAGTCCATCGCCAATCCGGGCGGGGTCATCACCGACATCGCCGCCCTGTCGGTGATCGCCAAGCGCCACAAGATCCCCCTCATCGTCGATAACACCATGGCGACGCCGTACCTGATCCGTCCCTTCGAGCACGGGGCCGACATCGTCGTGCATTCGGCCACCAAATTCTTAGGGGGCCACGGCAATTCCATCGGCGGCCTCGTGGTCGATGGCGGTACCTTCCCCTGGGCCGGCGACGACCGCTACCCGATGCTGTCGCAGCCGCGGCCCGAATATTCCGGCATGGTCCTCTCCGAGACCTTCGGCAATTTCGGTTTCGCCATCGCCATCCGGGTGCTGGGCCTGCGCGATCTCGGCCCGGCGCTCTCGCCGTTCAACGCCTTCCTCATCCTCAACGGCATCGAGACCCTGCCGCTCAGGATGCAGCGCCATTGCGACAACACGCTGGAGATCGCGACCCATCTCGACGCCCATCCGGCGGTGGAATGGGTGAGCTATCCCGGGCTGGAGACCGACAAGTACCACCAGCTCGCCCGGCGCTACACGCCGCTCGGCTCCGGCTCGGTCTTCACCATCGGCCTCAAGGGCGGCTACGAGGCCGGCGTGAAGCTGGTGGCCAATCTCCAGCTGTTCTCCCATGTGGCGAATATCGGCGACACCCGCTCGCTGGTGATCCACCCGGCCTCCACCACCCACCGCCAGCTCACCGACGCGCAGAAATCCGCCGCCGGCGCGGGGCCGGAAGTGGTGCGCCTCTCCATCGGCATCGAGGACCCGGCAGATCTGATCGAAGATCTCGACGCGGCGTTAAGCGCTTGATTTTGCTGGCAGGCCTGTGCGCGATCCCGGCCCGGCGCCCCCGGGTTGACCCTCGGCGGCGTCGGGACTACCCCGCGAACCATTCCTCCATCGAGATCGTTCGCATTGCATGACGCATGATCCTTTCGAGACTTCCGGCGAGCCCCCGGTCATCCTCCTGGTGGAAGACGACGGCCTCCTCCTGATGGAGGCGGCCGATACCCTGGTCGATGCGGGGTTCCGCGTCCTCGAAGCGCCGCAGGCCGACAAGGCGCTCACCATCCTCGAACGGAACGAGGAGATCGACCTTCTGATGACCGACGTGGACATGCCGCAGGGTTCGATGGACGGGTTCGCGCTGGCCCGCCTCGTCGCCCATCGCTGGCCGACCATTCCGGTCCTCGTCGTGTCCGGCATGGGCACGCCAGGCCCGCACGACATGCCCGAGGGCGCGCGTTTCATCCCGAAGCCCTACGCGCCCACCACCCTGGTCCGGACATTGCGGGCCTTCGCCAGGCGCGCTGCCTGACCCCGCCACCTCTTTCGAAGATCGCGACGCCCATCATGGCCACCGAGACCCGCCCGCTCCGCTTCGCCACCCAGGCCGTCCATGCCGGCGCGGCACCCGACCCCGCCACGGGCGCGCGCGTCCAGCCGATCTACTTCACCAACGGCTTCGTGTTCGAATCCACCGAGCAGGCCGCCGACATCTTCGCCATGCGGCGCACCGGCTTCTCCTATTCGCGCGGCTCGAACCCCACGGTCGCCGCCCTGGAGCGCCGGGTCGCCGCCCTGGAGGGCGCCAAGGCGGCGGTGGCCGTCTCGTCGGGCCAGTCCGCCCTGCTCCTCGTGCTGATGACGCTGATGAAGAGCGGGGACGCCTATGTGGCCTCACCGCGCCTGTTCGGCGGCTCGCTGGGGCTGATGAACCGGCTCGACGCCCGCTACGACCTCAAGCCGCTCTTCGCCAAGGGCCTGACGCCCGCCGATTTCGAGGCCGCGATCACGCCGCAGACGAAGGCCATCGTCTGCGAGTCGATCGTCAACCCTTGCGCCACGGTGATGGACATCGCCGGCATCGCCGAGGTGGCCAAGCGCCACAACCTGCCCCTGGTGGTGGACAATACCCTCGCCTCCCCGGCCCTGATCCGGCCGATCGAGCACGGGGCCGACATCGTGTTCCACTCGACCTCGAAATTCCTCGGCGGCTCCGGCCAGACCATCGGCGGCATCATCTGCGATGCCGGAACCTTCGATTGGCCGGCGGCGGCGGGGCGCTACAACCTCATCACCGAACCCTGGGCCGATTATGACGGCCTCGTGGTCTCGGATCGCTTCCCGGATTTCAGCTTCGCGGTAGCGTGTCGACTCTTCGGCCTGCGCGATCTCGGCCCCGGCCTGTCGCCGATGAACGCCTTCCTGACGCTCACCGGCATCGAGACCCTGCCGCTGCGGATGAAGCGGCATTGCCAGAATGCCAAGGCGGTCGCCGCCTTCCTCAAGGACCACCCGGCGGTGGAATGGGTGAGCTATCCGGCGCTGCCCGGCCAGTCGGGCGAGGAACTGGCCGCCCGCTACGTGCCGGAGGGGCCGGGCTCGATCTTCACCTTCGCGCTGAAGGGCGGAGAGCCGGCGGCGGTGAAGTTCATCATGAGCCTCAACCTCGTTTCGCACCTCGTGAATATCGGCGAGATCAAATCCCTGGCGATCCACCCGGCCACCACGACGCACCGCCAGCTGACCGCGGCCGACAAGGCGGCCGCCCTGGTCGGGCCGGAGACGGTGCGCCTGTCCATCGGCCTGGAAAACGTCGAGGATCTGATCGCCGATATCGCCCAGGCGCTGGATCAGGCCGTCGCCTAATGCCAAACCTCACTGACCCCGACCCATAGGTCGGGGTCAGTGAGGTTTGGCGGACGACCGCCGCCGCGCCGTCGCGCGGGCTGACCTCGATGAGTCAGACTCATCGAGGTCAGGTATGATCAGGCAAATTTGAGTTCGGTCGTGACCGCCGCCCCCAGGGAGGCGGCCCTGCCGCCGTGCTTCTTGAGGAACCACGGCACCCGGCTCTGCGGCATGGGCTTGCTGTAGAGGTAGCCCTGCGCATAGGCGCAGCCTTGCTCGCGCAGGAATTCCGCCTGCGCCTCGGTCTCGACGCCCTCCGCGGTGACGTCGAGGCCGAGATTCTGGCCGAGCTGCACCACCGCCGTGACGATGGCGGCGTCGTTGGGGTCTCGTTCGAGGTCGCGCACGAAGCTGCGGTCGACCTTGATCTCGTCCACCGGAAATTGCTTCAGGTGCGTGAGGGAGGCGTAACCGGTTCCGAAATCGTCCAGCGCGACGCGGACACCGGCGCGGTGCAAGTCCGAGAGGATCGCCGAGACGCGGTCTCCATGGCCGCCGAGGAGCACCGTCTCCGTCACCTCCACGCCGATCCTGTCATGGGCGAGCCCCGCGGCGGACAAATCGGCGATCAGGCATTCGGCGAGGTTGTCCTGGGCGAACTGCGCCGAGGACAGGTTCAGGAATACCCGGCCGGGATCGTACCCTTGCGCGATCCATCCCGCGATGTCGGCGAAGATCTGGCGCGCGAGGACATTGCCGACCGCGATCCCGATCTCGGCATCGTCGAAGACCGTCGAGAAACTCGCCGGCGAGAGCAGGCCGCGGGTGGGATGCTGCCACCGCGCCAGGGCTTCGAAGCCGATGATCCGACCCGTGGCGAGGCTGATCTTGGGTTGATAATAGGGGATCAGGCCGCCGACTTCGAGCGTCGACCTCATCTCGCGGGCGACGGAGACGCGATGTTCGATATCCGCCCGGAGCGCCGGAACGAAGAGCGTCGCGCGGTTTCGTCCGGCCGCCTTGGCCGCGTAGAGGGCGAGGTCCGCGTTGGTGAAGAGGTCGGTCGAATTGGCGGCGTGTTCCGGGTAGAGGGCGAGGCCGAGACTGGCGCGGAGCGAGACCACGCGCCCCGATACCGCCATCGCCGGCTTCAGGACATCGAGGATCGCCCGTGACAGGACATGGATGCGCCGGCTCGGCTGGTGACGGTCCTGCTCGCAGGGGGCGATGATGACGAACTCGTCGCCACCGAGACGGGCGACGAGATCGTGTTCGCCGATGGCTTTGCCGAGACGCCGGGCGACCTCCTTGAGCACCGCGTCGCCCGCTTCGTGGCCGAGGGTGTCGTTCACTTCCTTGAACGCATCGAGATCGATGAGGATGAGGCCGACGCGCTCTCCCGACGCCTCTGCCCGGCTGAGAGCCGCATCGAGGGTGGTCTGGAAAAGGGCGCGGTTCGGCAGGCCGGTGAGGACGTCGCGCTGGGCGGCGAGGCGGATCCGCTCTTCCACCGCCTTGCGGCTCGTCATGTCGACGAGGCTCGAGATGATGCGGGTCGACCCGTCCATCTCGACGGTGACCGCCGACAGCATGGCGTCCCGTCGCACCCGCCCCCGGGCTCCCGTGCTGATCTCGATCTCGTCGGCGGTCCCGGTCCTGTCGAGTTCCGCCTGGATCAGGCGGCGGGCATCCCCGCCGAGGAGATCGCGCGTCTTGTATTGTGTCAGGTCTTCACCGTCGTCGAGCCCGTAGAAGCGGTTGGCGGCGTCGTTGGCATCCACGATCTGGCCGTCGTCCCGGCGGGACACCACGATCGGGATCGGCACCGCCTTGAACATGGTCTCGAACAGGCGGCGGCTTTCCGCCAGTTCCGTGTTGGCACGGCGCTCGGCCTGGGTCGCCATCCATTCCAGACGCCTGAGGCGGTTCGATCGCACCACGAACAGCAGCATCGCGATGTTGGACACCAGTACCGCGAGGCAGACTCCGAACGCCGTGGATGACAGGGGCGCGGGCAGAAGATAGCCCGCCGTGAGCGCGACCGACGCGAGCGCGCTGCTCGTCACGCTCCAGAAGAAACGCGTCGGCACGACGATCATGTAGATCGCGGGAAGCAGGAGCATGACGAAGAGCGCGATGTCGGACCGCGACGAGCACAGGACCGCGACGCAGCCGGCGACGATGATCTCCCATGTCACCATGACGGCTTGCAGCCTGCCGAAGCTGGCGACGTTCCGGGTCGCCAGCAAACAGATGAGCGAGATCAGGATGACGCCGCTACGGGCCGGTACGGCGACCCAGAAATGGGTCTGTCCCGCAAAACGCCAGTCACTCAGGAGGAAGAGCGTGTTGAGGAAAAGGCCGCAGAGGAAGACCAGCCGGGCATGGCGCAGGGTCTCGGGCAGGCGCTCCTGCTGGAACGCCGCTTCCCGCGCGACCGAGACGAATTCGCCGCCAATGGCACTGAGACGATGCTTCCACATGGTGCATGACACTCTCATGCAATCGTCGCGCAGGTGTTAAGAACCGTCTACAGCGATAACAATTATCACTCTTTCGCCTTGATTCTCGTCAGGGCGCGCAACGCCCCGCGAAACGTCCGGACATCCTGCTCCGTCATCGCCATGCGATGGAGCATGTCGCGCATGTTGCGGGCGATCACGTCCCGCTTCTCGGGTGGATAGAACCCGCCCGTCTCGAGGCTGCCTTCCAGGCTGGCGACGAGGGAGGCCATCGCCTCGCGCGTGGCGGGTGGGGACTGCATCTCGCCGGTGAAGGGGAGCCGGGCCTGGCCCGAGGCCTTGCGCCATTCGTAGCCGACGAGGAGCACCGCCTGGGCGAGGTTGAGCGACGGAAAGTCCGGGGAGACGGGAAAGGTGACGATGGCGTCGGCCAGCGACACCTCGTCGTTGGTGAGCCCGATCCGCTCCCGGCCGAACATCACGCCCACGCGCTGTCCCGACCGCGCGGCCACGTCCGCCATCGCCTCGTCGGGGGCGTAGGCGCGCTTCATCTGCCCGCGCTCGCGGGCCGTGGTGGCGAGCAGATAGTTCAGATCGGCGATGGCCTCCGGCACCGTGGCGAAGACGGTGGCGTCGTCGAGGACATGCGTCGCCCCGGAGGCGGCCTCGCGTACGCCCTTCTTGGGCCAGCCGTTCTTGGGGGCCACGAGGCGGAGTTCGGAGAGGCCGAAATTGGCCATGGCGCGGGCGACCATGCCGATATTCTCGGCCAGCTGCGGTTCGACCAGGATGACGACGGGGGCGATCATCGTCGCCCTCTGCCATGGAGCGGGCCGGACGCAAAGCCCGTCACGACGACGATGTGTGGAGCCGCGGAGCGAAAGCCCGAGCCAGCGGAAGCGGGGGCGGTCGTTTCGAGCGTCGGCGGATTTTCCCGCCGAAGTCGATCATCCAACCAGATGACCTCATCCTGAGGTGCCCTTTGCGAGAGCAAAGGGCCTCGAAGGAGACTTCCAGAGGCCAATGCGATCTCTGGAAGCCTCCTTCGAGGCCGCTACGCGGCACCTCAGGATGAGGTAAATCTTTGGAAATGCAACTCAAACAGGTTCTCAGATCTTACCGTCGAGACCCATCTGGTAGTATTTGTGGATGATCTTGTCCTGGTTCTCCAGGAGCCAGTCGATCGAGGGCTCGTTGGTCATGGCCTTGCGGATCGCTTCCGTCATGCCTTTGCGCTGGATCTCGAACAGGGCCTTGTGGTCCACCGTTTCGGCCTCGATCACGCCGGGGCTGAGCCAGACCGAGCAGATGATGCCGAGATCGTTGGCCTTTTCCTTGGGGATGTAGCCGAGGCGCACCGCGTCGAGGACGCCGTTGGCGATGGCGAACTGCACCGTGCCCATCAGGATGGAGGTGTATTTGCTCTCCGTGACGCTGACCTTGGAGACGCAGAGCGTCACCGGCCGCACCATGATGTCGGTGTTCAGGAGCGCGAAGACGCGGGAATGACCCACCACCTGATCGCCGGTGAGGGTGGCCAAGGCCGTGCCCACGGGACCGTCGAGCTCTCCGATGATGACCTCCGGCTCGGAGGCGGTGTTGGGCGGGCCGCCGGCGACCAGGGCCTCGCCGGCCCGCAGGATGATGCGTTCGCTCATGGACATGTCCTTCTCGATGTCGGAATGGCCCGCACATTCCCGCCCCATCGCCGGATGTCCAGGGGGATCGGCGAATTTCGAGCCCGCCGACGCCCCGCGCGATCTGTAAGGGGCACGGCTTTCGCGTCCTGTTGCAGCGCGCTATGACCGCCGCAGCGGGAGCGCGGCCGGCCCCGGCCGCGTGATGAGAAAGGTTCTGAGGATCATGTCGAAGATCAAGGTGGCGAACCCGGTCGTCGAACTCGACGGCGACGAGATGACCCGGATCATCTGGAGCGAGATCAAGAACAAGCTCATCCACCCCTATCTCGACCTCGACCTCGACTATTACGACCTCGGCGTCGAGCACCGCGACGAGACGAACGACAAGGTCACCGTCGATGCGGCCGAGGCGATCAAGCGCCACGGCGTCGGCGTGAAATGCGCCACCATCACCCCCGACGAGCAGCGGGTGGAGGAGTTCAAGCTGAAGGAGATGTGGCGTTCGCCCAACGGCACGATCCGCAACATCCTCGGCGGCGTGATCTTCCGCGAGCCGATCATCTGCAAGAACGTGCCGCGCCTCGTGCCGGGCTGGACCCAGCCCTTCGTCATCGGCCGCCACGCCTACGGCGACCAGTATCGCGCCACCGACTTCAAGGTGCCCGGCAAGGGCCGCCTGACCATCAAGTTCGAGGGCGACGACGGCACGATCATCGAGAAGGAAGTGTTCAAGTTCCCGGCCGCCGGCGTCGCGATGTCGATGTACAATCTCGACGAGTCGATCCGCGACTTCGCCCGCGCCTCACTGAATTACGGCCTCGCCCGCAAGTACCCGGTCTACCTCTCGACCAAGAACACCATCCTCAAGGCCTATGACGGCCGCTTCAAGGACCTGTTCCAGGAAGTGTTCGACGCCGAGTTCAAGGCGAAGTTCCAGGCGCTCGGCATCACCTACGAGCACCGCCTCATCGACGACATGGTGGCCTCCTGTCTGAAGTGGTCCGGCGGCTACGTCTGGGCCTGTAAGAACTACGACGGCGACGTGCAGTCGGACACCGCCGCGCAGGGCTTCGGCTCGCTCGGCCTGATGACCTCGGTGCTGATGACGCCGGACGGCCAGACCGTCGAGGCCGAGGCCGCGCACGGCACGGTGACGCGCCATTACCGCGAGCATCAGAAGGGCAAGGAGACCTCCACCAACTCCATCGCGTCGATCTTCGCCTGGAGCCGTGGTCTCGCCCACCGCGCCAAGCTCGACGACAACGCCGATCTGGCCAAGTTCGCCAACACGCTGGAGAAGGTCTGCGTCGACACGGTGGAAGCCGGCTTTATGACCAAGGATCTGGCCCTTCTGGTGGGCCCCGATCAGCGCTGGCTCTCCACCACCGGCTTCCTCGACAAGGTCGACGCGAACCTGAAGACCGCCATGGCCTAAGGGCGGGGCTCGGGTTACCCACTCTCCCCGCCCGGCGGGGAGAGGACGTCGTCCTCCCCTTGTCGGGGGGCGACGTGAGCCCGGCAGGGCGAGGGTGAGGGGGTGATTCCGGGTGGGGCTCCTTCGGCCAAGCCCCCTCACCCCCGGCTGCCGCCTCGCCGCGCCGACGACGGGGTCGTCGCGGCCCTCTCCCCGCGTGCGGGGAGAGGGGATTAGCGCCGCCGGCAGGCCCGTTAGCTGACGGGGACGCCCTGATACCGGACGATGCGTGGGTTCCCCCTCTCCCCGCCGGGCGGGGAGAGGACGTCGTCCTCCCCTTGTCAGGAGGCGACGTAAGCCCGGCAGGGCGAGGGTGAGGGGGTGATTCCGGATTTGGCTCCTTCGGGCGAGCCTCCTTCGGACGTGCCCCCTCACCCCCGGCTGCCGCCTCGCTGCGCCGACGACGGGGTCGTCGCGGCTCTCTCCCCGCTAAGCGGGAGAGGGGAATGCGCGGTCATCGCCCCGTCAGGATGAGGGCCTTGCCGCTTCGGCGTTGCGCTTGCGGGTCGCGGCGGCTTTCTTCGCGGAGGCGGAGCGCTGCTCGGCGGTGCGGGAGGCCGAGGCCTTTCCACCGGCGGTCCCGCCCTTGTGGTCCGCCGGATGGGAGCTCGACTTGCCCCGCCCCGATCCGCCCGGATGCTTGCCGCCGCCATCGTCCTTGTTGACGGTCGCCCAGGCCCGGGCCTCGGCTTCCTTCTCCGGCACGCCGCGCTCCTCGTAGGATTCCGCGATGTGCTCGGCCTTGCGGATCTGCTTGTCGGTGTATTTCGACTTGTCACCCTGTGGCATGGCGAGTTTCCCGTATCGGGCCCCTCGCCGCCGCCTCATACCAGCCTTCGATGAGTCTGACTCATCGAAGGCTGCCCGCGCGACTGCGCGGCGGCGGTCGTCCGCCGAACCTTACTGACCCTGACCTATGGGTCAGGGTCAGTAAGACTTGGTATCAGCTGTCGTCGGTCGGACCGTCCAGGATGGCGCGAACGCGGCGGATCAGATCGTTACGGCGATAGGGCTTGTTCAGAAGGTCGAACTCCGAACCCCCGGCATCGGTTCGCTCGAGACTCGCCTCGGCGTAACCGGTGGTCAGCAGGACCTTCAATCGGGGTTGCCGCCGCTTGGCCTCGCGGGCGAGCATGATGCCGTTCATCCCGCCCGGCATGATGAGGTCGGTGAACAGCAGGTCCACCGATCCGTTCGAATCCAGGATTTCCAGCGCCTCGCGGCCGTTCTGGGCCATCAACAGCGTGTAGCCGCTGTCGCGCAGGATGGTCCGCGCCAGTTCGGCCACGTCCTCACGGTCGTCGACGATGAGGATGGTCTCGGTCCCCGGGCGATCGACCGTTCCCTGCACGGCGCGGTTGGGCTCCCGGTCGTCCCCGGCGGCGGCGGGAAAGGACAGGCGGACGCGCGTTCCCTTGCCGACGACGGACTCGATCTGCGCCGCGCCCCCGGATTGCCTGGCAAAGCCGTAGACCATCGAGAGGCCGAGCCCCGTGCCCTTGCCCTCGTCCTTCGTCGTGAAGAACGGCTCCATCACCCGCGCCAGGATCGGTTGCGGGATTCCCGCCCCGGTATCGGTGAGGGTCACGGTGACGTAGCGACCCTCTCGCAGGGAATCCGACCCGCCGAAATCCTGAGAGCCCAGATCCTGCGCGCCGATATCCCGGTTCTCGGTGGAGACGACCACGGTGCCGCCCTCCGGCATGGCATCGCGGGCATTGATGAGGATGTTGAGGAGGGCGACCTCCGCCTGAGCCGGGTCGACACGGCAGTTCCAAAGGTCTTCGCCCAAGTCGAGCCGCAGCGTGATCGCGTCACCGAGGCTGCGCGCGGCCATATCCTCCATGCCCTTCACGAGGGCGTTGAGATTGACCGCGCGGCCGTCGAGACGCTGCTTGCGCGCGAAGGCGAGAAGCTGCTGGGTCAGGGTAGTCGCCCGTTCGGCGGCGGTCCGGATGTTGTCGGTGGCGCGCCGAAGGCGGTTACGGTCCGCATCCGGACTGTCTAGACCGTGGCTCAGAATATCGATGTAGCCGACGATGACCTGGAGCAGGTTGTTGAAGTCGTGGGCGATGCCGCCGGTCAGCTGGCCGAGCGCCTCCATCTTCTGGGCCTGCCCCAACGCCTCCTCGACGGTGCGGCGGCGGGAGACATCGAGCTGCGAGGCGAAGAAATACACGAGGTCGCCGCCCGCATTGTAGATCGGCGCGACGAACAGCGCGTTCCAGAACGTCGATCCGTCCTTGCGGTAATTGATGATCTCGGTGGTGAATTCCCGCCGGGCCTGGATCGCCTCGCGCAGGGCGTCCACACTTTCCCGGTCGGTGTCCGGTCCCTGGAGGAAGCGGCAATTGCGACCGATGATCTCCTCGGCTTCATAGCCTGTCAGGCCGAGAAAGGCCTTGTTGACGAAGACGATCGGGTTGTCGTCCTGCCGGGGGTCGGTGACCACCATCGGCATCCGGGTCGCCTCGACAGCCGTGAAGAAGATGTCGCTGGTGTGATCGGCGATCTCCGACACCGCCCCCGTTCTCACGCGCGGCGGATCACCAGCAGGCGGTTTCTCGGGGCTATCGGTCATCATCTGTCGATTGTCGTGCCAGGGAATGAATATGGGTCGGAAATACCCAACGGCTGGCGCATCGTTCGTTTCCCTTGACGAATCCCGCGATGACGACGCAGGCGCCCACGTCGTCATCGATCGCAACGGCCTGGAGTCGCGCCCGACCGGCTGGGTCGGGACGCATCTCCAGGCGTTTGCTCCGCTGCGCTCACTGTCGCCGAAGTGGCATCCACTTCGGCGGAGCGTGCTTCAGGTCGCCGAGGGAGCGAAGCGCACGCTCTCGATATTGGCGCGTTCGAACGCCTGCATCACGTGCTGGTAGGAGCGCTCCATCTCGGTCGCCTCGTCACCTTCGGTCTCCTCGGGCTTGAGCACGAACATCAGCATCGAGCGTCCGGTGACGTCGTAGCGGTCCCCGATGGCCCAGGTCCCGACCTCCTGACTGTCGGGCAGGTTGGTGTCGAGCAGTCGCGTCCAGCCGACGCCGCCGACGGAACCCGGCAGGGTGAAGGAAACGAGGTCGCTGTAGGCGTTGTAGAGGATCAGCAGCGTCGCATCGCCTCCCCGGCGGTGGATGCCGGAAGCCTGGGCGCGGCCATCGAGCAGGACGGCGATGGAATGCGCGCCGCCATCCGTCCAGTTCTCCGTGGACATTTCCTCGCCGTCGGGCCGCAGCCAAGTGACGTCCTTGACGCCAAGGTCCTCGTCATAGGCGCCGGAGAGGAAGCGGCCGCGGGTGAGGATCGGAAGGGCCTCGCGCAGGATGGTGAGGCGCTGCGTGAACTCGGCGAGGTCGCGACCGGCATCGTCGATTCCCTCCCAATCGAGCCAGGAGATCTCGTTGTCCTGGCAATAGGCGTTGTTGTTGCCGCCCTGGCTGCGGGCGAACTCGTCGCCGGCGAGCAGCATCGGCGTTCCCCGCGAGAGGAACAGCGTCGCCATCATGTTGCGCATCTGGCGAGTGCGCACCGCCTTGATCGCCTCGTCGTCGGTGGGGCCTTCGACGCCGTAATTGTTCGAGAGGTTGTGGGAATGCCCGTCCCGCCCATCCTCGCCATTCGCGAGGTTGTGCTTCTCGTTGTACGAAACCGTGTCGTTCAGCGTGAACCCGTCATGAGCGGTGAGGAAGTTCACCGAGGCCCAGGGCTTGCGCCCGCGCTTGTTGAACTTGTCGGCCGATCCGGTGATGCGTGAGGCGAGGCTCGGCAGCAATCCGGAATCGCCGCGCCAGTAGCCGCGGACATCGTCGCGGAACCGGTCGTTCCATTCCGCCCAGCCCGGCGGGAAGCCGCCGACCTGATAGCCGCCGGGGCCGCAATCCCACGGCTCAGCGATGAGCTTGACCGAGTTCAGCACCGGGTCCTGCCGGCAGGTATCGAGGAAGCCGCCGCCCTCGTCGAAACCGTGCGGTTCGCGCCCGAGGATGGTGGCGAGGTCGAAGCGGAAGCCGTCGACCCGCATCTCCGTCGCCCAGTAGCGCAGGGAATCGGTCACCAGCTGCAGGACGCGCGGGTGCGAGAGGTTGAAGGTGTTACCGGTGCCGGTATCGTTGATGTAGTAGCGCTCGTCGCCGGGCATGAGGCGGTAGTAGGAAGCGTTGTCGACGCCCTTGAACGACAGGGTCGGGCCCTTCTCGTTGCCCTCGGCGGTGTGGTTGTAGACCACGTCGAGGATCACCTCGAGGCCGGCACCGTGCATGCGCGCCACCATCTCCTTGAACTCGGAGAAGGCGAAATCCGGCACCGCTGCGTAGCGCCGCGCCGGGGTGAAGAACGAGATCGTGTTGTAGCCCCAGTAATTCACCAGGTTCTTTTCCTGGAGATAATCGTCCTGCACGAAGGCATGGACCGGCAGGAGCTCTACCGAGGTGACGCCGAGGCTCTTGATGTAGTCGAGCACCGCCGGGTTGCCGAGGCCGGCATAGGTGCCGCGCAGCTTCTCCGGCACCGCCGGATGCAGCTTGGTGAAGCCCTTCACATGGGTCTCGTAGAAGATCGTCTTCTCCCACGGCACGTGCGGCTTGCGGTCCCGTCCCCAGGTGAAGGCCGGGTCGATGACGCGGCTGCGGCGGGTGAAGGGCGCGGAATCGCGCTCGTCGAAGGTGAGGTCGTCGCCCGTCTCCATCTGGTAGCCGAACAGGGCCGGGTTCCAGGTGATGGAGCCGACGAGACCCTTGGCGTAGGGGTCGATCAGCAGCTTGTTGGGATTGAAGCGGTGGCCGGCCTTGGGCTCGTAGGGGCCATGGACCCGGTAGCCGTAGATCGTGCCGGGACGCGCGTCGGGCAGGTAACCGTGCCAGATCTCGTCGGTGTATTCTGGCAACTCGATGCGCTCGAGTTCCTGCTCTCCGGCATCGTCGAACAAGCAGAGTTCGACCTTGGTGGCATGGGCCGAGAACAGGGCGAAATTGACGCCGAGGCCGTCCCAGTTGGCGCCCAGCGGATAGGGCGATCCCTCTTTGATGCGCGATCGTACCGCCTTGGTCTGCGTGGCGGCTTGCGGCATCGGGGGGTTCTTGGCGACCATGATCACTCCAGGGGGGGCTCGCTGCCTGAGGCGGAGCCCGACGGCATGAATTCTGCCGAGTGAACGTTCATGCTTGACCGTAAGGTCCGCCGGCGCGGAAACTTTTTGCGGTGCGAGAGGCACATTCGCGTCAATGCCGTACTATGGTCGGGTCGCTTTGCCGCGCTCGACATCGTTGCCGTTCTGGAGCCAGCCCATGCCCGACAGATCTTCCGTTTTGCAGACCGTCGCCGACCGGCACGGCGTCAGCGTCGATGCCGTGCGCCATCTCATGCGCGCGCTGGAAGCGGGCAATGGGACCATGGCCCAGTTCAACCATCCCGAACTCGGAGGGTTCGGCCAATGGTCGTCCGGCGGCATGACCATGATCGGCAACATGTTCGACGCCAATCTCAAGTCGCGCGTGGCGGCGATCTGCTCGGATCTCGCCCAATCCCTGCCCCCCGGCGGCTGGGACGACGGCTCGGCTTCCGCGACCTGGTGGCCCGCCGAACTCGGCCGACCGGCAACCTCCGGCTCGCAGAACGGCATGCGCTACGCCTATTTCCCGGATAGCCGGCTGCTCGCGGTGGAAACGGCGGGAACGCTCGTCCTCTACGATACCGGGCATTACGACATTTCCGGCGTCTCGCAGCAGCAGGGCGATACCCAGAGCCTCCGCTTCAGCGGCCGCAACGGTTACGTCGACCTCGAATCGCTCCAGCGGGTCAGCGTGGCCCCCACGCCGGAACGCTCCCTCGAACCGAAGCCGTTCCACCCCGACCCGATCGCGGGCCCTATCCGCACCGAAGTCCGCCCGCGTGAAGACCGCCCGCGTCCGTCCCCGGATCCGGACTTCCACCAGACCGGAGCCCCCTCGGGCGACGTCATCTCGACCCTCGAGCGCCTGTCCGAACTCCATCGCAAGGGCGTGCTCACCGAGGCGGAGTTTTCGTCGAAGAAGGCCGAACTTCTGGCGCGGTTGTAGAGGGTTTCGTCTGCCTGGACGGGTCTGCCCCGGGAGACCTTTTCAGGCTCGCGGGGTGGCTCAGGGTATCAGAACGGAATGGGAGGCCGCCGTCGCGAGATTCGCTTAAGCGCCGCCGACGCCCGAGCGGCGGCGCGCGTCGGCGATCAACTGGGCAATTCCGTCGTCGAGATCCATCCGAGCGGTCCAGCCCAGATCTCGCAGGACGGAGGTATCGGCCACCATTTCCGGCGGCTCTCCCGCGCGGGGAGGAAGCGACCGCTGCCACGGCCGATCGAAGCCGCTCGCCCGGATGGCGCGCTCGATGAAGTCACCGAGCGGCACCGCGACACCGGACCCCAGGGGCACATCCTGCCATGAGGGAAGCTGCCCGCGTGCATCGATCAGGGCGAGGATGGCCGAAACGGCATCGTCCACATGAACGAAATCGCGGCGTTGCGTTGCCGGCGTGGTCACGAGCGGCTTCAGGTTCTCGACGAGTTGCAGGGCGAGACCTGGAACGAACTTGTCCGGATCGTCCCCCGGACCGTAGATCATCTGCAATTCCGCATTCGCCACATGCGCACCGGTTCGACCCTGCGTGACGAGAAGGCGGGCGAGATCGACGAAGTGGCGTTTGGTCAGCGCATAGAGGTTCACCGTTGGCGGCAGGGTCGTCGCGGTGTTGATGAACAGCGTTCCGGCACCCATCGCCTCGAGCAGCGCTATGCTCAACGTCACGTTGGCATCCACCATCGTCGCCGCGCTCTCGCCCCGCCGTCCCTGAGCGGCGGCGAGGTGGATCAGCACGTCGGGCGCGATCGCGCCCACATGGCGTGCCGCCTCGTCCGCACCGGAGAAGCGGACGATCGAGGCCCCGCCCGATTCGAGCACCGAGGAAGGACGGGCCAGGAGGGCGACGTCGTCACCCCGCGCCACGAGGGCGGCGGTGACTCTCCTGCCCAGGAAGCCGGACGCTCCGGTTATCGCTACCCGCACCGTGCCGGCCTCCTCGTCATGTCCAATCGGAGCCGCACCGCGTTACGGGCGCGCGGCCATATCGGCCAGGAACAGGTCGATCTCAGCCTCGCTCAAGGCACCCACGGGTTCACCCGCGAGCCGACGCTGCGACCAGTCGACGATCCGCTCCAGGGTCCGGTCGAGGCGCCATGTGGGCCGCCAGCCGAGCCGTTGGCGCGCCTTCGAGCAATCCAGCGACAGGGCATGCGCCTCGTGGACATGCCCGTCCTTGTCCAGCTCCCATCGCGCCGTGCCGCCATACAGCTTCACCATCCGGTCGACGATGTAGCCGACCGGGCGGATGTCGTCCCCGTCACAGGCGAAGTTCCAGCCTTCGGCCCATTCATGGCCGTCCTCGTACAGGTGCTCGGCGATGCGGAGATAGGCACCGATCGGTTCGAGCACGTGCTGCCACGGCCGGGTCGCGCCCGGATTGCGGATCACGGCGGGCTTGTCCGCCTCGAAGGCCCGCAGGATATCGGGGACCAGGCGATCCTCCGCCCAGTCGCCGCCGCCGATGACGTTGCCTGCGCGCACTGAGGCGACCCGGGCCGATTCCGGCGTCGAGAAGAACGATTTGCGCCACGATGCGATGACGATCTCGCACGCGCCCTTGCTGCTGCTGTAGGGATCGTGACCGCCCATCGGGTCGTTCTCGCGATAGCCCCAGGGCCATTCGCGGTTCTCGTAGCACTTGTCGCTGGTGACCGAGACGACCGCCTTCACCGAAGGCGTGGCGCGGACGGCCTCCAGCACATGGATCGTGCCCATGACGTTGGTGGCGTAGGTTTCGGCCGGCTCACGATAGGACAAGCGCACCAGGGGCTGGGCCGCCAAGTGAAGCACGATCTCAGGTTGCGCTTCCGCGATCAGGCGCTTGACGAGTTCGGCGTCACGGATGTCGCCGATATGCGATGTCATGCGCCTGGCGATCTCCGCCTCCTCGAACAGGCTTGGCTGCGTCGGGGGCGCCAGGGACAGGCCGGTGACCTCGGCTCCCCAGCGGGTGAGCCACAGGGACAGCCAGGCGCCCTTGAAGCCGGTGTGGCCGGTGACGAAGACACGCTTGCCGCGCCACCATGCGGCCCCACCGCGTTCGGATGCGGCGCTGGTTACGGCGCTCATGCCCACACCTTCCAAGGAGCCTTGCCGGACGCCCACAGGCCCTCGAGCATGTGCTTGTCGCGGAGTGTATCCATCGGCTGCCAGAACCCGCGATGTTCGTAGGCCATCAGTTCCCCGTCGCTGGCGAGGCCGCGCAACGGCTCCTGCTCCCAGACGGTGAGGTCATCGGCAATGCGCTCGATGACCTTGGGCGACAGCACGAAGAAGCCGCCGTTGATCATCGATCCGTCGCCCTTGGGCTTCTCCTCGAAATTCGTGACCACCTTGTCGTGGATGCCCAGGGCACCGAACCGACCCGGCGGATAAGCGGCGGTGAGGGTGGCCTGCCGGCCATGCTCGCGATGGAAGGCGAGGCTGGCGGTGATGTCCACGTCGCCCAACCCGTCGCCGTAGGTGAAGAAAAATTCCTTCTCGTCGCGGACATGGTCCGCCGTCCGCAGCAACCGGCCGCCCGTCATCGATTCCTCGCCGGTATCGACCAAGGTCACGCGCCACGGCTCGGCCCAGCGGCGATGGAACACCATCTCGCCGCTCGATAGGTCGATGGTCATGTCGGAATTGTGGAGCGCATAGTTGGCGAAGTATTCCTTGATCACGTAGCCCTTATAGCCACAGCAGATCACGAAATCGTTCACGCCATGAGCGGCATAGATCTTCATGACATGCCACAGGATCGGCCGGCCACCGATCTCCACCATGGGCTTCGGCTTCACCGATGTTTCTTCACTGAGACGGGTGCCGAGCCCGCCCGCAAGAATGATCGCCTTCATAGTCACTCCTCAAAATATGTCTGAACAGAAAGGTTATTGAGCGATATCAGCCGGCGGCCAGCACCCTATCGATATCCGCGATATTTGGCGACCACTCGGACGTTACCGAGTCCATGGGCTGAAGCATGAACGTATGATGATGCCCGTAGACGACCGACAACCGCGTGAAGCACGTCTGCACGCCCAGCATCTTGGATTTGGCAAGAGTGGTGGGCGCGATCTCGATGACCCTCACGCCAGGCTTAGCGAAGACGAGATGCGACAAGCCGGCGCCATGTGCGCCGATGACCAGTTCCGCGTCGCGGAAGAGATTGATTTTGTCGAGCAAGCCAAGCTCGCTGAGCACCATCGGCGTGATGCCACGTTCGGCGAGGGCCGTCTCGAATTCCAGTTCGCCGGCCATGGAGCGGCGTGCCGAATCGCGACGGGAGATATAGAAGCGGCGGGGCATCTCGCGATCGTTCTGGTGTTCCGCCGCGGCGATAAGGGCGCCGTACGTACCCTGGAAGGCATCCCTGCGAGGAAGTACGCCGATCTCCCCGTATCCCACATACAGCTGGCGACAGAATACCGGGCCCTCAATTGCGACAAGCTTGTCTTCGGCAATACCGAGCGCTCCGAGCGCGTCCTTGGCCAAGCTCAGATGTTGCTTCCGCAGCAGGATCGGGCAGTCGGGCGTGCTGGGATCGAGGCGCCAGGCCAGGCCGCTCAGCCGTCGCACGATCCACTCGAAATAGCCTTTGTGCCGGCCGGCGCAGCTAAAGGCCGTATCGAAGAGGGGCACGGATGTCGGGTCGGTCACGCTTGGTCCAGCACCGGTCGTTGCCTGGAAGACGCTTCCGTCCGCCGACCAGATCATTCCCAGTTCGTTGGTGAAAACGTCTCTGTATTCCGTGACAACGGGAAATTTCTTTCGTTCGAGCCGCACTTCGAACTTGGTAAACAGCGTCTTGACGAGCTCCTCGATCTTCGGTTCGACCCCTTCAAGTCGCACGACCTCGATACGCGAGGGGGGCACACTGAAAATTTCCGAGTCGGTGGGGAAACGATGTGTAATGGTTTCCGTTCGTGCAGCGCGCGGCGGTATGAATCTCGATACCAGCCGACGGACATTGCGGCGTGTGACGCGGTCTTCCGGCATCTTCTTGAGGCGGACCGCGAGCCGCCGGGCCTTGTCCGACTTAAAATCAGCAGGAAGCCCATTTAGCATTTCAGCAGCGTCGAGTGGTCGCTTCCACTTGGTGATCAGAGACGCGAGTTTGATGACGCGATCGGCATCGTCGATCTGTCGGCTCTCGGCACAGCAACGTTTAATCTCTACTTCATCGCCGAGCTCGAGAGCAGCGCGCAATTGATAATCGATAAAATAGGGATGAGCGACTGGGCTCTCACTCTTCTTGGCGGCCAGGAGGAGTTTCAGCCAGCGCCCCGCAGAAGCGAAACCTTTCAGCTTGCGCATTGTCCGGCGATAGCTCTCATTGGCGGGCGATGCGACCGGATCTATAATAAGCGAAGTATCAATCAATTTAGTATCGTGATCCATCTGTCATAACCTCACGGCGTAAATCGATCGACTGTCGCCCAACAGCTTGCGCATGTGACATCTTGATAAATGATAAGGACTGTCATCCCCCGTTGGTCCCCGGGGGAGATTAGCCAGTATGGGGGCGAATGACGCTTACGAAGCCTACAATCGATCCGATCGCCGTTTGGGTCGTATGTGCAATCAATCCCAATGTCATGGCTGCACGATCCTTTAAGTTTCTCTGCGCCGCGATCACGACATCATCCACAGGGAGGTCCGCTATAGCATGAGAGTGAGGTCGTCCATTCCGCTCTGAAAAGCAGGTCTCATGCCGATACCGACTGACCATCGGCCCGTCCCGTTCTCACTCCCAGAATGTCACCCGATGTTGTAGCATGGGCTCAATGACCGAAGATGACATGCGCGAATCACGCGCCGCACTGATCTTGCTCGCCGTCGCCGTCGCGTCGGTCCTGATTTTCGGCGCGATCACGATTTTGATTCAGCTCTGAGCCGATCATCGGTGCGCTGACGGCCTCAATGCGTCCAGGGCGCCGTGCGGTTGAATTTGAAGTTGTCCGAATAGGACAGGCCCTTGCGGATCGCGGGCTTCTGGGGCTGCTCGACCCGGAAGGTGATGCCGTTGCGGGTGGCGTAGGCGACGGCTTCTTCCTGCGTCTCGAACGACAGCCTGACCTGCTGCAACATGTCCGACGATCCGGTCCAGCCCATCAGGGGGTCCGTGTCGCGCGGTGAGCTCTGGTCGAATTCCAGCAGCCATGCCTTGGTGCGGGCCGTGCCGGATTGCGAGGCATCCTTGGCGGGCTGATAGATTCGGGCACTCGGCATCGTGGGGTCGATAGCTCCAGCAGGAGGGAACGGCCGATACGCACGCGATTGGTCGGGGCGATAGGATTCGAACCTACGACCCTCTGGTCCCAAACCAGATGCGCTACCAGGCTGCGCTACACCCCGACACGCTCGCGCGCAGAGCGGAGGTACGGTTTTTGGGAGCAAACAGCAAGCGCGCTGCAGCGATAAGCGCCACGATGGTGAAGGAGAGCCGAAATCGGCGGCCCCTCCCCTGTGGGCGGCGATGCGGATCACACGGAGAACGCGACGCCGATCTTCCGGTCCCGTCTCCAGACGACCGTGCAGGCGCGCGGCTTGGCGTAGGCGGTCATCACCAGGACGAACTCGTCCGGCACCTCTTCCGGAGTCTCGACCTCGATCTGTGCGCCGGTCTCGGACTGGTCCCAGACCAGGCAATCGATATCCGCCCGCTCGCCGGCGAAGGAGAGCGCCCCGATGCGGAATGCACCTTTCCGCGAGGCGCGGCGACGATTGGTAGTCACGTCATGGATCCAACTCTAACCTGACGCCGACTGTCACCCTCGCCGGTTAATTTTCAGGCTATCGGTACATGATCAGACCATCACGTCGACCACACGGTCCTGGCCTGCCGGAAGGGCGGTCACCGTCGGTGCTGTGGGCGCGCCGACATCGACCGAGACCAGTTTCGGCCCGGTTTGCCCGTCGCGAAGGGCCTCCATGCGGGCGGTCGTTACCACGTCGAGGGCTTTCAGCAGTCCCAGCGCGTTCAGCGAAACCGTGATCGTCATCAGGAGGGGGCTCCGTCGATGGATGGCGCGGGACGCTACACGAGAATGTCGAGGACGCGCTTCTCGGTGTCGAGGGTCGATTTCATCACCGCCGTGTTGATCTCGAAGCTCGCCTGGCTCTCCATCAGCTGCATGGCCGAGCTCGACAGGTCGACCTGGGTCGGGCTGGGGAGGATCTGATCCACCTGGGTCGGGCTCGGCATGGTTATGCCGACCGAGGCGATCTGTTCCGCCGCGTTGCTGAAGCGCTGGGAGGCCGCCGCCATCCCGCCGCCGCTGATCGAGATCGCGCTGCTCATCCTGCCGGTCTCCCGCTCGGGTACCCCTGTGAATGATCATGCAAGCACGAGAGCCCTGAAGCAATCGGTCGAACAATCCCTCGCATTTGAGTGACTCGGCCTTCGAGCAGCCCGGCATCCGAGTGAGCGGCGCGGCTTGACCTCGGTGCCGGCGGTCGCCAACTCGACCTTCGGCGCTGCCCGGCAATCGCGGCGCGCTGAAAGGAATTTCGATGATCGATCTGCATTACTGGCCGACGCCGAATGGCCACAAGGTGACGATGTTCCTGGAGGAGGCCGGGCTCCCCTACACGATCACGCCGGTGAACATCGGCAAGGGCGAGCAGTTCAAGCCGGACTTCCTCGCCATCGCCCCCAACAACCGGATGCCGGCCATCGTCGATCACGAGCCGCCGGGGGGCGGCGCTCCGATCACTCTCTTCGAATCGGGCGCGATCCTGCTCTACCTCGCCGAGAAGACCGGCCGCTTCATCGCGGCCGACCTGCCGGGTCGGGCCGAGGTGCTGCAATGGCTGTTCTGGCAGATGGGCGGGCTCGGCCCGATGCTCGGCCAGAACCACCACTTCTCGCAATATGCGCCGGAGAAGATCCCCTACGCCATCGAGCGCTACGTGAAGGAGACGAACCGTCTCTACGGCGTCCTCGACCGGCGTCTCGCCGACCGGGAGTTCGTCGCCGGGCCGGATTACTCCATCGCCGACATGGCCTCCTATCCGTGGATCGTGCCGTGGGAGAAGCAGGGCCAGAACCTCGACGATTTCCCCAACCTCAAGCGCTGGTTCACGGCCATCGCCGAGCGTCCCGGCACCAAGGCGGCCTATGCCCGCGCGCCCGAGGTCAACCCCGACCACGGCAAGACCATGAGCGTGGACGCCAAGAAGGTGATGTTCGGCCAGACCGCCAAGCGGGGCTGATGCAAGCGCGGCTGACCTATCGCCGGAGGCTGTCGAGCCTCACCGGGGCGGCATGCGGGCGGGTCGCCAGCATGCCGTCGATGAGGGCCAGCACCTCCGCCCGGCCGCAATTGGCGGCCGGCTCGAACGGGGTCCAGGTCTGGGTGAAGTCGAGCTGGGCGAAGACGTCGCGATAGCGCCGCAATTCGTTGGTGGTCAGCGGCACCCCGCGCACGAAAGCCTTGTGCGCCGAGATCGTCTCGGCCCGGCGGAAATCCTTCGGATCGAGCTCGAACTTGAGGGCATCGCCGCAGAACAGGATCTTTCGCGCTCGGTCGAACAGCACGGCGTGGCCGTCGAAATGCCCCGCTGTGCGGTGGAGTTCGAGGCCGGGCAGCGGTTCGAGGAAATCGTCGTAGGGCCAGGAGACCTGCAAGGCCGCGCTCCAGATGAAGTCCGCCGCCGGCAGACAGAGTTCCGGGTCGAACCGGTCCTGTAGCTGCACCAGCGCCCCGTAGGCATGCGGGTGCGAGGAGGACAGGACCTGCATGCCGCCGAGCGAGGCGATGTGCTTCAGCGCCGCCTCGCTGAAGACCGGGCAGGCCTCGAACCCCATATTCCCGTCGGGCGTCTGGATCACGTAGGCGCTCGGGCCGATGCCCGAGACGGGATCGTTCCAGAAGCGCCAGATTCCCGGCTCCAACTCCTGCCAATGGCAGGGGAAGCGGTCCTGCGCCTCGCGTTCGCTCCAGAACTGCCAGCCATTCTGCGGCACTACGTGACGTGCGTCGAGGCACATCGGACACGAGGGTGGCGGCGCGAAATGGCGCTGCCAAAACCCGCAATTGTCACAGGTATAGGCGGGGAGATCGAGGGCGCCGGCGAAGGGCAGGTATCCGGGAGACACGGTGGCGTTGCTCGGGTTCGGGGGGGGGAGGTCGAGGCACAGCCATATAGGTCGCCTCGCGAAGCTGTCGCGGGTCGGGTGACGATCGCGACACCCCGGAACCGGCCGGAACGCATGGCTCCTGCGCCGGGGCGCCCGGTTGCGGAGCGGCGGACGCGTCTCGATCTTCACGAGCGACAGGGACGTTCATGGCCGGCGTGAGCCGGTCGCCGATGCAAACGGACACGCGATTCATGATTCCTCTTTCCGTTCTCGACCTCGCCTTCGTGCCGCATGGCGCGACGCCCCGGGACGCCCTGCGGAACACCCTCGACCTCGCGAGGGCCGCCGAGCGCCTCGGCTACCGGCGTTTCTGGCTCGCCGAGCACCACAACATGGTGGGCATCGCCAGCGCGGCGACCTCCGTGGTCATCGGCCACGTGGCCTCGGGCACGCGCCGCATCCGCGTCGGGGCCGGCGGGGTCATGCTTCCGAACCACTCGCCCATGGTCATCGCCGAGCAGTTCGGCACCCTGGAGACCCTGTATCCGGGCCGGATCGATCTCGGCCTCGGCCGGGCACCCGGCACCGACCAGCGCACCCTGCGCGCGCTACGCCGCTCGCCGGAGACGTCGGACCAGTTCCCGCAGGACGTCCTCGAACTCCAGGCCCTGCTCGGCGACGCGCAGCCGGGCCAGGTGATCCAGGCCGTGCCGGGGACGGGCACGAAGGTGCCGCTCTGGATTCTCGGCTCCAGCCTGTTCGGGGCGCAGCTCGCCGCCATGCTCGGCCTGCCCTACGCCTTCGCCTCGCATTTCGCGCCGGATGCGCTGATTCAGGCGCTCGCCGTCTATCGCGAGCGCTTCGCCCCGTCCGAGCAGGCGACGGCGCCCCATGCCATGGTCGGCGTCAACGTCGTGGCGGCCGAGACCGACGCGGAGGCGCGCCGCCTGTTCACCTCGGCGCAGCAGCAATTCACCAACATGTTCCGTGGCACGCGGGGCCTGCTGCCGCCGCCCATCGACGATATCGAGACCTACTGGTCGCCCTCCGAGAAGCGGCAGGCCTCGGGGATGCTCGCCCGCGCCATCGTCGGTTCGCCCGAGACCGTGCGCCGGGGGCTCGCCGACCTGATCGCCGAGACCGGGGCGGACGAACTCATGGTCGCCAGCGCCATCCACGATCCCGCCGCACGCGTGCGCTCCTACGAGATCCTGGCGGATGTCGCCGCGGCGCCGATCCGGGTAGCCCCGGCGAGGGAACTCGTCGCGGGCTGACCCGGCTCCGTCGGGCGGGGTCTCGCATCGCTGAGGAGGTGTGCCTATGGTGCGGCACCAACCTCACGGGCCGACATGATCAAGAAGACGCACCTTCCCTCCGACGCCACCCTCGCGGACGTCGTCCCGAACCTGGAGGAGGCCGATGCTTACTTGAGCCGGCTGCTCACCAACATGCGCTTTTGCCAGAAGCGGCACGGCAATGCCTCGGTCCGCATCGCCGTCACGGGCAAGGGTGGCCACCCGTCCTACCGGGTCGATTACGTGAAGCCGGTGGCGCCGGACCCGGACGGCACGGCGTTCGACGCCTATGGCGGCAAGGCCCATTACAGCTTCACCGCCATCAACATCAGGGAGACGAACTGGAGCAGTCGCTCCATGAGCATCGACGAGGTGCTGAAACTCCAGGCGGAGTTGCGGAAGCCGAAATTCGAGGATCGGTGATCGTGCCGACGGCGCTCGGCGGTGTGGTTCATTGTGCGAACGCCCCGGGTGCATCCTTGGCGCGACGAACCGTCGGGAAGCCGTCTGAGCCATGTGATTCAGGCGATGGCGTCATCGGATCGCGCGCTCAAGGCGCTGCCGGGGACGCCCGGTCACCTGTCGGATGAGAGGTCCCTAGGGTCGCACCCTTCAATGCGCGCGACGTGCGAACCACAGCGTTCCGAGCCCCAGTGCCAGGGCGCCGATGGGAAACAGCAGCAAAGTCAGGGTGTGGGTGTCCATTACCGGAGTTCCCGCAAAAAACCTCTTGCAGCCCAATGTAGGACCCCGCTGACGCAGATGCAAAGCAGTGAGAGAACGCGTGTCAGCCAAGGCTGTCCGGGCGGGCCCGCTGCGATGGCGCGTTGGGCGAAGAGCGGTGCCAGACCTCCGACCGCCAGGACGGCGATGGCGACCCCGTTCACGTAAGTGGCCGTCAGTTTCGCGCGTTCGTTCGCGACGAGTTGGGAACTGGTATCGTGTCTGTTACCCATCGTTCCCGTCTTCCATGACGCCCCAACCGATGTCGTTCCGGACGTATGATCGATCCGCCCATCCGAGCGCGCCACGATGACGGCTGTCGAAAGGAAAGCCAGTCCGCAAGCGCAAAAACTTGACTTGCCACCGCCATCGGACTAACCGCCTCACACTTCATTCGACGACATGTCGTCAATACGAACGCCGACCGGCCCTGCGAGGCCGGAGGTCAACGCCCGACAGCGCGATGCGCCCTCGGGCGAGTTTCGCGTTGGAAACAGGCCGTCGCTCCGCCGATCCAGACGAGTGAGTCTCGCCCTGTCGCAAGCGCATGAACCCCTTCGCATTGAGGATGCGGTCAACGACGTCTGCCCCTGGTCGGGCAAGCCGATCGCGGCCGATTCCCTGACGCTCTACAACGGGTCCGTCGTCGGGTTCTGCAATCCCGATTGCCGGGACAAGTTCGCGGCGGCGATCAACGCCTTCGAGGCGGCGCTGCAGGTGCGGCGCGTCTCGTCCGCCGGCCTGTTCCAGTAGGTTCGGAGAGCCAGACGATGTTCGAAGGCCTGTCCGACCGCCTGTCCGGTATCCTCTCGGGGCTCACCCGTCGGGGTGCGCTCACGGAAGCCGACGTTACGGCGGCGCTCCGCGAGGTGCGCCGCGCGCTGCTCGAAGCCGACGTCGCCCTCGAAGTGGTGCGCGGCTTCACCGAGAAGGTCCGTGAGAAGGCGGTGGGCGCCGTCGTCGTCAAGTCGGTGACGCCCGGCCAGATGGTCGTGAAGATCGTCAACGACGAACTCGTGGCCATGCTCGGCTCCGAGGCCGGCCTCATCGATCTCAACGCCCCCGCCCCCGTCGCCATCCTGATGGTCGGTCTCCAGGGCTCGGGCAAGACCACCACCACCGCCAAGATCGCCCGGCGCCTGACCAACCGCGACAAGCGCAAGGTGCTGCTCGCCTCCCTCGACACCCGCCGCCCGGCCGCCATGGAGCAGCTGGCGATTCTAGCCAAGCAGGTCGGCGTCGACAGCCTGCCCATCGTCGAGGGCCAGTCGGCGGTGCAGATCGCCCGCCGCGCCATGGATGCCGCGCGGCTGGGCGGTTTCGACGTGGTCATGCTCGACACCGCCGGCCGCATCACCCTCGACGAGGCGCTGATGGCGGAGGCCGCCGAGGTCAAGGCGGCGACGAACCCGCACGAAGTCCTGCTGGTGGCCGACGCGCTGACCGGCCAGGACGCGGTGGTCACCGCCCGCGCCTTCGACGAGCGCCTGGGCGTCACCGGCATCGTGCTGACCCGCATGGACGGCGATTCGCGCGGTGGCGCGGCCCTCTCCATGCGCGCCGTCACCGGCAAGCCGATCAAGCTCGTCGGCACCGGCGAGAAGGTGGACGCGCTCGAGGAGTTCCACCCCTCCCGCGTCGCCAACCGCATCCTCGGCATGGGCGACATCGTCTCCCTCGTGGAGAAGGCGGCCGAGACCATCGACCACGAGCAGGCGCTCCGCACCGCGGAGAAGATGCGCAAGGGCAAGTTCGACCTCGACGACCTGTCGATGCAGCTCGCCCAGATGGAGAAGATGGGCGGCATCGGCGGCCTGATGGGCATGCTGCCCGGCATGGGTGCCATGAAGAAGCAGGTCGAGGGCGCCAATCTCGACGAGAACATGTTCAAGCGCCAGCGCGCCATCATTTCGTCGATGACCGCGCAGGAGCGCAAGAATCCCGACATCCTCAAGAATTCCCGCAAGAAGCGCATCGCGGCGGGGTCGGGGACGAAGGTGGAGGAGCTCAACAAGCTCCTCAAGATGCACCGGACCATGGCCGACATGATGAAGGCGATGGGCTCGGGCAAGCGCGGCATCGGCCAGGCGCTCGGCTCGATGTTCGGTCTCGGCGGTGGCGGGATGGGCGGCATGCCCGGCCTTCCCCCCGGCATGCCCGAGCCGACGCCCGAGCAGATCGCCGCCATCGAGAAGCAGATGGGCGGCAAGCTGCCTCCCATGCCGCCGGGCTTCGGCGGCGGAAAGATGCCGGGCCTTCCGGGGCTCGGAGGACCGAAGGGGCCAGGCGGTCTGCCGGGCCTCGGCGGTTTCCCGTTCGGGAAGAAGAAGTAGGGGCGAATGGGGAGTAGCGAATAGCGAAGGGGCGGTAGGCCGGCCCTCTTCGCTACTCACTACTCGCTATCCGCCAAGAACGATCAGATTACCAACCTCCAGGAGCACACCATGTCCCTCAAGATCCGTCTCACCCGTGGCGGCGCCAAGAAGCGCCCGTATTACCGCATCGTCGTCGCCGATGCCCGCGCGCCCCGCGACGGCCGCTTCATCGAGAAGGTCGGCGTGTATGACCCGATGAAGGCCAAGGACGATCCGGCCCGCATCGTGCTCGAGTCCGAGAAGATCCAGGCCTGGCTCGCCAAGGGCGCCCAGCCCACCGACCGCGTCCTGCGCTTCCTCGACGCCGCCGGCCTCGCCAAGCGCCCCGCGCGCAACAACCCGCAGAAGGCCGAGCCGGGCGAGAAGGCCAAGGAGCGCGCCGCCAAGCGCGCCGAGAAGGCCGCCGCCCCGGCCGAAGACGCCGCGGCCTGAGGCCCCCCGCGATGGCGCGCCGTCCCGGAGGCAGCAATCCCACCGGCGATGGCGGCCGTCGCGACCGCCCGGGCCGCTTAGGCTCGGGTTCGACGACCTCCGCGCATCGGCCCCGGCCGATGCCGGAGGTGCCGCTCCCGTCCACGGATCCGAGCCTCGTCCAGATGGGCGAGTTCGGCCGTGCGCACGGGCTCAACGGCGAAATTCGCCTGAAATCCTATACCGGCGATCCGCAGGCCATCGGCTCCTACGGGCCGCTCATCGGCGCCGGGGGCCAGCGCATCGAGTTCACCGATATGCGCCGGGCCGGCGGAGCCTCGCCCGACCTGCTCGTGGTGCGGGTGAAGGGCGTCTCCGACCGCAACGGTGCGGAAGCGCTCAACCGCCTCGCCATCTACTTGCCGCGCGAACGCCTCGGCCAAGTCGAGGACGAAGACGAGTTCTTCACGGCCGATCTCGTCGGCCTCGACGTGGTGGATGTGTCCGGCGCACTCCTCGGCACCGTCACCGACGTGCCGAATTACGGCGGCGGCGATCTCCTCGAGATCAAGCCGGCCCTCGGCGGCGCGACCGCGCTCCTGCCCTTCACCAAGGCCTTCGTCCCGACCCTCGACGTGGCCAATGGCCGGATCGTCATCGATCCGCCGGACGATCTGTTCGCGCCCGCCGGGCCGAAGCCGCCCGACGAGCCCGCCTGAGGCGCGGGCGACCCGACCGGGCCGTCGCTCAGGGCTTGAGGCTCGTCATCGCCGTCCGCGCCGTCTCCAGCGGTGCCGCCGTCACCGGCATCGGCCCGTCGAAGGGCCGCTCGTGCAGGCCGATCATGCCCAGCGTCGTCACCGTGGCGACCGAGAACAGGATCATCGCCACGGCCTGCGGCACCGGCTTGTCCACATGGATCAGCCCAATGGACACGAGGGTGAGGAGCGCCAGCACCATCAGGGTCAGCCATTTCGACTGATCGCCCTGCACGTTGCTGAGGCCGAGGCGCGTGCCCCGCTCGGCCCGCAGGTTCATCACCGCATCGAGAAGGCTCCCATGCGCGGCGGCTCCCGCCTCGGCGCTGTGCCGGGGATCGGCCACGGACTGCATCAACTCGCCCAGGGCCTCGTTCGCGGTCGCCGACGACTCGCCCACCGTCATCTTCGGCCATTCGTCGTCGATCAGCGCATTCGCATAGGCGACCAGCTTGGTGCGGATCGCGGACATGTCGGATGCCGTGGCGAGGCTCAGGTCATGCACGGCGAGGAGGTTGGTCTTCTCCGATTGGACGATCTTCGTCGCTTGCCGCTGACGCTCCCAGGCGTCGTTGGCCACGAAGCCCGTGAGCAGCGCCAGCATCACCGAGATGGCGTTGAAATAGGGTGCGACGACGCCGATGCCGAGCTTGTGCATGCTCGGGCGGGTCGCGGACCAGGTGGAGAGAAGGCTGATGGCGCCCATGCAGACCGCGAAGACGGCGCTCAACAGGACGAACATCAGCCAGACAGGCTGATCGAGCCAAAACGTCAGGACCACGCAAACATTCTCCCGCTCGGTCTTCGAGGCGGGGCCACCCTAGCGGTTCGCCGCTACCGAACCGTGAATCCGGCCTCGATCATCGCCGGTCGGATCGTGTCGCCACGTCCTTGCACGGCGTGATTGAAGAGGGGGCGGGACGCGCATCGAGTGTGGGCGCCTCGAACACCGCGAGATAGCCGACCCCGCCCTCCAGCACCGAGAAGCCGGTCTCCCGGTAGCCGGCCGCCGCGAGTTCGCAGCGCAGCAGGGCCGGCGGCGTGCCGTGCCGCGAGGGAATCGCGTCGGCATCGACGATCCCCACCCGGCCGCCGGGCTTCATCGCGGCGGCGAGGTTGTGCAGGAGACCATAGGGCTGGCTGATCTCGTGATACATGTGCACCAGCAACGCCGCATCGAGGGAGCCGGACGGGATCCTCGGGTCGTGCGGCTCGCCCCTTACCACGGTGACGTTTCCGAGCTTGGCCTGCGCGATGCGGGCCGTCAGGTCGGCGAGGTAGCGCGGCGTCACGTCCTCGGCGACGATCCGCCCATGCGGTCCGACCCGCTCGGCGAGACGCACCGTGTAATAGCCGCTGCCGGCCCCGATATCGGCCACCGTCTCCCCGGGCGCGATCCGCATCAGCCGCGCCACCTGACCGACCTCGTCGACCTTGTCGCGATGGGCCTCCGACGCCCAGAGCGGCGCGATGATCTCGGCCACCGGTCTGTCCGGCCTCGGAAAGGCGGAAGCGGGGGCGCCGGGAGGTGCCAGCGGTTCTGCGGCAAAGGCCGGGACGATGAGGGCGAGGAAGGCGGCGAGGGCGAGACGACGGGTCATGACGGGACAACGAGGCCGCACGCCCGGAAGTGCCCTCCCCCGGTTGCGGCGCGTCGGCGTTCGTCGGCGGAGCCTGTCGCGGCGTACAGAGAGAAGGGCGTTGTTGACCCGCCCTCACCACACGCGCCATCAAGCGGCATGACGAGCGCGCCCTGGTCCGCCACGATCCTCACCCTCTACCCCGAGATGTTTCCCGGCCTCCTCGGGATGTCGCTCTCGGGCGATGCGCTCGCGCGCGGAACCTGGACCCTGGAGGCCCGGCAGATCCGCGAGCACGGGATCGGCCGCCACCGGGCGGTGGACGACACCCCCGCCGGCGGCGGCGCGGGCATGGTGCTGCGCTGCGACGTGCTGGGTGCGGCCATCGATGCCGCCGCCTCCCCCGGCGATACCCGCCCCCGGCTGCTCATGAGCCCGCGCGGCCGCCCCCTGACGCAGGGGCGCGTGCGCGAACTGGCGGAGGGGCCGGGCATCGTCGTGGTGTGCGGCCGTTTCGAGGGGGTGGACGAGCGGGTCATCGCGGCGCGGGGCCTCGAGGAGGTCTCCATCGGCGACTACATCCTGTCGGGCGGCGAGGTCGCGGCCCTCGTCGTCATCGATGCCTGTGTCCGCCTGCTGCCCGGCGTCATGGGCAAGGCGGTCTCGGGCGACGAGGAGAGTTTCGAGGGCGGGCTCCTCGAATACCCGCACTACACCCGGCCGCGGGAGTGGGAGGGCCGTGCGATTCCCGACATCCTCACCGGCGGCAACCATGGCGCCATCGCCCGCTGGCGGCGGGAGGAGGCGGAACGGATCACCCACGAGCGCCGGCCCGACCTGATGGGTGCGAGCAAGTCTCACCCGACAAAGGCCTGATTCTCAAAGACTTGGTCGGAAATACCCGCTCCGCTGTGCTGGGCGGGACTGAATTTATCGCCCGAGCATCTTGCTAAGTTGCCGGGACGGGTCCATTGGCAGCGCCGGGCCACTCCTCCCCAACGAGGAGCATTCATCTGTAAGGATGGACTTTGTCATGACACGTCCCAACACGCGCCCCCGCGTGCCGAACTTCTCGTCCGGCCCCTGCACCAAGCGTCCCGGCTGGACCCTGCAGGCCCTTCAGAACGCCGCGCTCGGCCGCTCGCACCGCTCCCCCGCCGGCAAGGCCAAGCTGGTCGAGGCCATCGAGTTGACCCGCACCGTGCTGCGCGTGCCCGCCGATTACCGCATCGCCATCGTCCCCGCCTCCGATACCGGCGCCGTCGAGATGGCCATGTGGTCGATGCTCGGCCCGAAGACCGTCGAAGTGGCCGCCTGGGAAGCTTTCGGCTCCGAATGGGTCACGGACGCGCTGCAGGAACTCAAGATCTCGCCCATCGTCCACCAGACCGCCTACGGCGTGCTGCCGGACCTGTCGGCCATCGACACGAAGCACAACGACGTCATCTTCACCTGGAACGGCACCGCCGCCGGCGTCCGCGTGCCGAACGGCGACTGGATCGCCGCCGACCGCGAAGGCGTCACCATCTGCGACGCGACCTCGGCCGCCTTCGCCATGCCGCTCGACTGGGCCAAGCTCGATGTCGTCACTTTCTCCTGGCAGAAAGTGATGGGCGGCGAGGCCGCGCACGGCATGCTGATCCTCTCGCCCCGCGCCGTCGCGCGCATCGAGAGCAACACCCCCGCCTGGCCGATCCCGAAGGTCTTCCGCATGGCCAAGGGCGGCAAGCTGATCGAGGGCATCTTCAAGGGCGACACAATCAACACGCCCTCGCTCCTCGCGGTGGAGGATTACCTCGACACCCTGCGTTGGGCGCAGAGCATCGGCGGTCTCGACGCGCTCCATGCCCGCGCCGACGCCAATGCCAAGGTCGTCCACGACTGGGTGGCGCGGACCCCCTGGATCGGGCACCTCGCCGTCGACCCGGCGACGTATTCGAACACCGGCGTCTGCCTCGTCATCACCGATCCGGACGTGCTCGCCAAGGGTGACGCCACCGTGGCGGCGGTCGCCAAGGGCATCGCCGACACGCTCGATGCCGAGGGCATCGCCTTCGACATCGGCGCCTATCGCGACGCGCCGGCCGGCCTGCGCATCTGGTGCGGCGGCACTGTGGAGACCTCGGATCTCGAGGCCCTGATGCCGTGGCTCGACTGGGCCTATGCGGCCGAGAAGGCGAAGCTCGCCAAGGCTGCCTGAGGCAATGCTCCCCTCCCCCTCTCCCCTCTGCGGGAGAGGGTGGCCCGCGCAGCGGGTCGGGTGAGGGGAGCGCGCCGTCCGGAGAGGTCGTCCCCTCTCCCGGTCGCTCCGCGACCACCCTCCCCCGCAATGGGGGGAGGGTTGAGACCTGCCGCGCCCTCACACCTCATCACCGAAATCACTCCCTTCCTCAAGAGCCGGAGGCCATCATGGCTGCTCCCAAGGTGCTCATTTCTGATTCCCTCTCCAATGCCGCCGTCCAGATCTTTCGTGACCGTGGAATCGATGTCGACTTCTTCCCCAACCTCGGCAAGGACAAGGAACGCTTCGCGGCCGTCATCGGCCATTACGACGGTCTCGCCATCCGCTCGGCCACCAAGGTCACGCAGAAGGTGTTGGCCCAGACCTCGCGGCTGAAGGTCATCGGCCGGGCGGGAATCGGCGTCGACAACGTCGATGTCGCCGCCGCCACGGCGCGCGGCGTCATCGTCATGAACACGCCGTTCGGCAATTCCATCACCACCGCCGAACACGCCATCGCGATGATGTTCGCCCTGGCGCGGCAGATCCCGCAGGCGGATCTCTCGACCCAGGCCGGCAAGTGGGAGAAGAACCGCTTCATGGGCGTCGAGCTGACCGGCAAGACGCTGGGCATCGTCGGCTGCGGCAATATCGGCGCCATCGTGGCCGACCGCGCGGTGGGCCTGAAGCTCAAGGTCGTGGCCTACGACCCCTACCTCTCCCCCGAGCGCGCCCTCGAGATCGGCGTGGAGAAGGTCGAGCTCGACGCGCTGCTGGCGCGGGCCGACATCATCACGCTCCACGTGCCGATGACGGACAAGACCCGCAACATCCTGTCGGCCGAGAACCTGGCGCGGACGAAGCCCGGCGTGCGCATCGTCAACTGCGCCCGTGGCGGCCTCGTGGACGAGGTGGCGCTGCGTGCCGCCCTCGATTCGGGCCATGTGGCCGGCGCGGCCTTCGACGTGTTCATCGAGGAGCCCGCCACCGCCAACCCGCTCTTCGGCCATCCGAACGTCATCTGCACACCGCATCTCGGTGCCTCCACCAACGAGGCCCAGGAAAACGTGGCGCTGCAGGTCGCCGAGCAGATGTCCGATTACCTGATGACCGGGGCCATCACCAATGCGATCAACTTCCCGTCCATCTCTGCGGATGAGGCTCCCCGGTTGAAGCCGTTCGTGGCGCTCGCCGAAAAGCTCGGCTCGTTCCTCGGCCAGCTCACGGACGCGCCGATCAAGGGCATCCGCATCACCTACGAAGGCGCTGTGGCGGGCATGAACACCCGCGCTCTCACGGCGGCGGCGGTGACCGGGGCGCTGCGGCCATTCCTGCAGGACATCAACATGGTCTCCGCGCCCGCTCTGGCGCGCGAGCGCGGCATCGTGGTGGACGAGATCAAGCGCGAGGGCGGGGCGAGCGACTACGAATCCGTCATCCGCATCACGATCGATGCCGAGGACATGCCGCGCGACGCCGCTGGGACGGTCTTCCATGACGGCAAGCCGCGAATCATCGAGATCCGCTCCATCGCCATCGACGCCGCCTTCGCGCCGCACATGCTCTACGTGCGCAACCACGACAAGCCGGGCTTCATCGGCCGGCTCGGCACCATCCTGGGCGAGGCCGGCGTCAACGTCGCGACCTTCAACCTCGGCCGCGAGGAAGAGGGCGGCAACGCCATCTGCTTCTGCGCCGTGGATGCGCCGATCTCGGAGAGCGTGCGGGCGGAGATCGAGACGATCCCGCAGGTGAAGCGGGCACGGCCGGTGAGCTTCTGACCGGGGCGAGCTTTCGTTCGGTCTCACCCTACTACCCCCTTTTGCGGGCTTTCAGATTCGCACATGTCGCGGGATGCGCGGCTCTCCTCCCCCTTGTGGGGAGGAGTTGGAGGTGGGGGTGATTGGGCGACCCTCAGCCGTCGGAGGCGGGCGGAGCCACCCCCACTCCTGACCTCTCCCCACAAGGGGGAGAGGGACGCGGTCTGCCTACGAAAGCAGGTGTGCAAATCAAGCCAGGAAGGTAGGGCGGGATTTCGAGCGGCTGGCCTTCCAGCTCGCACGTCCCTTAAGGACCGAAGCGACAAGCATGGGGCGTGGCCCCAGGACTGGCCCTTGCGCCCGGAACATGCGAGAGGCCCGCGCATGAACATCGACGGCACACCCTACCGCACCATCCTGCCCGCCGCCGACGGCGCGTCCGTCGAGGTCATCGATCAGACCCGCCTGCCCTTCGCCTTCGAGATGAAGCGGCTCGCCACCCTGGACGAGGCCGCCATCGCCATCCGCACCATGATCGTGCGGGGAGCGCCGCTCATCGGCGTCACGGCGGCCTACGGGCTGGCCCTGGGCCTGCGCCGGGACGCCTCCGATGCCGGGATCGACCATGCCGTGGAGACCCTGGCCGCCACCCGCCCCACCGCGATCAACCTGCGCTGGGCCCTCGACCGTGTCGCCGCCAAGCTGCGCGAGGTCGCGCTTCCTGAGCGCGCCGCCTTCGCTTTCGCCGAGGCCGGGCGCATCGCCGAGGAGGATGTGGAGAGCTGCCACGCCATCGGACGCCACGGCGCCGCGATCCTCGCCGACCTCCACAAGACCAAGGGGCGACGCCTCGACGTGCTCACCCATTGCAACGCCGGCTGGCTCGCCACGGTCGATTGGGGCACCGCCCTCGCGCCGATCTATGTGGCGCACGAGGCCGGCATCCCGGTCCATGTCTACGTGGACGAGACCCGGCCCCGGAACCAGGGCGCGGCGCTCACCGCCTTCGAGCTCAATGCCCACGGCGTGCCGCACACCGTCATCGCCGACAATGCCGGCGGCCACCTGATGCAGCATGGGAAGATCGACGTCTGCATCGTCGGCTCGGACCGCACCACGGCCTCGGGCGACGTCTGCAACAAGATCGGCACCTACCTGAAGGCGCTGGCGGCCTCCGACAACCGTGTCCCGTTCTACGCCGCCCTGCCCTTCTCCACCATCGACTGGACCCTCACCGACGGCGTCGCGCAGATCCCGATCGAGGAGCGCGACGGCCGCGAGGTCTCCCACCTCACCGGCCGCCTCGCCGATGGCGGCTTCGCCACGATCGAGGTGGTGTCGCCGGGCAGCCCGGTGGCCAACCCCGCCTTCGACGTGACCCCGGCCCGGCTTGTCACGGGCATCATCACCGAACGCGGCGTGGCTTCGGCAGATGCTGAGGGGTTGTTGGCGCTGTATCCGGAGCGGCGCTCGGCGGGTTAGCGGGTCAAGACGCTTCCCACTGCCAGAACACCGACCCCGTGAACTCGAACACCCGCTCCCCGCGCTGGTTTTGCGCGGTGTTGTGGTGGGTCGCGACGCCCCAGCCCGGGCGCGAGGCGGATTCGCGCTTGTCGAGCAGGGTGCAAGCATAGCGAATCGTGTCGCCGGCATAGACCGGGGCGAGCCAGCGCATGTCGCGAAAGCCCGGTGAGGGGCCGAGCTGGGGCACCGGGCCATCCCGCTCGGTCCGTTCGATGTCGCGCTGGCGGGTGATGTGCAGGCGCTTCATCCAGACCGCCGCCGTGTGCCAGCCGGAGGCGCAGAGCGCGCCGAAATGGGTCTTTCGGGCGGCGTCCGCATCGAGATGGAAGGCCTGCGGGTCGTAAGCCCGCGCGAAGGCGATGATGGCCTCGGGGGTGAAGACGTGACGGCCGAGATCGCGGATCGTGCCGAGCTTCGCCTGTTTGAGGAAGAGAAGCGTCTCCGCATCGTCGCCCTCGATGACCTCGACCGGGTCTCCGGGCGTCACCGCGCGGGGCGGCAGGGGATCGGCCCCGCGCCGGGCGAACATCACCGTGAAGGCCTGTGTCATCACCGATTCGTTGCGCCCGTTCACGACCGTGAGCGTGAAGCGGACGAAGCCGCGATCCGGTTTCGAGTTCGAGGCGCGGCACTCCTCCACCTTGGTGACGATCCGCAGCGCGTCACCCGGCAGGACGGGGCGGAGCCAGCGCAGCTGCGAGATGCCGGGCGAGCCCATGGAGGTGGCGCCGCGAAAGACATGGGCCTGGAGCAGGCGCATGCCGAACCCGGCCGTCTGCCAGCCGGAGCCGATCAACCGACCCGCCAGCGTCGCCTTCGCGGCCTCCTCATCGAGATGGAAGGTCTGCGGATCGAACTCCTTCGCGAAGGCGACGATCGCCTCCCGCGTCACCGCGAGCGGGCCGCCCTCGATCACGTCGCCGGGGGTGAAATCCTCGAAGGTGATGCCGGTCATTGAACCTCTCGTCTTGGGATCGAAGAGTTTCGGGTCGAAGGATGGCGCTGCGCTAGCTACAGGGGCGGCCCGCCTCTCCCCGCTTGCGGGGAGAGGATCACAAGCACCTTGTCGTGCTTGTGATGAGCGGAGCGAGGGTGAGGGGGCCGGTCCGGAGGAGGCTTACGCGGACGAGCCCCCTCACCCCCGGCTGCCGCCTCGCCGCGCCGACGACAAGGTCGTCGCGGCCCTCTCCCCGCGCGCTGGGAGAGGGGATGTGCGCCCTCGGTTCCGCGGAGGTGAGGAAGTATCCGCTCCTCAATTGGCGAAGCGGAAATGCAGCACGTCTCCGTCCTGCACCACGTAGTCCTTGCCCTCGAGGCGGAACTTGCCGGCTTCCTTGGCGCCGCTCTCACCCTTCAGGGCGGTGTAGTCGGCGAAGGCGATGGTCTCGGCGCGGATGAAGCCCTTCTCGAAATCCGTATGGATCACGCCGGCCGCCGCCGGGGCGCGGGTGCCCTTCTCGATGGTCCAGGCGCGCGCTTCCTTCGGGCCGACCGTGAAGTAGGTGATGAGGCCGAGAAGCTCGTAACCGGCGCGGATGACCCGGTTGAGACCCGGCTCCACGAGCCCCACCGCTTCGAGGAAGTCGCCCTGGTCGGCGAGCGGCATCACGGCGATCTCGCTCTCGATCTTGGCCGAGACCACCACAGCGCGCGCACCCTCGGCATTGGCCTGGGCGATCACCGCCTCGGAATAGGCGTTGCCCTTGTCGGCATCCCCCTCGTCCACGTTGCAGACGTAGAGGACGGGTTTCGCCGTCATCAACCCGAGGGTCTGGAACAGCTTCTCCTCTTCCGGCTTGCGGCTCACCAAGCGGGCGGGCTTGCCCTCGCGCAGCAGCGGCAGCGCCCGCTGGACGAGGTCGAGCATCTCCTTGGCCTCCTTGTCGGCGCCCTTGGCCTTCTTCTCCAGGGCGAACAGGCGCTTCTCGAGGCTGTCCAGGTCGGCGAGCATCAGCTCGGTCTCGATGGTCTCTATGTCCGCCTTGGGGTCGACCTTGCCCTCCACATGGGTGACGTCGCCGTCGGTGAAGCAGCGCACCACATGGGCGATGGCATCGACCTCGCGGATGTTGGCGAGGAACTGGTTGCCGAGCCCCTCCCCCTTCGAGGCGCCGCGCACGAGGCCGGCGATGTCGACGAAGGTCAGCCGGGTCGGGATGATCTCCTTCGACGTGGCGATCCGCGCCAGATCATCGAGGCGCGGGTCCGGCACCGCCACCTCGCCGACATTCGGCTCGATGGTACAGAACGGGTAATTCGCCGCCTGTGCCGCCGCCGTCTGCGTCAGCGCGTTGAAGAGGGTCGACTTGCCGACGTTCGGCAGGCCGACGATGCCGCATTTGAAGCCCATGATATTCCTCAAGAGTTCGCGAAGATCGATTCCGGCAACGCCCGAAACGGATTCACGATTGTCATTCCTTCGACCTCACGGCCGTGCTGATAGTCTTCCGAAAGCAGGAAGCGGCATCCGGCTCGTATTGCGGAGCCGAGGATGACGCAGTCCCACCACTGAAACCGGGTCTGCTCCCACAATGACCACGCATCGCCGACGAGCGCGAGATCGGTCGCGCCTTCCGACCATTCCTCTAGGGGTAGCGTCGTCTGCTGCGCATCCTCCGGATCGATAGGGAGACGACCGCGCAGGATGACGGCGTGCAACTCACCGAGAACCTGCGGACTCACCACGATCAGGCCGCGATCCGCCAGCACCTCCAACCAATGTCGCGCCATCGCCTGCTTCTCGGGGAAGCGGTCGTCACGGGCATACAGGAACACGTTGGTATCGACGAACACCCGGCCCGCGACGGGGACGGCGTCACTCGGCATCGTAAATCTGATCGCGCGTCGGCGCGCGCCCGTTTTCGTCGAGGAGATGAAGCGGCGGTCCCGCCAGGAAGCGTTCGAGGGCCTGGCTCTGGGAAAGCGGCCGGCCGACACGCTGTTCCACCGTCTCGGCGATGAACTTCGACAGACTCTTGCCATCCCGCGCAGCGGCGACGCGCGCACGTTGCAGGAGGCTCTCGTCCATCGTCACCGTGACGTTCCTCACCCTAGTCTCCCCGTCCGTTAGGTCCGAGCTTCGATATCGTGTTCCCGTGTTTTCGTGTCAATCACGGCCGGTGGCTGCCGCGTTGACCTGTTTGACGTCGTCCCAGCCCCGGCCCGCCATGGCGAGATGGACCTTGTTCTGGAAGCTCGCATCCTCGCCCTGGGCTAGCAGGGGAGCGTGGTCCGCCACGGCGCGGCAGAGATCCTCGACCCAAGCCCGCTCGCCCTTGCCGAAATCGTTCAGGACGTAGGCATGGACCAGGGCCTTGTCGCCCGGATGACCGATGCCGAGACGGACGCGCCAGTAATCGTTGCCGCATTGGGCGGTGATCGAGCGCAGGCCGTTATGGCCGGCATTGCCGCCACCGAGCTTCACCCGGAGCTTGGCCGGTGCCAGATCGAGTTCGTCATGCAGGACGATGACGTCGGCGAGGGCGATCTTGTAGAAGCGCTGGGCTTCCGACACGGAGCGGCCGGATTCGTTCATGAAGGTCTGCGGCTTCAGCAGGACGACCCGTTCGGTGCCGAAGGTGGCCTCGGTCACCTCGCCCTGGAACTTGCGCCGCCATGGCCCCGCGCGGTGGATGCGCGCCATCTCGTCGAGGGCGAGAAAGCCGATATTGTGGCGGTTGCCCGCATAGCGGGCCCCTGGATTGCCGAGCCCGACGATCAGGCGCATGGCATCATCTCCAAGACGATTTCGTCACGAAATCGCTCTCCGCCGAAGTGGATGCCGGTTCGGCAAAAAAGAGCGCGGCAAAGCAGAAGGTCTAGAGCTGCGCCAGACCCAACGTGGGCGGGCGCAGCTCTAGGACGGATGACGAAGAGGCGATGTCAAACGAAAAGGTGCCCCGACCTCGCGGCCGGAGCACCCGTGGACGAAGACGAGACTGGGGCACGAAGCCCCAGGACCTCAATCCTCCTTCTTGTCTTCCTCGGCCTCGGCGGCCTCTTCGGCCTCAGCCTCGGCCTTCTCCTCGGCGGCTTCCGTCGCCTGAGCCTCGGCGATCGCGGCCTCTTCGGCCTCGACCTCGGCACCGAGCACGGTCGGCGGCACGACGTTGGCAACGACGGCCTCGGCCTCGCCGGTGAAGGTCGTGTTGGCCGGCAGCTTCACGGCCTCGATGTGGATCGAATCGCCGATCTCGAGACCGGTGAGGTCGACCTCGACCGCGTCGGGGATCGCGTCGGCGGGGACTTCGAGCGAGAGCGTGTGCAGCACGACGTTGAGGGTGCCGCCGTTCTTCTTGATGCCGGGAGCCTCGTCCTCGTTGATGAAGTGCACGGGCACTTCGACGGTGAGGTTCTGGCCGGCGACGACCCGGAGGAAGTCCACATGCAGCGGCACGCCGGTCACCGGATCGAGCTGGAAGTCGCGCGGGATCGCGCGGGTCTTGCGGCCGCCGGCGTTGATCTCGAACAGGGTGGTCTTGAAGCCACCGGCGTAGATCAGGGTGCGGGTGCGGACGAGGTCAATGGCGATGGCCTGCGGAGCCTGGCCACCACCATAGATGACGGCGGGAACGTTGCCCTGGCGACGAACTTCCCGGGCGGCCCCCTTGCCGACCCGGTCGCGTGCCACGGCCTCAAGCGGCTTTACTGCGCTCATGGCGTGATCCTTCAAAAAAACAGAAAAAAGCCGCGGAACGCCAAAGGCCGCCCGAAACGGACGGCCCTCACCGATCCACGACGCGCCCGTGCCTCCAAGGGTGTCTGGCGAGCGCGTGAGGTGCATACCCGCAAGAACCGCGAAGCGCAATAAGAGCCGCGACGCGATTGGGGAGAATGCCCGGCATCCCACCCATGCGGCGTTCATCATCAGAAAGGTCGGCTCCCTGCCTTCGCGGACAAGCGAAGACTTCGTTCATTCGCCCCGCCGAGGATCGTCTCCCGTATGGCGAGGGATCCATCGATGACGCAGCCGGTCCTCTGGGCGCTGGGAGTCACCTCCGTCGCGGCGGCGGTCAGTTTGACCCTGGTGACGCGCTTCGAGAATACCGCCCGCCCTCGGGAGCGCGGCGAGGCGGTCCTCAACCTCGATAGCGCAAGCCTCGGCGGAAGGAACCCGACGCGTTACGCGCCCAACTCCGTCACTCTGGCGGCCGATTCCCTCGGGCATTTCTCCACCGAGGTCGACGTGGCGGGGCGCAGCCTCAGAATGCTGGTGGATACCGGCGCGAGCATCTGCGCCTTCAGCTACGAAGACGCGCAGCGCTTGGGTCTGCATGTCTACGAGCGCGACTTCAATCGCCGCGTCGACACCGCCAACGGTTCCGTCTCCGCCGCGACCGTACGGATTCCGGTGATGCGGATCGGGACGATCGGCATCCGCGACGTCGAGGCCGTGATCCTGCCCAAGGGGCGTCTCGGCAAAAGCCTCCTCGGCATGTCGTTCCTGAGGCGTCTCGACGATTTCAAGATGTCCGACGGCCGGCTGACGCTGCGCGGCTGACGCAGCCTCAACCTCGCGTCGGCCTACTTCTGGCCGCCCCCGCCCCCACCGGTGGCCAGGTTGCGGCGGGCATCGGCCTGTCCGCTCACGTCTCCGAAATACTTCGTCGCGTCGCCGAGTTGCATCGACGGCATGCAGTTCGGGGTGCAGGAATAGGATTCGCGGTCGAGGCCGCGTTGTACCGTGACGATCGATCCCTGCGCGGCCTGCACGCTGATGGTGGTCTCGGCGAGCATCGTGCCGGACGCGTCGAGGGCGATGAGGTTGGTGGAGCCGAAGCTCTTGCCGGTGAGGATGACGATCCCGTTCCGCTGAAGGGCGACATCCGCCACGAGGGGGTTCCCCACGATGACCGTCTGCGTCCGTTCGGGCAGGCGAATGACCTTGGCATTGTCGACGCTCACCGCCACGGTCGCCGGTGCCGTCTCCGCGAGGCTCGGCGCCGCACCAAGGGCGAGGAGAAGAGCGATTCCCGCCGCTCGGGCGCAACGCTTCAAGGACGAGGGTGTCGGCATTGACCGGTGGCCCATGGCTCGGGTGCTCTCGGCTGCGACGGTGAGGTTTCGACAGGATCGCGAGCGCCGGAGCGTTCGGCCGCTTTTGTCGTCATGACAGCCTTAACTACATATTGGTAAACGACGATCTAACGTCGATGTATGATCGATAGCTGTCGTTTCGATCTCGTCAGCCTCCGGCAATTTGGATCGGTTGCATTCCCCCATCTTCCAAGGTTGTATCATATGATAATGCTCCTAATGCGTGTTTATTGGAATGGTAAATACTGCTGATGATCCCCGTATCTATTTAATATTTATTCACCACATGGCAATCGAACACGCTACTGATCGGTTTCGCGGCTCTGTTTAACGTAATTTCAAGACGAAACAGGCCATCTTCATCCTCAGTCGCCGGTCGAAATACACCGCTGCTCGACGGCAACTCCGCAAGACGAACCCTCAAGGAATACGATCATGTCGAACCTCTTCAAGCGTTTTGCCGCCGACGAGTCGGGTGCAACGGCGATCGAATACGGTCTCATCGCGTCGCTCATCGCGGTCGCCATCATCACGGTTCTGACAACGGTCGGTGGAAACCTGACCAACACTCTCACCAAGGTCGCCACCAACCTCAAGGCGAGCTGACGAGGTGGTCTGAAACAGTCCGAGTTCCGGCTGATTGTTTCAGATTTATGGATCTGTTTTGCTCACGCGAAACAGATGTGGATCGAACACCTCGCCGGACGGTCCAACCCGATCGTCCGGCAGAGCTCGTCCTCTGTGTCCCGCTTCATGCGGACGGTGACCAAGCGGTTCTGCGGGTTTCCCGAAACCGCCTCTGGCGCTGCGATCGAGCACCCCGCGGCGAGGGTGTTTCACCGGGTGACGATCCGAATTCCAACCCCAGACCGAGACGGACCCGATGGCGAGTGTCACGCTCCTGATCGTCTTCCCGTTCCTGATGGCCTATGCGGCCGCTCGGGATCTGCTGACGATGACGATCCCGAACGCGGTGTCCCTACTGCTGCTGATCGGATTCGCGACCTTCGCGGCCGCCACCGGGATGTGGGGCTGGGAACTCCTCAGTCATCTCGGAGCGGGGGCGGCGACTTTGGTCGTGACGTTCGGCCTCTTCGCCTTTCGCATCATCGGCGGGGGAGATGCCAAGCTCGCCGCCGCCACCGCGGTGTGGATCGGGTTCGACCAGTTGGCGCAATACCTGGTCGTCGCTTCGCTTGCCGGCGGCGCGCTCTCCCTGGCGATTCTCCTCGCGCGGGCGCATCCCCTGCCGTCACTCCTCGGTCGCCTTCCCTTCGCCATCCACCTTCACGATGCGAAGACCGGCGTGCCCTACGGGATCGCGCTCTCCCTCGGAGCGCTGATCGTGATTCCGGAAACGATGACCTGGGCAAGAATGATGGCATCGTGAGGTCGACTACACGTAGGGGGTGAACTTGCCGATCCGGGTCCGAAGTTAATCGAGCCCGGTGCTTTATCGACCTGACCTATCGTGGGTCGAACAAGATTCGCGTGCGTTAGTTTTTGTTAACCGTAATTTGAGGAATCCCGACGAAGCCTGGACGGCGACGGCAGCAGGCCGTCCTGTCAGGTTCGAACACGGCGATGAAACCAGCCCGCCTTGCCGTCATCGCCATCGCGCTCGCCGCCGGTTCGGGCGCCGCCTTTCTGATGAGCGGCAGCGATGCGCCGCCTCCGGTCCAGGCCGTGGTCGAGGCGCCCCCTCCCCCGCTACCCGTCACGGATGTCCTGGTGGCCGCCGCCGACATGCCGATGGGGCAGAACATCCAGGCCGCCGACCTTCGCTGGCAGCCCTGGCCCGACCAGGCCATCACCGTCGGCTACATGACGCGCACGGCTTCGCCGAACGCCATGGACACCATCATCGGCTCCATCGTCCGCACCGCTTTCCTCGCGGGTGAGCCGATCCGCCCGCAGAAGCTCGCGCGGTCCGACGGCGGCTTCATGGCCGCGATCCTGCCCTCCGGCATGCGTGCCGTCGCCATCGTCACCGATACGCGCGGCACGAGTTCGGCCGGCGGCTTCATCCTCCCCAACGACCATGTGGACGTCATCCGTACCTATCGCGATGAGGATGCTTCGCGCTCCGGGGGCGGCGAGGTCCAGATTTCGGAGACCCTGCTCACCGACATCCGCGTGCTCGCCGTCGGCCAGATCGTTCAGGAGCGGAACGGGACCAACGTCGTCACCGGCGAGACCGCCACCCTCGCTCTGACACCCGCCCAAGCCGAGTCCGTCACCCTGGCCCAGAAGGTGGGACAACTCTCCCTCTCCCTTCGCAGCCTCATGGATGCCGGCCGGACCGTGGATGCCCCGCCGGAGACTCAGCAGGACACGGCCCTGACGGTCGTCCGCTTCGGCGTCGCCAAACAACAACCGCGTCGCTGAGATGACGAACCGCGCGATGATGAAGGATTCTCCGATGACCACGAGACACCGGGTCCGCGTAGGCGGCCTGTCCGTTCTCGCGACCCTCGCCGGTCTGGTCGTCGCCGCTGCCACCGCCGTGGCGGCCCCGAGGGACGGTTTCACCGCCGCGCCGATCGTCGATGTCGGCGGCAACGAATCCGGCACCTCGCGGCGCGTCGAGCTGACGACCGGGCGCTCCCTGGTGATCGACCTGCCGCGCGACGCCAAAGAGGTGTTCGTCGCCAATCCGAAGGTGGCCAACGCCGTCGTGCGCTCGACCCGCAAGGTCTTCGTCATCGGCATGGAGGACGGTGCGACGTCGATCTTCATCATGGACGCCGAAGGCCGCCAGATCACCGCCCTCGACGTCACCGTGGCGCGGGACCTCAAGCTCGGAACCCTGCGGCAGATCCTGCTCCAGAGCATCGCGGGCGGGCGGTTCGACATCCGAACCGCCGGCGACTCGCTGATCCTGTCGGGCTTTGTCGGCTCCGCGGCCGAGTCGGCCCAGGCCATGGACATCGCGACCGCCTTCGTCGGCCAGGCCGGCGGAGCGGCGGCCCGGGGCGCCGTCATCAACAACCTCACCATCCGGGGCAAGGATCAGGTGATGCTCCGCGTCACCGTCGTCGAGGTGGCCCGGACCGTGCTGAAACAGTTCGGCGTCAATCTCAGCGGCAACTGGTCGGGCCTCAACCTCGCGAACGTCGCGCCCTTCGGCCTCAATGGCGGCCAATTCCCGAACGGGAACGAGATTAAGGCGACGATCAATGGCGGCGGCGGGGCGAGTGTCTCGGCCACCCTGCGGGCCTTCGAACAGGCCGGCGTCTCACGCATTCTCGCCGAGCCGACGCTCACCGCGATCTCGGGGGAATCCGCGAAATTCACTGCCGGCGGGGAGATACCCGTTCCCGCCTCGCAGAACTGCACGGGGGGCGTCTGCTCCATCGGCATCGCGTTCAAGACCTATGGCGTGACCCTGAACTTCACCCCCGTGGTGATGGCGGAGAACCGCATCTCCGTGCGCGTCGCCACGGAGGTCTCCGAGATCGACCAGACCAACTCCTTCACCTTCACCCAGGGCGATTCCGCCGTTTCCGTGCCCGCCTTCACCTTGCGGAAGACCGAGACCACCGTCGAACTCGCCTCCGGCGGGACCATGATGACCGCCGGCCTGATCCAGCAGCGCAACAAGGCCGCCGTCAGCGGTCTGCCCGGCCTCGTGAACCTGCCCATCCTCGGTGCCCTGTTCCGCTCGCGCGACTACCAGCGGCAGGAGACCGAACTCATGATCATGGTCACGCCCTACATCGCCAAGGCGATGGAAGCGAAGCAGATCGTGCGGCCGGATGACGGCTTCATCGATGCCCAGGACGGTCAGGGCATCCTGCTCGGCCGCCTGAACCGGGTCTACGGCTCGGGCGGCGCCACGCCGCTGGGCGCGAATTACCGTGGCCGCGTCGGCTTTATCACGGACTGACGCGACGCCGGAACCACCCAGGACGAAGCGGCCCAGGCACCATCAGGACCCGACCCCCAAAATGTCACTCCTCCCCTTCCGCTTCCCCGTCGCCGTCGTCGCGTCGATCGCCCTGGCCACCGCCCTCGGTGCGTGCCGTGCCGACCGCGCCGAGACCACCGGCTCGCTCTATCCGGCCGATTACCGGGTCCGGCATCCCCTCGTGCTGGCCGATGCCACGCGCTCGCTGGACGTCTTCGTGACGGGCACCGGCCATATCGATCCGCGACAGCGCGCCGACATCGAAGCCTTCCTGGTGGAGTTCCGCCGCTACGGGCGCGGCACCGTCATCCTCGACATGCCGCGCGGGGTCTCGCCGTCGCAGGGCGCCGCCGTGGAGCGGACCGGGGCGGCGATCCGCAGGCTCGGCGCCGACAACGGCATCGGCGGACGGCAGATGATCGTCACCGGCTACGCGGTGGCGGACCCGTTCCTCGCCGCTCCGCTCCGCCTCAGCTTCCAGCGCATGGAGGCGAGGGTCGCCAGCCAATGCGGAATCTGGCCCCAGGATCTCGGCGTGGGAAGCCCGGCCTTCGCCTCGCGCAACGAGACCCATTGGAACCTTGGCTGCGCCATGCAGGCCAATGTGGCGAGCCAGGTGGCCGATCCGGTCGATCTCGTTCGCGGCCGGCCCGAAGGGCGCATCGACTCGATCCGGCGCACCGTCGACATCAATAAGCTGCGCGAGGGCAAGGATCCATCAACCATATGGCGGCAGGATGGGAAGACGTCGGTGAAGGCAGCCATCGATAACTGATCGGCGCGTCCCCTCCCGTCGTTCGACAGAGCTTCGGCCATCGTTGTCACCCAAAGACCGGACCCCGCCCCATGCCTGATTTCAACGAGTCACCCGAGCGCGTCATCGCTCCGGTGCCGCGGATCACGATCCAGGCATTCTGCGAGACGGGCGAGACCGCCGCGTCGATCGAGGCGGCGGGGAGCGACAGGCGGCTGCAGAAGGCCCAGATCAAGATCCAGATGGGCGGCGGCCCCGCCGCCGTCGAGGCGTTCCGCCACGCGCCCACGCCCAACGTGGTCGTCATCGAGACGCAGGGAACGAAGTCGCGTCCCCTGGAGATCCTCGATTCCCTGGCGGAGGTCTGTGACGAAGGGACGAAGGTCGTCGTCATCGGCCACGTCAACGACGTGCAGCTCTACCGCCAGTTCATCCAGCGCGGCGTGAGCGAGTATCTCATGGCGCCGGTGGAGCCGATCGTCCTGATCCAGGCCCTGTCCGACCTGTTCACGGCGCCCGGTGCCAAGCCGGTCGGCCGCACCATCGCGGTCGTCGGCGCCAAGGGAGGCGTCGGCTCCTCCACCATCGCCCATAACCTGGCATGGACCGTGGCGCGCGAGCACGGAATGGCGACGGTCATCGCCGATCTCGACATCGCCTTCGGTACGGCGAGCCTCAACTTCAACCAGGACCCGCCGCAGGGGATCGCGGAGGCGGTCTTCGCGCCCGAGCGCCTCGATTCCAACCTCCTCGAACGCCTGCTCTCGAAATGCAGCGACAACCTCTCGCTGCTCTCCGCGCCGGCCACCCTCGAACGGACCACGGACCTCACCGAGCCGTCCTTCGACAACCTGATCGACCTCCTGCGCGCGGCCGTGCCCTGCGTGGTCCTCGACGTGCCCCATACCTGGTCGGCCTGGACCCGGCGCCTGCTGATCTCGTCCGACGAGATCATCGTCGTCGCCCAGCCGGAACTCGCCTCCCTGCGCAACCTCAAGAACCTTTTGACCCTGATGCAGCAGAACCGGCCCAACGATGCCCGGCCGCGCATCGTCCTCAACAGCGTCGGCGTGCCGAAGCGCCCCGAGATCTCGGCCGGTGAGTTCGCCAAGGCCCTGGACGCCACGCTGACGGCGACGATCCCCTACGATCCGGCTCTGTTCGGCACGGCTGCCAACAACGGCCAGATGATCGCCGAGGTCCAGGCGGGCGCCAAGGCCTCGGACGTGTTCTCCGAGCTCGCAGCACGCATGATCGGGCGTTCCGAGACGCGTCGCGTCCGCGGGAACCTGTTCGAGCCTCTCCTGTCGCGGCTGTCCCGACGCAAGGCGTCCTGATGGCGGCGCGCGGCGTGGAGGCCCGTCATGTTCGGTAGGAGGAGCCCGGCCTCGGAGATCCCGAAGGCGGTCGCGGTTCCGTCCGCGCCAAAGCCGCAGGTTCCGCTTCCCGTCCTCGACGACCAGCCGGGCGTGGCGAAGACCCAGCGGGCGGAACGGCTCGTCCCCGTCCGCGAGACGGTGAAGTCGGAGGATTACTTCCGCACCAAGAGCATGATCTTCGGTGCGCTGATCGAGGCCATCGATCTGGCGCAGCTCTCGCGCCTCGACGTCGAATCGGCGCGCGAGGAGATCCGCGACATCGTCTCGGAGATCATCGGCCTCAAGAACATCGTCCTGTCCATCGCCGAGCAGGAGGAACTCCTCGACGACATCTGCAACGACGTCCTCGGCTACGGGCCTCTGGAGCCGCTGTTGGCCCGCGACGACATCGCAGACATCATGGTCAACGGCGCCAACCGGGCCTTCATCGAGGTCGGGGGCAAGATCCAGCTGACCAACGTGCGCTTCCGCGACAACCAGCAGCTGATGAACATCTGCCAGCGCATCGTCAGCCAGGTCGGCCGGCGCGTCGACGAATCCTCGCCGATCTGCGACGCCCGCCTGCCCGACGGGTCCCGCGTCAACATCATCGCGCCGCCGCTCGCCATCGACGGCCCGGTCCTCACCATCCGCAAGTTCAAGAAGGACAAGCTCACCCTCGACCAGCTCGTGACCTTCGGGGCGATCTCGCCCGAGGGGGCCCGCATCCTGCAGATCATCGGCCGCGTCCGCTGCAACGTGGTGATTTCGGGAGGTACGGGGTCCGGCAAGACCACCCTGCTGAACTGCCTGACGCGCTACATCGACGAGGACGAGCGGATCATCACCTGCGAGGACGCGGCCGAGCTGCAGCTGCAGCAGGCCCACGTGGTCCGCCTCGAGACCCGGCCCGCGAACATGGAAGGGTCGGGCCAGGTCACCATGCGCGACCTCGTGAGAAACTGCCTGCGCATGCGGCCGGAGCGGATCATCGTCGGCGAGGTTCGCGGCCCGGAGGCGTTCGACCTGCTCCAGGCCATGAATACCGGCCATGACGGCTCCATGGGCACCCTCCACGCCAACTCGCCGCGCGAGGCGCTGGCCCGTATCGAATCGATGATCACCATGGGCGGGTTCAGCCTGCCCTCACGGACCTTGCGGGAGATGATCGTCGGGTCGATCGACATCATCGTCCAGGCGACGCGCCTGCGCGACGGTTCGCGCCGCATCACCCACATCACCGAGGTGATGGGGCTCGAGGGCGACGTCATCATCACCCAGGACCTCTTCGTCTACGATGTGCTCGGCGAGGACGCGAACGGCAGGCTCGTCGGGCGCCATCGCTCCACCGGCATCGGCCGTCCGCGCTTCTGGGAGCGCGCACGCTATTACGGTGAGGAGAAGGCCCTGGCAGCCGCGCTCGATGCGGCGGCCGACGGCGCCGGCCACCCATGAGCGCGCTGCAGATGCCTCTCGCCGTCGGGCTCGCGGCGGTGGCGGCCGGGGCCATCGCCTATGTGGTGCTGACCCCCCTCCTGTCGGGGGAGAACCGCGCGGCCAAGCGCATGCGAGCGGTGAGCGTGGTGACGTCCCCCGGCAGTCGCGCGGTCACGGCCAGCCGGCGCGAGCAGGTGGCCAGGAGCCTGAAGGAAGTCGAAGCCAAGCGCGGCGGGACGAAGGTCACGCTCGAACTCAGGATCGCCCGGGCCGGCCTGGATTGGACGAAGCAGAAGTTCCACCTCGTCTCCGTGCTCATGGCCGTCGTCACCGGCCTCTTCGTCTTCGTCCTGACCTCGCACAAGCTCGCGACGCTGGCGGCCCTGTTCGCCGGCGGGTTCGGCCTGCCCCTGTGGATGTTGAGCGTGCTGCGCAAGCGGCGCATCGCCGCCTTCATCGCCGAATTGCCCACTGCCATCGACATCATCACCCGCGGCGTGCGCGCCGGCATCCCGGTGGGCGACTGTTTCCGTATCATCGCGCGGGAAGCCGAGGAGCCGATCCGCGGTGAGTTCCGCCAGGTGGTGGAATCTCAGACCCTCGGTCTCAGCCTCGGCGACGCCATGGTGCGGATGTACGAGCGGGTGCCCGTCTCCGACGTCAACTTCTTCGCCATCGTCATCGGCATCCAGGGCCGGTCCGGCGGCAATCTCTCGGAAGCCCTGAGCAACCTCTCCAAGGTCCTACGCGAGCGCAAGAAGATGGCCGGGAAGATCCAGGCCATGAGCATGGAGGCCAAGGCCTCGGGCGGCATCATCGCGGCCCTGCCCTTCATCGTGGCGGTGCTGACCTACCTGTCGAGCCCGGCTTACGTCTCGCTGCTCTGGACGACGGATACCGGCAAGATGGCCCTCGTCGCCTCCGCGATCTGGATGTCGATCGGGATCTTCGTGATGAAGAAGATGATCAGCTTCGAGGTCTGACCGCCCATGTTGTCCGTCATCGGCGAAAAGCTCATCGACCCGCGTTTCATCGGCATGGTTCTGGCCGGTGTGGCGGCCGCGGCGACGGCCTTCGCCCTGCTGCAGCCGCTTCTTGAGCCCGACAAGCTCAACAAGCGCATGAAGCTCATCGGTGACGAGCGCGAGGAGTTGCGCCGGCGCGAGCGTGACCGGCTCAACAATCGATCTACCCTGCGCGTGGCGCCGAAGGCGTACATGAAGCGGGTCGTGGACCAGTTCAACCTGAGCCGCTGGCTCGGCACCGAGACCGCCCGGCAACAATTGGTCATGGCGGGATACCGCTCGCCGGGCGCGGAGACCGGGTTCCTGTTCTTTCGCATGGTCACCCCGATCGCGGTGGGGCTCGCGGCGATCTTCTATCTCTTCGTCCTGAAGGTGCTGGACTACTCGGTCACCGTGCGCCTCATGATGGTCATCGCGGCCCTGCTGCTCGGCATCAAGGCGCCCGAACTCTACCTGCTCAATGCCACGAAGAAGCGTCAGTCCGAGATCCAGACGGCCTGGCCCGATGCCCTCGACCTCGCCCTGATCTGCGTCGAATCCGGGATGTCGGTGGAGCACGCCATCCGCCGGGTCAGCATCGAGACCGTGACCCAGTCGGTCGCGCTGGCGGAGGAACTCGCCGTCACGGCGGCGGAACTGTCCTACCTGCCCGATCGCCGCATGGCGTTCGAGAACCTCGGCAACCGCGTGGGCCTCGATGCCGTCAAGGCGGTCACCACGGCCCTGATCCAGGCGGAGCGCTACGGCACGCCCGTGGGCCAGGCCCTTCGCGTGCTATCGCAGGAGAGCCGCGACCAACGCATGAACGCCGCCGAGAAGAAGGCCGCCGCCCTGCCGCCGAAACTGACCGTGCCGATGATCCTGTTCTTCCTGCCGGTGCTGTTCGTCGTGATCCTGACCCCGGCGATCATCCAGATCTACCGCTGAGGCGGCGCTGCGTTCTCACGATCTTCGGTAGTCGCCAAGCTCGAGAGAGTGGACGAGGAAACCCGGTCTCGGAGACGGACTGCCGGGCGATCTCATTCCAAAGATCCTCGTGGCGAAGGGGATGGACCACGGCATGTCCGTCGTGAACCCGCCGGCTTCCGTCATGTCCTGCACCCGCGACACCCGCATGCCTGGATCGGAACCTCCCGTCCGGCGGGATGACGGGACGGCACCAATTCGTGCGGCTCTCATCCCTCGATCCGAAGTATGACCCGACTATACCCCCTCTGAGCTTCGATCGGATGGGACTATTTTTGCTTTCTAATCGATGCTGGGTGCGTCCGATAGCCTGAGATGTTGCGATGTAAATCGGATCGATTGTTTGCGCTCATCGAGAGGATAGTACTTTATTTGCAATTGCCGCATTGATTTAATTCTGGTTTCTCGCTGCAGCAAGTCGCCGCAAAAACTAATCGTGCTTTTGTAGCGCAAGCTTCATTTGAGTTGATATGGCAGGGAGAAGGTCATGCCTTCGGTCAGATATACTTATGGCTCCTCATTCGACATAAACTTCAACTCCGCCATAGCGATCTCGGGCGAAATTTATGACTCGGACGAGGCGAAATATAAGTTTCGCGCTCAGATCGACCCCGATGAGGGCGGGAGCGTCGTTTCGCAATTATACAACGGCACCAGCAATCTGTCAGAGGATTATATACTTTCCAGTCATGTCGTGAGCTTCAAGATGGACTTCTCTTCCAACACCGAAGGGGTGTCCTTATATGGCTATGACTACGATGACATCATGAATGGAGGGCGCGGGAACGACGCCTTTTCCGGTGGCGCGGGCAATGACACGCTGCGTGGCATGGGCGGAATCGACCAGTTCTGGGCAGACGACGGCAACGACCGCATCGTGGTGAGGGAAGCCGGCGCGAGTGTCAGTGGCGGCGAAGGCCATGACAGGCTGTTCCTGCAGGGCGCAGATTCCTACAGTTTCAGCGACGATACGCTGTCGGGCATCGAGGCGATCCATGTGGGTGCGGGCGCGAACCTGGATCTGTCCGCTGTCTCGGCGGGCGTGGCGATCGTCATGGCAAGCAAGATCGGCAGTCCCAGCAACATCGTAGGTACCCAGGGCGACGATGTCATCACCGCCGGTGGGGGATTCGTGTCGATCAAGGCCGGCGACGGCGACGACGTGATTAAGGGCGGCAGCGGAACGGCCAACCTCCTCGGAGAAGACGGCGACGATGTCATCGCCCTGGGAAAGGGGGGCAAATACGCCTCTGGCGGAGACGGCGACGACGTCATCGTCGGAAGCGACCACGTGCCCAGCGTTCTCAACGGCGATGCGGGCAATGACCGCATCAAGGCTGGCGATGCCGGAGCGACGATCGCAGGCGGCACGGGCGCCGACAAACTGTTCGCCGGTTCAGGAGACGACACCTTCATCTTCCAGGCCGGGTTCGGTCGCGACGGCGTCTATGGCTTCGACGTCGATGCCGACCGGATTTTCGTCAGCATCGCCGGTGTCGAGGAAGGCGATCTCGTCTTCCGGCCCTTGAATGGCGGGCAGAACACATTGGTGACGTTCGAGGGCCTCGGCGGCGGCAACAAGATCATCCTGCACGACGTGACGGTGGCCGAGCTTGAACACGGTCCGAGCGACCTGTTCCTGTTCGGTGCCTGACCCTCGGCCCGTTCCATCAGTCGCTCAGCCGCGCGGCGTCTCGCCGGCGACGGAGCGGCTTGAGGCTCGTGGTGCTTTTGGCGCCCGGGCCTGGGCATTCATCGCCCGCAGGGAGGCGGCGTTGGCGGCTGCCTCCTCCGGAGTCAGGTCACCCCGGGTCAGTTCCTCCGCCTCCGCGAGCTTGCCCCTCAATCCGAGGACCAAAGCGAGGTTCTGGCGCACCCGTGCATCCGCGCGCGGCTGGGCCACGGCGTTGCGCATCACGGTCTCCGCCTGATCGAGCTGCCTCGCCAGAGCGTAGGAGAGGCCGAGATTGGACAGGACCGTGGGGTCGTCCGGCTGGATCTTCAGCGCGGCCTCGTAGAAGCCCTGCGCGCGGGCATGGTCGCCCATCTGGTCGGCCACTGCGCCCTGGGCGGACAGTACGCGCCAGTCCGGCCGGGCCGGGGTATGAGCGTTCTGGAGCACTTCGGCGGCCTCGGTGAAACGCCCGACCTCCGCCAGGGCCTTGCCGTAGGCCGCCAGCACGGCCGAGTTCTTGGCGTTGCGCAGGGCCGTCTGCTGCAGCACGGCCACGGCCTGCGGCTTCTGGTTCGTCGCCTTCAGCGCCTGCGCATAGCGCAGGGCGAGGCCGACATCGTTCTGGTCGGCATTGTATTTCTGGCCGAGGGCGTCGACGTCGCGCAGGGTCACGACCTCGCGGCTCGGCGCGCGGCCTAGCGTCTTGAGGGAGAGCCCGCCGATCGAGCCGGTGGTCTCCGGTGAGCCCGATTGGCAGGCGCTCGCCAGGAGGCCGAGCAGCGTCACGCCGGCGAGACGCTGCGGGAGCGACATCCCCGTCCGGGCCGGCCGTGATGACGAGGGCTGGTTTGAACGCAACGACACCATGACGTGCTCCGCACGAGCCTGCCGGTCGACGCTTCACGCCGCCGGTCGTGCGGTGATAGACCGTTAACCCTAATCGCCGGTTAACCCCATTTCAGGGCGTCCAAGGGTCAGCCGGCCGCGCCACGCAATGCCCCCGAGATCCGACCCTGCCCCATCTCAGCCCCGACGATCCCGCCGCCCTCCCGATCTTCTGCATCCGGAGCGAAGACTGGAGCAGTTTCGAAGCGGAACTCGGCGCGAGGCACAGGGCCTTCGCCAAGGCGACCGACTTTCAGCCGAAAGCCGGGCGTGTGGCGCTGCTTCCCGCCGAGGATGGCAGCGTGGATCGGGTCCTGTTCGGCCTCGGCGACGGAGCCGATCCGTTCCTCGTCGGCAAGCTGCCCTCGCTGCTGCCCCCCGGAACCTACCGGCTCGAACCCAGGCCCTCCCTCGACAGGCAGGCCGCTTCCCTGGCCTGGCTGCTCGGAAGCTATCGCTTCACGCGCTACCGCAAGCCGCAGCCGAAGGGGCCCCTCCTCGTGACCCCGGAGGGTGTCGATGCCGCCGACATCCGCCGGATCTCCGAGGCGGTCGCCCTCGGGCGCGACCTCGTCAATACGCCCTCCAACGACCTCGGCCCCGATGAGATCGAGGCCGTTGCCCGAGCCCTGGCCGAGAGCCACGGTGCGGCGATCTCCGTGACTGAGGGCTCGGAGCTCGCCCGCGACTTTCCCCTCGTCCACGCCGTCGGCGCGGCCTCCCCCCGCGCGCCCCGCCTCATCGACATGATCTGGGGGGACGCGGACGCCCCGAAAGTGACCCTCGTCGGCAAGGGCGTCGTGTTCGATACGGGCGGCCTCGACATCAAGCCGTCGAGCGGCATGCTCCTGATGAAGAAGGACATGGGCGGTTCCGCCGCCGCCCTCGCCGCCGCCGCGATGATCATGGGCGCCGGCCTGAACCTGCGCCTGCGCGTCCTCATTCCCACCGTCGAGAACGCCATCGCCGGCAACGCGTTCAGGCCCAGCGACGTGTTCCGGAGCCGCGCCGGGCTGACGGTGGAGATCGGCAATACCGATGCCGAGGGGCGCCTGATCCTCGCCGACGCCCTCGCTCTGGCCGATGAGGAGAAGCCCGATCTGTTGATCGATTTCGCCACCCTCACCGGAGCGGCGCGGGTCGCGCTGGGGCCGGATCTCCCGGCCTTCTTCACCGAAGACGACGCCCTGGCCTCGGCCGTCTACGATGCGGGACAGGTCACCGCCGACCCGGTCTGGCGGCTGCCGCTCCACAAGCCCTATGCAAGCCTGCTGGATTCCAAGGTGGCGGACCTCAACAACGTGTCCGGCGGCCCCTTCGCCGGGGCGATCACCGCCGCGCTGTTCCTGCGGCAGTTCGCGCCGGGCACGCGGGCGCATGTGCATTTCGACCTGTACGGCTGGAACCCGTCGACCAAGCCCGGCAGGCCGGAGGGCGGCGAGGTCCAGACCGCCCGCCTCGTCTATGCCCTGCTGAAGGAGCGCTATCCGGCCCGGTAGCGAGGGGGCTCAGACCGCGAGCTGCGCCTTCTCCGCGATATAGGCGACGCGCACCACGTCCTTGCCATAGGCCCGTTCCAGGCGGCGCACGGTGAAATGAGCGCGTGCCATCGCCTGGAAATGGTTCATGAAGGCGGTGTTCACGGCCGCCCCCCCGACCGCGCCGAGGATCGGCACGGCCTGAGCCGCGACCTTCTGCGAGACCACGAGGCCGAACCGCGCCGCGATCTGCGTGGAGAAGCGGATGAGGGCCGGGGCCGCCTCGTCGAGCAGGGCACGGTTGCCGGCATAGCGCGCCGCTTCCGACATGGTCTTGGCGAGTGCGGCGCGCACCGCGAAATAGCCGCTCTCCGTCAGTGCGGTCTCGGCACCGCTACGCCCACCCAGCGCGAAGACCTGGACGCAGGCCAGGGCGTTTTCCGGGTCCGACAGGTTTTCGCCCTCCTCCCGCGCGATCTGCGCGATGGAGCGCAGCATGAGCGTGGTCGAGACCGGCAGTTCCACCGGCAGGGTCGCGATGCCGAAGGCGCCGCCCACGGCGCCGGAGAGGGCCGCCATCGCCTTGTGTCCGAAATCGCCGGTGGGCAGGAAGCGCGCGAAGCGCTCGCCCGCCGTGGTGGCCGCCGGCACGGGGAGGTCGTCCAGCGCCGGTACGTCGGTCGCCCCGGCGGCCGAGGCCGGGACGATGGTCTTCTCGGCCTCCGGCAGGGTCGCGAGGGCGACGCGCAGGGCCGTCCGCATGGCCCCTTCCGTGGCGCGCGACACCGCCTCGGTCACGGGCGCCGGAAGGCTGCGGCTGATCATGTCGAGGGGAGCCCCCGCCACCGCGGACAGGCGCGCGGCGAGGCCGGGCGTCTCCAGCGTGCGGACGGCACGCACGAGCGCGGCGCGGTCGGCATCGTTGAGGTCCGGGTCTACCGACGCTTCGGCCGGGGTGGAGCGGGTATCGTCGACGAGGGAAATGTTGCTCACTTCTGCGGTCTCATCCGTGTTTCGGGCGCCGGCGCGCCGGGCCGATCGCTGGAAGCAAGCGTGAGGCCCGCGGGATGGTTCCCGCTCACGGTCTCGGTGTCGCCCGAGGCGGCGGTCTCGGCGGCGGCGCGGGCCGCGCTGTCCTCGCCCGCGCGCCCGACGAAGACGCAGAGGATCAGCACCGGAATGCCCACCGCCGCCGTGAAGGCGAAGAAGACCGGGTACCCGTAGCTGGCGACCATGAAGCCGGACGTGCCTGCCACGAGCTTTCCCGGCAGCGCGTAGAGCGACGAGAACAGGGCGTATTGCGTGGCCGCGAAGCCCGGAGCCGTGAGGCTCGACATGTAGGCAATGAGCGCCATTCCGGCGAAGGATCCGCAGAAATTGTCGATGGAGATCGCGGCGGTCAGGCGCCACACCTCCGGTCCGCCATAGGACAGCCACGAGAAGGAAAGGTTGGAGGCCGCGCCCAGGAACGCGCCGGTGACCAGGGTGGGGAACAGTCCGAACCGGGTCATCGCCCAGCCGCCGACGAAGGCGCCGGCGATGCCGACCCAGATGCCGTAGAGCTTCGACACCGCGCCGATCTCGGTGAGGGTGAAGCCGACCTGCCGGTAGAGCGGGCTCGCCATCACGCCGGAGATGAAATCCGGCATCCGGTAGAAGGCGACCAGGATGAGGATCGCCCACAGGCCCGGGCCGAGGCGGGTATGGAGTTCGGTGAGGGGTTCGAGCACGGCGGCGCGGAACGACCAGGCCTTCGCCGGTGCGCCGGCCCGAGGCGCCGATGCGGCGTCCAATGCCTCGGCGTGCTCCCTGTCGAAGGCGGGAGCGAGGAGTGCGGCGATCATGCCGACGCCCATGAGCCCGGCCATGCTGAAATAGGCCACCGACCATCCCGCCCAGTCGGCGATGAACAGGGCGCCCGCCCCGGCGCACATGAGCGCCAGGCGGTAGCCGAGGTTCGATGTGGCCGCCATGACGCCCTGGAGATCGGTGCCGGCGGCATCGATGCGCCATCCGTCGATGACGACGTCCTGCGTCGCCGCGCAGATCGCCACGAGGAAGGCCCCGAGGCCGAGGAGGACGAGGCTGCTCGCCGGGTTGGCCGTTGCCATGAGTGAGAGCGCGAGGGCGACGGCGACCTGTGTGGCGATCATCCACGAGCGTCGGCGGCCGATGCGTGCGCTCAGGACAGGAACGTCGAAACGGTCGATGAGCGGCGCCCAGAGGAATTTGAGGGTGTAGGGGAGCGCCAGGTAGCTGAAGAGGCCGATCGCCTTGATGTCCACGTCGGAATAGGCGAGCCGCGTGGAGAAGGTGCCGAGCACGAGCAGCAGCGGCAGGCCGGACGAGAAGCCCAGGGCCAGCATCAGGACGATGCGGGGATCCTCGAAGATGTCCCGCAAGGCGAGCTTGGGGCGCGCCTTCCCCGATACCGCTGGACGCTGAGCCATTCGTGGAACTCCTGAAGGCTTATGACCCTTTAGGGTCGGCTGCCATGATCGCCGGACGCCGGTTCGTCCAAAGGGTCGTCACGACGCGGTACGGCCCGTGCCGCCGCGAATGACTCAAGTGAAGAATGGTCACCAGGAACTTAATGAGTGCGCGTAGTTTGTAGGTAGCTATTGGCTCGCAATGAGACATATTCCTTGCCGACGAGTCGACGTAACGTGGCAACGTCCTCGCGATCTATTTGCCAAGGCAGTCGTTTCGGTCTGTGCCGTCGAAGTGCTGGTGTCATCTCATGAGGGCGGCGGTGCAAGCGTGATATCAGGATGATGGGCAGCAGTAGCAATCAGGTTTCGGCCGAACTTCGCCCGGTGGGAAACGCCTCGGTGGATGCCAAGATGTTCGCCATGGCTTTCGACGCCAGTCCCACGCCCATGGTGGTGACCGACCCCCGCCTCGCCGACAACCCCATCGTCTGGGTCAACGACGCTTTTCTGACCCTCACCGGATATGCGCGCGCGGAACTGCAGGGCCGCAACTGCCGCCTGCTCCAGGGGCCGGACAGCGATCGGCGGTCGATCGACGCCATTCGTGACGCTCTGAGGCGGCAGGCACCCGTGGAGGTCGAGCTGTGCAACTATCGTAAGGACGGCTCCGCCTTCTGGAACGCCATGACGATCTCGCCGGTTCGCAACGACGCGGGCGAGCTGGTCTACTACTACGCTGCCCAGGCCGACATGACCGAGAAACACGCGCTCGAACTCGCCCTGCAGGGAACGAACGACGAGCTCGAACGGCAGGTGCACGAGCAGACCGCGGACCTGCGGGCCGCGTTGGAGGAGAAGACCGCCCTGCTCCACGAGGTCGATCATCGGGTCAAGAACAACCTGCAGGTCATCTCCTCCCTGGTTTTGCTGAAGGCGCGGCGAACCCCCCAGGGCGAGGCGCGGGATGCCCTTCAGGGCATGGCCGAGCGCATCGGCGCGCTCTCCATGGTCCACCGCATGCTCTATTCGGCCGGTGACGTGACCCGCTTCAATCTGGAAGAGTTCGCCGACGATTTCATGTCCGACCTCACCGCCGGCATCGACCCGGCGCGCACGGCGGTCACCGCCGAGGTCGACCCGATTTCCCTGCCGGCCGCCATCGCGGCACCGCTTGCCCTGATGCTGCACGAGCTCGCGACCAACGCCGTGCGCCACGCCTTCCCGAACGATCGCGAAGGACGGGTCGGCATTTCCGCCCGCCGGTGCGAGACCGGCCTGCGCCTCCTGATCGAGGATGACGGGATCGGACGGAATGCCGCGACGCCGAACCCGGCCGGGTTCGGCTGTTCCCTGGTGGAGATGGTGGTAAAGCAGCTGCGAGGGGTCATCACCTGGCACGAATCCGGTCCGGGTACGCGCGTCGAGATCGTGATTCCCCTTCATTCCGAGAGCCCGGGACCCGGCACGTCCGCGCCGCGCGAAGCCACGCTAGGGCAGGCAGGGTGAGCGGCGGGGACGGACTTCGGATCCTCGTCGTCGAGGACGAGGCGCTCATCGCCCTCGAACTCCAATGTCTGCTGGAAGATCTCGGCCACGTCGTCGTCGGAGTGGCGGCAAGCTCGGCCGAGGCCATCGAACTCGGGCGGGCCACCTCGCCCGACATCGCCCTGGTGGACATCCACCTCATCGACGGCCCGACCGGGATCGAGGTGGCGAGGATCCTGAGCCTCGACCCGCGAACCAGCGTCGTGTTCATGACCGCCAACGACAAGCGCATCCCCGCGGATTTCGCCGGCGCTCTGGGCGTGATCGCCAAGCCCTATTCGGAACGCGCGGTCGCCAGCGCGTTGCGCTACGTGGCGGTGATCCGGGCCGGGGGACAACCCGGGGCATACGGATCGGATGGGTTCCGGCCGGCGTCGGAGAGCGTGGCGGAGGATGCTCTCTGGTCGGAAAAGCCCAGGGCCGGGCCGAGGTCCTGACGCCGCCCCGGCTCAATTCAGGCCGTCGCGCATCGCCTTCTTCAAGCGGTAGAGAACCTCCAGCGCCTCCCTCGGCGTCAATGCGTCGGGATCGATCCCTTCGAGTTCCTGACGCAAGGGATCTTCGGGCGCGGGAGCCTGCACCTCCGGTGGGGGCGGCGGGGCGAGGCTGGCGAAGAGCGGCAGATCGTCGATGCGTGGGCGGGCCGGGCGGTCCCGCTCGGCCTTCTCCAGGTTCTTCAGGATCGAGCCGGCCCGCGCGATGACCCCGGCGGGCAGGCCGGCGAGACGGGCGACCTGCAGACCGTAGGACCGCTCGGCCACGCCCGGCACGACCTCGTGCAGGAACACCACTTCGCCCTTGTGCTCGGCGACCTTGAGCGTCGCGTTGTCGAGCCGCGTGAGACGTTGGCTCAAGGCCGTGAGTTCGTGGAAATGGGTCGCGAACAGGGCGCGGCACCCGTTCTGCTCATGCAGGTATTCGAGGCAGGCCCAGGCGATGGAGAGGCCGTCGAAGGTCGCCGTGCCCCGGCCGATCTCGTCGAGGATGACGAGGGAATGCCGGCTCGCCTGGTTCAGGATCGCGGCCGTCTCCACCATCTCGACCATGAAGGTCGATTGCCCGCGCGCGAGGTCGTCGGCGGCGCCGACCCGCGAGAACAGCCGGTCCACCACGCCGAGATGCACGCGGGTGGCCGGTACGAAGGCGCCCATCTGGGCGAGGACGGCGATGAGGGCGTTCTGGCGCAGGAAGGTCGACTTGCCGCCCATATTCGGCCCGGTGACGAGGCGGATGCGCCCGCGCCCTTCGCCGGAGAGGTCGCAATCGTTGGCGATGAACGGCTCGCCGGATCGCCTCAGGGCCGATTCCACCACCGGATGGCGACCGCCCTCGACCACGAAGCTGAAACTGTCATCGACGAAGGGCCTGCGCCAATCCCGCTCCACCGCCAGTTCCGCATGGGAGGCGGTGACGTCGAGTCTGGCCAGAGCGTCGGCGATGGCGGCGACGGTCTCGGCCTGGGCCATGATCCGAGCGGCCAGCGCATCGAAGACCTCGGTCTCGAGGGCCAGCGCCCGGTCGGCCGCCCCCGAGATGCGGCTTTCGAGATCGTTCAGTTCCACGCTCGAGAACCGCATGGCATCGATCATGGTCTGGCGATGGATGAACGTCTCGCGCAAGACGCCCTTGAGGCAGGTCTCGCCCACCGCCTGCGGCACCTCGATGTAGTAGCCGAGCATGTTGTTGTGCTTGATCCGCAGGGTGCGGCAGCCGGTCTCCTCGGCATAGCGCGCCTGCAGCCCGGCGATGACCTTGCGCGAATCCTGACCGAGAAGCCGGGCCTCGTCGATCTCGGCATCGTAGCCGGCGCGCACGAAACCGCCGTCGCGGCGGTTGAGGGGAAGGTCGTCGGCGAGCGCCGCGCGCAGATGCTCGACGAGATCGGCATCCACCGTTCCCAGCCGCTGGACGATGCCGGCGAGATCCTCCGGCAAGGCTCTCACCTCTCCGCAACGCTGCGAGATCGCCAAGGCCGCGTCGAGACCGTCGCGCAGGGCCGCGAGATCGCGCGGGCCGCCGCGGCCGAGGCCGAGCCGCGAGAGGGCGCGGGCGATGTCGGGCGCCCTCGCCAGGGCGTCGCGCAAGCTCCGGCGAAGGGCGCCGTCCTCCACGAGGAACGACACCGCCTCGTGGCGGCGCGTGATCGCCGACAGGTCGGTGAGGGGGCCGGCGAGATGCTCGGCCAGCAGCCGCGCGCCGATGGCCGACACCGTGCGGTCGATGGCGTCGAGCAGGCTGCCGGTGCGCTCGCCCGAGAGGGTTCGCGTGAGTTCGAGATTGGCGCGGGTCGCCGCGTCGATGGCCAGCGTCGCCCCGCTCGTCTCCCGCGTCGGCGGCGACAGGGCGGGCCGGGCGCCGATCTGGGTGCGCTCGATATAGAGCAGGGCCGCGCCGGCGGCGGCGAGTTCGGCCCGCCCGAACTGCCCGAACCCGTCCAGAGTCGAGACGCCGAACTGTTCCTTGATCCGCCGCTCCGCCGAGGCGGGTTCGAGCTCCGCCTGCGCCAGCGGCGTGACGGGCGCCTTCACGTCGCGCCAGAGGCCGGCGAGCGACGGGTCGGAATGGATCGCCTCGGAGAGCACGATCTCGCGTGGTTCGTGGCGGGCGATGGCAGCACCCAGCTCGCCTTCGGGAACCTCGCTGAGCGAGAACCGGCCGGTGGAGATATCGACGGCGGCGATGCCGTAGGCGTAGCCGGATTCCGAGAACTTGCGGCGGCCGAGAGCGAGGAGGACGCTCGCCCGTGACGGGTCGAGGAGGCGGTCCTCGGTGATCGTGCCGGGGGTGACGAGGCGGACGACCTCGCGGCGCACCACCGATTTCGGCCCCCGCTTCTTGGCCTCCGCCGGGTCCTCGGTCTGGGCACAGACCGCCACGCGATGGCCCAGCGCGATGAGGCGGCTGAGGTAATCGTCCGAGCGCTCCACCGGCACGCCGCACATGGGGATGTCCGCCCCGCCATGCTTTCCGCGCTTGGTCAGGACGATGCCGAGGGCACGCGATGCGATCTCCGCATCTTCGAAGAACAGTTCGTAGAAATCTCCCATCCGGTAGAACAGAAGGCAATCCGTGTTGGCCGCCTTGATCTCGATGTACTGCGCCATCATCGGCGTCGCGCCGGCGATGTCGAGCGGCGAGGCGCTCACCGTCTCCTCGGCCGGGACGCTGGTCTTGGGGCTGGAGCGGGCGGCGCGTTGGGACATGCGCCATCATAGCAGAGGCCGCCGGACCGGATCAGCGCCCCCGCCAGCATCATCTGGGGAGAACCGCGATCCCACGAAAAAAGGCCGATGCGTCTCCGCACCGGCCCTTCCGACGATGAAGCCGAAGAACGGCTTAGTAGCGCGGGCCGCCCGACGTGGTGCCCTTGCGCTGCATGTAGCCCGGCTGCTGCGGGTTGCGGGAGTTCGGATCGCCGTGGCTATAGGCGGCCGGGGCGCGGCGATGGCGCATGCCGTGACGATGATGGTGGTGGCGATGGCGCATGCCGCGATGGCTGGCATAGCCCGGGTGATGACCGCGGGTCACGACTTCGGTGGTTAGTGCCTCCCCGGCGATCACGGGCGCGGCCGGCATGGAGGGGGCGGCGGAAGCGGCGCCGAGGCCCAGGGCGCTGAGAAAGGTTCCTGCTGCCAGAGCGAGTGCAATCTTGGTCATCTAGTCCATCCGTTCGGATCGCGCCGCGCGCGTCGAGGCAACAAGTCGTTTGCCCGGACTCCGTTCCCATACTTTTCCACGTACGATTACGCAGCGAAAAGCCGCCGTACGCACGAGGATCATGGGATGATTTTCGCATCACGCACGTGATCCGCGCCGGCGTGGCGAAACGGGGTTGCGCATCCTTCCGCTTGCCCGCACCACCACATCCGCGATGGCGACAAACCCCTCCCCCTCCGCTGCCCTGCCGATCGATGCGGCCCTGCCGGGCCTTCTCGCGGCGCTTGACGCCGGCCCATCGGCGGTGCTCGTGGCGCCCCCCGGAGCCGGCAAGACCACTCGTGTCCCGCTGGCCCTTCTCGACGCGCCGTGGCTCGGCGCGGCCGGCCGGATCATCCTCCTCGAACCACGGCGCCTGGCTGCCCGCGGCGCGGCCGAGCGCATGGCCGCTACCCTCGGTGAGCGCGTAGGAGAGACTGTGGGCTTGCGCGTCCGCCTCGGCTCGAAGATCTCGCGGGCGACGCGGATCGAGGTCGTCACGGAAGGGGTCTTCACCCGCATGATCCTCGACGATCCGGAACTGTCGGGCATCGGCGCGGTGATCTTCGACGAGTTCCACGAACGCTCCCTCGACGCCGATCTCGGGCTCGCCCTCGCCCTCGACGCGCAGTTTGGCCTGCGCGACGATCTGCGCATCCTCGTCATGTCCGCCACCCTGGACGGGGCGAGGGTCTCGCGCCTGATGGGCGATGCGCCGATCGTCGAATCCGAGGGCCGGGCCTATCCGGTGGAGACACGCCACACGGAGCGCGATCCCAACCGGCGGATCGAGGATGCAATGGCCGACGCCATCCTGCGCGCCCTGCGGGCCGATCCCGGCTCCGTCCTCGCCTTCCTTCCGGGTCAGGGCGAAATCCGCCGCGTGGCGAGCCTTCTCGCCGAGCGCGTGGACGCGCAGACCGAGATCGCACCGCTTTACGGCGCGCTTCCCCCGGCCGAGCAGGACCGCGCCGTGGCGCCCGCCCCGCCCGGAACCCGGAAAGTCGTGCTGGCGACCAGCATCGCCGAGACCTCGCTCACCATCGAGGGCGTCCGCATCGTGGTCGATTCCGGCCTGTCCCGCGTGCCGCTCTACGAGCCCGGCATCGGTCTGACCCGCCTCGTCACCGCCCGCGCCTCCCGCGCCTCGGTGGACCAGCGGCGCGGCCGCGCGGGCAGGACCGAGCCGGGCATCTGCCACCGGCTCTGGTCGGAAGCGGCGACCAGTGCCCTCGAACCCTTCACGCGGCCGGAGATCCTGGCCGCCGACCTGTCCGGCCTGCTGCTGGACTGCGCCGCCTGGGGCGTCTCCGACCCCGCCACCCTGTCGTTCCTCGATGCCCCGCCCGCCCCCGCTTTGGCGGAGGCGCGCGCGATGCTGCGCGACCTCGCCGCCCTCGATGGCGACGGGCGGCTCACCGAGACAGGGCGGGCGCTGCGCGCCATCCCCTCCCCCGCGCCTCGCCCGGATGGTGGTCGCGGCGGCCGGGTTCGGGCGGGCGCGGGAGGCGGCGGATCTCGCCGCGATCCTGGTGGAGCGCGGCCTCGGGGGCGACGATGCCGACCTGGCCGTCCGCGCCGACCGGTTCGCCCGCGACCGTGGACCCCGCGCCTCCGACATGCGGCGTCTGGCGCGCGGCTGGGCCGAGCAGGCCGCCGGATTCGCGGGCGCTGCGACGACGGCCAATCTGTCCGGGGCCGGAGCGCTCCTCGCCCTTGCATACCCCGACCGCGTCGCCCGCTCGCGCGGGCGGGACGGCGAGTTCGTCATGGCGAACGGACGCGCCGGGCGCGTGGATCCGGCCTCGGCGCTCGCCCGCGAACCCTTCCTCGTGGTGGCCGACATCGCCGGCACGGCGGCGTCCGGGCGCATCCTCGCCGCCGCCGCGATCACCCTGGACGAGATCGAGGCCGCGTTCGCGGAACGGATCGACTCCGTCACCCAGGTGGCGTTCGACAAGGGCTCCCGGTCCCTGCGGGCACGCGCCTCCCGCCGCCTCGGTGCCGCGACCCTCGGCGAGCGGATCCTGCCGGTGCCGTTGGATGCGGCATCGGCCGTCATCCTGGCGCGGGGCATCGCCGGGCTCGGCCTCGACAGCCTGCCCTGGACGCCGGCCCTCGCCCAATGGCGGTCCCGCCTGAGCTTCCTACGCGCGGCCGAGGGCGAAGCATGGCCTGACCTCTCCGACGCGGCGTTGAGCGCATCGGTGGAGACCTGGCTCGCGCCGGAGATCGAGGGACGCACCGGCCTCGATGCCGTCACCGCCGACGATCTCGGCCGCGCGCTCAACGCACTCCTCCCCTGGGACATGCGTCACCGCCTCGACGCGGAGGCGCCGACCCATGTGGAGGTACCCACGGGGTCGCGCATTCCCATCGACTACGATGCCGAGGGCGGTCCGGTCCTGGCCGTCCGGGTCCAGGAGCTGTTCGGCCTCGACCGCCATCCCGCCATCGCCGGCGGTCGCGTGCCGCTGGTCCTCCACCTGCTGTCCCCGGCCTCGCGGCCGATCCAGATCACGAAGGACCTCCCCGGCTTCTGGCGCGGCTCCTGGAGTGCCGTGCGCGCCGAGATGCGCGGACGCTACCCGCGTCATCCCTGGCCGGACGATCCGCTCACCGAGCCGCCGACCCGGCGGGTGAAGCCGAGGGGGACATGATGGATACGCTCGCCCCGCTCGCGGGCCTCTTCGATCCGCGAGGCCGGCTGTCCCGCCGGCACTATCATCGCCGCCTGATCGGGATGCTGCTGCTCTTCGTCCTGTCCGGCAGCGTCGCCATCCTGGCCGCGTCGCTGGACGCGCGCTTCACGGGCCTCGCCATTGTCGGTGTCACCGCGGTCGGGACCGCCGCCGTGCTCGCGGTGGCGACGATCCGGCGCCTGCACGACCGGGAGCGGACGGGTTGGTGGATGCTGCCCGACATCGTCGTCACCCTCGCGGGCTTCGCGCCCATCGAGACGTTCGCCGAAGCCTATCCATTGCCCGTCATCGCCGCCACCCTGTCGATGACGGGGTTCAACCTGTGGTTCTTCGTCGAGACCATCTGCCGCCGGGGTACGCCCGGCCCGAACCGCTACGGGCCGGAGCCAGAGCGGTAAGCAGGTGTCAATGCACGCGCGCCCGGTCGACCACCGCACGCGCCGCCTCGAAGGCCTCGTCCGCATCGAGTTCGGTGGTGTCGAGGAGGACGGCGTCGGCGGCCGCCTTGAGGGGCGCCGTCGAGCGTTGGGCATCGCGCGCATCGCGGGCGACGATGTCGGACAGGATCGCCCCGAGGCTCGACGGCTCGCCGCGCCGCAGGAGTTCGAGATGCCGGCGCCGGGCGCGCTCCTCGGCGGCGGCGGTGATGAACAGCTTCACCTGGGCCTGCGGACAGACCACCGTGCCGATGTCGCGGCCATCGAGGACGGCGCCGCTGGCACCGCCGGCGAAACGCTGCTGCCAGGCGAGGAGGGCCGCGCGCACCGCCGGGATGGACGAGATGCGGGAGGCGGCGTCTCCCATCGCCCGCTCGCGCAGCCTCGGATCGGCGAGCCGGTCGGCGATCAGCGTCGCGGCGGCCCGCGCCGCTGCGGCGTGATCGTCGAGGTTGCAGCCCGCATCGATGACGGTGAGGGCCACGGCCCGGTAGAGCAGGCCGGTATCGAGATGCGGCAGCCCGTAATGCGCCGCGAGGCGCTTGGCGAGGGTTCCCTTGCCCGAGGCGGCGGGTCCGTCGATCGCGATGACCATCGGCATGGGACCTACTCCGCGATGCGGCCGCCGAGTGCCCGCATCGTCGGCAGGAAGCTCGGGAAACTGGTGGCGATCATCGCGCCGTCATCGACGGTCACGGGTTGCTTTGTCGCGAGGCCCATCACCAGGAAGGCCATGGCGATGCGGTGGTCGAGATGCGTGGCGACTGTGCCGCCACCGCGCGCGGCGGAGCCGTCGCCCTCGACGATGAGGTCGTCGCCCTCGATCCGGTAGGTCACGCCGTTCTCGCGCAACCCATCCGCCACGGCGGCGAGGCGATCGGATTCCTTCACCGTCAGTTCGTGCAACCCGTTCATCCGGGTGACGCCCTCGGCGAAGGCGGCGGCGACGGCGAGAACGGGATATTCGTCGATCATCGCCGGGGCGCGCTCGGCCGGCACGTCGACGCCCTTGAGGCGGCTGGCGCGGACATGGAGATCGGCCACGGTCTCACCACCCTCGTCACGCTCGTTGCGACGCTCGATATCGGCGCCCATCTCCAGCAGCGTCGTGATGAGGCCGATGCGCAGCGGGTTCATCATCACGCCCCGGATCGTCACTTCGGAGCCTGGGACGATGAGCGCCGCCACCAGCGGGAAGGCCGCCGAGGACGGGTCGGCCGGCACGATGACGTCGGTGCCGCGCAGGGTGGGCTGGCCGGTGAGCGCGATGCTGCGACCGTGTCCGCCGGGTCCGTGAGGGCTCACGATTACCTCGGCCCCGAACAGGCGGAGCATCCGCTCGCTATGGTCCCTGGTCGCCGCCGCCTCGACCACCGTCGTGGTTCCCGGCGCGTTGAGGCCGGCCAGCAGCACCGCGGATTTGATCTGGGCCGAGGCGACGGGAGTCTCGTAGGTGATCGGAATGGCTTCCCTCGGCCCGCGAAGGGTGAGCGGCACCCGGCCGCCCTCCTCCTCGCTCAGCACCTGCGTGCCCATGCGGATCAGCGGATCGAGGATGCGGCGCATGGGGCGCTTGCGCAGGGAGGCGTCGCCGTCGAAGGTCGCGGTGACGTCCTGCCCGCCGACCACGCCCATCATCAGGCGTGAGCCCGTGCCGGCATTGCCGAAATCCAGCACGCCGGCCGGGTCGGTCATCCCGCCGATGCCGACGCCGCGCACGAGCCAGCGCCCCTCCCCGAGACGATCGATCCCGGCCCCGAGGGCTCTGGCGGCCTCCGCCGTGCGCAGCACGTCGTCGCCTTCGAGCAATCCCTCGATGCGGGTCTCACCGATGCTCAGGAGACCGAGGATCATCGCCCGGTGGGAGATCGACTTGTCGCCCGGCGGCCGAAGCGCGCCGCGCAAGGGCGAGCCAGCGGAAGCGGTCAGGGGCTGCGGTTCGGAAGTGTGCGACACGGGGATGATGACTTTTCGGCTTCTGGCACAGTCGGGCCGTCGAAGCCGGCCCTTCGGCCGGCGGCGACGTCATGGGGCCGGTTACCACGCAGGCGGGGCGGCGTCATCCGACCCGTCGCGGCCCGCGCGCGGTCGAATCCGGACGAGGTTTGGGCCGAATACGGCGGATCGCCTGCGCGAGCGCATTTGACAGGACGGTTTCACCCGACTAACGGGGCGCCTCTCCCAAATCCCTATCAGAGGTTCGCCCGTGGCCAGACCGGAACTCGGCTTGAAGCGTCAATGCATGAGCTGCGGCGCGAAATTCTACGATCTCGACAAGGATCCGGCGACCTGCCCGAAATGCGGGACCATCTATCAGGCCGCCGCGACGTCGCGCATCGCCGCTCCCGCCCTCGCCTCCCGCGCCGCGGCCGTTCCGGCTGACGACGACGAGGATACGGACGCCGAGAAGGGCGGTCCCGAGATCGTGTCCCTCGACGAGGTCGAGGCCGCCGAGGACGAAGCGGATACCACGACCGGTGACGACGATGCCGATTCGACCGACGCCGACGACACCTTCCTCGAGGAGGAAGATACCGGCGACGACGACGTGGCCGATCTCATCGACGGCGATATCGAGAACGACGAAGAAAGCTGAGGCGCGTCCCCGCCTCGCTTGGCAGGTCCCGAGGCCCAGCGCCAAAAGATTCTCGGCGATGAATGCGATTAGGGGCTTGAGTCCGGGCAACGGCCCGAATATAGAACCGCCTCCGCCGGACGCCGCGAGGCAGATTGGCGGAACGATCACCGCGAGACGTGTCGCGGTGGTCCCAGAAGTGGGGCCTTAGCTCAGCTGGGAGAGCGCTTCCATGGCATGGAAGAGGTCATCGGTTCGATCCCGTTAGGCTCCACCATTTCTTTTCATCCGGTTCGCGGATGTCGCCCCGAGGGGCGCCGTCAAACGAATCGGACAAGACCAATCTCGGTGAGGTTCACCGATGATGACGACAATCGCGAGACAGCGTCGCGATTGTCCTAGAATGTGGGGCCTTAGCTCAGCTGGGAGAGCGCTTCCATGGCATGGAAGAGGTCATCGGTTCGATCCCGTTAGGCTCCACCATTCGACCTTCGCTGCCGCGAGCCGGATGCCGCCAGCCGGCCCGGTCAGGATTGTCATCGGTCATCCCCCTCTTCGATCGTCATGAAGACATGGCTCCGCTGTCGCCTGGCGTGAGGCCTCGCAGGCGCGCGGCCGAAGCGTTCGGCTGATCGGGCCATCGTGGTCCGCCCGCGCCTCCGCCGACCGATGCGTGCCGAGCCGTCCTTGGCGACGCCCACCTCCGCGATGACAGCGACTTCGAACGAAGCGCTTTGGCCGCTTGCGCCCCAATACGGTCGCCGGTCGATGTCACTCCGGTGATTCCGCCGGAGTCGTGTTCGGAAGGGCGGATTTCGGCTTCGCTCAGGCCCACGCTCGTCCCGTCCGTCGCATCGGCGATACCATCACCTCGCATCGAGGCGCGGCGCCACTCTTCACTATCGCATACATTGATTCCGACGATGCATTTGATAAACGGTCAAAAATTATCAATCGATTCATGTAGAGACTGTATCTTCCCCCGGCTGTTCGATCGAAAGGCCTTTCGGTTTCCCGATGAACGCGTGGCGAGGCCAGAATTCTGCAAGGTCTGACGATGTCATCGATCAAATACATTCGTAATTCAAATTACAGCGATATCAATAGTGACTGGGCATCGGTCGCTGTTCCAATGAACGAGGTCTATAAGATTGCATCGAGTTTTGGTGACTTCCTGGCCGAAACTCCGAACGAGAGCGGGTATCTGCAGGATTTCCAGACGGGCGATATTCTGTCTGTCGTCAATACGAGCATCTTCGCGGATTTCAGCGACTCGTCCAATGCGTTGGATTTCACCGGGGGTGATCTCGGCGACGTTCTGGTGACCGGAAGCGGCGACGATATCCTCAACGGCGGCAGCGGTAACGACACGCTCGACGGCGGCGACGGCAGCGATGTCCTCAACGGTGGCGATGATGACGACACCCTCGACGGCGGCGATGGCAGCGATATCCTGGAAGGCGGCCTTGGCACCAACACGATCGACGGCGGTGCTGGGACCAACACCCTAAGCTACGCGTCGTTCACTGCTCGCAACGAGTATCAACCCGGCCGCTTCTTCGGCGTCGGCGTCGATATGGCGGGCGGCAGAGGTGTGGATCAACTCGAAACGATTCTTCAGGACAGTTTCAGCAACATTTCCAATCTTCGCCTCACGGCGTTCGAGGATAATGGGTACGGCGATGGCAACAATAACGTCATCGAGGGCGGCGCGGGAGGTGATGACCTGAAGGGCGGCAACGGCATCGATACCCTGAGCTATGCCCATTCGACGGCGGGCGTGGGCGTCAGTTTTGCGAGCGATCTCGCCACGCAAGGCGACGCGGAGGGAGATACGTTCAGCGGGTTCGAAAACCTGCTCGGCAGCGCCCACGCCGATTTCCTGGTCGGAAACGACGACAACAACACCATCAACGGTAATGGCGATCGCGATCAGATCTACGGCAATGGCGGCAACGACCGTCTCGTCATCAGCGACACGCCCGATGTCGTGAATGGCGGTGGAGGGACCAATTTCCTGTTTCTGATGGGCACCGGCTCCGTCAGCCTCACCAGCGATAACTTCGCCGCTATCGAGACCATCTACATCCGTAACGATGTCGACCTCGACATGTCGGGGGTGACCACGGGTACCAGGATCGTGTCTCAAACCTCGGCCGACGTGGAGATCATCGGCACGTCGGGCGCCGACCGCATCCAAGTCAGCAGGGGCAGCAACATCATTGAGGGCGGGGCCGGCGGCGACAAGATCATCGCGAGCGGCCGTGACAACACGTTCCACTTCGAGGCCGGCTTCGGTCGTGACAACGTCTACGGATTCAACCTCAACGTTGACCACATCTCCGTGGATATCGAGGGCGTCGACGTGAATGACGTCATCCTGCGCGGTCTCAATAACGGCCGAGACACGCTGGTGACCTTCAATGACGTCGCCACCTCCAACAAGATCATCCTGCACGATGTGGCGAGCGCAGACGTGCAAGCTGCGGTGAATGAGTTGTTCGTCTTCGGCGCGTGACGCGTACCGACGGAGAGTCGCTCCCGATCGCCACGCGATGAGGAGCGGCTTTCCATGGCCGGCCCCGTCGCTCCGCCGAGGCCGTCAACCCGGTGATCGCGCGCCGCTCAGACGATGTGAAAGTCGAGATTCGTGAGCGCGATCGGGTGATCGAGCACGGCGAACGTCACCGCAGCGGCGCTTCCGCTGCCGTCCTTGTCGTAGGACAGGGTTCCGGTGCTGCGGTCGTAGAGGATGCGGTCGCCGGCATCCGCCGTACCGGTGGAGAGATCCTTGAACGCCCCGGCCGCCAGCGTGCCGGTGGGCAGGGCCGAGGCGACCGCCTTTGCGATCTCGATCGTATCGGCGGTCTCGAAATCCGTGATGTGATCGATATTGGCGGCGCGGAAGGCGGTGCTGAAGCGGAACGTGTCGCTGCCCGCTCCACCGGTGAGGACGTCCTTGCCGAGCAGGCCGTCGAGCCGATCATCGCCGGCATTGCCCACGAGGGTGTTGGCGACCTTGCTCCCCGTGATGGCGTCGGCGAAGACCGACCCGAGCATCGCTTCGATCGACGTCAAGGCATAGGTGCTACCGAAGGTGCCGGTCGCGGTGCCGGCGCCGAGATCCACTGTCGCGCCGTTGACGGCGCCGAAAAGGTCGTCGTTGCGGAAATCGAGCGTGTCGATGCCCGCTCCACCGTCGATGAAGTCGTTTCCGGCATGGCCGGTGAAGCGGTTCGCGAAGGCATCGCCGGTCAGGCGGTCATCGAACTTGGTGCCGACAATGGCCTCGATCCCGGTCAGCCTGTCGGTGGTGCCGAAGCCGTCCGTCGCCGTGCCGGCCGCCAGATTGACCGTGACGCCGAAGCCGCCGCCATTGTCGACGTCGCGGTCGTAGCGAACCTCGTCGAAGCCCTTGCCGCCGTCGATCGTGTCGTTTCCGCCGAGCCCGTAGAACCCCTCGTAGGCGGCGCTCGTGGCGTTGCCTCCGGTCAGCGTGTCGGTGAACTGCGTGCCCCGCACGACCTCGATGCTGATCAGCGTGTCGTGGTTGCCGAACCCGTCCGTGGCGGTGCCCCTGGCGAGATCGACCGTGACGCCGGTTGCGCCGCCGAAGCTCGCGTCCCTGTCGTAGCGGACCGCATCGTTGCCGCCGCCGCCGTCGATTGTATCGTCACCGCCGAGGCCGATCAGGCTGTCGAAGCTCCGGTCGTTCGTGTCGTTTCCGTGCAGTCTGTCGCCGTACTGGGTTCCGCGCACGCCTTCGATGTTTCTGACCGTATCGGTCGCCCCGAACCCGTCGATGGCGGTCCCCGCCGCGAGGTTCACGGTGACGCCGCTATAGCCGCCGAAATTCGCATCCTTATCGTAGCGCAGCTCGTCGTAGCCCGAGCCACCATCGATGACGTCGTTCCCGCCGAGGCCGAGGAAAAAGTTGTTCGCGCCGTTCGGGTCGGTGTCCCCGCCGGACAGTTTGTCGGCATAGGCGGTGCCTCGCACCGATTCGATGTTGCGGAGCGTGTCGACGGTACCGAACCCGTCGACGGCCCTGCCGGTGGTGAGATTGACTATGATGCCCTTCGTGCCGCCGAAACCCGCGTCCCGATCGTAGCGGGCCTCGTCGAATCCGCTGCCGCCGTCGATGACGTCCTTGCCGGAGAGCCCGTAGAAATACTCCCCCGTGCTGTCCAGGGCGGCATTGCCCCCCGTGAGCTTGTCGGCGAATTGGGTCCCCATCACCGCTTCGATGGAGATCAGCGTATCGGCGTTGCCGAACCCGTCCGTGGCCTTGCCGGTGGCGAAGTTGACGATGACGCCCGTCGTGCCGCCGAACCGGAAATCATTCGCATAATTGGCGATATCGAATCCGGTGCCACCGTCGATCCGATCGTTTCCGTCGAGGCCGGAAATGGTATCGTCGCCTGCTACACCGTTGATCGTATCGCTTCGACCGGTTGCATTGATATAGCTGTCGCTATTTGGCGTGAGATTGACCACCGACATTTTGCCCCGCTGCCCAATCAATGTTTCGTGATGGAATCGAAGTGTTCGACTATAAAATTTCAGTGTAAATACCGCATGTATGTCCGCGATCAAATAATCTTTGTGCGACTACGCAGTGACGCCCACCCTCCGGGAATGGGAGGAGTTCGATCGGGTCGCCCGGCTTGAGCGGCCACGTGGCCGCCCGTGCGGGATTTCGGCTCGGCGCTCCATGCCCCCCGCATTCGTGCTGAGACCGGAGATGCCGCTCCTCGTGACGGTGGTGCATGGCCGGCGCTGCGGCGACGGCGTGTGCCGGGATGCGCCGCATGATAATCCGGGGCCATGACGCGTCCCGCAGAACCGCTCGCCCTCGCCTCCCCCTCCCCCTCGGATTCCGAGGCGCTGATCGAGACCCTGAGCGCACGGCTCCTGAACGGCGACAGCGCGACGACGGTCTTGGAAGGCTGGTGCGGAGAGCGCGGGCTGGCGGCCCAGCCGCTCCTGGTGGCACGGCGCGTGGCCGGCCCCGACCGCCGCCCCACGGCCGTTCAGAGCGAGCGGTTGAAACTTCTGTCCGGCGAGGCGGTGCGCTACCGGCACGTCCGCCTGAGCTGCGGCGCACATATCCTCTCGGAGGCCGAGAACTGGTACGTGCCGGCCCGGCTGACGGACGAGATGAACAGGTTGCTGGACGCGACCGAGGCGCCGTTCGGCCGCGTGGTCCACGCCCTGTCTCCGACCCGGCGAAACCTCGGCGTGGATCGGTTGTGGGATGCGGCCTCCGGCATTCCGGGACCATCGGACCTCATCCTGTCGATCCAGGCCATTCTCACGGACCGGTCCGGGCGTCCCATCTGCGAGGTCAGCGAGACCTATACCGGCGCGATCCTCGCCCGGGGCGAGGCTTGAGGCCGGCCGCTCACTCGTCGAGGCGGGATTCCGGGTCGAGCTTCGAAAGTTTCAGCAGGTTCTGGCCGTAGGCGGTCTTGGCGAAGAGTTCGCCGCGGGCGATCAGCTGCGCCTTGTCGATGAAGCCTTGGAGATAGGCGATCTCCTCCAGGCAGGCGACCTGAAGGCCCTGCCGGTTCTGCAGCGTGCGCACGAACTCGCCCGCCTCGAGCAGGCTGTCATGCGTCCCCGTATCGAGCCAGGCATAGCCGCGCGACATGCGCTGCACGTAAAGCTCGCCGAGGTCGAGATAGGCTTGGTTGACCGATGTGATCTCCAATTCGCCGCGGGCCGAGGGCTCTACGGCGGCGGCGATGTCGAGCACCCGGTTGTCGTAGAAGTAGAGGCCGGTCACCGCCCACGGGCTTTCTGGCACCGAGGGCTTCTCGACGATGCGCAGGGGGCGTCCGTCACGGTCGAGGGTGACCACGCCGTAAGCTTCCGGGTGGTCCACGTGATAGGCGAAGATCGTCGCGCCGCTCGCCCGCTCACGCGCCTGTTTCAGCATGGCGCTCATGCCCGAGCCGAAGAACAGATTGTCCCCCAGCACGAGGGCGACGTCGTCCGTGCCGACGAAGTCGCGACCGATGGTGAAGGCCTGGGCGAGGCCTTCCGGGCGCGGCTGAACGGCGTAGCTGAAGGAGAGGCCGAACTGCTCGCCGGTGCCGAACAGACGCTCGTAATTGCCGAGATGCTCGGGGCTCGAAATGATCAGGATCTCGCGGATGCCGGCGAGCATCAGCACCGAGACCGGATAATAGATCATCGGCTTGTCGTAGACGGGCAGCAGCTGCTTGTTGATCGACAGGGTCGCCGGATGAAGGCGCGTGCCGGACCCACCGGCGAGAACGATGCCCTTCATGACTGTGCCTCTGCTGAATGATGCGCGGGGCCGACAAGCCGGTCGAGGATGTCGTCGAGGGCGGCCTGCCAGGGGCGCGGCGCCAGCCCGTAGGCCTTCGTCAGGCTCTCCGTCGACAGTTCCGAATTGGCGGGCCGCCGCGCGGGCGTCGGATAGGCGCTGGTGGGGATGCCGTTGACCGGAACGCTCCGCCCGCCGCGCGCGGCCGAGCCGGCGACGATGGCTTGCGCGAAACCGTGCCAGGTGGTGGCGCCCGCATTGACGAAGTGATGCGTGCCCGTGGGCGCGTCGCTGTCGGCGGAAAGACGCAGGGCGATGTCCGCGAGGGCGGCGGCGAGATCGGCGGCCGAGGTCGGGCAGCCGCGCTGGTCGTTCACCACGTTCAGCGCATCCCGCTCGGCTGCGAGCCGCAGCATCGTCTTCACGAAGTTGCCCCGGTGCGGGCTCACGACCCAGGCGGTACGCAGGATGGCGTGGCGCGGATTGGCGGTGCGGACCGCCATCTCGCCGGCGGCCTTGCTGGCGCCGTAGACGCTGGTCGGACGGATCGGCGCGTCCGGCGCATAGGCGCCCGATGCGGCGCCGTCGAAGACGTAATCGGTGGAGACGTGGACGAGGGGGATGCCCCGCCGCGCCGTCTCGGCCGCCAGGATGGCGGGGGCCAGGGCGTTGAGGCGCCAGGCTTCCACCACCTCCGACTCGGCCTTGTCCACGGCGGTGTAGGCGGCGGCGTTCACCACCGCCCCGATGGTGCGCTCGGTAAAGATCCGCGCCACGGCTGTGGCATCGGTGACGTCGAGTTCGGTACGGGTCGGGGCGACGAGGGTCACGCCCGCGCCCCAGTGCCGGGAGGCCTGCAGTTCGGTGCCGACCTGGCCCGCCCCGCCGAGGATCAGGATATCCATCTCAAGCCTTCGTCGCTTGCGTGCCGAGGCCGAGGCGCTCGCCGGTATAGCGGCCCTCCCGGATCGGGCGCCACCACGCCTCGTTGTCGAGATACCAGCGCACGGTCTCCTCAAGCGCTTCCTCGAAGGATTTGGTGGGGGTCCAGCCGATCTCCCGCTCGGCCTTGCCGGGGTCGATGGCGTAGCGCCGGTCGTGGCCCGGCCGGTCGGCCACGAAGGAGATCAGGCGCTCGTGTGGCCCATGCTCCGGCCGCAGCCGGTCGAAGGCGGCGCAGAGGGCCTTCACGACGGCGAGGTTGTTGCGCACCGAGCGGCCGCCCAGGAGATAGGTCTCCCCGAGGCGGCCCCGTTCCAGCACCGCCACGAGGCCCCGTGCATGGTCCTCCACGTGGATCCAGTCGCGCTCGTTGAGGCCGTCGCCATAGACCGGCAGGGGCCGGCCTTCGAGGGCGTTGAGGATCATCAGGGGGATCAGCTTCTCCGGGAAATGCCGGGGGCCGTAATTGTTGGAGCAGTTCGTCACCAGAACCGGCAGGCCGTAGGTCTCCCCCCAGGCCCGTGCCAGATGGTCGGAGGCGGCCTTGGAGGCCGAATAGGGCGAGCGCGGGTCGTAGCGGCTGTCCTCGGTGAAGAACCCGTCCGGCGGGAGCGAGCCGTAGACCTCGTCGGTGGAGACGTGGAGGAACCGGAACGCCGCCTTCGCTTCGCCGCCGAGGCTTTCCCAGTAGGTGCGGGCGCCATCGAGCATCACCTGCGTGCCGACGACGTTGGTGCGGATGAAGGCGCCCGGGTCGGTGATCGAGCGGTCCACATGGCTCTCGGCGGCGAGATGCATCACCGCGTCGGGCCGGAAGTCGGCGTAGAGGGCGTGCACGGCGGCGGGATCGCAGATGTCGCCGGTCACCAGCCGGTGCCGCGGATCGCCATCGAGGGGAGCCAGCGAGATCGGATTGGCCGCATAGGTCAGCGCGTCGAGGGTCGCGACCTCATGGCCGAGATCCTGGACGAGGTGCAGGACCAGAGCCGAGCCGATGAAGCCACAGCCGCCCGTGACCAGAATGCGTTGGGATTTGGCCATGTTCACAGATCCTGGTGGTCACGCATGGGCGGGTCGGTATCGCGTCGTTCCGACGGCCTTCGCCGATGGGGCGGGCGGTGTTTCAGAACACCGCGCCCAGTTCGGCGAAGGACGGTGCCACGCGGTCCTTGTCGGACAACACGGCCTCGTCCTCGCCGACCGGCCAGTCGATAGCCAAGTCCGGATCGTTCCATGCCAGATTGCGGTCGTGCTCGCGGCTGTAATAGGCCGACACTTTGTAGGCGACCATGGTGTCGGGTTCCAGGGTGCAGAACCCATGGCCGAACCCCACCGGGACGTAGAGTTGTTCGCCCTCGGCAGCGTCGAGCCGGACGGCGACATGCTGTCCATAGGTCTCGGATCCGCGCCGCAGGTCGACGGCGACATCGAGGATGGAGCCCGACAGGACGCGCACGAGCTTGGCCTGGCCCGCCGGTGCGAGCTGGAAATGCAGGCCGCGAACGGTCCCGCTCTGGGCGGAGAAGGATTGGTTGTCCTGCACGAAGGCGTCGGCGATCCCGGCCCCGGCCAGGACATCGGCCCGGAAGGTCTCCGAGAACCAGCCCCTGTCGTCGCCGAAGCGATTGGGCACGACCCGCTTCACCGCGGGAATCCGTGTCTCGACCACACGCATCGCGATTCTCCATTCAACTTCGGCGGTCTCTAGGCGCGTGCCGGGGCGCCCTGTCAAGGCATGCGGTGGCGTATCGGGCCGGTCTCGACCCTGCGCTTGCCCCTCCCATGCCGGAGGGCTAACTCCCGCTTCCCGCGAGGCGGGGCCGCCCCGGCGGTCGCCGGAACCGTTCGAGAGGACGAAGGATGACGATGAAGTTCACAGCGATGCCAACGCGATCCGCCGTGGCCGTCATGGCCCTGATCGCGATGACGGGAGGGGGCTTCGCCCAGAAGGGGGCCGACCCGAGCGGGGTCTGGCTCACCGAGAACGGGGATTCGAAGGTTCGGATCGCGCGCTGCGGCGGTGGCTATTGCGGCACCCTGGTGAGCGTGCCGGGCAAGGGCCTCGATTCCAAGAACCCGGATGCCTCGCTGCAATCCCGCAGCCTGATCGGCGTCCAGATCATGAACGCGGCGACCCCGTCCGGGGACGGCTACGAGGGTTCGCTCTACAACCCCAACGACGGCAAGACCTATTCCGGCAGTCTCACGGTCAAGGGGCCGAACGTGGTCGAAGTGGCGGGCTGCGTCATGAGCGTGTTCTGCAAGCGCCAGACCTGGAAGCGCGTCAACTGACGGAGAGCGCCTGGGCGATGGCGTCGATCGCCGCCTGGGCGCCGGTTCCCTCCGGGCCACCGGCCTGGGCCATGTCGCGGCGTCCGCCGCCGCCCTTGCCGCCGAGATGCCCGGCCCCGGCGCGGACGAGGGAGACCGCGTCGTACCGGTCGGTCAGATCCTCGGTGACGCCGACGACGAGGCCGGCCTTGCCGTCCGGCGACACGCCCACCAGGGCGACGATGCCGGAGCCGATGCGGTTCTTGCCGGCATCGGCGAGACTCTTCAGGTCGCGCATCTCGACGCCCTCGACGACCTTGGCCATCAGCTTGACGCCGCCGACCTCGACGATGCCGTCGTCGTTCCCCGACGAGCCGCCCATGGCGAGCTTCTTCTTGGCGTCCGACAATTCGCGCTCCAGGCGGCGGCGCTCATCGATGAGCGCGCTCAGCCGTTCGGGGACATCGGCGCTCTGGACCTTGAGGAGTCCGGCGATCTGGCCGAGGGTGCGGCTCTCCTCGGAGCGGTGACGACGGGCCGCCCCGGCGGTGAGGGCCTCGATGCGGCGCACGCCGGCGCCGACCGCACTCTCGCCGAGCACCGAGATCTGCCCGATCTCGCCCGTGCGGCCCGCATGGGTGCCGCCGCAGAGTTCGATGGAGAAGGCCGGAAGCCGGCCCTCCTCCGCGAGCTCGCCCCGATCGTCGACCGGGCGTCCCATGGAGACGACGCGCACCTCGTCGCCGTATTTCTCGCCGAACAGGGCGCGGGCGCCTGAGGCGACGGCCTCGTCCTGGGCCATCAGCTTCGTCACCACGGGCGTGTTCTGCAGGAGCACCGCATTGGCGATGTCCTCCACGGCGCGGAGCTCGGCCTCGTCCATGGGTTTGGGATGGCTGAAATCGAAGCGCAGGCGCTCGGCCGAGACCAGCGAGCCCTTCTGGGCCACATGGTCGCCGAGCACCTGGCGCAGGGCCTCGTGCAGAAGATGGGTGGCCGAATGGTTGGCGCGGATCGCCGACCTGCGGGCGTGATCGACGGTGAGCTCCGCTGCCTGCCCCAGGGTCAGCCGCCCCTCGTCGACGGTGACGTGATGCACGAAGAGATCGCCGAGCTTCTTCTCCGTGGCGGTGACCCGCGCGGTCAAGCCCGACGCGGACAGGCGGCCGGTATCGCCCACCTGACCGCCGGATTCGGCATAGAACGGGGTCTGGTTGAGCAATACGAGGCCGGTCTCGCCGGCCGACAGGCTCTCCACCTCGGCCCCGTCGCGCAGGAGCGCGGTGACGATGCCTTCCGCGCCCTCGGTCTCGTATCCGAGGAACTCGGTGGCGCCGACGCGCTCCTTGATGCCGTACCAGACCGTCTCGGTGGCGGCCTCGCCCGAGCCGGTCCAGGCGGCGCGGGCGGCCTTGCGCTGGCGCTCCATCGCCTGACCGAACGCGTCCGTGTCGACGCCGATGCCGCGGGCCTTCAGGGCGTCCTGGGTCAGGTCGAGGGGGAATCCGTAGGTGTCGTAGAGGGTGAAGGCGGTCTCGCCGGACAGGTTCTGGCCGGAGACCAGGGTGCGGCTCTCGGAATCGAGGATGGCGAGGCCCCGCTCGAGGGTGCGGCGGAACCGGGTCTCCTCCAGGCGCAGGGTCTCCGAGATCAGGCTCTCGGCGCGGGTGAGTTCGGGATAGGCCTGCCCCATCTCGCGGACGAGGGTGGGGACCAGGCGGAACATCACCGGCTCACGGGAGCCGAGGAGTTCGAGGTGGCGCATGGCCCGGCGCATGATGCGGCGCAGGACGTAGCCGCGGCCCTCGTTCGACGGCAGCACGCCATCCGCGATGAGGAACGAGACGGAACGCAGATGGTCTGCGATGACGCGGTAGGAGGCGACGTTGCCTGCCTCGGGGGGGCGACCGACCGCGTGGCTCACCGCATCGATGAGGGCCTTGAACAGGTCGGTGTCGTAGTTGCTGGTCACGCCCTGGAGGATCGCCGCCATGCGCTCCAGACCCATGCCGGTATCGATGGAGGGGCGCGGCAGGGCGAGGCGGTTGCCCGGCTCGATCTGCTCGTACTGCATGAAGACGAGGTTCCAGAACTCCAGGAACCGGTCGCCGTCCTCGTCCGGCGAACCGGGAGGACCCCCCTGAAGGCCGGGACCCTGATCGATGAAGATCTCCGAGCAGGGACCGCAGGGACCGGTGTCGCCCATCTGCCAGAAATTGTCCGAGGTGCCGATGCGGATGATCCGGTCGTCGCCAAAACCCGCGATCTTCTTCCAGAGGTCGGCCGCCTCTTCGTCATCCGCATAGACGGTGACGAGGAGCCGGTCCTTCGACAGGCCGAATTCCTTCGTGATCAGGCTCCAGGCCAGTTCGATCGCCCGCGGCTTGAAATAATCGCCGAAGGAGAAGTTGCCGAGCATCTCGAAGAAGGTGTGGTGGCGGGCCGTGTAGCCGACATTGTCGAGGTCGTTGTGCTTGCCGCCGGCGCGCACGCATTTCTGCGCCGTGGTGGCCCGGTTGTAGGGCCGCTTCTCGACGCCGGTGAAGACGTTCTTGAACTGCACCATCCCCGCATTGGTGAACATCAGGGTTGGGTCGTTGCGGGGGACGAGGGACGACGACGGCACCACGGCGTGGTCCGCCTTGGCGAAATAGTCGAGGAAGGCCGACCGGATCTCGTTGACGCCGCTCATCGTGAAATGACTCTGTCGTGCGCTTTGGACCGTCGCGACGACGACCCGAGGCTTCTTCGTGGCTTGCGCCCTCATAAGGAGGCCGGACCGTCGAGTCACGCCCGGTCAATTGCGGTGGGTTCCGCTTTTTCACGACGTGGGCCGCAAAACAGCCGCGGCGCCCGTTGCGTCTCCTCGGAATGGTGGTTCGGGGCTGGTCTCGCAAACCCATTGTGGGCCTCGCGAAGGCATTGCGCGCGAGCCGTTCAGGCTCTCGTCGAGGGCCAGCCGGAGGGCGGATCAATACTGCGCCGATTTATTCATGAAAAAAGGCCGCCGCAGAGAGCTGCGACGGCCATTTCGATGACTTGCGGGGCGATCAGGCCTCGCCTTCGTCCAGATCGTCCTCGGTGGGCTTGGCAGTCTCGAGGATCTTGTCTGCGAGCAGGCCGGAATTCTGCCGGATCGCCGCTTCGATCTTGTTGGCGATGTCCGGGTTGTCGCGCAGGAACCCCTTCGAGTTCTCGCGGCCTTGACCGAGGCGCTGGCTCGCATAGGAGAACCAGGCGCCGGACTTCTCCACGATCCCGGCCTTCACCCCGAGGTCGATGAGCTCACCGACCTTCGAGACGCCCTCGCCGAACATGATGTCGAACTCGACCTGCTTGAAGGGCGGGGCGACCTTGTTCTTGACGACCTTAACGCGGACCTGGTTGCCGATGGCCTCGTCCCGGTCCTTCAGGGTCGAGATTCGGCGGATGTCGAGACGTACCGACGCGTAGAACTTCAGCGCGTTGCCGCCCGTGGTCGTCTCCGGGCTGCCATACATGACGCCGATCTTCATTCGGATCTGGTTGATGAAGATGACCATGCATTTCGAGCGCGAGATCGAGCCGGTGAGCTTGCGCAGGGCCTGGCTCATCAGGCGCGCCTGAAGGCCGGGCTGGCTGTCGCCCATCTCGCCCTCGATCTCGGCGCGGGGCGTCAGCGCCGCCACCGAATCGACCACGAGCACGTCGATGGCGCCCGAACGCACCAGGGTATCGGTGATCTCGAGGGCCTGTTCGCCGGTATCGGGCTGCGAGATCAGGAGATCGTCGAGCTGCACGCCCAGCTTGCGCGCATAGACCGGATCGAGAGCGTGCTCCGCGTCCACGAAGGCGCAGACGCCGCCCTTCTTCTGGGCTTCGGCGATGGTGTGAAGGGCAAGGGTGGTCTTGCCCGAGGATTCGGGGCCGTAGATCTCGATCACCCGGCCACGCGGCAAGCCGCCGACGCCGAGCGCGATGTCGAGGCCGAGCGAGCCGGTGGAGACGGTCTCGACCTCCGCCACCTTGTCGTTCTTGCCGAGCCGCATAATCGAGCCCTTGCCGAAAGCACGCTCGATCTGGGACAGCGCGGCATCGATCGCCTTCGCCTTGTCCTTGTCCACCATCGGGGAATCCACAACTTTCAGCGCGGGCTGGGCCATTCGTCGGCATCCTTATGCATGGGGAGAGCTCAAGGCTCAATGTGCCTCGGATGCGAATGATGTACTTGTTTTGTTCTCTTTTCGCAAGGTGCCGGGTGCCGATTTCGCATCATTCGGCGGAAGAACGTCGCCCTAACGGGCGATCGTCTCCTTCACCGTCTCCACGAGCTGCTTGAGGCTGAAGGGCTTGGGCAGGAAGTTGAAATCCTCGCCGTCGGGCAGGTTCTTGCGGAACGCGTCCTCGGCATAGCCGGAGACGAAGATTACTTTCAGGTCCGGGCGGTGCTTGCGCAATTCGCGCAGCAGCGTCGGACCGTCCATCTCCGGCATCACCACGTCGGACACGACGAGGTCGATGGGCTGGTCGACATCGCTGATGAGGGCCAGGGCATCGAGGCCCGAGGCCGCTTCCAGAACCGTGTAGCCCCGTGCCGACAGGGCCCGGCTGTTGACCGCGCGCACCGGATCCTCGTCCTCCACCAGCAGGATCACACCTTGCCCGGTATGATCGGGCGAGGGTTTGCGCGGGGCGGATTGCCCGGCGGCGCCGGGCTTTTCGAGGTCGCGCGCGCCCCTGAGCCGGCTGGCGGCGATCTCCGCGTTGCTCTGCGGGGCGGCGGATGCGAGGGCGGGCTCGGGGGCGGGCTCGGCGGCCGGTTCGTGACGCGGCAGGTAGATGCGGAAGGCCGTGCCGCTACCCACGGTCGATTGCACGTCGATGGTGCCGCCGCTCTGCTTGATGATGCCGAACACGGTGGAGAGGCCGAGGCCGGTCCCCTTGCCGATGTCCTTCGTGGTGAAGAACGGCTCGAAGATCTTCTCCATCACGTCGGGGGGGATGCCCTCGCCGGTATCCAGCACCTCGATCAGAACGTGGTCGCCCGCCGGTGCGCCGGGCCGGCGCTCGGTGTTCTCCAGTCCTTCGAGGATGTTGGCGGTGCGGATGAGCAGGCGGCCGCCATTGGGCATCGCATCGCGGGCATTGACCGCGAGATTGACGATGACCTGCTCGAACTGGTTCACGTCGGCCTTGATCGGCCAGATGTCGCGCCCGTGCTTGAGGTCGAGGTCGACTCGCTCGCCTAGCAGGCGCTTCAGCAGCAGAGTCAGGTCGGACAGGGCTTCGCCGACATTCATCACCTCCGGGCGCAGGGTCTGGCGCCGCGAGAAGGCCAGAAGCTGCCGCACCAGGCTCGCGGCCCGGTTGGCGTTCTGCTTGATCTGCATGATGTCCTGGAAGGCCGGATCGGTGGGCCTGTGGCTCGCCAGCAGAAGGTCGGAATAGCCGATGATGGCCTGGAGAACGTTGTTGAAGTCGTGCGCGATGCCGCCGGCGAGCTGGCCCACCGTGTCCATCTTCTGGGTCTGGGCGATCTGCTGTTCTAGCTGGCGCTGCGCCGTGGTGTCGAGGGCATAGAGGATCACGCGCTCGCGGTCGGCCTGGGAGGACCCCTCCTCCGCAGCCGCGGTGTCGCCGCCGGCGGGGCTGAGCCAGACCCGCGCCGAGCGGTTCCCCGGCCCCGCCAGCGCGACCTCGATGGGTTGCACCTCGATGGTTCCGTCGGCGGCCTTCACCAGGGCGCTCTCGAGGGCGGCCCGGTCGCGGTCGACCAGCGCCTCCCACATGGTCGGCTCGGTGCCGAGTTCGCCGCGCCCGTCCGGCACGGCCTGGCGCGGCGTCCCGCCGAACAGCCTGGCGAAGGACGCGTTGGCGCGCGCGATGCGCCCGGTGGGGTCGAGGGTCGCGATGGCGATGGGGCTGTTGTTGAGGAAGCGGGCGAGCCGCACCTCGGCGGCGCGTTGCGGCTCGTCGCTCTCGGCCCCGGCCGAGCGGTTAAGCACGAAGGTGCGCGACGGCCCCGGCTTGCCGTCCTGGCCGAAGGCCACGCGGTGATAGAGCCGGGTCGGCAGGGGCTGGCCGTTGCGGCGCCGCAGGTCGAGGTCGAAACGGTCCGTGCGGACCTCGCCGGGCAGGCCCTCGGTGGCGGTGAGCACATCGGCGCTGGGCGCGATCTCGGGGAGGCGCAGCCCGCCCGAGCCCACCGTGGCGAGGTCGTAGCCGAGCCAGAAGGCCAGCGTCGCGTTCATGTAGACGATGGAGCCCGACGGATCGATGGAGAGGAAGCCGGCCGGCGCATGATCGAGGTAATCGATCGCGTGCTGAAGCTCCTGGAATACGTTCTCCTGGCGCTCGCGCTCGTGGGTGATGTCGGTGACCGTCCACAGGGTCGCCGGGAGTCTCGGCCGCTCCACCGCCCGCACGGCGATGCGGAACCAGGCGAAAGCGCGCTCGGTCCCGCCCTGGGGCGGGGGCGCCATGCGGATCTCCTCCACATGGCCGCGCCCGTCATGGGCCGCCTGGGCGAGGCGGTAGACCGCCTCCGACACGTCCGGCGAGCCGACGAAGACGCGCTCCACCGGCCTCAGGTTGGAGAAGGTCTCCCCACCGGAGATCCGCAGGTAGGCCTCGTTGGCGTAGATCAGGCGGCCGCCATCCTCGACGACGATGGCGCCTTCGGGCGAAGCATCGACGATGGCCTTGGTGATGTCGTCGCGGCCGGTCTGGCCCGAGAGCTGGAGCGCGCCGATCGCCAGGGCGAACAGGCAGAACACGCCGGCCATGGCGAGCAGGGCGAGAAGCCCGAGGATGAGCGGCTGCGCCTGCTCGTTGGCGACGAAGGACAGGCCCACCGCCGCGCCGACGAGTAGTCCGGCCAGGACGAGGAGCAGCCCGACCCGTCCAGGCCTTTCCGACCGGTCGATGGCGCTCGACACCGGTTTCGTTGGTCCGCTCACCTCAGCCATCTCGGCGCCATTCCACCCTCGAGCGATCCCGGTTAGCGCCCAGGCCGCGTCGGCAGCAAGGGTGTCCGCCGGACGTTGGTGACAAGTCTCGTCAAAAAAGGTGCATAAACCGTGGCGCTTTCACGCCGCCCTGCGCTTCAACCGCATGACGAAGCCGATCACCTCGGCCACGGCGCGGTAATGCTCCGCGGGAATCTCGGAATCGATCTCCACCGTGGCATGGAGCGCCCGGGCCAGCGGCGGATTCTCCATGATCGGCACATCGTGCTCCTTGGCGACGGCGCGGATACGCAATGCCAGGGAATCGACGCCCTTGGCGACGCAGATCGGTGCCGCCATGCCCGCCTCGTAGCGCAGGGCGACGGCGTAGTGGGTGGGGTTGGTGACGATGACCGTGGCGGTGGGGACGTCGGCCATCATGCGCTTGTTGCCCCGCGAGGCGCGGATCTGCCTCATCCGGCCCTTCACCTCGGGGTTGCCCTCGCTCTCCTTGTGCTCCTGCTTCATCTCTTCCTTGGTCATGCGCAGCTTCGAGCGCCAGCGGAAGCGCTGGTACATGGCATCGCCCATGGCGATGACCACGAAGATGGCGAGCATGCCGCCGAGAAGCTTGAGGGCGATGCCGAGGATCGCGGGCAGCATCGCCGCCGGATCGAGCCGGGCGAAGACTTCGAGCCGGTCGCGCTCGTTCCACAGGATGGTGCTGGCGACGACCCCCACCAGCATCAGCTTGGCCAGCCCCTTGAGGAACTGGACCAGGGCCTCGACGCCGAAGATGCGCTTGATGCCCGCCATCGGCGAGATGCGATCGAATTTCGGCATCAGGGCATCGGTGGAGAAGACCAGCGGGTGCTGGACGAGACCGCCGGCGAGGCCCGCGACGACCACGAGGCTGACCGGAATCACGAGCGCCTGGGCGCAGATGAGCAGCATCCGCATCCCCATCTCGGTATAGGCGGTGGGGTCGGAGGGGACCTGATGCGCGTTCATCAGGAAGGCGCGCAGGCTCACCACGAGATCCTTGGCGATCGTTCCCGATGCCAGCAGCAGCGCCATCGTGAAGGCGGACAGGATAAAGAAGGTGTTGACCTCGATGCTGTTGGCGACGTTGCCCTGCTCGATCGCCTTTTCGATGCGCCGTTGAGTCGGTTCTTCTGTCTTGTCTTCCTGATCGCTGTCGTCGGACACGGCTCAGCGCTCCTCTGTCCGGCGCATTGTCGGGCCGTTCGACACCGCCTTCATCGCCCGGTCAACGCGCCGAGATAGCGGCCGATATCGTCGAGGAAGACGCTCATCATGATGCCGAGGCTGCCGAACAGGATCAGCATGCCGATGAGCACGGAGGCCGGCACCGCGATGAAGAACACCTGCATCTGCGGCATCAGGCGCGAGAGCACGCCGAGGCCGACGTTGAAGAGGATACCGAAGGCGATGAACGGCGCCGAGATCTGGACCGCCAGGAGGAAGCCGCGCGCCATGGCCCGGAGCGCGAGCTGGGCCGCCTCGCCCATGGCCAGAACGCCGTCGGGCGGCAGCATCACGTAGCTCCGGCCGATGGCGTCGAGCGCCACATGATGCAGGTCGGTGGCGAGGATGAGGGTGATGCCCAGCATCATCAGGAAGTTGCCGAGCGCCGCCTGCTGGCCGCCCTGCGTCGGGTCCACGGTCATCGCGTAGGACAGGCCGAGCTGCTGCGAGACGATGACGCCGGTGGTCTGCAATGCGGCCAGCACCATGCGCACGGTGAGGCCGAGGACGAGGCCGATCAGCAATTCGCCGATGAGGAGCGAGATCAATCCGGGGGCCGCAAGCGCAGCGCCCTGCATCGGCAGCAATGGGCGCACCATCGGAAACAGGATCAGCGAGACCAGCAGTGCGAAGGCGAGGCGGATGCGCGGCGAGACGGATTGTTCGCCGAGCCCCGGCAGCAGCATCATCAGCGTGCCGATGCGCGCGAAGGTGAGCAGGTAGGCCGCAGCGATGCCGGGCAGAAGCAGGTTCATGAGTCTGCATAGCAGCGCCCGGCCCGGCGCGTCATCCGCCGGACACGATGCGGGCGGCGATGCGGGTCATGTAGCCGGCGAGCGCATCGCCCATGAAGGGCAGCATGAACAGGAGCGCCGCGAAGACGGCGACGATCTTGGGCACATAGATCAGCGTCTGTTCCTGGATCTGCGTCAGTGCCTGGAGCAGCGACACGATGAGGCCGACCACGAGGGCGACGATCATCAGCGGCCCCGCGACCTTGAGAAAGACGAAGATCCCGTCTCGGGAGACGTCGAGAATGGCAAGGCCGGTCATGCTGTGAGTTGCTCGCTTTGGGTGGGGCATCAAGGCTTGGAGCCTCCCCTCTCCCCTCTGCGGGAGAGGGTGGCCCGCGCAGCGGGTCGGGAGAGGGGAGCGCCGTATCCGGAGAGGTCGCCCCTCTCCCGGTCGCTGTGCGACCACCCTCCCCCGCAGAGGGGGGAGGGTTCATAAAGCGCTAGATCTGCATCCGCATGATTTCCTCGTAGGCGGAGATCACGCGGTCGCGGACGGCGACCAGGGTCTGCAAGGCCGTCTCGCTCTCGGCGACGGCGGTCACCACGTCGACGACGTTGGCCTTGCCGCTCGCCACCGACAGGGCCTGGGCATCGGCCTTCGCGCCGTTCTCGCCGATCTTGTCCATGGCCGAGGTGAGGAGCGAGGTGAACCCGCCATCCGCCCCCGAGGTCGGGGCGATCCTAGGCGTGCCGCCCTTCATGCCCCCGATGTTCTGGACGGCGGCGTAAGCTCCTGCGGCGAAGGCGTTGGTCGGCATGGCGGCGGACTTTCGGGAGAGGAAGAGCGTCAGGCCTTGAGGATGGCGAGGGTGGCGTTGATCATCTTGCGGGTCGCGGTGACCATGTTCAGGTTGGCCTCGTAGGAGCGCTGGGCCTCGCGCATGTCCATGTTCTCGATCAGCCCGTTGACGTTGGGCATCCGCACCTCGCCGCGCGCGTCGGCGCTGGGATTTCCCGGATCGTACTTGGTGCGGAACGGCGAGGGATCTCGCCTCACCCGCCCGGCCTCGATCAGCGACGCGCCGGTCTCGCGGTCGATATGCTGGGTGAAGGTGGGGATCTTGCGCCGGTAGGGTTCGGCGCCGACCCCGCTCGGGGCCGAATCCGCATTGGCGATGTTCTCGGCGATGATCCGCATCCGGCCCGACTGGGCCTTAAGGCCGGATGCCGCGATGGTCAGGGATTTCAGGAATTCCACGGCGCGTACTCCGCAAGCTTGAGGGAGGCGGTACGATCAGCGCTTGCCGATGGCGATCTTCAGTTTGTCGAGGCTCTTCTGGTACATCGTCGCGGCGAGCTGATAATCGGCCTGGTTGTCGCCGGCCTTCATCATCTCCTCCTCGAGATTGACCCCGTTCCCGCTCGGCCTGATCTCGAACCCGTTGAACCGGCGCGGCTCCGCGCCCGGGCCTTCGGGGCCGCCGTTGAGGGCGATGTGAGCCGGGCTGGTGACGGCGAGGCCCGAATTGCCACCCGTGGACCCGGAGGGCTGGGCGAGATCGCCGGTCCCGCCGCCGAAGCTGGGGCTCGCGAGATCGCGCGGCTTGAAACCCGGCAGATCGGCGTTGGCGACGTTCTCGGCGAGAAGCTTCTGGCGCGTCTGATGCCACTGCATCCGCGTGCGAAGCATGGAGAGGATGGGGAGATCGGTGACGGACACGGTGCTCGGAGCCCCTCGGCGCCGCCGGACGACCCCGGAGCGATGGGCAAAATCTGCCGCCTCCATGGTTAACGTCCGGTTAAGAGCCTGTCTGTCAGCAGCGGATGCTCGGCGCGGAAGTTGCCTGTTAACGAACTCTTAACGTTATTGCCTTCGGCCGCCCCGATCGTGATATCAGGACAACCTGTGCTGCGTAGGGCCTCCGGCCCTAAACCCGAAAGAGCCCGATCTTGTCAGCGTTCTTTAATTCGGACGGCTCCTTTCCGCTCCAGTTCCTGATCATATTCGCCGTCATTTTCGCCGTTCTGGCCGCCATCGTCCTGATCTTCCGGCGGTTCTCCGGTAGGGGCATGGCCCTGTTGAAATCCGGTCCGCGCGGCCGTCAGCCCCGTCTCGGCATCGTCGATATCTACGAACTCGACCGGCAGCGGCAGCTGATCCTGCTGCGCCGGGACAATGTCGAACATCTGCTCCTTGTCGGCGGCCCCAACGACGTCATCGTGGAGCGCAACATCCACCGGGGCGCAGGAGCCCGCCTCCCGCTCGACGAGGCGGCCCGAGCGGAGCCGCTCCCCGAAGAGCCGGTCTTCGAGCCCGTGCGGCCCGCCGATCCGCCGGCACCGCCGGTCGTGCAGCCCCCCGTCTTCCACGAGCCCAAGGCGCCGGTTCCGGAGCCGGCCGCGATCGTCAACGCGCCCACCGAGTCTCCTGGCGACGGCCTCGCCGAGTCGAAGCCGGCTCACCGGTTCACCAAGGCGGACCTGATCGCGGCGAAGGCGGCGCGGCGGAACCCGCCGCCGTTGGCGAACCTGAAGCCCGAAGTTCCGGACCTGCCACGTCCGACGGACACCCCGCAGGACGTGGTCGCCGAAGCGATCGTTCCTGCCGTCGAAGCGCCGAAGCCAGCCAAGGCGCCGGAAGCTCCACCCGCGCCGGTCGCGTCCGCCGAGATCGAGGCGCCGAGCCCGGAGAAGGCGGTGCGGCCACAGCCACCGGTGGAACCCGCGCCCGTGGTGGAGCCGGCCCCCGCCGTTCCGCCGCCCCTGGCGCGGCCGACGAGTTCCCGCCCGGTGGACGCGGCCATCCTGTCCGACATGGCAAGGCAGCTCGAAGAGGCCCTGCGCCGGCCATCGGCCGCGATCTCCCCGTCCGCGCAGGCCGTCCCGTCGACACCGCCAAAGGCGCCCCCCGTGCCCCCCGCCGAGCCGAAAGCGGCGGCAAAGCCCGAGCCGCGTCCCGAACACGTTGCCGCGGAGAAGGCGGACCAGTCGATCGACCCGATGGCGGCCGCCATGGCTACGCCGGTGGACATCGTCCCGGACGAGCCGCCCGTGGTTCCTGCGAAGGACAAGCCGGCGAGTGCCGGGCCGGCTCCGGCCGAACCGGTCGTCGCCGATGCCGCGTCGAGCGAGCCGGCACGGAGCGAATCGGCGGCAACCGTATCGGACGTGTTCCTTCCGGCCCCGCCGCCACCGCCCTCCCCCAAGAAGGCGCCCGCCGCGAGCCAGAATCCCTTCTCCGTGGAGGAGATCGAGGCCGAGTTCGCGCGGTTGCTGGGACGTCCCCTCGACAAGAAGGGCTGACCCGTTGCGGCTACTCCGCGGCCGAGCGTGACCGAAAACCTGTTCCGTCATTGGCGAGTGTGGTCGGCAGGGCGAATACCCCCTCGGTGGGTTCGTCCTTCCGCCCGATGAAGCGGCCGAAGAGCCGGACGAAGAGGCGCGACAGGTCGTCCACTAGGACGAAGATCGCCGGCACGAAGATCAGCGACAGGCCGGTGGAGACGATGAGCCCGCCGATGACCGCGACGGCCATGGGGGCGCGGAACTCGCCGCCGATGCCGAGCGCCATGGCCGAGGGCACCATGCCCGCCGCCATGGCGATGGTGGTCATGACGATGGGCCGGGCGCGCTTACGCCCCGCATCGATGATGGCGGTGGCGCGGTCCACGCCCCGCGCCATTTCCTCAATGGCGAAATCTACCAACATGATCGCGTTCTTGGTCACCACGCCCATGAGCATCAGGATGCCGATCACCACCGGCATCGAGATCGGCATGTGGAAGATCAGGAGCCCCAAAATCGCGCCACCGATGGAGAGGGGCAGCGAGAACAGGATGGTGAGCGGCTGCAGGAAGTTTCCGAACAGCAGCACCAGGACGCCGAACACCATCATCAGACCGGCACCCATGGCGAGCGCGAACCCTTCGAACACCTCGCCCATGATCTCGGCGTCACCGGTCTGGCTGATGGTCACGCCCGGCGGCAGGTTCTTCGCGGTCGGCAGCGCCATCACGGATTCGATGAGGGTGCCCAGCGCGTCCGAGCCCTCCATGTCGGCCTCCAGGGCCACGCGGATCGAGCGGTCGTAACGGTCGATCGCCGTGGGACCGCGACCGAGGCTGAGATCCGCTACGGTGGAGAGCGGAACGGAGGCCCCCCCTTTCACCGGAACTTTCAGGCTCTCCAGCTGGGACAGGTCCCCACGCAGGGCGAGCGGCAATTGCACCCGGATCGGCACCTGTCGATCGACGGCGTTGAACTTGGCGAGGTTGGCGCCGATGTCGCCGATGGTCCCCACCCGCACGGTCTCGGCGATGAGGTCGGTGGAGACGCCGAGATCGGCGGCGACGCCGGCCTTCGGGCGGATGCGGATCTCGGTGCGGTCGAGGGGGGCCGTGGAGAGCACGTTGACGAGGTGGGGCACGGAGGGGGCCTCGCGCTGCAGCCGCGCCGCCGTCTCCGAGACGAGGCGCAGGTCCGGGCCCGAGACGATGAGGGCGAGATCGCGCTGGCCGCTGTCGCGCAGGGACCAGAACCGGATGTCCGGCTCCTCGCGCAGGATCGCGCCGATGACCCTGTCTAGCTGCTTCTGCGTGCGGTGACGGGCGTTCTTCGGCGTCAGGTTGATGGTGAAGCTCGCGAGCCGCACCTCCTTCTTGGCCGGCAACTGGCGGCCGCCATCCACGAACACGCTGCGGACCTCCGGCAGCGCCTTGATCCTGTCGACGATGCCGTCGGTGACGCGGGTCGTGTCGGCGAGGCGGGCGCCGGGCGGCAATTCGACCACGAAGATCGTCCGCGCCGCATCCTCGGCGGGGAGGAACCCGGCCGGCAGCAGCCCCGTGGACATGATCGACCCGGCAAAGCACGCGAGCCCCACCACCAGCGTGATGAACTTGTGCCGCACCGACCACGCGACCACGCGGGTATAGGCCCGCATCACCGGCCCCTCGCGCTCGTGGTCGGGCCCGTGATCGCGCAGGAAATAGGCGGCGAGCAGCGGCGTGATGAGGCGTGCCACCAGCAGGGACATGAACACGGCCGCCGCGATGGTGAGGCCGAACTGCTTGAAATACTGTCCGGCTATGCCGCTCATGAAGGAGACGGGCGCGAAGATCGCGATGATCGTGGCGGTGATCGCGATGACCGCGAGGCCGATCTCGTCGGCGGCTTCGAGAGCCGCCCGGTAGGCGGATTTCCCCATCCGCATGTGCCGGACGATGTTCTCGATCTCCACGATGGCATCGTCCACGAGGATGCCGGTCACGAGGGTGATGGCCAGCAGGCTGACGGCGTTGAGTGAGAAGCCGAGGGTGCTCATCACCCAGAAGGTTGGGAGCACCGAGAGGGGCAGCGCGATGGAGGCGATGAGCGTCGCCCGCCAATCGCGCAGGAACAGGAATACGACGATGACGGCCAACGCCGCGCCCTCGATGAGGCTCAGCATCGCCGAATGGTAGTTGCCCACCGTGTTGATGACGGAGGTGTCGATCAGGTCGAACCGGACACCGGGATGCTTGGCCGCGAGATCGGCGATCTTGCGTGCCACGGCGCTGGCGACCTCGGCATCGCTGGCGCCCGTCGCGCGCGAGATCGCGAAGGCCACCACCGGCTCGCCGTTGAAGCGCGCGAAGGTGCGCGGCTCCTCAGACCCGTCCACCAGCGTCGCCAACTCGTCCAGGCGGACTTTGCGGTTGCCGGGGACGACGATCGAGGTCTGCGCCAGGGTGTCGAGGCTGGCGGCACCGGCCAGCGTTCGGATCGACTGTTCCTGTCCGCCGAGTTCGCCGCGCCCGCCCGCCATGTCGGCCGAGGTGAGTCGAAGTTGGCGGTTCACGTCCGCTGCCGTGATGCCCAGCGCCAAGAGGCGGTCGGGCTTAAGCGTCACACGGATCTCGCGGGCGACACCGCCCAGCCGTTCGACGCCGCCGACGCCTTTCACGCCCTGGACCTGCCGGGCGATCACGTCGTCGATGAGCCAGGACAGGTCTTCCGGAGTCATGGCCGGCGCCGAGGCGCCGTAGACCATGATCGGCAGCCCGGCGATCTCGACGCGGCTGATGATCGGCTCGTCGATGGTGCGCGGCAGGGTCACCCGCACCTTGGCAATGGCGTCCTTCACGTCGTTGACGGCGCGGTCCACGTTCACTTCGAGCCTGAACTCGATGGTGGTGGCGGAGACGCCCTCCGAGATCGTCGAGATGATGTGCTTGACGCCCTTCACCCCGGCGACGGCATCCTCCACCACCTTCGTCACCTGGGTCTGCAGCTCGGAGGGAGCCGCGCCGGCCTGGGTGACCTGGATCGCCACGATCGGGATGTCGATGTTCGGGAATTGCGTGATCGGCAGCGAGCGGAAGCTGACGAGCCCGAGGATCATCAGGACGAGGAACAGCACGATCGAGGTGATCGGCTTGCGGATCGCCCAGGCTGAGATGTTGAGACGCATGGGCTGACGGATCCGATCTCAGCGCGACGTCACGGAGGCGGCGGCTTCGGCCTTCGGCTGCACCGGCCGCACACGGTCGCCATGGCGCAGGAAGCTGCTGGCCCGGGCGACGACTGCCTCGCCGGATTTCAATCCCTCGCGAATTTCCATGAACCCGTCCGCCGCGAGGCCGGAGACGACCTTGCGGGCCTCCACCGTGCCGTCCTCCACCACGTAGACGAGGGCCGAGCCGTCGATCCCGTAGAGCACGGCGGAGAGGGGAACGGCCACGGAATCGCGCCGCGCCACCTCGACCCTGCCGCGGGCGAAGGCGCCGATGCGCAGGGCCGGATCGCGGTCGAGGCTGATACGGATCTTGCCGAGGCGCGTCAGCCGGTCGATCTCGGGGTCGATCCGGCGCACCTTGCCCGTCACGATCCTCCCCTGGTCCGCTTCGAGGCGCACGATGTTGCCGCGCTCGATCCGGGGCATCCAGGTTTCCGGCACCTCGCCTTCGAGTTCGATCTCGCCGCGCGCGATGAGCCGGAACAGTGGTTCGCCAGTGGAGGTCGCCGCCGCGCCGATCCGGGCGGTGCGCCGGCTGACGATGCCTCCGTCGGGGGCCTTGATGTCGGTGCGCGCGCGCCGGAGGGCGATCTCGTTGCTCTGCGCCCGCGCCGCCGCGAGATCGGCCTCGGCCAGTTGCAGGCCTCCCTTCGCGGCGGCGAGCCGGCCTTCGCCGCCCTGAGCGGCCGAGACCCGCTGCTCCAGTACCGCCGCCGTGGCGTTCCCGGTCTTGACGAGGGAGCGGGCCCGCTCCAGCGAGAGGTTGGCCTCGATCTGCGCGGCCTCGGATTGGACGATCTGGCTACGGGCCTGGACGATCGCCGCCTGTGCCTTGGCGATGGCGGCGACGTTGGCCGCCTCCTGGGTGGCGATCATCTCCAGGGAGAGTCGGGCCAGGACCTGGCCCTTCTCGACCTCGGCGCCCTCCTCCACCAGTAATTCGGTGATGCGGTAGCCCTCGATCTCGGGCGCCACCAGGATCTCGTCCCGCGGGACCAGGGTCCCGGTGACCACCGCCTGCTCGACGATTTCGCGATCGGCGGCGGCTACGATGGTCACTGCCGGCGCGGGCGCGGTGGAACCACTCGCCGGCGGGACTTCCGCCGCTCGGATCACATGGGGCGACATGAGGAGCGGCAAGATCGCGAAGAGCCGAAGCAGGCGCATGAAGAGGTGGCTCACCGTTCGGCGGATCGATCTGGAAGACATCGTCGGCGCGGAGCCGCTTTATACGCACATGCAGCATGACACCGGCGTTTTCGTGACGCTCGACGCATTGCGTGTTGCACGGCTTTAACCTTCGTCGGTCCGACCCGCCGAAATGTACCGACGTCCGGACATTCGGGACGACCTCATGGCCTGTCGGTGAAAGCCTTCTCCAGAAATTTCGCCGCCGCGAGCGCTCCCGCATCGTCTCCGAAGCGGGCGATGACCTGCACCCCAAGCGGAGGGCCCTCCCCCGGCACGGGGACGGTGACGCAGGGCACGCCCATCATCGTCCAGAGCCGGTTGAAGCGGGAATCGCCGGTGGAGGCGTAACCCTCCGGCGCCCGGCCCGGGGCCGAGACCGTCAGCAGGACATCGACGTCGGAATTGCGCAAGATGTCCCTGAGGCTGCGCCTGGCGTGATGCGCCACGCGCCGGGCCGCGTCGTAGGCCGCGGCCTCGATGGTGCGAGATTTATCGAGATGGGCGCGCAGGAGCGGCGGCAGCGAATCGCGGTGGGTTTCGTATTCCCAGGCGAGGGCCTGCGCGGATTCGAAATCCTGGATCGTCGCGTGCTCGTCGAAGGCCTGGCGGAACTCGTCGGGCAGCGTGAAGGCGCGGATGCCGGCTCCCGCCGACTCCGCCATCACCCGCGCCCGGTCGAGGGCCTCTAGCGCCTCGGGTTCGGCAGCCTCACAATAGTCCGGGACGAGCAGCCCGATCCGCGGCACCGTGGCCGGCTGGTCGATCTCCGGCCGGCCCGCGATGAGGGCGAGGGCATGGGCGGCATCGGCCGCGCTCGCCGCAAACAGGCCGAGCGTGTCGAGAGTCCAGGAGAAGCATTTCACCCCGACCGTCGGCAGCAGTCGGAACGACGGTTTCACGCCGACTACGCCGCAATAGGCAGCCGGCCGGATCACCGAGCCGCCGGTCTGAGTTCCCAGCGCCAGCGGCAGCATGCCCGCGGCCACGGCCGCCGCCGAACCGGCGGACGATCCGCCCGGCGTCCGGCCCGGCGCCCGTGGATTGCGGGTGTCGGTGGGGTCGATGAAGGCGAAGGCGGTGGTGGTGGTCTTGGCCAGGGGTACGGCGCCGAGGCGCTTCAGCCGTGCCACGATGGGGGCATCGGCGCGCGGCTGCCAGCCACCATAGATCGACGACCCCATCTGCGTCGGCAGGTGGGCGGTATCGATGATGTCCTTGATGCCCACCGCGATCCCGGCGAGCGGTCCCGCATCGGGAACGTGCGGATCCGAATCGGTCGCCACGAAGGCGCGGATCGATGTTTCGTGCTCGGCCATCGCCTCGCGTGTCAGCGCCACCGCCTGCGTCGGGGTGAGCGACCCCGCCTCGATACGGGCACGCAGCGACAGGAGCGAGAGCATCGGCATCGGGTGACTCGCAGGGGCACGGTTGACGGGACGCGGGATGCTCGATCGTGGAACGGCCGTTTTAGTGCGTCTCCGGCCGCTTGTTCGGAGCGTGGCGGTGATGGCAGGTACGCCAAGGGACGTCCAGAGTAGCTCCGTTTCGCCTTTGTTTCGGCCTTGCAACTTATGGACGAGTCTTCCATTGCCGCTCAGCTTTGGTCTCTCTCATGCATGGCGCGTCAGCCGAGGGAGAGCGACGACGGAAAGCGTGCCCGAGACACGCCCGTCGCGAGAGCGCTTCGAGAGTAGGGATTTGGGAGACGATGGCGGGAGTCGAGACGCAGGCGGCCAAGGATCGCGTGGGCATGATGTGCCAGTCCCTGCGACGCGCCATCGTCGAGCGTGCGTTGGCGCCCGGCGACCGCCTGCCGGAGGATGCCCTGGGCGAGCGCTTCGGCGTGAGCCGCACCATCGCGCGGCAGGCTCTGGGGCAACTCGCCGGTGAGGGGCTGGTGGAACTCCGCCGCAACCGGATCGCCATCGTGGCGACGCCGAGCTGGGAAGAGGCGCGCGACACGTTCGAGGTCCGCATCTCCCTCGAGCGCCTCGTGGTCCAGCGCCTGGCCGGTCGCCTCACCGCCGAGCAGGAAGCGATCCTGCTGGCCCATATCGACCAGGAGGACGCGGTTCGCGGCGGACCCGAAGCTCCGTCGATCCGCCTCGCCACCGAGTTCCACCTGCTTCTGGCGCGAATGACCGGCAGCCCCGTCCTCGTCCGCTACGTGGCCGAACTTGGCTATCGCTGCGCGCTGACCCTCTCCCTCTACAGCCGGCCGCATTCGTCGGATTGTGCGGTCAACGAACACCGCGAGATCGTGGCGGCGCTCATGGCCGGCGACGTCGATCGGGCCATCCACCTGATGGATCACCATCTCGATGCCGTTGCGGTGCGCGCGCATATCGTCGCCGAGCCGCCGCGAGACCGCGACCTCAGCCGGGTCCTGGCGCCCTACGTCACCGAGAAGAGCGCCCTGCGGCGCCGGACCGGATGATGGAGCGCGCTGCCCCGACTGTCAGGCGGCCTCCTGCTCGAACGGCATGATCCTCTCGATATCGGCGCCGATCTCCCGGGAGAGCGACTCGATCTCGAACCGCTTCTGCAGATTGATCCAAAGGTCGGGACTGGTCTTGAAGAACCGCCCCAGCCGCAGTGCGGTGTCGGTGGAAATGCCGATTTCCTCGGCGGCGATGCGTTCGATCCGGGTTCGCGGCACCCCGCAGGCTCTGGCGACCCTGCCGGCGCTGAGACCGAGGGGGAGCATGAACTCTTCGCGGAGAACCTCCCCCGGATGCATGGGCGGAAGAACCACGTCGGGTTGGTCATAGAGCGGCATGGCGGTGGTCTTCCTCATTGCTATTGGTTGTCTCAGTGGTAATCGATGATCTCCACCTCGGCTGGTCCTGCCTCGGTCCATCGGAAACACACACGATAGGCTCCGTTGATCCAGATGGCGTGCGTGCCGGCGCGATCATGAAGCAGCGGGTGCAGTTTGTTGCCCGGTGGCTGCTTCAGGTCGTCCAGCGTGCTCGCGGCATCGAGGTAGCGAAGCTTGCGGCGAGCGGCACTCAGGATCGACGACGGGATGCCTTTCGGCTGAAGACCGTGGAAGACCGCTTCCGTTGCGCTGTCGGCAAAGCTCACGATCGCCACTGTGTCACCGACGTTCGTCTAGAATGGTTGTATCTATGGATGATACATTTCGTCAAGTTTTTGTATCTAGCGGCGATACGCCCGCATGCCGCCCCGACGCGATTTTCATGGCGTTGAGGAGGCGACGCGTGATGCAGCCAATCCGCCGCCCTTAATCTCTCGGCAACCCTGAAAGCCTAGGCCCCTCTCCTCGGACCGCCGGCCCTGACAGGAGAAGCCCGCCTTGCGCGAACCGTTCGTTCCCGATGCGCTGGCCAAGCGGCTGCGGGCCAAGCGGCGCAATACGAGGCCGGTGGCGGCCCTGGTCTGCGAGCCCGCCAAACCCGTCTTCGCCGAGTTGCTCGATGGGCGCGGGCATGGCACCGGGCAGTTCGTTCGGCTGTCGCAGGGCATGGTGGAGCGTATCGCGCGGGTGATGCGCGATGAGGTGGTCGGCGGAGGGGCTTGAACGGCCAGCGAGGCCGCATCCCGCCGGGCGCTGTTCCGGTTCGGCGAGAACGGCCGTACAGAGCCGGCGATGGATCTCAGACCCTACCAGCGTGCCAGCCTCGATGCCCTCTATGCCTCGTGGCGCGACGAGACCGGTGACGGGCTGATCGTCCTCCCCACGGGGGCGGGCAAGGCCTTCGTCATCGCGGCTTTGGTCCGCGAGCTGCTGGCCGTGCGTCCCGAGGCGCGGATCGCCATCGTCACCCATACCCGCGAGCTCATCGCCCAGAATCATCGTGAGCTCATGACCTACTGGCCTGATGCGCCGGCCGGCATCTACTCGGCGGGACTCAACCGGCGCGAGACCGCGACGCAGATCCTGTTCTGCGGCATCCAATCGGTCTGGAACCGCCTCGACGCCATCGGTGCCTTCGACGTCGTGGTGGTGGACGAGGCCCATCTGATCCCGCGCGATGCCGAGACCCGCTACGGCCGGTTTCTATCGGGCCTGCGCGCCGCTCGGCCGGATCTGCGCGTCGTCGGCCTCACCGCGACCCCGTACCGGCTCGATAGCGGCCGCCTCGACGAGGGCGAGGGCCGGCTGTTCGAGCGGATCGTCTACGAGGCCAATGTCGGCGACCTGATCCACCAGGGCTACCTCGCACCCCTGATCTGCAAGGCCACCGCCACGGCGCTCGACGTCTCGGGCGTGGCCAAGCGCGGCGGCGACTATATCCCGAGTGCCCTCGAAGCGGCGGTGAACCAGGACTGGATCACCCGCGCGGCGGTGGACGAAATGGCCGGTTTCGGCCGCGACCGCCGGGCCTGGCTCGCCTTCTGCGCCGGCGTCGCCCATGCGGAGGCGGTGCGCGATGCGGTGCGGGCGGAAGGTTTCAGCTGCGAGATGGTGACGGGCGAGACCGGCAAGCGCCAGCGCGACCGGATCGTGCGCGACTTCACCGCCGGGCGCCTGCGCTGCCTCACCTCGGTGGGCGTCCTCTCCACCGGATTCAACGTGCCGCGCGTGGATCTCATCGCGCTGTTGCGGCCGACCCAGAGCACGGGCCTCTACGTCCAGCAGGTGGGCCGCGCCCTGCGCACCGCGCCGGGCAAGTCGGATGCGCTGATCCTCGACTATGCCGGCCTGGTGCGGATGCACGGGCCGGTGGACATCGTCACCGCGCGGAGTGCCGCCGCGATCAAGGGCCGGGAGGGTGAGATCCGGGCCAAGCCATGCCCCGGCTGCGGCGCGCTCATCGCCCTCAATGCCAGCACCTGCGAGGCGTGCTGGGTCGAGCCGGACGAGACCGACGAGGATGGGCCTGGCCACGAGGCCGCCGCCGATGACGAGCATCCGATCCTGTCCCGCGCGGTTCCGGTCTGGCAAGGCATCTTCCGATGGCGGCTCGGTCGCCATGCGGCGTCCGGCAGCCTCGACGTCGAGTTCCAGACCGAGGACGGATCGAGCCACCGGGTGCGGATCGCCCTGGAGCAGGCCGGCTATGGTCGCGAGAAGGCGGTGCAATGGTGGCGGCAGCTCGGCGGGGGGCGCGACGTGCCGATGACCGTGGCCGAGGCCCTGGCGCGGACCGAGGAACTCACCCGCCCCGCCGCCATCCTGGTCCGCGCCAACGGCCGGTTCTCGGAGAGCGTCAGCTATCGCTTCGCGGACGGCCGGACCTTCGTCGATACGCGGCGACTCGCCGGAGCCGACGCCTGAACGCGCTCGCCTATGCCGAGACGCCATGCTTGGTGAGCAAGCGTTCGGCGCTGTCGTTCCAGACCTCCATCGTCACGATCAACCCGTCGCGGACGGTGAAGCGGTCGACGTAGCGGTTGCCCTCGAACGGGGTTCCGTCCGGCCATTCGCCGTAGAGGGTGCCTAGACTGTAGACCGTGGTGAACCCCTCCCCCGGCACCACGTCCAGACGCTCCATGCGCTTCTTCACCCAGGCATAGCGGCCCGCGTTGAACGCCGTCACCTCGCGCGGATGCCGGAAGACACGGGCACCGGTGAAGACGATCTCGATCCCCGGCGCCATGTAACCCGCCGCCCTCTCCGGATCCGGCACCATGGAGGCTTCGAGATAGGCGGTGACGATGGCCGCGTCGGTGCCGGTATCGGTTTTCGATGTATCACTCATGCTTTCGCTCTCCATGCGATCCCGAACCTGCCCGAAGCTCGGCAAAAGTGCATGCAATAAGTGTATGCAATTTGGCGTGAAAGCAGGCAACGGGATTCCTGTGCGACTAAATTGTTTAGGTATTTTAATCGCCTGGCAAATGGCATGGCGGTTGCGGCGACGGATGCAATTCTTCCGGAGTCTCGATCCATGCGCAAGCACAGCCCATTGCAGATGACCCGCCGCCTTGCCCTCGGGGCGACCGCCCTGATCGGACTCTCGCTGATCGCTCCGGTCGAGGCGGCCGAGTCGATCAAGATCGGCCTCGTCACCGCCCTGTCCGGTCAATCGGCGAAATCGGGCGAGGCGATCTCGCGCGGCATCGGGCTCGCCATCGACGAGATCAACGCAGCCGGCGGCGTCCTCGGACGGCCCCTGGAACTCGTGGCCCGCGACGACGAGGCCAACCCGTCGAAGGGCGTGCTGGCCGCCCGCGAACTGATTCAGCGCGTCGGTGTCGTGGCCCTGGTCGGCGGTCTCGATACCCCGGTCTCGATGGCGATCGTCCCCATCGCCAACCAGATGAGGGTGCCCTTCCTCGGCCCCTGGGCTGCGGGCACCGGCATCACCCGCAACGGTGCGGCCGACAATTACGCGTTCAGGGTCTCGGCGGTGGACGCCCTCGTGGACGAGGCCCTCGTCGCCTATGCCGTCAAGACCTACCAGGCCAAGAAGCCCGGCATGATCCTCGTCAACAACGCCTGGGGCGAGTCGAACCAGCAGGGTCTCACGGCGGCCCTGAAGGCCGCGGGCCTGCCTGCCGCCGGCATCGAGAAATTCGAGGCGTCCGATGTGGACATGGTGCCCCAGCTGACCCGGCTGAAGGAGGCCGGCGCCGACGCCCTGTTCATGGTCGGCAATGTCGGTCCCTCGGCCCAGGTGGTCAAATCCCTCGACCGGATGGGCTGGACCGTTCCGGTCGTGTCGCATTGGGGACCGGCCGGCGGTCGTTTCGACGAACTGGCCGGCCCGAGCGCGGCCAAGGTCCATTTCATCCAGACCTTCACCTTCGCCGGCAACGGCTCGCCCAAGGCCGTCGCCGTGCTCGATGCCCTGAAGGCGAAGTACCCGGCGATCAAGTCCATGGCCGACGTGACCCCGGCGGTGGGCATCGCCAACGCCTATGACGCGACGCATCTCCTGGCCCTCGCGATCGGCGAGGCCAAGTCCACAAAGGGGCCGGACGTGCGCGACGGCTTCTACAAGATCGCCACCTATTCCGGCCTGATCAAAACCTACGACAAGCCCTTCGCCCCGGACCGCCACGACGCGCTCGGCCCGCAGGATTACGTGTTCACGCGGTTCAAGGACGGCGAGATCGTCGCCGTGGCGAACTGACGGAGCGGCCATCGCCGTTCATCCCACCCGCCACCTCATCCTGAGGCGCCGCGAAGCGACCTCGAAGGAGGTCTCCAGAACTCACTGTGCGAACTGGACGCCTCCTTCGAGGCCTCCGCTTCGCTTTGGCGCCTCAGGATGAGGTGGCTGGGTGGGATGGACGACATGATACGGTGAAAGTGAGAATTCCATGCTGACCGGCTCCCTCGTGAGCGGCCTCGGTCTCGGGAGCATGTACGGGCTCATCGCCCTCGGCTTCCATGTGACCTATGCCGTCTCCGGTACGGTGAATTTTGCGCAAGGAAGCGCCGTCACCCTCGGGGCGGTGCTCGGCTACATGCTCGGCATCACGCTCGGTTGGCCGATGCCCCTGGCGGTGGCGGCGGCGCTGGCCGGCTGCGCCCTCCTCGGCATCGTGGTCGAGCGCATCCTGGTGCGTCCCTTCGTCGAGCGGAACTCGGATGCCTGGCTGCTGGCCACGGTGGCGGGCGGCGTGGTGCTCGACAACGTCATCCTGTTCACCTTCGGCAAGGAGCCGCGCAGCCTGCCCTCGCCCCTGGCGCGTGATCCGATCGACCTGTTCGGCACCGGGGTATACCCGCTGCAGATCGTGATCCCGGTGGTCGGTCTCGCCGTTGCCTTCGCCATCCGCACGGTGTTCCGCCGAACCGATCTCGGTCGCGTTCTCCTAGCCGTGGCGCAGAATGCCGACGCCGCGCGGCTGATGGGCATCGACGTGCGACGCACGGTGGCCTGCGCCTTCGCACTCTCCGCCCTGCTCGCGGGCGCGGCGGGCCTCCTCATCGCCCCGCTGTTCTCGGTCTCGGCCGAGATGGGCACCCTGTTCGGCATCAAGGCCTTCGCCGTCGCCATTCTCGGCGGGATCGGCTCCGCCACCGGCGTGGTCCTGGCCGGTCTGCTCTACGGCGTCGTCGAGGCCCTGGTCACCGGATATCTCGGCTCCGGTTACACCCAGATCGTCGTGTTCTCGGTGATCATCCTTGCGCTGGCGCTGCGTCCCGACGGCCTTCTCGGCCGGGCCGCCGTGAACAAGGTCTGAGCCGATGCGCGCCGGAAGCTCCGCACTACCTCTCGCCATTCTTGCCCTCACCCTCGCGGGGATCGGCCTCGTGGCCGCCACCGACGGCTACAGCCATTTCATCATCGCCCTCGTGGCGCTGACGACGCTCGCCGGAACCGGGCTGAACGTTCTCCTCGGCCTCACCGGTCTGATCTCCTTCGGCCATGCCGGTTTCTACGCTATCGGCGCCTATGCGAGCGCTATCCTGACCCTCTCCGGAATCAGCTTCTGGCTGGCGCTCCCCGCCGCCGGCCTGATCTCCGGAATCCTCGGCGGCGTGCTCGCGATCCCCGCCATGCGGGTGAAGGGGCCCTACCTCGCCATGGTCACGATCGCCTTCGGCTTCATCGTCGAGCATGGCCTGATCGAGGGGGGCGCCCTCACGGGAGGCCAGAACGGCCTCGTCATCGCCACCGGCCCGTCCCTGTTCGGATTCCCGTTCCTGGAGCGCGAACTCGCGATCCTATCGGTCCTCGGCGCCGGCCTCGCCCTCTACGGCTTCCATCGCCTCGCGCGCAGCCGCCTCGGCCTCGCCATGCGGGCGGTGCGGGACGCGGATGTCGCCGCCGCCTCCCTCGGCTTCGATCCGGTGCGGGTGAAGACCCTGGCGTTCATGATCTCGGCGGCACTGACCGGCCTCGCCGGGGCGGTGCTGCCACCATTGATGCTGTTCATCGCGCCGAGCTCGTTCCCGTTCACCCAGTCGATCCTGTTCGTGCTCTCGGTGGTGGTGGGCGGTGCCGGCACGGTTCTGGGGCCGCTCTTCGGTGCCCTCGTCACCGTCCTCCTGCCGGAGACCCTGTCGGGGCTCGCCGAATACCGCCTGCTGTTCTTCGGCCTCGCGACGCTGGTCGTGTTGTGGCTGGTGCCGGCGGGCATCGTCGGCAGCCTCGCCCGGCTGCTGCCGCGTCGCCTCAACGGGACTGCGACCGGAACCGGCGGCGACGTCGTGTCCTATCTGGCTCAGCCGCAGCCCGGGCCGCTCGCGGTGGAGGGAATTGGCATTAGCTTCGGCGGCATCAAGGCGGCGCAGGACGTCACCGTGACGGCCGTCCCCGGAGCCGTGACCAGCATCATCGGCCCGAACGGAGCCGGCAAGACCACCGTGCTTAACATGGTCTCGGGCTTCTACCGGCCCGGTGCCGGGGCGATCCGGCTTGCGGGTCGGGATCTCGCCGGACTGCCCGCCCACCGCATCGCCCGCGCCGGCATCGCGCGGACCTACCAGACCACGCGGCTGTTCGGCTCGCTCTCGGTCATCGACAACGTGGCCCTCGCCATCGCCCCCGGACGCCTGTTCAGGGCGGGCGTAGGAAGCGACGTCGCCGCTGCCACCGCCCTCCTCGCCTTCGTCGGTTATACCGGGGCGCTCCATCGGCCCGCCGCCGAACTGCCGCATGTGGACCGCCGGCTCGTCGAAATCGCGCGGGCGCTGGCCGGCCGGCCGCGCGTCCTCCTCCTCGACGAGCCGGCGGCGGGCCTCACCCGGGCCGATACCGACCGCCTGGGCAGCCTCCTGCGTCGGATCGCGGAGTGCGGAATCGTGGTCGTGCTCGTGGAGCACGACATGCCGCTCGTCATGGGCATCTCGGATCATATCCTGGTCATGGATGCGGGACGGCCCATCGCGTCGGGGGATGCCGCCACGGTGCGGGCGGATCCCGCCGTTCTGCGGGCCTATCTCGGAGGCGCCGACACCCCTGCCCGGCCTCGTCCGTCCCCGTGGAAGGGGTCCGCCGACGCGGTTCTCTCGGCCCTCGACCTGACGGCCGGCTACGGCGCCGCTCCGGTCCTCGACCGCCTCTCCCTCGATGTCCGGCCCGGTGAGACCGTGGCGCTCCTCGGGGCGAACGGGGCCGGCAAATCCACCGCCATGCGCGCGCTCAGCGGCCTGCTGCGTCCCGTGGAAGGATCCGTCATCCTCGAGGACCGCTCCGTTGCCGGCCTGCCCGCCCATGCCATCGCTCGCCTCGGCCTCGCCCTCGTCCCCGAGGGCCGGCAGGTCTTTCCGGAGCTGTCCGTGGTCGAGAACCTGCGCCTCGGCGCGCATGGACGGGGAACCCCCATCGATCCGAGCGAGGTGGAGGCTTTGCTCGACCGGTTCCCCCGCCTGCGTGACCGGGCAACGAGCCGGGCCGGGCTGCTGTCCGGCGGCGAACAGCAGATGCTCGCCATCGCGCGCGGGATGATGGCGCATCCGCGCATTCTCCTTCTCGACGAACCTTCCCTCGGGCTTGCGCCCTCCATGATCAACGCCCTCTACGCCGTGGTGGCGGAGTTGCGCGACCAGGGCGTCACCATCCTCATCGTCGATCAGATGGCCGCACTGGCCTTGACCGTGGCGGATCGCGGCTACGTCCTGGAGCAGGGCCGCGTCGTCGCCACCGGATCGGCGGCGGAGCTCTGCGCCGATGAGGGGCTCGCCGCCGCCTATCTCGGCGCCGCGTGACAGTCTGAGCCTATGAGACAGATGAAGGAGCGCGACGCTTTGACGGACGCAGCGAACGACCATGGCCGCTATGGCTACAGCGCCCTGCCCGACCGTCCGGTCTACGATTGGCCGGGGGGCAAGCGCCTGGCCGTCTACGTGGCGCTCAATCTCGAGACCTTCGATTTCGGCTCGGGCCTCGGCGCCGAGCTGGCGCCCGGCGGCCCTCAGCCCGACGTGCTGAACTACGCCTGGCGCGATTGGGGCAATCGGGTCGGTGCCTTTCGGATGAAGGCCCTCTTCGATGAGCTTCGCCTTCCCGCCAGCGTGCTGGTCAACAGCCGGCTCTATGAGGATTGTCCCGGCCTGATCGAGGCCTTCCGGGCGCGGGGCGACGAGATCGTCGGGCATGGCCGCACCAATGCCGAGCGCCAGGGCGGTCTCGACGAGGATGCCGAGCGGGCACTCATCGCCGAGGCCACCGCCATTCTGACGCGGGAGGAAGGCAAGCCCCCCGCCGGCTGGCTCGGCCCCTGGATCTCGCAATCCCGCGTCACGCCCGATCTCCTGGCCGAGGCGGGCTACCGTTATATCCTCGACTGGGCCCATGACGACCAGCCGGTCTGGTTCGCCACCCGCGACGGCGGTCGCATCCTCTCCGTGCCGTATCCCCAGGAACTCAACGACATCCCCGCCATCGTCGCCAGGAAGGACTCCGCGCGGGACTTCGCCGCCATGATCGTCGACGCGTTCGACGAGATGCTGGAGCAGTCGCGGGAAGCGCCCCTCGTCATGGGGATCGCTCTGCACCCCTATATCGTCGGCCAGCCGCACCGATTGCGGCCGCTACGGAAGGCGCTCGCCCATATCGCCTCCCATCGCGACGAGATCTGGCTCACCACCGCCGGAGGGATCGCGGACCGTGTGATGGTGAGCGCGGTACCCGATCCGCGATAGGGCGGACGCCACGGAGCAATCGCCTGGGACGGCGAGACCGGCCCCGCCGTCCGTAATTCGCCGGTCAGAGATGCGGTATAAAAGGGTGGAAGGCGCCGGAACGTTGCGCCATATAAGGGCCATGACCGAAACATCGACATACCCCTACACCCTGGAAATCCTCAGCCCCCGCACCGAGGGCGCGACCTATCAGTGGGCCATTCGCAAAGGCGGCAAGCTCGTCCAGCGCTCGGATCGTAGCCTGACCAGCGAGGCCAAGGCCCGCGAGAACGGACTCGCCCAGATCGAGAAGCTTCTTTCCGGCTTCGGCGAGCGGTAAGCTCGTCGTCCTTCGATCACGGTTGCATGAGCGGCGGCTGATACATCAACGCGGCAATGCCGTGGAATACGTGCGCTTCGAAGAAGCCCACGTCGGGAATGCCCGGCGTGGGCTTCTTTCATTTCCAACGTGATACAGTCGTCCGCGAACGGTCGGTCCGTCTCGTCACCCAGGATATCGTGGGTTCTGCCGGGAGATCGCGTCGGTGAAACACCAGCAGGATGAAGTGGCAGCCTGCTTTGAAGTCTTTTCTGGCATATTATATCCCAGTGGTGCATTCCTGAGATTGATTGCTGGGAGGCTGTTTCATGGCGAAGCCGATACAACCCGATCGTCCGATCTGGCCCCAACTTCCGGACACGCCCGGCGACGTCGATCCGGGTTTTGACGATCAAAGTCCGTCGAACGAGCCTGCGCAGGGCCTGCCGCAAGCCGATCGCATATCCGCCGACCCGGCGGAGGGTAACGAGCCTGTGCGCCTGCGTTGAGCGCCGAAGTTATGGCCGGTAAGCATCAAGAGTCGCAGGCCCGCACACGACGATCCCGTTGCGAAGCTTGAAACTTCTCGTTGGCCACATTGGTTGACGTCCCAGAGATCCACTCGTGAACTTTGGGATGTTTGATGACGAAGAGCGCCGCGTTACTCGCCAGTGTGTTGTTTACCGCGTCGGTACCGGCCTTCGCGCAGTCGGCAGGGCCTGCCGAGATCAAACAGCCGGGTCCGGCGCGTATGACCTCGCCGGGCACGTCGGATGTGCCGGTGGTCAAGCCGGGCGGCATCGACAATAGCGGTCCGGGCTCCATCGGGACCGAAGCCTATGGGGCTACCGGCGCAGACAGCCGCTCGAACAATTCGGGGGCCGCGGGCAACGCCAACAAGCCAGAAGTCGCTATTCCCAACACTGGCGGTGGCGGCGGCCGATAGACGACCGACCGGCCCGCGTGAGGGGGGCACAATCGCGGGCCGGTCGATGTACCGCGCATTCCTGGCTTGAATGCGCGATCTTTGGAATGCCCGTCGAAGCCGGGCATGGTTGAGGCTCCTGCTCAGGATACCACCGGGTGGGCCATCTGAGCCGCGCCCTGCGATGCTGGCTCTTCCGCCGGCGCTCGCTTCACGCGGAACCAGAGGGCGTAGAGGGCCGGGAGAAACAGCAGGGTCAGCACCGTTCCGACGCCGACGCCGCCGATGAGGACGTAGGCCAGCGCGCCCCAGAACACCGAATGGGTGAGCGGGATGAAGGCGAGCATGGCGGCGGCGGCGGTCAGGATGACGGGGCGGGCGCGCCGCACCGTCGATTCGACGATGGCCTCGTAATCCGACAGGCCCGACGCCCGGTCATGATGGATCTGATCCACCAGGATGAGTGTGTTGCGCATCAGGATGCCCGACAGGGCGATGAGACCGAGGATCGCGTTGAACCCGAACGGCTGATGAAAGATCAGCAGGGTCGGCGCGGCGCCCACGAGGCCCAGCGGCGCGGTGGCGAACACCATGAACATGGTCGTGAACGAGCGCACCTGGATCATAATGACCGTAAGCGTCACAATCAGCATGATCGGGAACACCGCCACGAGCGCTGTCATCGCCTTAGCGCTTTCCTCCACCGACCCGGCCGTGTCGATTCGGTAGCCAGGCGGAAGCTTCGCCTTGAGCGGCTCCAGCAGAGGAAAGACCTGAGCATGGATGTCGGGCGGCTGCAGGCCGTCGAGGATGTCGCCCTGGACGCGGATGTAGGTCTCGCGGTTGTAGCGCTTGAGCACCGCGTCCTCGGTCCGGCTCTCCAGGCGCGCCACCTGGGAGACCGGGACCTGGCGCCCGTCCTTGGTGGTCAGCGTCAGGTCGCCGATCTCACCGAGCGAGCGCCGCTCGGGGCCGGGGCTGCGCAGGACGACGTCGACGGAACGGAGGTTCTCGCGCACCTGGGTCGCCGGTGTGCCGTTGAGGTAGCTCTGCAACTGCTGGCCGGCTTCCTTCGGGGTTAGGCCGATCAGGCGCAGGCGCTCCTGGTCGAGGGCGAGGTGCAGGCTCTGGGTCTTGTTCCCCCAGTCGAGGTGAACCATCCGCATGTTGGGATTGCTCGCCATGCCCCCTTGGACCTCCTCGGCGATGCCGCGAATGACATCGAGGTCGGGCCCCACCACCCGGAAGGCGACCGGGAAGCGGACCGGCGGTCCGAACACGATCTGGAGCACGCGCACGCGGGCCTCCGGGAAGCGGCCGTCCTCGACGAGCTTGCGCACCTTGATCCGCAGGGCGTCGCGGGCGTGGGCATCGGCCGTCTGCACGACGATCTGCGCGAAGGCCGGATCGGGCAGCTCGGGATCGAAGGAGAGCACGAAGCGGGGCATGCCCTGTCCGATATAGCTCGTGATCTCGCCGGCTTCCGGCAGATCGCGCACGGCCGCCTCGATCCGCTTGACGCTGGCTTCCGTGGTGGCGAAGGCTGAGCCCGTCGGCAGGGTCACCTCGACGATGAGCTCGGGGCGCTCGGAGTTCGGGAAGAACTGCTGCTCGACGCGGCCCATGCCGACCACGGCGAGGGCGAACAGCCCCACGGTGATGCCGGCCGCCATCCACTTGTGGTCGACGGATGCGCGGACGACCCGGCGCAGGCGCTGGTAGTTCTTTGTGGCGTAGATGGCGTCGTGCCCGCCCTCCACCTTCTTGATGTTCGGCAGGAGCTTGACGCCGAGATAGGGCGTGAAGGTCACGGCCACGATCCAGGAGATGATCAGCGAGAAGGCCACTACCCAGAAGATGTTGCCGGCATATTCGCCCGCCGTGGAGGCGGCAAAGCCCACCGGCAGGAAGCCCGCGATGGTGACGAGGGTGCCGGTCAGCATCGGCGCAGCGGTGGCGCTCCAGGCATAGGTCGCCGCCGCGACTCGGTCGGCGCCCTCCTCCATGCGAACGACCATCATCTCGATGGCGATGATGGCGTCGTCGACGAGCAGACCCAGCGAAATGATGAGGGCGCCGAGCGTGATGCGGTCGAAGTCGCGGCCCGTGAGCATCATCACCACGAACACCGCCGACAGGGTGAGCGGCACGGCCAGCGCCACCACGATGCCGACGCGGAATCCGAGCGCCACCAGGGACACGAGGATCACCACGCCGAGGGCGGTGAAGAACTTGACCATGAACTCGTGGATGGCGTCGTCGATGACCTTGGCCTGGTCCGTGATCTTCGTGAACGAGATACCGACGGGCGTCTCGTGATGGATCGCCACCTCCTCGGCGTTCAGCGCCTCGCCTAGCTTCAGGCCGTTGTAGCCGGGCTTCATGACGAGGCCGAGCATCAGGGCGGGCTCGCCGTCGTTTCGGATCTCGAAGGTTTTGGGGTCCTCGTAGCCGCGCTTGACCTCCGCGATGTCGCCGAGCTTGAGGCTGCGATCGCCGGCTGCCACCGGCAGATTGCGGACCGCATCGAGGCCGTCGATGGCGCCGTCGAGTCGGAGATACACGCGCGGACCCGCCGCCTCGACGAAGCCGGCCGGGGTCACGTCGTTCTGGTTGGCGAGGGAGGCCAGCAGCTGCTGGCCGGTGATGCCAAGCGTGGCGAGGCGCTGGTAGGAGATCTCGACGAAGATCTTCTGAGCCTGCTCGCCGAGGATGTTGATCTTCTCCACGCCCGGCACCCGCAGCAGGCGCTGGCGCAGGTCCTCGGCGCGCAGCACGAGCTGGCGGTGTGGCAGGCCCTTGGCCTGGAGCGCGTAGAGCGAGAAGTAGACGTCCGAGAACTCGTCGTTGAACAGCGGCCCCATCACCCCGCGTGGGAGGCTGGAGGCCTGGTCGGAGAGCTTCTTGCGGGTCTGGTAGAACTCCGACTGGAGCTTGGCCGGAGGCATGTTGTCCTTGAAGAACACCTTCATCAGCATGAGGCCGGGCCGGACCGTGGTCTCGACGCGGTCGTAGTAGAAGAGTTCCTGAAGGCGCTTCTCCAGTGGGTTGGCGACCTGGCGCTGCATCTCGTCCGTCGTCGCTCCGGGCCACGCGGCCGAGACGACCATCGTCTTGACCGCAAAGCTCGGGTCTTCGCCGCGCCCAAGCTTCTCGAAGGCGAAGAAGCCGGCGCCCGTCAGGGCGATGAGGAGAAAGAGCGTGACCGCCCGCTCGCGGACCGCCAGCGCGGAGAGGTTGAAGCCGCTCACCGCACCACCCCCGTCATGCTCGCGGGGGCCTGGCGGACCTTCTGGTCCGGCTTCAGGAGATGGGCACCCAACGCCACGATGCGGTCGCCCGGGTTCAGGCCCGCGACGATGTCCGCGCGCTCCTCACCCATCCGGGCGACCTTTACGGCCTGCGGCCGCACCGTCTCGGTGGCGGCATCGAAGCGCCAGACCGAGGTGCCCTGGCCCTGGTCGAACAGCGCGCCCAACGGGATCTCCACGGTCCTGGCTTGGTTCGCGTCGAGGCTCTTGAGCTGCAGGGTCACGGTCGCGCCGAGGGGTGCCGCCTCGCCGCCGCCGGACAGGATGTAGCGCGCCCGGTAGGTGCGGGTGGCGGGGTCGGCCGTGGCGGAGAGTTCGCGCAGCCGCGCCGGATAGGTCGCCTCGCCTTCGGCATAGAGCGTCGCCGAGGCCTCGCCCTGCGCGGCGCGCCGGGTCCCCTCGGGGAGGAACACCTCGGCCTCGCGGGCGCCGTCGCGCGCCAGCTTCACGACGGTCTGCCCGGCGGCGACCACCTGGCCCGGTTCGGAGGGCACCTCCATCACCACGCCGTCGGCATCGGCCTGCAACTCGGAATACCCGGCCTGGTTCTGGATTTGGCTCGCCTGCGCCTCGGCATTGGCGAATTGCGCGATGGCAGAATCTGCCGCACCCTTGTTCTGGTCGTAGGTCTGTTTCGAGGTCCAGCCGTCGGAGACGAGCTTGCGGCTGCGCTCCTCATCGGCCTTCGCCTTGATCATCTGTGCGCGAGCCGCCTCAACCGAGGCGCGGGCTGCATTGAGCGCCAGGTTGAAGTCGGTCCGGTCCAGGCGCATCAGCGGCTGGCCCCGCGTCACCCGATCCCCCGGATCGACGAGGCGCTCGAAGATCTTGCCGCCGACGCGGAAGCCGAGATTGCTCTCGGTCCGAGCCCGGATCACGCCGGTATAGCGCGCGATCCCCCCGCCGCCCCGCACGACCTCGACGGTCTGGACCACGGGCGGTTGAGGCGGCACGGCGGTCTCACCGGGCGAGCAGGCCGTGAGGGCCAGACCGACCATCCCGAGGGCAATCCTCGCATCCATCACGCATTCCCCGCAACCGCACCATCAATAAGATGATGATCGTAATATATTCGAGCGCGGGTTAGCGTCAAGGGTGTGGCAAGAGGATGCTGAGGCAATGCAGCGAGCCGGAAGGGCGACGGCGCGACCGTGACGGTACACGGCCGGCAGCATCATCGTCGCCGCTCAGCTCTTCGAAGCAAAGGCGGCCGAGGGAGATCAGACAAATTGGGAAGGTTCGGCCAAACCGGCGCAGCCACACGAGGTCGGCCGCGATCGTGTTCCGATCATTCAGTTCTCAGCGCAGAGACATCGATCCAGATGCGGCAGCGAGGCTCCGGGGGACGTGCCGCTGCCCGGCAGCGACGAGTGTTCGCTTCGACGTCGGTCGCGGCGCCGAGAAAAGGATCACTCCCGTAAGGGGCGAGCTTCGAGGATGGCCGCCAGAATGAATGGGCGCTTCATCAGCGGACCGGTATTCCCCCGGTTGACGAAATCGTTCGCACCGGGATGTCGTCGCACGGCCTTACCGAGATCGAGCCGATAGCCCTCCTTGAAGACGAACGGGGGCGCCATGGCATTCGCGAGATAAGTTTCAACGGCGGCCGCCACCTCCTCTTGGGAGATGAGGTTCAGGTTGCACAGGGCGGCTGTCGTCAGCTTCTCGGTCATTCGGAACGGTAAGGCCGCGGGGCGATCCCCGCAACCTTCCCGCCGACGCTCCGTGTCGGAGAAGACGGGTGAGCGTACGGCGCCGCCGTCTTAGCGGTCGCGACGCTCCCGAACGGTGCCACGCTCTTCACGCCGCTCAATCCGCTCTTCGCGCTGATCCGGATCGACGCCGAGCACGCCCCCGACTGTGCCCGTCGCGGCCCCGACCGCACCGCCGACAACGCCACCAACGGGACCGGCCGCGCGATTGCCATCCTCGATCCCGCGTTCGGCGCCCCGTACCGTCCCCTGAGCCTGAGCCGATGCGGCTAGAGCGAGGGGAGAAAGAATAACGGCAGCAGCGATAAGGGCATGTTTCATGAGGGTCTCCTCCACTGATGGATCGAACGGGAGGCTCACATGGGCGAGCCTGCCCTGCATGATCGGTCAACGGTCGAGGGACGGATTGGTCGCAAGCGTGGCCCTGAGAGACACGCTGGAGTGCCAACTGAGGCGTTCCATCGGCGCCGGTTGGGGATAACGGAGCGGCACCAGGCCAGGCAAGCAAGTTGAAGGACGAAGCTCCTTGGATGCGAGCTCGCCGTTCCGTTCGAACTTATGGCTTGACCGTAGCCTTCTTGGACGGCTCTGCGTGTTTGATGCTGCCCGTCTCGGAGACTCGATCCCGCGCCAGATCGACGCGCTTCCTCGAAGCGACAAGCTCGCGCTGTGAACTGGCAAGCTGACCCTTGGCCGCGTCGCGGGCGGCAGCGGCTTGATGCAGTTCCTCTCGAGCAGAGGCGAGCTTGCCTTGCCACTCGCGCAGGAGATCGTTGTTTGCCTGTTCCAACTCTTTCTGGCGGTTGACCGCCCCGTCTCGATCCGCCTGCAGGAGGCTGACCTGATCAGTGAGATCGCGATATGCCGAAGCTTTGTTCGCGAAGGCTCCCCATCCTGCAACAGCGTAGGCTACCAGAATCAAGTTCAACGCCACAGTACGTGTTGGCGTCCAAGCAAAAATCACTGCAAGTTTCCAGCGCAGAAGTTCAAGCAGGCGAGGCATGGACCGTTTGTCTCCCATCGCAACTGGGCGGACCCCCTGGTCCGAACGGCTGACCGATGAATGTCGAGAGAATGCCCGTGTAGCGTTAATGCTTGCTTACGAAGTTTAAGAGTGAGCCGCTCCTCAATGTATCACGAGGGCGCCGTCGACGACCGCTGCTATGGACGAGATTGTCGACCAATCGCCGCGCCGCTGTCACCGTCCCGCTGGAGTTCTTCCGGCAAGGCCAGCGCAAGGTTTTGGCGGTCAATCAGATCGGTGACACCGACAGGCCGATAGGCCCAGGCATCCATGCCGACATCGCAGGAAAAGCGGGTATCGGGCAGTGATCCATGAGTGTGGCCGTAAAGATGCCGCGTCCCGCGCCACAAGCCCGGCCAAGCCCGATGGGCGTAATGAGCAAGGAACAGTCGCCATTCTTTGCCGGCGGCATCGCTTACGGTGATCCGCGCACTTTCCTGCGGCGGCTTTGCCCATGGCAGTTCGAGGACCCGATTGGTGTCGTGATTGCCGCGGATCAGCCGCTTTCGCCCCCTCAAGGCCGAAAAGATCTCCGCGCAGCGAGCCCGGCTGGCGCCGGCCGCAAAATCGCCGAGATGCCAGACGTCGTCGTCGTCGCCGACGACGTCGTTCCATCCCTTGATCAAAGCCGCGTCGTGATCATCGAGCGACCCGAACGTAGCTCCCCGCTGACGCAGAATGTGCGCGTCTCCAAAATGTGTGTCTGCTGTGAAGAAGGTGGCCATGTGTCTCCGACGGCGCCGGGTACCTCGAGCGGTCGCCTGCCATGCAAACGCCTCCACTTTGCGGGGGATCGGCACTCCGACAGAAAAGTCGCGATGATGAAAACGCTGCCATGCGCCCTAATCGCTCGATCGCGCGCGTACGAAACAGAAGTCGAGCGGGATTCAGCTTTGGTCGTCGCAAGTCGATACGAAATGGGGGGCAATTGGCGGCGGAAGCCGGACGTCAGGCCAAATTTCCAAAGGACTTCAATAATTTGGCTCGGTCAAATGGCGGAGGGAGCGGGATTCGAACCCGCGATACCGTTTCCGGTATACACACTTTCCAGGCGTGCGCCTTCAACCACTCGGCCACCCCTCCAGGCTCTCACATCGTTGCCAGCTTTTGCAGCGGCGGCGATGAGCGAGTGGCGTGCTGTACAAGCCGAGTTCCCCCCGTGCAAGGGACCAGCGTACCGATCCGGTGAGGAAACATGCGATTTTCCGGTTGCCGCCGGGTGCCTGTGTCCCATCGGCACCGGGGCGGCCGCGCCTGAGGGCGGCGATTGCGTCACCGATCGAAGATCACGCTTGCCGAGGGCGATGCGTCGAAGGAAGCCACGGGCAGGTGGGATACCGCCTGCTCGGGGGATCGGACTTGCCATTGCCCGGGATCCTACCGGATCGGGAGCGGCGCGAGCCAGAACAGGTTTTCTCTACCTCTACCGTGTCTCGTTAACTCTTCGCTAACCCTGAGCCCGGCAATTCTTGCCGGGTCCGCGTGGGACACGAGGGTTCGAGTATGAGCGAGACGGGCGCCGCCGCGCCGGCTCCGGGGATGAGCGTCTCGCAATTCGCGAGCTTCGCGATCCCGAACCGTGCCAACCTGACCGCGCTTTCGAAGCGCACGGACCTGTTCTTCGCCACCGCCGTGATGGGCATCCTCACGGTGCTCATCTTCCCGCTGCCCGCGTTCCTGCTCGACCTCCTGCTCGCCGTCTCGATCATCATCTCGGTGCTGATCATGATGACGGGGCTGTTCATCGACAACCCGCTCGAATTCACTGTCTTCCCGACCCTGCTCCTCGTCGCGACCCTGCTTCGGCTGGCCCTGAACCTCGCCTCGACGCGGCTCATCCTCGGCCATGGCCACGAGGGCACGGCGGCGGCGGGCCACGTCATCGAAGCCTTCGGCAACTTCGTGATGGGCGGCAACTTCGTCATCGGCATCATCGTGTTCGCGATCCTGATCATCGTGAACTTCGTCGTCATCACCAAGGGTTCGGGCCGTATCGCGGAAGTCGCCGCCCGCTTCACCCTCGACGCCATGCCCGGCAAGCAGATGGCGATCGATGCCGATCTCTCCGCCGGCCTCATCGACGAGAAGGTCGCCAAGGCCCGCCGCGCCGCGCTGGAGGAGGAATCCTCCTTCTTCGGCGCCATGGACGGTGCCTCGAAATTCGTGCGCGGCGATGCCATCGCCGCCCTGCTCATCACCTTCATCAACGTGATCGGCGGCATCATCATCGGCGTCGCCCAGCAGGGCATGCCCTTCGGCGCGGCCGCGAAAACCTACACGCTGCTCACCATCGGCGACGGCCTCGCGAGCCAGGTGCCGGCCCTCATCGTCTCGACGGCGGCGGGCATCCTCGTCTCCAAGGCGGGTGTGAAGGGCTCGGCCGACAAGGCGCTCGGCAAGCAGCTCGCCAATTATCCGAAGGCGCTCGGCATGTCGTCGGGCGTGATGGTGCTGATCTCGTTCCTGCCCGGCATGCCGATGCTGCCCTTCCTCGCTCTCGCGGGGGCCTCGGGATACGCCGCATGGCACTTCGCCAAGATCGCCCGCGAGGCTCCCCCCCTGGATTCCGACGGCGCGCCGATGGATGCCACCGCGGTGGCCGCGGCCCAGGCCGCCAAGGAGGAGACGGTGACCGATCTCCTCAAGCTCGACGACCTCAAGCTCGAAATGGGCTACGCGCTCTTGGCCCTCGTCAACGGACAGGAGGGCCAGGACCGGCTGACGGACCAGATCAAGGCCCTGCGCCGCCAACTCGCGGCGGAGCTCGGCTTCGTCATGCCCTCGGTCCGCATCCTCGACAACGTCCAGCTCGATTCCAACGCCTACGTCGTGCGGGTGAAGGAGATCGAGGCCGGCACGGGGCAGATCTTCCCCGGCCAGTTCATGGCCATGGACCCGATGGGTGGACAGGTTCAGCTGCCCGGCCAGCACATGCTCGAGCCGACCTTCGGCCTGCCCGCCACATGGATCGACGCCTCCCTGCGCGATCAGGCGCAGCTCAAGGGCTACACCGTGGTGGATGCGGCCACGGTGGTCTCGACCCATCTCACCGAGATCATCAAGGCGCATGTGTCCGAACTGCTGAATCACGTGGAAGTCCAGAAGCTTCTGAAAGAGCTCTCGAAGGACCATGCCGACCTCCTCAAGGAGGTGGTGCCCTCGCAGATCGGCACCACCGGCATTCAGCGCGTCTTGCAGTTCCTGCTGGCCGAGCGGGTCTCGATCCGCGATCTCGGCTCCATCGTCGAGGGCATCGCCGAAGTGGCGGGCCATGTGAAGAACCCCCGCGACATCGTCGAGCACGTGCGTGCCCGCCTCGGCCGCCAGATCTGCGCACAGTACCAGGGACATGACGGCATGCTGCCGATCATCACCCTGTCACCGGCCTGGGAGCAGGCCTTCCTCGAATCCATCGCGGGCGAGCGCGACGAGCGCTACCTCGCCATGCAGCCGTCCAAACTCTCGGAATTCGTCAACACGGTGCGCGACCGCTTCGAACAGGCGGCGCGCATGGGCGAGATGCCGGTCCTCGTCACGTCGGCCCAGGCCCGGCCCTTCGTGCGCTCCATCATCGAGCGCTTCCGCCGTGAGACGGCGGTGATGAGCCAGGCGGAAATCCATCCGCGGGCGCGGCTGCGGACGGTGGGCTCGGTCTGAGGCCGAGATCCGGTTGCGCCGTGAGCGTCCGCCTGCCGCCGAGCCCGGAGACACACCCTCGGGACCGGCCCTAAGCCATAGCGTCGAAGCGGCTGAACCCTTCTCGGTCCCTGGCGGAACGGCCGTCGGACCCGAAGCGAGATATGTCTGTGAGCGGGGACCTGTCCGCCCGACCGTATCGCGGCAGACGGGCCTTGGGCCGCTTGGCCTTGGTGTTCGGCTTTCACGTGACGTGGAGTGAGGCCGTTTGAGGGACTGTTCGTTTCGTTTTCCCAGCGCTCGACCTCATCCTGATATGCCGCGCAGCGGCCTCGAAGGAGACGTCCTGAGATCGCGCAAAGACTACGGGAGATCTCCTTCGGTGCCTTCGCCGCGCTTCGGCACCTCGGGATGAGGTGGTCTGATCGGATGATGGAGCTTCGTAGGAGTACCCGTTAAGACATTTGACCAAGAGGAGTCTCAGAGCGGCTTCTTTTCCAGCTTCTTCTCGATCCTGGTGGGATCGAGGCCCGGAGCGACGACCGGCGGCGCCGGTACGGCGGAGGCCTGCGGTGCTCTGGCGAGGTCGGCGAGGCGTGAGCGCTCGTAGAGCAGGACGACGACCACCGAAATCAGCGCCGGTATCCAGAAATAGAACACCCGGAACACGATGACGGCTGCGATGATCGCATCCTTCTGGCCGGGATCGGTGATCTGCATCGCCGTGATGAAGACCAGTTCGAAGACGCCGAGCCCGCCCGGTGCGTTCGAGACCAGGGCGACCGAGAAGGAGGCGAGGAAGATCGCGATGACGGCGATCGGGCCGGGATTCACCGCCTCCGGCAGGGCGAAATACAGGATGCCGGCCGCGCCGAGCAGTTCGAGGGGTGCCGCCAGAAGCTGTCGCCCCATGATCGCCGGGCGCGGATATTCCAGCTTGAACTTGCGGATGTGGAGCGGCGGGAGGCGCAGGATCGATCCGGCGACGTAGAGCGCGACGAAAGCGAGAAGGCCGATGCCGACGATGAGCGCGGTCTTCGGGTCGGTGAGAAAACCGGGCAGGATCCCCTTCAGGCGCGAGAGCAGCTGCGGTTCGATCACGAGGACGACGCCACCGAGAAGGATCGTCCCGAGGAAGAAGGTGAACGAGCACAAAGCCACCAGCACAGCCACCTGGGCGGCCGAGAGGCCCTTGGCCGTGTAGGCGCGGTACCGCACCAGGGCGCCCGAGAAGACCGAGGCGCCGATATTGTGGGAGAGCGCGTAGGTCGTGAACGAGCACACCGCCACGAAGAACCACGAGATGCCGCGCACGCCGAGATGCAGCAGCGCGATCCGGTCGTACCAGGCGAGGGCCGCATAGGCGACGAGGGTCGAGAGCCCCGCCAGGGCCATGCGATGGGGCGGGATGGCGACGATGGCCCCCCATACCGCCGCCATCGATGTGGTCTTCAGCTCCTGGTAGAGAAAGTAGCCGGAGATCGCGATCGCCAGGATGCCGATGAGCGGCCAGGCGAAATCCTTGATTGTCTTCATTGCGAACCGGTCATGCCCCCACAGCCCAGACTACCTGCACGACCGCGCTGAGCATCGCAAGCGAGACGGCCGGCTAAGGCATTCCCCGGACAGATGTCATGTGAACATGACGACTTCGTGCCGTCCGCGCCGCGGATCGCTCAGGCGCGGATGCGGGAGAGGCCGATGCCGTCCATGGCGGCCTGGTCGCGGGCCGCTTCGGCGACGCGTTCGGCCGTGCGCTCGCGATCCTCGAGGATCTCGATCTTCTTGAGTTCCTCGAACGCCTCGCCGAGTTCGGCCTTGGCATCGGTCAGCTGGCTCTCGAGAGCGAGCGCCGATTGGCGCATGTTGTCCCGGCGGGTCGCCGCGGCGCGGGCATAGGTGGGATAGGCGAAATGACCGGTATCGGTGATGCCGGCGCGGCCTTCCTCGTAGGCGACCTCGCGGTCGAGTTCGGACGCCATCCGGTTGAAATCGGCCATCATCATCTCGATTTGCGTCACCCGCCGACGCTTCTCGTCGACCTGGAAGCGGCGCAGCCGGATCAACGTGTCACGCGATTTCATATTGAGGGTCCCATTCCACGCCACGCACGAAAGGCCGACGCTGTCGGCGCCGGAAACGAATGAGACGACATTTCGAACGTCACTCAGGCGCTTCCGACGATCGCTGCCAACCGTTGATAACCCTCGCCTATCGAGGTTGCTTCTTCCTTACTCTGACCCAGAAAAGCCTCGATACTTGGCATCAACGCCACTGCCTCGTCGACTTCGGCCGATGCGCCGGCCCTGTAGGCACCGAGCCGGATCAGCTCTTCCATGTCGGCATAGGTGGACAGGATGCGCCTTGCGCGCCTCACGGTGGGCAGATGGACGGGGTCGCACGACCGAGGCATCGTCCGTGAGACCGAGCGCAGCACGTTGATGGCGGGATAGCGTCCCCGCTCGGCGATGCCGCGCTCCATGACGATGTGGCCGTCGAGGATGCCGCGTACCGCGTCCGCCACCGGTTCGTTGTGGTCGTCGCCTTCCACCAGCACCGTGAAGAGGCCTGAAATCGCGCCCTGCCCCGTTCCGGGGCCGGCGCGCTCCAGCAGGCGCGGCAATTCACTGAAGACAGTCGGCGTGTAGCCCTTGGCGGTGGGCGGCTCACCCGCGGCGAGGCCGATATCGCGCTGGGCCATGGCGAATCGGGTGATCGAGTCGATCATGCAGAGGACTTGCGCGCCCTGATCGCGAAAATACTCGGCCATGGCCAGGGTGACGTAGGCGGCGTTGCGCCGCATGAGGGCCGGCTCGTCCGACGTCGCCACCACCACCACCGAACGAGCGAGGCCGGCGGGGCCGAGATCGTCCTGCAGGAACTCCTGCACCTCGCGCCCGCGCTCGCCCACGAGGCCGATGACGGCGACATCCGCCGCCGTGTAGCGCGCGAGCATGGAGAGCAGGACGGATTTGCCGACGCCGGAGCCGGCGAAGATGCCCATGCGCTGGCCGGCGCACATGGTAATGAAGGTGTTGATGCAGCGGATGCCGAGATCCAGGGGCGGGCCGACCCTGCGTCGGGCATGGGCCGGCGGCGGGTCCGCGCGTAGGGGGTAGATGGCCGGGCCGGGCGGCAGCGGGCCGAGGCCGTCCACGGGACGACCGAGGGCATCGATGGTTCGCCCGAGCCAGCCGGCGGACGGGCGAATCGCGCCGGCGGCCTCGTCGCGCACCATCGCCGGGCATCCACGACGGACGCCCTCCAGGGATCCGAACGGCATCGCCAATGCCCGGTCCCCTTGAAATCCGATGATCTCGCAGGGGACGGCGCCCGTGGCGTTCTCCACCATGATGTCGAGGCGCCCGCCGAGGCGCATGGCGCCCACGGGCCCCGCAACCTCGACCAGGAGCCCCTTGATGGCGACCACACGACCATAGGTCTCCAGCGTCTCGATTCCGGCAAGGGCGGCCTGGGCCGAGGCCAGATTAAGGGGGGAGGAAACCCGGGGTCGCACGGTCATCTGCGCTTCTCGCAACGTTTCGTTTACCTCCCTCCTTAACACTGCGTATATCGGGCACGAAGCGGTCCGTCGTCATTGGGTGACGGATGCCTTTCGGTACCGAACACGATGTGCCGCTTGGGAGTGTCTCTTGAGTTACATGTGACGGCAAAGGCAAATCTATCAAGTGCTTAGCTGAATGTTTTGATGTAATGCATCTGCCGGCCCCTCACCTCGCGGGGCCACATCGCCGATCGGCGGCAGCATCATTTCTCGCGACATTCAAATCTGTGCTTGCCACCGAGAATCAGGTTTTGTTAACGATTAACCATTAGCGTTTCACGTCTATGACGAGGGAGCGTCCGCCACGGGCCGGTGGTGGACGAACGGCGGGGGCTTGCCCGAACGCTGAATACGGCCGGCTGGGCTGGGGACCGACGATGCGGGTACTTCTGATCGAAGACGACAGCGCGACCGCGCAGAGCATCGAACTGATGCTCAAGTCGGAGAGCTTCAACACCTACACGACGGATCTCGGCGAGGAAGGAATCGACCTCGGCAAGCTCTACGACTACGACATCATCCTTCTCGACCTGAACCTGCCCGACATGTCGGGCTACGAGGTGCTGCGCAACCTGCGCGTGGCGAAGGTCAAGACGCCGATCCTGATCCTCTCCGGCATGGCCGGCATCGAGGACAAGGTGAAGGGCCTCGGCTTCGGAGCCGATGATTACCTCACCAAACCTTTCCATAAGGATGAGCTGGTCGCTCGCATTCACGCGATCGTCCGCCGTTCGAAGGGCCACGCCCAGTCGGTCATCACCACGGGCGACCTGATCGTGAACCTCGATCAGAAGACCGTCGAGGTCACCGGCAGCCGGGTCCATCTCACCGGCAAAGAATATCAGATGCTGGAGCTTCTCTCCCTGCGGAAGGGCACGACCCTCACGAAGGAGATGTTCCTCAACCACCTCTATGGCGGCATGGACGAGCCCGAGCTCAAGATCATCGACGTCTTCATCTGCAAGCTGCGCAAGAAGCTGGCCAACGCCTCCTCCGGCAAGAACTACATCGAGACCGTATGGGGACGCGGCTACGTGCTGCGCGAGCCCAACGAAGGCGAAGAGCGGATCGCCGTCTGATCCTCCTCGCTCCGGAACTCGAAAAAAGCCTCGCGAGAGCGGGGCTTTTTTGTTGCGCGATGGTCAAACGAAACGGGACATCGATATCCGTGCCACGACACGCGGCACGAGCACGCCCAGTGGCGCACTGACCCTAACCCATATGTCAGGGGCAAGTGAGGTTCGGCGGACGTCTGCGGCTGCGCAGTTCCGTGGACGGACCTCGACGACTCAGGCTCATCGACAAATGGTATGAGCGGGTTTCGCGAAAGCAGGCACTGGTTTGGAGCCCGAGGTCATGCCCCTCTGCAAAGGGCCAGACGAGAGGCAAGTGTTGTCGCGCCGATACGAATTTGCTCGGACGCTCTCTCCTGCGTCCCGGACCGGCCAGCAAGGGCCGGCGATTACAGCCCGACCACTTTCCGCAGCGGCAGCGGCGGTTGCGTGGTCAAGCCCGGCCGGCCGGAGGCGGGCGCCTGGCCGTAGAGCCCGCGATGCTGCGGGTGCGGCACGAGCCGGTCGGTGAGACCGATGACCGTTTCCGCGGCGCCCAGGAGGACGACGCCGTCCGGGGTCAAGCTGGAACTGAGACGTCCCAAAACGTCGCCCTTCGTCGGTGCATCGAAATAGATCAGCACGTTGCGGCAATAGATGATGTCGAACGCCCCGAGCGATTCGAACGGGTGCAGCAGGTTCAGCGGGCGGAAATCCACCATCTGGCGCAGGCTCGCGGAGATCCGCCATTGCTCGCCCACCTGCTCGAAATGTTTCAGCAGGGATTGCACCGGCAGGCCGCGCTGCACCTCGAAATGGCTGTAGAGGCCGGCCTTGGCCTTCTCCAGCACCTCGGTGGAGAGGTCGGTGGCGACGATATCCACCTGCCATCCGGCGAGGCGCGGCGCCGCGTCCTGGATCAGCATAGCCAGGGAATACGGCTCCTGGCCCGTGGAGGACGCCGCGCACCAGATCCGCAGGCGGCGCTGGGCCGCGCGGCGGACCAGGGCTTCCGGCAGCAGCACGTCCCGGAACAGGTCGAAGGGGACGCGGTCGCGGAAGAAGAAGGTTTCGTTCGTGGTCATCGCCTCGACCACCGCGCGTTCCAGGCTCTGGTCGCGCGATGCTTTCAGCATGGTGACGAGATCGTGGAGGGTCGCCAGATTGAAGCGGCGGCAAACCGGCGTGAGCCGGCTTTCGATGAGGTAGCGCTTCTCGGCGCTGAGGGCGAGGCCGGAGCGCGTCTTGAGGTAGCCGCGCAGGAAGTCGAACTCGAGGTCGGTCATGCGCCATGCCCCGTCAGGAGGTTGCGGAGTGCCGATCCGAGATCACCGAGCGGCAGGACGGCCTGGGCGAGGCCCGCCTTGGCGACGCTGCCGGGCATGCCCCAGACGGTGCTGGTCGCCTCGTCCTGAGCGAGCACGGGCGCACCGGCATCGGTGAGCGAGCGCGCGCCGTTGGTCCCGTCGGATCCCATTCCGGTGAGGATCACGGCCAGGGCCGCCGCGCCGTAGAGGGCGGCGGCATCGTGGAACAACACGTCCACCGCGGGCCGGCAGAAATTGACGACCGGTCCGTCGTCGAGCCGGATCGAGAGGTCGTTCCGGCTTCCCTGCAGGCCCATATGGCGGCCCCCCGGCGCCACGTAGATGCGTCCCGGCTGGATACGCTCGTCTGGCTTCCCTTCCGCGGCGGGCAGGCCGACTCTGGCACCGAGATGCTCGGCGAAGACCGCCGTGAAGACCGGGGGCATGTGCTGGACGATCAGCACCGGGAACTGGCGCAGGGTGGCGCTGCCGATCTTCTCCAGCACTTCGCCGACCGCGCGCGGGCCGCCAGTGGAGGAACCGATGAGAAGGCAGCGCGGCGGGATCCCGGTGCGGGCCTTCGGGCGCAGGACAAATGGTGTCGCCGGTCGTTGAGCCGGCGCCGGGGCGATGTGGGCCGCTCCCACGGCAGCGGGAGCGGCATGCGGTCGTCGCCGGGCACGGGCGGCTCCGAACACGCGGACGCGCTCGATAAGTTCGGCGCGGAACGTGTCCGAGGTGGTGACGCCGCGATTGCTCTCCGGCTTGGCGAGGTAGTCGACGGCGCCGAGGGCGAGACATCGCAGGGAGATGTCGGCGTTGCGCGTCGTCAGCGTCGACATCATGACGACCTGGATGCCCGGGCTCTTGGCGAGAATCAGAGGCAGGGCCTGCGTCCCGTCGAGTTCCGGCATGTCGATGTCGAGGAGCACAACGTCGGGATCGGTGCGCGCCATGGAGTCCAGGGCGATCCGGCCGTTGGAAGCGGTCGCCACCACCTCGAATCCCGCCTCGCCGATCCATCGGGCGACGAGACCGCGAACCACCGCCGAATCGTCGGCGATCATGACGCGCACACGAGCGGCGTTCCCCGCGGTGCCTCCCGCGGAGGGAGCGAAGACTGGAACGGAGGCGGCAGCGGCCATGGAACTCTACGCTTCGTCGTGATGACGGGGACTATTCAGCGACGATCCTGCGACACCAGAGATCCACGCCGCCTTCCGTATCAGGCGGCATCGGCCTCCTGGCCGAACCCCACCTGTTCGAGCTTGGCCGTGACGATGTCGCGGTCGAAGGGCTTCATGATGTACTCGTCCGCGCCGGCATGCAGGGCCCTGGCGATGGCACCGACATCGTTCTCGGTGGTGCAGAACAGAACCTTGGGCACCATCCCGCCGGGGGTCTGGCGCAGGGCGCGGAGGAACTCGTAGCCGTCCATGGTCGGCATGTTCCAGTCGAGCAGGATCACGTCGGGCATCGCTTCGATACAAGCCATGAGGGCCTTGGCGCCATCCTCGGCTTCACCGACCTTGAAATTCATGGTCTCGAGAATGCGCCGCGCGACCTTCCGGATGACGGCGGAATCGTCGACGACGAGACAGTTCTTCATGGGGCTGTCCTCGATCTGGAAGGTCAGGCGGCGCCAGCGATGTCGCGCTGCGTTCCGAAGGCGAGGAGCGCATCGACATCGAGGATGACGAGGAGCCGGCCATCGAGGCGGTGCACACCGAGGGAGAGGTTCCGCCAGCGGGAATCTAGGTTGATCGGCACCGGCTCGTGCGTGTCGCCTCCCAGCTTCAGCACCTCGCCGACACCGTCGACCACGAGGGCGAAGGTTTCTCCGCCCTGCTCGAGCCCGATCGCCATTTTCTGGCTATCGTCGGCACGATCCGGGAGACCGAGACGGCGGCGCAGGCACAGGGCCGTGACCACGCGTCCGCGAAGGTTCAGAAGACCGACGATCTCCGGTGGTGCCAGCGGGACGGGCGTCACCCCGGCGGGGATGAAGACGTCGTGGACCCGGTCGATGGCGAGGCCGAACATGGTGTCGGCGACGAAGACCGTGATGAAGTCGGTGATGGCGCCGGTCTCGACGCCCTTGTTGCTGTTGGCGGCCTGCATCATGGCTCAGATTGTCCGATCTCGTTCGAGGGCCAAGTTCAGGCGGCTTTGGGAAGGCTGACAATGTCGACTTCGCCGAGGGCCGAAATCAGCCCGCTGCGATCGAACTTCGCCACCAGATCGAGGATCGAGAGGGAGCGAGCCCGCTCGATGGCGTCGATGCCGACCGTCCCGGAAAGGCCGATGACCGGTAGCTGGGAGAGACGCTCGTCACCCTTCCGCATGGCGGCGACGAGGTCGAAGCCGCTTCGGCCCGGCATTTCCAGGTCGCACACCACCACGTCGATACGACCGTTGGCCATCAGCGTGGTGAGGGCGGCTTCCGCGCTTCCGGCGGTGATCACGTTGTAGCCGGCGGCCTTCAGGACCGGGCTGAGCATGTCGCGGAAGAAGGCCGAATCGTCCACGAGCAGCAGCGTCGCATTGCGCTTCTCGGGCTTGTGCGCGCCCCGGGCCCAGTCGTCGTAGGCGAGCGGCAGGAAGTGGGCGATGTTGATGATCTCGGTGGCGCGGCCGCGCAGGACCGCCGAACCGATGAGGTCCGAACGCTCGGCTGCGATCTCCACGTCGAGACGCTCCTCGACGATGTCGATGATCTCGTCGACCACGAGGCCCATAGCCCGTTCGCCGTCCGAGAATACCACCAGGGCCTGTGTCCCCTCGCTCCTGATCTCGATCGACTGATCGGCCGGGACCAGCGGCATGAGCCGGCCACGGTACTGGATCAGCGGGCGTCCGCCGACCCACTCGATCTTGCTCGCCTCGATTTCCTCGAGCCGTGTCACGAGCGAGAGCGGCACCGCCTTGAAGCTGCCTCCGCCGCCCTTGAACACCAGCAGCGTCGCCTTGGCGTCGGCGGCATCGGTCTCCTCCGGCTCTGCATCCACCGGGATGGCGCCCGTCTGCGTGCCCTGGCTGACCTGACGGGCGATGCCGTTGGGATCGACGATCAGGACCACGGCACCGTCGCCGAGAATGGTGTTGCCGGCGAACAGCGGCAGGTGGCGCAACTTGGACGACATCGGCTTCACGACGATCTCTTCCGTGTGGAAGACTTCGTCCACCAGGATGCCGAAGCGCTGACGGCCGACCTGTGCGACCACCACGAAACCGGAATCGATGCTCTCGGCATTCTCCTTCTGACCCAGCACCCCGGTGAGGGTCACGATCGGGAGGAGTCGCTCGCGCAGGCGCAGCACCGGCGAGCCGTTGATGCGCTCCACCTTCTGGGCGGTCGCCTTGTCGACGCGCACGAGTTCCAGCACGGCCACCTGCGGAACGGCATAGCGAAGGTCGCCGGCCTTGACGATGAGGGCGGCGATGATCGCCAGCGTCAGCGGGATCTTGATGGTGAAGGTGGTGCCGCGGCCGAGCTGCGTGTTGATGTCGATGACGCCGCCGATCAGCTCGATATTCGTCTTCACCACATCCATGCCGACGCCGCGGCCGGAGACCGAGGTGACCGCCTTCGCCGTCGAGAAGCCGGGATGGAAGATGAATTTCGCCACCTGGGCGTCGGTCATCTTGTCGATCTCGGACTGGCTCGCGACGTTGCGCTCCACGGCCTTGCGGCGGATGGCGGCGAGATCGAGGCCCTTGCCGTCATCGGCGATCTCGATCGTGATCGTGCCGCCCTCGTGATAGGCGGCGAGACGGATCGTGCCGCGTGCCGGCTTGCCCGCCGCCTTCCGGTCGGCGGTGGATTCGATGCCGTGATCGGCCGAGTTGCGCACCATGTGGGTGAGCGGATCCTTGATGACCTCGAGCACCTGACGGTCGAGCTCGGTCTCGGCACCGCTCATGATGAGCTCGATCTGCTTGCCGAGTTCCGACGAGAGGTCGCGGACCACGCGCGGCAGCTTCTGCCAGGCATTGCCGATCGGCTGCATGCGCGTCTTCATGACGCCTTCCTGCAGCTCGGCCGTCACATGGCTGAGGCGCTGCAGAGGAACCTTGTAGGTCGAGTCGTCGTGGCGGCGGGCGATCTCGAGGAGCTGGTTGCGAGTCAGAACCAGCTCGGAGACCATCGTCATGAGGTGTTCGAGCGTGTCGACGTTGACGCGGATGCTCTGGACCTTCGAGGCGCCGCCCTCGGATTCCCCGGACGGAGCGTCCGACCCGTTCTTCCGGTTGGCGCTCTTTGAGGAGGAATCCTCGGCAAGCGACGCAGGTTCGAACTCGGGAGCGGTGAACTCGGGCTGCTTCGGTTCGGCCATGGCGACGGGTGCCGGCTCCAGGGGGAGCGGCTCAGACAGGTCGGGGCCTTCGGCTTCGAGGAAGGCGCGCTCCAGATCGTCGAGCGAGACTTCGCCCGGCTTCAGCTCACGAACGACGGGGTCGGGGAGCTTTGTCTCGACCACGGGGGCCGGCGCCACGAACGGGGCGGCCGACATCGCATCGAGGGCGTTGATCAGATCGTCGTCGTTGCCGGTCGGCTCGGTGCCGGTGACCTCGAGATCGCCGAGGATCTGCTTGAGCCGGTCGAGCGTCACGAGGATGAGACTGACGGCGGGGCTGCTCACCGGCATGCCGTCGCGGAACTGGCCCATCAGCGTCTCGGCCGCATGCGCCAGCGCTTCGAGGCGCGGAAGGCCGAGGAAGCCGCACGTCCCCTTGATCGTGTGGACGAGGCGGAAAATGTTCCGGAGGATCGTCTGGTTGTTGGGATCCTGCTCGAAGCGGACGAGTTCGGCGTCCACGGTATCGAGATGCTCTGCGCTCTCGGTCAGAAACTCACGCAGCAAGTCATCCATTAGAGGCACTCGGTCCAGACGCGCACTAGGTTTGTGCGAATTCCACCTTGAGGCCGACAGGTTAGTGAAGAGTTTCGAGAGAGGGACAAATTCACAAGTCGCGGCAGGATTTGATCCTGCCTGCCGCGACGGTCATTCCGGCGATCAGGCGAGCGACGTCTCGGGCGGCTCGCTGTCGGAAGGGCGCGTATCCTCCAGGGGGCGCTCGGCGGGTGCCGCGGCCGGTGCGACGGTGGCGGCCACGGGCTCGGCGCGGATCGTCACCTCGTCGCCCTCGATTCCGAAGCGGACGTTCATCGCGGCCGCGCGGGCCACGAGCCCGGCATAGAACGGCAGGATGCTGTGGGCGTCCACCGCGCCGTTCTCCGGCGTTCCCGCGATCAGGTCCTCCACATGGGCAGGGATGCGGGCGTGCGACCCCTTCGACGTGATGACGATGGAGGGTGCCTCCCCGTCGCCGCTGACGACCACGTCGATCCGGCCGCCACGGGGAATGGTGGTGGTGGCGATCATCACGAGGTTGAGGAGGAGCTTGACCTTGTTCTTCGGATAGAGCGCCTGCGGTGCGCTCCAGGTCAGCTGGGTCTTCTCGTCGCCGAACATCCCGCGCGAGACTTTCTCGGCATCGGCCAGGTCGATCGATGCGCCCGCGGATCCGGCGGCGCCGAATGCGATACGGGCAAATTGCAGCCGTGCCGAAGCCTGCTTCGCGCTTTTGCCGATCAGTTCGAGGGCGAACTCCCGCATCGAGGTGTCGCTCTCGTCCTCCAGGACTTCGAGCCCGTTGACGATGGCGCCGACCGGGCTGATGACGTCGTGGCAGACGCGCGAGCAGAGCAGCGCGGAGAGATCGAGGGAATCCAGATCGACGGGGGTCATCGTGCTCTCCGCACAGGGCAATGAATGGGCCGCGGATGCGGCCGGTCCGTCGGCTTCGAGAGATGAAACCAACCGAGGGCGGCACCGATAGACGGCACAGGATGCTTTGAAAAGCGACGCGAGGAGTGCGTAGTCCGCTTCGGAGCCGACTCTAGAGTCGACAAGGCGCGGCTCGCAAGGCAAGACTTTCCTATGCCCCTCGATCCGCGGATGCGCGACAGCATCGCGACGACATTGACCGACATCGCCTGTGAAGCCGGCGACATCCTCCGACGACATCACGGTGGCGACTGCGCGCACGTGATCAAGCCGGACGGGACTCCGTCGAGCGTCGCCGACATCGCATCCGAAAAGCTGATCTTCGATGCTCTGAGACAACGCTACCCGTCGATTCCCATCGTCTCCGAGGAATCCACTCACGACCTGCCGCCGGCCGACTTGTTCTTTCTGGTCGACCCTCTGGACGGCACCCGCGATTTTCTGGCCGGAAACCCGGATTACAGCGTGAATATCTGCCTGATCGAAGGGAACAGGCCGGTCGCATCGGCCGTGGCGGGTCCGGGCATCGGCCGCGTCTGGGGGGCCGGCGCCACCGCGTTCGAGGCGGCGATCCATCGCGGGCGACCGACGACGCGGAACGCGATCCGGGTCCGGAAGGTACCAGAGGACGGGCTCGTCGCCCTCGTCAGCCGGCGCCACGGCGATACCGAGACGGAGGCCTGCCTCGCAGGACTTCCCATTGGCCAGAGGCGCGGGGTCGCGTCGGCCCTGAAATTCTGCCTCATCGCGTCCGGCGAGGCCGACATCTATGTCCGCTGCGGCCCGACCATGGAATGGGACACCGCGGCCGGGGACCATGTACTGACCACCGCCGGCGGCTGCGTCATCGTGCCGTCGGGGCGCGAGATCACCTATGGCCATTACGGCATTTTCTACCGGAACGGCCCTTTCGCGGCCCTCGGGGATCCGAGCTATACGGGCCGCCTCGGTCTGCCCGATCGCGGGCCGAGCGTGAGCACGGTCCGCCAGGAACCTGCCGCACAGACCACGTCTCCGGTGTGAGAAGGCCTTCTCAGGGCGGCGCGCCATCCTCGGTGAGCTTGCGCAGGGCCGGCCATTTCTCTTCCGCCGCTACGACGATGGCCGGTGACGCCACGACCCTCGAACGGTGTTCCCGATTGCGGAACAGGTAGAGCCCCTCCCCCGCCGGACCGGCCAGTATCGCGAAAATCTGCGGGTCCGTGTCCACGATCCGGCCATCGAGCACCCCGATCGGATCGTAGCCGGACAGACGCGGTGCATAGGCGGAGGGTGCATCGCGGAAGGCTGCGAGATTTCCCAGCCGCGAGAAACGCCAGGTCCGGCCTTTCCAATCCCATTCGAAGGCCGGTTTGCCCGGTACCGGCTCTCCCTCGGGATCAAGGAAATAGCTGACCGCGTCGAACCCATCGAGGGCGATGAGTCCCGGCCGCGCGAAGGAGGCGCGAGGTGCGACGAGGCACGATGCCAGCGCGATTCCTGCGAGGTTACGGCGCGTTAACCCTATCATGCGGTACTTCATGCTCTAATCGACGCTACGCGGGCTCGTGCCTCCGCTTGTCCCGGCTCGGACAAATCCAGCCAGGAGAATGTCGGCGAACGGGACGGATGTCGAACCTTGTGATGGGCGAACATGGTGCTCCGGATGACAGATCCCTCGAACTCCCTCGCCGCATCGGTCGAGCCCTCGCCGCTTGCAGCCCGGCGCCGCGCTCTCATCCTCGGCGCAGCCGCGGCCGCTCTGCTCATCGCAGCGCCCGTCGCTCCGGCCCTGGCCTTCGACGAGCAGCCCCCAGGACGGTTCCGGCCCGCCGAGATCGTGGATAACGGGCATAAGTTCTTCGGCTCGATGTCGCGGGGTCTCGCCCTCACCGTGGAAGAGGCGACCCGGCGCTGGGGCGAGCCCAACGGCTACATCCTCGGACAGGAAGCGTCCGGCGCCATCGTCGGCGGCGTTCGCTACGGCGAGGGCACGCTCTACACCCGCAATGCCGGGCAGCGCCGGATCTACTGGCAGGGACCGTCCATCGGGTTCGACCTCGGCGGCGACGGCGATCGCACGATGATGCTTCTCTACAACATGCCCTCGGTCTCCGGCCTCTACCGGCGCTTTGCCGGGGTCGACGGCTCCGCCTATTTCATCGGCGGGTTCGGGATGACCGCCGTGACGAATGACGGAATGGTGGTGGTGCCGATCAGGACCGGCGTCGGCGCGCGCCTCGGAATCAATGTCGGCTATCTGAAATTCACGCCGAAGCCGACCTGGAACCCCTTCTGATCCCACCCGACTCGTGGGCCTCGACCGGCGGCGGTTCGTCTCGAACCCTTCAAAGGATTGGTCTCGCCTGGGGGAAATGGTCTAAAGACATGCGCGTCGCGGTTTTTCCGACCGCGCCAGGGGCTAGGAAGAGCATTCCCGCGTGATCGAAACCGTGATGATCTTCGCGCTCGGCTTCCTCGCGGCGAGCCTGTGCGCCCTCATGGTCCTGCCGGCCGTCAACGCCCGGGCGACCCGCCTGGCCAAGCGCCGGCTCGAAGGCCTCGTTCCCCTTTCCGCCTCTGAAATCGCCGCCGAGAAGGACTATCTGCGCGCGCGGTTCGCCGTCACCCAGCGCCGCCTCGAGCGGAAGGTGGAAGCTGCGCGCGCCAGCCGCCATGCGGATATGGCGGCCATCGGCGCGCGGACCCTTGAGATCGCCGCCCTGTCGCGGAACGTGGAGGAGCGGGATGCCGCCCTGGCATCGACGCGGGCGAACCTGGACGGCGTCGAGCGCGACCTCGCCACCGCCCGCGCGGAGGGAACCCTCAGCCTCGCCACGCTCGAAGTTCTCGAGAACGCCCATCGCGATCTCCTCGACGATCTCCATGCCCTGCGCGAGGCGAGGGCAGCGCAGGCCGACGTGCCGGCCGATGACGAGGCAGGGCAGGATCTGCAGGCGCGCTACTCGGCGCTCATCGCCGAATGCGAAGCCCTGCGCACGGCGAAAGCCACTCCAGACGCGGAGATCGCCGCCCTTCGCCAGCGCATCGTCGAGGTGGCGGATTCGCTGCTCCGACAGAACCGGCTTCCGTCCGTCGATGTTTTCGCCATGCCGGGCTCGCAGGCCGGTTCGGTTCCGATGAAACGGACCGAGCCCGTGTGATCCACCGGCGGGTGGAATGAGGGACGTTGCAGGCGGCCGAAGGAGTGGCGTAGAAGCCGCGTCTTCATGGGATGACCACCGGCGTGCCTTGTTTCGACCATGCAAAGGCATCATCGGGTTCGTTACATCCTCACTGTCTGAGACGGATCGCGTTCCCTATGACTTTCAAGATGACTTCGCTTGCCCTCGCACTCGTGACAGTGTCCGTGTTCTCGTCGGCGGCGGCCTTCGCCCAAGCCGCTCCCCAGACGAAGCGGGGCAACGAGACGCTCAAGAAGTATTGCACCGGCGATTACCTCACCTATTGCGGGAACCTCTCTCCCGACGATCCGGCGGTGGACAAGTGCTTCCAGACCAACTGGACCAAGCTGTCCGAGAATTGCCGCCGCGCTATCGACGCCTACGAGAAGACGGGCGGCAAGAAGGGCTGATTCCCTTCCTTGAGGCTCCGGTGCCTCAGGCAGCACAAAGCGTGGCCGTTGCGCTCGCATCAGCGGGAAGCAACGGCTATGATGCCGACGCCCGAGGCTCCGGACCCACGTTGATGTTGTTTCGTTCCCGACTGACGTTGCTCCTCGTTCTGGGCTGCGTGTCCCTTGCCGGCTCCGGCTGCGGTCGACGCGGTGCCCTGCAGGCCCCCGAGACGCGGGCTCCGGTGCAATCCTCCGGGCTCGGGCTCGGATCGTCCCCGGTGGCGGATTCCACTGCGGTGGCAGACGGCGACGACCTCGACCCCTCGGCGATTTCCGGTACGCCTCAGGCGATCAACGAAGCGCCCGTGCAGACTTCGAAGGGCGTCAAGCGCGGCTACACCATTCCCAAACAGCCCTTCATCCTCGACCCGCTGCTGTAGAGGATCGCCGGCGGGCCGACCGCCGTGCTCTCCTTCTCAGATCCGCGTTTCAGGATCCGCGTCCCAAGGCCCGTCGATGCACCATTTTCATTATCGCGACGGCCTGCTGGCCGCCGAGGATGTCGATCTGACCGGCTTGGCCGCCGAGGTCGGCACTCCGTTCTACTGCTACTCCACCGCGACGCTCGAGCGGCATTACCGCGTCTTCGCCGAGGCCTTCGCCGGGGACGACGCCCTCGTCTGCTACGCGATGAAGGCGAATTCGAACCAGGCGGTACTCACCACGCTGGCGCGTCTCAGCGCGGGGATGGATATCGTCTCCGAGGGTGAACTGCGCCGCGCCCTTGCCGCCGGCGTCGATCCACAGCGGATCGTGTTCTCCGGCGTGGGCAAGACCCGTGAGGAGATGGCGGCGGCCCTGCATGCGGGCATCTACTGCTTTAACGTGGAGAGCGAGCCCGAGCTCGAAACCCTGTCCGAGGTGGCCTCTTCCCTGGGCGCGACCGCTCCGGTTTCCGTCCGGGTCAATCCGGACGTCGATGCCGGGACCCATGCCAAGATCTCCACTGGAAAATCCGAGAACAAGTTCGGTATCCCCATCGGGCGCGCGGCCGACGTCTATGCCCGCGCGGCGTCCCTGCCGGGGATCGCGGTGTCCGGCGTCGACATGCATATCGGTAGCCAGATCACCGATCTCGCGCCCTTCGCCCATGCGGCCGGGCTGCTGGCGGAACTGGCGCGCGGCCTGATGGCGCAGGGCCACCCCCTGCATCACATCGACTTCGGCGGCGGCCTCGGCATTCCCTATCGCGAGGACAACGCCCCTCCCCCGGAGCCCAGTGCCCTGGCGGAGATCCTGCGCCCGCACTACCGGTCCCTCGGCCTGCGCCCGGTCTTCGAGATCGGTCGCATGATCGCTGGTAATGCCGGCATCCTGGTCACCCGCGTCCTCTACGTGAAGCGGACCGAGGGCCGGACCTTCGTCATTGTCGACGCGGCGATGAACGACCTCATCCGCCCGACGCTCTACGAGGCCTATCACGCCCTCCGTCCGGTCATCGAGCCCGGTGCCGATACCCCACGCCTCGTCGCCGACGTGGTCGGACCGGTCTGCGAGAGCGGCGACTACATCGCGCTGGGCCGCGACATTCCCGATGTCGCACCGGGTGACCTCGTCGCCGTGATGACGGCGGGCGCCTATGGGGCGGTCCAGGCCGGAACCTACAACACCCGCCGCCTCGTGGCCGAGGTTCTGGTGAGCGGCGACCGCGCGGCCATCGTCCGGCCGCGCCAGAGCTACGACGACCTCATCGGCCTCGACCGCGTGCCCGACTGGCTGCAGTCGGAATAGCCGCGCGCCCGCCATGCGGGTGGGCCGATTTGACCCGATCGCCGCGCGCCGCCACCATGCTAGGCTGAAAAGGCGGGATGCCGGGGAGCATTCCCCGCCTCGGGAGCCCAAACAGAATGGACGAGGCCGACGCGACGACCTCCAAAGCGACCCGGATGACGGTGCCGAAGCCGCCGGCCGCCCGAAGCCGGCTCGATCAACTCGTATCGCAATCGCAGGCCGCCGGGCTGTGGGAGCGGGCATGGCCCCTGCTCTGGCGCGGCCTCGCCGTGATCCTCGCCTTCCTGGCGGTCTCATGGCTGGGGCTCTGGCTCGATCTGCCGCCGGTCTGGCGGATCGCCGGCCTCACCGTCTTCGTCCTCGCCTTCCTCGCCGGACTGGTGCCGCTGGTCCGCCTATCCCGCCCGAGCCGCCGCGAGGCACTCGCACGCCTCGACCGTGACGCCGCCTACGGCGCTTCGTCCCACAACCCGGCCTCCGCCATCGAGGATACGCTCGCCGTCGGGACGACAGATCCTGCGACGCAAGCCCTGTGGGCGCTGCATCAGCGCCGCGCCGCTGAGGCGGTCGCGCGAATGAACGTCGGCCTGCCCCGTCCGGGCATGCCGCGCCGCGATCCCTTCGCCCTGCGCGCAGGCCTCGTCGTGGCGGCGGTCGCCAGCCTGTTCGTCGCCGGCCCGGAATGGCGCCAGCGCATCGGCAGCGCCTTCGACTGGCACGAGGCCGCCGGCCCTGCACCGAGCTTTCGCGTCGATGGCTGGATCGATCCGCCGCTCTACACCCGGCTTCCGCCCCTCGTCGTCACCATGAACGGCAGCGAGCAGCGCCTGCGCGCCCCGGTGAACGCGACGCTGATCGTCCGGATCGCCGGTCAGGGCGACGTCGTGCTGACCCCGAATGCCGGTTTCAAGCCTTTGCCCGGCAAGGAGGCGCGTCCGGACCTTCGTGAGGACCGCTTCCAGCTCGTCGGCGGCACCGCCGATCTCGTCATCGCCGCGGGCTCCGCGCCCAAGCAGCATCTCATCGTCGAGACCATCCCCGATCTCGCCCCGGAAGTCAGGCGTATCGGCGGCCTGGAGGTGAATGCACGCGGTACCTTCAACCTGACTTACCGCGCCAAGGACGATTACGGCATCGCCTCGGCCGATGGGATCATCGAGCCCCTGGCCGGTGGGCGCTCCCTGGTTCCGGTGCCGAAAATGCCCCTCGCCCTGCCCTCGGATGCGAGCGGGGACACCGACACGAAGACGCTGGTGGATCTTACCGACAATCCCTGGTCCGGCGCGCGTGTCCGCCTCACCCTCGTGGTGAAGGACGAGGCCGGCCAGGAGGGGCGGACCGAGACGGCGGAGATCACGCTGCCGGCCCGGCCGTTCCGCGAGCCCCTGGCGCGCGCCCTCGCAGAAGAGCGCCGACGCCTCGTCACCGCTCCCGACGAGAGCCGGCGCCGGGTGCAGACCGCCCTCGACGCGCTGATGATCGCACCGGACCAGTTCACGCCGCAGCCCTCGGTCTTCCTCGGGCTGCGCACCGCATCCCGCCGGCTGAAAGTGGCGCGGACCGACGAAGCCCTCATCGAGGTGGCCGACCTGCTGTGGGAGATGGCGCTCAAGATCGAGGACGGCGATCTGTCCGATGCGGAGAAGAGCCTGCGCGCCGCTCAGGACAAGTTGAAGGACGCCATCGAGCGCAACGCGCCGGACGAGGAGATCAAGAAGCTGACGGAGGACCTGAAACAGGCCCTCGACAAATTCATGAAGCAGATGGCCGAGCGCCAGCAGAAGCAGCCTCAGCAGCAGGGCGAGAAGGGCAAGTCGCAGAAGAACGCCAAGACCGTCACCCCGGACGATCTGAACAAGATGCTGAAGGACATGGAAGAGGCGATGAAGCGCGGCGACACCGCCGAGGCGCAACGCCTGCTCGAACAGCTGCGCAGCATCCTCGAGAACCTCCAGACCGCCGAGCCGGGAGCCAAGTCCGACCCGAATGGCCGTGAGATGAGCAAGCAGGCCGAGGAACTCGACAAGATGTCTCGCGAGCAGCAGGCGCTCCGCGACGAGACCTTCAAGGATGGCCAGAACAAGCGCGGCCAGCAGCCCGGGCAGAAGCAGGGCCAGAAACCCCAGCGCGGCCAGCAGGGGCAGCAGCAGAACGGCGATCAGAGCCAGCAGGGCGGAGAGCAGGGACAACAGGGTCAGAAAGGCCAGAAGGGCGAACAGGGCCAGGGCGGCGCCGGCGAACGGCAGCAGGCCTTGCGCCAGCGTCTCGAAGATCTGCAGAAGCGGATGAAGGAACTCGGGATGCAGGGCGAGGAAGGCCTCGCCGACGCCGAAGAGGCGATGCGCGACGCCGAAGGCGCCCTCGGCGAGGGAAAGGAAGGCGATGCCGTCGACGCTCAGGGCCGTGCCCTCGACGGGCTCAAACGCGGCGCCGAGGGCATGCAGAAGCAGATGGAGGAGATGGCCCAGGGCGAGGGTGAAGGCGAGGGTGAGCAGGAGGGCGGCGAGAACCCGAGCCAGCAGGGCCAGGCCGGCAATCGCGACGACGATCCGCTCGGCCGCCCGACCAAGGGCCGCGATCTCTCCGACGGGCGTGGCAAGGTTCCGACCGCCGACGAATCCGCGGTCCAGCGCACGCGCCGGATCATGGAGGAGTTGCGGCGCAAGCTCGGCGATCCGAGTCGGCCCAGGGAAGAGCTTGACTATTTCGAGCGACTGCTCCGGCGAAACTGAGGTGCGCATCCGTTCATCGGGTGCGATGCCCTGCCCTATGGGCTAGGGAAACACCGGAGCCATATGGGCTTCGTCCCCGCGTTCCGAGCCCGAGCCGTCATGTCCTCCAACTCCCTCGTCCTCGTCGCCTGTCTCGCCGTGGCCGTCGTGCTGTTGCTCGGCCTCGTCAACATGATGCGCGGCGGCAGCGCCAACACCTCCCAACGCCTCATGCGTCTGCGCGTATTGCTGCAGTTTCTGGCGATCATCTTCATCATGGGCGTGGTGTGGTGGCGCTCCGCCTGAGCCACGATCACATCTCGGTGAGTGTGGCGGACGGGCCTCACACGCGATCTAACACGATGACGGGACGGGATTACTGAGCCGCCGGACTGCCGCGAGCGTATTTCAGCGTGATAGGAAGGCTCGGTTCACTTTGGATCCGTCATCGATGCAAGCCATCTGCTCTCGCCTGGTCGCCGGCATTCTCGCCCTGCCCGTCGTGTGTTCCGCCCAGGCTGCCGATCTCGGTTCGCCGCCCCCCGCAGCGGCCTACGTCACGCCGGTTCAGCCTCTGAGCATCGTCTCCGAGGTGCGTATCGGCGGGGCCGTCCAGGATCCCGGCAGCGCGGAGAAGAACACCAACGCCATCAACGGCGAGATCCTGTTCTACAAGCCGGTGGTGAGCCTCGACCCGTTCTGGCAGGCCTTCGTGCCGCGCCCGACCGTGGGCGGCAGCTACAATTTCGATGGCCGCACCAGCTACGCCTATATCGGCGCGACCTGGACGGTGGACCTCTTCCCTCAGACCCTGAACAACCGGGTCTTCATCGAAGGCTTCTTCGGCGCGGGCGCGCATAACGGATATACCGGCCTCAAGGCCAACGCACCGGCGGGTTTCAATGCCCTGGGCTGCAACCCGCTGTTCCGCGAAGCGGCGGCTCTCGGCTTCCGTCTTACGGAGCATTGGAGCATCATGGCCACCGTCGAGCACATGTCGAATGCCGGCCTGTGCCACGAGAACCGTGGCCTGACGAATTTCGGCGGCAAGATCGGTTACACGTTCTGAGCCCGACGCCTGAATCTGAGATCGGATAATCCTTGGTCACCCTGAACCGCATCTACACGCGCACCGGCGACAAGGGCTCCACGGCGCTCGCCAATGGCGAACGTCGCTCCAAGGCGGATCTGAGGGTCGAGGCCTATGGCACGGTCGATGAGACCAATGCCTGTATCGGCCTCGTCCGGCTCCATGCCGATATCGTCCTCGACGCCATGCTCGGGCGCATCCAGAACGACCTGTTCGATCTCGGTGCCGATCTCGCCACGCCGGAAAGTGACGAGCCGCCGGCCTACGAGCCCCTGCGCATCGTCGCGAGCCAGGTGAAGCGCATTGAGGCGGATATCGACCTGCTCAACGCCGAGCTGTCGCCGCTGAAATCCTTCGTGCTCCCCGGTGGTTCGGCGGCTTCCGCCGCGCTCCATCTCGCCCGCACGATCTGCCGCCGGGCCGAGCGCCTGACGGTGGCTCTCGCGGCCGTGGAGGGCGAGCGCGTCTCGCCGGAGGCGCTGCAATACCTGAACCGCTTGTCGGACTTCCTCTTCGTCGCGAGCCGCACGGCCAATGCCAATGGAGCCGACGACGTGCTCTGGGTTCCGGGTAAGAACCGCTGAGGCGGGATATCTGGTAGACCGCATACAAGCGAACGTGGATTACGAATCGCATGTGTTCGACGCGGGGCTAGACTGTCGCACGCGTTGACAAGTCTGAAATCCCCCCGTTACGGTCCGCCGCTTCATTCCAAGAGGGTGCCCGGACCTTCGACCGCGTCGAAGGCCCCTCGCGCGCTGCGCCGGCCCTTGCCAAGAAAATCATTGGAGGATTGTGACCGCCATGAAGGTTCTGGTGCCCGTCAAGCGGGTCGTCGACTACAACGTCAAGATCCGCGTCAAGGCCGACGGTTCGGGCGTTGAACTCGCCAATGTCAAGATGTCGATGAACCCCTTCGACGAGATCGCCGTCGAAGAAGCGATTCGTCTCAAGGAAAAGGGCAAGGCGACCGAGATCGTCGCCGTGTCCATCGGCCCGCAGCAGGCGCAGGAGACGTTGCGCACGGCTCTGGCCATGGGCGCCGACCGGGCGATCCTGGTGAAGACCGATGGTCTCGTGGAGCCGCTGGCCGTGGCCAAGATCCTGAAGGCAATCGTCGAGAAGGAGGCCCCCGGCCTCGTCATCCTCGGCAAGCAGGCCATCGACGACGATTCCAACCAAACCGGGCAGATGCTGGCCGCCCTGCTCGACTGGCCCCAGGGCACCTTCGCCTTCAAGCTCGAGTTCGGGGACGGTTCCATCGACGTCACCCGTGAGGTCGATGGCGGCCTGCAGACCGTCACCCTCGCCCTGCCGGCGATCGTGACCACGGATCTGCGCCTGAACGAGCCGCGTTACGCGTCGCTTCCCAACATCATGAAGGCGAAGAAGAAGCCCCTCGAGGAGCTCAGCCCCGATGCGCTCGGCGTCGACGTGACTCCCCGGGTCAAGGTGCTCAAGACCGTCGAGCCGGCCGGACGCAAGGCGGGCATCAAGGTCGGCTCCGCGGCCGAGCTCGTCCAGAAGCTGAAGGGCGAAGCCTCGGTTATCTGAGCGTCACGCCCCGTCCGCGCTCCGGCCGTCGCAGGATGGCCGGTGCCGGCCCACAATCCCTGTCCTCGGCCGCAGACCGGCGCGACGCCGCGACGGATGCCAGGCCGCACCGCATATGAGGTTCGACGCATAGCATGGCCATTCTCCTCCTCATCGAGCACGATAACGGCGCCGTGCGCGACGCCAGCCTGAAGGCACTCTCCGCCGCCAAGGAAATCGGCGGACCGATCCACGCCCTGGTCGCCGGAGCCGGAAGCCGGCCTGCGGCCGATGCCGCCGCCGCCCTCGACGGTGTCGAGAAGGTGCTGCTGGCCGAGGATGCCGCCTACGACCACGCCCTGGCCGAACCGACGGCGGCGCTGATCATCTCGCTCGCGGGCGATTACGACGTGATCATCGCCGCTGCCTCCACCACCGGAAAGAACGTGCTGCCGCGCGTGGCCGCCCTTCTCGACGTGGCGCAGATCTCGGACATCATGAGCGTGATCTCGCCCGACACGTTCGACCGGCCGATCTATGCCGGCAACGCGATCCAGACCGTCCAGGCTGCCGAGGGCAAGAAGGTCATCACGGTCCGCATGGCGGCGTTCAAGGCCGCGTCAGCTGGCGGCTCTGCGGCTCCGGTGGAGCCGGTCTCGGCGAGCGCGCCCGCTTCCTCCAAATCCACCTTCAAGGGCGAGGAGATCGCCCAGTCCGACCGGCCCGAACTGGCGGCTGCCAAGATCATCGTCTCGGGTGGTCGCTCGCTCGGTTCCTCGGACAAGTTCAAGGAGCTGATCGAGCCCTTGGCCGATGCCCTCGGCGCGGCGGTGGGTGCCTCGCGCGCCGCCGTCGATGCGGGCTACGCCCCGAACGACTGGCAGGTCGGCCAGACCGGCAAGGTCGTGGCACCGGACCTCTACGTGGCGGTGGGCATCTCCGGCGCGATCCAGCATCTGGCCGGCATGAAGGATTCGAAGGTCATCGTCGCCATCAACAAGGACGAGGACGCGCCGATCTTCCAGGTGGCGGATTACGGCCTCGTCGGCGACCTGTTCCAGATCGTCCCCGAGCTTCAGGCCGAGATCGCCAAAGCCAAGGGCTGACCCTAAGCCCCGGAACCGCGACAGGGCTTCGCCGCGGGCATCCGCGGCGGAGTTCTTTTCCCATTTAAGCGCTTGCCCGGGCTGCACCTCAGCGAGAAAATGATCTAGGAATTTTGTGCGCCGCATTTCAATTGCGGTGCCAACGCCTCGATCGCTAGGCGGGCGTTCTGCGGCCGAACCGGCCGCGCCTCAGGGGTGCGAGTTCAAGCGATGGCCATCGAGATCAAGACCGTCGGAATCATCGGCGCCGGCCAGATGGGAAGCGGCATCGCCCATGTCTGCGCCATGGCCGGACTGGACGTGCGGCTGAACGACCGCGACACCGCCCGCATCCATAGCGGGCTCGCGACGATCGACGGCAATCTGGCGCGTCAGGTCTCCAAGGGCACGATCACCGACGAGCAGAGACGCAGTGGCGTCGCCCGTATCCTCGCCGCCGAAAGCTACGACGACCTTGCCCCCTGTGACCTCGTCATCGAGGCGGCGACGGAAGACGAGGCGACCAAGCGCCAGATCTTCACCGCCCTGTGCCCGTCGCTGAACCCTGACGCCATCGTGGCGACGAACACCTCGTCGATCTCGATCACCCGCCTCGCCGCCGCGACCGACCGGCCGGAGCGGTTCATCGGCATCCATTTCATGAATCCGGTCCCCGTCATGCAGCTCGTGGAGCTGATCCGGGGCATCGCCACGGCGGACCCGACCTACGTCTCGGCCAAAGCTTTCATCGCCAAGCTCGGCAAGACCTCCACCATGTCGGAGGATTTCCCGGCCTTCATCGTCAACCGCATCCTGCTGCCGATGATCAACGAGGCGATCTATACGCTCTACGAAGGTGTCGGCTCCGTGGAGGCCATCGACACCGCGATGAAGCTCGGCGCCAATCATCCGATGGGGCCGCTGCAGCTGGCCGATTTCATCGGCCTCGATACCTGCCTGTCGGTGATGCAGGTGCTCTACGAAGGGCTGGCCGATTCGAAGTATCGCCCCTGCCCGCTTCTGGTGAAATATGTCGAGGCCGGCTGGCTCGGCCGGAAGACGAAGCGCGGCTTCTACGATTATCGCGGTGAAACCCCGGTCCCGACCCGCTGAGACCCGGCGGGCGACGCGCGGAGGCCTTCAAATCGGCTTTCGAAGGCAAGGACCGAAAGCCGATCGGTGCACGTGCGATCAGACGAAGAAGCCGGACTCCACTCCGCCGGGCACGATGTCGTTGAGCACCACCGTCCCGCCGCCCGACAGAGTGAGAAGCGCGTCACCGTAAATGTCGTGGCCCACCGTGTAGGTCTGTCCCGACAGGTCGATGCGATCGCCGTCGCCGAACTTGAAATCGACGATGACGTCGTGGCCGGAAGCGGCCTCGAACACGAAGCGATCGGCGCCGTTGCCTCCTGTCAGCTGGTCCGCGCCCGCGCCGCCGACGAGGACGTCATTGCCGGCGCGCGCATGGATCTTGTCGTCGCCGGCACCGCCCCGCATGACGTTGGCGGCGCCATTGCCCCAGAGGAAGTTGTCGAGGGTGTTTCCACTCACGTTGATCGCGTTGGCCCCCTGAAGAACTACGTCCTCCACATGCGTACCGGAGATCGCGAAGGAGACGCTCGTCAGGAGACGGTCATGTCCCTCGCGCCCGGCCTCGACGACGCGGTCCCCCCGGTTGTCGGCCGTGAAAATGTCGTCCCCGGCACCTCCCACCATCAGATCGGCCCCCTGCCCGCCGTCGATGGAATCGTTGCCCCGGCCTGAGTTGATCGTGTCGTTTCCTGCCATCCCGAAGATGGTGTCGCTCCAGATCGTGCCGTGGAGGGTCTCGGACGCGACGCTGCCGTTGATCATATTGAGGCCGTCATCGGTCAGCCGATAGATGGTGACCGCTTCCGGGTTGGCGTCCGATTGATACTCGGTCCAGTGTGCCGCGATCTTGTCCAATCCGTTATCGACGACCTCCATCGTCCCGGTCTGGTTGTGGCTGGACACCACCGTGAAGCTGTGGGGGCCACCGTTCTGCCAGTGCAGCCGCACCACGTCGCCCGGCTGAAGCTCGGATTGCCAGTCGGTGTCCTCGGCGGTTCCGCGATGGGCGATGCGCCAATACCCCCCTTCGACGTTTTGCGAGGGCAGGCCGTAGGAATGGTTCGGCAACGGGGCGCCGGCGGAGGCCGCGATGGTGTCGGCGATGAAGTAGCAATCGTTGCCGTTGGGAACATCGTGCTCGGCGACCGCCAGGGCGCGTGCGGCGGCGACGATGTCGGAGGGGTTTACGATGCCATCGTACGCGTCCAGGCCCTTCAGCTCCCCGGGGACGGTCTGAAGACGAAGATTCTGGTATTGGCCGGCGCCGGTCTTCACCGCGATCTCGACATTCGCGAAGATGAGGTTGCCGGCCTTCAGCGAATAATCATCGAGCTGCGTCTGATTGAAGATCGTGTAGGTCTTGTCGTCTTCGAGGGCCTTGCCGTTGCGCAGCACGGTCGTCGCCGAGGGGATATCGGGATTCCAGTAGCTGAACGGCGTGTAGCCTGGCGTGGTCGCGTAGGAAATCTGCAGCTTCGTGAATTCGGACACAGCTTCCTTGCCGTAAGCCTGTTCGAGCAATGCCCGCAGGCTGATCGTGGCTCCAGGATCGCCGAAGAAGGGAACAGGCAGGCTCGCTGGTGTGTAGGTAATCATCGGCGGTTCTCGAACGCATCGAAAAGACGCCGAGAACTCTGCGGATGAAGTCCTAACAGAGATTGACTGCAGGTAGCGAAAATGATCGAGCCCGAACAATTCCCATGGCGTGGAATCTCAGCTTCGATTCTGTCACCGAACAGAAGAGTGCCACGGTATCGCGTCCGGGACGTATCCCTTGGCGTTACCGTGGCACGGCCTATCCTGAGCTGGGGATATGCTTACTTCTGGCCGCCATTCGCCGAAGGTTGGGCTGGCGCAGGGTAGGCCGGGTTTCCGGCGGGGACGTTGCCCGTGTTCGACGAGGACGTTCCCTTACCGGCCCCATTCACGGAACCGGTGACCTGACCACGGGAGGCGTCCTGGCTCTGTGAGGCGTAGTCCTTCGGGGAATTCGCACCCTGCCAGGTCATCAAACCGGTGATGGCGATGGCGAGGAGGACGAGGCTGGCGATCAGCACGTAAAGGACGGGCTTGCCCTTCTTGCCCTGCCGCGCGTCTTGGCCTTCGAGTCGTTCTGCCATGGGATACCTTTCGATGCTCGGCCGCACGCGGCCGTCAAGTTCAACCCGAGACGTCCATGTCTCTTCTGTTGGATTGAACGCGACGGCCGAGCTCCCTGTTCCGAGCCGATAGGCATCGGCGTCGGCATCTCACGGAAAAGCCGCACCGGTGTCCCGCCCGATGCGCCGCGTCAGCGGCCGGTCGTCAGCATGATCTTGCCGAGATGCGCGCTCGATTCCATCAGCGTATGGGCATCGGCGGCCCTCTCCAAAGGGAAGGTGGCGTGGATGATCGGCTTCATCCGGCCATCGGCGAGGAGGGGCCAGATGTCTCGGCGCAGGCCCTCGGCAATGGCCGCCTTCTCGGCCTTCGGACGTGCCCGCAGGGTCGCACCGGTGAAGGTGAGCCGCTTCATCATGATCGGCGTCATGCTGAAGCTCTCGACCTTGTAGCCCTGCATGAAGGCGATCTGCACGAGACGTCCCTCGATCGCCAGGGAGGCGAGGTTACGGGCGAGGTAAGGTGCGCCCACCATGTCGAGGATCACGTCGACACCCTTGCCCTCGGTGAGGCGCTTGATCTCCTCGGCGAAATCCGCCTCCCGGTAATTGATCGCCTCGTCGGCGCCGAGCTCTTTGCAGAAAACGCATTTCTCGGCGGATCCGGCGGTCGCGAAGACCCGCGCGCCGTGGAGCTTCGCCATCTGGATCGCCGTAGAGCCGATTCCGCTCGATCCGCCATGGACGAGGAAGCTCTCGCCCGGTTTCAGCCGCCCGCGCTCGATGACGTTGCTATAGACGGTGAAATAGGTCTCCGGCAGTCCGGCGGCCTCGATCAGCGAGAGCGGAGCCGGGCGCGGCAGGCATTGTCCGGTCTCGGCCACAGCGAACTCGGCGTAACCGCCGCTGATGGTGAGGGCGCAGACCTCGTCGCCGATGGCGAAACCCTCCGCCCCCTCGCCGAGGGAAGCGATCCGGCCGGCGACTTCGAGGCCTGGGATCTCGGTGGCGCCCTTCGGCGGCGGATACTTGCCTTCCCGCTGCTGGATGTCGGGCCGGTTCACGCCGGCCGACACGACTTCGATGAGCACTTGGCCGGGACCGGCCTGAGGCAGCGGCACCGTCTCGAGCGTCAGGACGTCCGGCCCACCTGCTCCCGCGAACCGGATCTGGCGCATGGTCTCGGGCAGGTCTGAGCTTGACGTCATCGCATCACATCTCCGGTTGGCGTGACACGTCATGTGCGGCCGGAGGGCGGGTTGGCAAGGGCGCAGTTGGTAAGCGAGGAATGTCTCAGCGGGTCCCGTACATCCGGTCGCCGGCATCGCCCAGGCCGGGCACGATGTAGCCGTGGTCGTTGAGGTGGCTGTCGATGGCGGCGGTCCAGACCGGCACGTCGGGATGCGTCGCCTGGAGTTTGGCGACGCCTTCCGGCGCGGCGAGAAGGCAGACGAAGCGCAGGTCGCGTGCGCCCCGCTGCTTCAGGAGGTCGATGGCGGCGATGGCCGAATTGGCCGTGGCGAGCATCGGGTCGAGGACGAGGACAGTGCGGTCGGCGAGGTCGGACGGCGCCTTGAAATAGTACTCCACCGCCTCCAGCGTCTCGGGGTCGCGATAGAGCCCGACATGGGCGACGCGCGCGGAGGGCACCAGCGACAGCATGCCGTCGAGAAAGCCGACGCCCGCGCGCAGGATCGGGGCGAGAACCAACTTCTTGCCGGCGATCTGCGGCGCCTCCATCGCCTCGATCGGTGTCTTGATCGTCACCCGCTCAAGGGGAAGGTCGCGGGTGACCTCATAGGCGAGGAGCATCCCGATCTCGTTGAGAATCTGGCGGAAGCCCTTGGTCGAGCGCTCCTTCTGGCGGAGCAGGGTCAGCTTGTGCTGGACCAGGGGATGGTCGACCACCGTGACCATCGCGCGGATCTCCGCGCCGGGACTGCCCGTATTCACCACCGCCTTCACTCCCCCTGAGGAACCGGCCCACCGTGCCATGGACGCCACCGGACAGCCCCCACGCTATTTTGAACTCTTGCCCTTATGGCCCCCCGGGCCATGAAAATCCGATAAAGAAGCGCGGCAATGACGCGGTGGGGGGCGCGTCCCGGTCGTGGGAGCGATGCAAACAGGGTGGTCCGGATCGTCGATGAAACTTATCCGAAACAGCACGCCCATGAGCAAGTCCGCCCGTAACGACAGGGTCCGATATCGCGCCACGTTCCTCAATACGCTAGGGGCGTCCCTGGTGATGGTCGGCTTCTTCCTGCCGGGGATGCGGCTCTACGAAGGGTATGACCACCGCCTATCCCGCTCCGAGGCGTGGAGCGTCTCGCTAAGGTTCTTCCAGACCGAGCCGGGTGCGGTGAGCGTGACGGCCCTGATCCTCGGCTTCTGCCTGCACTTCATCGCCCTGCATCACCTGAAGAAACTGCAGGATTGATCTCGCCGCCGAATAGACGAAAAAGGGCTCCCGGCATCGCTGCCGGAAGCCCTCCTCATCCCGGATGGGGGATCGGTCAGACGCTCTGCGTCGGCCCGCTGTTGTTGCGCTTGGCCATGAAGGCGTCGAACTGCTCGCGGTCCTTCGCGCGCTTCAGTTCCTCTACGAACTCGGCGAAGGCGCGGCTCTCCTCCTGTAGCGCCTTGCGCTGGGCGTTGAGCCGGTCGAGTTCGGCGCGGCGGTAATCGTCGAAGGCGAGGTTGCCGGTGCCGCGCAGGTCCGCGGCCTCGAACGCCTGGGCGAAGCGCGACTTGCGCATGCCCGCCTGCCAATCGGACCCACGGCCGATCATGCCCCGCAGTTCGGACAATGCCGGGTAACCCGCCACCTTCCAGGCGATGTAGGCGGCCGCCAGCGGCCACCAGTAGAAGAACGCGACGACGACGGCGCCGATCTCGAAAGAGCGGCGGGGAAACGGACCGCTGCGGCAGGCTTTGCCGGTGGCCCAGGGAGAGGTCGAGGAAAAGCTCACGGCTCACAGCTCCGATGTTAATGTGAACCACATTTACTTGCGGATGCGACGTGACGGTTTCAAGGGTCGTTCTCAGGAGACTGTCAGGCCGAGGATCGGGGGCGTCCCGCGCCATGGACGAGGGCCAGCACGCCGGCGCGAAGCAACTCGTACTTGTCCGGCATGCCCGGCCCCTTCGGAAGATGGCCGGAGGCCGAGAGCGTTGCGAGCCCGTGTGAGAGCGCCCAGACTTCCAGGGCGACGAAACGAGGCTCGACCCCGCCGAACCCATCGGGAAATGTCGATTTCAGCGCTTCGAGCAGAAGGTCGAAGGGGCTGGGCCTCGGCGGGACGTCGGAGGCTGCGGTGTCCGCTGCCAATGGTGCGCCACGCGTCTCGAAGATCGCTGCATAATAGCCGGGCTCTTCCTCCGCGAAGGCGAGATAGGCCTCCCCCATTCGGGTGAAGCGCTCCAGTGGTGTTCCGCGTGAGGTGAGGGAGCGTGCCAGGCGCTCGGCGAGGTCGGTGAAGCCACGGCCGGCCACCTCCTCCAGCAGAGCTTCGCGACCCCGGAAATGGCGATAGAGTGCGGCCGGGGTCACGCCGACGAGGCGCGCCGCATCGACCAAGGTGAAACCGCCCACGCCGCGTTCAGCGATGAACCGGCGCGCCGCTTCGATCAGCGCCTCTTTGAGGTTGCCGTGATGGTAGCTTCGCCGGTCTCCCGGTCCTTCTCGCCAGGGTCGCACTGGATTCCATCCTCGGGCGATCGCCGGCCAGCGGCTGCACCTTTGCCGCGACTCCGCCGGGATGGCCCTCCCCTAACACGCGGAGCGCGCTTTTCGACCCTCCTCTGTCTACCCGTGGACAGAGATTTTCAAACGGCAATTGACAGGGACGACCCCACGAATTGTAATAGTATTACATTACATAACGGATTTCCGATGAGCCAACGCGACCCCCGTCTTCCCGTCACCGTCCTTTCCGGCTTCCTCGGTGCCGGCAAGACCACCCTCTTGAACCACATTCTCAACAACCGCGAGGGAAGACGCGTCGCCGTGATCGTCAACGACATGAGCGAGGTGAACATCGACGCCGCTTTGATCCGAGACGGCGGCGCCAACCTCTCCCGCACCGACGAAAAGTTGGTTGAGATGAGCAATGGCTGCATCTGCTGCACGCTGCGGGACGATCTCCTGGCCGAGGTCCGGACACTCGCGGAGGAAGGGCGGTTCGATTACCTCCTGATCGAAGGCACGGGGATCGCCGAGCCGCTGCCGGTGGCGAGCACCTTCTCCTTCCGCGACGAAGACGGGGTTGCGCTGAGCGATGTCGCCCGCCTGGACACCATGGTCACCGTGGTCGATGCGGTGAGCCTTCTGCGGGATTACGGTTCGACGGCGTTCCTGCGCGACCGGGGCGAGATAGCGGGCGAGAAGGATGCCCGGACCCTCGTGGACCTCCTGGTAGAGCAGATCGAGTTCGCCGATGTGGTCGTCGTCAACAAGGCCGGTGATGTCGGGGCGGATCAGCTCGCTCTGGTCCGCTCGGTGATACGCGGGCTCAATGCCGATGCCCGCATCGTCGAGGCCTCCTATGGCCGCGTCCCCCTCGATCGGGTTCTGGATACCGGCCTGTTCAGCGAGGAAAGGGCGCAGGAACATCCGCTCTGGTTCAAGGAACTCTACGGCGCCGATCAGCACGTGCCCGAAACCCAGGAATACGGGATCGGCTCCTTCGTCTACCGCGCCCGCCGTCCCTTCGCCCCCGAGGCGTTCGATGCCTTCACCAAGGCGACATGGCCGGGCCTCATTCGCGCGAAGGGGCATTTCTGGCTGGCGACGCGGCCGGACTGGGTCGGTGAATTTTCCCTCGCCGGTGCCATCGCGCGGGTCTCGCCGATGGGGGCGTGGTGGGCCTGCGTGCCGGAGGCCCGCTGGCCGCAGGATGGGGAATGGCGCAGCCATCTGTCCCGGAACTGGAGCGAGCCCTGGGGCGACCGTCGCCAGGAACTCGTCTTCATCGGTACGGGTCTCGACCAGGCAGCGATCACCGCCGCACTCGACGCCTGTCTGGTCGGTTCCGATGAGATGACGCGGTTCGATCCGGCGCCGTACCGCGCCCTGCCCGATCCGTTTCCCGCCTGGCAGCGTGCCGCCGCCTGATGGCGTTCTTTTCCCTCAAGGATGCCCGCGCCCGCTCGGCAGCACGGTCGGCCGATGCGGCGAGGCTCAAGGGCGAGATTCGTCTCGGTCTCGGGCTCGGCCAGGATGACGTCCTCGCCGTCAACGAAATCGCCTGCGGCGAGCCCGGCTGCGCCGATCGCGAGACCGTCGTCCTGGTGATGCGGGTCGGCGAGCCGACGCGGGCGTTGAAGATCGCGCATGGACTGGAGGCGGTCGTGGCCGACGACATCGCCCGGCTGGGCGAAGAGGAAGATGCCATGAGGCGTGAGGGCGTGGCCCCGCCCGGAGACCCCGCGCCTACAGTTTGAAAATCGAGGACGCCCGATCCAGGGCGGTCTTCTTACCCGTTCGGGCCGATTCCAGGCGCTCGATCTCGGCACGCAGCAGGGCGATCCGCTCGGCGATCTCGTCGAGGGAGAGAGTGTCGAGGTTCTCGCCGATCGTATGGGAGACCGTGCGCTTCGGCCGGTCCATGTCGTCGTCGCGCATGGCTTGTCCCCCTGTCATCCGGCGCTCGCCTAACGGTCCCACCGCGAGACCGAGCGAACGTGCTGCTGAGTGCCGGCATATTGCTTGAGGAATGTCGTCATTTCCGACAGTTCCGGCGCCTTCGAACGGAAGGTGACTGAGAGGGCCAGAAGCGTGTCGGCATGATCGAGACCGGGATAGATCCGCTCCTGCACCGGCACGCGCACCGCGCGCAATCGCGCCGCGAGGCTCTGGGTGTTCTGCGGGCGCACGATGGTGTCGTTGTCTCCGCTGGCGAGGAAGGCTGGGGGCGAATGAGGACCGGCGAAGGTGATCGGCTGCGTCGCCGCCGGATCGGGGGCCTGTCCGAACACGTCGCGCGAGGTGTCCTGGTCGAAAGGATGGAAGTCATAGGGGCCGGACAGACCGGCCACGGCCCGGATCACCTTCGGGTCGACCCCCGCCTTGCGCAGGTAGCGCGGATCGAGGCCGAGCATCATGGCATTGTAGGCCCCGGCCGAATGGCCCGCGAGGACGATGCGGCGTGGGTCGCCGCCATATTCGGCGATGTTGTCGCGAACCCAGGCGATGGCGGCGGCGCCGTCATCGAGGAAGTCGGGGAACCGGACTTCCGGATAGACCCGGTAATCGGGGATGACGGTGACGAAACCCTGGGCCGCCAGGGCCTGACCGACGAATTCGTAATCGTCCTTCGCGCCCGATTTCCACGAGCCGCCATAGAAGAAGACCAGGACCGTCGCATCCGCCGCGCCGCCGACGGGCGTGAAGACATCGAGGCGCTGCCGCGGATGGGTGCCGAAGGCGGCGCTCTTCTGGGCGAGCCTGCCGCCCTGGTCGCGTGGGCCGATGGCATCGAAGAGGGCGAGGGGCGAACAGGCCGTGACCCCGAAGGCGGCCAGTGCGAGGCAGGCGAGAGTGGCGAAGGCGGCGAAAGCGCGGGTCATGCATCTCTCAAACGGGGAAACGAAGACCCGAATGACACGTGCCGCACGGCGGATTCATGACCGGAAAAAGGGTTTTTCGGATTCAGGTACGCAGCACGATGCAGGCGCCCCCGACCTTGCGGATGCGGCTGCACAGGATATCCCCCGCCGCCCGACTCTCGGCCGGGATGCGGATCCGGTAGAAGGCGCGCGTGCCGCGACTGCGCAGACGCGTCCCAATAATCATCGGCCGCACCTCGCCGATCACCCCGGCATAGAGCTTCCGGGTGCGGGAGAAGCTCTGGAGGGCGAGGGATTTCGAGAAATTCCCGGCGAGCTGAATACCCCACGGGGCAGCCGGCCCTTCGTTGCCGCCGAGGGCGAAGCGATCGCCGCGTGAGGGAATCCGCAACGCGGCGGTGACCTGAAGGCAGGTCTTCGGCGCTTCCGCCGTCGATGCTTCCTTCTTGGGGGCATCAGACTCTCCGTCGGCTCCGTTGACGGCCGCGCCCCCCCGCCAATCCTCCGCCGGCGCGCCGGTGATCGCCATCACGTAGGCGCGTGTCTCGGCGGGCAGGCCACCCGTTCCGGCGAGCCAGCCCGAGACCCGGCCGGCGCCGCCATTATAGGCCGCAGCCGCGAGGCCGAGATTGCCGAACTGGCGATTGAGATCGGCGAGGAGATGGGCGGCATGGGGGATCGCCTGTTCGGGATCGAACGGGTCGGTCAGCCCGCGCTCGCGTGCCGTGCCCGGCATGAACTGCGCGACGCCCTGCGCACCGACCGGGCTCACGGCCGTGACGCGAAAACTGCTTTCCCGCCAGATCAGCCGCGTCAAGAACGGCACGGGCAGGCCGCGCACCCTCGCAGAATCCTCGATCAGGCGGCAGAGCGCCTGCTCCACGGTTTCCGTCGCCACCTCGGCCGAGGCCGGTGCGGCGGCGAGGAGACAACAGGCGAGGGTCAGGCTGCGGAGGGATGTCACGGGGCGTTTGTAATGCCGTCTGGCGCCGGATCAATCGCCGTTCGCCGATCTCATCGCGCCGCGTTATAAGAACCTCGGCTTCCCCTTTCCGCGGACCCGGTGCCATCCCCTCGATGACTGACACGCTGCTCGACGTCCAGGACCTGTCGGTCGCCTTCCGCTCGCGTGAGCGTGAGACGCTGGCAGTGGATCGCGTGAGCTTCACGATCCACAGGGGCGAGACGGTGGCCCTGGTGGGCGAGTCCGGGTCGGGCAAGTCGGTGACGGCCCTGTCGATCCTGCGCCTCCTCGATGGCAGCGCCGTCCATCCCGGCGGTCGCATCCTGTTCAAGGGACGGGACATTCTGGCCTTGCCGGAGCCGGAGCTGCGCAAGATCCGTGGTGCCGACATCACCATGGTCTTCCAGGAGCCGATGACCTCACTCAATCCGCTGCACACGATCCAGCGGCAGATCGGTGAGGTTCTCGAGATCCATCGCGGCCTGTCCGGCCGCAAGGCCCGCGCCCGCATCCTCGAATTGCTCGAACTCGTCGGCGTCCGCGACGCCGAGCGGCGCATGGGCGCCTATCCGCACGAATTGTCTGGGGGGCAGCGCCAGCGCGTCATGATCGCCATGGCGCTCGCCTGCGAGCCGGATCTGCTGGTGGCGGACGAGCCGACCACCGCCCTCGACGTCACCGTCCAGGCGCAAATCCTCACTCTCCTGGCCGACCTGCAGAAGCGCCTCGGCATGTCGATGCTGTTCATCACCCACGATCTCGGCATCGTGCAGCGCATCGCCTCGCGGGTCTGCGTGATGCTCGCCGGCCGCATCGTCGAAGCGGGCCCGGTGGACGAGATCTTCGCCAGGCCCAAACACGAATATACCCAGCGCCTGCTCGCCTCTGAGCCTAAGGGGCGTGCGAATCCGGTGGCGGACGACGCTCCGCGCCTGTTGGAAGCCGGCCCGCTCAAGGTGTGGTTCCCGGTCCGCGAGGGGCTTCTCCGGCGCACCACCTTCCATGTGAAGGCGGTGGATGGCGTGTCCCTCGCCGTCCGCGAGGGGGAGACGATCGGGATCGTCGGGGAATCCGGCTCGGGCAAGACCACTCTGGGGCTCGCCCTGCTGCGCCTCACCGGCAGCGAGGGCCCTATCGTCTTCCTCGGCCAGTCCATTGCCGGGCTCGGCCCCGGACCGATGCGACCGTTCCGGCGCGACATGCAGGTGGTTTTCCAGGACCCTTACGGCTCGCTCTCGCCGCGCATGACGGTGGCCGATATCGTCGCCGAGGGCCTCGTCGTGCAGGGGGCGGTGACGTCCCGCACCGAGCGGCGCGCCGTGGTCGCCAAGGCACTGACCGATGTCGGTCTCGATCCGGCGACGATGGATCGCTACCCGCACGAATTTTCCGGCGGCCAGCGCCAGCGCATCGCCATCGCCCGCGCCATGGTGCTGAAACCGCGCTTCGTCGTCCTCGACGAACCGACCTCGGCCCTCGATCGGTCGGTTCAGGCTCAGATCGTCACCCTGCTCCGCGACCTGCAGAAGGAGCGCAAGCTCGCCTACCTCTTCATCAGCCATGATCTCAAGGTCGTGCGCGCGCTGGCGAACTACGTGCTGGTGATGCAGAACGGCAAGGTCGTAGAGGAAGGCCCGGCGGAGGCCATCTTCGCCCGGCCGCAGACCGAGTACACGAAGGCCCTGTTCGCTGCCGCCTTCGATCTCAACAGCGCCACCACCGAAGACGTGGTCCCGGCCTGAACACGACGAGACCCATGGCGCGCGTCTTTCTCATCGTCCTCGATTCGGTCGGCATCGGCGGAGGGCCGGACGCTGCCCGCTACGGCGACGAGGGCTCGGACACGCTCGGCCATATCGCGGAATCCTGCGCCGCCGGGGCGGGTGATCGCGAAGGCCTGCGAGCCGGCCCCCTCGCTTTGCCGAACCTGACGCGTCTCGGCCTCGGTCTCGCCGCCGAGGGGGCGAGCGGCCGCATCCCGCCCGGGCTCGAGCCATCCGGTCCGGTCGATGGGGCCTACGGCCATGCCGTCGAGACCGCGCCCGGCAAGGACACACCCTCCGGCCATTGGGAGATCGCGGGCGCCCCCGTCACCGAGGAATGGGGCTACTTCCCCGACAGGGTGCCGGCCTTCCCCACTGCCCTCATCCAAACACTGATCGAACGGGGCGAACTCCCCGGTATTCTCGGCGATTGCCATGCCGCCGGCATCCCGATCGTCGAGCGTCTCGGGGCAGAGCACGTCCGGACGGGCAAGCCGATCTGCTACACCTCGGCCGACAGCGTCTTCCAGATCGCCGCTCACGAGGAGACGTTCGGGCTGGACCGGCTCTACGAGCTCTGTCGGATCGCCCGCGAGATCTGCGACCCCTACCGGATCGGCCGGGTCATCGCCCGCCCCTTCCTCGGCTCGGAGGAGAGCGGTTTCCGGCGCACCGCGAACCGCAAGGATTTCGCCACGCAGCCGCCGGGCGAAACCCTCCTCGACCGCCTTAGTGAGCGGGGACGCCCTGTGGTCAGCGTCGGCAAGATCGGCGACATCTTCGCCCACCGCGCCACGGGCCGCGAGATCAAGGCCGCCGGCAACGTTGCCTGCCTCGATGCGGCGCTGGCCGCGTTCCGCACCCTCCCCGAGGGCGGGCTGGTCTTCCTGAACCTCGTCGATTTCGACACGGAATACGGCCACCGCCGCGATGTGCCCGGCTACGCCGCCGAGCTGGAGCGCTTCGATGCGCGCGTGCTCGAGATCCATGCGGTGCTCGAAAAGGGCGATGTCTGCATCGTCACTGCCGACCACGGCAACGACCCGACATGGTCGGGGACGGAGCATACCCGCGAGCAGGTGCCGGTCCTGGCCTTCGGTCCCGGTCTCGCCGCCCGGTCACTCGGGCGAAGGGAGACCTTCGCGGATATCGGAGCCTCCATCGCCCGACATCTCGACGTCGGCGAATTGGGACGCGGCACGTCGTGGTGGTGAGACTTTCCCACTCGAACAGGGTGGGATCGAAACTCAGACCTCCCAAGTCTCTTCCACCTCAGGCGGGATCGGCCTCGGGCGGCGGTCGCTGCCGATGGCGACGAAGGTGAACAGGCCTTCCGTCACCTTCATCGTAGTCTCGCTCTCGCGTTCGCGGCGCCAGACCTCGACCTGGATGCGGAGCGAGGTGCGGCCGACCTTCACGATCCAGGCATAGATGCTGACCTCGTCGCCGACGATGACCGGGCGATGGAAGGTCATGGCATCCACGGAGATCGTGGCGCAGCGGCCCCGAGCCCGGCGCGCAGCCACGTTGCCCGCCGCCAGATCCATCTGACCCATCAGCCATCCGCCGAAAATGTCCCCGGCCGGATTGGTGTCCGCGGGCATCGCGATCGTGCGCACCACGGGAGAGCCGCGGTCGGTGGGCTGTCGTGGCTCGGAAACATCGGTCGACATGGGGTGGTGCGGTCTCCCGTGATCTCGGCCCTGCCAATGCAAGCGGCGCGCCGCCTGTGTCGTCCTGTCACATCCGGCCGGCCGCGAACAGGTGACCTGCTTGAAGGGTAACGGCGGTCGTCACGCCTTCATCACAGTCCGGACCGTCCCGTTCCTCCCTGCGGCTGCGAAGTCGGGCGCCGCCGCAGCATCATCGCCCCGCCCGCCAGCAGCGCGATGCAGAGCAGGGCGTAGGGCAGGCCCAACAGCAACAGGAAGAACCCGGCACTCGCCTCGCCACCACTGGTACCACCGGAATCCCGGTCGAGAAGCCAGTCCAGGACGCCCGTGACCGCCAGGAGGACGATGCCGTTCAGCAGGATGGCGCCCCCAACGGCGAGGCAGCCCCAGCCGATGCGTCGGCGTTCATCGGCCACGCGGGCAAGGAGAAGCGTCACGGCGATCACCACGCTGGCCTGAAGACCGAAGGCGAGGAAGGGCAGCATGTCTAACGCCGGTCCCGGCCAGGTTATGGCGGCATCCCGCATGCCGGGGGTGGGCCGGACCATCATGCCGATGAAGGCGGTCAGGGCGGGAAAGATCACCCCGCCGATCGCCCAGCCCACGAACAGGCCGAAGACGCCACTGATGACCCATCGCCGGGTGTTCGGGTTCATGCCGTCCCTTCCTGCCGCTGGGCAAACACGGCTCAGCCGGTCATCGACAATCGCGCTCACGGTACGAGCCGCCTCCTCGAACTCGCCGATCAGCCAATCCCTATCATGCCGGCGCATGACCGTGCAGCCAAGGTTGCCGTGTTCTGGGGCGCTGGCCCTGGCTGCCGAAGATGAGTCTCCTTCCGTAACGCGAACCTTGTCCCCGTCCCTGGCCTCGGCCGTAAACCACCTGTATTTTACGTATCCCAGCCTCTGATGTATTTTCTCGTATGAGTAGAAACATGCGAATCGGAATCAATTTGAGGGGTGATCTCGCAAGAGCTAGTCTCGATAGATTAGATCATAAACTTGATGCTCTTTTTATAGAGCGTAAAATTGTATTGGATAGTATTTCAAATTTAACTTAAGTTGGAAATAAATATCTTTATCAAATTGGCATGGGAATGCCGTTCGGTCGAGGATTGTTTCATGCTCGTTTAATCTATAAATTGTCCGCAACCTTATACGGAGGATCTTATAAAAAAGGATTGGGTCGCCTGTACATGATCGATTGCGAGATTAAAGACATTTTGGATGAGTGTCGGCGACGTATGAAAGCCGCATGACCATCCCCACGCTTAGCGTCGAGCGTGGTAATCCAACGACGCGGACCCCACCATTAACGAACGGTGGCTAGTCCGGCAGGGCGAACACGACGAGCGCGTCGCCGGTGCCGAAGCCCGAGCTCTTGGTGAACGAGGCTCCGCCGGCCGCCACGGCCACGTATTGCCGGCCGTCCAGCGAATAAGTGATCGGCGGCCCGCCGATCCCGGCACCGCACTGGAAACGCCACAGCACCGTGCCGGTCGCTGCGTCATGGGCGTCGAGATGGCCGTCCTCCTCGCCGGAGAAGACCAGACCGCCGGCGGTGGCGAGCGTGCCGCCCGAAAGGCGGCTTCCCGCCTTCACCGACCATTTGATCGCTCCGCCCGCGGCGAGGTCGACGGCCGTGAGCGTGCTGAAGGAGGGCTCGCCCTTCGCCTCGCTCGTTTCCGTGAAACGGATCTGCGGCCTGCCGCCGGCGGGCGGGATGGTCCTCACCGTGTAGGTGGTCGCGCCGTGCCGGACCTGGGCGTAGGCCATGCTTGTCGTCGGATCGAAGGCGACCGGATGCCAGGAGATCGCGCCGAGGGGACCGGGGCTGACGACGGTCCCGGTCTCGGTGGGCGGTGCGTAGAGGTTCTTCTGCGTGGTCAGCGGCGCGGACTTGCCGAGGAGCGTGCCGGTCGCCCGGTCGTGGACATAAAGCCAGCCGGTCTTGCTCGCTTCGGCGACCGCCTTCACCGGCCCTTGCGGCGTCGCGTAATCGAGCAGGAAGGGCGGGCTCGCGACATCGTACCCCCATTCGTCGTGGGGAACCTGCTGATAGTACCAGCGCAGCTTGCCGGTCTTCACGTTGAGCGCCACGAGGCTCATCGTGTAGAGGTTGTCGCCGGGCCGCGAGAGGCCGAAATTCTGCGGCGCAGGGTTGCCGGTGCCAACATAGATCAGGCCGAGATCGGCATCGTAGGCCGGCGTCATCCAGAGCGAGCCGCCGCCGACCTTCCACGCCTCCCTGTGCCGGGGGGCGGCCGCCTTCTCCGCGGCGATGTCGCGATTGAGCGGCACCCCATCGGCGGTCTTCTCGACGAAGCCGCCTTCCCAGCCGTCCTCCTTGGTGACGTACCAGCGCCAGCGTTCCTCGCCGGTGGCGGCATCGTAGGCGGCGAGCCAGCCGCGCCGGCCGTAGCCGCCCTCGATCCCGACCACGGCGCCGCCGTCGAGCCCGCCCTTCTCGTCCTCCACGTGGAGGCCGTAGCCGGCCCCGGCCACGCCGACGATGACGAGCCCGTCGGCCACGAGGGGGGGCATCTTGAACCCGAGCCGGCTCGATCCCTGGATCGCGCCCGCGCCGAGCGTTCCCGCCAGATCGGATGCGGTTTCGGACTCGCCCTCCTCCGGGCGGACGGCCTCATGGTCCCACAGGACCTTGCCGGTCTTGGCGTCGAGGGCGATGACCCGCCCGTCCATGGTCGCCTCGAAGACCTTGCCGCCCGATACCGCGACACCGCGATTCGAGGGAGGCCCGAAGATCTTCTCTGTCCGGGCCTTGTGGGTGTAGGTCCAGATCACCCGCCCGGTCTTCGCCTCCAGGGCAGCCACGTGGTTCTGGGTGGTGGAGACGTACATCACCCCGTCCACCACCACCGGCTCGGCCTGGAAGTAGCCTGTGATCCCGGTCTGGAAGATCCAGGCCGGGCGCAGCTTGGCGACGTTGCCCCGGTCTATGACTGTCAGCGGCGAGAAATGCCGGTTCGTATGGTCGCGGCCGAACATCGGCCATTCCTCGGCACGCGCTCCCGGGGAGATTGTCAGGGCGCCTACCATCAGCGGAAAGACGGCGCGGCGGACCATCGCCAATGACTTGATCATCCCGTCACGCCCCATCCATCGATCGGTTGCCTTCAGTCGACGCTCAGCCGGGCGAGCCGGATGGCCGCCTCGAGCTGAAACGGCGTGTCGGCGGCGTTCATGGAACGGGCGAGATCCGCAGCATTCTGCCCGTTGCCGTCGCGCCTGGCCGGGTCGGCACCTCGCGCCAGCAGGAGTTCCACCATCTCGGTGCGGTTGAACATGGCCGCCGTCATCAGCGCGGTGCGCGTGCCAGTTCCGGTGCCGTCGATCATAGCGCCCTTCTCCAGCAGTAGCTCCACGATGGCCATGTCGCCCTTGAAGGCGGCGCCGGCGAGCGGCGTCTGTCCGCGGTCGTTGGAGAGCTCGGGGTCGCCTCCGTTGTCGAGGATGAGGTGCGTGGTCTCGACCTGCCCGTTATAGGCGGCCAGCATCAGCAGGCTGTCGCCCTTGTCGTTGAGGAGGTTCGCCGGGAGTCCCTGAGCGAACAGCTCTTCGAGCTCCTCCACATGCCCCGCCCGCGCGTATTGAAAGACCCGGCCCGCGAAGGCCAGGGTCTCCGAGTCGAGTTCGGGAAGCGCAGGGTTGGGCGAGGCCGGCGTTTCGGATTGCATCGTCACTATCTGTCTCAGGGAATGACCTTTTCGGCCCGCAGCCGGCCGAACAGGTCGAGGAAGCTGTCGTCGCTGGGCTGATAATCGAGGAAGCCGAGCCGCCGGCTGCGCGCCATGTCGGTGACAACTTCGATCGGACGGCCGAGATCCGCATCGGTGTGCCATGCGGAGGCGAGACGGTCGAGATCGGACTCGACCAGGCCGTGGCGTCTCGCCAGATCCTTCCAGACCGGACCGTCCTGCGCCATCTGGTCTTCGAGGGGCGTCGCCGCGCCTGGATAGGGAGCCGGTTCAAGCCCGAACCATTCCGCGATGCGGCCCCACATCCACGACCAGCGGAAGACGTCGCCATTGACCACGTTGAACGCGGTGTTCGCCGCGGCGGGATCCGTGGAAGCCCAGGCGAGGTGCCGGGCCAGCAGCCGCGCGTCGGTGACGTCGGTCAGGCCGTTCCATTGCTGCGGTGAGCCCGGGAACAGGAACGGACGTCCTGTCTCGCGGCACAGGGACGCGTAGACGGCAAGGGTCACGCCCATGTTCATGGCGTTGCCGAGGGCATAGCCGACGATGGTGTGCGGGCGGTGCACGCTCCAGCCGAATCCCTGGCGTTCGGCGCCGGCGAACACCTCGTCCTCCTGCACGTAGTAGAAATTTTCCACCGGCAGGCGTTCCTGGTCCTCGCGGAACGGCGTCTGCGGCAGCGTGCCCTTCCCGTAGGCCTCGAACGGCCCGAGATAATGCTTGAGGCCGGTCACCAGGGCCACGTGGCGCAAAGGCGCCGCTTGCAGGGCGTCGAGGAGGTTGCGCACCATGGCGCCATTGACGCGGCAATTCTCGGCCTCGGTCGCCTGCCGCATCCAGGTGGTGATGAAGACATGGGTCGGCGCGATGTCGGATAAGGCCGCCCGGAGGGAGTTCGGATCGGTCAGGTCCGCCGTCACCGGGGTCACGCCCTCGATATCCACGGGCCGGCGCGCCAGACCCAGAACGGTCCAGCCCTCGGCGACGAGGTGACGGGCGAGGTTGTTGCCGACGATGCCGCTCGCACCGGCGATGAGCGCCGTACCCTTGATCCTGTCCGACATGCTGTCTCCAATAGAGGTGCATTCCTCCTCGGCCCATCAGATGGAGGGACCGGCCGAAGAAGGAATGTGTCTATCGGAACGCGGGAGGCTGCATGTCGATCCGGCGTGGCTTCGCCTTAGGCGACGGGTGTCAGCTCGCCGGTCTCGCTGATCTCGTCGGTATGCACGTCGAAGCTCGCGAGCAAGGCCGTGCTGAAGCTCGTGGAGATGGCGACATCGGTGGCGTCGCGGCCGCGTGCGATCAGGATGCGGCCGATGCGGCGCTTGTTGTTGCGGGCATCGAAGGTGAACCAGCGCCCGTCGAGATAGACTTCGAGCCAGGCCGAGAAGTCCCCCGGCGGCACAACGGGCACGCCGATATCCCCGAGATAGCCGGTGCAGTAGCGGGCCGGGATGTTCATGCATCGGCAGAAGGCGACGGCGAGATGCGTGAAATCGCGGCAGACGCCGATCTTCTGGGTATAGGCTTCGAACGCCGTACGGGTGGCGTCGGCCTGCTGGTAGTCGAACTTGATGTGCCGGTGCACGAAATCGTGGATCGCCTGGACCCGTGCCCAACCCTCGGGCGTGGTGCCGAAGAGTCCCCAGGCGATGTTCGAGAGCTTGTCGGTCTCGCAATAGCGGCTGCCGAGCAGGAACGGCATGACGTCGTCCGGCAGATCCTGCACCGGATGCTGTTTCGCCTCGGGCACGAGTTCGTCCAGCTCGCCGGAATCCTCGATCATGAAATCGGCCGACACCGTGATCCGGCCACCGGGGGCGAGGATGCGGGTGCAGACGTTCCCGAATGGATCGAGATAGCTGTGAGCCTCCACCGGCGGCTCGATCGTCATCGTCTCCGGCGTCAGCAGGTCTCCCGCGCGCGAGGGATGAACGTTGAGCATCAGGGTGATCGGCGTCGGGCCGAACGTGTCGTAGCCGATCGTGTAGCCGGTCCGGATTTTCATAGGGTCGCTCGCATCAGGCAATGGGACAGGTGGGATCGCTGCTTATTTCCACCCGCCGCCGGCCCGCTCCCGCGGCCTTCGGCCTTGATCGAGCGAGGGGCGTCGAGGCGGCGACGGTCTGGTGCCGTCATGCTCGCCTCAGCCACCCTCACCGAGAGCGGCACCGTCTAGCCAAGCAGGTAGCACACCGGAGGGTTGCCGCCTAACGGTTTGCCGTCCCTCATGAATGCTCCCCAGCCGCCCGGAGATCGGCGAGGTCGAGGCGGCGGGTGAACATGGTGAGGCCGCCCTCGGCATCGCGCGGCCAGTCAGTCTCCGGTCTGTCCCGATAGAGTTCGACCCCGTTCATGTCGGGATCGCGCAAGTACAGCGCCTCGCTCACACCATGGTCGCTGGCGCCGTCGAGGGCGATGCCGGCCTCGTCGAGCCGGCGCAGGGCATCGGCCAGGCTCGCCCGCGTTGGATAGAGGATGGCAAGGTGGAACAGGCCGGTCGCGCCGGGGGGCGGCGGGCTGCCGCCTTCGCTCTCCCAGGTGTTGAGCCCGATATGGTGGTGGTAATCCCCGGCCGCGATGAAGGCGGCCTGGGTGCCATAGCGAGCCTTCAGGGAAAAGCCGAGCACGCCGCAATAGAAGGCGAGAGCCCGGTCGAGATCGGCGACCTTGAGATGGACATGGCCAATCCGCGCCTGCGGATGGATCGGGTTCGAGGTCGTTGTCATGAAGGGTCTCGCTCCTGATTGTCGCGAAGCGATGGGCTGCCCTTTCCCCTTTCGTTCCGCGGGGCCATATTCCACCCATGCCCCCTGCGAACAAACCCCGTGTCTCCTCGGCGAAGGCTTCGAAGCCGGAGCTGAAACCGCTCGACGAGCACCTGGCGGCCCTGCTGAGCCCGGCGCTCAACCGCAACCGGTTGCCCGCCGTGGAGAATTCCGCGCCGCCGGCTCCGCCGAAAAAGCCCGGCAGGCCCAAGAAGTCCGCATCACCGCCCGGCGGTTTCGGCGAGGCGCCGCAAGCCGGGTTCACCCTCGGCGACGCGGCCGAGGTCGACCCGCGCCTCGCCCAGGCGCTGGGGATCACGCCGCCGGAAGTCGGTCCGGCACCCGAAGCGCTGGCGAACGAGGATGAGGGTTCGCTGGCCACGGACGGCGTGTCCGCCACGGTGGACGCGCTGTCGCGCCTCCTAACCGAAGGCAACCCGCTCTTCCGGGACGGCAAGACCTGGGCGCCGCATCGCCCGGAGCGGCCCAAGAAATCCGAGGGTGGCCTCGCCTTCACGTTGAAATCCGAGTTCGAGCCGGCGGGCGACCAGCCGCGCGCCATCGCCGAACTGGTGGAGGGGGTGAACAAGAACGAGCGCGATCAGGTGCTGCTCGGCGTCACCGGCTCCGGCAAGACCTTCACCATGGCCAAGATCATCGAGGCAACGCAGCGCCCCGCCCTGATCCTGGCACCGAACAAAACTCTGGCGGCGCAGCTCTACGGCGAGTTCAAGAGCTTCTTCCCCGATAACGCGGTGGAGTATTTCGTCTCGTACTACGATTACTACCAGCCCGAGGCCTACGTGCCGCGCTCCGATACGTTCATCGAGAAGGAATCCTCGATCAACGAGCAGATCGACCGGATGCGCCACTCGGCGACACGCGCTCTGCTCGAGCGCGACGACGTCATCATCGTCGCCTCGGTCTCGTGCATCTACGGTATCGGCTCGGTGGAGACCTACACCGCCATGTCGTTCACGGTGTCGCTGGACGAGCGGATCGAGCAGCGCCAACTGGTGGCCGACCTCGTGGCGCTCCAGTACAAGCGCATCCAGTCCGATTTCGCCCGCGGCACCTTCCGGGTGCGCGGCGACGTAATCGAACTCTGGCCCGCACACTTGGAGGATCGCGGCTGGCGCATCGGCCTGTTCGGCGACGAAATCGAGTCGATCACCGAATTCGATCCGCTCACCGGCAAGAAGATCAACGACCTGAAATTCGTGAAGGTCTACGCCAACTCGCACTACGTCACGCCGCGCCCGACCCTCCAGCAGGCGATCAAGGGCATCAAGACCGAGCTGAAGCTGCGCGTCGACGAGCTGACGAAGATGGGCCGCCTGATCGAAGCGCAGCGGATCGAGCAGCGCTGCACCTTCGATATCGAGATGATCGAGGCGACGGGCGCCTGCAACGGTATCGAGAACTATTCGCGCTACCTCACCGGCCGCAAGCCCGGCGAGCCGCCGCCGACACTGTTCGAATACCTGCCCGACAACGCTATCGTCTTCACCGACGAGAGCCATGTCACGGTTCCGCAGATCGGTGGCATGTACAAGGGCGACTTTCGCCGCAAGGCGACGCTGGCCGAATACGGTTTCCGCCTCCCCTCCTGCCTCGACAACCGCCCGCTCCGGTTCGAGGAATGGGACGCCATGCGACCGCAATCGGTCCACGTCTCGGCGACCCCGGCGAAATGGGAGATGGAGCAGACCGGCGGCGTCTTCGCCGAGCAAGTCATCCGCCCCACCGGCCTCGTCGATCCGGTCATCGAGATCCGCCCTGCCCGCTCGCAGGTCGACGATCTGCTGGGCGAAGTACGCGAGGTGGCCCAGGCCGGTTATCGTACCCTGGTGACGACGCTCACCAAGCGCATGGCCGAGGACCTGACCGAGTATTTGCACGAGAACAGCGTCCGCGTGCGCTACATGCACTCGGATATCGATACGCTCGAACGGATCGAGATCATCCGCGACCTGCGGCTCGGCGCCTTCGACGTGCTCATCGGCATCAACCTGCTGCGCGAGGGCCTCGACATCCCGGAATGCGCCCTCGTGGCGATCCTCGACGCCGACAAGGAAGGCTTCCTGCGCTCCGAGACCTCGCTGATCCAGACCATCGGCCGCGCCGCCCGCAATGCCGACGCGCGCTGTATCCTCTACGCGGACAACATCACGGGCTCGATGGAACGGGCCATGGCGGAGACCGAGCGCCGCCGCCAGAAGCAACTCGCCTATAATGAGGAGCACGGCATCACGCCGCAGAGCGTGAAGCGCGGAATCTCCGATATTCTCAGCAGCGTTTTCGAGGGCGATCACGTCCAGGTCGATACGGGTCTGGCCAAGAACGCGGCCACGATCGGCCACAACTTCAAGGCCGTCATGGCCGATCTCGAGAAGCGCATGCGCACGGCCGCCGCCGATCTCGATTTTGAGGAAGCGGCGCGCCTGCGCGACGAGCTGAAGCGACTCCAGGCGACGGAGCTCCTGCTGTCCGACGACCCGATGGCGCGCCAGGGTGACGTGGAGCGCGACGCGGGCAAGTACGGCGCGAAGCGAAGCCGCATCTCGAAGCCGAGCCTCGACAATATGGGCCCGGGTACCGACCGGGAGTTGCCCGTGGGGGGCGAGGCGCCGCTCTGGGCCGAGCGGCCGAAGCCGCGTTCGACGCAGGGGCTCGGCGGTCAGAAGCCGAAATACAAGGGCGGCGGCGGGCGCAAGCGCGACTGAAACCCGCATCGGCGTCGGAACCCCCGGCCTAGGCTCGGGCTTGGAGAAGCATGTGACGGCGGCCTCGACCGGTCGCCCCTGTGCCTCGAACCGACGGAGCAATCTCATGCGCAAGGAACCTCTCATCCGGGCGAGCCTGCTCCTCGCTGCCGGCATCCTCCTGGTGCAGACCGCGCCCGCCCAGGCGATCTCCGATCGCCGCAACCAGCCGACGGCTGCCGATGTGCCGTCCGAAACCCGATCGGGCGAGACGTCCGGTTCGAAGCCCATCGGCGACGTGAAGCCGCCGAGCGCCATCCGCCCCTCGACGGCTGTGACCGAGAGTGACGGAAAGACCTCTCGGACCAACCCGCTCGATCATCTGCCCGCGCGCGACCGCGCCGGGACCGGCGGACGCCGGGAATAGAATTCGCCGTTACGGTTCGCTGCTCAGGAGGAACCACCATGGGATTGCTCGATCAGGTCATCGGCGGTGTGCTCGGCAACGTCCTCGGAGGCGGGCGGGGCAGCGACCACCAGCAAGGCGGCGGGTCAGGTGGCGGCGCGCTCGGAGGCTCCCTGTCGCCCATCGTCCAGGCTTTACTGATGCTGCTCCTGCAGAAGGGCGGCGGCGGGTTGAGCGACATCCTCGGCGGCGGTCGGGGAGGCCAGCCGGAAATGGAGCAGGGCCGGCGCGGGCCGCCCGAGCCCTATGACGACGGTGACCAGGGCGGCTTCAACCAGGACCCGTACAATGAGGGCCGAGACCGTGGCGGCTATGGCGGCGGATCGCGCGGATCGTCGCCGGAAGGCGATTTCAGCGACCTGTCGGGGATGCTCGACGGACCCGGCGGCGGCCAGGGCTACCAGGGCTCTCGCGATCAGGGTCATTTCTCCGGCGCGGGGCCTTACAGCCGCCTCGACCAGGAGCAGGGCGACGATCTCGGTGGGTTCGACGGGTTGATCGACCGGCTCCAGCGGGGCGGTCTCGGCGACGCCATCGGTTCCTGGATCGGGCATGGACAGAACCAGCCCGTCGAGCCGAACCGGCTCGCGGACGCCCTCGGTTCGGACACGGTGAACACGCTGCAGAGCCGCACCGGCCTCTCCCGCGACGATCTGCTGTCACAGCTTGCCCAGGCGCTACCGGGCGTCATCGACGGGCTGACCCCGCAGGGGCGTAAGCCGGATCCAGAGGAGCGTCGCGGCTGGTAATACCGAGTCAGGCCCGGCGAACAGCAGGTTTGCCGGGCTTCGCAGGCTGGCAGGTGACACAGTAGAAGGTCGAGCGTCCCGATTGCACGATCCGCGCTATGGTGCCGCCGCAGCCTTTCGCCGTGCAGGGTTCGCCGGTGCGGTCGTAGACGCGGAACGCATGCTGGAACGAGCCCGACCCGCCATCGGTATGGGCGTAGTCGCGCAGGGTGGACCCGCCGGCGGCGACGGCCTCGGTGAGTACGTCGCGGATCATTCGCGCGAGCAATCGTGCTTTCGTCGTCGGCCGCCCATCGTCTTTCGCCAGGATTCCCGCCGGCAATTCGGGATGCAGCCCGGCGCGGTGAAGCGCTTCGCAGACATAGATGTTGCCGAGACCGGCAATCAGCCGCTGATCGAGGAGAGCGGCCTTCAGCGGTGTAATCTTGTTGCGGAAGAGCAGCGCCAGGCTCTCCGGGCTCATGGCTTCGCTCAGCGGCTCGATCCCCATCGCGGCGAAATGCTTGCAGCCGGCGAGGTCCAGGGTCGGCACGAGATCCATGAAGCCGAAACGGCGCGCGTCGTTGTAAGTGACGGTGGCGCCGTTCGACATCGCCATTACCACATGGTCGTGCTTGGCGTTGCCGAGCGCTCCTTCGAGATAGAAATCTCCCGGGGAGACGTTTCTCCCGTCCGGCAAGGCCACGTCGAAGCGCCCGCTCATGCCGAGATGCAGGATCAGCGTCTCCCCGGTGTCGAGACCGGCGGTGAGGTATTTCGCCCGTCGCGCCAGATCGGTCACCGTGGCGCCTTCGAGCCGCTGTGCGAAGCGTTCGGGGAAGGGAAACCGCAGGTTCGGCCGGCGCAGGGTCACGCGGGAGAATCGTGCGCCTACCATGGCGGGGGAAAGCCCGCGGCGGACGGTTTCGACTTCGGGCAGTTCTGGCATGGAGGGGGGCGAGGCTCTGGATCGGGGGACGGCGCCGGCATGACGAGGGCCGGCATCCGCCATCGATCGTCATGCACCTGTCTAACCCGGCACATGGCGATCCTTGCCGGCTTTCGCTATGACGCTCGCGCAAGAGGATGGTGACATGAGTTCGGCCGAGCGTTCGAAGGACGAGACCAGCACGCATTTCGGGTTCGAGCAGGTTGCGCTCGACGAGAAGCAGGGGCGTGTCGACGACGTGTTCCGCTCCGTGGCGAAACGCTACGACCTGATGAACGACCTGATGTCGGGCGGGCTCCACCGCGCCTGGAAGTCGCATCTCATCTCGATGCTGCGGCCACCGCGCAACCGGCCTTTCCACCATCTCGACGTGGCCGGTGGCACCGCCGACATCGCCTTCCGCTGCCTGGAGGCGGGTGGCCCCGACACCCATGTCACGGTGCTCGACATCAACGAGTCGATGCTGCGGGTCGGTGCCGAGCGGGCCAGCCGCCGCTACGACGGGCGGATCGATTTCGTCACCGCGAATGCCGAGTCGCTCCCCCTACCGAACGAGGCGTTCGATGCCTACACCATTGCGTTCGGCATCCGGAACGTTCCCAGGATCGACTTGGCCCTCGCCGAGGCGCGCCGCGTCCTGAAGCCCGGCGGGCGCTTCTTGTGCCTCGAATTCTCGAAGGTCGACCTGCCGGTTCTCGACCGGATCTACGACGCCTATTCGTTCCACGTGATTCCTCGCTTGGGCGCGAGCGTGGCCGGCGACGCGGATTCCTACCGGTACCTCGTGGAATCCATCCGTAAATTCCCGACCCCCGGTCGATTTGCCGGCATGATCGAGGAAGCCGGGTTCAAACACGTCACCCACCGGCCCCTGTCCGGCGGGATCGTGGCGATCCATTCCGGCTGGAAGATCTCGTGAAACCAGAACGGATCGATCTGCCCGATCTGGTCCTACACAGCTCCCTCATCCTGAGGTGCCGCGATAGCGGCCTCGAAGGAGGCCTCCAGATCGCAGGGCGGCCTCTGGAAACCTCCTTCGAGGCCGCCGCCGAGCGTCGGCACCTCAGGATGAGGTTCAGTGGTGGGCCGAGTGCTGGTCCTGCCGTGATCACGCACGTCGAAAGCCTCTCATGCTAGGCGCCATCGTCTATCTCATCCGTGGTGCCGGGGTCGGCTTCGTGCTGGCGCGCGAAGGCGGGCTGTCGTTCATCGACCCCACCGAGTTGCCGCCGCATCTGCGCCTCGCCTTGAAGCTCGGGCGGATGCTGGAACGTCCGGGCCTCGGCGCCGGGGCGGGGCCGCTGCAGCGCGCTCTGACCCGCCTCGGCCCCTCCTACGTCAAGTTCGGCCAGTTCCTGGCGACGCGGCCTGACATCGTCGGCATGAATGCCGCCCTCGATCTCGAGAAGCTGCAGGACCGGGTTCCGCCCTTCCCACAGGAGCAGGCGATCCGCGTGGTCGAGGCCGCCTTCGGCAAGCCGGTCCGCGAACTGTTCCTGTCCTTCAGCGAGCCCGTGGCCGCCGCGTCCATCGCCCAGGTCCACAAGGCCCACATTCTCGACGCGAACGGCGTCGAGCGGGTGCTGGCTGTGAAGATCATGCGGCCGGGCGTGCGCGAGCGGTTCCAGCGCGATCTTCAGGTGATGCGGTTCATGGCCCGCGTGGTCCATGCCCTGTCGCCGAAGGCCGAGCGCCTGCGTCCGCGCGACGTGGTCGAGATCCTGGCCCGCTCGGTGATGATGGAGATGGATTTCCGGCTCGAAGCCGCGGCCATGTCCGAGCTGGCGCAGAACACCAAGGACGATGCCGATTTCCGCGTGCCGAAGCCCGAATGGGAGCTGACCGCGCGGGACGTGCTGTCGAGCGAGTGGATCGAGGGCATCCGGCTCAATGATCGCGCCGCCATCGTCGCCGCCGGCCACGACCCCAAGGCGCTCGGCCTCGCGGTCATCCAGTCGTTCCTGCGGCAGGCGATCCGCGACGGCTTCTTTCACGCCGACATGCATCCCGGAAACCTGTTCGTCGATGCGAGCGGCACGCTCGTGGCAGTGGATTTCGGCATCATGGGCCGGCTCGGGATCATGGAGCGGCGCTTCCTCGCGGAGATCCTGCTTGGCTTCATCCTGCGCGACTACAAGCGCGTGGCGCAGGTGCATTTCGAGGCGGGCTATGTGCCGGCCCACCATTCGGTGGAGGATTTCGCCCAGGCCATCCGCGCCATCGGCGAGCCGATCCACCAGCGACGGGCCGACGAGATCTCGATGGCCAAGGTGCTGACCCTGCTCTTCGACATCACTGCCCTGTTCGACATGAGCACGCGCACGGAACTGGTGATGCTGCAGAAGACCATGGTGGTGGTGGAGGGCGTCGCCCGTTCCCTGGACCCGCAGCTCGACATGTGGACCGGGGCGGAGCCGGTGGTTCGCTCGTGGATCGCGCGTAATCTCGGACCTCTCGGGCGAATTGAGGGTGCGGGACGTGCGGCCCTGACTCTGTCCGATGTCGTCACCGACCTGCCCGATCTCGCCCAGCGCCTGCGCCGGATCCTCGTGCGTCTCGACGAGAGCGGGACCGGCGACCGCAAGGCGTTGGAGAGCATCGCCCGCAAGGAGCGTCGCAGGGCGCTCTGGTCCACGGCGGCGCTCTGGGCCATCGCGGCGGGAGCGCTGGTGATGGCGTTCCGGTAGGGGCCGGGCGAACGGGACGGCGCGGACACCGCTGTTCGCGACCGCAATGCGATTTCGGTTCGTTGTGGACGATCACGAAGAGCGGGAGTAGCCCTCCATCATGACCCTCCCCCTCCAGAACCGACGCATCCTGCTCGTCATCGGTGGCGGTATCGCCGCCTACAAGTCGCTGGACCTGATCCGTCGTCTCCGCGAGCGCGGGGCGTGGGTGCGTCCGCTGCTCACGGCGGGCGCACAGGAATTCGTCACCCCCCTCGCCGCCGCCGCCCTCGCCGGAGAGCGCGCCCATACCGACCTGTTCGACCGGGCGGAGGAAGCCGATATCGGCCATATCAAGCTGGCGCGCGATGCCGACGCCATCGTGGTCGCGCCCGCCACGGCGAACCTGATGGCGCGGATGGCGAGCGGCGACGCCTCGGATCTCGCCTCCACGGTTCTTCTTGCGACGACCCTGCCGATCCTGATCGCTCCGGCGATGAATGTCCGGATGTGGCAGCATCCGGCGACGCGTCGGAACCTTGCGACCCTGAAGGGCGACGGTGTCCGGGTGGTCGGCCCCAATGACGGCGCCATGGCCGAAGCTGAGTTCGGGCCGGGCCGACTCGCGGAGCCTGTGGAGATCGCCGACGCGGTCGAGGCCATGCTCGGTGAAGTCTCGAGGGCATCCTCTGCGGCGACCGGGGGATTTGGATTTCTGGCCGGTCGTTCGCCGCAGAAGCCTCTCGCGGGCAGGCGCGTTCTTGTGACGTCCGGCCCGACGCATGAACCGATCGACCCCGTGCGCTACATCGCCAACCGCTCGTCCGGGCGGCAGGGCCATGCCATCGCCGCCGCCGCCGCAGAAGCGGGCGCGGAGGTCACGCTGATCTCCGGTCCCGTGGCCATCGCCGATCCGAAGGGCGTCACGATGGTGCGCGTGGAGACCGCACGGGAGATGCTGGCGGCGGTTGAGGCCGCCCTCCCCGCCGATCTCGCCATCTTCGCTGCGGCGGTGGGGGACTGGCGCCCGGCGCAGGATCACGCGTCCAAGATCAAGAAGGACGGGGCGGCCGTGCCTCCCCTCTCGCTTGTCGAGAATCCGGACATACTCGCCACCATCGCCCAGCGCAGTGAAGGACGCCCGACGCTGGTGGTCGGCTTTGCCGCCGAAACCGATTCGGTGATCGCTCATGCCCGAGCGAAGATCGCCCGCAAGGGCTGCGATCTGCTCGTCGCCAACGATGTCTCCGCCGAGGGCGGTGTCATGGGTGGCACCGCCAATACCATCCATCTGCTCGACCGGGAGGGTGGTCTGGAGACATGGCCGACCCTCGACAAGGACGAGGTTGGGCGACGACTGGTGGAGCGCTTCGCCGCGCGGCTTGCATCGTGATGCGGATCAATCCCGCAGACGCCACGTTAAGGCTTGACGAACCCTTCGCACCGCATCATGTGGGCGCAACCGCCGTTGCCCGGCAAATGCTCGGCTCGGTGGATCACAGGAACTTTCGAACCCAATGCCCAGCGACAGTAGTCGATGGACCGCGCCGACTTCGGCCGACAGCGTGTTGAGCGCCTGATCGCTTGATCGGGTTCACCCGCGATCGGTCCTGACGGCCGGTCGAACGAGGTGAGCCCATGACCTTTCAGACCCTTGCTTTCCGCCGTGCCCGCTCGCGCGCCGCTTCGCCCTCACGCGACAATAGCGTGGCGTTGATCCTTCTCGTGATGATGACGCTGGTCTTCGCGCCCGTCATCGGCATGCATCTCGTGGCGGCCCTCGCCCCCTCATCGCTTCCCTCGACGCTGATGACGCGCTCCACCGGCACGGCGATACCGCCGGGCTGAGCCCGGCGGCCAGATGCACGTCTCAGGATTGCGGCGGAATGGCTGCCGGATCCATATGCATCAGCTCCCAGACGTGGCCGTCCGTATCCTGGAACGAGCAGCCATACATGAAGCCGTAATCCATGTTCGGCTTCCAAGGCTTGGCCCCGGCCGCCAGCGCCTTTGCCAGAGTATCGTCGACCTCCTGACGCGATTCGCAGGAGAGGCAGGTCAGCACTTCGGTGGCCTTCGATGCATCGCAGATGTCGCCGGTGATGAAGTCACGAAAGCGTGCTTCCGTCAGCAGCATCACGAAAATGCTGTCCGACACCACCATGCAGGCCGCATTCTCATCGGTGAAGGCCGGGTTGAACGTGAAGCCCAGGGCGCCGAAGAAGGTCTTTGAGGCTTCGAGATCCTTCACCGGCAGATTGACGAAGATCATCCGCATGTCTGTCGCTCCTTCTCATGATTCCGATGGGCATGGTGGGTGGCGAACGGCGATCAGTCCGCTTCCTGCTGCTTGGCCGACAGGGCGGATTCTTCGGCCGTGATCTTGCGGAAGGAGGGGCGATCCTTGATCCGGGCCACGTAGGCGACGATCACGGGTTCCTCTGGGACGAGTTTGAAGGCGGTCATCCAGCCGAGTGCGGCACCCCAAAGGATGTCGGCGGCGCTGAAACGCTCGCCCAGAAGATACGGCCCCTTCGACAGGCCCGCGACGATGCTGTCGAGAACCGCGTCGAAGCTGCCATAGGGGGACATCGCCATAGGGCCAGGCTCCCTTTCGAGAGCGCGGTCGATCACCGCCGGCTCGAAGCACGATCCGTACAGGATCATCCAGCGAAGATAGGGACCGCGCAGCGGGTCCCCGACCGGCGGCGCGAGGCCCTTCTCGGCGAACTCGTCGGCGAGATAGAGATAGATCGCGGCCTGCTCGGTGATGACCGCATCCCCGTGCCGGATGGCGGGGACCTTCCCCAGGGGATTGATCGCCAGATAGGCGGCCTCGCGATGCTCACCCGCCCTCATATTGAGGACGTGCAGGCGATAGGGCACCTGGAGCTCGTCCAGCAGGATTCGGACGCCAGATGAGCGCGTGTTGGGTGAGTGATAAAGTGTGATGTCGGAGGTCATCTATTCCGTTTCGCGTGCGAATCGTGGAAGGCCACTTTCTCCGAAGCCCGGTCCCGGTCAAACGTCGTCTCATCGTCGAGCGAAAAAAGACAGTCGCCCGATGATCGTGCCGTGAACGAGAAGGCTGTGTCGGGGTGCACCGTTCAACTGTCGAGGTTGCGGATAACCTGTTCGTAGTCCGATACAATACTTGCTGCCAAGCGATTGATTTGTTCGACCGGCGTCATTCAGTGCGGAATGTCGATGGCCCGACCGAGGGTTCGGCAGCATCGGCGGTACGGACATTCGCGCCTGTCGCGTTGACGGAATGCCGGGGCGTGTCTATAGAGCGCGCTTCGCCGACAGGCCGCACTCACGCAGCCCGTCGGCTTCGCCATTGCCCGAACAACCTTCGCGCGTAGACCGACACACCAAGCCCGCGGGCTCGTCGGCATCGCCCTACATGAACGAGGATGCCCCATGGCCAACACCGTGTCGGCCAAGAAAATGACCCGCAAGATCGCGAAGCGGACCGCTGTGAACCGCTCGCGCCGCAGCCGTATGCGTACCTTCCTCCGCAAGGTCGAAGAGGCGATTTCCGGCGGCGACCAGTCCGTTGCGCTGACCGCCCTGCGGGCAGCCGAGCCCGAGATCATGCGGGCCGCACAGCACGGTATCGTTCATAAGAACAACGCCTCCCGGAAGGTTTCGCGCCTCGCGGCGCGGGTCAAGGCTCTCGCAGCTTGATCCCTTCCTTCCTTGGATGACGCGAAAGAAGCCCGGCCTCAGTGCCGGGCTTCTTTCGTTTCAGGCCGTGTTTTCCCGCCTCTGTCCCGTGCTTCCGCCGTGCGAGCTCGCCGGATGTTTCGTCGCGGGTGGCTGCCATCCCTCACTGTCCGGTGGGCTGTTGGTCGCTCCAATCCGAGTCGAACCGTTAACCCTACTTGCGAATCTGCCGTGTTGCGGAGTCTAGAAGGGCTGTGTAGATTAATGATCTCTCGCCAAAAGCGGGAAAATTCACACTTAATTCAAACCTATCCGAATCGTCCGCAAGGTTTCGGGCGGCTCAGGACTCGGTGCGGATCAGCGAGACTCTGAGGGCACCCCATACTGCTTTCCCCGCAACCCCCGTTGTTAGGAGAACCGTAGCTTATTGTTGATAGGGTCTTCTCATCGGCAAAAGCCTGCGGTGGAGGTGTTGACTCCGCCGGATCTCTATGGGTTCCGCGAATTCCTTGCGGGGCGTGAAGTCAGTCCAGTGTGCGTACGTTCCGGGCGGCGGCTTCCGCCCTCGGCGCGAGGAGAGCGATG